>JBNJKM010000022.1:0-416 GCA_051751085.1 Actinomycetota bacterium | reverse complement strand
TCGCCCGGTCATGCCGCTGCTGCAGCGGCGCCGTCAGCACCCGATCCACCACGATCTTGGCGCGTGCACGGAGCCTGCCGGGCGTGGTGGTCTCGGCGATCGCCACGAGCTCCCGCTCGACCCTCGCGGTCTCCGCCGGGTCGGCCGTGTCGTCGAGGCGCAGCGCGTGCGTGGCCTGCTCGATGACGCGCAGGTGGCCGGCGCTGATGCGGCCGGCCTTGTGCGCCGCATGCGTCGCGGGCAGCTGGGTGACGATCGTCCACGCGTCGGCCATCCGCCGCTCGACGCCGCGATCCGACTGCCGCAGCTCCGCGGCGAGCATCGACGCCGCCTCCCGCAGCCCCGACACTGCCGGGCCGCCCTCGTCCTGCACGCGGGCGAAGCGGGCCGCGAGCAGCTCCCGCTCCTCCGCCTCG
>JBNJKM010000021.1:0-416 GCA_051751085.1 Actinomycetota bacterium | reverse complement strand
CCGCCCGGTCGTGCCGCTGCTGCAGCGGCGCCGTCAGCACCCGATCCACCACGATCTTGGCGCGTGCACGGAGCCTGCCGGGCGTGGTGGTCTCGGCGATCGCCACCAGCTCGCGCTCGACCCTCGCGGTCTCGGCCGGGTCGGCGGTGTCGTCGAGGCGCAGCGCGTGCGTGGCCTGCTCGATGACGCGCAGGTGGCCGGCGCTGATGCGGCCGGCCTTGTGCGCCGCGTGGGTCGCGGGCAGCTGGTTGACGATGGTCCACGCGTCGGCCATCCGCCGCTCCACGCCGCGATCCGACTGCCGCAGCTCCGCCGCGAGCATCGACGCCGCCTCCCGCAGCCCCGCAACGGCCGGGCCGCCCTCCTCCTGCACGCGGGCGAAGCGGGCCGCGAGCAGCTCCCGCTCCTCCGCCTCC
>JBNJKM010000020.1:0-430 GCA_051751085.1 Actinomycetota bacterium | reverse complement strand
TGGAGGAGCGGTCGGCGTGGATGGTCGACGCGGGCGACGGGATGGTCGACGTCGGCCTCCACGTGGCCGCGGTCGTCGGCGTCGCGATCTGGGACCGGGCCACGCAGTCCGCGAAGGCCAAGCCGAAGGACGACCCGCGCACGTTCGACCAGTTCCGCGCCGACGCGATGTCGGAGCTGCTGCTGTGCGGCGTCAGCCCCGACGACCTCCACGGTGCCAGCCCGATCCGGGCGACCGTCACGGTCACGATCCCGGCGACCGAGCTGCTCCGCGACCCGGCGCTGGCCGAGCAGGCCGACGAGGCCGGCTGGCGGTTCCCGGCACTGCTCGACGGGAAGGTCCTCGTCGACGCCGCCACCGCCCGCGACCTCGCGGCCGAGACGGCCGTGTGGGAGCGGCTGTTCCTCCACCCCGTCACCGGCCTGCCGGT
>JBNJKM010000019.1:0-1075 GCA_051751085.1 Actinomycetota bacterium | reverse complement strand
CTAGTTGTACTGCGCCAGGAGGTGCGTGACAGTTCGGGTCTTGTGAGCGAGGAGAACCTCCGGGCTTAGTGGAGCTGTTCAAGGTCTTCACGTCCCGGAGGTTCTCGTGCCCCAAGTTATCCCGCGCCTGTCGCCCTTCGGCAGGGCGTTGATCGTCGAGCGCGTCGCCGGCGGCCGTCCCGTCGCGCATGTCGCGGCCGAGCTCGGCGTCTCGCGTCAGACCGCCTATCGGTGGGTCAATCGGTTCAGAGAAGGCGGCGTCGAGGCGCTCTTCGACCGTTCGAGCCGCCCGCACTCGTCTCCGAACCGCACGACTCATAATCGTGAGGTGGCGGTGCTCGCCGCTCGAGCGGAACTGCGCCAGGGTCCGCTGCGGCTCACAGCCGAGACCGGCGTCCCCGCCCGGACGATCTCGCGGATCCTCGCCAGGCATGGGGTGCCGTGGCTGTCGTGGTGCGACCCGGTCACCGGCCTGTCGATCCGCGCATCGCGCTCGACCGCGCACCGCTATGAGCGCGAGCGGCCCGGAGAGCTTGTCCACGTCGACGTGAAGAAGCTCGGCCGCATCCCCGACGGCGGCGGCTGGCGACTGCACGGCCGCTCGAAAGAGGTCGGCGGCCGAGGAGTCGGCTACGACTTCGTCCATGCCGCCGTCGACGACCACAGCCGGCTCGCCTATGCCGAGATCCACCCCGACGAGCGATCCGAGACCTGCGCGGGCTTCCTCCGACGGGCGGCCGACTACTTCGCCGACCACGGCATCGAAGGGATCGAACAGGTGATCACCGACAACGCGCTCGCCTATCGCCGTGCCCTGGCGTTCCGTCAGGCGGTCGCCGGGCTCGGCGCCGAACAGCTGTTCATCAAGCCCCACTGCCCTTGGCAGAACGGCAAGGTCGAACGCTTCAACCGCACCCTCGCCAACGAATGGGCATACCGCCAACCGTTCACCACGAATCAGGCCCGAGTCGACGCGCTTGCGCCCTTCATCGAGCACTACAACACTGAACGCATCCACTCAGCCCACGGGACAACCCCCGCGGCACGAGTGTCACCAACGTGATGGCTCAGTACA
>JBNJKM010000018.1:0-1108 GCA_051751085.1 Actinomycetota bacterium | reverse complement strand
TGTGATGTCCAGGCAGGTTGTTCAGCCTGCTGATGGGTGTGCCGCCGATGGCGGAGTGTGCTCGATGGTGATTGTAGAAGTGCAGCCAGTCGGGCAGCTGCGCTCGGCGCTCGGTCTCTGACTCGTAGCGGCGGGCGTAGGCCCAGCCGTCGGCGAGGGTGCGGTGGAAGCGCTCGATCTTGCCGTTCGTCTGGGGCCGGTATGGGCGGGTGCGCTTGTGGACGATGCCGAGGTCGGCGCAGGCGTCGCGCCACGCGTGCGAGCGGTAGGCGGAGCCGTTGTCCGAGAGGACTCGCTCGACGGTGACGCCACGATCCGCGAACCAGGCGACCGCGCGCTCGAGCACGCCGATGGCCGTCTCGGCGCGCTCGTCGGAGCAGATCTCGGCGTAGGCGACGCGCGAGTGGTCATCGACGACCGTGTGGACGAACCCGGTGCCCAGCAGCGGCTGGTGGCGCTTGTTCCTCGGCGTGCCGGTGCGCTCGACGGTCGCGGACCGGTTGCGGTCGCCTTGCTGCTTGCCGACATAGCGCCAGCCGCCGCCGTCGGGGATGTTGCCGAACTTCGTGACGTCGACGTGGATGAGCGAGCCGGGATGCGGGTGCTCGTAGCGGCGGATCGGTTCGCCCGTGACGCGGTCGATGGTGCTGAGCCGGTTCAGGCGGCAGCGCACGAGCACCGCATGCACGGTCGACGCGGCGATACCGAGCCAGCCGGCGATCTGCACCGGCCCCAGCCGGTGCCGCCAGCGCAACATCACGATCGACCGCACCGTGTTGTCGGGGGTGCGATTGGGGCTGGACTTGGGCCGGCTGGAGCGATCTTCCATACCGGCCTCGCCCTGCTCGCGATATCGATCAGCCCATTTGCGGGCGGTCGGGGGCGAGACCATGTAGAGCTTGGCCGCCGAGACGGCGCTCCAGCCGTCATCGACGATCAGCCGAGCCAAGGCGAGTCGGGCGCGCTTGGTCAGCGCAGCGTTAGCGTGGGACACGAAGGCCTCCTGGTGCGTGGAGCGGTGAACTAGACAGCTCCACTCCACAACCGGAGGCCTTCACCTACCCGCAGATCAGGCCCGTGTCACGAAACAACGTCCCTGGGCATCACA
>JBNJKM010000017.1:0-5236 GCA_051751085.1 Actinomycetota bacterium | reverse complement strand
CCTAGACCGCGCGCAGCACCGCGACCACGCGGCCGAGCACATCGGACGCATCGCCCAGGATCGGCTCGAACGCCGAGTTCCTGGGCAGCAGCCACGTGTGCCCGTCGCGCTGCTTGAAGACCTTCACGGTCGCCTCGCCGTCGAGCATCGCGGCGACGATGTCACCGTTGTCGGCCGTCTGCTGCTGGCGCACGACCACCCAGTCGCCGTCGCAGATCGCGGCGTCGATCATCGAGTCGCCGACCACCTTGAGCATGAACAGGTCACCCGTGCCGACGAGCTGCTTCGGCAGCGGGAAGACGTCCTCCACCTGCTCCTCCGCGGTGATCGGTATGCCGGCGGCGATCCGGCCGACGAGCGGCACGAACGAGGCCTGCTGGATGCTGCCCACGGTCTCGTCGATCTCGTCGTCGACGAGCACCTCGATCGTGCGCGGCCGTGAGGGGTCGCGACGGATGTAGCCCTGCAGCTCGAGCTGCCCCAGCTGGTGCGTGACGGACGACAGCGACGAGAGCCCCACGGCGTCGCCGATCTCGCGGTAGCTCGGCGGGTAGCCGCGCTGGCGCACCGCGCGCTGGATCATCTGCAGGATCGCCTGCTGCTTGTCCGTCAGCTGCCTCGCCATGATGCCTGCTCTCTCGCCCGGGACGCGATGTCAGTGGTGCCTGATGGACTCGTCCTGGTTCGAAAGCGTATCCGACAGGGTGCTCGGATCACACAGACGTTCGAGCGTGTCGTGGAGGAATCCGCGCAGATCAATCTACGCAGAGGTCTTGACTCGCTCGGACGATCGAAGATAGGTTCGAAACAGAGATTCGTGGCCGGTGCTCCCGGCCGAGCACCGGCCGCGAGTCCCACGAGAGGAGCAGGCCATGACTGCCATCGCCATTGCAACCACCACCGGCGCACCGACGTCCCGCGTCCGCATGACCCCCCGAGGCCGCCGCGCGCTCGCGCTGCTCGTCGCGGCGCCGGTCCTCGCCGTCGGCACGCTCGCGGGTGCCGGCGTCCTCGGAGACGCCCTCGCCGGCGCGGTCGCGTCGTCCTCGGCCCAGACCGCCGACTTCGAGCGCATCACCGTCCTCCCCGGCCAGTCCCTCTGGCAGATCGCCGCGACCGTCGCGCCCGAGGCCGACCCGCGCGACGTGGTCGCCGAGATCGAGATGCTCAACGGCATCGTCGGCGCGATCCAGCCGGGCGAGCAGCTCGCGATCCCGGCGCACTACTCGCGCTGATCCGCCGACGCGTCTCCGCACGTCGCCCGCCGTCCTAGGCTGGTTCGGTGACGAGCCTCGACGATCTCCCCATCCGCGACGACCTTCGAGGGCTGACCCCCTACGGTGCCCCGCAGCTCGACGTCCCCGTGCGGCTCAACGTCAACGAGAACGCCTACCGCGTGCCCGAGGCCGTCGCCCTCGACATCGTGCAGGAGATCGCACGGGCGCTGCCCGACGCGAACCGCTACCCGGACCGCGAGTTCGACACGCTCCGCCGCGCGTTCGCCGACTACCTCGGGCACGGGCTCGAGCCCGAGCAGCTGTGGGCCGGCAACGGGTCCAACGAGGTGCTGCAGCACGTGCTGCAGGCCTTCGGCGGGCCGGGCAGGACGCTGCTGTCGTTCACGCCCACCTACTCGATGTACCCGCTGCTCGCGCAGGGCGTGGGGATGCGGTGGGTGCCGGTGCCCCGCGCGGACGACTTCACCCTCACGCCGTCCGCCGTCCGCGAGGCGATCGCCGAGCACGACCCCGACGTCGTCTTCCTCTGCTCGCCGAACAACCCGACCGGCACCGCCATCGGCCTCGACGTCGTCGAGGCCGCGGCCGAGGCGGCGCGCGGCATCGTGCTCGTCGACGAGGCCTACGCGGAGTTCGCCCACGACCGCAGCCAGACGGCGCTCACGCTGCTCGACCGCTACCCGCGGCTGCTCGTGTCGCGCACCATGAGCAAGGCGTTCGCGTTCGCGGGCATCCGCGTCGGCTACCTCGCCGCCCACCCCGCCGTCGTCGACGCGCTGCGGCTCGTGCGCCTGCCGTACCACCTGTCGTCCATCACCCAGGCGGCGGCCATCGCCGCGCTCCGCCACAGCGACGAGATGCTCTCCCGCGTCGACGAGCTGCGCGCGCAGCGCGACCGGATCGTCGACGAGCTCTCCGCGCTCGGCTACCGGCCGTTCGCGTCCGACGCGAACTTCGTGCTCGTCGGCGGCATCGACGACCCCGCGGCGACCTTCCGCGCGCTGCTCGACCGCGGCATCCTCGTGCGCGACGTCGGCCTGCCGCACACGCTGCGCATCACCGCCGGCACGCGCGCGGAGACGGGCGCGCTGCTCGCCGCGATGGCAGAGCTGCGCGCGGAATAGGATCGAGGCATGCCCCGCACTGCTTCCATCGAGCGCACGACGAGCGAGTCGAGCATCCGCCTCTCGCTCGACCTCGACGGCGACGGGACCTCGTCGATCTCGACGAGCGTGCCCTTCTACGACCACATGCTCACGGCGTTCGCCAAGCACTCGCTCATCGATCTCACCGTCGAGGCTTCCGGCGACACCGACATCGACGCCCACCACACGGTCGAGGACACCGCGATCGCGCTGGGGCTCGCGCTCGCCGAGGCGCTCGGCGACAAGGCCGGCGTGCGCCGCTACGGCGACGCGACCGTGCCGCTCGACGAGGCGCTCGCGCGGGCGGTCGTCGACCTCTCCGGCCGCCCCTTCCTCGTGCACAGCGGGGAGCCGGCCGGCTTCGAGCTGCACCGCATCGGCGGTCACTTCACCGGTTCGCTCGTGCGCCACGTCTTCGAGGCGATCACGCTCAACGCGCGCATCACCGCGCACGTCGAGGTGCTCGCCGGGCGCGACCCGCACCACATCGCCGAGGCCGAGTTCAAGGCCTTCGCGCGGGCGATGCGCGTCGCCGTCGAGCCCGACCCCCGCGTCACCGGCGTGCCGTCCACGAAGGGCGCCCTCTGATGGCGGCCCGCCCCACCGTGGCACTGCTGGACTACGGCCTCGGCAACGTCCACTCCGCCGCGAAGGCGCTCGAGGCGGCCGGCGCTGACGTGACGCTCACCGCGGACCGCGCGCGCGTCGGCGCCGCCGACGGCCTCGTCGTCCCGGGCGTGGGCTCCATGGCAGCGTGCATGGCCGGCATCCAGGCCATCCGCGGCGGCGAGCTCATCGGCCGTCGGCTCGCGGGCGGGCGACCCGTGCTCGGCATCTGCGTCGGCATGCAGGTGCTCTTCTCGGAGGGCGACGAGGGCGGCAGCCCGACGGTCGGGCTCGACGAGTGGCCCGGCACCGTGCGCCGGCTGCAGGCCGACATCCTGCCCCACATGGGGTGGGCCGAGGTGGATGCGCCCGACGACTCCACGCTCTTCGCGGGCCTGCGGGACGAGCGCTTCTACTTCGTGCACTCCTACGCGGCGACCGAGTGGTCGGTCGAACCGCACCCGCGCATCCGTCAGCCGCGCGTGACGTGGGCGGAGCACGGCGAGCGGTTCATCGCCGCCGTCGAGAACGGCCCGCTCTCCGCGACCCAGTTCCACCCCGAGAAGTCGGGGGATGCGGGCATCCGCCTGCTGCGCAACTGGGTGCGCGGCCTCTGAGCTCCCCAGCACCCATCCGGAAGGCATCGATCCCCATGACCGACTTCAACCAGTCGCCCAAGCTCCAGCTGCTGCCCGCCATCGACGTCGCGGGCGGCAAGGCGGTCCGGCTGACGCAGGGACGAGCGGGCACCGAGACCTCCTTCGGCAGCCCGGTCGAGGCAGCGGAGGACTGGGTGCGCCAGGGCGCCGAGTGGCTGCACCTCGTCGACCTCGACGCGGCGTTCGGGCGCGGCGACAACCGCGCGGTGATCAAGAAGGTCATCAAGGCGATCCGCGGCCGCGTGCACGTCGAGCTCTCCGGCGGCATCCGCGACGAGGCCTCGCTGGAGGCCGCCCTCGCCACGGGAGTCAAGCGCATCAACCTCGGCACCGCCGCGCTCGAGAACCCGGAGTGGACGGCCTCCGTCATCTCGGAGTACGGCGACCAGATCGCGGTCGGGCTCGACGTGCGCGGCACCACCCTCGCGGCGCGCGGGTGGACGCAGGACGGCGGCGACCTCTGGGACGTGCTCGACCGCCTCGAGGCGGCGGGCTGCAGCCGCTACGTCGTCACCGACGTCACGAAGGACGGCACGCTGCAGGGCCCGAACATCGACCTGCTGCGCCAGGTCGCCGAGCGCACCGAGAAGCCCGTGGTCGCCTCCGGCGGCATCGCGAGCCTGGACGACATCGCGGCGCTCCGAGAGCTCGTGCCGCACGGCGTCGAGGGTGCGATCGTCGGCAAGGCGCTCTACGCGGGCGCGTTCACGCTCGCCGCAGCGCTCGACGTCGCGGGTGACTGAGGCGTGGCGATGACGCCGGGCCGGGACGCCGACTCGGCGGGCAGGCCGTGGGCGGGCCGCTCCTTCGGACACCACGACACGGCCTACGCCGGTGACGACGGCTCCGCGCCCGAGGGCTACCTCGCGGCGGTGCGGGCGCTCGGCGAGGGCTCAGCGGCGCCCGCAGCGGTCGTCGACGCGCTGCGCGGCGAGCGGCTGCTCGTGCCGCTGCTCGCCGCCGCCGGTGAGACCGGTCTCGACGCGGCCGGTCGGACGATCGACAAGACGCAGGAGCTGTCCATCGTGACGGTGCAGGGCCCCGACGGCGCGCCCATCCTGCCCATGTTCTCGGCCGTCGCGGCGATGCAGGCCTGGAATCCGCTCGCGCGTCCGGTGCCGACGAGCGTGCAGCGCGCGGCGGCCGCGGCCCTCGACGGGCCGGCGCGCATCGTCGTCGACCCGGGCGGCGAGAGCGAGTTCGTGCTCGGCCGTCCGATGCTGGAGGCGCTGCTGACGGATGCGCCCTGGTCGTGGGGCGTGGAGGATCCTGCCGTGCACGAGGCCGTGCTCGACGCGCTGCTGGCGCAGCCCGCGGTGCAGGCGGTGGTGCTCGCGGCGGGCGACCCGCGGTGCCGGCTCGCGGGGGCGGAGCTCGACGTGCACGCGCTCGTCGACCCGTCGCCGGACGCGGCCCAGCAGGTGCAGGACGCCGCGCAGGTGCTCGGCACGGCCGAGGTCGTGCGCGAGCGCGTCACGAGCGTCGCCGTGCGGCTGCACCGCTGGGACGGGGGCGCCGCGCGGCTGCCGCTCGCGGCTCCCGCGACGCTCGCCGTCACACGGGCCGAGCGCGAGGCCCGACGCGGCGG
>JBNJKM010000016.1:0-17815 GCA_051751085.1 Actinomycetota bacterium | reverse complement strand
GAGCGCGGACTCCAGGATCGCCGAGAGCTCCTGCGCGGAGCGCTTCGCGGAACCCGTCGCGGGGCTCGCCGACGGCGCGCGTCCGACGACCTTGAGCGTGCGCCCGTGCAGGTGCCGGGGGAGCGCGAGGTGCACGAACGGCCAGGCGCCCTGGTTGAGCGGCTCCTCCTGCACCCACAGCAGCGAGGCGTTCGGGTAGCGATCGACCGCCGCGTTGATCTCGTCGATGGGCAGCGGGTACAGCTGCTCGACCCGCACGAGGGCGATGTCGCTGCGGCCGCGCTTCGCGAGCTCCGCCTTCAGGTCGTAGTGGACCTTGCCGGAGTGCAGCAGCACGCGCGTCACGGCATCCGGATCCTGCACCTGCCGGTCGTCGAGCACCGGCTCGAAGCGTCCGCTCGTGAAGTCCTCGACCGGGCTCGTCGCGTCGCGCAGCCGGAGCATCGCCTTCGGCGTGAAGACGACGAGCGGCCGGCGCGGCCTCGCGTACGCCTGGCGACGCAGCAGGTGGAAGTGGCTCGCGGGCGTCGACGGCCGGGCGATCGTCATGTTGCTCTCGGCGGAGAGCTGCAGGAAGCGCTCGATGCGCGCCGACGAGTGGTCGGGGCCGGCGCCCTCGTAGCCGTGCGGCAGCAGCAGCACGAGGGAGGACTGCTGGTTCCACTTCTGCTCGGCGGACGAGATGAACTCGTCGATGACGATCTGCGCGCCGTTCGCGAAGTCGCCGAACTGCGCCTCCCAAAGCACGAGCGCGTCGGGCCGCTCGACCGAGTAGCCGTACTCGAACGCCATGGAGGCGTACTCGCTCAGCAGGGAGTCGTACATCGACAGCCGGCCCTGGTCGGCGCCGAGGTTCGCGAGCGGCAGCCACTCCTGGCCGTTGTCGCGATCGTGCATGACCGCGTGGCGCTGCACGAACGTGCCGCGCCGCGTGTCCTGCCCCGACATGCGCACCGGGGTGCCCTCGGTGAGCAGGGAGCCGAGGGCGAGCAGCTCGCCGAACGCCCAGTCGATGCCGCCCTCGCGGCTCGCCTTCACGCGCTTGTCGAGCACCTGCTTGACCTTGGGGTGCACCTGGAAGCCCTCCGGCGGGTTGCCGTGGGCGTCACCGATGGCCTCGATGACGGATGCGTCGACCGCGGTCGAGTCGGGCTCGCTCACGCCCGGCTCGGGTTCGGCGGCGACGGCCGCCATGGACCCGGTCGCGGCCGCGTGCGTCTCCATGAAGGCCTGCTCGAGCTTGCCCTGGAAGTCCGCCTGTGCCGACTGGTACTCCTCCTCGGTGATGTCACCGCGGCCGACGAGGTTCTCGGCGTAGAGGGTGCGGACGGAGCGCTTCGCCTCGATGAGCGAGTACATGAGCGGCTGCGTCATCGTCGGGTCGTCGCCCTCGTTGTGCCCGCGGCGGCGGTAGCAGAGGAGGTCGATGACGATGTCGCGCTTGAACTCCTGGCGGTACTGGAAGGCCAGCTCCGCGACGCGCACGACCGCCTCGGGGTCGTCGCCGTTCACGTGCAGCACCGGCGCGTGGATCGCCTTCGCGACGTCGGTCGCGTAGGTGGAGGAGCGGGACTCGGTGGGCGGCGTCGTGAAGCCGACCTGGTTGTTCACGACGAGGTGGATCGTGCCGCCGGTCTTGTACGCGCGCAGCTGCGACAGCTGGTGCGTCTCGAAGACGACGCCCTGGCCCGCCATGGCGGCGTCGCCGTGCACGAGCACGGGCAGCACGGAGGCCTCGCCGTTGCCGATCCGGTCCTGCTTCGCGCGCACGATGCCCTCGAGCACGCCGTTGACGGCCTCGAGGTGCGACGGGTTGGCGGCGAGGTACACGGGGACCGTGGAGCCGTCGGCCGCGGTGAACTCGCCCGCGTTGCCGAGGTGGTACTTCACGTCGCCGGATCCCTGGAAGACGGCGGCGCCCTCGAACTCCTGGAACACCTGGCCGTAGGTCTTGCCGGCGATCGAGGTGAGCACGTTGAGGCGGCCGCGGTGCGGCATGCCGATCGCGACCTCGTCGAGGCCGGCCTCGGCCGAGCCCGTGAGCAGCGCGTCGAGGAAGGCGATCATCGACTCGGCGCCCTCGAGCGAGAAGCGCTTCTGGCCGACGTACTTCGTCTGCAGGAACGTCTCGAACGCCTCCGCCTCGTTGAGCTTGCGCAGGATGCGCATCTGCTCGTCGTGCGTGGGCTTGACGTACGGCACCTCGAGGTGGCTCTGGAACCACTGGCGCTGCGCCGGGTCGGCGATGTGCATGTACTCGATGCCGGTCGTGCGGCAGTAGGAGTCGCGGAGCACGCCGAGGATGTCGCGCAGCAGCGCGGAGCGCTTGCCGCCGAAGCCGCCGGTGACGAACTCGCGGTCGAGGTCCCAGAACGACAGGCCGTGCTGCTCGATCTCGAGGTCGGGGTGCGTGCGCTGGACGTACTCGAGCGGGTCGATGTCGGCCATCAGATGGCCGCGCACGCGGAAGGAGTTGATGAGCTGTGTGACGCGCGTCTGCTTCGAGAGCTCGTCGGCCGCTCGCACCGACACGTCCGTCGACCACTTGATGGGCTCGTACGGGATCCGGAGGTCGGCGAAGATGCCGCGGTAGAAGTCCTGCTCGCCGACCAGGAGGCCCTGCACGATCTTCAGGAACTCGCCGGAGCCGGCGCCCTGGATGACGCGGTGGTCGTAGGTCGAGGTCATCGTGACGGTCTTGCCGATGCCCGCATCCGCGAGCCGCTCCGGGCTCGAGCCCATGAACTCGGCCGGGTAGTCGAGCGCCCCGACGCCGATGATGCATCCCTGGCCCTGCATGAGGCGCGGCACGGAGTGCACGGTGCCGATGCCGCCCGGGTTCGTGAGCGAGATCGTCGTGCCGGCGAAGTCGCCGGCGTCGAGCTTGTTGGCGCGCGCCTTCTTGACGATCGCCTCGTAGGCGGCGACGAACTCCGAGAAGTCCATGGTCTCGCACGCCTTGATGCTCGGCACGAGCAGCGCGCGCGTGCCGTCGGGCTTCGGCATGTCGATGGCGATGCCGAGGTTGATGTGCGGCGGCACCACGAGCGACGGCTTGCCGTCGACCTCGTCGTAGTAGACGTTCTGGCTCGGGAACGCCTTGAGCGCCTGCACGATCGCGTAGCCGATGATGTGCGTGAACGAGACCTTGCCGCCGCGCGTGCGGCGGAGGTGGTTGTTGATGACGATGCGCTGGTCGATCATCAGCTTCGCCGGCACGGTGCGCACGCTCGTCGCCGTCGGCACCGAGAGCGACTTGTCCATGTTGGCGGCGAGCGACTTGGGCATGCCGCGCAGCGGCGTGACGACGGGCTGCTCGGTGGGCGCCTCGGTCTGCTCGGCCTTCGCCGCCTGCTTCACGGCGGCGGCCGGGGCATCGGCGGGCACCGGCATCGGGCGGGCGGCCTGCGCGGTCGTGCGCGCGACGATCGAGCCGTCGGCCCTCGCCGGGGCGGGCGTGTCGGACTGCCCCTTGGCCTCCTCCTGCGGAGCATCCTGCGCGTGCTGACCCTCGCCGGAGTCGACGGGACGGTCCGGGCGCGAGTCGGCCCGCACCGGCGGGCGCGGCGGCGTGGGCCTGCTCGGCGGTGCGGCCTGCGCGGCCTGCGCCGGACGCGCCGGCGCGGCGTGCCGCGCGGCTGCGCGCTCCGGCGCTGCCTGCGCGGGCGCTGCCTGCTCGGGCGCCGGCTTCCCGGGAGCCTTCGCGGGAGCCGCCGGCGCGGGCGACGTGCTCATGCTCGTGGCAGCCTCACCCGACGTGCGCTGGGCTGCGTATCGCTCGAGGATGGGCCACCACGACTGCGCGACAGCGCTCTTGTCCTTGCGGAACAGCTGGTACTGCTCCTCGACGAGCCACTCGTTCGCTCCGAAGTCGTTGTCGTCCGACGGGCTGGACACGGTATCGATCGCCTCTTCCGAAATCTCGGGCATGCCGCAGGAGAGTCCGCGGCGACATCGCCCTCCAGCATAGTCGCGCCCGCTGTGCGTCAGTGCGTCAGGCCGAGCTCCGCGAGGTCGACGCCGGCCGCCTCGACCGCGAGCATCATGACCTCGCGGCGCCACACGACGCGCGGCTCGAACCGCAGCGGCATGCCGGCCTCGGCAGGGGTGCGGTCGCCCTTCGCGCCGTTGCAGGCGACGCACGCCGTGATGGTGTTGAGCCAGGTCGACTCCCCGCCGCGCGAGGCCGGGTGGATGTGGTCGATCGTCGCGCCGGGCCTGCGGCAGTAGGCGCACCGCCTGCGATCGCGATCGAGCACGCCCCGCCGGCTCCACGGCATCCGGTCGTAGAGCCGCGTGTGGGGGATCTGCACGTAGTCGTTGAAGACGACGACGCGCGGCACCGGCAGCTCGAGCGAGTTCGATCGGATCGTGCCGCCGGCGGCGAGCATGATCTGCGCGCGCTCCTTGACGATGAACGCGACCGCGCGCTGGAGCGAGGCGACGCCGATCGGTTCGAGCGTCGCGTTGAGCACCACCACTTGCGCTGTCATCGCGGTTTCCGCGTCCATCGTGCCGCATCCGGGCCCGTCTGCGCCTGTGGGAGGGGCAGATTACTGTCGTGGATGTGGATGCCGACCGAGCCGATGTCGGCGTCGTGCCGCTCGATCGCGGATCGCGTGTCGCGGTCGCGACGCTCGCGGGCGGCGAGGCGGCCGACGTGCGCGTGCACGACGCCGACGCGGTCGGCGGCGACGAGCGCCTGCGCCGCGCCGGGGCGCGCATCGTCTGGCAGGACGCGAAGGCTGCGGCCCCGGCGCTGCTCGACGCCGGCGTGGCGATCGACCGGGCGCGCGACCTGCGGCTCGTGCACCGCATCCTCGTCGATGCGCGGTCGCTGCCGCTCGAGGAGCGCTGGGCGAGGTCGATGCGCGGCGACGTCGAGGGCTTGTTCTCGCTCGCTCCCGAGCCCGAGCCGGTCGACGCGCTCGCTGAGGAGCTGCGCCGGCAGGAGGCCGCGATCGGCGACGACCCGGGACTCGCGATGCTCGCGGGTGCCGAGTCGATGGGCGCGGTGCTGGCGGTCGAGCTGGGACGCGAGGGGCTGCCCTTCGATCGCGCGCGCCACGACGCGCTGCTCACCGAGGCGCTCGGGGAGCCGGGCGGAGCCGGCGGCCGGCCCCGCCGCATGGAGGCGCTCGCCGGCGAGGTGCGGGCCGCGCTCGCCGACCCGACGCTGAACCCGGACTCGCCGCAGGAGGTGCTGCGCGCGCTGCGGCGCGCGGGCGTGGACGCCGCCTCGACCGCCCGCTGGGAGCTGCGCGAGCACGATCACCCGGCGATCGAGCCGCTGCTGGCGTACAAGCGCATGGCGCGGCTCCACACCGCGAACGGCTGGTCGTGGGCGCAGCGCTGGGCGCGCGTCGACGAGCGGAGCCGGTGCAGGCTCGCGATCGAGTACGTGCCGGGAGGGGTCGTCACCGGCCGCTGGGCGACCGAGGGCTCCGGCGCGATGCAGATCGCCCGGCAGATCCGCAGCGCGATCGCGGCGGAGCCCGGGATGCGCCTCGTGGTGGCCGACGCCGCGCAGCTCGAGCCGCGCGCGCTCGCCGCGCTCGCGCACGACGAGGCGCTCGCGGAGGCCGGTCGCGGCGCCGACCTGTACCAGGCGCTCGTCGACCGCGGCGTCGTCGAGACCCGGAAGCACGCGAAGCTCGGGATGCTCGGCGCGCTCTACGGCGGGACCACAGGGGAGTCGGCGGCCGTGCTGCCCAGGCTCAGCCGCGCCTACCCGCTCGCCATGGCGACGGTGGAGGCGGCGGCGAGGGCGGGGGAGCGGCGGGAGCGCGTGCGCACGTGGCTCGGGCGCGCGTCGCCGCTGCCGCCCCGGTGGCGCGACGACGCGCAGGGCGGCCGACAGGCGCGCGCGTGGGGGCGGTTCACGCGCAACTTCGTCGTGCAGGGCACCGCGGCCGAGTGGGCGCTCGCGTGGATGGCGGGAGTGCGGCGGTCGATCCGCGACGTCGAGGGCGCGGCGCTCGTCTGCTTCCTCCACGACGAGGTGATCGTGCAGGCCCCGGCCGCGCGCGCCGACGAGGTCGCCGAGGCCGTGCGGGCGGCAGCCGCGCTCGCCGGGCGCACGCTCTTCGGCGACTTCCCGATCGAGTTCCCGGTGCAGACCGCCGTCGTGGGCGACTGGGGACAGGCGAAGGACTGACCACGGTCCGGCCGTCGATGGGCGCGGGCGGGCGCTGCGCCCCGTAGCGTTGGAGCATGCGATTCATCGGCGACGTGCCGGAGCACGACCTCACCTACTCCGACGTCTTCCTCGTCCCCAGCCGCAGCGACGTCCGATCCCGGATGGACGTCGACCTGTCGCCCGACGACGGCACGCCCGCGACGCTGCCGATCGTCGCGGCGAACATGAGCTCGGTCACCGGCCCGCGCATGGCGGCGGCGCTCGCCCGCCGCGGGGCGCTCGCCGTGCTCACGCAGGACCCGCCGGTGGACGAGACCTGCCGCTCGATCGCGTGGGTGAAGGCGCAGCCCATCGCGCTCGAGTCCCCGCACCGCGCGTCGCCCGACGACGTCGTGCAGGCCGTGCTCGAGCGCGTGCCGGCGATCCCCGGCCACTGCGTCGTGGTCGAGGACGCCGACGGCGCGCTGCTCGGCGCGATCCCCGCGGAGCGGCTCGCCTCAGCCCTGCCGGACGCTCGGCTCGGCGACCTGCTGCACTCGCACCTGCCGACGCTCTCGCTCGCCGAAGTGGCCGACGGCCGCGCGATGTTCGCGGCGCTGGAGGCGCAGGGGGTGGACGTCGCCCCGGTGGTCGACGACGGCCGATGCGTCGGCATCGCCTCGCGCCTCGGCGCGCTGCGCGCCGACCTCTACGTGCCCGCCCTCGACGGGAGCGGTCGCCTGAGCGTCGCCGCGGCCGTCGGCATCAACGGCGACCCGGGCGCGAAGGCGCGCGCGCTCGTGGACGCGGGCGCCGACGTGATCGTCGTCGACACCGCGCACGGCCACCAGGGGAGCATGCTGCGCGCGATCGAGGCGGTCCGCGCCGCCGTCGGCGACGACCTGCCGATCGCGGCAGGCAACGTCGTCGCGGCGGACGGCGTGCGCGACCTCATCGCCGCCGGTGCGTCGATCGTCAAGGTCGGCGTCGGGCCCGGCGCCATGTGCACGACCCGCATGATGACCGCGGTCGGCCGCCCGCAGTTCTCCGCCGTGCTCGAGGCGTCGACGACCGCGATCGAGCTCGGCGCGCGCGTCTGGGCCGATGGCGGCGTGCGCTACCCCCGCGATGTCGCGCTCGCGCTCGCGGCCGGCGCCTCGAGCGTCATGATCGGCTCGTGGTTCGCGGGCACGATCGAGGCTCCCGGCCGGCTGCAGCGGGATGCGCAGGGCCGGCTCTTCAAGGAGTCGTGGGGGATGGCCTCGACGAAGGCGGTCGAGGGCCGCTTCGGCGCGCTCGACCCGTACGAGCTCGCGCGCAAGCGGCTGTTCGCGGAGGGCATCTCGTCGTCGACGATCCTGCTCGACCCGCAGCGGCCCAGCGTCGAGGACCTCGTCGACATGATCACCGCCGGCGTGCGCTCGTCGTTCACGTACGCGGGTGCCGACAGCGTGCCGGCGTTCCGCGAGCGCGCGAGGGTCGGGGTGCAGTCGGCGGCCGGGTACGAGGAGGGCAAGGCGCTGCCCGTCTCCTGGTGAGCGCGTGCCCCGGCTGACGGGGCGATGCGCGGCTCCGCCGGGTACGATGCTCGAGTGAACGACGACCCCAGTCATAGTCCCGAGCCGGAACCGATCCTCTGATGGACGTGCTGCTGATCGCCACCGGCGTCGTCCTGACCATCGGAACCGGCCTGTTCGTCGCGAGCGAGTTCGCGCTCGTCAACCTCAACCGCGCTGAGCTCGAGTCGCGCCGCGAGCGCGGCGAGAAGCGGCTCGACGGCACCATCAAGGCGCTCCGCCAGACGTCGACGCACCTCTCGAGCGCGCAGCTCGGCATCACGCTCACGACGCTGCTCACCGGTTACACGATGGAGCCGGCCATCTCGCGCCTGCTCACGCCCGTGCTCGTCTCGTGGGGCATGCCGGAGGGCATCGCCGCTCCGCTGTCGAGCGTCATCGCCATCACCGGCGCGACGATCCTGTCGATGATCGTCGGCGAGCTCGTGCCGAAGAACTTCGCGCTCGCGAAGCCGCTCGGCACCGCGATCGCGGTCACGCCGTTCCAGCGCGCGTTCACCGCCGTCTTCAAGCCCGCCGTGCTGGGGCTCAACGGCTCGGCCAACGGCATCCTCCGCTCGATCGGGCTCGAGCCGAAGGAGGAGCTCTCGGGTGCGCGCACCGCCGAGGAGCTCGCGACGCTCGTGCGTCGCAGCGCCATGGAGGGCGCCCTCGACGCGGGCGCCGCGACCCTGCTCTCGCGCACCCTCCGCTTCTCGGAGCTGAGCGCGGGCGACGTGATGACGCCCAGGCCCCGCGTCCAGGCGGTCGAGCGCTCGGCATCCGTCGCCGACCTCGTCGCGCTCGCCCACGCCACCGGACTCAGCCGCTTCCCCGTCTACGACGACGACCTCGACGACGTGCTGGGCATCGCCCACATCAAGCAGGCCATCTCGGTGCCGCGCGATCGTCGCGCGGACGTGCCGGTCGCCGCGATCGCCGAGGAGCCGCACCGCGTGCCCGAGTCGGTCAAGCTCGACGCGCTGCTGCGCGACCTCAAGGAGCGGGGCTACCAGATGGCGATCGTGGTCGACGAGTACGGCGGCACTGCCGGCATCACGACCCTCGAGGACCTCGTCGAGGAGGTCGTCGGCGAGGTGTCCGACGAGCACGACCGGATGCACGTGGAGGTCGTGCGCGGCCCGGGCTGGGTGACGTTCCCCGGCTCCTTCCGCCCCGACGAGCTGCGCGAGCGCGCGCTCGTCGAGGTGCCGGAGGACGGCCCGTACGAGACGATCGGCGGGTACATCATGGCCGAGCTCGGCACCGTCCCGGTCGTCGGCGACACCGTCGCCGTCGAGGGCGGATCGCTGCGCGTCGAGCGCGTGGACGGCCGCCGCGTCGACCGGGTGCGGTTCGTCGAGCGCACCGATGCGCAGGACCCGGCTGCGCAGGAGGGAGTCCGATGAGCGACTGGCTCGGCATCATGTGGCTCGTCATCCTGCTGGCCGCCAACGCCTTCTTCGTCGGTGCGGAGTTCGCCGTCATCTCGGCGCGTCGCAGCCAGGTGGAGCCGCTCGCCGATCGCGGCAACCGGGCGGCGAAGCTCGCGCTCTGGGCGATGGAGCACGTCTCGCTCATGCTGGCCATGTGCCAGCTCGGCATCACGATCTGCTCGCTGCTCATCCTGAACGTGTCGGAGCCCGCGATCCACCACCTGCTCGAGGGTCCGCTCTCGTGGACGGGGCTCGCCCCCGAGGTCGTCTCGGTCGTGGCCTTCGTGATCGCGCTGCTGCTCGTCACCTACCTGCACGTCGTGCTCGGCGAGATGGTGCCGAAGAACGCGGCCTTCTCGGTGCCCGACCGCGCCGTGCTGCTGCTCGCGCCGCCGCTCGTGCTCATCTCGCGCGTCTTCAAGCCCGTCATCTGGGCGATGAACGGCGTCGCGAACGCCGTGCTGCGGCTGTTCCGCGTGCAGCCGGTCGACGAGGCGGCGAGCGCGTTCACGATCGACCAGGTCGAGACGATCGTCGAGACCTCGAAGCGGGAGGGCCTGCTCTTCGACCCGACGGGCGCGATCTCGCGCACCTTCGAGTTCACGGAGCGGCGCGTGCGCGACGTGGCGCTGCCGCTGTCCGAGATCGTGGCGCTGCCGTTCGGCGCGACGCCCGGCGACCTCGAGCAGGCCGTGCGCGAGCGCGGGTTCTCGCGCTACGTCATCTCCGATGCCGACGGCAACCCGAACGGCTACGTGCACATCAAGGACGTGCTCGGCGCCGACGACGAGGACGTCGACCTCCCCGTGCCGGCCAAGCGCATCCGACTGCTCGCCTCGATCTACCAGGACGCGGAGGTGGAGGACGCGCTCGCGCTCATGCGATCGACGGGCGCCCACATCGCGCGCTCGTTCGACGCGAACGGCGAGACGACGGGCCTGCTGTTCCTCGAGGACATCATCGAGGAGCTCGTGGGCGAGGTCCGGGACGCCACCAGGAGGCTCTTCTGACGCACGGGCGCGGCTGGGCATGGCTCGCGTTCGGCGGCGTGCACGCCCTCCTCGCGATCCTCAACGTGCCGAGCGTCTCCGACGCCTACGGCGACGTGCTGTCGGTGTACCCGTGGTGGGTGGAGCAGGGCGAGCAGGGCGAGTGGCTCGGCATCGACGTGCCGTGGGTCTACCCGCTGCTCGCGTGGGCGCCCATCCTGGTCTCGAACGTGCTCGGCACCGACGCGCTGCCGCTCGTGTGGATGCTGCTCGTCACCGCGCTCGACGCGGTCGCGTTCCGCCTGCTGCTCACCGTGCCGCGCGGGCCGGTCCTCGCCGGCACGTGGCTCGCGCTGCAGCTCGCGCTCGGACCGGTCGCGCTCGCACGGATCGACACGGTCGCCGTCGCGGTGTCGATCATCGGCGTCGCGGTGCTCCGGCGCGGCCGGCCGGGGTTCGCGGCGGCCGCGTTCACGATCGCGGCGTGGATGAAGGTGTGGCCCGGCGTGCTCTACCTCGCGCTGCTCATCGCGCGGCGCGAGCGGCTGCGGGTGCTCGCCGCCGGCGCGATCGTCTCCGCGGGGGTGCTCGCGATCGCCGCGCTGCTCGGCTCCGGCCACGCGCTCTCGTTCCTCACGCAGCAGGAGGACCGCGGCCTGCAGATCGAGGCGGTCGCGGCGACGCCGTACATGTGGCTCATCGGCGGCGACGAGGCGCACGTCTACTTCGACCGGGAGATCTGGACGTACCAGGTCGACAGCGACGGCGTCGGGATGGTCGCGATGCTCGCGACGCCCGTGCTCGTCGGCGTCGTGGTGCTGCTGTGCGCGGTCGGTGTGCTCGCGGTGCGCCGGTCGCACGGGCGCGAGGCGATCGTGTGGCTCGCGCTCGCCCTCGTCGCGTCGATGATCGTGACGAACAAGGTCGGCTCGCCCCAGTTCGTGCTCTGGCTGACGGTGCCGGCGCTGCTGCTCGCCGAGCTCGGGGCGAGGCGCCACTGGATCGGCGTGGGGGCGATCGGCGCGGTGTCGCTCGTGACCCAGCTGCAGTTCCCGTGGACCTACGACTGGCTCGTGGTCGGCGACCCCGCTGCCGTGCTGCTGCTCACCGTGCGCAACCTGCTGCACGTCGCGATCCTCGTCGGCGCCGTGGTGATGCTGCTGCGCGCCGCCCGTCGCGGGCCCTTCGCGCTCTCAGGCGAGGAGCGGCGCCAGCAGGTCGCCGACGCGACGGGTCTCGATGAGGAACCCGTCGTGGCCGAAGCCGCTCTCGAGCACGACCGGCTCGGCGCCCGAGACGCTCGTCGGCAGCCCCGCGGCGAGCCGCTGCTGGTCGGCGACGGGGAAGAGCCGGTCGCTGGAGATGCCGACGACGAGCACCGGTGAGGTGACGCGCTCGAGCGCCGCCTCGACGCCGCCCCGGCCGCGGCCGACGTCGTGCGTCGACATCGCGTCGACGAGCCGCACGTAGGAGCCCGCGTCGAACCTGCGCGTGAAGCGGTTGCCGTGCACGTCGAGGTAGGACTCGATCTGGAACCTGCCGCCCGCGAGCGGGTCGACGCTCGACTGCCACTCGCGGCGGAAGCGCTCGTTGAGCTCGTGCTGCGAGCGGTAGCCGAGCATCGCCATGCGGCGCGCGAGGGCGAGGCCGCGCGCGGGGCCCGCGTGCCCGGGGAGGTCGTAGAAGTCGCCGCCCAGCCAGCCGGGATCGGTGGTGACGGCCTCGATCTGCAGGGAGTTCTGGGCGATCTGGTCGGCGCTCGTCGCGGCGTTCGAGGCGAGCAGCGCCGCGCTGCCGACCCGGTCCGGATGCGCGATGGCCCACTCGAGCGCGTGCATGCCGCCCATGGAGCCTCCGACGACGGCTCGCCAGCGGTCGATGCCGAGCCGCTCGGCGAGGCGGCGCTGCGCCTCCACCTGATCGCGGATCGTGACGCGCGGGAAGCGCGAGCCCCACTCGACGCCGTCGGACGCGACCGACGCGGGGCCGGTGGACCCCTGGCAGCCGCCGAGCATGTTCGGGGCGACGACGAAGAGCCGGTCGGTGTCGATCGCGAGCCCGGGTCCGACGACGTCGCCCCACCAGCCGGCGGTCGCGTGGCCCGGCCCGGCATCGCCGCGCACGTGGCTGTCGCCGGTGAGCGCGTGCGCGATGAGCACGGCGTTGTCGCGCGCCTCGTTGAGGCGACCCCACGTCTCGAAGGCGAGCACGGCATCCGGGATCGTGCCGCCCGCCTCGACGTCGAGGTCGCCGATGCGCGCGAAGCGGCGATCGCCCGGGTCGTCGCCGGGTCGCCAGGCGCCCGTGACGGGCACCGGGCGCGAGTGGGTGCCGTCGCCGAACGGCAGGGCGTCGACGAGGCGGGAGGCGGGCACCCTGGAGGCAGGCTGGACGTCGTCGCTCAGCTGCCAGTCCACGGGTGCCCGCCCTCTCGCGTCAGGCCGCCGCGGCCTCGAGCGCCGCCGCCTTGGCGGCAGCCGCCTCGAGCCCGGAAGCCAGGTCGGCGATGAGGTCGTCGACGTGCTCGATGCCGACCGAGAGGCGCACGAGGCCGGGTGTGACGCCGGCCGTGAGCTGCTGCTCGGGGCTCAGCTGCGCGTGCGTCGTCGATGCGGGGTGGATGACGAGCGAGCGCACGTCGCCGATGTTCGCGAGGTGGCTGAAGAGCTCGAGCGACTCGACGAGCGCCTTGCCCGCCTCGACGCCGCCTACGAGCTCGAACGAGAGCACGGCGCCCGTGCCGCGCGGGGCGATCTGCTGCCCGCGCTCGTGCCAGGGGCTCGACGGCAGGCCGGCGTAGTGCACCGCGGCGACCTGCGGGTGCGACTCGAGGAACCGCGCCACCGCGGTGGCATTGGCGACGTGCCGGTCGAGGCGCAGCGAGAGCGTCTCGATGCCCTGCAGCAGCTGCCACGCGGTGTCGGGGGAGGAGGATGCGCCGACGTCGCGCAGCAGGGTCACGCGTGCCTTGATGATGTAGGCGATCTGGTCGCCGAGCGCCTCGGCGAACGTGACGCCGTGGTACGACTCGTCGGGCTGCGTCAGGCCGGGGAACTTGTCGGACTCGGACCACGCGAACCGGCCCCCGTCGACGATCGCGCCGGCGACGACCGAGCCGTGGCCGCCGAGGAACTTCGTCGCCGAGTGGACGACGATGTCGGCGCCGTGCTCGAGCGGACGGATCAGGTAGGGCGTCGCGATCGTGTTGTCGACGACGAGCGGGAGTCCCGCGTCGTGGGCGACGCCGGAGACGCCCGAGATGTCGAGCAGGTTGATGCGCGGGTTGCCGATCGTCTCGGCGAACAGCAGCTTCGTGTTCGGCCGGATCGCGCGGCGCCACTCGTCGAGGTCGTCCTGGTCCTCGACGAACGTCACATCGACGCCCAGGCGCTTGAGCGTGAAGTTGAAGAGGTTGTACGTGCCGCCGTAGATCGACGACGACGACACGATGTGGTCGCCGGCGCTCGCGATGTTGAGGATCGCGTACGTGGTCGCGGCCTGCCCGGAGGCGAGCAGGAGCGCCGCGGAGCCTCCCTCGAGGGCCGCGAGGCGCTGCTCGACGACGTCGTTCGTCGGGTTCATGATGCGCGAGTAGATGTTGCCGAACTCGGCGAGGCCGAACAGGCGGGCCGCGTGATCGGCGTTGTCGAAGACGTAGGAGGTCGTGCGGTAGACGGGCGTGATGCGCGCGTTCGTCGTCGGGTCGGGCTGCGCCCCCGCGTGGACCTGCAGGGTCTCGAACTTCCAGTCGCTCATGGTGCGCCTCCTCGGCTGTCGGCATTCGCGAAGTCTTGGACCCAGCGTGGAGGCGTTCGACCGCCGTGACCAGCGGGGGTGACGCGCGGCGTAACAGAGCGCGATTGGCGCGCACGGCGCATCCGGTGCTTGCATGGCGGCATGAGCGAGAAGCGGATCATCGTCACGGGTGCGTCGAGCGGGATCGGGGAGGCGGTCGCGCGGCAGGCCGTCGAGCGCGGCTGGCAGGTGCTCGCGGTCGCGCGGCGGGCGGAGCGGCTGGAGGCGCTCGCGGCCGACATCGGCTGCGAGGTGCTCGCCGCCGACCTCACCGACGAGGGCGACGTGGCGCAGCTCGAGGCGGCGGCTGCGGCGTTCCGGCCGACGAGCCTCGTGCAGGTGGCCGGCGGCGCCAAGGGCTCCGCCCACCTCGCCGAGACGACGATCGAGGACTGGCGGTGGATGTTCGAGTCGAACGTCATCGCCGCGAAGCGCGTCATCGACGCGGTGCTGCCGCACCTGCGGGCGTCGACGAACCCGGCGGGGGATGCCCCCGGCGGCTACGCCGAGATCATGGTCGTCACCTCGATCGCCGCCACCGTCGCCTACGCGGGAGGCTCGGGCTACAACGCCGCGAAGTCGGCCGAGAAGCAGCTCGTCGACGTGCTGCGGCTGGAGCTGCACGGCGAGCCGATCCGCGTCATGGAGGTCGCGCCCGGGATGGTGTGGACCGAGGAGTTCAGCCTCGTGCGCTTCGAGGGAGACCGGGAGAAGGCGGATGCGGTCTACAAGGACGTGCAGGACCCGCTGTCGGCTGATGACGTCGCTCGCGTGATGACCGACATCCTCGCCCTCCCCGGGCACGTGTCGGTCGACGAGACGATCATCAAGCCCGTCGCGCAGACGCACCCGTGGATGGTCCACCGCGGCCCGCTCGTCGCGAAGGACTGAGCCGACTCAGCGCTCGGCGGTGGCCGACGCTGCGGTCACCGGCTCGGGGTCGGCGAACGCGAGCCGCGGGACGGCGATGAGGCCGACCGCGGCGACGAGCGCGGTCACGCCGCAGACGATCCAGACGACGATGTAGCCGCCGATGCTCGCGGCGGTGCCGATCGCGCCGATCGCGAGCACGATCGCGAAGATCGACGACGCGAACGATCCGCCGATCGTCTTCGTCGTGTTCGTCATGGCGGTGGCGACGCCCGTCTGGCCGCGCGGGGCGGCGGCTGCGGCCGCGGCGGGGAGCGCCCCGACCAGGGCGCCGGAGCCGACGCCCGCGATGGCCATGCACGCGAACACCTGCCAGACCTCGAGGTGGAAGGGCACGAGCAGCAGGTAGCCGACGCCGACGAGCGCGGCCGCGGCGATGAGCAGGAGCCGCGGGCGGATGCGCGACGACAGCACGGCGAGCGCCGCGGCGCCGACGATGAGCGAGAGCAGGTAGACGCCGATGAGGATCGAGCGGCCGGAGGCGTCGAGTCCGAGGCCGTAGCCGAGCGACGGGTCGGTGCCGGCGTAGGTCGCGAGCGGGGTCTGCGCGCCGAGCAGGCTCACGCCGACGAGGCCCGCGGTGACCTGCACGGGCCACATCTCGGGCCGCCGCATGACCCGGAGGTCGATCGCCGGGTCGTCCCGGCCGAGCACCCAGCGTCCGAAGGGGAGGAGCAGGGCGACGCCGATGAGCATCACCGCCCAGCCCCACCACGAATCCGCCCCGCCGATCTTGAGGAAGGTGAGGCCCGAGGTGATCGTGAGGAGCGACAGGGCGAGCAGCACGAAGCCGCCGGCGTCGAGGCTGCGGCCGGGCAGCGGCTCGGACTCGGGCACGCCCCAGAGGATGGCGAAGAACGTGAGCGTGACCATCGCTGCGGGCACCATGAGCGTCGGCATCATCGCCTCGCCGAACGCGCCGAGGGCGACGGCCGAGCCGAGCGCTCCCAGGATGGCGCCGGCTTCGAGCGCGATGACGAGCAGACCCGCTGCGCGACGTGTCGTGGACGGTGCCGCCGCGGTGCGGCGGCCGCGGTCGAAGATGAGCGCGATCTCGAGCGGCAGCCAGACGGCGTAGGCGCCCTGCAGCGAGAAGGCGATGAGGTAGCTCCAGAAGTCGCCCGCGAACGCCATCCACCAGCTCGCGCCGGCCGTGAGGGCGGTCGCGACCAGCAGCATCCGCTTGTGGCCGTGCATGTCGCCGAGCTTCGCGAGCACCGGCACCATGAGCGCCGACAGCAGCAGCTGGCCGGCCTCGAACCAGTTGACGTCGGCGTCGGTCACCGAGAGGTGGCGGGCGATGTCGGGCGTGAGGGTGACGTACCAGCCCTGCAGCACGCCGCTCGTGAGCTCGACGCACACGAGCCAGCCGATGAGGGCGAGGGGCACGGCGCGCGTCGTTGGCACGGGAGCATCATGGCACCGCGGAGGCGGTGGGACGGTCGCGGCGCGGACGCGATCGCGCGCCGGGGCTTCAGTCGCCGGCAGACGGCTTCGAGGACAGCACCGACTGCAGCGCCTCCAGCACCTTGGTGGCCTTCGCGCGCGAGACCTCCATCTCGATCGTGGTGACCATCGTCTTCAGCGTCAGCCGCACGCGCATGCCCGTCCGTTCGGGCACGATCGACGAGATCGCATCGATCGGGAGGGAGCCCGTCTGATCGTCGGCGGTCCCGCTCTCGACGGCCTCGGACGCTCCCTCCGTCGCGGCGGCCAGGACGGACCTGCCCAGCAGGCCGGGCCCGGTCCTGCGACTCCACTCGATCCTGTCGCGGAACACCCAGACCCGCGCGGGTCGGCCCCGCATCTGCGCCGTGAACTCGAGCACGGGCATCTTCGTGCTGTCGGCCATGCCAGGACGGTAGACCTGGGACGCCCACCGGGGAAGCCGGCGAATCTGTCCCCCATCCGGGCGTCTGCGGTCGTACGCTCTCGCCATGGGAGAGTCCCTCGTCTTCGGCACCATCGCCTCGAGCGCGCTCATCATCGGCGCGCTCATCGGCATCCGCTTCGACCTGCCGAAGCGGCTCCTCGCCGTGCTGCTGTCGTTCGCGGCCGGTGCGCTCATCACCGCGCTCGCGTTCGAGCTCTTCGAGGATGCGTTCGAGAAGGGCGGCATCTGGCGGGCGGCGATCGGCCTCTTCGTCGGCGCGCTCGTGTTCACCGTGCTGAGCGCCCTGCTCGACCGGGCTGCGCAGCCCGGCAAGGGCGCCCCGGCGGACGAGCATGAGGGGAGCGCCAAGCTCGACACCGACGCGGCCGCCTCGGATCGGAGCGCGACGAAGGCGACGACGCGGGGCGCCGCGGGGCTCGCCTTGCTCGCGGCGGTCACGCTCGACGGTGTGCCTGAGAACCTCGCGATGGGCGTCTCGCTCGGCGAGGGCTCTGGCGGCCTCGCCCTGCTCGCCGCGATCTTCGTCTCGAACCTGCCGGAGGCGCTCGTCGGCGCATCGTCCATGCGCACGCAGGGGATGTCGCGGGGCAAGATCCTCGGGCTCTGGTCGATCTGCGCGGTGCTGCTCGTGGGTGCCACCGTGCTCGGCGCTGGACCGCTCGCGGCCGTCGACCCTGAGATGATCTCGCTGCCGCTCGCCTTCGCCGCAGGGGCCGTCATCGCATCGCTCGCCGACACGCTCATGCCCGAGGCCTACGAGCACGGCGGTCCGGCCGTCGCGATGAGCACCGCCGCGGGCTTCGTGCTGTCGTTCGTGCTGTCGCTGGCCTGAGCGGCCGTCGCTCGGGCGGCGGTCGCTTGGCCGGCCGGGCTAGAACGGGAGCGGCGGGTCGCCCGGTGGTGCGGCCCCGGCTGGTGCGGCGCCGACCGTCTCCGGTGTCGCCCAGATGTCGGGCGGCCCGGTGAACACCGGTCCTTGGGGTTCGGGTTCGTCGCGGAAGACGGTCCCCAGCGGTGAGGTCCACTCGAGGACGCCACCGGGGAGCTGCTCGACGCGCCAGCCGGTCGAGTGCTTCATCATGTGGTGCCTGCGGCAC
>JBNJKM010000015.1:0-22359 GCA_051751085.1 Actinomycetota bacterium | reverse complement strand
CCGCCCCGGGGGGCGTCGGGGTCGTCAACCCCGCCCCCGGCGGCTACGACGGCAAGGGCGTGCGGGTCGTGCGGCACGCCGCGGAGGCGGCCGACTGGCTCGCCGGCGCCGCCTCGGGCGGACCGCGGCTGCTCGTCGAGGAGCTCGTGCCGTTCCGCCGCGAGCTCGCCCAGCTCGTCGCCCGCCGTCCCTCCGGGGACGCCGTCGTCTGGCCGCTCGTGCAGACGGTGCAGCGCGACTCGATCTGCGCGGAGGTGCTCGCGCCCGCGCCGCATGCGGCGAGCATCCAGCCCGCGGTGGACGACATCGCGCGCGCGATCGCCGACGGGCTCGGGGTCACCGGCGTGCTCGCGGTCGAGCTGTTCGAGACCGACGACGGCCGCGTGCTCGTGAACGAGCTCGCGATGCGCCCGCACAACTCCGGCCACTGGACGATCGACGGCTCGGTGACGAGCCAGTTCGAGCAGCACCTGCGCGCGGTGCTCGACCTGCCGCTCGGCTCGACGGCGATCCTCGCGCCGGCGAGCGTGATGGTCAACGTGATCGGCGGGCCCGCCTCGGGGGCGATGATCGACCGCTACCCGGCTGCGCTCGCATCGCATCCGGATGTGAAGGTGCACTCCTACGCGAAGGCGACGAGGCCCGGGCGCAAGGTCGGGCACGTCACGGCGGTCGGCGACGACATGGACGAGGTCGCCTACCGCGCCCGCGCCGCCGCCGCCCACTTCGACGACTGACCGCCCCGCGGGCGCGCGGGGTGGTCACGACACGCCGCGCGCCGCGCCACCGGTGGTCACGACGCGCCGCTGCTGGTCATGGCAACCCGGCGTGTCGTGACCACCCGCCGTGCGAGCGGATGGGCGGAGGGGGTGCTGCGGATGGGCGGCGCCCGCTCAGCGGCGCAGGGTCCGGGGGTCGAGGCAGGTCGACCAGTAGCCGCGACGGTCGATGGGTGCGAGGGCCGCGAGGCGGACCCGCTCGCGGATCTCGTCGGCGAACGCGACGATGGCCTCGCGCCTGCCCTTGAGGTGCTGCTTCGCGAACCGCCGCGTCCGCCAGCCGAGCATCGCCGGCGCCTCGAGCCGGTCGAGGTCGCGCGCAGCCTGCCACGGATCGGTGAAGTGCTGCTCGCCGTCGTACTCCCAGGCGCATCGCAGCTCGGGCCATCCGCCATCCGGTCGCATCAGGAACCTCCCGCGCTCGTCGAAGACCGAGAAGTTGAGCTCCGTCGTGGGGATGCCGAGCGCGCCGAGGACGAGGCGGAACTCCGTCTCCTTCGGAGATTCCGCGCCCACTCGGCAGTCGAGCACCGCGCGTCGCGCCGCCGAGCTGCCGCGCGATGCGCGTCGCCGCTCGCAGTGCTCGAGCAGCTCGCCCGGCGTCAGGCGAGCGTCGCCGCGCTGGTGCGACACCAGCCAGTCGGCGACGGCCACAAGCGACGCGTGGTCGAGCATCTCGGCGAGGTGGATGAACACGTCGGCCGGCGCCTCCACGCGCAGCCCGTCCACGACGACGGTCTCGGCGCGCAGTCGGTGCGCGATCATCCCGGGTCGCCGCATGCGACTCCCGGCGGTCGGGGCCGCGATGTGGATGCCGTCCCCCGGCAGCGCGAAGGGCAGCGGCATGCCGTGGATGCGCGCGGCCGTCGTGTGCGAGAAGAAGTGGTCGTCGCGAGCGACGAGCGCGAGCGCGGCCAGCAGCGTCTGCGCGTCGACCAGCTCGCGCAGGGCGCGCACGCCGCGGGTGGGGATGACGAGGCTGGGCGAGCGCAGCTGCCGGGCCCGCATGCCGTCGGCACGGGCGTCTGCGACTCGGAACAGGGTCGGGCGGTCCACGGCCGCATGGTGCCCTGAGCGCACGGGACGCCGTCGCGCATCCGACCCGACCGGTGGAGAACCCCCAGCCCCGCTGCATGCCGGTGCTCGCCTCGGATGGTCACGACACGCCGCACCGCCCCCGGCGTCGGCGGCGCGTCGTGACCACCCTGGCTGGCGCGGGCGGCGTGTCGTGACCACCCGCCGGACGGCGAGGCGTCGGAGGGACAGGGGCGGCGCGCGTACCCTGGAGCCCATGCCTGCGCAGGTCAGCATCATCATGGGATCGGACTCCGACTGGCGGGTCATGGAGGCGGCGAAGGCCGTGCTCGATGAGCTCGGCGTCGCCTCCGATGTCGACGTCGTGTCCGCTCACCGGACCCCGCAGAAGATGGTCGACTTCGCGCGCGGCGCCGCAGACCGCGGCGTGCGCGTCATCATCGCCGGCGCCGGCGGCGCCGCGCACCTGCCCGGCATGGTCGCGTCGATGACCCGGCTGCCCGTGATCGGCGTGCCCGTACCGCTCGAGCGGCTCGACGGCCTCGACAGCCTCCTCTCGATCGTGCAGATGCCCGCGGGCATCCCGGTCGCGACCGTCTCGATCGGCGGCGCGCGGAACGCGGGCATCCTCGCCGCACGCATCCTCGGCACGACCGACGCCGGCCTCGCCGAGCGGCTCGACGCCTTCGCCGCCGATCTCGAGCGGCAGGTCGACGCCAAGGCGCAGGCCCTGCGCGACCGCGTGGATGCGGGCGCATGACGCTGCTGCGCGCAGGCACCCCCATCCGCGATCCCGAGAGCTCGCGCCCGGACGTCATGCAGCGGCGCGGCTGGTGGCTCGTCGCCCTCGGCTTCCTGCTGCCCGGCAGCGCCCAGGTGCTCGCCGGCAGCCGCAGGCTCGGCCGGTTCGGCATCGCCGCGACCCTCGTGCTGCTCGCGCTCGTCGTGCTCGCGACCATCAGCTGGTTCGCGTGGCGCGGCGCGCTGCTCACGGTCGTCGCGAACTCCATCGGCCTGCTCGTCATCGAGGCGCTGCTCATCGCCTACGCGATCCTCTGGCTCGTGCTCGGCTTCGACACCCTCCGGCTCGCGCGGCTGCCCAAGGTCACCGGCGGCGCCCGCGCGGCCATCGCGGCGGTCTCGATCATCGCGACCATCGCGCCCGCGGCGCTCGCGGGCTACGGGGCGACGCTCGTCGACGCATCCCGCGGCCTCGTCTCCGGCCTGTTCGACTTCGCGAGGCCCGCGGTCGAGCCGGTCGACGGCCGCTACACGTTCCTGCTGCTCGGCGGCGACGCCGGGGAGGACCGCGAGGGGATGCGCGCCGACTCGATGACCGTCGTGACCGTCAACGCCGAGACCGGCGCCGCGACGATGATCGGCGTGCCCCGCAACATGCGGAACGCGCCGTTCTCGGCCGGCTCTCCCATGTGGGGGCCGTGGCCCGACGGCTTCGACTGCACGTCGAGCGACTGCCTGCTCAACGGCACCTACACCTACGGCGAGGCGCACCCGGAGCTCTACCCCGATGCGCTCGACAACGGCTCGAGCCCGGGCATCGAGGCGACGCGGGATGCGGTCGAGGGCGTCACGGGGCTCGAGCTGCAGTTCTTCGTGCTCGTCGACATGCACGGCTTCGAGGACCTCGTGGATGCGCTCGGCGGTGTCGAGATCGAGGTCACCGACCGCGTGCCGATCGCGATCGAGGGCGGACCGGTCGAGGAGTGGATCGAGCCGGGGGTGCAGCGCATGGACGGGCACCACGCGCTCTGGTACGCCCGCAGCCGCGCCGGCTCCTCCGACTACGCCCGCATGGAGCGTCAGCGGCAGGTGCAGGAGGCGGTCATCTCGCAGTTCACGCCCGAGACCCTGCTCACCAAGTACGCCGAGCTGTCGTCCGCGGGCCAGGACATGGTGCAGACCGACGTGCCGCAGGCGATGATCGGCGGGCTCTCCGAGCTCGCGATGCAGACGCGGCAGCTGCCGATCACCAACCTCGAGCTCGTGCCGGACTCCGGCGTCAACACCGGCGATCCCGACTTCGAGCAGATCCACGCCATGGTGCAGGCCGCGCTGGCCGAGGCCGACGCGCTCGCGCCGCCGACGGAGACGCCGCAGCCGTAGGGCGCGCGGTCGCCGGTCAGGCGGCCCCGTGCGCCTCGAGCAGGTCGCGGGCGATGTCGATCGCGCCGCGCGAGTAGCGCCGGTAGCGCCCGGCTGCCACGCCCCGCACGACGCGCGGCACGCGCAGCACCCGCGCGTGGGGGAGCCGCGCCCGAGCGCGCTCGTGGCGGGCCTTGCCGATGATCGCGTCGAGCTCTGCGCCCGTCGCGAGCCCGCGGCGCACGGCCTCGGTCGCGAGCGACGTGGCGCGCTCGGCCTTGAGCGCGTGCTTGCCCGAGTCGGCCTCGAGCAGCCGCCGCACCTTGTCGGCGACGCCGAGCCGGCGCACGCCGATCTGGTTCCCGCCGTGCTGGCGGTAGTCGATCGTCTGCTCGGGCACGAACCGCACCCCCTCGCCGAGCGCGGCGCACATCGCGATCCACTCGTCGTGGATCCAGCCAGCCGGGATCGGCAGCGCGGCCACGGCGGCGTCGCGGCGCACGAGCACGGTCGCCCCGGTCACGAGGTTGCGGCGCAGCAGCGCCTGCACCGCGCGGCCGTCGGCCATCGCGGCGCGCTCCCATGCGCTCATCTCGAGCGAGTCGGCGAGCGTCGCGCCGAGCGGCCGGCCGTCGGCGTCGACGAGCCGCGCGTCGGAGTGCACGAGCGCGACGTGCTCGAGGTGCGGCAGCAGCCGCTCGAGCCGGTCGGGGTGCCACACGTCGTCCTGATCCGAGAGCGCGACGACGTCGCCGGTGGTGGCGGCGATCGCGTCGGCGAAGTTGCCCGCGACGCCGAGCGCCACGGCGTGGTGGCGGATGCGGATCGGCACGTCGGTCTCGTCGGCCACCCAGCGCACGATCTCGAGCGTCCGGTCGGTGGAGGCGTCATCGCCGACGACGATCTCGGCGACGGGCACCGACTGGGCGAGGATGCTGCGCAGCTGCTCCTCGATCCAGCGCTCGCCCTGGTGGGTGCAGAGCGCGACCGCGACGCGCACGGTCACAGCTCCGCGTGCAGCCGCCACACCTCGTGGGCGGCGGCCTCCCACGTGAAGGCGCGAGCGCGGTCCTGCGCGTGCAGACCGAGCTGCGCCCGCTCCTCGTCGTCGGCGAGCAGCGCCGCGAGAGCGGCCGCGAGCTCGTGCGGCCCGCCGTCCACCGGGACGCTCGCGCCGCCGGCGATCTCGCGCAGCGAGCGCGTGCCGGGGTGCACGGTGACCGAGCCGAGCGCGGCGGCGTCGAGCAGGCTGAGCCCGAGCGCATCCGACTCGGCGACGTGGAGGTGCGCGAGCGAGCGGCGGTGCGCGACGGCGAGGTCCGCCTCGTCGAGGTCGCCGAGCATGACGAGCCGCCCGGGCCGCAGCCCGGCCTCGACGGCCATCGCGGCGAGCCTGGCCTCGCCCCACTGCACCGGTCCGGCGACGACGACCCGCACATCCGGCATCGCGGCGCTCGCGACCGTCTCGATGAGCGCTTCGGCCTGGCCGCGCGCGCCCGGCGCGGTCGTCGCGAGCACGTACTCGTCGGGCAGCGCGAGCGTGCTCCTCGCCCCCTGGTCGGCGGGCAGCGAGAACGCCGCGACGGGTGCGGGATGCACGACGCGCACGCGGTCGCCGACGTCGTGGAGCAGCTGGAGGTCCTCGGCGACGGCGGTCGTCGGCACGACGATGCCGTCGGCGCGCACGAGCGCTCGCCGCAGCGCGCGGTCGAACCAGCGCTGCTTGCGCTCGCTGCGGTCGGAGAGCGACTGCAGCCCGTGCACCGTGACGGTCACCTGGTCGCCGGCCTCCCGCTCGCGCACGAGCGGCGCGAGCAGGCTCGTCGCGTGCACGAGGCCGTGCACGGGCAGCGTCGTGAGCGAGTGCAGCCACACCTGGCGCAGCTCGCGCGCCGGCACGGCGGTCTGGCGCAGCTCGGTGAGGCCGGGCAGCAGGTCGCGGATGCGTCCCTCGCGATCGTCGCTCACCTTCGCCGAGAGCGCGGCGACGTCGAAGCCCGCCGGGGCGGTCATCGCGAGCGCGTGCGTGAGCGCGGCCGAGTAGCGGCCGACGGGGGTCGGGCTGCGCTCGCCGACCTCGTCGAGCACGACCGTGAGCTGGCTCGTCACAGCGCCGCCCGCTCCTTGAGGGGCTCCCACCAGCTGCGGCGGTCGCGGTACCACTGCACGACGTCGGCGATGCCCTGCTCGAACGGGACCTGCGGCGCGTAGCCGAGCTCCTCGGCGATCTTCGTCGCGTCGACCGAGTAGCGACGGTCGTGGCCCTTGCGGTCCTCGACGCGACGCACCGCCGACCAGTCGCGCCCGGTCGCCTCGAGCAGCAGCTCGGTGAGCCGACGGTTCGTGAGCTCGGTGCCGCCGCCGATGTTGTAGACCTCGCCGGGCCGCCCGCCCGCGAGCACGAGCGCGATGCCGCGGCAGTGGTCGTCGACGTGCAGCCAGTCGCGCACGTGCTCCCCGTCGCCGTAGAGCGGCACGGTGAGCCCGTCGATGAGGTTCGTGACGAACAGCGGCACGAGCTTCTCGGGGAAGTGGAACGGCCCGTAGTTGTTCGAGCAGCGCGTGATGCGCACGTCGAGGCCGTGGGTGCGGTGGTACGAGCGCGCGAGCAGGTCGCTGCCCGCCTTCGAGGCGGAGTACGGGCTGTTCGGCTCGAGCGGGCTCTGCTCGTCCCACGAGCCCTCGTCGATCGAGCCGTACACCTCGTCGGTCGAGACGTGCACGAAGCGCCGCACGTCGTGCCGGAGCGCCGCGTCGAGCAGGCGCTGCGTGCCGACGACGTTCGTCTCGACGAAGACGGATGCGTCGCGCACGGAGCGGTCGACGTGGCTCTCGGCGGCGAGGTGCACGACCGCGTCGATCCCGGGCATGATGCGGTCGAGCAGGCCGATGTCGCGGATGTCGCCGTGCACGAACGCGTAGTGCGGGTGGCCGGCCACCGACGCGAGGTTGGCCGGGTTGCCCGAGTAGGTGAGCGCATCCAGCACGGTGACGGATGCGCCCTCGAGCCCGGGCAGGCGGTCCTCGAGGGCCATCCGCACGAAGTTGGAGCCGATGAAGCCGGCGCCGCCGGTCAGGAGGATCTTCACGAGGAGGCTGGCCTAACGGTCTGGGTCACGTCCGGCCGAGTCTAGCCGCCGTGCGCAGAGCCCGTGGTCAGCGGAGGCGCGGGTCAGCGGATGCCGAAGTTGAGCACGTAGTACCAGGAGCCGTTCGGTCCGCGGTCGATGCCGATGCCGATGTGGTTGAAGCTCGCGCGCTCGATGTTCGTGCGGTGCCCGGGGGATGCCATCCACACGCTCGTCATGCGCGCGGTGTCGGGGCTCGTGCCCACGGTGCGTCCCACGTTCTCGCCCCAGCCCTTGAGCGCGCACGCTCGGGCCTCTGCCGTCAGCGACGGGTTGTGCACCGTCCCGGCCATGGAGCCGGCCGCCATCTGGCTCGCCCAGCCGCCCGCCATGCGCGAGAGGCAGGCGTCCATGACGAGCGGGCGCTGGCCGGCGTTCGCCCGCTCGGTGTTGATGCGCTGGAAGAGGTCGTCGACGGATGCGTTGAGGGTGGCGCACGGCACGAGCTCGGCCGCGACGGGGGAGACGGTGCCGACGCCGCCCAGCACCATCCGGCCGGTGCTCGCGATGCGCCGCTGCTCGGTGGCGACCGAGCCGCTCGTCGCGCACCTCGGGTCGGTCAGGTAGAGCGACTCGCCGCGGAGGCCCGCGTAGACGGCGCCGACGAGGCCGTCGGGGAAGTCGGTGCCGCTCGTGAGCACGAGCTGGCCGCCGCTGCCGGCGCCCGTGAACGCCCGGTTGATCTGCACGGCGGTCTCGTAGCGGTCGGCGCCGGGGAAGCGCGTGACCGCGCGGCCCGTGCCGGCGAGCAGCGTCTGCACGTCGGCGCCCACGCTCGCGGTGCTGCCGGGAATGTGGAAGCGCTGGATGCCGGGGAGACGGGCGGTGATGCGCTGCCGGAAGCCCGCGTCGGCGCCCAGCGTCAGTACGAGCGCGTGGCCCTCCCGGGCGGCGACGGCGCCGGCGGCCAGGGCGTCCGGGAAGCCGGAGCCGCTCGCCACCCACACGTCGGTGACGGTGGAGCCCATGGCGCGCATGCGATCGAGCAGGCGCATGGAGGTGTCGACGCGATCGGTGCCCCCGATGCGCGTGATCGTGCGCCCCGCGGCGGCGGCCTGCGTCGCGACCGTCGCCGACAGCGACGCCTCGGAGCCGACGATGACGACCTCGCGCGGCGCGAGCCTGCGGATCTCGTCGGCGACGATCTGCGGGATGCCCTCGGGGCGCACGAGCAGCAGGTGCGCGCCCTCCGCCGCCGCGACCGGCGCGGCGGCGAGCGCGTCGGGGAACGCGGTGCCGGAGGCGAGGAAGACGGCTCGGCCGGCGGGCAGCTGCTGGGACGCGAGCACGCTCGTCGCGAAGCGGTCGTCGCCGTCGAGGCGGGCGGTGGAGGCGTGCGCCGCCGGAGCGGAGCCGAGCAGCGTCGACGCGACCACGCCGATCAGGGCAAGGGTGGCGAGGGCAAGGCGCATGGGATGATTCCTCGTTCGTGACACGGGGCGGCTGGGGAGCAACCTTGCTAGCCTCCAGGCTGTTTCTCAGGTGTGTCAAGTGCCACTCATGGGATGGCTATCGTGGTCGCATGCTCGGATCGGTGCTCAGCAGCGCGCGGGATCGTGTGCGATCCGCGGCCAGATTCGGCGCGGCCAGGGCGATCGGCGTGCCTCTGCACGAGCATCCGACGGCCGCGCAGGACGACCGGCCCACGCGCGACACGCTGCGTGAGATAGCACGGATGCGTCGATCGAACCTCGTGTCGCGTCGGCGTGTCGTCGATCCGGAGGGCGCGTCGGTCGTGACCATGACGACGCACGGCGACCGCATCCGGCTCGTCTGGGTCGCGCTCGAGTCGATCGCGCGCGGCGAGCGGCTGCCGCGCCGCCTCGTGCTGTTCCTCGACGAGCCGGAGCTGGCCCGCGAGCTGCCCGGCCCGCTCCGCCGGCTGCAGCGGCGCGGCCTCGAGATCCTGCCCGCCGAGCCCGGGCTGCACGTGCACGCGAAGTACTGGCCGCACGTGGCGGCGACCGCGCGCCACGAGCTGCCGCTCACGGTCGCCGATGACGACATGATCTACCCGCCGCGGTGGCTGCGGGTGCTCGTCGACGCCCACGCGGCGCGGCCGGAGCTCGTGCACGCGTTCCGCGCGCACGAGATGCAGTGCTCCGACGGCGCGATCTGGCCGTACCACCTGTGGATGCCGGCCTCCGGGAGGGCACCGAGCTTCGCGCACTTCGGCACCGGGGTCTCCGGCCAGATCCTGCCGACCGCGCTGCTCGACCGGCTGCACGAGCGCGGCCAGGCGTTCCGCGAGCGCGCCCCGCGGGCGGACGACGTCTGGATCAACGCGACCGCGGTGGGCATGGGCATCCGCACCGCGCAGGTCGAGGAGCAGGCGCGCAACTTCCCCTTCGTGCCGGCCACGCAGGCGACGGGGCTCTACCAGCTGAACGTCGCGGGGCGGGCGAACGACGAGCAGCTCGGGCAGTCGCTCGAGCCCGCGGACGTCGCCCGCATCTGCGCCGACTTCGCGGTGCGCAAGGCGGCGCGCGAGGGCTGATCCCGGGGCATTCCGGACGGCGTCCGAGAACGCTACGATGCGCGCAGGATCTCGACGAGGAGGTGCGCCGTGCTCGACCGCTCGACGTCCCGCAGTGCAACGCACCACATTTCCGCCCGGCATCGCGGGCGAGTGCTCGCCGGCGCGGCGCTCGCTCTCGGGGTGATCGGGTCCGGGCTGGCGGCGACGCCGCCCCCGGCTGACGCGGTGACCGCGCTGCCGGCGGCTGAGCGCCTCTTCGGGCCCGACCGGTACCAGACCGCCGCGCGCGTCTCGGAGCACGCGTACCCGGACGGCACCCACATCGCGTACCTCGTCACCGGTGAGGGGTTCGTCGACGGGCTCATGGCCGGACCCGCCGCAGCGGAGGAGGGCGCCCCGGTGCTCCTGACCCCGGGAGCGAGCCTGGCGCCCGCGACCGCAGCGGAGATCCAGCGGCTCGACCCTTCGGCGGTCGTGATCGTCGGCAACACCCCGAGCATCTCGACGGCGGTGGAGCATGCGGTGCAGGCGCTCGATCCGTCGATGGCGGTCGTGCGGGTGGCTGGCAGCCATCGCGCCGCCACGAACTACTTCCTGTGGCAGCGGGTCTACCTGGATGCGGAGACGTCGGCTGCGTTCCTCACGAACGGCTACCGCTTCCCGGACGGGCTCGCGGGCGGCCCGGCGGCGGCGCTCCTCGATGCCCCGCTGCTCCTCACGCTCCCGGGAGGCGACGGCGGCACCGGCATCCATTCGCTGCTCTGGGACATGCTCCAGCACATCGACCCCGATCGGGTCACCGTGCTGGGCGGTGCCGACGCGGTCCCGGAGGAGGGCCTCGGGACACTGCCGGGTGATCCGGCCGTCCAGCGGTTCGCCGGCGCGGATCGGTTCGAGACGGCCGCGCTGCTCAGCGAGCTGTTCCCGCCCGTCGACACCGTCTACATCGCGAGCGGTGAGACCTACGCGGACGCGCTCGCCGGCGCGGCTGCAGCAGGCGCGGAGGGCGCGCCGATGCTCCTCGCGCGGCGCGACTGCATGCCGGGCGTCACGCTCGACGCGCTCCTCGAGCTGCAGCCCGACCGGATCATCCTGCTCGGCGGCGAACCGACGCTCGGCCAGGCGACCGCCGCGTACACGCGCTGCGGCTGAGCGCGCGGAGGGCGCGCGCCGCTCGCGGGCTAGACTCGCTCGGACGCGGCCGGGCGGTCGCAGAGGGGCAGGGCACGTGCGCGGCATCATCCTGGCTGGCGGCTCGGGCACGAGGCTGTGGCCGATCACGAAGGGCATCTCGAAGCAGCTGATGCCCATCTACGACAAGCCGATGGTCTACTACCCGCTGTCGACGCTCATGATGGCCGGCATCCGCGAGGTGCTCGTCATCACGACGCCCGAGTACCACGACCAGTTCCGCGCGCTGCTCGGCGACGGCTCCGGCCTCGGCATGGAGATCCAGTACGCGGTGCAGCCCTCGCCCGACGGCCTCGCCCAGGCCTTCATCATCGGCGAGGAGTTCATCGGCGACGAGTCGGTCGCGCTCGTGCTGGGCGACAACATCTTCCACGGCACGGGCCTCGGCTCGAGCCTGCGCACCCACAACGAGGTCGACGGCGGCGTGATCTTCGCCTATCAGGTCGCCGACCCCACCGCCTACGGCGTGGTCGAGTTCGGCGACGACTTCAAGGCGCTCTCCATCGAGGAGAAGCCCATGCAGCCGAAGAGCGACTACGCGGTGCCGGGGCTCTACTTCTACGACAACGACGTGATCGAGATCGCGAAGACGATCGAGCCGTCCGCGCGCGGCGAGCTCGAGATCTCCACCGTCAACGAGCGGTACCTCGAGGCGGGCAAGCTGCAGGTGCAGGTGCTCGACCGGGGCGTCGCGTGGCTCGACACCGGCACCTTCGAGTCGATGATGCAGGCGAGCGAGTACGTGCGCGTCATCGAGGATCGTCAGGGCTTCAAGATCGGATGCATCGAGGAGATCGCCTGGCGCGCCGGCTGGATCGACGACGGGCAGCTCGAGCAGCTCGCGAAGCCGCTCGTCAAGAGCGGCTACGGCCGCTACCTCATGCGGCTGCTCGAGCGCGAGCGCTCGCGCGCGCAGCGGGCCTGACGACCGGCCGCCGGGCGGCTCACCAGACGCCGAGCACGAGCATGGCGGCGAGGGCGGCGCGCTCGGACGCCCGTCGCCGGAGGCTGCCGACGCCGCGCAGCAGCGCGATGCGCGCCTTCGCGTCGTCGCGCTCGAGCAGCGCAGCGAGGGCAGCGAGCCGCGCGCGCTCCTCGCCCTCCGCGACGCGCGACGCGATGCGCGCCACGACCGCGGCCTCGCGCCGGAAGCCGCCGGAGCGCATCCGCAGCAGTCGCGTGCGCGCCTGCCGCCAGCCCAGGTTGGCGCCGGTCACGTTGGCGTCGTGCTGCCGGTAGTCGATCACCGGTGCCGCGTCGATGTGCCAGCGCATGCCCGCGGCGCGGACGATCGCGTACACGAGCCAGTCGTGCATCGGCGCGGCCGCGGCCTCGGGATCGGTGCGCACGACGTGGCGGACCCGCTCGAAGGCGGCGGGGGAGAGCACGAAGGTGCAGCCCGGGCCGGCGCTCTCGAGCACGAAGTCGAGCGCCCGCTGCGGCTGCGCCTTGTCGAGCAGCACGCGGCGGTCGTCGAAGACGGCGACGACGTTCGCGCTCACCGCGTCGGCGGTCTCGAGCTGGCGGAGCTGCTTCGCGAGCCGCTCGTCGTTCCAGATGTCGTCCTGATCCGAGAACGCGATCGCTGCGGCGCCCTCGATCGGCGCCTCGCGGATGAGCCGTAGGAAGTTGGCGTGCGCGGAGCCGTAGGAGCCGCCCGGCAGCAGCACGATGCGCGGATCGGCGGCGAGCTCGTCGAGGAGGGCAGGGGTCGTGTCCGTCGACGCGTCGTCCGAGACCACGATCCGCACGTCGACGCCCCGCTGCGCGAGGATCGAGTCGACCTGCTCGCGCAGGAAGGCGGCGCCGTCATGGGTCGCGAGCAGCACCACGACGAGCGGTCGATCCGGCACGGCGCCTCCCCACGACATCTGGCCCAAGAAATCCGGCCCGGAAGCCTGCCCGTGCGCGTGCCTCGGGCCCCTCCAGCCTAGTCCGTGGCGCTCCGGGCGGTCGGTACCCTGGGGGGCGGCGTGAGCGATTCGTGCCGGTGAGCGAGGTCCCCTTCATGCGCAGAGCGGTGTTCTTCCTGGTCTACGACCCCGACGGACTCGTCGGCGAGCACGTGACCCACCATCTGCGCGCCCTGCGGCCGCACGCCGACGAGATCGCCATCGTCTCGAACTCCGCGCTCACGACCGAGAGCCGCGTCGCGCTCGAGCAGGTCGCCGACAGCGTCTGGGAGCGGGAGAACACCGGCTTCGACGTCGGCGCCTACCGCGACATCCTCGAGCGGCACGGCGACCGGCTCGCCGACTTCGACGAGATCGTGCTCATGAACTACACGTTCTACGGGCCCATCGGCTCGTACGACGAGCTCTTCGCACGCATGGACGCCACCGACACCGACTTCTGGGGCGTCACCGACCACGCGGAGGTGCGGCCGCACCCGTACACCGGCACCGGGGTCATGCCCCGGCACATCCAGTCGCACTGGATCGCCGTCCGCCGACGCATGGCGACGAGCGACGCGTGGCGCGAGTACTGGTCGACGATGCCGGTGATCGACTCGTACGAGGCGTCGATCACCCAGCACGAGTCGCGCTTCACGAGCTGGTTCGAGCAGCGCGGCTACCGCTCGACGACGGCGTTCCCCGCCTCCGACTACGGCGCCCAGCACCCCGTCTTCGACGTGCCGACGCAGATGATCGACGACGGGCTGCCGATCGTGAAGCGCCGCCTCTTCTTCCACGACCCGCTGTACCACGACGGCCTCGCGGTCATGCCGCGCGACGTCGAGGACCGGATGGTGGCCGCCGGGTACCCGATGGAGCTCGTCTACCGCGACATGGCGCGCACGTCGAAGCCGCGCGACCTGGCGACCAACCTCGCGACGCTCGAGATCATGCCGGATGTCGACACCGGCGACGCCGACGTCTCGGGCCTGCGCATCGGTGTGCTCGCGCACCTCTACTACGACGACATGCTGGGCGAGATCCTCGAGCAGGCGAGCAGGCTGCCCGCGGGCTGGACGCTCATCGCGACGACCGACACGGACGAGAAGCGCGACCGGCTCGAGGCGGCGCTCGAGGCGGCGGGTCGCACGGGCGACGAGGTGCGCGTGGTCGACTCGAACCGCGGGCGGGACGTCTCCGCGTTCCTGCTCGGGTGCCGCGACGTGCTGCGCTCGGACCGCTTCGACCTGATCGTGAAGCTGCACTCCAAGCGCAGCCCCCAGAACGGGGCGGGTCCGGCGGCGCACTTCAAGGCGCACCTGTTCGAGAACCTGCTCGGCTCGCCCGCGTACGTGCGCAACCTGCTGCGACTGTTCGTCGAGCGACCTGGCCTCGGCATGGTGTTCCCGCCGATGATCCACAGCGGCTTCCCCACGATGGGTCGCGGCTGGTTCGCGAACCGCGAGCCCGCCGCCCGCCTGGCCGCGGAGCTCGGCATCCGGGTGCCGATCGACGACCGCAGCCCGCTCGCCGCGTACGGCTCGATGTTCATCGCTCGCCCCGCATCGCTGCGGCTGCTCGTCGACGCGGACTTCGCGTGGGAGGACTTCCCGACCGAGGCCGGCTACGAGGACGGCGGGCTGCCGCACACGCTCGAGCGGCTGTTCGCCTACGCCGTGCTGGGCGCCGGGTTCGAGGTGCGCACCGTGATGACGACGCGCAACGCGGCCGTCAGCCACATGCGGCTCGAGTACAAGCTCGACGCGATGTCGGAGGGCGTGCCCGGCTGGCCGATCCAGCAGATCGAGTGGGTGCAGGCGCACGTGCAGGGATCGAACGGCATCGCCGGCATCAAGCGCGCGATCGCCGACGCGAGCCCCAACACCGCACGCGCGCTGCTCGTGCCGCTGCGCGCCGCTCGGCTCGCGCGCCGCGGCGCCCGACGGGTCCTCGGCCGGTGACCGCCGTCACCCTCAAGGAGTCGTTCGATCCGCGCGCGAACAGCATCGGCTTCCTCCGCTGGCTGCTCGCCTTCGCCGTCATCTTCAGCCACGCGGGCCCCCTCGGCGGCTTCTACGGCGGCCACGACCTGGGCTCGCAGATCTCCGACGAGCAGTCGATCGGCGGCGTCGCCGTCGCAGGGTTCTTCTTCTTCTCCGGGTTCCTCATCACGCTCTCGCGCATGGGCCGCTCGACGATCTTCCGGTACATGTGGCGCCGCGCGATGCGCATCTTCCCCGCGTTCTGGGCGGCGCTGCTCGCGACCGCGTTCCTGATCGCGCCGGTCGCCTGGATGCTCGAGACGGGCTCGATCGACGGCTACTGGGATGCGCCGTCGCAGTCGCCGTTCACCTACTTCCTCTCGAACGTCTGGCTCATGCTCGGCCAGCGCAACATCGCGGAGGCAGGCGCGACCCTCCCGTACGCGCAGCTGCACGGCGGCTTCGACTGGAACGGCTCCGCCTGGACCCTGCAGTACGAGTTCTTCGCCTACATCATCGTCGGCGCGCTCGGCCTCGTCGGCGTGCTCGCCTATCGCTGGCTGACGACGGTCTTCGCCTCGGCGATCCTGCTCCTCAACGCGCTCCAGTGGTCGGGCGCGGGCGACGTCGCCGCGTGGTTCCCGATCTTCGCCGACCCCTTCATGCTCATGTTCCTGGGGCCGTTCGCCTTCGGCATGCTCTTCGCGATCTGGCAGCACGTCATCCCCATCGACGACCGGCTCGCCATCGGCGCGCTCGGCCTCGCGATCGCCGCGTACGCCTTCGGCGGCTGGAACATCTGGGGCATGCACGCCTTCTCGTACTTCCTCATGTGGTTCGCGGTGCGCGCGACGAGGCTGCAGCACTGGGAGAAGCACGGCGACCTGAGCTACGGCGTCTACATCTTCGCCTGGCCGCTCATGCAGCTGGGCGCCGCCGCCGGCCTCCACAACCTCGGCTGGTTCGTCTACCACCTCGTGATCGTCGCCGTCGTCCACCTGTTCGCGTTCGCCTCGTGGCACCTCATCGAGAAGCCGGCGATGAGCCTCAAGAACTGGACGCCGAGGTGGCTGCGCTCGGTGCTCGACCGATGGGTCGACCCCGCGTGGCACCGGTTCGCGGACCGCCTCGTGGACCCGCGGTTCTCGTCGACGCCGCGCGCGGCACGCATGCGGGCCGAGGTCGTGCCGTGAGCGCGCTGCGGGAGCTGCCGCCCGACCAGGAGGTGAAGCCCTCCCACTGGTCGCGGCTGCGACTCGTGCCGCTCATCGCGCTCTTCCTCGCCGCCGCGCTCGCGCTCGTGGGTGGCTACGTCTGGCAGGCGACGCACCCGTACGGGGTCGCGTTGCCCAGCCCGACCGCGCCGCCGGGCGAGCCGCTGCCGGAGGCCTGCTCGCCCGAGTTCGAGCGAGAGGGCGCGGGCGATCCGTGGGGGAGCGATCCGGCAGCGGCGGAGGCGGCGTTCCAGCAGCATGCGGCGGAGCTGCAGGGCTACTTCGTCGAGGGCCGGGACGGTCACCTGCTGCTCGGCGAGCCGCACTCGGAGAACATCTCGCAGGCGCTCGGGCGATTCCGGCTCACCGACGACCGCGTCGCGGCGTGGAACGGCCACCTCGCGAACCTGCGCGCGGAGCTCGCCGAGGACGGTCGCGAGCTGCTCGTGCTCGTCGCCCCGGCGAAGTGGGAGACCGTGCCCGAGGCGCTGCCCGCGTGGACCGAGGGCCTGCTCGGCCCGACCGTGCTCGACCAGCTGCTCGCCGCGCATCCCGAGCTCCCGATCGTCGACGTGCGCGCCGCGATGGAGGCGGCGGACGACGAGCATGCGCTCTACAGCCCGCTCAACAGCCACTGGACCGACTACGGCGCGCAGGTCGCGTTCGAGGCGCTCGCCGACTGCATGCGCGAGACCTCGCCGGCGTTCGCGGACGTCCGCGCGCCGGAGGTCGCCGAGGTCGCCGTCACGACCGACCACAGCGAGTACGCCGGCGCCGGATGGACGGGGGAGCCGGGCGAGGACTGGACCGTGCCCGTGTACGCCGAGCCCGCATCCGCGATGCAGGCGACGCTCGCCGACGGCTCCACCCCGTCGCTCGACGCGAACGCGCAGCTCGACATGCTGCAGCTGCCCGCGACGACGCGCACCGCCGACGCCGCCACCGACCTCGCGGCGCTCGTGCTGCGCGACTCGACGGGCAACGCCTTCGGGCCCCCGCTGCACGCGGCCTTCGCCGAGACGATGCAGGTCGTGCACGCGCTCGACCGGCCCGCCGACATGCCGGACGTCCGGGCGCTCGCGGCCGAGATCGACGCGGATGTCGTGCTGCTCGTCATGACCGAGCGGTACCTCGCGCTCGTCCCCGGCGTCGGGCCGGTGCCGTGACCCGCCGGACGCCGACCCCCCGGTGCTAGTCTGATCCCTCGTGCGCGCGCTTCCGGGCGCCCTACGGAGGACGATGACCGACACGAAGCCGAGCCCGCGCGCCGAGCGGGACATCACGTTCAACCTGCTCAAGAACCTGACGCTGCGGGAGATCCGCGCCGAGTACAAGCGCACCGCGCTCGGCCGCGTCTGGTCGCTCATCAATCCGCTCGCCCAGATCGCGGTCTACTCCGTCGTCTTCGGCCTCATCCTGCGGGTGAGCGTCGCTCCGGGCCTCAACTCCGGGATCGAGTTCTTCCCCGCGTGGATCGGCGTCGGCGTCATCGTCTGGGGCTTCATCTCGGGATCGATCTCCGCGGGCATGGGCTCGCTCATGAGCAACGCGGGGCTGCTGACCAAGGTCTACTTCCCGCGCTGGGTGCTCGTCGTCTCGACCGTGCTCGCGAAGGCGTCGACCTTCGGCACCGAGCTGCTCGTGCTGCTCGTCATCATGCTCGTCATCGGCGGTCCAGCGGTGCTGCTCTACGCGGTGCTGCTCATCCCGCTGCTCGTGCTCACCTGCGTCTTCGTGCTCGGCATCGCGCTGCTGCTGTCGGTCGCGAGCATCTACTTCCGCGACCTGCAGCACCTCTGGACGATCCTCGCGCAGGTGTGGATGTACGCATCCGGCGTGATGTTCTCGGTCGACATCGTGCGCAACGCTCAGGCAGCGCTCGAGGAGGAGCGCGGGCTGTCGCTCCCGCTCGTCACGATCTTCCAGCTCAACCCCGCGGAGCGCTTCCTCACGGCGTACCGCAACGTGCTCTACGACTTCACGGTGCCCGGGATCGACATCTGGCTGCAGCTCATCGCGTGGTCCGCGGTCTCGCTCATCCTCGGCTCGCTCGTGTTCCGCAAGCTCGCCCGCAACATCGTCGAGGAGATCTGATGGGCGAGTCCGCCGTCAGCGTCGACCACGTGTCGAAGCACTTCCGCGTCTACTCCGACCGCAACCAGTCGCTCAAGGCGACCGTGCTGTCGGGCCGCCGCGCCCGCTACCAGTCGTTCCAGGCGCTCAAGGACGTGACGTTCGAGGTGCCTCAGGGCACGACGTTCGGCCTGCTGGGCCGCAACGGCTCGGGCAAGTCGACGCTGCTGAAGTGCATGGCGCGCATCCTCAACCCGAACTCGGGCTCGATCACCACCCGCGGCCGCGTCGCGGCGATGCTCGAGGTCGGCTCCGGCTTCCACCCCGAGCTGTCGGGCCGCGAGAACGTGTACCTCAACGGCTCGATCCTCGGCATGTCGCGCCAGGAGATCGACCGCAAGTTCGACCAGATCGTCGACTTCTCGGGCGTCGAGCAGTTCATCGACCAGCCGGTGAAGAACTACTCGTCCGGCATGTACGTGCGCCTCGGCTTCGCCGTCTCGATCCACGTCGAGCCCGACGTGCTGCTCGTCGACGAGGTGCTCGCGGTCGGCGACATGGAGTTCCAGGACAAGTGCCTGGACAAGTTCGCCCAGTTCCGCGACGAGGGCAGGACGGTCATCGTCGTCAGCCACGGCGTCGAGCAGATGCGCACCTTCTGCGACCAGGCGGCCTGGCTCGACCACGGCACGCTGCAGGCCATCGGCGAGGCGAGCGAGATCGTCGACCGCTACTCCGACGTCGGCCACGGCGCCGAGGAGGCCGTCGGCGGCGGCAAGCGCTACGGCACGGGCGAGATCCGCATCGACGACATCCACCTGCTCGACGCCGAGGGGCAGCCGATCGAGTCGGCGCCCACGGGCTCGGCGGTGGCCCTCCGCCTGCGCTACACGGCGCGGCAGCGCGTCGAGCGACCGGTCTTCGGCGTCAGCCTCGCGACCGCCGGCGGCAAGCACCTGTGGAGCTACGACGGCCTCGCCGCCGGGGCCGTGCCGGACAGCATCGAGGCGGGCTCCGGCTCGCTCGACATCAAGATCGATCGGCTCGCGCTCATGCCCGACCTCTTCGACGTGAACGCCGACGTCAAGGACCACCACAAGACGCGCACCTTCGACGCCCTCGAGCGGTCGCTGCGCTTCCAGGTGACGAGCGGCCATCCCCGCGCGGCCGGCGGCTCGATGGTGCTCGACGCATCCATGACAATGCCGCAGTCGGAGCGTTGATCGGGCAATATTCCGGCACAGCGTCTCCTGCATGTACCCTGAGGGAGCCCTAACCCTCTACGAATGGTTGAAGGATGCGCTTGCGCCCCCGACTCGTCGTCGCCACCGTCATCGCGTCCCTCCTCGGCGCCGTCCTGACGGTGGTCGCTCCGGTCGGCGTCGCCGACGAGGCGACGGCCGCCACGGCATCGGACTTCGACCCCGGTCACATCGTCTCGGACGACCAGTTCTTCGACGGCGGCGCCATGACCGCGGCGCAGGTGCAGGCCTTCATCGACGTCAAGCATCCGGGCTGCACCGCCGGCTACACGTGCCTCGACACGTACCGCCAGGGCACCCCGTCGATGGCCGCCGACGCCTACTGCGCCGCGCTCCCGGGCCGCACGAGCGAGACGGCGGCGAGCATCATCGCCCGCGTCGGCGCTGCCTGCGACATCTCGCAGCGCTTCCTGCTCGTGCTGCTCGAGAAGGAGCAGTCGCTCGTCACCCACCGCTCGCCGAACGCCACGCGCTACACGAAGGCCACCGGCTTCGGCTGCCCCGACACCGCGCCGTGCGATTCGAGCGTCGGCGGCTTCTTCTACCAGGTGTACTACGGTGCCCGGCAGTTCCAGCGCTACGCGGCGCATCCGGGCAACTACAACCACCGCGCGGGCGTCGTGAACAACGTGCTCTACAACCCCAACGCCGCGTGCGGCTCGAGCCCCGTGCTCATCCGCAACACCGCGACCGCCGGTCTCTACAACTACACGCCGTACCAGCCGAACGCCGCGGCCCTCCGCAACCTCTACGGTACCGGCGACGCGTGCTCGGCGTACGGCAACCGCAACACGTGGCGCATGTGGACCGACTGGTTCGGCAGCCCGACCGCGGTCGCGGGCGGCGCGTTCGCGCGCGACTCGTCGAACGGCCGCATCTTCCTCGTGAGCGGCGGCCGCAAGTACTACGTGCCGAGCACCGCGATCCTGGCCGAGTACCGCCAGCTGGGCTCGGCGCAGGACCGCACGTCCGCGGCGCTCGCCGCCATCCCGTCCGGCCCCGACCTGGGTCGCACCGTGCGCGCGTCCAACGGCGCCGTCTACCTCGTCGACAACAGCCAGCTGCTGCACTTCCAGTCGTGCACGCAGATGGCGGCGTGGAAGCTCCAGTGCGGCGACATGCCGACGCTCGAGGCGGGCCACGAGGCGCGCATGCTCAAGATGGGCGCGCTCAACGACCTCGTCAGCACCGACGACGGCGGGCACTGGCTCGTGCAGTCGGGCACCCGCAGGCAGCTCACCGACCCGCAGCGCGTCGCCGCCTTCGGCTACCGGGAGGCGCCGAGCCGCCTCGACGCCGCAGTGATCGCATCGATCCCGATCGGGCACCCGGTCGTCGCCGCGGGCGACGTCGTGCGCAGCGGCAACTGGCTGCAGAACCGCGTCGTCTCGTCGAACGGGCGCGTCTACACCTCGCATCCGTCGCACGTGGGCCTCGAGTTCCTCTGGTTCGCCCCGAAGTTCGAGGACCGGTCCATCGCGCTCATGCCGGCCACCGCGGGCGCGCTGCCCGACCGGTTCCGCGACAGCGCCGGATCCTGGGTGCTCACGACCGGCGGCGCGATGCGCGTCGACCCGCAGCACTACGGCGGCCCGGCCTACTTCACCCCGGTGGCGGATGCGCTCGGCGCGACCGTGTCGTCGGCGGGTGCACCGGTGGGTCCGCACTTCGCCCGCCCGTACGGCTCCAGCACGACCTACCTCATGTCCCACGGCTACGCGGAGGCGGTCAGCGCCACGACCATGGCCTGGTACTCCCGCACCTACGCGATTCCGGCGAAGGTCTGGGAGGTGTCGCGCAACGCGATCGACGCGGTCCCGACGCGCTCGTCGTACGCCGACGGCACGCTCGTGCGCGGCCCGTCCGGAGCGGTCTACCTCATGGACGGCGGCAACGGCATCCACGTCGCGAGCATGGACTTCGTGACGGCGCTCGGCCTGCCGACGCGCATCACCGAGGTCTCCTCGGGCATCATCAACGGGCTCGCGAGCCGTCAGGGCGTGCTGAACTCCGCGGGCGTCCGGATCGGCCAGACGTCGTACGTCGCCGTGAATGGCAGCCTGCACCCGTTCGCGTCGAACGCCGCGAAGACCGCGTGGGGCCTCCGGGAGATCACGCTCTCGAGCCTCGGTTCGACGCTGACGATCTCGACCCAGGCCGCGACGCATCTCGTCTACGACGCCGCGGGCCGCACCTACCTGCTGGAGGCCGGCAAGCGCCGCTATATCGACTCCGGCGCGACGTTCGCGGCGGTCGGAGGCAACTCGACCACCAGGCTGCTGCTCCCGACGGCGCTCATGCAGCGCATCCCCGAGGGCCAGTGGGTGCGACCGGTCTACACGCCCGGCTCGCTCGTCACGACCGAGGGCCGCGGTGAGGTCTGGATGGCCGACGGCGACCGGCTGCTGCACCTGGGCGACTTCGCCACGGCGCGCTCGATGGGCCTGCCCACGGCGAGCACGCGCGTGCCCAACGAGGCGATCGCCGCCTACCCGACCGCGGCGAAGCTGCCGTCGTCGCTGCTGCTGTGCGGCACCACGGCGTACGCCGCCGTGGGCGGCTCGCTGCGACCGATGGCTGCGGACGTGCGCGCGCTCTACCCGGCGGCCGCGTTCACGCAGCTGAGCACGGGCACGTGCGAGCGGCTGAGCGTCTCCACGACGCCGATGAGCCCGTTCATCCGCGGCGCCGACGGCCGCGTTTACTACGTCGAGTCGGGTGTGCGCCACTGGCTGGGTGGGCCGGCGCTCACGCGCCTCAACGGCTGGAACCGCATCGTCGACGTGGACCGCACCATCATCACCGCCATCCCCGCGGGCGCGACCTGGTCGAACTAGCGGGCGAATGACGGAGGGGCCGACGGCGGATGCCGTCGGCCCCTCCGTCGTCCGCCCGCCGTTGGTCGAGCCGCTCCGTCGTCCGCCCGCCGTTGGTCGAGCCGCTCCGCGCGCGCAGCGCGCTGAGCCCCGCCTGTTGGTCGAGCCGCTCCGCGCGCGCAGCGCGCTGAGCGTGTCGAGACCACCCCGACTCGGCGGGTCGCCCATGTCAGTGGCCCGTGGTGCAATGCGCTCATGGACGAGTGGGGCATGAGCGCCGAGGACTACATCGCCTCGATCCGTGCCGGCGCCATCGACCCCTTCGGCCGCACCGCCGATGAGCTGCAGGCCGAGCTCGACGCGTACGACCAGGAGTGGGCCGAGCGGCTCATCGCCCTGACC
>JBNJKM010000014.1:0-28582 GCA_051751085.1 Actinomycetota bacterium | reverse complement strand
GCCCTGGCGTGTCGTGACCACCCGGGCATGCCGCATCGGCGGTGTCAGGCGGACAGGAGGGGGCGGACGGCCTGGGCGATCGCGTCGACCCGGGCGCGCGCCGCGCGCACGCGCTGCGCGGGCGAGCCCTCGGTCGACGTCGCGTCGATGTAGACCTTCACCTTCGGCTCGGTGCCGCTCGGCCGCACCATCACGCGCGAGCCGTCGTCGAGCGTGAACCGCAGGATGTCGCCGATCGCGCCGTGCTCCGGCAGCGACAGGTCGTCGGCGGCGAGCACCGCCGCGCCCGCGAGCTCGGTCGGCGGGGCGGCCCGCAGCGCGGCCATCGTGGCGGGGATGCGCGCGAGATCGGTGACGCGGACGCTCACCTGGCCCGACTCGAACGCGCCGAACTCGCCGGCGAGCGCGAGCAGCTCCTCGGCGAGCGACGAGCCGCGCTCGTGCAGCTCGGAGGCGATCGTGAGCACGCGCACGAGCGCGGAGATGCCGTCCTTGTCGCGCACGGTGCCGGGGTTCACGAGGTAGCCGAGCGCCTCCTCGAAGCCGAACAGCAGGTCGGGCACGCGCGAGACCCACTTGAAGCCCGTGAGCGTCTGCACGAACTCGAGCCCGTGCGCCTCGGCGATGACGCCGAGGCCGGGGGAGGAGACGATGGATGCGGCGAGCACGCCGCGCCCCCGGGCCGCGCGCGCGGCGTCCCAGCCGAGCAGCAGCCCGACCTCGTTGCCGGTGAGCATGCGCCAGCCGCGGTCGGCCGCGCGATCGGGGACGGCGACCGCGAGCCGGTCGGCATCGGGGTCGTTCGCGAGGATCAGGTCGGCGCCGCTCGCGGTCGCGAGGGCCATCGCGAGGTCGAGCGCGCCCGGCTCCTCGGGGTTCGGGAAGGCGACGGTCGGGAACGCGCCGTCGGGCTCCGCCTGCTCCGGCACCACGATGACGGGCGGGAAGCCGGCGTCCTCGAGCACCGCCTCGACGGTCTCGAGCCCCACCCCGTGCAGCGGCGTGTAGACGACGGCGAGGGCGGATGCGTCCTGGTCGTCGGTCGGCAGGCCGATCGCGGCGGTGGCGGCGACGTACGACTCCCAGACGCCCTCGCCCGCGGTCTCGGGTTCGCCCTTCGGGTAGTCGGCGACGGGCGTCGCGGCCGCGCGCTCGATGAGCGCCGAGATCTCGGCGTCCACGGGCGGCACGATCTGGCTGCCCTCGTCGGCGCCGCCGAGGTACACCTTGTAGCCGTTGTCGGCGGGCGGGTTGTGGCTCGCCGTCACCATGACGCCCGCGCTCGCGCCCAGGTGCCGCACCGCGAACGCGGCCACGGGGGTCGGCAGCAGCCGCGGCAGCAGGATCGCGCGCACGCCCGCGCCCGCGAACACCTCCGCGGCGTCGCGCGCGAACCGCTCGGAGCCGCGGCGGCCGTCCCAGCCGATGACGACCGACGGATGCGGCTCGCGGCCGACGAGGAACGCGGCGAGGCCCGCGGAGGCCTGCTGCACGACGACCCGATTCATGCGGTTGGGTCCCGGGGCGATCCTGCCGCGCAGCCCAGCCGTGCCGAACTGCAGGCGGCCGCGGAAGGCATCCGCGATCTCGGCCGCCGCGGCCTCGTCGCCGGCCTCGGCGGCGGCGACCGCCGCCTCGAGCTCCGCGCGAGTCGCGGGATCGGGGTCGGCGGCCACCCACGCGCGGGCCGCCGCGAGCACCTCCGGCGTCATGCCTGCGGACCGATCGCTGCCACGACGTCGGCGAGCAGGCGGCCGAGGCGGCCCTCGGCCTCGCGGCCTGCCTCGATGACCTCCTCGTGCGACAGCGGCGTGGTCTGGATGCCGGCGGCGAGGTTCGTGATGAGGCTGAGCCCCAGCACCTCCATGCCGGCCTCGCGCGCCGCGATCGCCTCGAGCGCGGTCGACATGCCGCAGATGTCGCCGCCGATCGCCTTCGCCATCTGCACCTCGGCCGGCGTCTCGTAGTGGGGGCCGCGGAACTGCACGTACACGCCCTCGTCGAGCGACGCATCCACCGACCGCGCGATGTCGCGCAGCCGCGGTGCGTAGAGGTCGGTGAGGTCGACGAACGTCGCGCCCTCGAGGGGCGAGTCGGCGGTGAGGTTGATGTGGTCGCTGATGAGCACGGGCTGGCCGGGCGTCCAGTGCGGCTTGATGCCGCCGGCCCCGTTCGTGAGCACCATGACGGATGCCCCGGCTGCGGCCGCGGTGCGCACCGAGTGCACGACGCGGCGCACGCCGTGGCCCTCGTAGTAGTGGGTGCGCGCGCCGATGACGAGCGCGCGCCGGCCGTCGTCGAGCAGGATCGAGCGCAGCGTGCCGACGTGCCCCTCGAGGGCGGGCTTCGAGAAGCCCGTGACGTCGGTCGCGGGGATCGTGTGCGTCGTCTCGCCGATGAGGTCGGCCGCGCGGGCCCAGCCGGAGCCGAGCGTGAGGGCGATGTCGTGCGACTCGACGCCGGTGATGCGGCGGATGTCGTCGGCGGCCTGGCGCGCGATCTCGCGCGGGTCGGCAGGGGGGTCGAGCGGGTGCGTCATGGCGCCCACTCTACGGGCGAGGATGCCGCTCCAGCATGAATGCGCGGCGCCCGACGTGGTCGCCGTAGAACCAGCCCAGCCACGCGACCGCGACCGCGAGCAGCAGCGAGCCGAGCGCGCACCAGCCGAGCCCTGCGGTGAGCAGGACGACGGCCCAGCCGAGCTGCAGCACGACGAAGCCGACCTCGGCGAGCACGGCCGGCCAGTGGATCCGCACCGCCTGCCGCGCGGTGCCGCCGGTCCCGGTGCCGGCCTTCGGCGTGCGCTCGAACTCGGTGTGCATCGGCCCGAAGAGGCCCTCCACGAACGCCATGCACTGATGGGGGAGCATGCCGGCGTTGAGCACGACGTAGGGCACGACGCGACCCAGCCGGCGGAGCAGGCCGCCCGCGCTCGGGCGGGGCTCGTCGAGCCGCATGCCCTCGACGCTCGCGAGCACCGTCGACAGCGCGAGCCAGACGAGCGTCGGCACGAGGTAGACCGCGACGCCCGCGCCGGTGCCGAGCGCGCCCGCCCACAGCCCGGTCGCGATGAGGAACGGCAGCGTGCACACCCACACCGCCCAGAGCGGCCACTGCCACGCGATCGTCATGTGGTAGGCCAGCTGCAGGCGCCGGCCCGGGCGCTCGCGGAGCGCGCCGAGCAGCGTGCCGAGGTGGAGCCGCTGCAGCTGCACCCAGCCCGACGTCCATCGCTTCTGCTGCGCCTTGTACGCGGTGACCGTGGCGGGCAGCTCGCTCGGCACGACGATCTCCTTGACGGCCATCGTGCGCCAGCCGCGGAAGAGGTGGCGAAAGCTGAGCTCGCAGTCCTCGACGAGGCTCGCGGCGCGCCATCCGCCCGCCGACTCGATCGCGTCCGCGCGCCAGACGCCGGCCGTGCCGGTGAAGTTCACGAACTGCCAGCGTGCGCTGCGGAAGGACTTCTGCACGATGTGGTGGTCGTCGACCCACAGCGACTGCGCCCGCGTGAGCCAGGTGGCATCCCCGTTGAGGTGGCCCCAGCGCGCCTGCACGAGCGCCAGGCCGGGCACCGGGCGGCCGTGCTCGTCGTGGAAGTGGGCGACGGCGTCGAGCAGGAAGTCCTCGGGCGGCACGAAGTCGGCGTCGAGGATGACGAGCAGGTCGGCGTCGGTCTGCCGCCGTGCCGCCTCGAGGGCTCCCGCCTTGAAGCCCGTGCGCTCGGCGCGGCGGAGCACGCGGCAGTCCACCCCCGCGGCCCGCGCCCGTGCCGCCGCCTCGTCGACGATGCGGCGGGTGCGCGGGTCGACGGAGTCGTCGAGCACCTGGACGAGCAGGCGGTCGGCGGGCCAGCGGAGCGCGGCGGCGGCCGCGATCGCCCGAGCGGCGACGGCGGGCTCCTCGAACATCGGCAGCTGCACGGCGACCTTCGGCAGCCGGGGCGGGAGCAGCCCGGGCACCGCCGCACCGCGGCCGTGGCGCAGGTAGCCGATCCGCTCCGCGAGCCCCGCGGCGAGGTAGCCGAGGATGGCGATGAACGGCAGGTGGCCCAGCACCACGAGCAGCCACCACGTCGCCGATCCCGTGGGAGCGGCCTCGACCGCGCCGAAGCCGGCGAGCACGAGCAGCCCCGTGAGCGCGAGGGCGAGCGGCACGACGGGCAGCCACCACGGCAGCGGATCCTCCCTGGACGATCGAGGGTCGAGCTCGCGGGCGGTCCCGGGGGTGCGGTGCGCGATGACGGACATGGCGGCTCCTTCGCTCGATCTGCCGCCAGTCTCGGCTCGGCGGATGAGGGATGCGGGTGCGGCGGGATGAGAGGTCCCTCACGAGCGGCGGCACCGGCGGCCGCGCCGCGCCGCGTAGGCTCGGCGACCATGGCCATCGGCGCGACGATCCACACCTTCGAGGTGCAGCTCTCCGACGTCGACCGCGGGGTCTACGAGCAGGTCTCGCTCAAGGTGGCGCAGCACTCCTCCGAGACGGCCGCGTTCATGGTCACGCGCGTGCTCGCGTGGTGCCTCGAGCACGAGGAGGGCATCGCCTTCGGCGCCGACCTCGCGGGCGGCGACGAGCCCGCCGTGCTCGTGCGCGACCGGACCGGCGCGCTCGTCGCCTGGATCGAGGTCGGCGCTCCCGACGCCGAGCGCGTGCACCGCGGCAGCATGGCCGCCGACCGCACCGCCATCTACACGCACCGCGATCCCGACCGGGTCGCCGCGCGCTGGACGGGCAAGCGCATCCATCGCGCCGAGGACGTGCGGCTCGTCTGGTTCGACGACGGCTTCGTCGACGCGATCGCGGATGCGGTCTCGCGGCGCACGTCGATGGTGGTCTCGCGCTCGGACGGCGTCCTCTACCTCGAGGTGAACGGCACCACGCTGACCTCGGCAGTGCACGAGCGCCGCGCGGGCTGACCTGTCCGCGCGGATGCGCGATGATGGTGTGCGTGAGTGCATTCGAGCGCAAGCAGCGCGTGGTCATCATCGGCGGCGGACCCGGCGGGTACGAGGCGGCGCTCGCGGGCGCCCGGCTCGGCGCGGTCGTGACGCTCATCGAGCGGACCGGGGTCGGCGGCAGCGCCATCCTCACCGACGTCGTGCCGTCGAAGTCGCTCATCGCCACCGCGGAGTCGGCGGCCGCGATCCGCGACGCGAGCCAGCTCGGCGTGCAGTTCTCGGTGCGCGGCGAGACCGGGCGGCCGCAGAAGCCCGAGGTGGCGGTCAACCTGCGCGCCGTCAACCGCCGCTTGCTCTCGCTCGCCGCGCAGCAGTCGCTCGACATGAAGGCCGACCTCGAGCGGGCGGGCGTCACGATCGTGCAGGGCGAGGGCCGCCTCGACGGTCCCGGCCGCGTCGTCGTCTCGACCGGCAAGCAGGGCTCCGACTTCGACGAGTTCGAGGCCGACACGATCGTCGTCTCGGTGGGGTCGACCCCGCGCCAGCTCGCCTCGGCGATGCCCGACGGCGAGCGCATCCTCACGTGGACGCAGCTCTACGGCCTCGAGGAGGTGCCCGAGCACCTCATCGTGGTCGGCTCCGGCGTCACCGGCGCCGAGTTCGCGAGCGCCTACAGCCTCATCGGCGCGGAGGTCACGCTCGTCTCGAGCCGCGAGCAGGTGCTGCCCGGCGAGGACACCGACGCCGCGCGCGTCATCGAGGACGTCTTCCGCCGCCAGGGCATGCACGTGCTGTCGAAGTCGCGCGCCGAGAAGGTCGAGCGCACGGGGGACCGCGTCGTCGTGACGCTCACCGACGGGCGCACGGTCGAGGGCTCGCACTGCCTCATGGCGGTCGGCTCGATCCCCAACACGGCCGGCATCGGGCTCGAGGAGGCCGGCATCGAGATGGCCGACTCCGGCAACATCCTCGTCAACCGCGTCGCCCGCACGAACCTGCCCAACGTCTACGCGGTCGGCGACTGCGCCGACGCGCTGCCCCTCGCCTCCGTCGCATCGATGCAGGGCCGCACGGCGATGTTCCACGCCCTGGGCGACGCGGTCGATCCGATCTCGATGCGCACCGTCGCCTCGAACATCTTCACCCAGCCCGAGATCGCGACCGTCGGCTGGTCGCAGAAGGAGATCGAGGAGGGCGTCGCGCAGGGCGAGGTCTACCGCATCGATCTCGCCACGAACGCGAGGGCGAAGATGATGGGCGTCGAGGACGGCTTCGTGAAGCTCTTCGCCCGCACCGGCTCCGGCACGGTCATCGGCGGCGTCATCGTCGCGCCGAAGGCGTCGGAGCTCATCTTCCCCGTCACGATGGCGATGGAGCACCGCCTCACGGTCGACCAGATCGCCCGCGTCTTCCCGGTCTTCCCCTCGCTCACCGGATCGATCTCCGACGCCGCTCGAGCGATGCACCGCTTCGAGGAGTGACGCCCCGAGCGCGGTGAGCCGCGTCAGGCGGCGTCGGGCGTGATGGTCACGAGCGTGTGGCCCGAGGGGACGGTCTTGCCCACCGGGGCGTCGATCGCCGTGACGGTGCCGTCGATGGGCGACGAGAGCGGCTGCTCCATCTTCATCGCCTCGAGCACGACGAGCAGGTCGCCGGCGACGACGCGGTCGCCCTCCGCGACGGCGGCCTTGACGACGGTCGCCTGCATGGGGGAGAGGATCGCGCCGGAGCCGATGCCGCCCGCGACCGCACCGCGCGTGCGGCGCGGTGCCGGGCCCTTCGCATCCTTCGTGTCGGAGAAGAGGCGCTTGGGCATCGAGACGGCGATGCGCTTGCCGTCGGCCTCGACCACGACGGTGCGTCGCGGCTCGGGCCCGCCGAGCTCACCCGGCTCGCCGCCCCACGCGGGGATGTCGTTCTCGAACTCCGTCTCGATCCACGACGTGTAGATCGAGAACGGCTCGTCGCCCGCCGGCGCGAACGACGGGTGGTCGACGATGCGGCGGTGGAAGGGCAGCACGGTCGGCAGCCCCTCGACCTCGAACTCCGCCAGGGCGCGCCGGGCGCGCGCGAGCGCCTCCTCGCGGTCACGGCCCGTGACGATGAGCTTCGCGAGCATCGAGTCGAAGTTCCCGCCGATGACGTCGCCGGCGACGACGCCCGAGTCGACGCGGATGCCGGGGCCCGACGGGGCGCGGAAGATGCGCACCGGCCCGGGCTGGGGGATGAAGCCGCTGCCGGCGTCCTCGCCGTTGATGCGGAACTCGATGGAGTGGCCGCGCACCTCGGGGTCGTCGTAGCCGAGCGGCTCGCCCTCGGCGATCCGGAACTGCTCGCGCACGAGGTCGATGCCCGTGACCTCCTCCGAGACGGGGTGCTCGACCTGCAGGCGCGTGTTCACCTCGAGGAACGAGATCGTGCCGTCGGCGCCGATGAGGAACTCGCACGTGCCCGCGCCCACGTAGTCGGCGGCGCGCAGGATCTCCTTCGAGGCGCGGCGCAGCTCCGCGTCCTGCTCCGCGGAGACGAAGGGCGCGGGCGCCTCCTCGACGAGCTTCTGGTGGCGGCGCTGCAGCGAGCAGTCGCGGGTGGAGACCACGACGACGTTGCCGTGCGCGTCGGCGAGGCACTGCGTCTCGACGTGGCGCGGCTTGTCGAGGTACTTCTCGACGAAGCACTCGCCCCGGCCGAACGCCGCGACGGCCTCGCGCGTGGCGGAGGCGAACTGCTCCTCGACCTCCTCGCGGGTGCGGGCGACCTTGAGGCCGCGGCCGCCGCCGCCGAAGGCGGCCTTGATCGCGACCGGCAGGCCGTGCTGATCGACGAACTCGAGCACCTCGGCGCCGCCGCTCACGGGGTTGATCGTTCCCGGCGCGAGCGGGGCGCCCACCGACTCGGCGATGCGGCGCGCGGAGACCTTGTCGCCGAGCAGCTCGATCGCCGTCGGGCTCGGGCCGATCCAGATGAGGCCGGCGTCGATCACGGCGCGCGCGAACTCGGCGTTCTCGGCCAGGAAGCCGTAGCCGGGGTGCACGGCGTCGGCGCCGGAGCGGCGGGCGATCGAGAGGATCTTCGTCGCGACGAGGTAGCTCTCGGCGCTCGTCGCGCCGAGCAGCGAGTAGGCCTCGTCGGCGAGCTGCACGTGCTGCGCGTCGCGGTCGGGCTCGGCGTACACGGCGACCGAACCGATCCCGGCGTCGCGAGCGGCGCGGATGATGCGGACGGCGATCTCGCCGCGGTTGGCGATGAGGACCTTGGTGATGCGGCGCATGATCCCTCAGCCTAGGCGGCGACGCATGACGGATGCGTGCACTCGGCACACAGGCGACGGCGGTTCTGTTGCCGATTCCCACAGTCGACGGGCGAGCGCGGTGCCCCGCGCCCTGTGCCGTGAGGGCCGCCGCGCCTAGCATGGACCCGTGGACCCCGTGGTGCTGGCGCTCGTGGCCGAGTGGTGGTGGATCGCCCCCGCCGGCGCGGGGGCGGGCGCGCTCGGCGTGGTCGGCATGCGCCGCGGCCGCCCCGTCGGTCGCCGGCTGGAGCTCGACGCCGCGGTCCACGAGGCGCGGCGGGCGCAGGATGCGGTCACGCGCTCGCGCGCGGACGTCAAGGTCGCGCGCGCCGAGCTGCTGCGCACGCAGGCGGAGCAGTCGGCCGCGCGCGTCGCGTTCGGCGCGGTGCTCGAGGCGAAGCGACGCGTGCAGGCGGCGGAGCGCGAGGTGAAGGTCGCGGCTGCAGAGCTCAAGGCCAGGCGCGCGTCGGTGCAGGCCGCGCGGGCGACCCTGCCGGCGAGCCGGGCGCCCCTCGAGGCGATGCCGCTCGCGCGGCTGCGCGCCGAGCACGACCGCCTCACGGCGCGCTGGATCGCGTACGAGACCGACCCGGCGAAGGCGATCGACTACCCGGCGATGAGCGACGCCTCCTCGCCGGCGCTGCAGGCGTTCCTGCGCGAGCAGCGGCTCGCGCTCGAGCTGCGGCCCGCGAGCCCCGACAGCCGCATGGCGCCGGGCGACTTCGCGGCCTACCGCGACGCCGTGCGCCGTGCGACGCACGCCTTCGACGCGGCCGAGCACATGGCGCGGCACGGCTCCGGCGAGCGGCCGCCGAGCGTCGCCGACCGCACCGACTGGAGCGCGCTCGCGCAGGAGCTGCTCGGCAGCGCGCAGAGCGCGATCGCGCGGTCGACGGAGGCCTGGCAGCGCACGGATCGCGACCGCAGGCGACGGCCGCCGATCTGAGCCGCCCAGTGCGACACGCCGCCCGCTGCACCCCTGGTGAGTGAGCGCTCACTCAACTAGCATCGTCGCGTGCCCCCCACCCCTCGGCTCAGCGCGGACGACCGCCGCGCGCAGATCATCGAGGCCGTGACGCCCGCGGTGCTCGAGCACGGCGTCGGCATCACGACGCGCCAGCTCGCCGAGGCGGCGGGCGTCGCCGAGGGCACGCTGTTCAAGGCGTTCGGCGACAAGGACTCGCTGCTCGTCGCGCTCGTGGAGCAGCACATGGACGACGCCGACGCGGCAGGGTCGATCGAGACCGACTCGCTCGACGAGCTCGTCTCGACGATGGTCGCGGTGCTCGTCGAGCGGATGCGCTTCATGTTCCAGCTCGCCATGGCGCTCGGCCCGCTCGCGCAGCGGGTGGCCGAGGGCCGGCGGGAGGACTTCGAGCAGTCGAAGACCTGGATCGCCGCGCACTTCGAGCCGTTCGAGGGGCAGCTGCGCGTCACGCCGCTCGTCGCCGCCGAGCTCGTCCGCACGCTCGCGTGGGCGGCCGCAGCAGGGTGGGGCGAGCCGGAGCCCACGACGTCGGCCGCCGACATCGTCCAGGTGCTCCTGCACGGCATCGTCGTGACCGACCCCCCGACGCCACCGGCCGCCGGCACGGCGACCTCCGCCATCCACGAGACCCAGAAGGTCTGACCATGCTCTGGAAGCTCATCGTCCGCTACGTCAGGCCGTCGTGGCTGCCGCTCATCCTCGTCGTGCTGTTCCAGTTCGCGCAGTCGGTGCTGTCGCTCATGCTGCCGACCATCAACGCCGAGATCATCGACGAGGGCGTGCTCGTCGGCGACACCGACCTCATCTGGCGCCTGGGCTTCCTCATGCTGGGCCTGAGCGTCGGCCAGGTCGCGGCGAACATCCTCGCCATCCTCTTCGGCGCGCGCCTCGCGATGCGCGCAGGCCGCGACATGCGCGCCGACATCTTCGCCAGGGTCGGCGACTTCAGCGAGCAGGACGTGCAGCGCTTCGGCGCCGCGAGCCTCATCACCCGCAACACGAACGACGTGCAGCAGGTGCAGATGCTCATCCTCATGTCGTGCACGATGCTGCTGTCGGCGCCCATGCTCGCGATCGGCGGCATCGTGATGGCCGTGCGGGCGGATGCGACCCTCTCGTGGCTCATCGCGGTGGCCGTGCCGCTCATGCTGCTCGTGCTCGGCTTCCTCGTCTCGCGCCTCGTGCCGATCTTCCGTCAGCTGCAGGAGCGCATCGACCGCATCAACAAGGTGCTGCGCGAGCAGCTCACGGGCATCCGCGTGATCCGCGCCTTCGTGCAGGAGCGGCGCGAGAGAGCGCGCTTCGCGGTCGCGAACGACGGCGTCACCGACGCCATGCTCCGCACCGGCAACCTCTTCGTGCTGATGTTCCCGATCATCATGCTCATCGTCGAGGTCTCGAGCGTCTCGGTGCTGTGGTTCGGCGCCGGCCTCGTCGACGCCGGCGAGCTGCAGATCGGCACGATGATGGCCTTCCTGCAGTACCTCATGCAGATCCTCATGGGCGTGCTCATGGCGACCTTCATGACGATCATGATCCCGAGGGCCGCGGTCTCCGCGAAGCGCATCGGCGAGGTGCTCGAGACCGAGCCGTCGATCGCGCGCGTCGCCGTGGGCGACCGGATGCCGACCCCCGGCACCGTCGAGCTGCGCGACGTCGAGTTCCACTACCCGGGCGCCGACACCCCCGTGCTCGCCGGCATCTCGCTCAAGGCCGAGCCGGGCGAGACGGTCGCGATCATCGGCTCGACGGGCGCCGGCAAGACGACGCTCGTCAACCTCATCCCGCGCCTGTTCGACGCGACCGGTGGCAGCGTGCTCGTCGGCGGCGCCGACGTGAAGGACGTCGACGCCGAGACGCTCTGGCGCGGCATCGCGATCGTGCCGCAGCGGCCCTACCTCTTCGCCGGCACCGTCGCCTCCAACCTGAGGTACGGCAATGAGGACGCCACCGATGAGCAGCTGTGGCGCGCGCTCGAGGTCGCCCAGGCCGCGGGGTTCGTGCAGCAGATGGACCGGCAGCTGGGCTCGCGCATCGCCCAGGGCGGCACGAACGTCTCCGGCGGTCAGCGCCAGCGGCTGTCGATCGCGCGGGCGCTCGTCGCCGAGCCCGACGTGCTCGTCTTCGACGACTCGTTCTCGGCGCTCGACCTGACGACGGATGCGCGACTGCGGGCCGCGCTCAAGGAGTCGGTCGGCTCGACGACGCAGATCATCGTCGCCCAGCGCGTGTCGACGATCGTCGATGCCGATCGCATCGTGGTGCTCGACGGCGGCAGGGTCGTCGGCACCGGCACGCACGAGGAGCTGCTCGAGCGCAGCGACACCTACCGGGAGATCGTCGAGTCGCAGATGGCAGTGGAGGCCTGAGATGGCGCGTCGGGAGCAGACCAGGCCGACGAAGGACGAGCGCGCGGCAGCGCGCAGGGCGCGCTCCGCGAAGCCCGAGCCCGAGCTGACCGAGGACGAGCGCATCGAGGCCGAGCAGGCCGAGGCGGCGCGCCTCGGCGCCGGCGACTGGGAGCCGCCGCCCGGCAAGCCGAAGTCGTTCGGCGCATCCGCCCGCCGCCTCCTCGGCCTCATGCACCCCCACCGGTGGCTGCTCGCGCTCGTGTTCGGGCTCGGCGCCATCGGCGTCGTGCTCGTCGTGCTGGGCCCGAAGATCCTCGGGCAGGCGACGAACATCATCGTCCAGGGGCTCGTGCAGCGGCAGATGCCCGCAGGCGCGACGCAGGAGCAGATCGTCGAGGGACTGCGCCAGTCCGGCCAGGACGACTTCGCCAACATGGTCGAGCGCATGCCCGACCTCGAGCCCGGGCAGGGCATCGACTTCGAGGCGCTCGGCGGCATCCTGCTCGTCGTGCTCGGCATCTACCTCGTCGGCGCGCTCTTCCAGTGGCTCCAGGGCTACGTCGTCAACCGCGTCGTGCAGCGCACCGTGCAGGGGCTCCGCCGCGACGTCGAGGAGAAGATCCACCGCCTCCCGCTCGCGTACTACGACCGCACGCAGCGCGGCGAGCTGCTCTCGCGCGTCACGAACGACCTCGACAACGTCGGCCAGACCCTCTCGCAGACCATGTCGCAGATCGTCACGGGGCTGCTGACGGTGATCGGCGTGCTCGTCATGATGCTGTCGATCAACGTCTGGCTCGCGCTCGTCGCCCTCATCTCGGTGCCGCTCACGGGCGTCATCCTCGGTGCCGTGATGGGCCCCGCGCAGGCGCTGTTCAAGGAGCAGTGGCGTCGCACCGGTCGCGTCAACGCGATCGTCGAGGAGGCCTTCACCGGCCACGCGCTCGTCAAGGTCTTCGGCCGCGAGGACGCGGTGCGGGCACGCTTCGCGACCGAGAACGACGGCGTGTTCCAGGCCGCGTTCAAGGCCCAGTTCATCTCCGGCCTCGTGTTCCCGCTCATGACCTTCGTGGGCAACATCGGCTACGTGCTCGTCGCCGTCGCGGGCGGGCTGTTCGTCGCGGCCGGCCAGATCCTCGTCGGCGACGTGCAGGCGTTCATCCAGTACTCGCAGCAGTTCTCGCAGAACCTCGGGCAGATCGGCCAGACGGTGACGATGGTGCAGTCGGGCGTCGCGAGCGCGGAGCGCGTCTTCGAGCTGCTCGACGCCGACGAGGAGGAGTCCGACACGGGCGGCGCGACCCCCGCAGAGGGCTCCGGTCGCGTCACGTTCGACCACGTGCGATTCGCGTACTCGCCCGACCGGCCCCTCATCGACGACCTCTCGCTCGAGGTCGAGCCCGGCCAGACGGTCGCGATCGTCGGGCCCACCGGCGCGGGCAAGACGACGCTCGTCAACCTGCTCATGCGCTTCTACGAGGTGGACGGCGGCCGCATCACGCTCGACGGCGTCGACACGGCGACGATGACGCGGGATGCGCTCCGGTCGCAGACCGGCATGGTGCTGCAGGACACGTGGCTGTTCGGCGGCACGATCCGCGACAACATCGCGTACGGCCGCCCCGACGCGAGCGAGGCCGAGATCCTCGAGGCGGCGCAGGCGACCTACGTCGACCGCTTCGTGCGGGCCCTCCCGGACGGCTACGACACGGTGATCGACGAGGACGCGACGAACCTGTCGTCGGGCGAGAAGCAGCTCGTCACGATCGCTCGCGCGTTCCTGGCGCGGCCGAGCGTGCTCATCCTGGACGAGGCGACGTCGTCGGTCGACACCCGCACCGAGCTGCTGCTGCAGCACGCGATGGCGGCGCTGCGCACCGACCGCACGTCGTTCGTGATCGCGCACCGGCTGTCCACCATCCGCGATGCCGACGTCATCCTCGTGATGGAGCAGGGCCGCATCGTCGAGCACGGCACGCACGAGCAGCTCGTGGCGGCGCGGGGCGCGTACTGGCGCCTGCTCAACGCGCAGTTCGAGCAGGCGGCGGTCGATCTCGAGCTCGACGCGTCGCTCGACGACCGCACGGGCTCCATCCCCACGCAGCAGTCCACCTAGCCCGTTGAGGGTTTGCGTCCGAGTTGCCCTGCACTCGGACGCAAACGCTCAACTCGGGAGCGCCATCCAGTGCTCGGCGTCGTGCACGGCGACGCCGACGAACCGCGGGTCGCGGGAGAGCTGCGTGGCGACGGCAGCCAGCTCGCGCTCCAGCACGGCGCGGCCGTCGTCGGCGAACGTCTCGCGCGGCTCCGGCACCGGGAGGGTGTCGACGCCCATCCGGTAGGGCTTCCGTGCCTCGCCGATCAGGCGCCGCGCGGTCGCGCTCCCCGCGAGGATGTCGGGCGCGCGATCGCGGTAGGCCATGAGGCTCACGGCGTCGGCGCGGCGCACGATGCCGGCGAAGGCGGCCGGATGCGCGTCGGCGAGCCAGGGGGAGAGGTCGACCTCCACGGGCAGCGCGGTCCGCGCGACGACATCCTTGACGGTGCGCTCGAGCCCCGCGAGCAGCTCGGGCTCGCGGCCGGCCCAGTCGGGCCGCGTCCACGGCTCGATGTCGAGGTGGATGCCGTCGAACAGCCACGCGGCCGTCGCGCGCTGCATCCAGGTCACGGCATCCGTGCCGGTCGTCCACGACGGATCGCCGCCGAGCGCCGACACGCGCACGCCCCTGCCGCGGAGCGCCGCCGCGCACTGGTGCGTGATGGCGGTCGGGCCGCCCCACGGCACGCTCACGAACGCCTCGGTGATGCGCTGCTGGGCGGCGAAGGCAGCGACGGCCGTGGCGTCCGGCGGCGTCGCCTCGTGCACCCAGACCCACATCGCGCGACCGGCGCCGGCCATGGTCACGCCCTCCCGTCGGTCGCGGTCAGCGTGGGCCAGGCGACACCGAGCTCGCGCGCGAGTCGCCGCACGGTTGGGATGCTCATGCCGATCACCGTCGAGGGGTCGCCGTCGATCCGGTCGATGAAGGCAGCGCCGCGACCGTCGATCGTGAACGCGCCGGCCACCTCGAGCGGCTCGCCCGTCGCGACGTAGGCGTCGATCTCGGCCTCGTCGATGTCGGGCGAGAAGTCGAGGTGCGTCGCGGTGACGAGCCCCGCGGAGTCCTGGATGCGCCCGTCCCGCACCCGCAGCATCCAGTGGCCGGAGTGCAGCGTCGCCGACCGACCGCGCTGCGCGAGCCACCGCTCCCGCGCGCGCTCGGGCGTGTGGGGCTTGCCCAGCATCGCGCCGTCGAGCTCGAGCGACGAGTCGCCGCCGAGCACGAGCCCGTCGAAGCCCGTCAGCGGATCCTGGTCGAGCAGGGCCTCGGCCTTGGCGCGCGCCAGCAGGAGCACGTAGTCGGCGGGCGCGAGCGGGCCGTGCTCGGCCTCGCGCGCGGCGATGAGCAGGTCCTCGTCGAGGTCGGTGGGCGCGACGGTCGGCTCGATGCCCGCCTGCCGCAGCAGGGCGAGGCGGGCGGGGGAGGCGGAGGCGAGGATGAGCTGCACGCGTCGATCCTCGCACCCGGCGCCGTGCGGGGCGTCAGAGCTCGGCGATCACCGCCGGCACATGCCGGGCGAGCGCGGCGAGCATCCGCAGCACCGCGTCGAGGTCGTCGCGCGTCGCGACCGAGGAGGCGCTCGCGCCGATCATCGCGAGCACCGGGACGAGCGCCGCGGTGCGCGCGTGCGGCTCGGGCACCGCCTGCAGCCAGAGCGCCTCGACCGCGCCGAGCCGGGCGGCGTCGATGCGCGCCTGCACGGCGCCCGCGGCCGGATCGTTCGCCGCCCACGACCGCACGGCGCGCTCGAGGCGGTCGTCCGGCAGCCGCCCGATGAGCTCGCCCAGGCGGTCGAGGGCGGCGGATGCGTCGAGGTCGGCGACCTCCGCCGCCACTCGGTCGACGAGGGCGAGCTGGTCGCGCTCGTGGGCGCCGAGCACCGCGTGCCGCAGCTCGGCCGCGCCGCGGAAGTGGTGGTGGAAGGAGCCCTTCGTCACGCCGAGCCGCGCCGCCAGCGGGTCGACGCGGATCGCGCCCTCGCCGGCGACGGCGAGCGCGTCGAGCCCGGCCGCGATCCAGTCGTCCCTGCTCGGCATGCGCATCCTCTCGCTCTTGCTGCATACCATACCGTACGGTATGGTCACCGCATGGCAGCGTTGCCCGACCCCGTCTGGCCCGTCGTCGTGCTCGCCGTGATCAGCGCATTCGACGCCGCGATCAGCTGGAAGCCCGTGCGCTTCGTCGCCGAGTGCTGGGACGACGTGCGATTCCCTCGGCGGCTGTGGTGGATGCTCGCGCCCATGAAGGCCGCCGCTGCGCTCGGGCTCGTCGCCGGCATCTGGATCCCGTGGCTCGGGCTCGTCACGAGCGCGTGCCTCGTCGCGTACTTCGTGGTCGCGATCGCCATGCACATCCGTGCGCGCGACCTCGGCCGCAACCTGTTCGTCAACGCGACCGGCATGCTCCTCATCTGCATCGCCGTGCTGCTGTGGTCGTTCCTGGGCTGATCCCGCCGCTCGCCTGGCGTCCCGCACCGCCCGCGCCTACGGTGAGGGCATGCACGCCTCCGCAGGTCATGCCCGTCCCTCGAAGCTCTCGGTGATCGGCGCCGGCGGCGTCGGCGTCGCGATCGCGTACGCGTCGCTCATCCGCGGCTCCGCCGACATCGTGGCGCTCCACGACCTGAACGGCCCGAAGGTCGAGGCGGAGGTGCTCGACCTCGCGCACGGCACGCAGTTCCTCGCCTCGAAGCGCGTCGAGGGCGGCACGGATGCGCGCGTGCTCGAGGGCAGCGATGTCGTCGTCGTCACGGCCGGGGCGAAGCAGCGACCGGGCGAGCCGCGGCTCGCGCTCGCGAACCGCAACGCCGAGATCCTCAAGGCGGTGCTGCCCGGCATCCGCGAGCACGCGCCCGACGCGATCCTGGTGCTCGTGACGAACCCGTGCGACGTGCTCACCGTCGTCGCGCAGCGGGAGGGCGGCCTGGATCCCGCCCGCGTCATGGCCTCGGGCACCGTGCTCGACTCGTCGCGGCTGCGGTGGCTGCTGTCGGAGCTCGTGCAGGTCGACGCGCGCAGCGTGCACGCGCTCATGATCGGCGAGCACGGCGACAGCGAGTTCCCGCTCTGGTCGCGCGCGAAGATCGGGCCCGTGCTCGTGCGCGAGTGGATGCAGGACGGCGGGGCGCGCTTCACCGACGCGGACCTCGACCGCATCGCCGACGACGTCGTCCACGCCGCCTACCGGATCATCGAGGGCAAGGGCGCGACGTCCAGCGCGATCGGCGTCTCGACCGCGCGCATCGTCGAGGCGATCCTCCGAGACGAGCGCGCGGTGCTGCCGGTCTCGAGCATCCTCGACGGGCAGCACGGCCTGTCCGGCATCGCGCTCTCGCTGCCGACGATCGTCGGCAGGGGCGGCATCGAGCGCGTGCTCGAGGTGCCGATGGCGGATGACGAGCTCGCCCGCCTCCACGCGTCCGCCGAGGCGATCGACGAGTCGCTGCGCTCCGTCGGCAGCTAGGGCGCTCCGCGCCGGCGTCGCCGGCGTCGATGGGAGGATGGGGGCATGCCCAAGACCCAGGACTCCCGCGGCCAGGTCGAGCCCGGCCGGATCGTCGAGCTCACGATCGACAACGTCGCCCACGGCGGCCGCTTCGTCGGCCGCCACGAGGGGCGCGTCGTGTTCGTGCCAGACACGATCCCCGGCGAGACGGTGCGCGCGCAGATCGTCGACGTGAAGAAGTCGTTCGCGACCGCGGTCGCACTCGACGTGGTCGAGGCGAGCCCGGACCGCGTGCCGCACGTGTGGGCGGAGGCGGCGATCGACCGCCTGCCCGCGGAGCGCGCCGGCGGCGCCGAGTTCGGCCACATCAGGCTGCGCCGCCAGCGGCTGCTCAAGCAGCGCGTCATCGAGGACGCGCTCGAGCGCACCGGCGGCATGACGCGCGAGGTGCCGGTCGCCGCCGCGCCCGGCGACGACGCGCGACGCGGCCTCGCGTGGCGCACGCGCGTGCGCCTGCACGTCGACGACCGCGGCCGCCAGGGCCCGTTCGCGCCGCGCAGCCACGAGGTCGTGCCGGTCACGAGCCTGCCGCTCGCGAGCGAGGGCATCCAGCGCTCCGCGCAGCTCGACCAGCCCCTCCCGCGCGTCACCGCCGTCGACTACGTCGAGCGGAGCGACGGCGAGGTCGACGTGATCGCGATGGAGGGCGAGCCCGAGCGCGGCCGCACCGACACGATCGTCGAGACCGTCGGCGACCGCCAGTTCCAGCTCGACCGCTCCGGGTTCTGGCAGGTGCACCGCGAGGCCCCCGTGCTGCTGACGGATGCGCTGCGTCGCGCCATCGACGTCGAGCGCGTCGACGAGGCCGGCTGGAGCCTCGACCTCTACGGCGGCGTCGGCCTGTTCGCGGCGACGATCGCGGAGGCGCTCGGCGAGCGCACGCGCGTCACGAGCGTCGAGGCGGACGAGGTCGCGACCGACCACGCGAGCGAGAACCTCGCCGAGTGGCTGGGCGCGAGCGCCGAGACCGGCAGGGTCGACCGCTGGCTGCGCGAGCTCGGCAAGCGCGCGAGCGCCACCGAGCGCGAGCGGCTCTCGCACGGACTCATCGTGCTCGACCCGCCGCGGGCGGGCGCCGGCCGCGACGTCATCGAGCAGGTCGTCGCCCTCGAGCCCGCGCAGATCGTCTATGTCGCGTGCGACCCGGTCGCGCTCGCCCGTGACGCGAAGCTGCTCGGGGATGCCGGCTGGCAGGTCGACTCGCTCGAGGCGTTCGACCTCTTCCCCCACACGCACCACATCGAGGCGGTCGCCTCGTTCCGGCGCTGACGGCGGCGCGCATCCGCCGTCCGTGGCGGTCACGACGCCCGGAGCGCCTCCGTCTCCCGCGTGCTCGATGACGCGGAGGCGCCGGCGCGCTCTCCGGTGACCTGGAGCCAGAACAGATAGGCCACGAGCAACGAGGCCGCGATCATCTCGCCGCCATCCTCCAGCAGGTTGAAGACATCGCCGTCGCCGCCGTCGCCGACGATGATATGCACGGCATCCAGCACGACGCCGAAGAAGATCAGGACGGCCAGCAGCCCGGCGATGCGGAGGAAGTGCCGTCGGTCGACGCGGCTCGCGAGCCAGAGGCCGGCGAGCGCGATCGGGATCGTCACGAGCGCGGCCCCGACGAACACGATCATCTCGCCGAAGTCCTGCGCTCGCAGCCCGAATGCCGGCTCGAGCCCCAATGCCTCGGAGAGCTCGCGACCATAGCGCTCGTGCAGTCCGAAGGTGTCGGTGAGTAGCAGGAACGCGAACAGCGGCAGCAGCGCGGCGTACGCCCACCGGCGCAGCACCACGACCATCAGCAGGAGCAGCCCGATGCACCAGAGCCACTGCAGCGTCTGGAAGGCCTCCGGATAGCCATGACCCGTGTTGAGGAAGTGCAGGAAGGAACCGTCGGTCTGCACGGCCACGATGTGCCGCACGATGTAGAAGAGGTCCGTGCCCAGCAGGATCAGCAGCAGGGTGCGCGCCGATCGGGAGCTGACGACCGCGCGCAGCCCGAGTGGATCGGTCGCCCAGAGCCTGGATGGTCCGGTCTTCGTCGACGGCATGCGTGCTCCTCGCATCGGCACTGCATGCGACGCATCGCCGCACGGTATCGCGAACAGTACCGCACTTCCCGCACGCCGCCTGCCGCGGCGTCAGGTCGTCTTCGTCACGCCGCCCGCGGCGCGCGCGACGAGGTGCACGACGCCGGGGATGGCTGCGGCCTTCCACAGCGCGCGGCTCGCCTCGACCTCGAGTCGCGAGTGGGGCGCGAACGCGGCGGCCGCGCGCCGTCCCCGCGCCTGCTCGCGCTCGACGATGGGACGCCAGTCGCGCTCGTAGGCCGCGAGCCCTGCCGTGACGTCGCTCGGGTGCCGCGCCCAGGCGAGCTCCTCCGCGAGCTTCTCCGCACCCGCGATCGCGAGCGACGCGCCCTGCCCCGCGACGAGCGAGACGGCCGCGCACGAGTCGCCGAGCAGCACCACCCGCCCGCGGGACCACTGCCCGACGACGGTCTGCGCGACGTGGTCGACGTAGGGCTCCCGGATGCCGCGCACCGCCCGACGGCCGAGCGCGCCCATCCCGGCGATCGCCGCCCGCGCCCGCGCGGGGGTCGTGCCGCGCAGCACAGCGAAACCCGTGACGGCCGTGCCGCCGAGCGACGCGACCACGAGCTGCCGGTCCACCTCGACCTGCATCGCGACGCTGCCGCCGAGATCGGCCGAGAGCGCCGCGTCCTCGCCCGTCCACGCCACCGCCAGCAGGTCGGCGACCGGGCGGACGAACTGGTCGTGGGCGCCCCAGAAGAGGTGGCGCACGCGCGAGCCCACCCCGTCGGCGCCGACGAGCACGTCGGCCTCCAGCCGCTCGCCGTCCGACAGCAGCACGTGCACGCGGGAGCCGTCGTCGTACGCCGTCTCCACCTGCACGCCCCAGCGCAGCCGCACCGCGTCCGGCAGCGAGGCCTGCAGCGCCTCCACGATGCGCGGCCGCAGGATCGTCAGGTAGCGGCCGCCGACCGCCTGCTCGACGAGCGAGATCGGGAGCCGACCCCGCACGCGCCCGGCCGCGTCGACCGCTCGCAGCTCGTCGTAGCTCTCGGCGTGCGCGCGCAGGGCCGGCATGAGGCCGAGCCGCTCCGCCGCCTCGAAGCCGAGGCCGAAGAAGTCGACGAGGTAGCCGGATGCGCGCGGCGCGCGGGCGCGCTCGACGACCTCGACGGTCCACCCGTCGAGCGCAAGCCTGCCCGCCAGCGCGAGCCCGGCGACACCGGCGCCGGAGACGATCGCGTGCATGTGCCGACGGTACCCCCCGTCGCTCGCCGCCGCCCGGGAATCGGCCCAGGACGCCGCCACCGGTACGATGGTTCCTTCCCGCGCGCTCGCGCGACCGCATCCCACCGACGATCGCCAAGGAGCCATGGCAGCGCAGACGAAGGACCGCAGGCTCGACGTCCAGGGTCTCCGCGCCGTCGCATCGCTGCTCGTCGCCAGCTACCACATCTGGTTCGGGAACGTCTCGGGCGGCGTCGACGTCTTCTTCGCCATCGGCGGCTACCTACTGGCGATGAGCCTGCTGCGCGAGATCGAGCGCACCGGCGGCGTGCACGTGCCCCGGACCCTGTGGCGCACGGCCCAGCGGCTCTTCCCGATGGCCGTCGTCGTGCTCCTCGTCGCGGGCTCGATCGCGCTGCTCTTCTCCGGTCCCCTCGGCATGGACCGCGTGATGACCGACATCCTCGCCTCGGCCACGTACTGGGAGAACTGGCGGCTCGCCGCCGACGCGACCGACTACGTCGCCGCAGGTCACGACAAGTCGGCGTTCCAGCACTTCTGGGCGATGGGCGCGCAGGGCCAGTTCACGGCGATGTGCATCATCGCGGCCGGGCTCTTCGCGCTGGTCGCCAAGGCGTGGCGGCTGCGCGACGCGCGGCTCGGCTTCGGCATCGTGCTCGGCGTCGCGGCGATCGCCTCGTTCGTCTTCGCGCTCGCGCAGCTGTCGGTCGACCCCGTGCCCACCTACTACAACACCTTCGCGCGGGCATGGGAGCTCGCGCTCGGCGGCTTCGCTGCGCTGATTCTCACGCGCATCCCGCTGCACCGGATCGCGCGCGTCGTCATGGGCGTCGTCGGCCTCGCGCTCGTGCTGACCGCCGGCCTGCTGCCGCCCGAGTGGCTGCAGCCGGGCTGGGTCACGCTCTACCCGGTCGCGGGCGCGCTCCTCATCCTGCTCGCCGGCGAGGGCGACCAGAGCGCGCCCGTCACGCGACTGCTGCGACTGCGGCCGCTGGTCTGGATCGGCGGCATCTCCTACGGCCTCTACCTCTGGCACTGGCCGGTGCTGAAGGGCTTCATCGCCTTCTTCCCCAACGCGGGGCTCGAGGTGAACGCGCTCGAGGGCATCGCGATCATGGCGGTCTCGATCGGGCTCTCCTACGGCTCCTACCGGCTCATCGCGCTGCTCCACCGGCCCCCGGCCGTCAGGGACGTGGCGCCGCCGAGCCCTGCGGCGGAGCCGGCGGAGGTCGCGCCGCAGCCGGCTCGGCGAGGACGCCCCGTGCTCGCCTACGCGCTGCCCGTCGTCGCCGTGCTCAGCGCCGTGGGCGTCGTGGCTGCGCCCGCCGTGCAGCGCGGCGCGATCGCCGAGGCGGCGGCGATCCATCCGGTCGCCGCCGACGCCGCGGAGCTGGCCGCGTGGATCGCCGACGACGTGGCGACGCCGTCCCCGCCCTCGCCCGACGCGGTCGTCGGCGAGGACGGCCGCTCGGCCGAGTGGCTCGTCGACGAGTGCCTCACGGTCGGGCCCGATCAGCAGGCCCAGTGCCGCTTCGACGACTCCCCGGGCGACCGCGAGGTGTGGATCGTCGGCGACTCGCAGGCCGTCACCTGGTCGCCCGCCGTGCGCGGCGCGCTCGGCGGCTCCGCCGACGTGCAGCTCATGGGACGCGAGATGTGCCCCTTCTCGAGCGGGCCCGCCGTCGAGCAGCAGATCGGCGAGTTCATGCGCGTCTGCGAGGCGCACGCCGAGACGGTGCTCGAGGTCGCCGAGGAGCGCAGGCCCGAGCTCGTCATCATCAGCTACGGCGCCTGGTGGGTCGGGGAGGGCTACGAGGATCGCGCCGCCGACACCGGCGAGCAGCTCGCCGCCGGCACGCTCGCGTACGCCGAGCGCCTCCACGACCTCGGCATCCGCACGCTCTGGCTCGACAGCCCGCCACCCGGCGCCGAGCCGGCGGAATGCCTCGAGGCGCATGCCGCCGGCACCTCGCTCGCCGCATGCGCCGCGCCGCTGCAGGACGCGCTGCTGCAGCGGCACGTCACGCTCGACACCGCGCTCGCGGAGGGCGGCGTCGAGGTCGTCGACACGATCGGCTGGTTCTGCGACGTCGACGCCATGGCCTGCCCGAGCATCGTGCAGGGCGTGCCGACCTGGGTCGACCGCACCCACATGGGCGCCGCCGCCGCCGTCATGCGCGAGCGGGTCGTCGCCGAGGCGCTCGCGCCGCTGCTGCGCGACTAGCGCAGGAGGTCGAGCAGGGCGCGCTCCCTCGAGCCCTGCAGGCCGATGGTCGCGCCGGCCTCGAAGCGCGCGAACACCTCGGGGTCGATGTAGCTGCTGCGCGCGACCGTCGGGGTGTTGCCGAGGGCCTGCGACGTCTCGACGATCGCGGCCCGCACGGCTCGCGCGCGAGCGGTCTTCGTGCCGATGTCCCGGGCCCGCGCGAGCCCGACCGCCGCGACGATCGTGCCGTGCAGCGTGCGGAAGTCCTTCGCCGTGAACTCGCCGCCGGTCGCCTCCCGCACCGCGTCGTTGAGGTCGACGTCCCTGAGCGGGTGGTAGCCCTCGTCGTCCCGCCACGCGAGCAGCCGCGACGTGCGCGTGCGGCCGGCCAGCAGCTCCTCGACGCAGCGGGCGAGGGCAGGGTCCTCGATCGTCACGTCGAAGCGCTGGCCCGACTTCGCGGGGAATCGCAGCCGCACCGAGTCGCCGGTGACGCTCGCGTGCCGACACAGCAGCGTCATGAGGCCGCGCGAGCCGCGCTCCTCGGCGTAGGTGTCGCCGCCGGCGCGGATGGCGACGGTGTCGAGCATCCGCAGCGCCGCCGCGAGCACGCGCTCCCGCGGCAGCCCCTCGAGCGCGAGCTCGCGCGTGACGCGGCGGCGCATCGCGGGCAGCGACTCCGCGAGGTCGAGCGCACGCTCGTGCTTGGCGCGGTCGCGGCGCTCGCGCCAGTGCGGGTGGTAGCGGTACTGGGTGCGGCCGGCGTCGTCGACGCCGATGGCCTGGATGTGCGCGAGCGGGTCGGCCGCGATCCACACGTCCTTCCACGCCGGCGGCACGGCGAGCGACTCGGCGCGCTCGCGATCCTCGGCGGAGACCCGCCCGCCGTCGTCGTGCCGGTACGACCAGCCGGGACCCGCTCTACGGCGTCGGATGCCCGCATCCGCCCTCGGTCGCGCCTTGCGCAGCCTCACCATGGGGCGATGCTAGCGAGCGCCGGCTGAGCGGCGCTCAGTCGCGCTTCCAGCGCCGCCCGGTGGGCGTGCGCGACTTCGCCTGCCACTCGCTCTCGGTGTCGAGCACGCGCCGGTGCTTCGTCTCTGCCCACTCCTCGGCGGAGCCCGTCAGCACGGCCTGGATCGCCGCGCGCTCCTCGTCGGTCGGCGAGCCGCCCACGACGGTCATGACCGGTTCGGATGCCTCGCGCGCGTCGTTCACAGCGGGATGTTCCCGTGCTTCTTCTCCGGCCGCTGCACGCGCTTCGTGCGGAGCGCGCGGAACGCGCGGGTGATCATGACGCGCGTCTCGGCCGGCTCGATGATGCCGTCGAGCTCGCCGCGCTCGGCGGCCAGGAAGGGGGAGGCGACGTTGTAGGTGTACTCGCTCGCGAGGCGCTTGCGCACCTCCGCGACGTCGTGACCGGCCGCCTCGGCGTCGCGGATCTCGGTGCGGTAGAGGATGTTGACGGCGCCCTGGCCGCCCATCACCGCGATCTCGGCCGACGGCCAGGCGACGTTGATGTCGGCGCCCAGCTGCTTCGACCCCATCACGATGTACGCGCCGCCGTAGGCCTTGCGGGTGATGACCGTCACCATCGGCACGGTCGCCTCGGCGTACGCGTAGAGCAGCTTCGCGCCGCGGCGGATGACGCCCGACCACTCCTGGTCGGTGCCGGGCAGGTAGCCGGGCACGTCGACGACGGTGAGGATCGGGATCGAGAAGGCGTCGCAGAACCGCACGAAGCGCGCGGCCTTCTCGCCCGCCTCGATGTTGAGGGTGCCGGCCATCTGCTTCGGCTGGTTGGCGATGACGCCAACGGTCCGGCCCTCGAGGCGGCCGAAGCCGATCACGATGTTGGGCGCGTAGAGGGGCTGCACCTCGAGGAACTCGCGGTCGTCCATGAGCGTCTCGATGATCGTCAGCACGTCGTAGGGCTGGTTCGGCGAGTCGGGGATGAGCGTGTTGAGCCGGCGGTCGCTGTCGTTGACGACCCGCTCGGCGGAGTGGTCGTAGGCCGGCACCTCCGACTGGTTGTTGTCGGGCAGGTACGCGAGCAGGGCGCGCACGTAGTCGAGCGCGTCGTCCTCGTCGGCGGCCAGGTAGTGGCTGACGCCCGAGACGGTGTTGTGGGTGCGGCCGCCGCCGAGGTCCTCGAAGCCGACCTCCTCGCCCGTGACGGTCTTGATGACGTCGGGGCCGGTGACGAACATGTGGCTCGACTTGTCGACCATGATCACGAAGTCGGTGAGCGCGGGGGAGTACACCGCGCCGCCGGCCGCGGGGCCCATGACGATCGAGATCTGCGGGATCACGCCCGACGCGGCCGTGTTGCGCTTGAAGATCTCGCCGTACTTGCCGAGCGCGACGACGCCCTCCTGGATGCGCGCGCCGCCGGAGTCGAGCATGCCGACGATGGGCACGCCCACCTTCATCGCGTAGTCCTGGATCTTGATGATCTTCTCGCCGGCGACCTCGCCGAGCGAGCCGCCGAAGGTCGTGAAGTCCTGGGCGTAGACGGCGACGCGCCGGCCGTGGACCGTGCCGATGCCCGTGACGACGGCGTCGCCGTACGGGCGGTTGTCCTCCATGCCGAACGCGGTCGTGCGATGCCGCACGTAGGCGTCGAACTCGACGAACGAGCCCTTGTCGACGAACTGCTCGACGCGCTCGCGCGCGGTCTTCTTGCCCTTCGCGCGCTGCCGCGCCTTCGCCTTCGACTCCTTGTCGGTCACCGCCTCGCGGTGGCGGCTGCGCAGATCGTCGATCCGCTCGGCGGTCGTCGACATGGGCGCAGCGGGAGAGGTGTCGTCGGTCACGGATGCCACTCTAGACGCCGCCCCATGCCCGGCCTTTGTGGACTCCCACAGCGTCCAGCCGCATCCGGGTGGTGATCCTCGACATCCCGCTCGGCAGGCCATCGACCCCTCGGCCTAGGCTGGAGCCATGCTCTTCCCAGGCGCGTCGAGCGTCGGCACGGTCTTCGAGCTCGGCACCGTCGGCTCCACGTTCGACGCGGTCGACGAGCGCGCCGACCACCTCACGACGTGGGCGACGCTCGATCAGCGCGCCGGCCGCGGGCGGCTGGGCCGCGAGTGGGTGTCGCCCGCAGGCAAGTGCCTCGCGGCCACGATCCTGGTGCGCACGAAGCGCATGCCCGAGGACGCGATCGGCTGGCTGCCGCTCGCCGCGGGCCTCGCGCTCGCGGACGCGCTCGACCCGCTCGTCGCCGACCGCGCCTCGATCAAGTGGCCGAACGACGTGCTCGTCGACGGCCGGAAGATCGCGGGCATCCTGTGCGAGCGCCGCAGGACGGGAGTGGCGGTCGGGTTCGGGGTGAACCTCACCCTCACCGACGCAGAGCTGCCGACCTCGACCTCGACCTCCCTCACCATCGAGGGCGCCGAGGGCACCGCGCCCGTGCTCGCCGACGCGATCCTCTGCCACGTGCGGCGCTCCCTGGAGGCGCTCCTGCCGGCGCTCGGCTCCGAACCGCTGCGGGCGGCGATCGCCGCCGGGCTGAGCACCATCGGCCGGGATGTGCGCGTCGCGCTGCCTGCCGGCGAGCTCGTCGGGCGCGCCGTGGGCCTCGGCCCGCACGGCGAGCTGCAGGTCGACACGGGCGACGGGATCGTCGACGTGCGGGCAGGCGACGTGGTGCACGTGCGCTGATGAGGGACAATCGTCGGGTGTCGACCGGCGAGGAGCGCGTGATCGCGCGCATGCGACCGCACGCGCGCGTGCTCATCGTGCCCGTGCTGGTGCTGTGGGGGTGCGCGGGACTCGTGACGCTGCTGCTCGACCGCGTGGACTGGCCGCTGTGGAACATCGCGCTGCTCACCGTCGCAGGGCTCGTCGTGGGTCTGCTGACGCTCGTGCCGACGCTCGCGTGGCTCTCCCGCGGCTTCGTCTTCACGACCGAGCGCGTGGTCATCCGCGGCAGCTTCGGCGGCACCCGCCGCGAGACGATGCTGTCGCGCGTCCACGACGTGACGGTGCGCCGACGCGGCCTGCAGGCGCTCTTCGGCGCCGGCGACCTGCTGCTGTCGACGGGCGGCGACAGGGCGGTCATCCTCGCCGACGTCCCCAGCGCATCCCTCGTCCAGCGCATGCTGTCCGAGCTGCTCGGGGCGCGCGGCATCGTCGTCGCCGACCCCGCCGACCGCCCGACGACCACCGCGCGCGGCTGACGCGCGCCGAGAAGGAGCTCCATGAAGATCGCCGTGATCGGATGCGGATACCTGGGTGCGGTGCATGCCGCGGCCATGGCGTCGCTCGGCTACGAGACCGTCGGCGTCGACGTCGACGAGGCGAAGGTCGAGCGGCTGCGCCGCGGTGAGCCGCCGTTCTTCGAGCCGGGGCTGCCCGAGCTGCTGCAGGCAGGGGTCGACGCGGGCTCGCTCCGCTTCACGACCGATGTCGGCGAGGTGGCCGGCAGCGACGTGGTGTTCGTCGCCGTCGGCACGCCGCAGCTCGCCGGCTCGGACGCCGCCGACCTCACCTTCGTCGATGCGGCCGTCGACTCGCTGCTGCCGCATCTCGGCCCGGGCACGCTCGTCGCCGGCAAGTCGACCGTGCCGGTCGGCACCGCGCAGCGCCTCGCCGAGCGGATCGCGCCGACCGGCGCGCGGCTCGCCTGGAACCCGGAGTTCCTGCGCGAGGGACTGGCCGTGCAGGACACGCTCGCGCCCGACCGGCTCGTCTACGGCGTCGAGGAGGGCGACGACGTCGCCGTCGCGGCGCTCGACGCCGTCTACGCGACGATCCTCGCCCGCGGCACCGAGCGCCTCGTGATGAGCTTCGCCACCGCGGAGCTCGTCAAGGTGAGCGCCAACGCGTTCCTGGCGACGAAGATCTCGTTCATCAACGCGATGGCGGAGCTCTCCGAGACCGTCGGCGCCGACGTCACGCAGCTCGCCGACGCCATCGGGCTCGACGCCCGCATCGGCCGCCGCTTCCTCAACGCCGGCCTCGGCTTCGGCGGCGGGTGCCTGCCCAAAGACATCCGGGCCTTCCAGGCGCGCGCGGAGGAGCTCGGCCACGGCCACTCGCTCGGGTTCCTGCGCGAGGTCGACGAGATCAACCTGCGCCGTCGCGAGCGGATGGCGCAGCTCGTCGAGGCCGAGCTCGCGCGCGTGGGCGGCGACCGGGTCGCCATGCTCGGCCTCGCGTTCAAGCCCAACAGCGACGACGTGCGCGACTCGCCGGCGCTCGACGTCTGCCGCATCCTCGAGCAGGGCGGTCGCGTCGTGCGCGCCTACGACCCGGAGGCGCAGGCGACGGCCGGCCGCAGCATGCCGTCGCTCGACATCGTCGGCTCGGTGGCGGCGGCGGTGCGCGATGCCGACGTGCTGGCGCTCGGCACCGAGTGGCAGGAGTTCCGCGACCTCGACCCGGCCGTCGTCGCGACGCAGACGGATGCGCGGGTCGTCGTCGACGGTCGCAACACGCTCGACGCGGCGCGGTGGGCGGCGGCGGGCTTCAAGGTGGTCGGGCTCGGCCGCCCGGAGGTGCAGGCCGCATGATCGTCGGCGTGGTGGGCGGCGGGCAGCTGGCCCGGATGATGATCCCCGCGGCCGTCGCGCTCGGCATCGAGCTGCGCGTGCTCGCGGAGGCCGACGGCATGTCGGCCGCGCTCGCGGCGACCTCGGTCGGCGACTACCGGGATGCCGAGACGGTGCTGGCCTTCGCCGCCGGCGTCGACGTCGTGACGTTCGACCACGAGCACGTGCCGCAGGAGGTGCTGCGCGCGCTCGTCGACGCGGGGCACGCGGTGCATCCGGGACCGGACGCGCTGCGCTTCGCCCAGGACAAGCGCGCGATGCGCGAGCGGATGGCCGAGCTGGGCGCGCCGCAGCCCGACTGGGCGCCGGTCGACAACGAGGCCGACCTCGAGCGGTTCCTCGCCGACCACGGCGGCGTGGGGGGGGGGGGGTACGCCCCCCGCGGGGCCCCACGGACCGGGGGGG
>JBNJKM010000013.1:0-48854 GCA_051751085.1 Actinomycetota bacterium | reverse complement strand
GGGGGGGCGCGCGCGGCGGGGCCCCCCCCCCCCCCCCCCCCCCCCGACACAGGCGTGCCGTCGGCTGCGATCAGCGCTGCTCGTCGGGCTTCGCGGTGATGACGCCGGAGGATGCCCGGCGCGAGCGCCGGGCCGCCTTGCCGGTGCCGGGAGCGGGCGTCGCGAGGGCGTCGAGCGCGCTGCCGAGCAGCCCGTCGAGGTCGTCCGGAGACGCCTTGGGCGCCGCGTGCTCCTGCACGGGCTCGACCGGGATGTCGAGGATCGTCACGACCGGCTCGGCGGCGACGGCCTCGATGGCGGCCTTCGACGGCGTCACGATGCCGCTGGGCCGAGCGCTGGGCTCAGCGCTCGGCTGCGCCTGCGCGGCCTCGCTCGGCTCGCCGGCGGCCTGCTCCCCCTCGGGCTTGCCCTTGCCGGCGGCGGCGATCTGCGAGAGCCCCTTGCGGAGGTCCTCGGTGATCGCGTGGGTGCCGCCCGTGGGCTGCTGCTGCTGGTGCTGCTCGGGCTGCTGCGAGTCCGACGGCTTGCCGCGGCCGCCGCGACGGTTGCGGCCGTTGCCGCCGCCCGCATCCGCCTGCTGCTGGCGCTGCGGCCTCGAGATCGGCTCGTGGTGCACGATGACCCCGCGGCCCGCGCACGTCTCGCACGGCTCCGAGTACGCCTCGAGCAGGCCGAGGCCGAGCTTCTTGCGCGTCATCTGCACGAGGCCGAGGCTCGTGACCTCCGCCACCTGGTGCTTCGTGCGGTCGCGGCTCAAGCACTCGATGAGACGGCGCAGCACGAGGTCGCGGTTCGACTCGAGCACCATGTCGATGAAGTCGATCACGATGATGCCGCCGATGTCGCGCAGGCGCAGCTGGCGCACGACCTCCTCCGCGGCCTCGATGTTGTTCTTGGTGACGGTCTCCTCGAGGTTGCCGCCGGCACCCACGAAGCGGCCGGTGTTGACGTCGACGACCGTCATGGCCTCGGTGCGGTCGATGACGAGCGAGCCGCCGGACGGCAGCCACACCTTGCGGTCGAGCGCCTTGTCGATCTGCTCCGAGATGCGGAAGTGCGAGAACGGGTCGTCCGTGCCCTCGTAGGCCTCGACACGGTCGAGCAGGTCGGGCGCGATCGCCTCGAGGTACTCGCGGATCGTGCTGAGCGCCTCCGAGCCCTGGATGACGAGCTTGTGGAAGTCCTCGTTGAAGACGTCGCGGACGATCTTGACGAGCAGGTCGGGCTCGGCGTGCAGGCGCTGCGGGGCGGTGCCCGTCTTGACCTGCTGCTGGATGCGCTCCCACTGGCGGGTGAGCCGCTCGACGTCGCGCGTGAGCTGGTCCTCGGTCGCGCCCTCCGCGGCGGTGCGCACGATGACGCCGACGCCCTCCGGCAGCACCTGCTTGAGGATCTTCTTCAGGCGGGCGCGCTCGGTGTCGGGCAGCTTGCGGGAGATGCCGTTCATGGACCCGCCGGGCACGGAGACGAGGTAGCGGCCGGGCAGCGAGATCTGGCTCGTGAGCCTGGCGCCCTTGTGGCCGATCGGGTCCTTCGTCACCTGCACGAGCACCGTGTCGCCGGGCTTGAGCGCGAGCTCGATCTTGCGCGGCTGGCCCTCGAGCTCCGCTGCGTCCCAGTCGACCTCGCCGGAGTACAGCACGGCGTTGCGGCCGCGGCCGATGTCGACGAAGGCCGCCTCCATGCTCGGCAGCACGTTCTGCACGCGGCCGAGGTACACGTTGCCGATCAGGCTCGACTCCGAGGACTTCGCGACGTAGTGCTCCACGAGCACGCCGTCCTCGAGCACGGCGAGCTGCACGCGGTCGTGCTTGGAGCGCACGATCATCTGACGCTCGACGGCCTCGCGGCGGGCGAGGAACTCGGTCTCGGTGACGACCGTGCGGCGCCGGCCGGCGTCGCGGCCCTCACGGCGACGCTGGCGCTTGGCCTCGAGCCGCGTGGAGCCGCGCACCTTCTGCGGCTCGGTGATGAGCGGCTTCTCGTCCTCGGTCTCCCGCGGGCTCTGGCGCGAGCGCGACCGCGAGCGGCGCGCACGCCGGTTGCCCTGCTGGTCGTCCTCGTCCTCATCGTCATCGTCCTCGTCGTCATCGCGCAGCGACGGGAGCGCGGGCAGCGCCGCGAGGTCGGGGGCGTGGAAGACGATGCCGAAGGGGCCGACGGGCAGCTCGGGCAGCGCCGTGGCGGCGCGAGCGTCGTCGACGGGGTCGGATGCGGGCGCCTCGGCGGCGGGGTCGGTCAGGCCGGGCTCGTGGCCGGGCTCCGCCGCACGCTCGGCGCCGATCACGGCAGCCTGCGGCTCGCCCTGCGACTGAGGATCCTGAACGGCCGGATCCTGGGCCGCCGGGTCCTGGGTCGACGGGTCCTGGACCTCGCCGTCCTGCGACTCGTCGGTCGCGTTCGCGGCGGGCGCATCCCCCGCGGTCTCGGTGTCGGCGGGCTCGCTCGCCGCGTCCGCCTCGACGCTCGCCGACGCATCCGCCGCCTTGCGCGTCGACGCCCGCTTGCGCCGGGGCCTCGAGGGCGCCTCGGCCTCTCGCTCGCCGCCGTCGACCGATGCGTCGGGGGCCTCGGTCTGTGCTTCGTCGCCCTGTGCCTCGACCGCGGTGTTCTCGGTCGGGAGGTTCGTGTCGTTGTCCACCATCGCTGGCGCGCTCCTGCCGCAACCGGCGCCGCCGGTCGCCATCTCGCTCGCGACCGGGGCGCACCCGGCGCGAATCCTTCCTGACATCCCCTCGCGGGGATGGCCCGGGCCAGTCGTGCTGCCCGGAAAACCTTGGCGTGCGCCCATCGGGCGCGCTGCCGGGAAGTCTACCCCACAGCCGGTCGGCGCTCATGGCAGCGCGACGGGGCGTCCGCAGGGCGACGGCGCTCCGTGCTGATTGGATGGGTCGCAGGAGGCCTCATGAACACCGCTCGACCCGCCCACATCGCCGCGCCCGCGTGGCTCGGCGTGCTCCTCATCATCACGGGCCTGCTGGGCCTGCTGGGCGCGTTCTCGCTCTCGGTCGAGCGCATCGAGCTGCTGCTGTTCCCCGATGAGGCCCTCGGGTGCGACCTCAACCCGTTCCTGTCGTGCTCGGGCGCGATCGAGTCGACGCAGGGCGAGGTGTTCGGCTTCCCCAACCCGTTCCTCGGGCTCATGGCGTTCCCGGCGCCCATCATCATGGGCGCCCTCACGCTGGGCCGGGTCGCGATGCCGCGCTGGGTGTGGACCGTCTTCTCGATCGGGGTGCTCGGCGGCATCGTGCTCGTGCTGTGGCTCGCGCAGCAGTCGATCTTCGTGCTGGGCTTCGTGTGCCCGTGGTGCTTCCTCGTGTGGCTCGCGATGTACGCGATGGCGTTCCCGCTCTGGGTGTGGGCGCTCGGCTCGGGCGGGCTGCCCGCTCCGGCCGGCCTGCGCCGCGTCGCCTCGCGCTCCTCGGCGTGGGGCTGGGTGCTCTCGCTCGCGCTCGCCGTGATCCTCGTGGTGACGATCATGGTCGTGCTGCCCGGCATCCCCCGCTACCTCTTCGCCTTCTAGCTGCACGCCGGGGCGGCGGGGGCTAGCGGGTCAGGCGAACCAGAGCGCGAGCTCGCGCGCGGCCGACTCCTCGGAGTCGGAGCCGTGCACGAGGTTCTGCTGCACCTTGAGGCCCCAGTCGCGGCCGAGGTCGCCGCGGATCGTGCCGGGGGCAGCGGTCGTCGGGTCGGTCGTGCCGGCGAGCGAGCGGAAGCCCTCGATGACGCGGTCGCCCTGGAGGCGGATCGCGACGGACGGGCCGGAGAGCATGAACTCGACGAGCGGCTCGAAGAACGGCTTGCCCTGGTGCTCCTCGTAGTGCTCCTCGAGCAGCGCGCGCTCGGGCTGCACAAGCTTGAGGTCGCCGATGACGTACCCCTTCGCCTCGATGCGGGCCAGGATGGCGCCGGTCAGCTGGCGCTGGACGCCGTCGGGCTTGATGAGGACGAGGGTGCTCTGCATGTGGCCAGCCTACCGAGCCCGGCAGGAGCCTCCTGGGCGCGCGGCCTGAGCGGCGCCTGCCGCGTCTCGGCGGCGGTGCCTCAGGTGCCGGGCGCCCCGCGGGGGTCGAGTCCCTGCGCCCGCCGCTGCCGCTCGATCTGGCGGGCCTTGACGAAGCAGAAGATCCACAGCCCCACGACCACGAGCGCGACCGCGCCCCACACCGGCTCGAACCACGTGAGGGAGACGAGCGCGACCTGCGTCGCGAGGCTCACGAGCCATCCCCACGTGTGGCGCAGGAGCGGCATGGTCGCGATGAGGAGCACGCCGACGGCGCCGAACGCGACGGGCCCCGGCCAGTCGCGCGTCACGCCCCAGACGGCGAGCGCGCCGAACGCGATGCCCGCGGCCTCCAGGCTGTGCACGACGCGCAGCAGCGACTCCATGGCGCCACGGGCGGGGCGCTGGCGCGGGCTCATGCCTGCTCCTCGTCGGTGATCTCGACGGTGGCGGCCTGCCGACGCGCGTCGGGTCGGCGCAGCCATCCCTGCTCGCGCGCGTGCTCGAGCACATCGCCGAGCAGCGTGATCGAGCCCGTCACGACCACCGCGCCGTCGCGGTCGGCGGCCGACTCGCGCGCGGACTCCACGGCGGCGCCGAGCTCCGGCTCCACGAGCACCCGGTCGGCGCCGAGCACGGCGACCGCGAGCGCGGCGAGGTCGTCGGCGGGCAGCGCGCGCTCCGAGGTCGACTGCGTCACGACGAGCTCGTCGATGACGGGCTCGAGCTCGGTGAGCACGCCCGTCACATCCTTGCCGGCGAGCACGCCGAGCACGAGCGTCACGCGCTCGAGGCCGAACACCTCGGCGAGCGCCCGGCGCAGCGCCGCAGCGCCGTGGGGGTTGTGCGCCGCGTCGAGCACGACGAGCGGATGCGCGCCCACCACGTCGAGGCGGCCCGGCGACGTCGTGGCGGCGAAGCCCTCGGCGAGCACCTGGGCGGTGAGCGCCTGCGAGCCGCCGCCGAGGAACGCCTCGACCGCGACGAGCCCGAGCGCGGCGTTCGCGCCCTGGTGCGCGCCCAGCAGCGGCACGAGCTGGTCGATGTACTCCGCAGCCATGCCGCGCACGGTGATGAGCTGGCCGCCGACGGCGACGGCCTGGCTGGCGAGCGCGAAGTCGCGACCCTCGACGAGCAGCCGCGCGCCCACCTCCTCGGCGCGGGCCTCGAGCACCGCGAGCGCCTCGGGCTCCTGGGCCGCGGAGACCGCGATCGCGTCGGGCTTGATGATGCCCGCCTTCTCGCGCGCGATCGCGTCCAGCGTCGAGCCGAGCCGGTTGGTGTGGTCGAGCGCGATCGGCGTGATCACGGCGACGTCGCCATCGGCGACGTTCGTCGAGTCCCAGGTGCCGCCCATGCCGACCTCGAGCACCGCGACGTCGACCGGCGCATCCGCCATGGTCGCGAGCGCGAGCACCGTGAACGCCTCGAAGAACGTGAGCCGTCGCTCCCCCGCCGCCTCGAGCTCGGCGTCGACGAGCTCGAGGAACGGCGCCACGTCGTCGTAGTTGCGGGCGAACGCCTCGTCGCTGACGGGCTCGCCGTCGATCGCGATGCGCTCGTTGACCCGCTCGAGGTGCGGGCTCGTCAGCAGCCCGGTGCGCAGCCCGTGCGCGCGCAGCAGCGCGTCGATGACGCGCGCGGTCGAGCCCTTGCCGTTCGTGCCGGTGATGTGGATGACGCGGAAGGCGCGCTGCGGGTCGCCCAGCAGCTCGACCGCGCGACGGGTCGCCTCGATGCGCGGCTCGACGGCCGCCTCCCCCGCTCGCGCGAGGAGCGCCTGGTACGCGGCCTCCGCCGCCTCGCGGTGCTCGAGCGATTCGAGGATCCGGTCGTCGATGCTCTCGGGTCCGGTCAGCTCGTCGGTCATGCGCCCACCCTCTCGATCGTGATCGCCAGCGGCGAGCCGTCGCCCACGCGGTGCGCGGTGCGGCCGTCGGCGAGCTCGCCCATCGTGTCGTCCACGCGATCGAGCGTCAGCTCGGTCGCGAGCGTCTCCCCCGCCACGAGGGCGCGGTTCGCTTCGAGCGCCGCGACGCCGTGGGCGTCCGAGCCCAGCGAGAGGCGGATGCGGTCGGAGACGTCGAGCCCCGCCTCCTTGCGCGCCTGCTGCACGGCGCGGACGACGTCGCGGGCGAGGCCCTCGGCCTCGAGCTCCGGCGTCGTCGCGATGTCGAGCACGACGAAGCCGCCGCCGGGCAGGAAGCCCACCGCTGCCGTCTCGTCGGCGACCTCGAGCGCGAGCTCGAACTCGCCCGCCTCGAGCGCGATGCCGCCGACGACGACGCGCTCCGCACCGTCCGCGCCCGCCTCGAGCGTCCAGTCGCCCGCCCGCGCGGCCTGGATCGCCCGCTGCACGTCCTTGCCGAGGCGCGGACCCGCGGCGCGCGCGTTGACCTGCAGCCGGCGCGAGATGCCGTAGCGCTCGAGCGCGTCGGGGCCACCGGCCTCGAGCACGACCTCGCGCACGTTGAGCTCGTCCTGCAGCACGGCCGCGAAGGGCGCGACGTCGACGTCGCCGACCACGGTGAGCCTGGGCAGCGGCAGCCGCACCCGCTTGCGCGCCTGCTTGCGCAGCGCGTTGCCGACGCTCGCGATCGCCCGCACGGCGTCCATCTGCGCGACGAGCGTGTCGTCGGCGGGCAGGTCGGATGCATCCGGCCAGTCGGTCAGGTGCACGGAGCGGCCGCCGGTCAGGCCCTTCCAGACCTGCTCGGTCACGAGCGGCGACAGCGGCGCCGCGATGCGCGTGAGCGTCTCGAGCACCGTGTACAGCGTGTCGAACGCCTCGGAACCCGTGCCGTCCTCGGCCACGCCCACCCAGAAGCGGTCGCGCGATCGCCGCACGTACCAGTTGGTGAGCACGTCGAGCAGCTCGCGCACGGCGAGCGTCGCGCCGGTCGCGTCGAGCCGCTCGAGGCTCGCGGTCGCGGTCTCGACGGTCGCGCGCAGCTTCGCGAGGATGTAGCGGTCGAGCACGTCGGTCGACGTCGTCGAGCGCTGCGCGAGGTACGGCTGCCCGCCGCGCGCGCGGTTCGCGTAGGTGGCGAAGAAGTACCAGGTCGACCACAGCGGCAGGTGGAACTGCCGCAGCGCCTCCCGGATGCCCTCCTCCGAGACGATGAAGTTGCCGCCCCGCAGGATCGAGCCCTGCAGCAGGTGCCAGCGCACCGCATCCGACCCGTAGGCGTCGAAGGCGTCGTTCACGTCGGGGTAGTTGCGGCGCGACTTCGAGGCCTTGAAGCCGTCGTCGCCGAGGATGATGCCGTGGCTGATGACGTTCTCGAACGCCGGCCGCCCGAAGAGCGCGACCGAGAGCACGTGCATGACGTAGAACCAGCCGCGCGTCTGCCCGATGTACTCGACGATGTAGTCGGCGGGGCTGTGCTCCTCGAACCACTGCTCGTTCTCGAACGGGTAGTGGAACTGCGCGAAGGGCATGGAGCCGGAGTCGAACCACACGTCGAGCACGTCGGGGATGCGGCGCATCGTCGAGCGGCCGGTGGGGTCGTCGGGGTTCGGGCGTGTCAGCCCGTCGATGACCGGCCGGTGCAGGTCGGTCGGGCGCACGCCGAAGTCGCGCTCGAGCTCGTCGAGCGAGCCGTAGACGTCGACGCGCGGGTGGTTCGGGTCGTCGCTCTTCCACACCGGGATGGGGCTGCCCCAGTAGCGGTTGCGGCTGATCGACCAGTCGCGAGCGCCCTCGAGCCACTTGCCGAACTGGCCGTGCTTGACGTTGTCGGGCACCCAGTTGATCTGCTCGTTGGCCGCGAGCAGGTCGTCCTTGATCTCGGTGACGCGCACGAACCAGCTCGAGACCGCCTTGTAGATGAGCGGATTGCGGCAGCGCCAGCAGTGCGGGTACGAGTGCACGTACGACGCCTGCCGCAGCACGCGGCCGGCCTCCTTCAGCAGCTTCGAGAGCGGCTTGTTCGCGTCGAAGACCTGCATGCCCGCGACCGGCGCGACCGCGTCGAGGAAGCGGCCGCCGTCGTCGACGGAGATGATCGTGGGGATGCCCGCGGCATTGGCGACGCGCTGGTCGTCCTCGCCGTAGGCGGGCGCCTGGTGCACGATGCCGGTGCCCTCGCCGGTGGCGACGTAGTCGTCGACGAGGATCTGGAAGGCGTGCTCGGTGCCCCACTCGGATGCGTCGGCGTAGAAGTCGAAGAGCGGCTCGTAGCGCACGCCCTCGAGCTCGGCGCCCGTGACGGTGCGCGCGATCGCGTCGAGCGCGTCCTGCGCCGAGCCGTAGCCGAGATCCTTGAAGTACGCGGGCACCGTCGCGGTCGCGAGCAGCAGGTCGCCGTCGCCCGCGCTCGTGCCGTCGGGACCTGCGGGCAGCACGGCGTACTCGATCTCGGGCCCGACCGCGAGCGCCATGTTCGTCGGCAGCGTCCAGGGCGTCGTCGTCCACGCGAGCGCGCGCACGCCGGTGAGCCCGAGCGCATCCGCCCGCTCGCCCTGGAAGGGGAAGGTGACGGTGAGCGTCGTGTCCTGACGGTCCTGGTAGACGTCGTCGTCCATGCGCAGCTCGTGGTTCGACAGCGGCGTCTCATCGCGCCAGCAGTACGGCAGCACGCGGTAGCCCTCGTAGGCGAGGCCCTTCTCGTGCAGCGTCTTGAACGCCCAGATGACGCTCTCCATGTAGGTGAGGTCGAGCGTCTGGTAGCCGCCCTCGAAGTCGACCCAGCGCGCCTGCCGGGTGACGTAGTCCTGCCACTCGTCGACGTACTGCAGCACCGACTCGCGCGCCTTCGCGTTGAAGACGTCGACGCCCATCGACTCGATCTCGGCCTTCTCGGTGATGCCGAGCTGCTTCATCGCCTCGAGCTCAGCGGGCAGGCCGTGGGTGTCCCAGCCGAACACGCGAGGGACGAGCTTGCCGCGCATCGTCTGGAAGCGCGGGAAGACGTCCTTCGCGTAGCCGGTGAGCAGGTGACCGAAGTGCGGCAGGCCGTTGGCGAACGGCGGGCCGTCGTAGAAGACCCACTCGGTGCAGCCCTCGCGCTGCGCGATCGACGCCTGGAAGGTGTCGTCGCCCTTCCAGAACGCGAGGATGCCCTGCTCGATCGCCGGCAGGTCGGGGCTGGCGACGACGCTCGCGTCGCCGGTGAGCGGATAGCGGTGCTGGTCGGTCACGCTGGGTCTCCTGCATCCTCGGGAACTTCGGATGCGGGGACGCTCTCGCGCGGTACCACCCCGCTTGCGGCCCGCTGCCGGACCGCCGCTCTGCCTGCTCACTGCTCAGGACTGCGGCTGTGACGGGCCTGCCCCGTTCGGATCTACTGAGCGTCGCCGCCGTTCTCCCGACCGCTCCCCGGTGATGGCCGGATCGATGCGTGTAGCCCTATGCTACTGCGCCGATCCGGCCATCGTCACGTCGGTCTCGGTCAGCGGTCGTCGCCTCGGAGCGAGACGTTGCCGGCGCTCACCTGCACGTCGATCGTCGACGCCGCATCGCCGTCCTCGTCCACGTCGATCGTCGCGTCGCCCGCGGAGACGTCCCGCGTCACGGCGTAGGGCCCGCCGGGGATCGAGAGCTCGATGCTGCCCGCGCTCGCCTCGGCGGTGATCGAGGACGGCTGCTCGCCCGTGAGGGCGCCGATCACCCTGCCCGCGCTGACGTCGAGCGTCACGTCGCCCTCGGTCGCGAGGTCGAGCCGGGCCTCGCCCGCGGCGACGCCGAGCGAGAGCGATGCGGCCTCGCCGGCGAGGGAGACGCTGCCGGCGCTCAGGTCGACGGTCGCGACGCCCCAGTCGCCGTCGGCGTCGAAGCTGCCGGCGGAGACGTGGACGTCGAGGTCGAGGCCCGCGCCCTCGAGCTCGGCCGGCAGGGTCAGCACGACCTGCTCCTCGCCGCCGCGCTCACCGAACCAGCGGCCGAAGCCCCACCAGCCCCAGCGCTCGTCCGTCGCCGCCCGCAGCACGGCGCCGTCGCGCTCGAGCCGCCACTGCTGCACGGGTCCGCCGTCGGAGGATGCGTCGAGCCGTGCCTCAGCGACGTCGTCGAAGCGCACCTCGAAGCCCGCAGCCGTGCTGTCGACGCGGAGCCCCTCGATGCCCTCGGCGGAGGCCGACCACGACTGGCTCGTCGCGCTGTGCGCCGCGAGGCCCCGCACGACGCCGCCGCCGACGGCGAAGACGAGGCCGATCGATCCGAGGACGACGAGCAGGATCGTGATCCACCTGCCGGGGCGGGTGGTGGTGGAGATGGTCATCGGTGGCCTCCGGAGGCGTCGGGCTGGTCGGATGGGTGCGGTGCGTCGAGGTGGGCGAGCACCGCGAGGACGCGGCGGTTGCCGTCCTCGGGCTCGAGCTCGAGCTTCTGGAAGACCGCGGAGATGTGCTTCTCGACACTGCCCGCGGAGACGTAGAGGCGGTCGGCGATCGTCTGGTTCGACGATCCCTCCGCCATGAGGGCGAGCACCTGGCGCTCGCGGGGCGTGAGGCGCTCCATGCGCGCGTCGCGGCGGCGGCGGGCCAGCAGCTGGCTCACCACCTCCGGGTCGAGCACCGTGCCGCCGGCGGCGACCTGCTCGACCGCGCTCAGGAAGTCGCCGACGTCGGCGACCCGGTCCTTGAGGAGGTAGCCGAAGCCGGCCGGGCCGCTCGCGATGAGGTCGGCCGCGTAGCGCTCCTCGACGTACTGCGAGAGCACGAGCACGCGGGGCCGGTCGACACCGCGCTGCGTGGAGCGCGCCCGGATGGCGATCGCGGCGAGGATCCCCTCGTTCGTCCTCGTCGGCGGCATCCGCACGTCGAGGATGGCGAGGTCGGGGTCGGTGGCCGCGATGGCCGCCTCGATCGCGCTCGCGTCGGGCAGCTGCGCGACCATCTCGTGGCCGGCGTCGGTGAGGAGCCGCGCGATGCCCTCGCGCAGGAGGACGCTGTCCTCGGCGATCAGGATGCGCACGGGACCGTCACCTCGATCGCGGTCGGGCCGCCGGCGGGGCTCGAGAGGGTGAGCTGCCCGCCGACGCCGGCGACGCGGTGGGCGAGCCCGTCGATGCCGCCGCCGATCTGGCGCTCGGCGCCGCCGATGCCGTCGTCCTCGATGCGGGCCCACAGGCTCGCCTGGTCCTCCACCTGACGGGTGCGGATCGCGACCCGGATGCGGCTGGCGCGGGCGTGCTTCTGCGCGTTCGTGATCGCCTCGGCGATCGCGAAGTAGACGGCCGTCTCGGCGTCGCGGGAGCAGCGGCGGTCGAGCCGCGCGTCGACCTCGACGGGGATGGGGCTGCGGGCGGCGAGCGCGGAGACGGCGGCGTCGAGGCCGCGGTCGTCGAGCACGGCCACGTGGATGCCGCGCGCGAGCTGCCGGAGCTCGGTGACGGCGGACTTCGACGAGGCGTGCGCCTCCTCGATGAGCGCCTTCGCGCCCTCCGGGTCGGCCTCGATGCGGTCGCGGGCCATGCCGAGCTGCATCGCGATCGAGACGAGCCGCGGCTGGACGCCGTCGTGCAGGTCGCGCTCGATGCGCGTGCGGTCGAGGTCCGCGGCGCGCACGGCGCCGTGCCGACGGTCGCGCTCGTCGCGCGCCTCCTGCTCGAGCCGCTCGCGGTCGTCCGGCACCAGCAGGCCCAGCGTGACGTTGCGGTGGGCGATGGCGAGGCCGATCGTGCCGGCGACGCCGCCGGCGAGGGCGAGGATGCCGAGCAGCGGTGCCCACTCGACCGCCACGGGGATGCTCGTGAGCGGGATCATGACGGACTCCGCCGCCCCGAGGCCCGCGAGCGCGAGCGGCACGCCGAGGCCGACGAGGCCGAGCAGCGGCAGCGTGATCGCGCCGAAGATGCTCGCGAGGAAGAAGCTGAGGATGGCCCGCCAGTGCTGGCCGTCGGTGACGATGCGGAGCAGGCGGTGCGGCACGCGCAGCCAGTCGGTGCGCGGCGAGCCGCGGAAGACGGCGGCGGGCACCGGCGCGCGGTACAGGCCGGCGACGCGCTCGCGCTCGAACCACGCGACGGCGAGCAGCCCGAGCATGGCGAGCGCGAGCAGCAGGAAGCCGACGAGCACGATGAGCGTGGGGATGCCGGTCGCGACGAGCACGAGGATCGTCGTGAGGATGGGGATCCCGATGGAGCCGAGCAGCGCGAGGTGCGCGACGGTCGCGAGGATGGTGCCGGTTCGTTGCATGGCTCCACGCTAGGTCCGTCGCGAGCCCCGCACCCGGCGGATCCCCGGAAGGCCTGCGGGGGCTATCCCCCACCCGGTCCGCCGGTCGAGCCGCTCCGCGCGCGCAGCGCGCTGAGCGTGTCGAGACCACCCCATCCCTACGACCGCTCCGGAGCCCCCGGCGGTACCCTCGAGACCATGGTCGCCACCCGCATCCGCACCGCCGCCGCGGCCCTCGTGGTCACCGTCGGCCTCGTCGTGAGCGGCTGCTCCGGCCCGCCGCCGACGCCGACGCCCGATCCGACGACGCCGGCTCCCACGGCGCAGGCGCCGGAGCCCGAGACGCAGGCCCAGCAGTGCGCGCAGCTCCTCACGCAGGTGCAGGGCATCGCGGCCGACGTGCCGCGCGTCGGTGAGCTGCTCGGCACCGACCCGTTCGGGGCGCTCGCGCTCGTCGCCGACATCTCGGGCCGCGTCGCCGACCTCGACCTGCAGGTGACCGACCCGGAGCTCCTGCAGCGCATCGACGCCATCCAGGCCGGCTGGGACGCGATGGTGCAGGACGCGCAGGACTCGGTCGGGACCGGCGACCTCGGAGCGCTCGAGCGGATCGGCGCGGCCCTCACCGACCTCGGCGAGCAGGTCACCGAGCTCCAGCAGCTGTGCACGGGCGCGCCGTGAGCGTGCGCTCGGGCCGGCTGGCACTGCTCGTCGTGGCCGTCGCGGCCCTGACCGGATGCGTCGTGCTGCCGCCGCCGCTGCCGACCGCAGCGCCCGCGCCCGCACCGTCGCCAGCGGTGACACCGACCCCGGCGGCGTCGTCGAGCGCGCCCGGACCGACGCCGGCCGATCCGACGCAGACGGCGGCGGAGCCGGCCCCGAGCGACCCGGGCAGCGCACTGCCCGCACCCACGCCCGAGGAGTGCGCCGCAGCCGACGAGGCGCTCGCCGCGATCGTGACCCGCTCCACCGAGGTGCTCGACGCGATCCCCGCCGACGGCCAGCCCGACTGGGCCGCCGCCGACGCCGTGGTCGCCGATCTCTCCGTCATGCGCGACGCCTTCATCGCGCAGACGACGAGCGCGGCGCTCGCGGAGAGCTTCCGCGAGCTCGACCAGCCGATCGCCGACATGGCGGAGGGCGTCGCCTCCCGTGACGAGCTCGTCGTCACCCTGCGGTCGGCATCCGTGGCCTTCGCCGCGCCGGCAGCGCTGCTGCCGTGCGCCGGCATCCTCTGACGGCCGTACCCTGACCGCATGAGTGCATCCCTGCTCGCCCTGCTCGACGGCACCCTCGCCGACGTCACGGCGCCGCTCGTGCGCGCCGACGACCTCGGTGTCGTGCGCGGCGACGGCGTCTTCGACGCGACCCTCGTGCGCCGGGGCGCCGACGGGGCGGGCCACGTGCGCGACCGGCAGGCGCACCTCGACCGGCTCGAGCGCAGCGCCGCCATCCTGCAGCTCCCCGCCCCGGACCGGGCCGGCTTCGAGCGCGCGATCGACGCGCTCGTCGCCGCGTGGGACTTCGAGGAGCGGCCGGAGGCGCTCATCCGGCTCGTGCTGACCCGCGGGCCCGAGGCGGGCGGCGACCCGACGGCCTTCGCGCTCATGGCGCCGCTCGCCGCATCCGCCATCGCCGAGCGCGAGCGGGGCGTCGCCATCACCCTGCTCGGCCGCGGCCACGACGGCGACGAGGTCGCCGCCATGCCGTGGCTGCTGCCCGGTGCGAAGAGCCTGTCGTACTCGATCAACATGGCGGCGAAGCGGCACGCGATGCGGCACGGCTTCGACGACGTCGTCTTCGTCGCGCCGTCCGGCCGGCTGCTCGAGGGCCCGACGTCGACGCTCGTCATCGACCGCGGCGGCGCACTGCGCACGCCCTCGCAGGACGGCATCCTCGCCTCCATCACGCTCGAGCACCTCATGCGCGAGGCACCCGGCGCGGGGCTCGACGTCGCGTTCGCGGCGCTCGAGCCCGACGACCTCCGCAGCGCCGACGGCGCCTGGCTGCTCTCCTCCGGGCGGCTCGTCGCGCACGTCACGAGCGTCGACGGGGAGCCGATGCCGCGCTCGCCGCTCGACGCCGAGCTGCGGCGCATCCTCGACGTCTGAGGTCGCTCAGCCGAGCCGCGCGAGCTGCGCGGCGACGAGCGCATCGATCGCCTCTGGCGGTGCGCCCTCGTGGACGACGGCGACGAGCATCGCGCCCTGGCCCGTGACCTCGGCGGTGAGCGCCGCGTCGTCGCCGATGAGCAGCGCCGCGGCCGAGAGCCTCGGACTCGTGCTGCCGAAGGTGCCGTCCGGGGTCTCGATCCCCTCGCATGCGACGCCGAGCTCCTGCACCGCGTCGACCGCCGCCGCGGCGGCGCCGGGGCTCCGGTAGCGCAGGAGCACGACGTCGATCGGGGCGCCCGGCGCAGGATCCGCGGCGAGCGACACGATCGCGGCGTCGACCGCGCGGCGGTCCACGGCGTCGGCCGCGCTCGCGCAGGCACCGCCTGCCCAGCGGCCCGCGGCGACGTGCGGGAGCGCGTTGCCGCGCGCGATCATCGTCGCCGGCTCGACCTCGGTCCAGCGCGCGGTGCGGTCGCCCGCGTCGTCGGCCCAGCGGAGCTGCGGGAGGTCGCCCGCCGCGATCAGCAGGTCGTCGAGCCGCACCGGTGCGGGCGGTGGTGAGGGCGTCGCCGGCGTCGACGGAGACGGCGAGGGCGACGGTGACGACGACGACGGGGTGGGTGACGGCGGCTGCGGGGCCGGGGGTGCCGGCGGCGCGGGGCGCTCGGCGGGGCGGTAGTGGGCCGTGGGCGCCGGCGGCTCCGGCACCGCTCGCGGCGGCGCGAGCGGCCCGGTCCCGGCCGGCTCGGCGACCGCGACGGGAGCGTGCGAGACGAGCGGCTCGGGCGGCGTGACGACCACGACGGGAGGCTCGGCCGGAGCACCGCAGCCCGCGAGCGCCGCGCCCACGATGAGGGCGGCGGCGACCGTCGCACAGCGGGGAGCGCGCCTCATGCCCACATGATCCGCCTCAGCCCGGCGGTGATCCCTCAGGGCCGCGGATCGTTGCCGAACCGTGATGCCGCGGCGAGCGGCTCGAGCGACGACCGCACCGCGTCGGCCGCCCTCGGTCGGCCCGGCGTCGCCGCCCACGCGACGAGGGTGGCGCACGCGGCGGCGACGATCGCGACCGGCGCGACGGCGGCATCCGCCGACTCCGGCAGCGCATCGCGCTCGAGCGCGAGCGAGAGCGCCGCGCGCTCGACGAGGGGCTGCAGTCGAGCGGGCGCGCCGTCGCGCAGCGCCTGCTCCGCGCCCATCGCCCGCGCGTCGCGCAGCACCGTCGGCGGCGTCGTGCCCCACGGCTCCACCGCGAGCGCGATGGCGGCGACGAGCCGGTCGAGCGCGTCAGGCCCGCCCGCGTCGATCGACTCGATCGCTCGCGCGAGGGCCGCGTCGAGCTCGACCCAGAGCGCGTCGGCCTTCGAGTCGCAGTAGGTGAAGACCGTGCCGCGCGAGACACCGGCGCGGCGGGCGATGTCGTCGACGCTCACGGCCTCGTAGCCCTGCTCGAGGAAGAGCTCGAGCGCGGCCTCGTGGATGGTCGCGGCGCTCGAGGCGCGCGGCCGCCCGGGCCCCTTCTTCGATGCCATGGGAATCCCCTCTCGGCTCCATTGTTGCACTCGGTATGACAATCCGCGCCGTCGTCGGCGCCTCCCGAGGAGCACCCGTGACCACCGCCGTTGCGCCACCGCGCGCATCCTCCGCTCGAATCGCGGCCGCCGCAACCGTCGGCACCGCGCTCGAGTCGTACGACTTCTACACCTACTCCTACTTCGCCGCGTTCTTCGCCGGCCCGTTCTTCTTCTCCGCGCTCGGGTCCACCGGTGCGCTGCTGGCGTCGTTCGCCACGATCGGCATCGCGTTCGTGGTCCGCCCCATCGGCGCCGTGCTCTTCGGCCACCTGGGCGACCGCATCGGGCGGCGCCGCACGCTCATCCTCACCATCACGCTCATGGGCGTCGCGACCGGCCTCGTCGGCCTGCTGCCGACCGGCGGCGACTGGGCGGTGCTGGGCGCGGTCGCGCTCGTGCTGCTGCGCATCGCGCAGGGCCTGTCGCTCGGCGGCGAGTGGGGCGGCGCCGTGCTGCTCGCGACCGAGCACGCCGACGCCCGCCGGCGCCCCTTCTTCGCCTCGCTGCCGCAGCTCGGCTCCCCCATCGGCTCGGTCGCCGCGGGCGGCCTCATGCTCGTGATGTTCTTCGGCCTGGGCCCAGAGGCGATGGCCGCGTGGGGATGGCGCATCCCGTTCCTGCTCGCGATCCCGCTCATCGCCGTCTCGCTCTACCTGCGCTGGTCGGTCGACGAGACCCCGGTCTTCCGGGCGATCGCCGCGCGGGGCGAGCGGGAGCGCAACCCCGTCTGGGCGGCCATCCGCACGCAGCCCGCCGCGTTCGGCGTCGCGATCCTCGTCGCCCTGCTCGGCATCGGCTCGTACTCGCTCATGAACACCTACACGATGGGCTACGGCGTGGCGTCGCTCGGCTACGACGAGATGCAGCTGCTCACGGCCGCGACGATCGGCGGCCTGCTCCAGTTCGTCACCGTGCCGCTCTTCGGCTGGCTCGCGACGCGCATCGGCTCGGCGCGCGTCGTCGCGCTCGGCGCCGTCGGCACGCTCCTCATCGCCTTCCCCATCTACTGGCTGCTCGGCTCGGCGACCTTCGCCGTGCTCGTCGTGCTCATGGTGGTCGGCGGCATCCTGCCCACCGCCTCGTGGGCGGCGCTCGGCGGCACGATGCAGGAGCTCTTCCGCGGCCGCCACGCCTACTCGGCGCTGTCGGTCGCGTACGCGCTCGCGGCGGTCGTCTCGGGCTTCATCCCGTTCCTCACCGACGCGCTGGGCGTCGCCTCGGGCGGCGCGTGGTGGCACCCCGGCGTCGTGCTGGCCCTGCTCTCGGCCCTCACGCTCGTCGGCGCGCTCGCAGCGCAGCGGATGCGGCACCACGGCGACGAGGACGCCGACGCCGCGCAGGCGGTGGTGGAGGAGCCGGTGCCGGCTCGCGCGTGACGGCCGTCAGAGCTTCGGCGGGAGCAGCTGCAGCTCTGCCGGCGTGACGCGGTCGACGCTCGCGGCCCACTCGTCGGCATGCCGCTCGACGTACTGCTTGACGAGCGGGCAGACGGCGACGATGCGCATCCCCTCGTCGCGCGTCGCGGTGAGCGCCCGCCCGATCACCTCGGTGGCGAGCCCGTGCCCCGAGAACCCCTCGTCGACGGCCGTGTGGAAGAAGATGCGACGGCCGTCGTGGTCGAAAAACTGCGCGAAGCCCGCGACGACGCCGTCGGCGGCGATCACGAAGCGGTCCGGTCCGGTCAGCCTGGTGACGGAGGTCTCCATGGCTCCAGCCTGGCACCCGGCTCCGCGACCGGCCAGACCCCCGTCGCGCCGGGGTCCGGGAGGATGGACGGGTGAGCAGACCGACGATCGCGCGGACGGCGAGCGCCGAGATCGAGCGCTCGCGCTCGCGGTTCACGGCGACCGCGCAGCGGATCGAGGGGCTCGACGAGCTCGCCGAGCTCGTGCGCGCCGCGCGGCGCGCGCATCCGGATGCCCGGCACGTCTGCAGCGCAGCGATCGCCGGTCCGCACGGCGAGGCGAGCCGGTCGAACGACGACGGCGAGCCGGCGGGGACGGCGGGCGCGCCGATCCTCTCGGCGATCGCGCACCGCGACCTCACCGACGTCGCCGTGCTCGTCGTGCGCTGGTTCGGCGGCGTCAAGCTCGGCACGGGCGGCCTCGTGCGCGCGTACGGCGGCATCGCCTCCGCGGCGCTCGACGCGGCAGGCGTGCTCGAGCGCGTCCGCGCGACCGAGCTGCGCGGCAGCGTGCCCGTCGCCGACGCGCAGCGGGTCGAGCACGCGCTGCGCACCGCGGGGCACCAGCCCGTCGTCGACTACGGCGCGGGCGGCGCGACGCTCGCGCTCACCGTCGACGACGCCGAGCTGCCCGCGGTGCGATCGCTGCTCGCCCGGCTCGGCGTCGCCCACGAGGCGCACGGCGGGCGGATGCGCGAGCGCCCGGCGGGCGCGTGACGCCGAGCGCCGCGCCCGCCGGTCACGCCAGCGAGCGCACCACCCAGGCCGCTCGGTCGGCGTAGCCGCCGCCGAACAGCAGCGTGTGCACGAGCAGCGGCTGCAGCTGCTGCATCGCGATGCGCCCGCGCCAGCCGTCCGCGAGCGGCGCAGCCTCGTCGTACGCGGCGAGCACGGTCTCGAGCTGCGGCAGCCCGAAGAGCGCGAGCATCGCGAGGTCCGTCTCGGCGTGGCCGCCCTGCGCGTGCGGGTCGATGAGCACCGCGCCCGTGTCGACGTCGCTCCAGAGCACGTTGCCGCTCCAGAGGTCACCGTGGATGCGCGCGACCGGGGGCACGCCCGCCGGCTGCGGCGCGTCGAAGGCGCCCTCCGCCATCCGGTCGACGGCGCGAGCGACCGCGGCCGCAGCCTCGCCGCCGAGCCGGCCCCGCTCGACGCAGCGCTCGAGGATCGGCCGCACCGAGACCGTCGCCCACACCTCGCCCCACGAGGCGCCCGTCGGCTCGGGCGCCAGCTGCGTGCGCGACGAGCCGACCTCGAACGGCGCGGTCGCGGCAGGCGGCGGGCAGCAGTGCCAGCCGGCTCCGCTCGCGTGCAGCGCGGCGAGGCTGCGCCCGAGCGCCTCCGCTCGGGCCGATGTCGCCGATGCCTCCACCACCCGCGCGACGCGCAGCACGCCGTCGCCGAGCCGTGCCCGCGCGATGCGCGTGCCGCCCGCATCCTCCGCCTCGGCGAGCCACGCGAGCCCCGCCGCCTCCATCGCGAGCGCGTGCGGCGCCCCGGCCGGCGCCTGCTTCACCACGTCCATGCCGACACCCTGCCACCCGCCCGGCGCAGGACGCAGCCGATAGCGTCGAGGCATGGCCGACTCGCGCAAGCCCGCACCGCTCTGGATCTGGATCGTCGCGGCGGTGTGCTTCGCGCTCGCCGCGCTGCTGCAGCGGGACACCCTCAGCCAGGTGCTGTTCGGGGTCGCCGCGGCCGCGCTCGCGGTCACCGCGCTGCTGCAGTGGCGGATGCGCCGCGGCGCCTGACCGCGCACGGCGATCGCCGTAGACTCTCCGTCAGCACAACCAGGCATCAAGCCGGACTCCCCCGGCGCAGACGCGATGCCGCGCACATCGAAAGCGAGACGCCATGAGCGCCATGCCCGCAACGCCCTCGACGCCCGGGATGCCCGAGAAGCCGGCCCTCGAGGGCCTCGAGGCCAAGTGGGGCCAGCGCTGGGAGGAGTCCGGCACCTACCGCTTCGATGCCGCAGCGCTCGACCGCGACGCGATCTACTCGATCGATACGCCGCCGCCCACCGCATCCGGCTCGCTGCACGTCGGCCACGTGTTCTCCTACACGCACACCGACCTCGTCGCCCGCTTCCAGCGCATGCGCGGCAAGCACGTCTTCTACCCGATGGGCTGGGACGACAACGGCCTGCCGACCGAGCGCCGCGTGCAGAACTACTACGGCGTGCGCGTCGATCCGACGCTCCCCTACGACCCCGACTTCACGCCCCCGCAGCACGGCGGCGAGGGCAAGAGCTCGAAGGCCGCCGACCAGCTGCCCGTCTCGCGCCGCAACTTCATCGAGCTGTGCGAGCGCCTCACCGAGGAGGACGAGGAGCGCTTCGAGCACCTGTGGCGCACGCTCGGCCTCTCGATCGACTGGTCGCAGACCTACCGCACCATCTCGGACGACGCCCGCCGCACCTCGCAGCTCGCCTTCCTCCGCAACTTCGAGCGCGGGGAGGCGTACCAGGCGGATGCGCCGACGCTGTGGGACGTGACGTTCCGCACCGCGGTCGCCCAGGCCGAGCTCGAGGACCGGGAGCAGCCCGGCGCGTACCACACCATCGTCTTCACGAGCCAGGACGGCGACCTGCGGATCGACACCACGCGCCCCGAGCTGCTGCCGTCGTGCGTGGCCGTCGTCGCGCATCCGGACGACACCCGCTACCAGCACCTGTTCGGCACCACCGTGACGACCCCGGTCTTCGGCGTCGAGGTGCCGTTCGTCGCGCACGAGCTCGCGCAGGTCGACAAGGGCACCGGCGTCGCGATGATCTGCACCTTCGGCGACGTGACCGACGTCACCTGGTGGCGCGAGCTGCAGCTGCCCAACCGCTCGGTGATCGGCTTCGACGGGCGCTTCGCCGCCGAGGCGCCCGAGGCGCTCTCGAGCGACGCCGCCCGTGCCGCGTACGCGGAGCTCGCCGGCAAGACGGTCTTCAGCGCGAAGAAGGCGATGGTCGAGCTGCTGCAGGCCGCCGACCGCGTGATCGGTGAGGCGAAGCCCATCCAGCACCCGGTGAAGTTCTACGAGAAGGGCGACAAGCCGCTCGAGATCGTCTCCACCCGCCAGTGGTACATCCGCAACGGCGGTCGCGACGAGGCGCTCCGCGAGCGGCTGGTCGCGCTCGGCCGCGAGGTCGCCTGGCACCCGGAGCACATGCGCACCCGCTACGAGAACTGGGTGCACGGCCTCAACGGCGACTGGCTCATCTCGCGCCAGCGCTTCTTCGGCGTGCCGATCCCGGTCTGGTACGCGCTCGACGAGGAGGGCGAGCGCGACTTCGACCGCGTGCTGCTGCCGACGCCCGACCAGCTGCCGCTCGACCCGACGAGCGACGTGCCCGAGGGCTACGACGAGTCGCAGCGCGGCGTGCCCGGCGGCTTCGCCGGCGAGGTCGACATCATGGACACCTGGGCGACCTCGTCGCTCACGCCGCAGCTCGCGGGCGGCTGGGCCGCCGGCGCGGACCTGTGGGAGAAGCTCACGCCGTTCGACCTGCGCCCGCAGGGCCAGGACATCATCCGCACCTGGCTGTTCTCGACGCTCCTGCGCTCGATGTTCGAGGACCGGCGCGCGCCCTGGAAGCACGCCGCGCTCTCCGGCTGGATCCTGGACCCCGACCGCAAGAAGATGTCGAAGTCGAAGGGCAACGTCGTCACGCCGCTCGGCATGCTCGAGGACCACGGCTCCGACGGCGTGCGCTACTGGGCCGCCTCCTCGCGCCTCGGCGTCGACGCGACGCTCGACCCGCAGAACCCGAAGATGATCAAGATCGGCCGCCGCCTGGCGATGAAGGTGCTCAACGCCGCCCGCTTCGTGCTCTCGATGGAGGGCGCCCCCGGCGAGGTCACCGAGCGGCTCGACCGCGAGATGCTCGCGGAGCTCGCCGCGGTCGTGCGCACCTCGACCCGCGCGTTCGAGGGCTACGACCACGCCAAGGCGCTCGAGACGACCGAGGCGTTCTTCTGGACCTTCTGCGACGACTACCTCGAGCTCGTCAAGGAGCGTGCCTACGCGGGTGACGCGGCGGGCCGCGGCTCGGCGATCACCGCGCTGCGCACCGCGATCGACGTGCAGCTGCGGCTGCTCGCGCCGTTCCTGCCCTTCGCGACCGAGGAGGTCTGGTCGTGGTCGCACGAGGGCTCCATCCACCTCGCGGCGTGGCCCGAGGCGACCGAGCTCGCGGAGGTGCCCGGCATGACGGATGCGAGCGCGACCGGCATGCTCGCGGCCGTCGGCCAGGCGCTCATCGGCGTCCGGCGGGCGAAGACCGACGCGAAGGCGAGCCAGAAGACGCCCGTCGCTTCGGCGGTGATCGCCGTGCCGGCGGCGCTGCGCGAGCACCTCGAGGCCGCCACCGCCGACCTCAAGGCCGTCGGACGCATCCGCGACCTGTCGATCGTCGACGGCGACGAGCTCGCCGTGGGCGAGATCGTGCTCGAGGAGGCCTGATGGACATCGGCACCCGCTGGACCGTGGGCGGCGAGCCGCCCCGGTCGGTGCCGCTCGCGATGCGCGCGGCGATCGACGACGAGGAGCGCACGCTCGTCGAGCTGGGCGCCGACACCTCCACGTGGCGCTGGACGCTCACGTGGCTCGAGGGCCTGCCGGTCGTCGAGCTCGACGACGGCACGACCATCCGCATCGACGGCGACGACGTGCTGGTCACCCGCGCAGACTGAATCCTCAACGTCGCGCGTGGTCGCGCGGCGCGGTATGCGCCGCGAGCGACCACCCGCGACGTTGAGATCGTTCAGCCGCGGGCGAGGATCCAGCCGTGCAGCATGGCCATCCAGCCGTCCTCGTCGGCGGCCCACGCCGCCCACGCGGCCGAGATCGCCTCGCGCTCGCGCGCATCCGCGAGGCCGTGCCGCTCGGTGCCGTCGGCGAACGCCGAGTGCAGCGCGCGCTCCTGCCACTGGCCGCCCCAGAACGCGCGGCCCTGCGCCGACTCGAAGCACCAGGTCTCGACGTCGGTCTCGATGGTCGTGAAGCCCGCCGCCCGCGCCCACGCCTTGAGCTTCGCCCCCGCATCCCCGTCGCCGCCGTTCGCACCCTGCAGCGCCACCATGAGCTCGCGCCAGCGGGCGAGCTCCGGGGCGAGCGGATGGATGGTGGTGGCCGAGTAGACCACCTCGCGCGCCGCGACGAGATCGCCCGCCGCGCGCCAGGCGGCGAGCGCCCGCACGGGGTCGCCCAGGTGCTGCAGCACCTGGTGCGCGTGCACGACGTCGAAGCGCTCGCCCGGGGCCGGGTCGTAGGCGTCGCCGACGCGGAACTCGACGTTGGTCACGCCCGCCATCACCGCCGCCTCGCGCGCCGTCTCGATGACCTCGGCGCTCTGGTCGATGCCGACGACGCTGCCGCCGCCGACCCTGCGCGCGAGGTCGATCGTGATCGAGCCGGGCCCGCACCCCACGTCGAGCACGCGCATCCCGGGCCGCAAGAGCGGCGACAGGTAGGCGGCGGAGTTCTCGACCGAGCGGGCGGCGTGCGCGCCGACGACGCTCGCGTGGTGCCCGTGGGAGTAGCTGACCTGCGCCATGGCGCGAGTCTAATTCTCGACGTCGCGGGTGGTCGCTCGCGGCGCATATCGCGCCGCGCGACCACTGGCGACGTTGAGACAGGTGCGCGTCCTAGGGTGGAGGGATGACGAATCCCTTCCTCTCGCCCAGCACGCTCCCCTACCAGCTGCCGCCGTTCGCCGACATCCGCGACGAGCACTTCGAGGAGGCGCTCGAGGCCGGGTTCGCCGAGCAGGCCGAGGAGGTCCGCGCGATCGTCGAGGACGACGCCGCGCCCACCTTCGAGAACACGATCGAGGCGCTCGAGCGCAGCGGCCAGACCCTCTCGCGCGTCGCGCACGTGTTCTGGAGCATGACGTCGACCGACTCGTCGCCGTTCCTGCAGGAGCTGGAGGAGCGCTACGCACCCCGCTTCGCGGCGCACGCCGACTCGATCGCGCTCGACCCGCGCCTCTACCAGCGCGTCGCCGCGCTGCACGCCGAGCCCGACGCATCCTGGACCGAGGAGCAGCGCTACCTCGTGGAGCGCCGCCACACCGAGATGACGGTCGCCGGCGCCGGCCTCGACCCCGAGGCGCGCGAGCGGCTCAAGGAGCTCAACCAGCAGCTCGCGACGCTCTCGACCCGCTTCGACAAGCACCTGCAGGCCGACACGAACGACCTCGCGGTCGTCATCGACGATGTCGCCGAGCTCGACGGCCTCGCGGCGGGCGAGATCGAGGCTGCCGCGCAGGCCGCCGCCGACCGCGGGCTCGAGGGCAAGCACCTCGTCACGCTCCCGCTGTTCTCGGGCCACCCGTGGCTCGCCTCGCTCACGAACCGCGACGTGCGCCAGCGGATCATGGAGGCCTCGCTCGCCCGCGGCACGCGCGGCAACGAGCACGACAACCGCGCCACCGTGCTCGAGCTGACCGCGCTCCGCGCCGAGCGCGCGGCGCTGCTCGGCTTCGCGACCCACGCGCACGCGATCATGGCCGACGAGACCGCTCGCGACCCGGAGCGCGTGATGGCGATGCTCACGAAGCTCGCGAAGCCCGCCGCCGCCAACGCGCGCGCGGAGGCCGCCGCGCTGCAGGCGCAGATCGACGCATCCGGCGCGTCGTACGAGCTCGCCTCGTGGGACTGGGACTACTGGACCGAGAAGGAGCGCACGGCTCGCTTCGACGTCGACACCGCGGCGCTGCGCCCCTACTTCGAGGCCGAGCGCGTGCTCTGGGACGGCGTCTTCCACGCCGCGACCGAGGTCTACGGCGTCACGTTCGAGGAGCGCACCGACCTCGTCGGCTACCACCCCGAGGTGCGCGTGTTCGAGGTGCGGAACGAGGACGGCAGCGAGGTCGGCCTCTACCTGCTCGACCTCTACACGCGCGACGCGAAGCGCGGCGGCGCGTGGATGAACTCGCTCGTGCAGCAGAACGCGCTGCTCGGGCACCCGACCGTCGTCATGAACAACCTCAACGTGCCGAAGCCCCCGGCCGGCACGCCGACGCTCCTCACCTTCGACGAGACGACGACGCTCTTCCACGAGTTCGGGCACGCCCTGCACGGCCTCTTCGCGCAGGTCACCTACCCGTCGTTCGGCGGCACGAACACCTTCCGCGACTTCGTCGAGTTCCCCAGCCAGGTGAACGAGATGTGGATGCTGTGGCCCGGCATCGTCGAGCACTACGCGAAGCACATCGAGACGGGCGAGCCGCTGCCCGCCGACGTCATCGAGCGCCTCCAGGCCTCCGAGTCGTTCAACCAGGGGCACGACACGAGCGAGTACCTCGCCGCGTCGCTCCTCGACCAGGCGTGGCACGCCCGCACAGCGGGCGACGAGGTGGCCGACGTCGCGGCGTTCGAGCGCGACGCCCTCGAGCGGGTGGGACTGCTGAGCGAGACCGTGCCGACGCGCTACTCGACCGGCTACTTCCAGCACGTCTTCTCGGGCGGCTACTCGGCCGGCTACTACTCCTACATCTGGTCGGAGGTCATGGACGCCGACACCGTCGAGTGGTTCAAGGCGCAGCCGTCGGTCCGCGAGGCCGGTCAGCGCTTCCGCGATCGCCTGCTGGGCGTCGGCGGCTCGAAGGACCCGCTGGAGGCGTTCCGCGACTTCCGCGGCCAGGATGCCGACCTCGTGCACCTGCTCAAGCGCCGGGGGCTCGACGCGGCCGCCTGACCCGCTTCGCCCGCACCTCGGGTGGTCACGACACGCCGTCTCCGGCAACCGCCGCGCGGCGCGTCGTGACCACCCTGCCGTCGCCGCACGGCGTGTCGTGACCACCCGCGGCGCGTCAGCGGGAGCGGCCCGCCTGCAGCACGAGCCAGATGAAGTAGGGGATGCCGACGAGCGCGGTCATCACTCCCGCGGGCAGCTGCGCGGGGGCGATGAGCGTGCGGCCGAGCGTGTCGGCGAGCAGCGTCAGCGTGCCGCCGAGGATCGCCGCGAGCGGCAGCAGCACCCGGTGCCGCGCCCCGACGAGGGCGCGCGCCGCGTGCGGCGCGACGAGCCCGACGAACGCGACCACGCCGATCGCCGCGACGGCGGTCGACGCGAGCACGACCGCCAGCACGAGCGCCACGACCTGCACGGCCGACAGGCGGACGCCCAGCAGCCGCGGGGTCGACTCGTCGAGCTGCGCGAGGTCGAGGTCGCGGTGCATCCACAGCAGCACGAGCGCGGCGACGACGATCGCCACGGCGACCGGCACGACGTCCTCGAAGCCGCGGCCGTACGTGGAGCCGGCGAGCCACACGATGGCCTTCGCGCGGTTCCACGGGTCGGTGACCACGATCAGAAGGCTCGTGAGCGCCGCGGTCGCCGCCGAGAGCGCGAGCCCGGTGAGCACGAGGCGCAGGCTCCCCAGCCGCCGCCAGCCGACGAGGGCGAGCACGAGCACGCCCACGAGCGCGCCGCCGGTGAGCGCGCCGCCGGCCACCACCCATCCGACCGCCGCGGGGACGAGGGTGATGACCGCGATGGCGCCGAAGCCGGCGCCGCCCGCGACACCGAGCAGGTAGGGGTCGGCGAGCGCGTTGCGAGAGACCGCCTGCACGAGCGCACCGGAGCTGGCGAGCGCGACGCCCGCGAGCACGGCCGCGACGATCCGCGGTGTGCGGGTGTCGAGTGTGACCCGCACGGCGTCGCCCGCCCTGCCCGCGAGCCAGTTCGCGACGTCGCCGAGCAGCAGCATCCGGTCGCCCAGCAGCACCGCGCCGAGCGCGAGCGCCGCGAGCAGGACCGCCGCGAGGACGAGCGGCACCCACGCGCGACGCACGAGGGTGCGCGCCCCGAGCACCGACATCGACTCCGTCTCGGCGGCCCCGGCGACGGTGCGGGCGAGCACGACGATGCAGACCGCGCCGACGAGGCTCGTGATCACGCCGGTCGGCACGTCGAGCGCGCCGACACCGCCGAGCACGGCTCGCAGCAGCACATCCGAGCCGACGACGAGCACCGCCCCTGCGAGGGCCGCGAGCGGGATGGCGACGATGTGCCGGGCCGCACCCGGGATCCGCTTCACGAGCAGCCGCACCACGATCGGCGCAGCCAGGCCGACGAAGCCGATGGGGCCGGCGATCGCGACCGCGGCCGCGGCGAGGGCGACGGATGCGACCAGGGCCGAGAGGCGGAGCCGGCCGACGCCGACGCCCATGGTCGTCGCCGCCTCCTCGCCGAGCGCGAGCACGTCGAGCCGACGAGCGAGCAGCAGCAGCGCGGCGATGCCGAGCAGCACGAGCGGCAGCAGCTGCGCCACGGTGCCGATGCCGTTCTGCGAGAGCCGGCCGACGCCCCAGGCGAAGAGGCCCGCGGTCTCCTCCTCGGCGAGGATGATGGCGACGGTGGTCACCGACTGCAGCGCGAGCGCGAGCGCCGTGCCGACGAGCACCATCTGCGTCGTCGATCCCCTGCCTCGGCCGATCGCGACGACGACGAGCGCCGCCGCCAGCCCGCCCGCGAAGGCGAGGGCGGCGCCGCCGAGACCGGGGAGCGTGAGCCCCAAGGCCGCGGAGAGGGCGATGGCGGCGCTCGCCCCGCCGTTCACGGCGAGGGTGTCGGGCGATGCGAGGGGGTTGCCGGTGAGCGTCTGCATCGCGTAGCCGGCCGCACCGAGCGCGAGCCCGACGACGATCGCGGCGGCGATGCGCGGGAGCCGACTCTCGACGATGATCGCCGCGTTGCCGCGCTCGCCGCCGAGCCAGCCCAACAGCTCTGCGAGGCCGAGCTGGGTCGTGCCCTGCGTGGCGTGCCAGGCGGAGAGGCCGAGGAGGGCGACGAGGAGGGCCGCGCCGAGCGCGAGCCCTCCCGGTCGGACCCGGGTCACGGGGTGGGCGAGAGCGCCGCGACCACCGCGTCGGCGTAGGCCGCCATCGAGTCGACGCCGCCGAACAGCCAGATGCCGTCGGGCAGGCGGTGCAGGTTGCCGGCCTGGACAGCGGGCAGGCTCGTCCAGATCTCGTTGGTGGCGAGCTGCTCGGTGAAGACGTCGCGCTCGCCGACCGTCATGTAGATGACGTGCGCGTCGTCCGGGAGCGCCGTGAGTCCCTCGACGTCGGTGATGCCGAGCCCGTACTGCGGGTCGCCCTCGCCCGGCCACGCGTTCGTGAAGCCGATCGACTCGAAGACGGCCGGCAGGAGGGCGCCCTCGGCGTAGGGCCGGATCTCGACCTGGCCGGCGTTCTCGTACCCGTCCATGTGCGCGAGCGGCGTGCCCTCGAGACCCGCCTCGGCGACGGATGCCGACACCTCCTCGATGTGCGCCTCGTACTCGGCGATGGCCGTCTCGGCGGCGTCGAGCCCACCCGTCGCCTCGCCGACGAGGCGCAGATCGTCGTACATCGTGCCGATCGGGTCTGCCGCGTCGGCGCCCTGCAGCACGAGCACGGGCGCGATCGCCTCGAGGTCGGCGTATGCCGCGTCGTCGCGACCGGCGACGGCGACGATGAGGTCGGGCGCGAGCCCCGCGATCGCGTCGATCGACGGCTCGACCCGCGTGCCGACGTCGGTGGGCTCGCCCTCGAGCGGCGCGCCCGTGCCGGACCACTCCTCGTATCCGGCGGCGTCAGCGACGCCGACCGGCACCACGCCGACGGTCTGGAGGTGCTCGATGGCGACCCACTCGAGCGCGACGACGTCCGTCACGCCGGCGGGGATCTCGACCTCGACGCCGCGGGCGTCGGTGACGAGCACGGCCGAGCCCTCCGGCTCGGCACCGGGCGTCTCGCCCGCGGGCTCGGTCGTGCCGCAGGCGGCGAGCGCGAGCGCGGAGAGCACCGCGGCGCCGGCGAGCAGGGTTCGCTTGGTCATGGAGGGTCCTTCCTGAGGCATCGAGCCCGGTCGTCCGGGCTCGACGGTGGCGTGCGTCACGCGGCGCGGGACACGACCGGCTGGCGGCGGATGCGCCGGGGCCGGATGCGGAGACCGTCGACGACGGCCTCGACGTCGATGGGCACCTCGTAGGCGGCGCTCAGTCGCTCGGCGGTGAGCACCTCCTCGGGCGAGCCGGCGGCGGCGATGCGACCGTGCACGAGCAGCACCACGTGATCGGCGATCTCCGCCGCCTGCTCGAGGTCGTGCAGCACGATGCCGACCGCCACCCCCGCGTCGGCGAGCTCGCGGACGATCTCGAGGATCTCGCGCTGGTAGCGCAGATCGAGGTAGGTGGTGGGCTCGTCGAGCAGCACGATCCCGGTCTGCTGCGCGAGGCAGGTGGCGAGCCAGACGCGCTGACGCTGGCCGCCGGACAGCTGCGAGACGGGATGCGTCGCGAGGTCGCCGATGCCGGTGGCGGCCATGGCGCGGTCGATCGCGTCCTCGCCATCAGGGTCGGCGGCACGGAAGCGGCCGCGGTGCGCGAAGCGGCCGTACGCGACGACCTCGCGCACGCTGACCCCCGACGGATCGGGGTGCGACTGCGCGAGCATGGCGATGCGACGCGCGAGCTCGCGCTCCCCCAGCCGCGAGGCGTCGGCGCCGTCGGCGAAGAGGACGGTGCCCTCCGTCGGCCGGTGCAGCGCGGTGAGGCCGCGCAGCAGGGTCGACTTGCCGCTGCCGTTCGGCCCGACGAGCGCGGTGACGCAACCGGGAGCGAGCGAGATGGATGCGGCGTGCACGATGCGCTCGCGCCCATAGGCGAGGCTCACATCGGTCGCGCGCAGCGCATCGGTTCCGGTCACGGAGTAAGGCTAGCCTTACCTCACCCCGTGCGCAATTCGATGCCCGTCAGGCGGAGAGCTCCTCGATGTCGTCGGCCGTGAGGATCACCGGCGACTCCTTGCCTGCGACCGACTCCTTCGTGACGATCACGCGCTCGACGCCCTCGCGCGACGGCACGTCGAACATCACCGGCGCGAGCACGGTCTCGAGGATCGAGCGGAGGCCGCGCGCCCCGGTCTTCCGCTCCACCGCGAGGTCGGCGATGGCCTGCAGCGCCTCGGGCTCGAAGTCGAGCTTCACGCCGTCGATGTCGAACATCCGCTGGTACTGCTTCACGAGCGCGTTCCGCGGCTCGGAGAGGATCTCGACGAGCGCCGACTGGTCGAGCGGCGACACCGTGGCGATCACCGGCAGCCGACCGATGAACTCGGGGATGAGGCCGTACTTGTGGAGGTCCTCGGGCAGCACGTCCTGGAACACGTCGAGGTTGGGCTTGAGCGACGCGACCGGGGCGCCGAACCCGATGCCGCGCTTGCCGGAGCGGTTGGCGATGATGTCCTCGAGGCCCGCGAACGCGCCGGCGACGATGAACAGCACGTTCGACGTGTCGATCTGGATGAACTCGGAGTTCGGGTGCTTGCGGCCGCCCTGCGGCGGCACCGAGGCGACCGTGCCCTCGATGATCTTCAGCAGCGCCTGCTGGACGCCCTCGCCCGAGACGTCGCGCGTGATCGAGGGGTTCTCGGCCTTGCGCGCGACCTTGTCGATCTCGTCGATGAAGACGATGCCCGTCTCGGCGCGCTTGACGTCGTAGTCGGCGGCCTGGATGAGCTTGAGCAGGATGTTCTCGACATCCTCGCCGACGTAGCCGGCCTCGGTGAGCGAGGTCGCGTCGGCGACGGCGAAGGGCACGTTGAGCTGCCGCGCGAGCGTGGCCGCGAGGTAGGACTTGCCGCAGCCGGTCGGGCCCACCATGAGGATGTTGGACTTCTGGATCTCGACGCCGTCGTGCGCCTTGTCGGCCGACTCGATCTGCTGCATGGCGGCGATGCGCTTGTAGTGGTTGTAGACCGCGACCGAGAGCGACTGCTTCGCGCTCTGCTGGCCGACGACGTACTCCTCGAGGAAGGCGTAGATCTCGCGCGGCTTTGGCAGCGTGAAGCCCGCCTGCACCGTGGACTCGCCGGCCTCGGCCATGCGCTCCTCGATGATCTCGTTGCACAGCTCGACGCACTCGTCGCAGATGTACACCGCGGGGCCGGCGATCAGCTGCTGCACCTGCTTCTGGCTCTTGCCGCAGAAGGAGCACTTCAGCAGGTCGCCGCTCTCTCCGAGTCGAGCCATGTCGCTTCTCCACATCGTCGTAGGCGCAGGCCGCGCCCGTGCACCGAGCCTAGAACACCCCGCTGACACCGGCGTCGACCACGCCGTGGCCGCGGCGATCCCCCTCTCCTATGCTGTTCGCATGTTCGCAGCCATCGTCGTCATGCTCGCCGTGCTCCTGCCCGCCCACGCATCCGTCATCGACGCGATGCCGGAGGTCGGGTCGGCCCTCGCCCAGCAGTCGAGCAGCCTCATCGCGAGCGAGTCGACGGATGCCGCCGCGGCACCGTCCGCCGCCGCGTCCTCCGAGCCGAGCGAGCCCGAGTCGACCGACGCCCCTGGCGTGGACCCGGGCACCGACTCGTTCGGCGCCCTCCCCTCGGTGGCCGTCTTCGTGCTCGCCGGGCTCGCCGTGCTCGCCTTCATCGCCTACCGGCTCAACCGGCGCCGGAAGCACATCGACGAGGCCTGACCGCCCCGCCGGGCCCCGGATCCGGCTCGCCTAGGCTGGGGCCATGCATGCCGTCCTCGCCGCTGTCGCGGCCACCCTGCTCCTGCCCGCCCACGCATCCGTCATCGGCTCGACGCCGCAGGACGGCTCCATCGTCACCGAGCAGCCCGGCTCGTTCAGCGTGGTGCTCAACGAGGAGATCATCGACGTGCCGGGCGCCGCGAGCGCCAACGCGCTGCAGGTGACGGATGCGGCGGGCCTGTACTACGGGGCGGGCTGCGGCGTCGTCGACGGCGACACCATCTCGCTCGACGCCCAGCTGGGCGCGGCCGGCGACTACACCGTGACCTACCAGGTGGTCTCGGCGGACGGGCACCCGGTATCGGGCGAGATCGGCTTCGCCTTCGAGCCCGTCGACGGCGTGGGCGGCCCGGACGGCAGCGCGTCCGCTCCCGAGTGCGCCGGAGCGGCGCCCGCCGTCCCGGAGCCCTCGACGGAGCCGGCTCCGGCCGCGCCGACCACGAGCGCGCCCGCGACGACCGAGCCTGCGGCGACCGAGCCCGCGGCGACCGAGTCGGAGGAGCCCGCGACCGACGCGCCGGAGGCCACCGCATCCTCCGACCAGGGCGCACCGATCGAGAGCGAGGCGCCCGCCGAGGAGACGGGCGGCCAGCTGCCGTTCCTCGCGATCGGCGTGCTCGCGGTGCTGGCCGTGCTCGCCGTCATCGCGTACCGCGCCAACCGGCTGCGCAAGGATCGCGCGGCCGACGAGCTCTGAGACGGGCGCACGACGAAGGGCCGGCCCCACGGGGCCGGCCCTTCGTCGTGCGGTGCTCGGTCAGCCGAGCAGCTGCGGCGCCGTCTTGCGGCTCGTCAGCACCTGGTCGATAAGGCCGTACTCCAGCGACTCCTCCGCCGAGAGGAACGTGTCGCGCTCGATGTCCTTCGACACCTTCTCGATGTCGTGGTTGGAGTGGTTCGACAGCGTCTGCTCGAGCCACGCGCGCATCCGCAGCACCTCGCGCGCCTGGATCTCGATGTCCGAGGCCTGGCCGCGGCCGGCATCCGACGTCGCCGGCTGGTGGATGAGGATGCGGGCGTTCGGGAGCGCGAGGCGCTTGCCCGGCTCGCCCGCGGCGAGGATCACGGCAGCGGCCGAGGCCGCCTGGCCGAGGCACACCGTCTGCACGGCGGGACGGATGTACTGCATCGTGTCGTAGATCGCCGTCATGGCCGTGAACGAGCCGCCGGGCGAGTTGATGTACATGACGATGTCGCGGTCCGGGTCCTGCGACTCGAGCACGAGCAGCTGCGCCATGATGTCGTCGGCGGATGCGTCGTCGATCTGCACGCCGAGGAAGATGATGCGGTCCTCGAAGAGCTTCGCGTAGGGGTCCTGGCGCTTGTAGCCGTACGGGGTCCGCTCCTCGAAGCTCGGGAGGATGTAGCGGGAGCCGGGCATCTGCAGCGCGCTGCCTGCCGCCTGGAACGTGGGAGTCTCCATCAGTTGTCCTCCTGGCCTGCCGTGCCGCTCTCGCTGGCGGGGTTGGGGTCGATCAGGTCGTGGTCCGTGCCGCCGCCGCCGGTGACGTCGGACGCCGACTCGCGGACGTGGTCGACGAATCCGTACTCGAGCGCCTGCTGGGCGGTGAACCAGCGGTCGCGGTCGCCGTCCTCATTGACCTGCTCGACGCTCTTGCCCGTGCGCTCGGCCGTGATCTCGGCGAGGCGCTTCTTCATGTCGAGGATGAGCTGGGCCTGCGTCTGGATGTCGCTCGACGTGCCGCCGAAACCGCCGTGCGGCTGGTGCAGCAGCACGCGCGCGTTGGGCGTGATGTAGCGCTTGCCGGGAGCGCCGGCGGTGAGGAGCAGCTGCCCCATCGACGCGGCCATGCCGATGCCGACGGTGACGATGTCGTTGGGCACGAACTGCATCGTGTCGTAGATCGCCATGCCGGCAGTGATCGAGCCGCCGGGCGAGTTGATGTACAGGAAGATGTCCTTGTTCTGATCCTCGGCGGCGAGCAGCAGGATCTTCGCGCAGATCTCGTTCGAGTTGTCGTCGCGCACCTCCTCGCCCAGCCAGATGATGCGATCGCGCAGCAGCCGGTCGAAGACCGACGGCGCGAAGACGGGTTCAGCCACGGGTGACTCCTTCTCTCGATTCGTTCCAACCCTAGGCGTCGCGACGGCGTCGATCTGCCGTGTTCGCCGCAGGCGGAGGCATGCGAAAGGGCCGGGCGCGGAGCCCGGCCCTCTCGTCTCGGATCAGTCCTCGGCGTGCTCGGCGGCGAGCTTCGCCTCGGCCTCGCGGATGGCGCCCTCGACGTCATCCTCGGCGACCTCGTCCGACGGGAGGAAGTCCGACAGGTCGACGGTCTCGCCCTTGTCGTCGACGACGGTGACGCGGCCGAGCAGCGTGGAGAGCGTCTTGCCGCGCAGGATGTCGCCGAGCAGCACGGGCAGCTGGCCGTTGGCCTCGAGCGCCGTGACGAGCTCCTGCGGCGCCATGCCGTACTGGGCGGCCTGCTGCACGATGATCTGCGTCAGCTCCTGCTGCGTGACCTGCAGGCCCTCCTCCTCCGCGAAGCGGTCGAAGAGCATCTGCTGCTTGAGCACCTTGCGGGTCTCCTGGCGGACCTCCTCGCCGTGCTCGGCGTCCTCGGCGCGGCTCTCGGCCTCGAGGTGGCGGACGACCTCGTCCTCGACGACTGCCGCGGGGACCTCGATCTCGACGGCCTCGACGAGCTCGTCCTGGAGGCGCTGGCGCGCCTGCTCGGCCTGGGCGAGGCGGCCGCTGCGGCCGGCCGTCACCTTGAGGTCCTCGCGCAGCTCGTCGATGGTGTCGAACTGGCTCGCCATCTGGGCGAAGTCGTCGTCGGCCTCGGGCAGCTCGCGCTCCTTGACGGCCTCGACGACGACCTTGACCTCGGCGTCCTTGCCGGCGTGGTCGCCGCCGACGAGCGTGGAGGTGAAGGTGGTCTCCTCACCGGCGGTGAGCGACTCGACGGCCTCGTCGATGCCGTCGATGAGCTCGCCGGAGCCGACCTCGTAGGAGATGCCGCTCGCGCTGTCGACGACGTCGCCGTCGATGGATGCGGTGAGGTCGAGCTGCACGAAGTCGCCGTTGGCCGCCGGGCGGTCGACCGTGACGAGCGTGCCGAAGCGGCCGCGGAGCTCGTCGAGCTCCTTCGCGACGGCCTCCTCGCCGACCTCGATCGCGTCGACGGTGATCGTGCGGCCCTCGACGGTCGGCAGGTCGAAGTCGGGGCGCACGTCCACCTCGATCTCGAGCACGAGGTCGCCGGAGAAGTCCTTGACCTCGGGCCACGCCGTGACGTCGGCCTGCGGGCGACCCATCGGGCGGATGCCGGCCTCGGCGACGCCCTTCCGGTAGAACTCGTCGATCGACTCGGAGACAGCCTGGTTCAGGATGTCCTCGCGACCGACGCGCTGGTCGATGATCGCCGAGGGCACCTTGCCCTTGCGGAAGCCGGGCACGCTGATCTGCTCGGCGACGGTCTTGTACGCCTGGTCGATCGCGGGACGCAGCTCCTCGGGCTGCACCGCGATGGTGAGCTTCGTGCGCGTGTTCTCGATCTTCTCGACCGTGGTCTTCACGAGGGGATCTCCTGGGGTTGAGGGTGTGCGGGGCGCTCTGCCCGCGACGCACGTGGGCACGCCGGATCCGCCGCGAGAGGGCGGACCACCGCCCGATCCTACCGGCCGCCGGGTGCACGTCTCCAATCCGAGCGTTCGCCCGCGACGAACCACCGGCATGACCTCCCTCGTCCTCGTCGCTCGGCCTGCAATACTCAGGCTCGTGGAGACGACCCTCGAGCAGTGGCTGGTGCGCGCTGCCGACGGCGACGAGCGGGCCTTCGCCCACGTGTACGACGCCACCTCGCCGCGCGTCTTCGGGCTCGTGCTCCGCATCCTCGTCGATCGGGCGCAGGCCGAGGAGGTCGCGCAGGAGGTCTACCTCGAGGCGTGGCGGCAGGCGAAGCGGTTCGACCCGGATCGCGGCGCCGCCATCAGCTGGCTGCTCCAGATCGCGCACGCGCGGGCCATCGACCGGGTGCGCTCGTCGCAGTCGCAGCGCGACCGCGACGCCCGCATCGGTGTGCGCGACTCCCCCGTGGCCGTCGACCTCGTCGCCGAGCAGGCCGAGATCTCGCTCGAGGCGGCTCGAGCCCGACGGGCGCTGGGCCAGCTCAGCGACCCGCAGCGGCAGGCCATCGAGCTCGCCTACTTCGACGGGCTCACGCAGACCGAGATCGCCGAGCGCGTGGGGGCGCCGCTCGGCACGGTCAAGACACGGCTGCGCGACGGCATGGTCCGTCTGCGCGGCATCCTGGGGGTGACGACATGAGCGACGACCAGCGGTCCATCGACGACCTCGCCGCGGCCTACGCGCTCGACGCGCTGAGCCCCGCCGAGCGCGCCCGGTTCGAGGCGGAGGCCTCCCCTGCGGCCCTCGCTGAGGCGGCGGCGCTCGCCGACACCGCCGCGCTGCTCGCGGGCGACCCGGTCGAGCCGCCGCCGACGCTCCGCGCCTCCGTGCTCGACGCGATCCGGCGGGAGCCGCAGCTCGACGCCGAGCCGCCTGCGGCGCCGTCGGAGGCATTCTCGGCTCCTGCCGTGCCGGCCGCCGTCCAGCCGGTCTCGGTCGAGCCGGCGCGCGCATCCGCCGGCCCGGGTCCGGCGGAGCGGCGCGCCCGCGCTCGCTGGCGACCGCTGCGCACGATCGGTGCCATCGCGGCCGGGGCCGCGCTGCTGCTCGGCGGCGTCGCGCTCGGCACGCAGCTGGGCGAGGACTCCACGGACGAGGCGCTCGGCGCTGTCGTGAGCGCTGCCGACGCGGAGCGCGGCGAGGTCGAGCTGCCGGACGGCTCGACGGCCACGGTCGTGTGGTCTGCGGAGCGCGGCCAGTCGGTGATCCTGTTCGACGGGCTCACCGCCGCACCCGCAGGCAGCACCTACCAGGCCTGGTACATCGACGCGGACGGACCGCAGAGCGCCGGCACCTTCGACGCGAGCGACGGCGCGACGGCGTTCCTGCTCGACGGCGCCTTCACCGCGGGCGCGGCCGTCGGCGTCACCGTCGAGCCCGACGGGGGCTCCGACGCCCCGACGACCGACCCCATCCTCGTCGTCGAGACGTAGCCGCGCCGCCGCGCCGCTCGGCGAGGGAAGCGGACACCGGCCGCCGTCTCGAGACGACTCCCAGCACTGCGATACTCAGCACGATGACCGAGTCCCCGAACCCGCCCGATCGAGGCGCGCCGCGCAGCAGGCTCGGTCCCGTCGCGATCGTGGTCGCCTCGGTCGCGCTCATCGTGCTGTGGAGCTCCGGCTTCGTCGGCGCCGAGCTCACGGCGCGCGCCGGCGCCGAGCCGATCACGGTGCTCGCCTGGCGCTTCACGGTGCTCGCGGGCATCCTCGTCGTCGCGATGCTCGTGCTGCGCCGGCGCTGGCCGCGGCCCGGCAGCTGGCTGCGCCAGGGCACGATCGGGCTGCTCAGCCAGGCCGCGTACCTGCTCTTCATCTTCGAGGGCGTGCGCGCCGGCGTCGACGGCGGCACCGCCGCGCTCATCGCCGCGCTGCAGCCGATGCTCGTCGCCACGGTCGCCGGTCGCGTGCTCGGCGAGCGGGCGACCCGATGGATGTGGCTCGGCATGGTCGTCGGACTCGCCGGCGTCGCCCTCGTGGTCTCGGGTGCGCTCGGCGGTGCCGGCACGCCGCTGTGGGCGTACGCGCTCCCCTTCGCGGGCGTGCTCTGCCTCGGGGCCGGCACCGTGCTGCAGCGCCGCTGGCACCTGCACGACGACCTCCTCCAGACGCTCACGATGCAGGCGATCGTCGCGGGCGTCGCGTTCATGGCGGTCGCGCTCGTGCGCGGCGAGGCCGCGGTGCCGACGGAGCCGGATGTCTGGTTCGCGGTCCTGTGGCTCGTGCTGCTGTCGAGCCTCGGCGGCTACGTGCTCTACGTCACCGTCACGCGCTCGCACGGCGCGACCTTCGTGAGCACGATGCTCTACCTGACCCCGCCGACCACGATGCTCTGGGTCTGGCTGATCTTCGGCGTGCCGATCACGCCGCTCGGGATCGCCGGGCTCGCCGTCGCTGCCGCCGGCGTGGCGATCGTGCTCGTCGCGCAGCGGCGCGCCGCGCGCGGCTGAGCCGGCTGCTCACTCGACGGGCTCGACGCCCGTCAGCCGCAGTTCCTCGACATCGAGACGCGACTGCACGCGTCGCGCCACGGCGTCGTCGACGGCGCCCTCACGGCGCAGCCGCTGCAGCACCTCCCGCTTGCGCTCGAGCAGGGCGAGCCGCAGCTGCGCGTACTGCTCGTGGCGGGCGAGCGGCGGGCTCGACGCATCCGCACCGTCGGCGGCCCGCGCGGGCTGCCCGGACGCATCCGCCCGGTCACGCCGGTCGATCGTCACGAGCCCGTCCTCGTGGTCGCGCTGCAGGCGCCCGCGCGTCTCGTCGTCGATGCCGTGCTGCTCGGCGAGCTCGTCCAGGGCCGCGAGCGCCGCGCCCGTGATGGCGCGCTCCGCGAGCTGCAGCTCCTCCGCCTCGGAGCCGTCGTGCGGCAGCCGCGCCCAGCGCACCACCCACGGCAGCACCGGCCCCTGCACGAGCAGCGTCAGCACGATGACGCCGGCGGCGACGAACACGACGTCGTCGCGGCCCGCGAGCGGCGTGCCGTCGGCCGCCATCGTGGGCACCGACAGCGCGATCGCGAGCGAGACGGCGCCACGGAAGCCCGCCACGGCGCTCACCACCCGAGCCCGGTAGGTCATGCGACGTGCGCGCTGGGACGGGCGTCGGTCGAGCAGGCGGATCGTGTAGGCGCTCAGCGACATGACCCCGAACCGCACCACGAGCAGCAGCGTCCACACCATGACGGTGAGCACGACGAGGCGCCCGAGCGCGGCCACGTCGGTGCGGTGGGCGACGTGCTGCACCTCGAGGCCGATGAGCACGAACAGCGCACCGTTGAGCACCGCGGAGCCGAGCGGCCACGCCGCCTCCGTCTGGCGTCGGGATGCGGCGGTGCTGATGCGAGCACCGGCGTACGACACCGCGAGGCCCGCGGCGACGACCGCGAGCACGCCGGAGCCGTGGATGAGCTCTGCCGCCAGGAACGCGGCGAAGGGCGTGACGAGCAGCGCGATGTTCACCGAGAGCGCGTCGCGGACCCGCTGCAGGAGCAGGACGGCGAGCCCCGCGATCACGAAGCCGGCCGCGGCGCCGCCGAGGTACGACAGCAGCACCATGCCCGTGATGTCGAGCGGCGTGACGCTGCCCCCGACGGCGATGCCGACCGCGATCGCGTAGACGACCAGCGCGGTGCCGTCGTTCGTGAGGCTCTCCGCCTTCAGCTGCATGAAGTTGCGGTGCGGCAGCGCGCGCCCGAGGGCCGCGACCGCGGTCGCGTCGGGCGGTGCGACCGCAGCGCCGAGGATGAGCGCGACCTCCCACGGCACGCCGAAGAGATGGGCGACGCCCGCGACGGCGAACGCGGTCGCGACGACGAGCAGCGTGCTGGCGATGACGATGCCGCGCAGGTCGCGCTTGATCGAGCGCAGCGAGGTCGTGAGGCTCTCCCAGAAGAGCATGACGGGCAGGAAGACGAGCAGCATCGTCTCGGGCGGCAGCTGCACCGCGCGGAGCTCCGGCACGAAGCCGAGCGCGAGCCCGACCACGACGAGCAGCAGCGGCGTCGCGATGCGCAGCCGCGGCGCGAGCAGCACGCCGACGAGCACCGCTGCCCCGAGCAGCACGGTCACCTCGAGTCCGTCCATGGCGCACCTCCTGCCTCCAGCGTCGCGCGCGGCCGTTGCGTGGCGATGACGCGTCGATGTCGCTCCGACGACGTTTCCGGCGTGCGCGACCCGACGCATCCGCGGGAGGGTCTGCCTGTGCCGCCCTGTGCGCATCGTCGTCGGAGGCGAGCGGTTCGAGGCGCAGCGCGACGACGACGACGCGAGCGGATCCGCCGAGTCGGTCGAGCGGGACGTGCTGCTCTACCTGCCCGGGGTCGACCGGGCGGATGCGGCGATCGTCGGTGCCGCCGACGGAGCCGGCACCCCGGTCAGAGCGTCGAGGCGTGGTCGGGGACGAACTGGTGCTTGTCGATCGGGGGCCGGGCGGTTCCGGCCGGGGCGGGACGCTCGGGGAAGTGCACCTCGTCAGGGTCGAGGCTGTCGTAGGGGACCTGGCTGAGCAGGTGGCTGATGGTGTTGAGCCGTGCGGCGCGCTTGTCGTCGCTGTTGATCGACCACCAGGGCGCGTGCTCGCGGTCGGTGACGTCGAACATGGCGTCCTTGGCCTGCGAGTAGTCCTCCCACTTGGTGATCGACAGCAGGTCGGTCTCCGAGAGCTTCCAGCGCCGCATGGGGTCGTTCAGCCGAGACCGGAACCGCTTCTCCTGCTCGGTGTCGGAGACGGAGTACCAGTACTTCACGAGGATGATGCCGTCGTCCACGAGCAGCTGCTCCACGACGGGCGCCTGGGCGAGGAACCGGTCGTACTCCTCGTCGGTGCAGTAGCCCATCACCTTCTCGACGCCGGCGCGGTTGTACCAGGAGCGGTCCATGAGCACGATCTCTCCCTTGGTGGGAAGGCGCTCGATGTAGCGCTGGAAGTACCACTGGCCCTTCTCCCGCTCGGTGGGCTGCGGGAGTGCGACGACGCGGGCGTGGCGGGGGTTGAGGTACTGCATGACCCGCTTGATCGCACCGCCCTTGCCGGCGGCGTCGCGGCCTTCGAAGAGCACGAGCACGCGGGCGTCGGCGGCGGTGACCCACTGCTGCATGCTGACCAGCTCGATCTGCAGCCGCCGGAGCTCCTTCTCGTACTTCTTCTTGTCCATCCGGGGGGCCTTGCTCTTCTTGTCGTGCTTCTTGCTGCCCATGGGGTGCGGTGCTCTCGATCGGCGAGGGGCGTCCGTCAGTGGCGGACGCCTGGTGCACGAACGATACGCGCGGCTGCCTGGACGAGCCTTCAGCGGAGGTCGTCCGCGACGCGGATGAGCACCTTCCCGGTGACGCCGTGCTCGACGGCATCGTGCGCGGATGCGGTGTCCTCGAGCGGGAACCACGTCAGCGGCAGCCCGGCCTCCGCGCCGACGGGCAGGGCACCCGCCTCGAGCGCTGCTGTGATGTCCTCCGCGGCGGCAGCCAGTGGCTCGCGCCCGACCGTGTAGAGCAGCAGCCCCTGCCACCGCACGTTCTTCGCGAAGCTCGCCATGATCGGAGCGGTGAACTCGTCGCCATTGTTGTTCGCGTAGTACGCGACGCTGCCATGGTTCGCGAGCACCGCGACATCGAGCGCCGCGTTCTGCGCCAGCGCGACTTCGACGACGTGGTCGACGCCTCGTGGAGCGAGGGCATGCACCTTGGCCGAGAGCTCGACATCCGGGTACTGCAGCACGTGATGCGCACCCGCTGCACGGGCCAGCGCTGCCTTGTCGTCGCTGCTGACCGTCGCGATCACGGTCGCGCCCGCCCACACCGCCAGCTGGATCGCAGCGTGCCCGACGGCGCCTGCTCCGCCCTGCACAAGTACCACACGGCCGTCGAGGGCGCCGGGTGCGAGACGCGCCGGGCCGAGCTCGTGCACCGTGAGCGCACGGTGGGCGGTCATCGCGGGAACGCCCAGGCTGGCGGCGACGTCGAACGCGATGCCGTCGGGCAGGCGGACGACCCGGCTCGCCGGGACGACCGTGAGCTCCTGCGCCGTCCCCGTCGGACGCTCGTGGGCGGCGAGGAAGAGCCAGACGCGGTCGCCGACCTCCAGATCCTCGACGTCCGAGCCGACGGCATCGACGACGCCGGCGCCATCCTGGTTCGGGACGACTTCCGCGAACTGCACGGGCCTGCTGCCCGCACGGGCCTTCCAATCGGTCGGGTTGACACCCGACACGGCGACGCGGACTCGCACCTCATCTGGGCCGGGCACGGCGGGCTCGCGGTCGGAGAGCTCGAGGACCGACGAGACACCGGACCGGGAGTAGGTGATGGCGCGCATTCCGAGTGCAAGGCCTGAACGGCGGCCGGCATTCCTGCCTCAGCTCGCGAGTCGCTCCCTCGTCTGATCATGCGATGCGTCGATGGCATCGATGTACGCGGTGATCGCGTCGCGGTTCTGCGTGAGGAACGCGATCTTCTCGGTCATCCGGTCACGCTCGGTGACCAGCAGCTCGCGCAGACCGGGTTCCGCGTCGTGGACGACGATCGTGCGCGACTGATGCAGGCACGGCAGGATGTCCGCCACGATCCGAGTGGGGATCCCGGAGTCCACCAGCCCCCGGATCTTCTGGACCCGGTCGACGAGGTACTCGTCGTAGTCCCGGTAGCCGTTGCTCAGCCGCTGCGGCGCGATGAGCCCTTGCTGCTCGTAGTAGCGCAGCATCCTCGCCGGCACCCCGGTCCGGGCGGCGAGCTCTCCGATGCGCATCCGATTCTCTCCTGACTTGGACTTGACCTTGACACTGATGACAACGTTCACACTAGCAAGGGACATCCGGATCGACCACCTCAGGAGGAGCATCATGACGACCATCGGCCTGATCGGCAGCGGCAACATCGGCGGCGGCGTCGCGCGCCTCGCGATCGCCGCCGGCTACGACGTGGTGCTGAGCAACAGCAGAGGGCCGGAGTCGCTCGCCGACCTCGTCGCCGAGCTGGGTCCCCGTGCTCGGGCTGCGACCCCGGCAGAGGCAGCAGCGGCGGCCGACCTCGTGGTCGTCTCGGTGCCGCTGCGCGCGTACCCGGATGTGCCGGTCGCGGAGCTGCGCGGCAAGACCGTCATCGACACGAACAACTACTACCCCGAGCGCGACGGACACCTCCCGCCGCTCGACGACGAGTCGACGACGACAGCCGAGCTGCTGCAGACCCACCTGCCGGAATCCGATGTGGTGAAGGCGTTCAACAGCATCTACTTCCCGCACCTGACGAGCCTGGCCCGCCCGGCCGGCGACCCCGACCGCTCGGTGCTCCCCATCGCAGGCGACGGCGCAGCGGCGAAGTCGACGGTGACGGCGTTCCTCGACGCGATCGGCTACGACGCGCTCGACGTCGGGCCGCTGGCCGAGGGCTGGCGCTTCCAGCGCGACATGCCTGCCTACACCGCCCCCTACTTCGCCGGGACCGACCCGAACGTCGGCCGCCCCGTCGCGCGAGCAGAGCTGACCGCCAGGCTCGCCGAGGCGAAGCGGTACCGCGACCTCTGAGCCACAGCCACCACTTGCCGCGAGACGCACCTCGCGGCCGATCGATCGCGCGTCGGCACTCCCGCTGACGACGCTCGCACCCACCCAGAAGGACGAACATGAGCACTGACCGCACGATGATCCTGGGCATGCACCTGGGCAACGGCTACGGATCGCAAGCAGCCGCCTGGCGCTTCCCGGGCGTCGACCCCGCGAACTACGCCAGCTTCGACGCGCAGGTGCGCTACGCGCAGGCTGCGGAGCGCGGCAAGTTCGCCTTCCTGTTCCTGCCCGACTTTCCCGGCATGCAGGGCGACCTCGCGCGCGAGTCTCCGCAGATCACGCTCGAGCCGATGCTGACGCTCGCGGCCATCGCGCGTGAGACCAAGCGGATCGGCCTCGTCGCCACCGGCTCCACGACGTTCAACGAGCCGTTCAACATCGCGCGGCAGTTCAAGGCGCTCGACGTCATGAGCCACGGCCGCGCCGGCTGGAACGCCGTCACCACCAGCGACCCCGGCGCCGCCGCCAACTACGGCCAGGCGATCGCGCCCCGACCGGAGCGCTACCAGCGGGCCCACGAGACGATCCAGATCGCCCAGGCCCTCTGGGGCAGCTGGCAGCAGGATGCCTGGCTCCAGGATGTCGAGGGCGGCCATTTCGCCGACCCCAGCAGGATCCAGCCCATCAACCTCCAGGGTCAGCATGTCGCCTCACGAGGACCGCTGCCGATCCCTCCTTCCGAGCAGGGGCAGCCCGTCATCTTCTCCGCGGGTGGTGGAGACAACGGGATCGAGCTCGCCGGACGCTACGCCAGCGGCGTCATCGGCGCGGCCTTCACGATCGAGGACGCGCGCCGCCAGCGCGACGCCGTCCGCGACGCCGCACGCCGGGCCGGCCGCGACCCCGACGAGGTGAAGTTCTTCGCGGGGCTCATGCCCGCGATCGGCCCGACCAAGCGTGCCGCGCTCGATCGCCGGGTGGCGCTCGGCGAGCTCAGCGCCCCGGCACGAGTGTCGTACCTCGGTTCGATGCTCGGCCTCGCCCTGGACGCCAGGCAGCTCGACGAGCCCCTGAGCGCCTCCCAGCTGGCCACGGCTCGTGCCAGCGACTTCGATCCGCGGTCCGCTCGGGCGCTCGAGGTCGCTCGTGAGGGGTGGACGATCCGCGACATCCTCGCCCACGGCGTGATCGACTACCACCCCACTCCCGTCGGCACCGCTGCCGTCACCGCCGACCACATGCAGGAGTGGTTCGAGGCCGGCGCGTGCGATGGCTTCTGGGTGTCCATCGACGTGAACGAGGACGGCATCGACACCTTCGTCGACGAGGTCGTGCCGCTCCTGCAGGAGCGGGGACTCTTCCACCACGACTACGAGGGCACCACCCTCCGCGACCACCTCGGGGCGCCGGCGCAGTACGGCCTCGACCCCAGGGTCTCCTAGGGCGCCATCGACATGTCGAACGACCCTCTTCAGCCAGTGGACGTGCCGACGACGCTCGACGCCGACCGGTTCCGAGCGATCTTCCGCCGGCACGCGGCCGCGGTGGCCGTGGTGACGCTCAACGGACCGGTAGGGCCCGTCGGGTTCACCGCGACCTCGGTCATCTCCGTCTCAGCCACCCCACCCGTGCTCGCGTTCTCCGTCGCCAGTGCATCGTCGTCCTGGCCAGCACTCTCGAGCGCCGAGACCGTGGTGGTCAACTTCCTCCGCGCCGACCAGGCCGACGTGTCGACCCGCTTCGCGACACCCGGCATCGACCGGTTCGGCACCGGCGACTGGCACGCGCTCCCCAGCGGTGAGCCGGTGCTGCACGGGACCCGGGCATGGATGCATGCCCAGGTCATCGACCGCATCCCCGTCGGAGCCAGCTACCTGGTCGCAGTGCGAGCCCTCGCGAGCAGCGCTCCGCCACTCGACGCCGAACCGCTGATCTACCTCAACCGCACATACCCCCGTCTCCAGGACGAAGACTGACACGCGCAGCGCTGTCTCCCTTCCTTCCCCTCGCCACACGACTCAGGAGCTCCCTCGACCATGACCGAGATCGACGTGACCGCTGAAACCACTGACCGCTCCCGCCGAAGGACACCCGGCGACCGACTGACTCCTGGAGACGCCCTCGTCATCGGGCTGCTCATGGGCACGACCTTCCTCGTGCTCCTCAACGAGATGCTCCTCGGCGTCGCACTCCCCACCCTCATCGCCGACCTCGACATCACACCGTCCGCAGGTCAATGGCTGACGACCGGATACCTGCTCACGCTGGCCGTCCTCATCCCCGCGACCGGGTACGTCATGCGGCGATTCCACCTGCGCACCATCTTCTTGACCGCTCTGTCGCTCTTCATCGTCGGCACGGCCGTCGCGGCCGCCGCCCCCGGCTTCGGCGTGCTCCTGGTCGGCCGGATCATCCAAGCCGCTGGCACCGCCGTCTTCGTGCCACTCCTGATGACGACCGCGATGCGCCTGGTCCCGGAGGCCCGCCGCGGCAGCATCATGGCCCTGGTCACCGCCGTGCCGGCCATCGCACCCGCGGTCGGCCCCGCGGTGTCCGGGCTCGTGCTGTCGTTCCTCCCCTGGAGGTGGCTGTTCATCCTCGTCCTCCCCATCGCCGTCATCGCGCTGGTGCTGGGAGCGGCGAAGCTGCAGAACATCACCACCCCGCAGCGCGCGACCCTCGACGTGCTCTCGCTCGCGCTGTCCGCCATCGGCTTCGGGGCACTGGTGTTCGGCCTCGCCTCCATCGGAGAGTCCGCCTCGGGCCACAGCCTCATCTCCCCGATCATCCCGATCGTCGTCGGCATCCTCGGCGTCGCTGCCTTCGTACTTCGTCAGAACGCACTGCAGCGTCGCACCGAACCGTTCCTCGACATGCGGATCTTCCGCACGAAGCTCTTCGTCCTGCCCCTGGTGGTGATGCTCTCCATCGCCATGAACGGCTTCGGCATCCTCCTCATCCTGCCGCTCGTGCTCACCGGAGCACTCGGCATGAGCACCCTGGCGATCGGCCTCTTCCTCGTCCCCGGCGGGGCCATGATCTCGATCGTCTCCGCCATCGGCGGCCGGATCTACGACCGCTTCGGACCGCGTCCGCTGACGATCCCCGGCGCGATCCTCTGGACGGCGACCATCTGGTTCATGAGCACCCTGGACGCCAGCACCAGCGTCTGGACCTACGTCATCGCGTTCCTCGTCCTGAACGCGACGCAGGCGATGATCTGGGCACCCATGACGACCCTGGCCCTGTCATCGCTCCCGTCGGAGCTCTACCCCCACGGCAGCGCAGCGTTCACCACCGCCCAGCAGCTCGCGGGCGCAGCGGGCGGAGCGATCCTCGTGTCGGCGTACACGATCGGGGCCGGCGCGGCGCACGCAGGAACCCTCACCGTCGCGCAGACCGTCGACGCAGGGCAAGCCGCATTCACCACCGCAGGCATCATCGCCTTCGGTGCCGTGATCGGCACGCTGATCGTCGGCAAGGGCCGACAGCACGGCGAGGCCTCGGCGACACGATGACGCAGACATCCTCGTCGCCGCGATGCTCGTCCTGCGGCGCCGCTGCCGCGGCCGCCAGACCGCGAGCCGAGTGGCGCTCGTGCCGCTCCTCGAGCGCGAGCCGATCGGCGCCTCTCGGCTCCTGGCGCTCGCTGATGGCCTGCGCGACGAGCCCTGACCATCTCGGATCGCGGTCTGCGGCGTGGTCGGGGCGACAGGATTCGAACCTGCGACTTCCCGCCCCCAAAGCGGGCACTCTAGCCAAGCTGAGCTACGCCCCGTACGGGATCGCTCCCACACGAGTGGCGAGTCTACCGGCGTGCTGAGCCCCGACGTCACGCCGGGCGCCGCTCACCCGGACCCCTTCCACCGAACGGGACCTGGTGCACCGGGTCCGGCTCGGTGGAGGGGGTCCGCGAAGCGCGGCGCCCTTGGCGAGCGGATCCCCCGAAGGTGAACGAGTACGCCTCGACGCCCGCGGGCACCGTCACCTCGATCGTCCCCTCGCGGCCATCGTCGGCGCGCAGCAGCTCGTACGACCTGGGCGTGCCCGACACCGCGAGCTCGACGCGCTCGCCGTCGACATCCGCGTCCACCGTGCCGGAGCCCGCCAGCACCATCCGCACCTCCTGGCCGGTGTACTGCAGGCGGATGCTCGCCTCAGCGCCACGAGGCGTGACGAACTGCGTCTCGAGCTGCCAGTCGCCGTCGAGCGCGAACGTGTCGCGCGCCTGCTCGGCGGGGTAGGCGAAGCCCTCGGTCTGCGCCGAGTAGCGCTCCTCGCCGCCGAAGTTCTGCACCTTGGTCGTGCCGAGGTAGGACTCGGGCGTGATCTCGGCGTTCTCGGGAGTGTCGTCGCTCAGCTCGGTGATGGGCGGCAGCGCCACGCCCGGGTTCGCCTGCTCGAGCAGCTCGCGGATCATCTGCTCGCCCTCGCGGTACTGCCCCTCGCCGAAGTGCACGTTCCGCACAGTGCCCTCCGCGTCGACGAGGTAGCGCGCCGGCCAGTAGGCGTTGCGGTAGTTCGTCCAGGTCGAGAGCGAGTTGTCGATCGCGACCGGGTACTCGATGCCGAGCGCCTCGGCACCGGCGACGACGTTCGGGCGCTCCTTCTCGAACGCGTACTCGGGGCTGTGCACGCCGATCACCTGGAGGCCCGCATCCGCGTAGGCGTCGTGCCATGCGTTCATGTGCGGCGTGGAGCGCTGGCAGTTGATGCACGAGTACGCCCAGAAGTCGATGAGCACGACCTGGCCGCGCAGCTCCGCGAGGTCGATCGGCTGGTCGCCCTCCGTGTTGAACCAGGAGTCGATGCCGCGGATGCTCGGCGCCGTGCCGCACTCCTGCAGCTCGGTAGCGCCCGGGTCGCACAGGTCGAGGTCCTGGTTCTCCTCGGTCTCGAGCCCCCCGATCGAGATGGCCTGCTGGACCTCCTCGTTGCCGGCGATGGACTCCTGGATGGCCGAGGTGTAGTCGGGCACGAGCCGCTGCAGCCGGGCGGGCACGTCGAAGACGAGGCCCACCGCGAGCAGCAGCATGAGGGCGCCCGAGACGGTGCGGATGACGCCCTGGCGCTTGCGGAACGCGGCGATGCGCTCGGCGAGGCCTCGGCCCGCGAGCGCGAAGAACAGCAGCGGCAGTGCCGCGCCGATCGCGAACGAGACGGTCAGCACCACGGTGTCGGGCCCGATCTGGCCGGTCGAGCCGGCGACGGTGATCGCCGCGAGCACGGGGCCGGCGCACGGCACGTAGACGGCGCCGAGCGCGAGGCCGAGCGGGAAGCCCTGCATGCGCGACGACTTCTCGCCGGCGGTCTGCAGGAAGGGGAGCTTCTCGAACGGCTTCTCGAGCAGATGCTGGATCCGCGGCACGATGAGGCCGATGCCGATGAGCGAGAGCACGATGATGCCGGCCCAGCGCAGCACGTCCTGCGGGAGGCCGAGGAGGCTGAGCACGAGGCTGCCCGCGAGCGTCATGAGCGTGAAGCTCACGACGATGCCGGAGATCACGAGGTAGGGACGCCAGCGCGAGATCGACCGCTGCTTGAGCGACGCGCGGGTCGCGGTCGCGACGCTGCCGCTCCCCTGCGCCGCGTCACCGGACGCATCCGCTGCCTGCTCGTCGCGCGCGGACTGCATGCCGCCGGAGAAGAGGATGACCGGCAGCACCGGGATGATGCATGGCGAGATGCCGGTGATGAATCCACCGAGCAATCCGATGAGGGCGAGCATGGGGCCTCCTTGGCGCGTTGCCGATGGTTCGGTGCAGACGCGGGATCGGATGCATTCCTGCAGCCGCCGAGATCCGTCCAATCCGCGCGACGACGAGCTCCGAACCCCTGGCATCACCGGCTCGCACGGGCCGGCAACACACCACCAGGGAAGGGGAGCGACATGCTCACCAAGAAGAACCCCAAGATGGCCGGGCTCGTGCTCGTCAGCGCCGCGACGTTCGTGCTCGCGGGCTGCTCGATGGGCGGCTCCACGACGGCCGACGAGACGATGGAGCCGACGACGGCGCCCATGGCCTCCGAGGAGCCGATGGAGAGCGAGTCGGCAGAGGCGATGGACCCGGCGTACGACAACCTCATCGGCGCCGGATGCGCGATGTACGACGAGCAGGTGCCGGACGGCGCGGGCTCCATCGTCGGCATGTCGCAGGACCCGGTCGCGGTCGCGGCCTCCAACAACCCCATGCTCACGCAGCTCGTCGCCGCCGTGTCGGGCCAGCTGAACCCCGACGTGAACCTCGTCGACACGCTCAACGGCGACGAGTTCACGGTGTTCGCGCCGGTCGACGACGCCTTCGCGGCGCTGCCCGCCGAGACGGTCGAGATGCTCCAGACGCCCGAGGGCGCCGAGACGCTCAGCACGGTGCTGACCTACCACGTGATCCCCGGCCAGATCGCGCCGGACGCGATCGCCGGAACGCACACCACCGTCCAGGGCGAGGAGCTCATGGTCGAGGGCGAGGCCGACATGATGATGGTGAACGGCGACGCCGCGACCGTCGTCTGCGGCGGCGTCCAGACCGCCAACGCCACGGTCTACCTCATCGACTCGGTGCTCATGCCGCCGTCGATGGGCTGATCCAGCAGCACACGCACGCACGAAGGGCCGGTCCGCGAGGACCGGCCCTTCTGCTGTGGTGCCCCGAGTCTCGCGGACCCCTTGCACCGAACGGGACCCGG
>JBNJKM010000012.1:0-55957 GCA_051751085.1 Actinomycetota bacterium | reverse complement strand
CTCGCTCGAGGAGCCGGCGCTCGCGACGGCCTCGCTCTGCTGCGAGCCGCCGCCCGTGCCGATCTGCGTCTGCTGCCCGCGCTGCTCGACCGTGATCTTGCGGGGCTTCGCCCGCTCGGCGACCGGGATCGTCAGCATGAGCACGCCGTGCTCGTAGTTCGCCTGGATCTGCTCCAGGTCGACGTCGTTGCCGAGACCCAGCTGCCGCATGTAGCGACCGGCCGGGCGCTCCTGCGCGAGCCACTGCGCGCCCTCGGTCGAGCCGATCGTGCGCTCCGCCTGGATCGTCAGGGTGTTCGCGTCGACGTTCAGGTCGATCGAGCCCGGGTCGACCCCGGGCAGGTCGACGTTCACGATGTAGTGATCGCCCGCGCGGTAGAGATCCATCGGCATCCAGCTCGATGCTCGCTCGGCGCCGCCGCTGGTCAGCAGTCGAGCGGCCATGCGGTCCATCTCGCGGAACGGGTCGAAGGTCAGTGCCATTGACATCCACCTCCTCGTCGTCGGGCCGTCGCCCCCATGCGACGGTCCCCGTGTCTGTGGCAGCCCCGCGGGCCTGCCCCGCGGAGCGCAGTCAGATTAGCACTCTGAGACTGCGAGTGCCAGTCATATTCGGCTGATGCACAGGGATCTCGAGCCCATGACCCAGGAGTCTGTAACGCGGCGCGGGGAGACAGCCGGACGACAGGACGCGCGGGTACGATGACGGCGGAGAGGCGACCATGACCGACATGAGCCCAGCGGCGATGGACGCCGTCGCGCGCCTGCGAGCGGGGCTGCACAGCGGCGACACGGCGGCCGTCGCGCTCGGCCTGCAGCAGGTCCCCGTCGCCATCGCGGTCGACGCCGGGCAGCCTCGTGTCGCGGCCGACGGCGACCTGCGGGTGCTGCCGGTGTTCCTCGACATGGAGTCCTGGCGAGCGTTCGGGCTGCCTGGCGATCCGCAGCTGCTGACGCCCGAGGCGCTGCGCCCGCTGCTCGAGGCGCTCCCGCACATCGACGACATCGTGATCGACCCCGCCCTGCCGTCGGCGATCCGGGTGCCGCGCACCGACGTCGTGCAGCTGCTCGGCGGGAAGGATGCCGCCGACGAGACCGATGCCTCCGACGAGACCGCGGGCTTCGACCCGGATGTGCAGCTCGCCGTCAGCGCCCGGACCGCGCTCCTCGCCGCGGGCCATGCCGGCATGCACAGCGCGTGGGCCGTGCAGCGCGTCACCGCCGCCGGGACCACGCCCGCGATCGCGGTCGCCGACACCGTCGAGGACGTCGTGCTCGGTGCGATCGCCGACGCCCTCGCCAACGCAGGCCTGCCGCTCGAGCTCGAGCTCGTCCAGCTCGACGAGGCGTGGACGCGCACGGCGCGGGACGAGTGGGCAGAGGTCGCGGTCGCCTGAGGGCCGAACCCGCCCCTTGCCACCGCTTCCCCTCGCGGGCATGCTCGACCACGCCGCGCCGCGACACGAGCGCGCGCGGCCTCGACGAGGAGGAGCCATGCGGCTGATCGCGCACGAGTTCATGACGCTCGACGGCGTCATGCAGGGCCCAGGCGGGGCCGAGGAGGACACGAGCGGCGGCTTCCGGTACGGGGGATGGGTCGCCCCGGCCTTCGACGAGACCGTCGGCGAGGTCGTCACCGGCTGGTTCGCGACGACCGACGCGCTGCTCTTCGGCCGCGCGACCTACCGCATGATGGCCGACTACTGGCCGCTGGTGACCGATCCGCAGGACCCCGTCGCGCAGCGCCTCAACACGGCGCCGAAGCACGTCGTCTCGACGACGCTGCGCGAGGCGGATGTGACGTGGGACGGGACCGAGTCGATCATCGCCGACGACGTGGCCGCGCGCATCCGCCGCCTCAAGGAGACCGGCGACGGCGAGCTGCAGGTGCACGGCTCGTGGCAGCTGCTGCAGACGCTCATCGCTGAGGCGCTGCTCGACGAGCTGCGGCTGATCGTCTTCCCGACCGTCGTCGGGCCCGGCAAGCGGCTCTTCCACGACGTCGCGCGCCCGTCGGGCTTCGAGGTGGCGGATGTGCGCGTCGCGGGCAGCGGCGCGGTGGCGATGACGCTCACCCCGGCTCCCTTCAAGGCGGCGACCTACGTGGTCGTCGACGGCAAGGAGGAGCGGATCGAGGCGTAGGGAGTCCGGTCAGCCACCCCGAAGGGTAGGGCCAACCCCCGCACCGTCGGCGCCCCGCGGCGAGACGATCGATGCGCTGCGACAGCCGCAGCCCACGAATCGAGGAGCGGCGCGCATGCCAGACCTGGTGCTCGAAGCAGAGTCCATCCACAAGTCCTACGGGCACGGCGCCGGCCGCTTCGACGCGCTCAAGGGGGTGTCGCTGCGCATCGGCCGCGGGGAGTCCGTCGCGATCGTCGGCAAGAGCGGCTCGGGCAAGTCGACGCTCATGCACATCCTCGCGCTGCTCGACGCGCCGGACGCGGGCGCGCTGCGCGTGGAGGGCGCGGATGCCGCCACCCTCGGCGCCGCCGAGATCCACCGGCTGCGCAACCGCGACTTCGGGTTCGTCTTCCAGCAGTTCTTCCTCGTGCCCGACGCGTCGGTGCTCGAGAACGTCGTGCTGCCGCTGAAGATCGCCGGCGTCGGCCAGCGCGAGCGGACCGAGCGGGGCATGGCCGCGCTGCGCGCCCTCGAGCTCGACGACAAGGCACGCAACCGCGCGACCGACCTCTCCGGCGGCCAGAAGCAGCGGGCGGTCATCGCGCGCGCCCTCGTGGGCGAGCCGACGGTGATCTTCGCCGACGAGCCGACCGGCAACCTCGACTCGGTCACCGGCGGCGTGGTGGAGGACATCCTCTTCGACCTCCATCGCACCAAGGGCATCACGCTCGTGATCGTCACGCACGACCTCGAGCTCGCGGCGCGCTGCGACCGGCAGATCCACCTCCGCGACGGCCTCGAGGTCGCCCCCGAGCTCGAGGCGGTGGCGGCATGAGGGTCGGCGACGTCATCGCGTCCGCGGTGCAGAACACGTTCCGCAGCACGCTGCGCACCTCGCTCACGGTGATCGCGATCTTCATCGGCGCCTTCACCCTCACGATCACGAGCGCCATCGGCGCCGGCGTCTCGGGCTTCATCGACGGCCAGGTCGGCGCGATCGGCGCTCCCGGCGTGCTCGCGGTGACGCCCGCGCCCGACGACGGCCCCGTGGAGGCAGGGCCAGCGGTCTACGACCCGGAGCGGTCGACAGAAGGCGCGACCGGCGTCGACGGCCCTCCCGGGTTCGCGTCGGTCGGCATGAACGAGGCGGATCTCACCAGGATCGCCGACGTCGACGGCATCACGAGCGTCACGCCGATGGTGTCGCTGACGGTCGACTTCATCGAGGTCGACGGCTCCGACCGGTACGAGCTGCCGCTCGACCTCGCGTCCGGCGCCTTCGTCCCCGACATGGCCGCGGGCACCCCGGTCGCCGACGTCGACGAGCGCCAGGTGCAGCTGCCCGCCGACTACGTCGACGCGCTCGGCTTCGGCGACGCCGAGGCCGCCATCGGCCAGCCGGTCGTGCTCGGCCTCACGGATGCCGTCGGTGCACGCCACGAGGTCGGGGCGGTCGTCGTCGGGATCATGAACCCCGGCCTGCTCGACATGGGCGCGGAGGCGAACCAGGCGCTCGCCGATGCGGTGCTCGAGGCCCAGCGCACCGGCGTCACGGCCGACGTGGCACCGGTCTACCTCGTCGCCAACGCATCCATCGACCCCGCCTCGACCGCCGAGCAGATCGCCGCGATCAAGGCCGACCTGCTCGGCGCCGGCTTCCAGGGCCTGACGGTCGCCGACCAGATCGGCGCGTTCAAGACCGTCATCGACGTGGTCACGGCCATTCTCAACGCCTTCGCGGTGATCGCGCTGCTCGCGGCGGGCTTCGGCATCGTCAACACGCTGCTCATGAGCGTGCAGGAGCGCACGCGCGAGATCGGCCTCATGAAGGCGATGGGCATGCGCTCCGGGCGGGTGTTCGGGCTGTTCTCGATGGAGGCGGTGTTCATCGGCTTCCTCGGCAGCGCGCTGGGTGTCGGCGTCGCGATCCTGCTCGGCACGATCGCGAGCCCGATCCTCGCCGACAGGCTGTTCGCCGAGCTGCCCGGCCTCGAGATCGTGCGGTTCGAGCCGCTCGCCGTGGCGGCGATCGTGGCCATCGTGATGGGCATCGCATTCCTGGCCGGCACGCTGCCCGCCCGCCGCGCGGCACGGCAGCACCCGATCGACGCGCTGCGCTACGAGTAGGCGGCGACGGCTGTGCAGGTATTGGGCCAGGTGCTCCTCTGAGTCGACGCAGGGAGCCACTGGCCCTCTCCCTGTCGCGCGCCGGTCAGCGGGCGCGGGCGAGCATGCGCCTGGCCGCGCGCACGCGCACGGGCCGGCATCCCGCATCCGTCAGCCGGGCGACGATCGCCGGCTCCCTGCGCGCCAGCAGCATGCCGCGCTTGACGAGGAAGAGCGGCGCCTTGCGGCGCTCGCGGAGGTCGCGGGCGAACCGCAGGCCCATCGTCACCCAGCGGGAGCGGTGCACGCAGAGCGCGTCCGCGAGGATCCCGCGCCGCTCGGCGAGCGCGACGACCTCGCCGACGAACACGCCCTCGGCGACGAACAGCGGCGCGCCGTCGAGGGCGACGTCGCGGGTGCCGGTGGATGCGCTGCGCGAGATGTCGTAGATCGGCGCGGCCGTGCGGCCGGTGCGGGCGAGCTCCTCGAGCGCGTCGATCGCGCGGTCGAGGTGCCACGCGCCGGGGTGGTCCCAGTCGACCTCGCCGCTCTCGAGGCGGGGGAGCGCCGGGTCGTCGCCCTCGCGGTAGAAGTCGTCGAGGCGCAGCACCGGCAGGCCCGACTGCTCCGCGATGCGCGACTTGCCGGAGCCGGATGCGCCGCCGATGAGGACGACCTTCGCGAGGGGCTCGTCGGCATCCGGCATGGGCTCCATCCTCCCACGGCGGCACGCGGGGGCGCGCCGTTCAGCCGCGCGTCAGTCGCGAGCGGCCATGCTCGACGCATGCGGGTGCTGCTGGTCGACGACGAGGCGCGCCTCGCCGAGGGCATCCGGCGCGGGCTCGGTGCCGAGGGGATGACGGTCGACGTCGCGCGGGATGGCGTCGACGGGCTGTGGCGGGTGCGCGAGTTCGCGTACGACGTCGTGCTGCTCGACGTGATGATGCCGGGCATGAGCGGCTATCGCGTCTGCCAGACGATGCGGGCTGAGGGGATCTGGACGCCGGTGCTCTTCCTCACCGCGAAGGACGGCGAGTGGGACGAGGTCGAGGGGCTCGACACGGGCGGCGACGACTGGCTCACGAAGCCGTTCTCGTTCCCGGTGCTCGTCGCGCGCATCCGCGCGCTCGCGCGGCGCGGCGCCCGCGCGCGACCCGTCGTGCTCGAGGCGGGCGACCTGCGCCTCGACCCCGCCGCGCGCACCGTGCACCGGGGCGACGTCGCGGTCGACCTCACGGCGCGCGAGCTCGCCGTGCTCGAGCTGCTCATGCGCCGTCGCGGGGAGGCCGTGACGAAGCGGGAGCTGCTCGACGACGTGTGGTCGGAGGACTTCGACGGCGATCCCAACATCGTCGAGGTCTACGTCGGCCGCCTCCGTCGCAAGGTGGATCGGCCGTTCGGGCGCGAGGCGATCCAGACGGTGCGCGGTGCCGGGTACCGGCTGGCGGCCGACGGTGGGTGAGCCGCCGGCAGCGGGCCCGCGCGCCCGCCGCGGCGCATCCATCCGCCTGCGGATCCTCGCGGCCGCCCTCGCGGTCGTGACCGTCGCGCTCGGCCTGGGCGCCGTCACGCTCGTCTGGACCCTGGAGCGGATGCTCCAGGCATCCGTCGCGGAGCAGCTCTCCGACGAGCTCGGCGCCCTCGCCGAGGGCATCGACCAGGGCACCATCCAGACCGCGGCGCTCGTGGAGCGCGACGACGACATCCTCGTGGCGCTGCACGCGGATGCGGGCGTCGTCGTGAACGCGGAGCCCGCGGCGCAGGTGCCGGTGCCCGACGGGCGGGAGCCGATCGTGGCGACGGTCGCCGACGAGCGCCACGTCGTCGTCTCGGCGGGCGTCGACGCGGGCACGATCGTGGTCGCGCGCTCCCTGGACGCGATCGACGACGCGGTGCGCTCGGCGACCGCGCTGCTCGCGGTCGCCGTGCCGCTCGCCGTGATCTTGGTCGGCACGGTGGTGTGGATCGTCGTCGACCGCGCGCTCGCCCCGGTCGAGCGCATCCGCGCCGAGGTCGACGCGATCGACGCGAGCGCGCTCGACCGGCGCGTGCAGGCGACGGGGCGCGGCGACGAGCTCGACCGGCTCGCGGGCACGATGAACCGGATGCTGGCGAGGGTCGAGGACGGCGCGCGGTCGCGCCGGCGATTCGTCTCGGATGCGTCGCACGAGCTGCGCTCGCCGCTCGCGACGATGCGCCAGTTCGCCGAGCTGGCACGCAGCCACCCCGAGGCGGTCGCGCCCGGCGAGCTCGCCGACGTCGTGGTCGACGAGGGCGAGCGCATGCACGGCATCGTCGAGGGCCTGCTGCTGCTCGCGCGGCTCGACGAGCACGCCGTCGATCAGCGCCGACCGGTCGACCTCGACGACCTCGCGCACGCCGAGGTCGCGCACGCCGAGGTCGCGCGCGTCCGGTCGCTCGGCCGGGCGGCCGACGGCGCCGCGGTGCGCGCCGCACCCGTGGTCGGCGACGAGCGCCTGCTGCGCCGCGCGTGCCGCAACCTCGTCGACAACGCCCTGCGGCACGCTCGCGAGCGGGTCGCGATCGGCTCGACGGTGCGCGACGGCCGCGCGATGCTGTGGGTCGACGACGACGGCGCGGGGGTGCCGCCCGCGGATCGCGAGCGCGTCTTCGAGCGCTTCGTGCGGCTCGACGAGGCTCGAGCGCGCGACGACGGCGGCTCGGGGCTGGGCCTCGCGATCGTGCGGGAGGTCGCCCGCGCGCACGGCGGCGACGCCTGGGTCACGAGCGCTCCCGCGGGCGGCGCGCGGTTCGTGCTCGAGCTGCCGGTCGCGGCGGGCGGCGCCGATGCCTGAACGCGCCTTCAGGATCGTTCAGACTCGCGTCAGCGCCCGACCGGGATGGTGGTCCTCATGAACGAGCAGACGCACCACGACCCCCAGTCCCACGACACGCAGTCCACCGACACACCGTCCACCGACCCGCAGCCTCGGCACCCGGAGGCGCCGGCCGCCCCGTCGACCGACGCGACCGCCAGCGAGCAGCACGACGCGGCCGGCGCATCCACCCCGAAGCGCGGCCGCGGCCTCGTGAAGCCCATCCTCGTCGGCACCGGCGCGGCGGTCGTCGTGCTCGCGGTCGCCGGGGTCGGATTGACGGTCGCCGAGGCGATGGACGATGACGACGACGACCCGGTGGCGACGCAGTCGACCGAGGCGGGCTCCGGCGCCTCGAGCGACGACGGCGACGACGAAGCGCTCCTCGCGGGAGGCGCCGCCTCGTCCGAGCCGACCGACCTCGTCACCGCCATCGAGGCGGCGCTCCGCGCTGCGGGCGGCGGCAGCGCCACGAGCATCGAGGTCGAGCGCGACGGCTGGAGCGTCGACGTGCGGCTCGACGACGGCAGCGATGTCGACGTGCGGGTTCCCGAGGCCGGGGAGCCGGTCGTCCGTGCCGACGACGACGGCGACAGCTCCGACGACGCGCCGCTCGACCCGGCCCGGATCGCCGACATCAGCGAGGCCGCGATCGCGGCCGCGGGCGGCGGCTCGGTGCTGTCGATCGAGTCGGAGGACGACGGCCGCTTCGAGGTCGAGCTCGCGCAGGGCGGCGACGAGGTGGACGTCGAGCTGGCGGACGACCTCACCGTGATCGAGGTCAGCCGCTGATCCGGGGCTCAGTCCGCGTCGTCGAGGAAGCGGTCGAGCAGCGCGGCGACGACCGAGGGCTGCGAGGAGTGCACCCAGTGGCCCGCGCCCTTGACGGTCACGCGGCGCACGCGCGGGAAGCGCGCCTCCATCGCCTCGCGGTACTCGTCGCGCACGTAGTCGGAGTCGGCGCCGGCCACCCACAGCACGGGGCCGTCGTAGACCGCGTCGGTCTCCGGCCAGCTGCGCAGCGTCGCGAGGTCGCGCCGCAGCACCTCGAGGTTCGGCAGCCAGCGCCAGCCGTCGCCCTCGCGACGCAGGTTCGTGAGCAGGAAGGCGCGCACGCCCGGGTCGGGCGCCGCCTCAGCGAGCGCCGCCTCGGCGTCGCCGCGCGACTCGATCGCGTCGAGGTCCATGCCGAGCATGGCGTCGATGTAGCGGCGGAACTCGTCGCTGCCGTCGTACGAGACCGGCGAGACGTCGACGACGCACAGCCGCTCGACGCGCTCGGGGTGTCGCAGCGCGGCCAGCATGGCGGCCTTGCCGCCCATCGAGTGGCCCACGAGCGCGGTGGGCTCGTCGAGCACGCCGGCCGCCGCATCCGCCATCTCGACGTAGTCGAGCCGCTCGGTCCACGCGGAGCGGCCGTGGTTCGGCATGTCGACGAGCGTCACGCGGTGCCGGTCGGCGAGCGACTTGGCGATCTGCGTCCAGTTCTTGCCCTGGCCGAAGAGCCCGTGGCAGAAGGCGACGGGGGAGCCCTGCTCGCCGAGCCGCGTGGTGTGGAGTGCGCTCATGGTCACACGAGTCTGCCCCATGCGCGCCCCCGCCACCGGGCGTAGGCGATCAGCACGGCCGCGCTGAGCACGACGACCCCAGCGATCACCATGCAGACGATGGCGACACCCGCGTAGCCGCTCCAATGGATCGCCGGATCCAGGAACGGATACGGGTACCACCATCCCCGGCCGTTCACCTGGTTGGGCGTGACCGGCCCGCGCGCGAGCGTGTACGCGAGCCACGCCAGGGGGAAGAGCACGACGATGCCGAGGTCGCGATAGCGCACGGCCCGCTTGCGCCCGCTGAGCAGCCAGTCGATGAGCATCCAGAGCGGTGCGATGTGGTGCAGCACCTCGTTCGCCCAGCCGAGCGTCGCGCCCTGCTGCAGCTCGACGCCGCGCAGCAGTGTGCCGTAGACGAGGCCCATGACGACCATGTACGTCGTCGCGCACAGCAGCACGACGTCGAGCAGACGGCCGACCCCGCGACGTCGCAGGTGCGCGGCGACGAGCGCACCGAGCGCCAGCATCGTGATGAGGTTCGACTGGATCGTGAAGAAGCTGAAGAAGTTCCACACGTCGAGCGGGATCGACGCGTCACCGCGGGCGGTCCAGAACGCGATGCTCGTGTCGAGCTGGCCGACGACCGCGGCGAGGATGGCGACGGCGACGGTCGCGCGGCCGACGAGCAGCACGCGGCGGACGAGCGACGCGGTGACCGGGATGCGCTGCATCCAGCCCTCAGCCGGCGCCGATGGGGAGCGGCTCTCCGTCGCCCGGCGGATGCTCGACGACGGCGAGCGTCTCGTGCTTCGTGAGGTGGTTCGGGTGGAACGACTTCGAGAACCGACCGGTCGGGTCGTGCGCGTCATGCGGGAGCGCGATCGAGGAGCGCTCCACGAGCGCGAGGAGCGCGGCGGTCTCGCGCTCCGAGAGCACGAGCCGGCCGCGACGGCGCAGGTGGACGGTCGCGCGCATGCCGCGGCGCCGGCCGAGGGAGAGCGCGAGGGTGCGCGCCGTCGCATCGGTCACGAGCGGCGTGGACGAGAGGGACGCCCACTCGACCTCCGCGGCGGGCACCGTGCGCGAGCCGTGCCGCAGCGCCGAGCCGTCCTGGGCGATCCACGCGGGCCTCCGGCGCCGTGCGAGCACGACGCCGAGGATCGCGAACGCGACGACGACCGCGCCGATCACCGCGATCACCGCCCACGGCCCGAGATCGAGCGCGGCGGGTCCGAGCATGACGAGGAGCAGCGGCACCTGCATGAGCTGGAACGGGATGAGCGACGCCGTGATGCTGCGCGCGTCGAGGGCAGTGCCGGGGGCGCCCAGGCGCATCCACCCCGCGGTGTCGACGGTCGGCTCGGTGTCCGGCCGCTCCGACGACGTCACCGCGCGCGGGTCCCGAGCGAGGCCGAGGACGAGCAGCGCGATGCCGCACCCGCCGAAGACGACGATGAGCGACCACGCGTGCGCGGGGCTCAGCGTGGCGGCCGATCCCGGGAGCGCGAGGCTGAGCGCGGCCGCCGCGCTCACCGCGAGCAGGAACGCGCCGCAGACCAGCGCGGACCGGCGCGCCCGCTCGGCGGTCAGGGCCACGAGCCCGTCGTGCCGCGGCACGGGGCGATCACGGTCGGCCTCGCGGCGACGCTGCAGCAGCAGCCCGAAGGCGACGCCGACAGTCGCGACGGCGAGGACGATCGCCGCGGGCACGCCCCACGGCGGTCGCACCACGAAGGCTGCTGCGGCCACCCCCACGAGCGCGCTCACGACGGTGAGCGCGACCCCTCCGAGGCGGGCGCGCGCGCTGCGCGTGCCGTCCTCGAGCGACGTCCCAGCCGACATGCTGGCCCCGCGGCTAGCGCGGCTCGGCCGCCCCGACGTCGAAGCCGGCGCGGTCGACGCGACGGTGGAACCGCATCCCCGCGAGACCGCCGAGCACGGCACCGACGAGCGCCACGATGGCGACGACGACGGCGGAGATGATCGCTGCGGTCGTCGCCTGATCCTCCGGCAGCGGCAGCGTGGGCATCGAGCCCGGCGGCAGTGCGAAGTTCTGACCGGCGACGAGGCCGATGACGGCGGCGACGATCGCGATCACGACCGCCCACACCCAGACCGCGACGCCCTGCTTCGCGCCGTCGAACCGCGCCATGCGGCCGGCCACGTAGCCGCCGCAGTAGTAGGCGAGGAACCAGATGACGAGCAGGATGACGATGCCCCAGATGCCCGTCGACTGCAGATCGCGCTGCGCGCCCTCGACCGCGTCGTCGACGCCGCCCGTCAGCGACGCGATGAGCGCGGCGATCGCCGCGGCGAGCGCCGTGAGCAGCACGAGGGCACCGGTGGCCGTGAGCCAGCCGAAGAACGCGGAGCCGATCTTGACGCCGCCGAAGCGCTCGCGCTCGCGGGCGACGACGGTCTCGCGATCGTGCCCGACGGCGGCGGCCCGGCGGGCCTCGACCGGCCGGCGCTCGCGGTCGTCGACGATGCCGTCGCCGTCGCGATCGGCGCGGCGCTGCGCTCGGTGGTCGGCGATGCCGTCGCCGTCACGATCTCCCGGGGTGCCGGAGCGGGAGGCGGGTGCTGCCGAGGCGCCCTGCCCGTCCGAGCTCGGGTCGTAGGGGCGGCTGCGCGGGGTGGCGTCGTTGGGGTCTGTGGTGCTCATGTCGGTCTCCTCGATCGCGCGCGTCTCTGTGCTCGACAGGACGCCGCGGCCGGCGTCCTGTGCCCCAGTATCCGTCGCATCGGCCGGATCGGCCCGTTCTCCCAGGTGGCGTCCAGCCTCAGGTCCGATCTAGCCAACGCACAGCTTCCCGAGTAAACTTGAGCCAACAGCACTCAAGTTTTCAGATCGATGGGGGAATCGATGGCACGGATGGGCGGCATGATGCCCGGTCAGGACGACCAGCGGTCGGCGCTCGAGCAGTTCGGCACCGACCTGACGGCGATCGCGCGCTCGGGCAGGCTCGACCCGGTGATCGGCCGCGACGCCGAGATCCGGCGCATCAGCCAGGTGCTCTCGCGCCGCACGAAGAACAACCCGGTGCTCATCGGTGAGCCGGGCGTCGGCAAGACGGCCGTCGTCGAGGGGCTCGCGCAGCGCATCGTCGCGGGAGACGTCCCCGAGAGCCTCAAGGGCAAGTCGCTCGTCTCGCTCGACGTCAACGCGATGATCGCGGGCTCGAAGTACCGCGGCGACTTCGAGGAGCGCATGAAGAACGTGCTCGCCGAGATCGCCAAGGCCGAGGGTCGCATCGTCACGTTCATCGACGAGCTGCACGTCATCATGGGCGCCGGTGCCGCCGAGGGCAGCCAGGGCGCGAGCAACATGCTGAAGCCCATGCTCGCCCGCGGCGAGCTGCGCCTGATCGGCGCGACGACGCTCGACGAGTACCGCGAGTTCATCGAGAAGGACGCGGCCATGGAGCGCCGCTTCCAGCAGGTCTACGTCGGCGAGCCGAGCGTCGAGGACACCGTCGCGATCCTGCGCGGGCTCAAGGAGCGGTACGAGGCCCACCACAAGGTCACGATCGCCGACAGCGCGCTCGTCGCCGCCGCATCCCTCTCGAACCGCTACATCACCGCCCGGCAGCTGCCCGACAAGGCGATCGACCTCATCGACGAGGCCGCGAGCCGGCTGCGCATGGAGATCGACTCGGCACCCACCGAGATCGACCAGCTGCGCCGCACGGTCGACCGCATGGAGATCGAGCGGCTCGCGCTCAAGCGCGAGCGCGACGACGCCTCGAAGGAGCGCCTCGCGGCGCTCGAGCAGACGCTCGCCGCGCAGCGGGCCGAGCTCGCCGGGCTCGACGCGCGCTGGCAGACAGAGCGCGCGAGCCTCAACCGCATCGGCGGCCTGCGCGAGCAGCTCGACGAGCTGCGCAGCCGCGCCGAGCGGGCCCAGCGCGAGGGCGACCTCGAGCGCGCCTCCCGGCTGCTCTACGGCGAGATCCCGCAGATCGAGACGCAGCTGAAGGAGGCCGAGACGACCGCGGCCGAGTCCGGCGCGCGCATGGTCGGCGACCAGGTGACCGCCGACGACATCGCCGGGGTGGTCGCCGCGTGGACCGGCATCCCCGTCGGCCGGCTGCTGCAGGGCGAGACCGAGAAGCTGCTCGCGCTCGAGGGCGAGCTCGCCCACCGCGTGGTCGGGCAGCGCCAGGCGGTGACGGCGGTGTCGGATGCGGTGCGCCGCACCCGCGCGGGCGTCTCGGATCCCGACAAGCCGACCGGCTCGTTCCTCTTCCTCGGCCCCACCGGTGTGGGCAAGACCGAGCTCGCGAAGGCGCTCGCCGAGCTGCTCTTCGACGACGAGAAGGCGCTCGTGCGCATCGACATGTCGGAGTACGGCGAGAAGCACTCGGTCGCGCGCCTCGTCGGCGCCCCTCCCGGCTACATCGGCTACGAGCAGGGCGGGCAGCTGACCGAGGCCGTTCGGAGGCGTCCGTACTCGGTGATCCTCATGGACGAGGTCGAGAAGGCGCACCCCGAGGTCTTCGACCTGCTGCTGCAGGTGCTCGACGACGGTCGCCTCACCGACGGCCAGGGACGCACGGTCGACTTCCGCAACACCATCCTCATCCTCACCTCCAACCTCGGCTCGGCCTACCTCACCGACCCGACGATCGCGCCCGAGCAGGCGCGCGACGAGGTGATGGGCGCCGTGCGCACCGCCTTCAAGCCGGAGTTCATCAACCGGCTCGACGACATCGTCATCTTCGACTCGCTGTCGATCGCCGAGCTCGGCGCGATCGTCGACATCCAGGTGCTGGGCCTCGACCGGCGCCTGCGCGAGCGGCGGCTCGTGGTCGAGGTGACGGATGCCGCCCGCCAGTGGCTGGGGGAGCGCGGCTACGACCCGATGTACGGGGCGCGGCCGCTGCGCAGGCTCATGCAGCGCGAGATCGACGACCGGCTGGCGCGAGCGCTGCTCGCGGGCGAGGTGCGCGACGGCGACACGGTCGTGGTCGACGTGCAGCCCGGCGGTTCGGGGCTCTGGGTGGGTCCGCAGGGCGCCGACCGCCCCTCGCAGTGGTCGTTCGACGCCGACGAGGACGCAGACGACGTCGTCGAGGGCGAGCCGCTCGACGACCTGTAGGAGCCGCGCGCGGCGGCTACATGCCGCCGCCGCCGGTGCCCTGGATGCGGTTGATGACCCCGTTCGGCGAGTTCGACACGTGCATCGCGCCGACCGAGGGACCGGCATCCGTGACCCGTCGATAGCCGAGCCAGGCGAGCACGATGCCGATCGGGATGAGCGCGAGCAGCGCGATGGCCAGCAGCAGGTCAGGCACCGAGGCGCCATCCGCGCCGAGGAAGAAGGTCGCGACAGGATCGAGCGAGCCCTCCCGGGCGGTGGCGATGGCCGTGTTGAGCCGTGTCCCGGCACCGAGGATCCCTGCCGCGACGAGCGCGCATCCCGCGATGAGCATGCCCAGTGCGGAGGCGCGATCGCGTCGCGCGTCGGCGGAGGGCGCGGCCTGCCGCCCCGACGTGTCGACCCCTCGCTGCACGGCGAGCGAGGGCGCTTCCGGCGACGTGCGCTGGATGCCGATCTCGGTGGGCTTGCGGGTCATGGCGACCTCCTCGTCGAGTGTCGTCGCACTGTACCGCGAGACCTCGATCACCGGCCTCGCTCAGTGGAAGGGGCACTTCCCGCCGGTCGAGGCGGGCTCGGCGGATGCATCGCGCACGCGTCCCCCGGAGGCCGGCTTCGTGGGCATGCGGCGCCGGTCGACGCCGAGGCCCTCGCCCTCGATGATCACGCGCGGGTCGCTGAGCGCCGCGATCGCGCTCGTGAGCGTCGCGAGCGTGACCTTCTCGCCGGGGCAGCGGTGCCCGGTGTCGGGTCGGCCTCCGCCCTGCGGCACGAACGCCTCGATCGACTCGAAGTCGTCGACGCCGACGAACCGCTCGGGGTCGAACGACGCAGCTGTCGACCAGCTCGCCTCATCGAGGCCGGTGCCGAGCACGTCGATGAACACGCTGTCGCCGGCGGCGACGGTCTGGCCGTCGAGCTCGAGGTCGCGGATCGCCTCGGCGGGCAGCATCGGCACGAACGGCACGGTGCGACGCAGCTCGTGCGCGAAGGCGGTCGCGAGCGGCCCTCCCGTGAGCCGGCCCCGCTCGGTCGTCTCGGCGGCGATCCGCTCGCGCCAGTCGGGCCGCTCGTGGAGCGCCTTCGCCGCGAACGCGACGAATCGGGCGACCGCGATCGCCGGGCGGAACGAGTTCTGCAGCTCGATGCCCGCGAGGCGCGCGTCGAGCAGCTCGCCCTCGGGGTCGCGGTGCCACGCCCACGCGTGCAGCGCCGTGCCGTCCGTCGCCTCGAGGCTCCCGGCCCGGACCGCCTCGATGAGCTTGCGCGCGTGCCGGTCGGACCAGGTGCGGTTGATGATGGTGAGCAGGTACTCGGGCGAGTACGGCACCCCGAAGCCGTCGACGATCTGCGCCTGCCGGCGCGCCCACCGCGTCTGCGCGTCCGGCGTGCCGGGCAGGCCTGCCCAGCGCTGCATCGCACGGCCGATGGCGCCGACGGCGGCGTCGTACGCCGAGCGCTCGTGGCCGCCCTGCCACGCGTCGAGCTCGCGCTGCCACTCCTGCTCCAGGAAGGGCTCGAGCCTCGTCACCTGCGCGTCGTCGTACGCGAGGCCGAGGAAGGTCTGCTTGCGGTGGCGGTGCTCGCCGACGTCGAGCGTGTGCACCGAGCCGTGGCCGAAGAGCGACTCCTGGATGAACGCGGGCATCGCGCCGTGCCGGCGCACGCTGCTCTCGTCGTAGAAGAGCCGCACGCCCGCTGCGCCGCGCACGAACATCGCGTCCTTGCCGAGGACGCGCATCGGCGCTGCCCTCGCGCCCGGCCGCGCACGCTTCCAGATCTCGGCGCCCGCGTCGTAGCCGCGGGTCAGGAGCAGGAGGGCGTCGTCCTTGAGGGGATTGGGCATATGGGGGACAGTAACGAGCGCGCCTTGGTGCGACGCCCAGGTCGGCGTGCAAGGCGGGACCGCTGGCGAGGTGTCGCCCCGCCGTGAGGAGCCAAGAGGCTCCTACACGTCGAGCCAGTGCCAGACGCGGGGCGCATCGACCGGCCGCAGCGGCGGACCGCCTGCCACCTCTGTCGAGATGAGCCGGTAGCCGGCGGCGATGAGCGCGACACCCACGATGCCGATCGCGATCCAGGCGAGCACGGCCGCGAGCTCGAAGGGCGAGTTGGCCTCGGGCCCGAGGAAGTAGACGGCGGCGTGAGGCATCTCGTTGCTGCGGGCGACGTCCGCGGTCGGGAAGATGCGGTTGCCGAGCGCGAGGAAGGCGGCGTAGAGGGGCAGCACGCCGGGCACGAGCAGCGAGAGTCCGATGGTGTCGCGGCGTCGCATGTCGTCCTCTCGCTCTGCGAAGCGAGCCTACGACCGACCGCCCACGCGCGCATCCGTCTGCCCGAGGCGAGCATCATCTCGATCGTCCTGGTGGGATGTCAGACCGGCCTGCTAGGGTTGAGGCACTGTGCGAGCAGGGCTCCTGAGCCAGCTCGCCTGTTGGTATAGACACCGCGTCGTAGAACGCTCCTCTCTCCGCCCGGCCGTTCCGGGCGTCGAAGAACTTCCACGGCGAACGATCGCGGCCACCGCCGCGCTCGCCGAATTGCGCCGACGCATCCACTGCACGTCCGCCCCGCACAGCCACGCTGCGCGCCGGGCTCGGATGCCCGCGCATGCTCGACGAAAGAGCACGCATTGACTGACAAGACCGTTCCCACGTTCGCCGAGCTCGGCGTCCCTGCCAAGCTCGTCACCGCCCTCAAGGCGATGGACCGCGAGACGCCCTTCCCGATCCAGGCCGACACGCTGCCCGACACCCTCGCGGGCCGCGACGTCCTGGGCCGCGGCAAGACCGGCTCGGGCAAGACCCTCGCCTTCTCGATCCCGCTCGTCGCGCGCCTCTCGGGTGAGCTCGCCGGCGGCAACCGCCGCAAGGGCCTCCCGCTCGGCCTGGTGCTCGCACCGACCCGCGAGCTGGCGACGCAGATCGCGACCGAGATCGCGCCGCTCGCCAAGGCCGCCGGCCTCACCATCACGACCATCTTCGGCGGCGTCTCGCAGCGCCCGCAGGAGACCGCGCTGCGCAACGGCGTCGACATCATCGTGGCGTGCCCCGGCCGCCTCGAGGACCTCATGAAGCAGGGCGTCGCCAGCCTGTCGGCGATCGAGATGACCGTCATCGACGAGGCCGACCACATGGCCGACCTCGGCTTCCTGCCGGTCGTCACGAAGATCCTCGACAAGACGCCGAGCTCGGGCCAGCGACTGCTGTTCTCCGCCACGCTCGACAACGGCGTGGACAAGCTCGTGAAGCGCTTCCTCACGAACCAGGTCATGCACTCCGTCGACGAGGCGAACTCGCCCGTCGCCGCGATGACGCACCACGTGTTCGAGGTCTCCGACGCCGACAAGAACCTGCTCGTGCGCCGCCTCGCCTCGGGCGAGGGCCGTCGCATCCTCTTCACCCGCACCAAGCACCAGGCGAAGAAGCTCGCGAAGCACCTCACGGCATCCGGCATCCCGGCCGTCGACCTGCACGGCAACCTGTCGCAGAACGCGCGCGACCGCAACCTCGCCGAGTTCTCGGCCGGCACCGTCCGCGTGCTCGTGGCGACGGATGTCGCGGCTCGCGGCGTGCACGTCGACGACGTGCAGCTCGTGGTCCACGTCGACCCGCCCATGGAGCACAAGGCCTACCTGCACCGCTCGGGCCGCACGGCTCGCGCCGGCTCGGCGGGCGACGTCGCCACGGTGATGATGCCCTCGCAGCGCGGCGACACGATGTCGCTGCTGCGCAAGGCCGGCATCTCGGCGCCCGCGCAGATGGTCACCGCGTCCTCGGATGCGGTCGACACCCTCGTCGGACCGTACGCCCCGCACGTGGCGCCGGTCCCCGGCGGCCCGGGCTCGGGCAACGAGATCCAGCAGCAGCAGGGCGGCGGCGGTCGCTCGAGCGGCGGCGGTCGTGGCCGAGGCCGCAGCACCCGCGACGGCGTCGCCGGCTCGGCAGCGCACGGCGCAGGCTCCGGCGCCGCGCGCTCCGAGCGTCCCCGCAAGGACCGCTCGGGTCGCCCCGACGGCAAGCCTGCCGGTGCCGGCCGCGGCGGCCAGGGCGGCGCTCGCTCGGGCCAGCCGGCCCGCGGCGGTCGCGGCGGCCAGGGCGGCGCACCGCGCGGCGGCTCGGCGGTCGCATGGTCGTCGACCGGCGGCGGCTCGCTGCAGTCCGGCGGCAGCAGCGCGGAGCCGCGTCGCGGCTCGCGCCGCGCGCAGGGCTGATCCCGACGCATCCCCTCGACTGAGGCACGAAGAGGCCCCTCCCGCTCGCCGGGAGGGGCCTCTTCGTGCCGCAACGGCGGCTCGGTCGGTCAGCGCGCGGCCAGCACCGCCGCACCGATCGCCGCCGCGTGGCCGCCGAGCCGCGCGAGCTCGAGCCGACGCGGCTGCGGCACGCCCTGCAGCGGCGCGTGGGCGGCCAGCTCGCGCTCGATGACGGGCAGCAGCAGATCCGCGCACTCGAGCATCACGCGGCCGCCCAGCACGACGACCTCGGGGTCGAACGCCGGCAGCAGTCGGCGCAGTCCGGCGGCGACGGCACACCCGGCCCGGTCGAGCACCGCGATCGCGGTCGCGTCGCCCGCTCGAGCGGCCCGCTCGAGGTGGATCGCCGTCGCGCGGCCGTCCGGCGCGAGCGCGACCGCGGCGGGCACCGCCGCCGCGTCGCGCGCGAGCGCGTTGCCGCCCGCATAGGCCTCGATGCAGCCGCGCGCGGTGCACGAGCACACCGGCCCCTGCTCGTCGACGGTGACGTGCCCGAGCTCGCCGCCGAGGCCGTGCGCGCCGATGAGCGGCCGCCCGTCGGCGACGTACGCGCCACCCACCCCCGTGCCGAGCGCGATCAGGATCGACGACGACGCATCCGCCGCCGCCCCCATCGCCGCCTCGCCGACGAGGTAGCCGTTCGCGTCGTTGTCGATCGTCACGGGCATGCCGAGCCGCTCGGCGAGCGCCGCCCGCAGCGGGAAGTCGCGCACGCCCAGGTGCGCCGCCCACGTGACGACCTCGCGGTCGCGCGTCAGCCAGGCGGCGATCGCGAGCCCCACCGCGCGGACGGGCTCGTGCCCGGCCTCGGCGAGCTGCCCGTCGAGCTCGCGCACCGCCTCCTCGAGCGAGTCGAGCAGCGACTCGGGGTCGTGGATGCGGTGCGCCCGGTGGGTGCGCGCGAGCACGTGGTCGAGGGTCCAGCGCGGCGCTCCGCCCGGGCCGCCGCCGTCGGCCGGCGTCGCGAGCACCGCCCCCGCCGTCTTCGTCCCGCCCACGTCGAGGCCTGCGATCGTCACGCATCCATCCTGCCGCGTCGGCGCGCGCCGCCGCGCCGCCCGGCCGATCCGTCGCCCCCGGGCAGGATGGGCGCATGCGGCTCGCCACGTGGAACGTCCTCCACGGCAGGACTCCGGCCGACAGCGCCGTCGATCCGGTGCGGTTCGCGCGGGCGATCGAAGCGCTCGACGCCGATGTGCTCGCCCTGCAGGAGGTCGACCTCGGCCAGCCGCGCTCCGGCTTGCTCGACCTGACCCAGATCGCCGCCGGCGCGGTGGGCGGGGCCGTCTCGCGCTTCGTGCCCACGCTGATCGGCGATCCGGCGCGCGCCTGGCGACCGGCGACGGACGTCGACGCCGACGCGACGGACGACGGCTACGGCATCGCGCTCATCTCGCGCTACCCGGTGCTGCGCTGGCACGTGCTGCGCCTGCCGTCGTCCGCGCGCTTCCGCGCGCCGCACCGCGTGCCCGAGACCGGCGAGATGCTGTGGATCCGCGACGAGCCGCGGGCCGTCGTCGCCGCGACGATCCGCACGCCCCACGGCACCTGGACGATCGCGTGCACGCACCTGACGTTCCTGCAGGGCGTCAACGTGCGGCAGCTGCGGCGCACGACGCGCTGGCTGCGCACGCTGCCCGGCCCGCGCGTGCTCATGGGCGACCTCAACATGCCGGCGGCGATGGTGCGGCGCGTGACGCGCGCGCGCCTGCTCGCGCACGGCGCCACGTTCCCGCTCTCGCGGCCGCTCATGCAGATCGACCACGTGCTGAGCGCCGACCCGCTGCACGCTGCCCGGCAGCTGCGGGTGCAGCCGCCCGCGCTCTCCGACCACCTCCCGGTCGTCGTCGACTTCTGACCCGCCACCGGGTCGGCTAGCATGCCCGGATGACCGAACCGGCGCACATCGACGACGTCCCGATCGGCGGCGAGGCCATCCGCCTCGGGCAGTTCCTGAAGTTCGCCGGGCTCTTCGACTCCGGCGGGGACGTGAAGGAGGCCATCCTCGACGGCGAGGTGGCCGTGAACGGCGAGGTCGATCGACGCCGCGGGCGGCAGCTGCAGCTCGGCGACATCGTCCTCGTCGATGGGCGGGGGCTGCGCGTCTGCCCGTGAGACGCCGACGTCACGGCGTGCGCCCGCCGCTCGCCGACGGCAGACTGGGCGCATGCGCATCCTGGTGACCGGGTTCGAGCCGTTCGGCGGCGACCGAGAGAACGCGAGCCTCGAGGCGGTGCGGCGGCTCGAGCGGGCGTGGGCCGCCGATCCGCAGCCGGGCGTCGAGCTCGTCACCGGCACGCTCCCGGTCGCCTTCGCCTCGGCCGACCGCGCGCTCCGGGCGCTCGTCGACGAGCACCGGCCGGATGCCGTGCTCGCGGTCGGCGAGGCCGGCGGCCGCACCGCCATCACCCCCGAGCGGTGGGGCGTGAACGAGGACGACGCCCGCATCCCCGACAACGAGGGCGACCAGCCGCGCGCCACCGCGATCGATCCCGACGGCCCGCCGCGCCGCGCATCCGCCTTCGACGCCGAGGCGCTCGCCGGCGCCATCCTCGCGGTCGGCCTGCCCGCGCACCCGAGCGGCGACGCCGGCCGCTTCCTGTGCAACCACATCGCCTATCGCGTCGCGGGCCTCGAGGTGCCCGGCGGCTTCGTGCACGTGCCGGCGGTGCGCTCGAGCGGCACCGCGGGCGTCGGGGCCGAGACCGACGCGGATGCGTCACCCCGGGCATCCGACCTGTCGTTCGACGACCTGGGGCTGGGGCTCGCCGCCGCCGTGCGCGCGATCGCGAGCGGCAGGGCCGAGGCGGTCGAGCCGGAGGAGGACGCGCCGCGCGTCGACCGGGCCGGCACGGTGGTCGCCGTCGCCCCGCAGCAGGTCTACGAGGCGCTCCTCGACCCCGTGGCGCTCGCCGCCTGGCTGCCGCCGGAGGGCGCGACCGGCGCGATCGAGGCGATGGATGCACGCGAGGGCGGCGGCTTCCGCGCCGTGCTGCGCTTCGAGGATGCGGCCGACCCCAAGACGACCGACGACTCCGACGCGACGAGCGTCACCTTCGTCGAGCTCATCCCCGGCCGGCTCGTCGTGCAGCGCGTCACGTTCGAGACCGAGGAGCAGCGCTTCCGCGGCGACATGCTCATGACCTGGAAGCTCGAGCCGGTCGAGGCCGGCACGCGCGTGACGGTGTCGGCGACGGATGTGCCGACCGGCATCGCGCAGGAGGACCACGAGGTGGGGCTCGGGTCGTCGCTCGCCAACCTGGCGCGCTACCTGGGGGGCTAGGGGCTCTCCGCCGCGGTCGCGGCGGCTGCCGCCCGCTCGACCCACTTGGGCGTCTCGCCGTAGCGCTGCGACGGGATCAGTCGCCCGGCCGCAGAGTCGGCGGCGAGCTGTCTCGCCCGCTCCTCCCGGGTGCTCGCGCGCTTCGCGCCGAGCACCCACGCGATCGCCACCCGGCGGTAGCTCGCGGTCGCCGCGGCGAGGAACGCCTGCGCCGCGGGCGAGGCGTCGAGGTGCGCCTGCAGCTCGGGCGGCAGCGCGTGCTCCGCGTGCTCGTAGGCATAGACGGCCGTGCGCTCGTCGCGCCTCGCCTCGAACGCCGCGAGGCCCGCCGGACGCATGCGGCCCTCGGCGACGAGGCGCTCGACGTGGGCGACGTTCACGGCCGACCAGTTCGACGTGGGCTTGCGCGGCGTCCATCGCTGGCGCCGCGCATCCTCGTCGATCCGCTGCGACAGCGAGTCGATCCAGCCGAAGCAGAGCGCCTCGGGCACGGCCTCCGCCCACGTCAATCCGCGGGGTTCGACGTGCTTCGCGCTGAGGCCCATCCACAGCTCGGTGCTCGACGCGTGGTTCACCTTGAGCCACGCTCGGAACTCCGCCGCGTCGCGGAAGAAGACGGCGGGGCGCTCCTCCGAGCCGCCCGGCGTGCCGATCTGCTGAGCCATGGCCACAGCATGCCATTCCCGACCGACTCTCTTGAAGTTCCCAGGAATGGGGTACATGGTTGCTGACACACGAAGCACTCGACGCGGAGGCAACCGCCTCCGCCCGCGCACGATTGGACGGATCATGACAGTGCATCACCCCCAGGAGCCGCAGAGCCAGGGCGGCGTCACGCCGCCGGCGACCACCGGGACCGGCACGCCGGGAACGCCCGGCACGGGCCAGCGCAGCGCCGCTCCCCAGGAGCACCTCATCACCCCGACGACGCCCCCGATCGGCGATCAGTCGAGCCAGGGATCCTCGCAGGGCACGAAGCAGGCCGCGAAGGACGAGGCGTCGAACGTCGCAGGCTCCGCGAAGGAGCAGGCTGCCAACGTCGCCGGCACGGCGAAGGATGCCGGCCGTCACGTCGCCGACACGGCGAAGGACGAGGCGCGCCAGGTCGCCGGCGAGGCGAAGCACCAGGCCCGCAAGCTGCTCGACGAGACCATGCACGAGGTGCGCGGTCAGGCGAAGAACCAGCAGGGCCGCGCCGCCGAGGGCATCCGCACGTTCAGCGACGAGCTGCGCGGCATGGCGGACGGCACCTCCGACGGCACGCAGAGCGGCATGGCGTCGCAGCTCGTGAACGAGGTCGCGCAGCGCGCCAGCACGGCCGCCCAGTGGCTCGAGAACCGCGAGCCGGCAGACCTGCTCGACGAGGTCAAGTCGTTCGCGCGTCGCCGCCCCGGCACCTTCATCGCGATCGCCGGTGTCGCCGGCCTCGTGGTCGGCCGCCTCGTGAGCGGCGTCGTCGGAGAGGCGAAGGACGAGCGCGACCGCGAGTCCAACCAGTACCGCTCGACCGGGTACGACACGACCGGCTACGGCGCGACGGGCGGCTACGACACCACCGGCACGTACGGCACGGGCACCACGAACACGGCTGGCGCGTACGGCGCGACCGACACCGCATGGACCGCGTCCGGCACGGCAGCGGGCACGAACCCGCAGGCGATCCCGGTCGACAACGAGCCGTGGCTGGGCGAGCGCCCGGTCTCGGACGTCCCCGGTGTCGACCCCGACCTGCCCCTCACGGACCGCCCGGGCTCCGGGTACCCGAACACCCGGGGGGAGACCGGACTGTGAGCAGCGTCGAGGGCACCACCGGGCGGCATTCGCCCGAGGACCCCGCGGTCCTCGCGGCGGACACGCCCGCTGAGGAGCGCGCGGCGACGCAGTCGCTCGGCGACATCGTCGGCGACCTCACGCGCGACTTCTCCGCGCTCATGCGCGACGAGCTCGCGCTCGCGAAGGCGGAGGCGACGGAGCAGGCCAAGCACGCCGGCAAGGGCGCGGGGATGCTCGCGGGTGCCGGCTACGCCGGTGGCCTCGTCATCTTCTTCCTGTCCTACGCGCTCGCCTGGGCGCTGGGCGACCTGTTCGGCCACATCGCATGGGGTGCGCTCGTCGTCGCCATCATCTGGGCGATCATCGGCTTCGTGCTCTACTCCATGGGCCGCAAGGCGCTGAAGCAGGTCGAGCCCATGCCCGAGACGGTCGACTCCGTCAAGCACATCCCCGAAGCACTGAGCACCAATGAGGAGCACCGATGAGTGAGACACCCGAAGAGATCCGCGCACGCATCGATCGCACGCGCGAGAACGTCAGCAGCGATGTCGACGCGCTGGCCGAGAAGGTCTCGCCGAGCAGCATCGTCGGCCGTGAGACCGAACGAGTGAAGGGCAAGGTGAACGCCGTGAAGGATCGACTGTTCGGTTCGGACGACAACGACCCCGGCGCTGTCGGGCAGGTCGGCAACGACGTGCGCGGAGCCGTCGGCCACGCCGGCGAGTCGGTGCGCGGCGCCGTCGGCGACGTCGGCGACGGCGTCCGCCAGGGGGCGGACCGCGCGGTTCAGAAGGCGAAGGGCAACCCGCTCGCCGTCGGCCTCATCGCCTTCGGCGTCGGCGCCCTGGTCGCGTCGCTCATCCCCGCGAGCAGCGTCGAGAAGGACGCGGCGAGCAAGGTCAAGGACGCCGCGCAGCCGCTCATGGAGGAGGCGAAGGATGTCGCCAAGGAGGCCGGCGAGCACCTGAAGGAGCCCGCGCAGCAGGCCGCGCAGTCGCTCAAGGACTCGGCGCAGACCGCCGGCGAGAACATCAAGGGCGAGGCGCAGGCGGCAGCCAGCGAGGTGAAGGACGAGACGCAGTCCGCCGCCAGCGACGTGAAGTCCGAGGCGAAGGACGCCAGCAAGCGCGTGAAGGACGAGCACCAGAGCTGATCCAGCGCTGCGCGAGACTCGGGGCCCCGGTGGAAGACCGCCGGGGCCTCGTTCGCGTCTACGCGCCGACGGCCTCGCGCACCGCGCTCGCCAGCGCATCCACGTCGGCCTCGGTCGTGTCCCACGTGCACATCCAGCGCACCTCGCCGGCCGGCGCATCCCAGTCGTAGAAGAAGAAGGCCTCGCGCACGCGGTCGGCGACGCCCGCCGGCAGCCGCGCGAAGACGCCGTTCGCCTGCGTCGGGTAGGCGAACGAGACGCCCGGCAGCCCCTCGACGGCGGCGCGCAGCCGCGCGGCCATGGCGTTCGCGTGCGCCGCGTTCTCGTGCCACAGCTCGCCCTCGAAGAGCGCGACGAGCTGCGCCGAGATGAACCGCATCTTCGAGGCGAGCTGCATGTTGAGCTTCCGCAGGTAGACGAGCCCGAGGCCCGCGCGCTCCGAGAGCACGACGACCGCCTCTGCGCCCATCGCGCCGTTCTTCGTGCCGCCGAGCGAGAGGATGTCGACCCCCGCGTCGGTCGTGAACGCCCGCAGCGGCTGCCCCAGCGACACCGCGGCGTTCGACAGCCGCGCGCCGTCGACGTGCAGCAGCATGCCCTTCGCGTGCGCGTGGTCGGCGATCGCGCGGATCTCCGCGGGCGTGTAGAGCGTGCCGAGCTCGCTCGACTGCGTGATCGACACCGCGAGCGGCTGCGCGCGGTGCTCGTCGCCGTAGCCCCACGCCTCGAGGTCGATGAGCTCGGGCGTGAGCTTGCCATCGGGCGTCGGCACCGTGAGCAGCTTCATGCCGCCGACCCGCTCGGGCGCCCCGCCCTCGTCGACGTTGATGTGCGCCGTCCTCGCCGCGACGACCGCGCCCCAGCGCGGCAGCAGCGACTGCAGGGCCAGCACGTTCGCGCCCGTGCCGTTGAAGACCGGGAACGCCTCGGCCTGCTCGCCGAAGTGCGCGCGCACGACCGACTGCAGGTGCGCGGTGTAGTCGTCGGCGCCGTAGGCCGTCTGGTGGCCGCCGTTCGCGGCGGTGATCGCGGCGAGCACCTCGGGGTGCACGCCGGAGTAGTTGTCGGAGGCGAAGCCGCGGCGGTCCGCGTCGTGGAGCGTCTGCACCCGACCATCCTCGCAGGGCGGCGCCGCCCCCGCCGCATCCGCGAACGCATCCGAGACGTTCAGTGCGGTTCAAGGTTGGGGGACGAGGATGCTCCACGGAACCAGCGGCGCCGCAGGTGCCGCGCGATGATCGGAGGATCAGATGTCCGACGGGACCGAGCAGAGCGGAGCCGACGCGGTGCGGACGGGCGAGGTGCGGGTGCCGGAGGGTGCGGGAGCCGTGCTCCCGAGCGACATGAGCGGCACGACCGGAGATGCGGCCACGCTGGGCGCTGCCGAGTGGCCGGGCGGCGAGGCCGACGAGCCGCAGGGGCAGGCCGAGGTGCGCGAGAGCCAGGCGTCGGGCGCCGGCACCGCATCGGCCGAGGAGGACCGGCTGCGTGCCGAGCGCGAGAGCGACGACGGCGAGCTGACGCCGAGCGACCCCTCGCTCGACCCGGGGATGCCGCCCGCGAACCTCGCCGAGCCGCTGCGCTGACCGCACACGGGGCACCCGGCGGGCCGGAGTAGCCTGCCCGCATGGGTGCCCAGCTCGTGTGGTTCCGGCGCGACCTGCGGGTGCGCGATCAGCCGGCGCTCGCCGCCGCGGCGGCAGCCGGCGACGTGCTGCCGGTGTTCGTGCTCGACCCCGCGTTCGAGGGCGCCGGTGCGGCGCGGTCCGCCGCGATCCGGACGGCGCTGGCGAGCCTGCACGCCGCGACCGATGGCGCGCTCGTCGTGCGCTCGGGCCGTCCCGAGCAGGTCATCCCCGAGCTCGCCGATGCGTCGGGGGCGGATGCGGTGCACGTCTCGGGCGAGTCGACGCCCGGCGGTCGTCGTCGCGACGCGAGCGTCGAGGCCGCGCTCCGCGTGCCGCTCGTCGTGACGGGCACGCCGTACGCCGTCTCGCCGGGACGCGTGCGGAAGGGGGACGGCTCGCCGTTCCGGGTCTTCACGCCCTTCTCGCGCGCGTGGCTCGAGCACGGCTGGCGGGCGCCCGCCGAGCTGCCCGCCGACATCCGCTGGGCGCGCCGGGTCGAGAGCGAGCCGCTGCCCGCGCCGCCGGAGACCTCGGCGGAGCTGTCGTGGGCGACCGAGGAGGGGGCGCTCGAGCGCTGGGCGGCGTTCCTCGACGGCCCGATCGACGACTACGACGAGCACCGCGACCGCCCCGACCTCGACGGCACCTCCCGGCTCTCGATCGCGCTCAAGCTGGGTGCCCTGCACCCCCGCACGCTGCTCGCCGATCTCGACCGCGTCGCGCCGAGGCGGGGGAAGGCGGCGCAGCGCTCGCTCAAGCGCTTCCAGACCGAGCTCGCGTGGCGCGAGTTCTACGCCGACGTGCTGTGGCACCACCCTCGCTCCGGCTCGCGCGACCTCGCCCAGCACCTGCGGGGCATCGCCTACGACGAGCCGGGCGAGCTGTTCGGCGCGTGGTGCGAGGGACGCACGGGCTTCCCGTTCGTCGACGCCGGCATGCGCCAGCTGCTCGCCGAGGGCTGGATGCACAACCGCCTGCGGATGGTGACCGCGAGCTTCCTCTGCAAGGACCTCCACGTGTGGTGGCCCTACGGCGCCCGCCACTTCCAGGCGCACCTCGCCGACGGCGACGTCGCCTCCAACAGCCACGGCTGGCAGTGGACGGCCGGCACCGGCACGGATGCGGCCCCGTACTTCCGCGTGTTCAACCCGGTGCTGCAGGGCCAGAAGTTCGACCCCGACGGCGACTACGTGCGCCGCTGGGTGCCCGAGCTGCGGCACATCCCCGGTGCCGCGGTGCACGAGCCATGGAAGGCCGCCGAGGGGTACGCGCACGGCTACACGCCGCGCATCCTCGACCATGCGGCCGAGCGGCGCGAGGCGCTCGACCGGCTCGCGGGCGTGCAGGGCTGACCGGCGCGCACGCTCAGTCGCGCTCCAGGTAGGCGGACGACACTCGCCGTGCGGAACCCGCGGCACCAGCCGGCGCCGCCCGCGCAGCAGGAGGGAGACCCGATGACCGACGCATCGCAGAGCAACGAGGGCGAGCTGCAGCCCGGCGGCACGACCGGCGCCGAGCACGACGGCGGCGCGCAGCAGGTCGCGGCCGAGTCGCAGGACGCGCTCGACGAAGCGCTCGACGGGCAGTCGCCGTGGGGCGCCGAGCGGCCCAACCAGGGCGAGCCGACCGATCCCCTGGCCGGATCCGGCGCGCCGACCGAGGGCGCGACCGGCGACGAGCAGCAGGCGGTCGCCGCCGGCGACGAGGGCGACGCCGCCCCGTAGGCGGCGCCCCTGCCCCACGAGTCGAGGGTTTGCGTCCGAGTTGAGAAAAACTCGGACGCAAACCCTCAACCGACCGGTGCGGTTCGCCGCGGCCGGGCTACCGGGCCTGGGCCCGGCGGACGAGCGCGAGCCACAGGGCTCCGCCGACCGCCCCCATGAGGGCCACCACGGCCATCCAGGGCGCCCATCCCATCGCCATCACGTCGCCGGCGAAGCCGCGGAACGGCTCCGACAGCAGGGAGCCCGCGACGACGGCGAGCACGATCACGGCGAGGCCGAACCAGAAGATCCAGAGGAACGACTGGCCCCAGCGCTGGAACGCGGTCGTGATCGCGGCGCCCACGAGCATGACCGAGAGGATCAGCAGGAAGGTCTGGATGAGCGTCTGCCACCACTCGCCGATGCCCGTGTAGACGACGTCGAAGAAGCGGATGCCGAGGCCGAAGCCGCCGGTCGCGACCTCGATGACCTTGCCGATCGTGATGATGGCCGCGTAGAAGGCGGCGTTGCCCACGAACACGAGCGCGGTGCCGGCCGCGAACTCGCGCCGCGTGAGGCCGAGGCCGAGCGCGAGCGGGAAGTACTGCCCCATCGCGGTGAAGCCGAAGCCGATCAGCGGGCCCAGCAGCGCGAAGATCGCGCCGTTGAACATCATGCCGGTGTTCATCCCCTCGCGGGCGTCGGCGAGGTCTGCCTCGCCCATGGAGCCCGAGACGTTGAGCACGAGCGCGCCGATGATGAGCACGATCGTGAGCGACATCACCATGATGATGAGCGGCCAGCCGAAGGCCTGGAGCTTGTTGACGGTGTGGAGCTGGACGACGTTGCGGATGCGCATGACGGCTCCTCTCAGTGGTTCGCGACGTCGGTCGCGGTGACGGTTGCGGATGCGTCGGCGGCTGCCGCGCTGGTGGTCAGGTGCACGAAGAGCGCCTGGAGGGAGACCTGGCTGACGTCGAGGCCGGCCTCGCGCGCCGCGCGCTCATCGCCGTCACGGGCGGTGAAGGTCGCGGTCGCGAGCGTGCCGAGCACGGTGCGCTCGAGCACCTCGCGGCCCGTCAGGAACGCATCCACCTCGCTCGCCCTGCCCGAGACCGAGATGGCCGCGTGGTGCAGCTCATCGGTGTCGGCGTCGAGCAGCACGCGGCCCTGCTCGAGGATGATGACGTGCTCGAGCAGGTTGGCGACCTCGTCGATGTGGTGGGTCGAGAGCACGACGGTGCGGGGGTGCTCGCTGAAGTCGGCGAGCAGGCGGTCGTAGAACATCCGCCGGGCGACCGCGTCGAGGCCGAGGTAGGGCTCGTCGAAGAACGTGATCGGCGCCCGCGAGGCGAGGCCGATGACGATGCCGATCGCCGAGAGCTGGCCGCGCGAGAGCTTCTTGATGGTGCGCTTGACGGGCAGCGCGAACTCGTCGACGAGCTGGTCGGCGAAGGCCTGGTCCCAGTGCGGGTAGGCGCCGGAGGCGATCCGCAGCACGTCGATCGGGCGGAACGTGTCGGGGTACTTCTGGCTCTCCTGGATGAAGCAGGTCTGCGAGAGCACCTCGGCGTTCTCGACCGGGGTCGCGCCGAGCACCTCCATGCTGCCCTCGGTCGCGAAGACCTGGCCGGTGAGGAGCTGCATGAGCGTGGTCTTGCCCGCGCCGTTGCGGCCGAGCAGGCCGTGGATGCGGTGCTCCTCGAGCGAGATCGAGACGCCGTCGAGGGCGCGCACCTCGGGGTAGTGCTTGGCGAGCTGCTGGGTGACGATGGCGGTCATCGTGCGACTTCCTTCGTGATCATGTCCGCGAGGTCCTCGGGCGAGATGCCGAGCTGTGCTGCCTCGCGGAGCAGGGGTGCGATGAACTGGTCCTGGAACGCGAGCTTCCGGCGCTGCCGGAGCGCCTCGCGGGCGCCGGGGGCGACGAACATGCCGATCCCTCTCCTCTTGATGAGCACGCCCGCGTCGACCAGCAGGCCGAAGCCCTTGCCGGCGGTCGCGGGGTTGATGCGGAGGAAGGCGGCGAGCTCGTTCGTCGAGGGCACGGGATCGTCCTCGGCGTAGGTGCCGTCGAGGATCCCGTCCTCGATCTGCTCTGCCACTGCTACGAACAGCGGCTTGCTGTCGTCGAGCATGCTGCTTCCCTTGGTCGATGGGGGGTCGGATGTGCGCACATCCGCGGACCGTCAGCCCGGTGCCGTCGCACCGAGCCGCCACTCCGTTGGTTCATTACTCGACTAATGAACCACAGAACCTCGCGCTCCGCAACATGCGCGTGGCATGGAGTCGTGAGTTGAGGGTTTGCGTCCCAGTTGCCCTCCACTCGGACGCAAACCCTCAACGGACGGCCGGGCTGCCGAGACGGGTTGAGGGTTCGCGTCCCAGTTGCCCTCCACTCGGACGCAAACCCTCAACGTGGCCAGCCGCGCGGGCGTCGACTACAGCTGCTGGCCGATCGCCCACAGCCCGTCGGCCCGGCCGGAGATCGCCTCGGAGAGGGCGAAGGCCTGGGTGTCGTTGAGCGTGGCGACGTAGTCCATGATGCCGCGGCCCCGCGCGAGGCGTGCCAGCTCGTCGGGAGCCGGCGAGGCGTCCAGCGCCGCATACCCGGCATGCGCGAGGGCGATGAGCTCGCGCAGGCGCCGCGGCACCCTGAGGCGGTCCTGCTCGTCGTCGAGCCAGGCGTCGAGCTCGCGGACCGTACGGGTCAGGATGCGGCTCAGCCCGCGCTGGTGGATGGCCAGGTCGGGCCGGCTCAGCACGAAGTTCTTGTGCACGAACTTCAGCACCTCGACGATGTGCCAGGCGGTGGGAGAGAGGGTCACCGGTCCCGACCTCGGCGAGTCCGACGCGGTCGGCACCACGGCGTGCTGCAGCGTGCGGATCCAGCGGTCGCTGAACGACGACAGCGCGCGCTCCGCGGTGAGCGATCCGTCGTAGGGCCTCGACAGCAGCTCGTCGATCAGCTGGGCGTCGACCGTGACGACGGCCATGCGAAACGCGTCGTCGTCGGCGACCCAGTCGTCGTCCCGGCGCATCTTGCGCCGCAGTCGCTCGAGCGCTGCGCCGTGCTCCGTGGAGTCGATGACGTCCTGATGGTCCTCCGAGTGCCAGACCGGCCTCGAGAGCCATCCGCGGAACTCCGCCGCGATCGAGGCGTGGTCGAGGATGCCGGCCCGGTAGAAGTCCTCCAGGTCGTGCACCGAGTAGGCGATGTCGTCGGCGATGTCCATGATCGCGCCCTCGACCGACTGGCGGAGCGGAGGCGCCGCGCACTGCGCGCGCGCCTCGGCCAGGTCGGCGGCGTCGATCGCGTACGCGGAGTACTTCGAGACGGCGTAGCCGCCCTCGGGACGCCGCCGGATGCCGCGCGGCGGCCCGTGCCGGTCGATCTCGGCGGGTGCCACGGAGGCCGCCCACGGATACTTCGCCGCCGCGGTGCGCACCGCGGCGGTGAGGTTGAGCCCGGTGGGCGCCGCCTCGATCACGTCGAGCGCGGTCAGGATGCGATAGGTCTGCGCGTTGCCCTCGAATCCGTCGGGCAGGCCCAGCTCGACGCGAGCGATGCGGTCGAGGACCGCTTCGCCGAGGTGGCCGAACGGCGGATGCCCGAGGTCGTGGGCGAGCGCAGCCGCTTCGACCACGGTCGGGTCGCACGCAGCGTCAGGAGCGGCACCGCCGGTGGCGTCGACGAGCCGGTGCGCGATGGCACGCGCGATCGCACCCACCTTCAGGCTGTGCGTCAGCCGGTTGTGGACCGGCGCGCCCGACAGTGTCGGCGACACCACCTGCGTGACGGCCGAGAGGCGGGAGAAGTAGGGGGAGAACTGGATCCGCTCCACGTCGAGGGTGAACGCGCCCTCCCCGGCGCGGCCCTCCTCAGCGTGCACCCTGCTCGTGCGCGCGTGCCGCTCCGTGCGCTCCATCGCCCGTCCCTCCGTCTCGCCGACCATCAGTCTCTCCGATCATGACCGCGTGGCGCACGCGGACGGCCCGCTCCGATGCATCGGAACGGGCCGTCGCGCGGAGCGAGCCGTCGGCACTACGGCTTGAGCGCGTGCCGCCACTTCACCATCGCGCCGGTCTTCAGCAGCGAGCGCTCGTAGACGCGGGCGGCGAAGCCGATCACCAGCACCGTGAAGGCGACGAGGATCGCGAGCGAGAGGTAGGGCTCCCACCACTCCATCGTGCCGAGGTAGACGCGCATCGGCACGGCCACGGGCGCCGAGAACGGCACGTACGACATGATCTGCAGCGCGAGCGGGTTGTTGTTGAAGATGATCACGAGGAAGTACGGGACCATCACGAGCATCATGAGCGGGCTCGTCGCCGTGGCGAGGTCCTCCGAGCGCGAGACGAGCGCCGCCGCCGCCGCGTAGAGCGCCGCGAGCATCACGAAGCCGACCGTGAAGAGCGCCACGAACCAGACGATCGGCATGCCGAGCCCGTCGAGCAGCAGCTGCGAACCGGTGACGGCACCGCCGAGCAGCACGATCGCGGCGATCAGCACGATCTGGGCGAAGGCGAGCACCGAGTTGCCCACGATCTTGCCCGCGAGGATCGCGCGCGCCGAGACGGTCGCGAGCATGATCTCGACGATGCGCGACTGCTTCTCCTCGACGACCGACTGCGCGATCGTCTGGCCGAAGGTCATCGCCGACATGAAGAAGACGATGCCGAAGGCGAGGCCGATGAAGTAGGTGAGCATCGGGTCGGGCGCGTTCGGGTCGAGCAGCTGCAGCTCGGGCGACACGCTCAGCATCTGCATGAGCGACGAGGGCGCTTCGCGGTCGGCGACCACGAGCAGACCGGAGGGTCCGTCGCCCTGCACGACACCCGCATCCACGGTGCCGTCGAGCACGGCCTGGCGCACCGCATCCGCGCTGCTGAGCGTCTCGACGGCGAGGCCGTCGATCGACTGCAGGCTGGGTGCGACGCTGCCGGTGGTGGCGACCGTGGTGTCCTCGTCGAACAGCTGCGGCCCGACGGCCGAGAACAGCACGCCCGCGAAGACGAGGGCGAGCAGGATGATCGTCGAGATGATGTAGCTCTTGGAGCGCAGCTTCGTCATGATCTCGCGCTGCGCGACGATGCCCGTCGCCTGCCAGAAGCCGGTGCGGCCGCGGTCGTTGACGGCACCGGTGTCACGGGTGGATGCGGTGATGGTGCTCATCGGACGACCTCCTGGAAGATCTCGGTCAGCGGGCGGACGGCGGGGGAGAAGCTGCGGACGGCGCCGCGCTCGATGGCCTCGCGCAGCACGCGGTCGGCGTCGACCTCATTCGGGGCGGTGAAGCGCACGTGGCCGCCGTCGAACTCGATCACCTCGATGCCGGGGATGCCGCGCACGAAGCCGGCGTCGTCGGTCTCGAGGATCCACTCGGGGCGGGCGTGCGCTGCGCGGATCTGCTCGCGCGTGCCGGCGGCGCGCACCTCGCCGTGGGCGAGGATGACGAGCGAGTCGCAGAGGCGCTCGACGACGTCGAGCTGGTGGCTCGAGAAGAGCACGGGGGCGCCGGAGCGGGCGACGTCGCGCAGCACCCCGAGCGTGGTCTCGACCGCCATCGGGTCGAGGCCCGAGAACGGCTCGTCGAGCACGAGCGCGGTGGGCTCGTGCACGAGCGCGGCGGCGATCTGCGCGCGCTGCTGGTTGCCGAGGCTGAGCGACTCGAGCGTGTCGTGCTGCCGCTCGCCGAGGCCGAGCTGCTCGAGCAGCGCGCTGGCGCGGGTCGCCGCGGCCTTGCCGGTCATGCCGTGCAGGCGGCCCAGGTAGACGAGCTGCTCGTGCACCTTCATCTTGGGGTAGAGGCCGCGCTCCTCGGGCATGTAGCCGAACTGCGCGCGGTCGTCCGCCGAGACGGGACGGCCGTCGACCTCGACCGAGCCGGAGTCGGGCGTCAGCACGCCGAGGATGATGCGCATCGCGGTGGTCTTGCCGGCGCCGTTCGCGCCGACGAAGCCGGTCATCAGGCCGTCGTGCACGTCGAAGCTGACGTCCTTGAGCGCCTGGTGCCCGTTGAACGAGCGGGAGATGGATCGGATCGAGAGCATGCTTGAACGCTATGCGTGCTGGCCGCCTCGGGCCTCCCCCTGCAGGCTGGACTTGGGCCTCCGCCGCGCGGGGGAGCCGTCGCCCTCCACCTGAACGGCGGATGGGTGCGGCCGACCGGGTGCGATGCGAAGGTTGCCGCATGGAGGTCCCCGACGAGCGCGCGCCCGCCCGCGCCCGCGTGGGCATCTCCGGCTGGCGCTACAAGGAGTGGCGCGGCGACTTCTACCCGACGGGGCTCGTGCAGCGTCGCGAGCTCGAGTTCGTCGGCGAGCGGATGTCGACGGTCGAGCTCAACGGCTCCTTCTACTCGCTCCAGCGGCCGGCCAGCTACGAGCGCTGGCGCGACGCGGTGCCCGACGACTTCGTGTTCGCGGTGAAGGGCTCCCGCTACATCACGCACATGCTGCGGCTGCGCGAGGTGGAGGTCGCGATGGCGAACTTCCTCGCCTCGGGCGTGCTCGCCCTCGGCGCGAAGCTCGGGCCGTTCCTCTGGCAGCTGCCCGAGCGGCAGGAGTTCGAGCCCGAGGTGCTCGACCGCTTCCTCGCGGGGCTGCCGCGGACGACGGGGGAGGCGCTCGAGCTCGCTCGCGGGCACGACGAGCGGATGGCGGGGCGCGCGTGGCTGCAGGAGGGGCCGGATGCGCCGCTGCGGCACGCGCTCGAGCCGCGCGCCTCGAGCTTCGGGGACCCGGCGGCGGTCGAGCTGCTCCGCCACCACGGCGTCGCGCTCACCGTCGCCGACACCGCCGGTCGATGGCCCGCGTTCGGCGAGGTCACCGCCGACTTCGCGTACGTCCGGCTGCACGGCTCCCGCGAGCTCTACGCGAGCGGCTACACGCCCGATGAGCTCGACGGCTGGGCCGCACGCATCCGCGCCTGGACGACCGGCGCATCCGCACTCGACGGCATCCCACGCGACGTCTACGCCTACTTCGACAACGACATCCACGGCCACGCGCCGCACGACGCCCTCGCCCTCGCCGCCCGCCTCTGACGCTGAGAAGATGGGACATGCACTTCGGTGAGGACGACGGCGCGGGGTTCGCGCCGCCCACGGTCGACTCGGTCGGCGCAGCGTTCCCGGTGCTGCTGGCGACGCTCGCGCCGCAGCCGAGCATCCGCGAGATCGGGGTGAACACGATCGCGACGGGGAGCGGGCTCGAAGCCGCGGCGATCATGTACGCCATCCTCTGGAACCCCGACGACCTCGATGATCCGTTCAACACCGCCGAGCTGCCGCCCGAGGTGGACACGGCGCTGGCGAACCCGCCGTCGCGCCTGACGCCCGCCGAGACCGAGTGGATGCGGTGGATGCGGTTCCCCATCGCGCACGAGGCGGTGCAGACCGTCGTGCCGCGCGACGGACGGTCCATCGCCGAGGAGCTCGCGCTCCACATGCGGAACGTGATCGGCAACACCTTCCGCGAGCAGCGGTACCCGACGATGCAGGACCCGGACAGCTTCGTCGACCCGCCCTCCGCCGCCGACGCGGTCGACGCATCCGTGATGGTCGACGGCGAGGTCGTCGGATGCGTCGAGATCCCCGACGAGCACGTGCTCGGCCTGGGCGTGGGGCTGGGCGACGCGACGGCGCTCGTCGTGTGGCCGAAGCACCTGCTGCCGCTGCTGCGGCTCGAGCTCGTCCGGCGGCCTCGCCCGGGAGCGGCGGAGGCCGCGTAGCGCGGCAGCCGTCAATCGGCGGGCGCCCCGCCGCGCTCGCGCAGGAAGGCCGCGAGGTCGTCCGCGAACGGGTACGACGACTGCGCGCCGACCGCGGTCGCGGCGATCGCGCCCACGGCGCACGCGGTGCGCGTGCTCTCGACGAGGTCCTTGCCCGTGGACAGGCCCAGCAGCAGGGCGCCGGTGAACGCATCCCCGCATCCGGTCGTGTCGACGGCCTCCACGCGCGGCGCCTCGACCATCGTGACGCTCGCGGCGGCGGCCCCAGCCTCGGCGAGCAGCAGCGCGGCGCCCTTCGCGCCGAGCGTCACGACCGCGCACCCGACCCCCAGCTCGGCGAGCGCCGGCGCGTGCGCCTCGAGCGGCGCATCCGCGGCGAGTCCCGACAGCTGGCCGAGCTCGTGCTCGTTGAGCACGAGGATGTCGACGTTCGCGAGCAGCGCCGCGGGCGGGATCGCGAACGGCGACGGGTTGAGCACGACGACCGTGCCGTGCGCCCGCGCGATCTCGCTCGCGCGGATGATCGCCGCCATCGGGATCTCGAACGAGAGGCCGAGCACGTCGGCATCGGCGATCGCTGACGTCCGCGCCTCCACCGCGGCCGCGTCGACGAGTCCGTTCGCGGCGCTCGAGACGATGATGAAGTTCTCGCCGCGCTCGTCGACGGCGATCATCGCGGTGCCGGTCGTCGCATCGTCGCGGATCGCGAGGCCCGCGACGTCGACGCCGCTCGACTCGAGGCTCTCGACGAGCATCCGCCCGTGGGCGTCGTCGCCCACCGCCCCGACGATGGCCACGCGACCGCCGAGCCGACCGGCCGCCGCGGCCTGGTTCGCCGACTTGCCTCCCGGCAGCAGCTGCAGCTCGCCGCCCGCGACGGTCTCGCCCGGCCTCGGCAGCACCCGCGTGCGCACCACGAGGTCGGCATTGGCGGAGCCGACCACGCAGATGCTGCCGTTCCGGCTGGTCTCGTCTCGCGCAGTCACGCCCCCATCATGCCGTGCGACGCCTACGGCGAGATCGGATGCGCCGTCACCGGCCGGTAGCGCAGGTTCACCTCGACGAACCGCTCGTCGCCGTTCTGCAGCGCGAGTCGGATCGGGGTGCCGCCGGGATTGTCGTACAACCGGATGCCGTCGCCGAGCAGGATGGGCGCCACGTGCAGGTCGATCTCGTCGATCAGGCCGAGCTCGAGCAGCTGGCGGCCGATCGTGGGGGAGAGCACCTCGAGGTTCTTCCCGCCCGCGGCCTCGAGCCCGATCCGCACCGCCTCGGCGACGTCGCAGCTGAGGAACGTCACGCCCTCGGCCGGCGCCGCGTCCTCGGGGTGATGCGTGAGCACGAGGACGGGGCCGCTCCACGCGCCGCCGTAGACGGCCGAGGCGTCGGGGAAGAGGTCCCAGCCGTCGCGACCGCCGAGCACCGCGCCCGTCGTGGCCGTGTACTCCTCGACGATCCCGTCGCGCCCGGTGAAGCCGGTCATCCAGTCCATCGCGTGCCCGGGGCCTGCGACGAAGCCGTCGAGCGACATGGTGAAGTGCCAGAGCACCTTGCCCGCGGCGGTCTGCGGCTCGGTGTCCGGCAGCGCCGTCCTGCTCATCGCGACACCGACGCAAGGGCGTCGTCGAGCTCCTCGAAGGCCTCGGTCCAGCCCTGGTGGATGCCCTCCCGAGTGGCCAGGTCGTCGTCGAGGTTCGCGAGGTGGAACGTCATCTCGCACCGCGCCTCCGACACCTCGCGCAGGTCGATGGTGATCATCATCGCGTCGGCGACCGCGTCGCCCGGATCCGCCCACGAGAATCGCAGCCGCTCGGGCTCGCGCACCTCGAGGTACTCGCCGCCCGTCGGGTGCTCGCCGGCGTCGGGCGCGATCATCAGGTACTCGTAGCGCCCGCCGACCCGCGCGTCGATGCGCACCGACTCGGGCGGCGTCACCACCTCGTGCGGATGCCACCACTGCGCGGCGAGCGCCGGGTCGGTCCACGCCCGCCACACCGCCTCCCGGGGCGCGTCGAACGTGCGCGTGATCGTGAACTCCTTGCGTCTCATCACTGCTCCTTCGGTTCGCCGACGGATGCGTCGGCCTGGTCGGTCGTGCCGGTGCCGGATGCGTCCGCCCGGCGGCGGTCTGCTGCTCGCGTGCCGCCCTGGTCACCCACGAGTGCTGCGAGCGTCTCGTCGAGCCGGTCGAACCGCGACTGCCACGCGGCGCGGTGCTGCTGCACCCACGCCTCCGCGTCGTCGAGGCCCTCGGGGCGGAGCGCGCAGCTGCGCCATTGCCCCTGCTTGGTGCGCTCGATGAGCCCTGCCTGCTCGAGCACGCCGAGGTGCTGCGAGACGGCGGGCCGGCTCATCGCGAACGGCTCGGCCAGCTCGCCGACCGTGGCCGTGCCGCTCGCGAGCCGCTCGAGCATCGCCCGGCGGGTCGGGTCGGCGAGTGCGAAGAAGATCCGGCTGAGGGGATCGGTCGCGATCGGCACGTCGGCACCTCCCTGCGTAAGCAACTGCCTACATGGTGCGCCGACGCATCCGAGGTGTCAACCCCTGTCGGTGATCGAGCAGCACGGCGAAGCCGCGCGTGTCGAGATCACATCCGCTCGAGCGGGCGCGATCAGCCCCGCGGCGCGACGACCGCGTGCTCGTACGCCCAGATGACGGCGTGGATGCGGTCGCGGATCCCCAGCTTCAGCAGCACGTTCGACACGTGCGTCTTCACGGTCGCCTCGCCGACGAACAGCTCCTTCGCGATCTCGGCGTTCGACCGCCCACGGGCGAGGAGCAGGAGCGTCTCGCGCTCGCGGTCGGTGAGACCCGCGAGCGCCGGGTTCGCCGGAGCTGCGGCGAGCAGCTCGCCCGTGGTGACCGCCGCATCCGCCGAGCCGGGCGTCGCCGCGAACCGCTCGATCACGCGCCGCGTGACCTCGGGCGAGAGCAGCGCGTCGCCGCGGGCGAGCGCGTGCACGGCGTCGATGAGCTGCTCGGGCTCCGCGGTCTTCAGCAGGAACCCGGAGGCCCCGGCCGACAGCGCGTCGAACAGGAAGTCGTCGCGATCGAACGTGGTCAGCATGAGCACGGACGCGTGCGATGCGCTGCTGCAGATCGCGCGGGTCGCCTCGAGCCCATCCATCACGGGCATCTGCACGTCCATGCAGATCACGTCGGGCCGCAGCTCCTCGGCGAGCCGCACGCCCTCGGCGCCGTCCTTCGCCTGCCCCACCACGTCGAAGCCGGGCTCGCTCGAGAGGATCGTCTCGAAGCCGGCGCGCACGAGCGCCTGGTCGTCCACCAGCAGGATGCGCGTCACGGCTCCAACGGTACCGGCGGCTCCAGAAGCCGCCCGTCGTCAGGGCGCAGGCGCGAGCGTATCCTGGCCGCGTCCTGGCCCTCGACGAACGGTCGGCCGATGCGGTGGCGCCCCCGGATGCTCGTGCTCGCGATGCTCACCGCGCTCGTCGCCGCGCTGCTGACGGTCGTGCCACCGGCGGGCGTCGGAGGACGCGCCGCCGCCGCGGACGCCGCCGACTTCGACGCCGGCTACCTCGTGTCGGACGAGCGGTTCTACGACGGCGGTGCGATGACGGCTGCGCAGGTGCAGGCCTTCATCGATGCCAAGCACCCGGGCTGCGACGCCGGCTACACCTGCATCGACCGGTACGCGCAGCGCACGCCGTCGATGGCGGCCGACGCGTACTGCCTCGCCGTGCCCGGACGCGCGAGCGAGACGGCGGCGAGCATCATCGCGCGCGTCGGCCTGGCATGCGACATCTCCCAGCGCTACCTGCTCGTGCTGCTCCAGAAGGAGCAGTCGCTCATCACCCACCGAGCCCCGACGGCCGCCATCTACGCGAAGGCGACGGGGTTCGCCTGCCCCGACACCGCGCCGTGCGATCCGAGCGTCGCCGGCTTCTTCTACCAGGTCTACTACGCCGCGCGCCGGTTCAATCAGTACGCGGCGCATCCCGAGCAGTTCAACCACCGAGCGGGCGTCGTCAACCAGGTGCGGTACCACCCGAACGTGGCCTGCGGCTCTGGCCCGGTGCTGATCCGCAACGTCGCGACCGCGGGGCTCTACAACTACACGCCCTACCAGCCCAACGCCGCGGCGCTCGCGAACCTCTACGGCGCTGGCGACGCCTGCTCCACCTACGGCAACCGCAACACGTGGCGCATCTGGACCGACTGGTTCGGCGACCCCACCGAGCCGCTGCCGACGGCCGTCCGTGTCGCGGGGGCCGACCGCTACGAGACCGCGGTGGCGGTCTCGCGCCGCACCTTCCCCTCCGGCGCGGCGGTCGTCTACCTCGCTCGCGGTGAGGACTACCCCGACGGACTCGCCGCCGGCCCGGCAGCGGCGCACCGCGGAGGGCCCGTGCTGCTCACGCCGCAGGCCTCGGCGCTGCCCGCCGTGCTGGCCGAGATCACGCGGCTCGCGCCGACGCAGGTCGTGATCGTCGGCGGCACGCCGTCGGTCTCGGCGGCGGTCGAGTCGAGCGTGCGCGCGCTCGCGCCCGGGCGCGACATGGTGCGGCTCGGTGGCGTCGACCGCTTCGAGACGAGTCGGCTCGTCGCCGAGCACGCCTTCCCCTCGGCGGCGTCCGCGCTCGTCGCGACCGGGCTCAACTTCCCCGACGCGCTCGCCGCCGTGCCGGTCGCGGCACGACGCGACGGGCCCGTGCTGCTCGTGAACGGCAAAAGCGGATCGCTCGATGCCGCGACAGCGGCGACGCTGCGGCGGCTCGGGGTCGGATGGGTCGGCGTGGCGGGCGACACCCGGTCGGTCTCCGCGGGCGTCGCCACGGGCCTCGCCGCAGTCGTGCCGCGCGTGGAGCGCTTCGCGGGGGCCGACCGCTTCGCGACGGCCGCGCAGCTCGCCGCCGTGTTCGGCGTCGTGAGCGCCGCGTACCTCGCGAGCGGCACGGGCTTCCCGGATGCGCTCGCCGGCGCGGCCGCCGCCGGAGCCGAGGGCGCGCCGCTGCTGCTCGTCCGCCGCGAGTGCATGCCCGCCGCGACGCGCAGCGCGCTGCTGAGTGCGGAACCCGACCAGGTCGTCGTGCTCGGCGGCATCCCGACGGTGAGCCAGGCGACAGCCGACTACACGCGCTGCCGCTGACGCCGCCCGCACTCCTCTGTCGACGGGTCGCGCGCGCTTCGGGGCCGCCGCGGACGCTCGACTGACGGTTCCCGATGCCGCGAGCATGCGCCACGGCGCGCGGCATGCACATATGCTCGATCGAACCTGCCCCCAGCGATCGGTCCCCGCATGCGCCTGCGCCCCCGTCTCATCGTCGCGACGGTCCTCGCCGCTCTGCTCGGCTCTGTGCTCACCGTGGTCCCGCCGTCGGGCCAGGGCGGCCAGGCCAGTGCTGCGGTCGCGGCCGACTTCGACCCCGGCTACATCGTCTCGGACGAGCAGCTCTACGACGGCAACGCGATGACGGCCGCGCAGGTGCAGGCGTTCATCGACTCGAAGCACCGCGGCTGCACTGCCGGGTACACGTGCCTCAACACCTACCGGCAGGACACGGTCGCGATCGCCGCCGACGCCTACTGCGACGCACTGCCCGCGACGACCCGCGAGTCGGCGGCGAGCATCATCGCGCGCGTCGGCGACGCGTGCGACATCTCGCAGCGCTTCCTCATCGTGCTGCTCGAGAAGGAGCAGTCGCTCGTCACGCACACCTCGCCGAACGCCACGCGCTACGCGAAGGCGACCGGCTTCGCGTGCCCCGACACCTCGCCCTGCAACTCCGCGTTCGGCGGCTTCTACTACCAGGTCTACTTCGCGGCCCGGCAGTTCAACCGCTACGCCGCGCATCCGAACAACTACAACCACCGCGCGGGCGTCGTCAACAACGTGCTCTACAACCCGAAGGCCGTCTGCGGCTCGAGCCCCGTGCTGATCCGCAACCTCGCCACGGCGGGGCTCTACAACTACACGCCGTACCAGCCGAACGCCGCGGCGCTCGCGAACCTGTATGGCACGGGCGACACGTGCTCGGCCTACGGCAACCGCAACACCTGGCGCATCTGGACCGACTGGTTCGGCGACCCCACCGAGCCGCTGCCGACGGCGACGCGCGTCGCCGGCGCCGATCGCTACGCGACCGCGGTCGCCATCTCGCAGCGCGCCTTCCCGAGCGGTGCGCCGGTCGTCTACCTCGCGAGCGGCGAGAACTTCCCCGACGGGCTCGCCGCGGGTCCCGCAGCGGCCCACCAGGGCGGGCCGGTGCTGCTCACGCCGCGCGGCTCGGCGCTGACGCCCGTGCTCGATGAGATCAAGCGGCTCCGGCCGGCGTCGGTCGTCATCGTCGGCGGCACGCCGTCGATCTCGGCGGCGGTCGAGACCGCCGTGCGCGGGCTCGGCAGCCGTCCGGTCGTGCGCCTCGGCGGCACTGACCGGTACCACACGAGCAGGCTCGTCGCCGAGCACGCCTTCACCGCGTCGGGCGCGGGGTCGGCGTTCATCGCGACCGGCCAGAAGTTCCCTGACGCCCTGGCCGCCGGTCCGGCCGCTGCCCTCCGCGGCGGCCCGGTGCTGCTCGTCGACGGCGGCAGCAGCACGCTCGACGCGGCGACGCTCGCGACCCTGCGCAAGCTCCGGGTCGGATGGGTCGGTGTCGTCGGCGACACGAGCTCGGTCTCGGCCGGGGTCGCCACCGGCCTCGCCGCCGCGGCCCCGACCGTGCGGCGCTACGCGGGCGCCGATCGCTTCGACACCGCCGCTCGCCTCGCCGCGCTGTTCAGCGGCGTCGACACCGTGTACGTCGCGAGCGGCACCGACTTCCCCGACGCGCTCGCCGCCGCCGGCGCCGCGGGGGCAGAGGGCGCGCCGATGGTGCTCGCTCGCCGCGAGTGCATGCCGGCCACGTCGCGCAGCGCGCTGCTGGCCTCAGGCGCCGCCGAGATCGTCGTCGTGGGTGGCCTGCCGACGCTCAGCGAGGCGGCGGCGCACTACACGCGCTGCTGACCGCCGTGTTGAGCGTTTGCGTCCGAGTTAAGCGCAACTCGGACGCAAACCCTCAACGCGTGAGCCGGAGCGCCGAGCCTGTTGAGGCTTTGCGTCCCAGTTGAGGGCAACTCGGACGCAAACGCTCAACCGGCGGATGCGGGGCTCGCGTCTGCGCGCGACGGGTCGCGGTCGCGGGCGTCGGCGGATGCGGTTGCCGGGTCGGCGGCGCGCGCCCCGGCCGGCGCGGGGCTCGCAATGCGCGCCCGCACGAGCCAGCCGCCGCGCGAGCGCGGCCCGACCTCGAGCGAGCCGCCGAGAGCGGCGACGCGCTCGCGCATCCCCATGAGCCCTGCGCCCGCGCCATGCGTGCCAGACCCTCCGCCGCGGCCGTCGTCGGTCACCTCGACCTCGACCTCGCCGTCGAGGTAGCGCACGCGCACGTCCACGGCCGCGACCGGACCGGCGTGCTTGCGAGCGTTCGTGAGCGCCTCCTGCACGATGCGGAACGCCGTCAGCCCCACCATCGGCGTCACCGCGCGCGGGTCGCCGATCGTGTGCAGCTCGACCTGCTGGCCGCTCTCGCGCGCCGACTCGACGAGCGCCGACAGCGCGTCGATGCCGGGGGCTGCGGATGCGCCGTCGTCCTCCGAGCGCAGGGTCACGACGAGCGACCGCAGCTCGACGATCGCGTCGCGGGCCGACTGCTCGACGTGCCGCAGCGCATCCGACGCCTTCTGCGGGTCGCGGTCGAGCACGCGCCGCGCGGCGCCGGCCTGCACGCCCATCGCCGACACGTGATGCGCGACCACGTCGTGCAGCTCGCGCGCGATGCGCAGCCGCTCGAGCGAGACGGCCTGGTCGGCCAGCTGCGCCTGCTGCGCCTGGATCTCGGCGTGCGCCGCCGAGAGCTCCTCCTGCTCGATGGCGCTGCGCCACGCGCGGTTGCCGAACACCCATGCCCCGCCGAAGTACGCGGCATTGATGACGACCTGGATGAGCAGGAGCGCGAAGAAGGCCGAGACGCCGCGCTCGCCCGTCTCGGGATCGAAGAAGCCGCGCACCGCGGAGGTGGCGAGCCACACGGCCATGACGATGACGATGAGCAGCCGCGTCCAGTGCGCGCGGCGGCGGTTCGCATCCCACGCCCCGATCGAGTAGAACGCCATGAACAGGTTGACCTGCGAGACGTAGAGCTCGATCGCGCCCAGCTCGCCCGCGACGATGTAGACGATCGTCTGCGCGATCGCCACCGGCACGGGGTGCACGCGGCGCAGCACGAGCGGCGCGGCGAGCAGCACGGCGAAGAGCATCGGCTGCCAGATCGGCGTCTCGGTGAACTGCATGCCCGTCATCGCGCTGAGCGCGACCATGACGCAGCCGAGCAGCGCCAGCAGCGCGGCGGTGATCGCGTCGACGCGCAGCGAGTTCGCGTCGGGAGCCTGTCGGACGGACATGCGATCCAGCGTAGGCGGGCGGATGCGGGGGTCGCCTCCGCCGACCGGCGGAGCGAGGTGCCGGAACATGTGCGCCGGAGCCGCATCTCGACGGGATTATCCAGTCGGCGCTCCGCCGGGGAGGGCGCCGCCGCCCGGCCGTGACCGAACTGTGATGCGCGCTCCGGCGCCATCAGGAGGACCCTGGATGCGTCTGGACCGACGGGGGAGTCGCTCGAGACCGAAGGAGCAGGGCCATGCACATCAGCGCACGACCGGCCGCTCGCATCGCGGCCGTGACCGTCATCTTCGCCGCAGGCGCGATCCTCGTCGGCTGCGGCCCCGCCGCGCCCTCGGCGCCGACCGCGACGCAGGCGCCGCCGTCGCCCACCGCGACGTCCGCCGAGCCGACGCCCCCCGCATCCGCCACGCCGTCGCCGTCGCCCACCGCCACCACGCCGCCGACCGCCCAGCCGACCGCCCAGCCGACGACCCAGCCGACGAGCGAGCCGACGGGCCAGGTGTTCGAGACGCAGAACGGCACGATGCGGATCCCCGTGCCGGAGGGTTGGACGGTGCACGACGGGAGCCGGCTGGGCACCGACCTCAGCGGGCGGCCGTCGTGGGAGAACTCGATCGACTTCCGCTCGCCGAGCGGCACGTCGGTGGGCTACTACGACGGCTTCGGCGCGTTCGAGGGCTTCTTCCACACCGACTTCGGCGTGGTCGAGCAGCGCCAGACCCGGCTCGGCCACGGCATCGTCGCGATGTCGTGGTGGATGCACGACTCGGGGCGGTACTGGGTGTTCGCGGGCCTCGCGGCGCCCTCGAGCATCGGCGCAGAGCCGGTCACGGAGCTCACGATCCCCGGGTCCGAGCGCAACCACCGCTTCCTGATGCTGCTGCTCGGCGACGATCAGCCCTCCGTCGCGACCCAGGCTGAGGCCGAGGAGCTGCTCGGCAGCGCGGAGGTCGTCGAGGCGCTCGAGATGATGGTGGAGATCGAGATCATCCCGCGGGAGGCGTCGGCGATGCCTCCCGGCGTCGAGCCGTAGGAGCACCGCGGCCGCCGCGACGCACAGCCCGTGGTGTCCCCCAGGTGGGGTACGCTCCAGACATACAGCACGCACCAGTTCAGTACGTCGTCTCTCCCGCTGCCGACACCGACGAGCTCCTCGTCGAGATCTCCGCCGCCGCCCCCGCCCTCCCGGGCCTCCTCGTCGAGCACTCCCGATCGGGCGATGATGCTTGAGCCCATCCAGTCCGCACTCCTCTTCATCGCGGCCGTCGCACTGCCCTTCGCGGTGCTCGTGGTGATCGGCGTCTACGTGCTCCGATGGTTCGTCACCCGACGCGCCGCCGAGATCGACGTCGGCGAGCCCACACCCCTCTCCTGAGCGCTCGCAGCCTCCGCTGCCGCGCGTCCGGCGTGTAACCATCAGCCGCATCCCGGACAATCCAGGTTGTGGACCCCGCGCAGACTGACGAGCAGCTGTGGCGTGCCGTCGTGCGCGGGGACGGCGTCGCCTTCGCCGCGATCTTCGATCGCCACGGGGACCGCGTGTGGCGACACGCATGGAGGCTGATGCAGCACCGACAGGACACCGAGGACGTCACGGCGGCGGTGTTTGCGGAGGCGTGGCGCAAGCGCTCGCGGGTGCGCATCGTCGACGACTCGGTGCTGCCGTGGCTGCTCGCCACCGCGACCAACTGCGCCCGCAACGCCCGGCGCAGCATCCGCCGCAACGAGCGGCTCATCGCGCACATCCCGCTCGGTCCCGACTCGCCCGACACCGCCGACGTCGCCGCCGATCGCTTCGAGCGGCTCGACGCGTCGAGCGCGGTCGCGGCTGCGCTGCGCGAGCTGTCCGAGACGGACGCGCGGCTCGTCTCGCTCGTGCTGCTCGAGGAGATCCCGCTCGCCGACGCCGCGCTCGCGATCGGCGTCAGCTACGGCGCGGCGAAGACGCGCATCCACCGCGCGAAGCAGCGGCTGCGCGGCCACCTCGAAGCCGCGGGCGTCACCGACCTCGAGGAGGTGCCGGCATGAGCGACGAGCCGCAGCCCGGCATGAGCGAGGACTTCAAGGCGCGGATGCGTCAGGGCCTGTCGTCGATGGCGGTGCGGGAGCGCGTGCGCGAGCGTCGTCGCAACCGGGCGATCGCCAGCGGCGTTGTCGCGGCCGTCACCGCGGTCGTGCTCGGCGTCGGCGTCTGGCAGGTCGCCGGATCGATCGACCCGCGCATGGATCAGGCCGCGCCCGTGCCGACCAGCACGATCGCGCCGAGCGCGGAGCCGACGCCCACTCCAGCCCCGACGTCCAGCACTGCCGCCGTCCCGACCGAGACCGCCGCGCCCGAGCCGACACCGCCTCCGGGCTTCGAGGGCGTCGCGTCCGGTGTGCCGATCGTCACCGACTTCGTCGACTGCTCGGCCGGATGCGGCGACGCGGGGGCCGCCGGCGGCCCGACCGTCGAGCGCGTCTTCGACGTGTACGTGCTGTGCGAGGGCTCGGGATCGGTGCTCTACGGGGGTGCGGAGTGGATCGACTGCGCCGAGCACGAGCCGGGCTCCGGATGGGCCGTGCTCGATGCGATGGACGTCGTGGGCGACGGCGATCCGCGGTACACGTCCTCGCCTGACTTCGACGGCCGGCTGCAGGTCGTCGACGCCGGTGCGGCTCCCACGGGAGAGGTGGTGGGCGACACGGCGACGGTCTACTACGACTGCGGGCCATCGGTGACGATCGGCGGCGTCCTCTTCGACTGCAGCGACCCGGCGATCATTCCGGATCTCGCTGCCTGGGGCATCCCGATCGAGCCGGGTTGGTTCGCGCCGCGGATCGAGTTCGCCCCCGGGGAGCCGAGGCTGCCGGTGCGGTGGGTGATGGAGCGATGATCCGTCGACGATCGCGCATGGCGGCCTCGGTCGCGCTCGCCGCCCTCGTGCTGGGCGTCACCGCCTGCGGCCCGGCGGGCGGGCTCGCGCCGACGCTCGCACCGACGCTCGCACCGACGCCTGCGCCGACGCTCGAATCGGCGCCCTCAGCGAGCGAGACCGAGCCGGCGGCACCTGCGGCGACGCCGACCGCGACGCCGACCGCGACGCCCACGCCAGCGGCTCCCGTGTCGCCGCCGGCCGCGCCGCGCACGCCGCCGGCCGTGCCGCCGCTGCCCGTTCCCGCGATCGACGCGACGGAGGTGCCGTCGGTCGGACCGGAGCCCGCCTACGGCTCGCGCTACGACTACCTCATCCCGTGCGATCCGCGCATCCCGATGTGGTTCGACGACGGCGACGGGCGGCTGTCGTGGGAATCGACCGACCGGCCGATCGAGTGCGAGCTGGGCCAGCTCGCCGTCATCGGGATGAGCGTGCGCTTCGAGGAGGCGCGACTGCTCACCCTCTTCGAGGACGACATCGGCATGCCGCTCGCATACCGGACGCCGACGCTCTCCGGCTTCGGCGACGAAGCCGTCGCGGCGCTGGCCGAGCAGTCGGGCGTGCAGGAGGTCGACCTCGAGATCTCGTGCTTCAGCGACTTCGCGGGCTACGTCAAGGTGGGTGAGCGCTACGCCTACTGCCCGGACACGTACAGCAGCGTCCGGCTGACCGACGTGCCACTCGCGGATGCGCTGACGAGCGTGGGCATCGCATCACCCCTCGAGCAGCGGGTGACGCTGTACCCGTCGTGAACCAACAAAGTTGAGCGCGTGTCAGTGGACACCCCTACAGTGAGACGCAATACGGCGAATTTGCGTAATCGGCAAGTGTCGCGTATGAGACCCCGAAGGAGAGGCCGCGTCATGCACACGACCGACGCCACGGCCACGGTGCCCGACACGAGCGTCTGGGCCGGCTGGGAGCTGCCGAAGGCCGCAGCTTGGGCTGAAGTGCTGCTCGCCTACGAGCGGCACCGGTTCACGAGCACGGCGCAGCACATGCTGCTGCACGCGCTGTGGCATGACTGGCACGAGCGCGGGTCGCTGCCCGAGCTGCGCCGCTGGGAGCAGCAGGCTCGGCGCCTCGAGGCGGAGGGCATCACGGCGGATGCGTTCGAGCGCCGCCACGAGGACGCCGGCGTACAGCGCTGGTCGCCCGCCGTCGATCGCGGTTGCCCGGAGCGCGACCGAACGTGACCCAATCGTGATCCTCTCGCGGTGACCTGCGCCTGACACTGGACATGTCAGTGCGTGCGGGGAGGAGCCTCGCGAGAGAGGACCTGCCGTGCGCACTTCCCCGAGTCGGCTGCTGACCACTGCCGCGATCGTCGCCGTTGCCACGATGCTCGGCGCCTGCGCGCAGCCCGAGCCGCAGGAGACGACCGCGCCGGATCGGCCGCAGTCGACGCCCGCCGTCAGTGCGACGCCGAGCGCCAGTGCGCCGTCGTCCGCGCCGGCCGCGACCGCCGTCGCCGGCGCACCCGGCACCGCGACGCCCCAGGCGAGCGTCGAGCTCGTCGACCTCGAGACGCAGAACGGCTCGATGCGCATGCGCATCCCCGCCGGCTGGGTCGTCGACGACTCCAGCCGCGTCAGGACGATCTCCGAGCGCCAGGGCTGGAGCAACGAGATCTCGATCGCCGTGCCTGATGGGGGCGTGCTCACCTACGTCGACGGTCTGTGGGGCGATGCCGGTGCAGCCCCGCTCGAGATCCAGGTCGTCGAGCAGATCCCGATCGGGCATGGGCTCGCCGCGGCCGCGTGGTGGGAGCACTTCGGGGAGGGGAGCCACAGCGTCGGTGTCGGCATCATCGAGACCGCCAGCGAGCCGTACCGCGCCTTCCATCTCGACGACCACCCGCGCCTGTACTCGCTGAACTACTACGACGAGGCCTTCCACGACGGCTTCGATTCGCAGGCCGCGGCGGAGGACTACCTCGCGAGCGACCTGATCGGCCTCGTGCTCGACGCGATGGCCACGGTCGAGTTCAGCGACGACCAGGAGGCCCTGCCGACAGCCGTCGGCGTCCAGCACGAGGGCACGACCTACTTGCCGTACACGACCAGGAACGGCAGCGCGACGTTCTTCGTGCCGCAGGACTGGTGGATCCGCGACGACAGCGGTCCGAGCACGAACATGGCCGGCCAGGAGGTCTGGAACAACGCGGTCACGATCGCGGACGTCGGTGGTGGCGCGATGCTCGGCTATCACGACATGGAGTTCACGAACTACGTCGAGGACCTGGAGTGGACGCTCGGCGAGGTGCGCCCGACGACCGAGAACCCCCAGTGGCAGGCGGTCTCGTGGGCGCTCGGCGACGCCGTGCCGCACCAGGGCGGCCACGTGGGCGTGAGCCTCACCGACCGGAACGGCACCGAGCGGCCGGCCGACCGAGTGTGCACCGAGCGCATGTGCCGCGACTTCTCCAGCCTGCCGCTCAGCCCGAGCTACTTCGGCGGCGAGCTCGAGAGCACGGAGGACTTCTTCGGCAGCGACTCGGAGGAGCGGATGCTGACCGTCGTCGCGTCGCTGCAGACGCACCACGACGACCCGACGCGGATGCCCTGACCGCCCCCTGAACTGCGGGGGCGGGGCGGAACACCGCCTCGCCCCCGCGCCACCCCCGCCCGTCCAGCAGCGCCCACTCGAGAGGACCCGGCCGTGCGCACCACCCGTCGTCGACTGCTCACCGCCTCGGTGATCGTCGTGATCGCGTCCATGCTCGGCGCATGCGGCCAGGCCGATCCGTCCACGACCGCAGCTCCCGACCTTCCCGTGCCGACATCGAGCGAGAGCGCGACACCCGCTCCCACGCCGACGACCGCGCCGTCGGCCGAGACTGGCACCCCCGGCACCGCATCCCGGCCCGCGGCTGCCATCGAGCTCGTCGGTTTCGAGACCCAGAACGGCTCGATGCGCATCCAGGTACCGACGTCCTGGGAGGTGCATGACGCCAGCGAGGCCGTAGCCCACTGGGAGGGCCAGTGGCGCTGGGACAACGAGGTCACCTTCTCCGTCGGTGATGGCAGCACCCTCTGGTACTGGGACGGCGCGCCAGACAACGTGGGACCGGCGCCGCTCGAGCAGCACGTCGTGGAGCAGATCGCGATGGACCAAGGCCTCGCCGCGACGGCATGGTGGGACCGCTACGACGACGAGACGTACGACGCGACCGTGGCGGTCGTCTCGGGCGGACCCTCGTACTCCAACTCCTTCATGCTCGACACATCGCCTCGCCTGCACTTCCTGACGTACGGACCGGCACAGGAGCAGCGGCGCTTCACGAGCCGGGAGGCCGCCGAGGCGTACCTGGAGAGCGACGCCGTCGCCCTCGCGCTCGACGTCATGGCGACGCTGAAGGTCATTGCGACGAGCGAGGTGCTGCCCGAGGACGCTGGGGTGGAGCACGAGGGCACCACGTACTTCCGGTACACCACGAGGAACGGCACCGCGTCGTTCCTCGTCCCCGAGCAGTGGACCGTCCAGGACACGAGCGCCGTCGGCACGAATCGGGCAGGCGAGGAGGTGTGGGAGAACGCCATCATGCTGCTGCTGCCGAACCGCAATCCGGTGCTCCACTACAACGACATGGAGTTCACGAACTTCATCGAGGAGTGGGAGTGGTCGCTCGGCGAAGTGCGACAGACCCAGACGGACGGGCTGCAGGCGGTGTCCTGGACGCTCGGCGACTCGGTGCCGAACTTCGCCGGCAACGTGGGCGTCAGCCTGACCGACCGAGGCGGCACGGTGCGCCCCGCCGACAGGGTCTGCAGCGACAGCCTCTGCCGCAGCTTCACGAGCCTGCCGCTCGATGTGCGCTGGTTCGAGGAGCCGCTGAGCAGCACCGAGGAGTTCTTCGGCAGCGTCGCGGAGGAGCAGCTGCTCATGGTCGTCGCATCGCTCGAGACGCATCACGACGACCCGACGCGGATGCCCTGACCGAGCATGCCCCTCCGCCGTCCGCTGCGGCCGCCTATCGGCTACTCTGTGCCGCGGCGAGGAGCAGCGGATGCGGTGGCGCTTGAGGGATGGAACGTGGCGATCGGGGTCCCACCCTGCCCGCGCGCTCGTCCTGCTCGCGGCGATCGTCGCGCTGCTCATCGTGGGCCTGCTCGGCATGCACGCGATGGGTGGTGCCGGCAGCGGTCACGGCGCGAGCAGCGGCGGCCATGCCGGCATCGCGGTCCCCGTCTCAGCGGCGCACGCTTCGCACCACGACGTCGTCCCGCTCCCGCATCACGCGGCCGCCATCGACGCTGCCCCGGCCTCGGTCGCGGAGCACTGCACGGGTGACTGCCAGGGTGCCGCTCCGCTGTCGCCGGGGCACGCCGAGCTCATGGCGTGCGTGCTCGCGCTGCTCGTCGGGCTGCTCGTGCTCGTGCCACCGGGTCGCGTGGGCTCGTCCCGGTTGCCGAGCCTGCGCATCCCTCCACCGCTCGCCGCATCCGCCGTGCTGCTGGAGGCGCCACCGCCATCCCTCACCCTGCTCTCCATCAGTCGCACGTGATCGGTCTGCCTGGCTCTCGGCCAGGCCGCCGGCGACGCATCCGCGCCGCCGCCAGACCACACCACTTCGACCCCAGAACAGGATCATGACCATGACCACGAAGCAGTTCCACCGCGCGCTCGCGACCGGCGCGCTCACCCTCACCCTCGCGCTCGCCGGCTGCAGCGCGAGCCCCACCACGCACGACGGCATGCCCGGCATGTCGGGCGCACCGTCGGCATCTTCGGACGCCAACGCCGCCCACCAGATGTTCCTGATGATGATGGTCCCGCACCACGAGCAGGCCATCGAGATGTCCGACATGGTGCTCTCGAAGGACGACGTCGACCCACGCGTGCTCGACCTCGCGCAGCGCATCAAGGATGCGCAGGGCCCCGAGATCGAGCAGATGGAGGCGTGGCTCGACGAGTCGGGGATGGCGAGCGGAGGCGCGCACGGCATGGGGCACGGCGACGGCATGATGTCGGATGCCGACATGCAGGCGCTCGAGGATGCGAGCGGCGTAGACGCGAGCCGGCTCTACCTCGAGCAGATGATCGAGCACCACGAGGGCGCGGTCGAGATGGCGGAAGACGCGGTCGACGACGGTCAGCACCCCGACGTGGTCGCGCTCGCGCAGCAGATGGCCGACGCGCAGACGGCCGAGATCGCCGAGATGGAGCAGCTGCTCACCGAGCTGTAGTGAACGCCGGGTCGTCGAGCAGTCACCTCGGGTGGCCGCTCGGCGACCGGCTGCCCTGTGCCTCCGTCCGCGCGCGGCACCATCGGCGGACTACGGGCAGGCGAACGTGTGCGACGCGGGCCAGACGGGGTTGCCGGCGGAGCTGGAGAGCGACAGGACCGCGCTTCCGTCCTCCCACTCCAGGTCGTAGGTGCCCGAGGCGATCGGCTGGTAGCCGTCATCCGCGGTCCAGGACCCGACCGCCATGGCCACGCCGCCGGCGCCCGCGGCGTAGACATCGCCGGCGCCCGCGAACAGGAAGGACGACTCGCGCACCGCGACCTGGCACGATCCGGGTGCTGGTGCGCCGAGCACCGTATAGGTCGCAGGCAGGTCGGCGACGAAGCCCACCCCGCTGCCGAGGGCGACCGATGTGGCGCCGACGACCCATGCGGCCGTCCTTCCCGCCGGGCGTCGGGCAGCCGCTCCCCGCTCGGCCGACCCCGTCGCGCGGTGCCTGCGCAGCAGCGCGAGGGCAACCGCGACAGCGATCACGACCGCCAGCAGCACGGTGCTGATGAGCCAACCGGGCACCACCTGCTCACCCCACACGAGCACGAAGCCCACGAGTCCTCCCGCGAGGGCCGCCGTGGCCGCGATCAGCGCCGTCGCGGCGCTCCAGCCGAGCAGTCGGTCGATCTGCACTGCCTTCTCGGTCGAGAGCCGCATCGTCGTTCCATCCCGTCGCTCGCCCGATTCTTGCAGGCAGCTCCCGGGGGTCGGCCGCGGCCCCGCGCTCCGGACGAGCGGGCCTGCAGATCGCCGACCGTGGGGTCGGGGGTGATCACCGTGGTCGAGCAGCGCCCGATGGACGAGCGGCTGGCGGCGACGAGCTGGCTGATCGAGTCCGAGCGCGGCGTCACGGCTCGCATGGCGCTCACGGAGCTCGGCGCGGAGAACCCCTTCGGCTCCGTGCCGCTCGCCGACGGTCGGGAGCTCGTCGTCTACGCCAAGTGGTGGGCGGGCGGATGCGCGATGCTCGGCGCCCGACGCACGGAGGTGTCGTCCTCGACCTGCGCGACGCGGTCAGCGCGAGCGCGGGAACGCGAGCATCGTGAGCGCTCCGACGACCCACACCGCCCCCGACGCGGCGAGGAGCAGCAGGGGGTCGAGCCCTGCGAGCAGTCCCGCAACGGCCGTGCCGCCCGCACTGGCGGTCGTGCGCAGCGCGGAGCCGACGGTGAACACCTGCGCGACGACGTCGTCAGGGCTCTCGAGCCGTCGAAGCGTGAGCATCGCCGCGGTGGGCGCGGCACTGAACACGCCCGAGAGGCCGACGAGCACGATCGTCCACCAGAACCCGAGGTCGAGTGCGGCTGCGAGCGTCGCGAGCCCCGTCAGCCCGAAGCCGACGAGCATCGTCGCCTGCGGCGATAGGTTCGTGCGGCGAATGGGCTCGACGATGGCGCCGACGAGCGCGCCGATCGCGAAGGCGGTCACGATGAAGGCGCTCGCGGCCGCGTCGCCGGTGGCGAGCAGCGCGATGCCGATCGCCGCGATGGGCATGATGCCGCGACCGAACTCGACGAGCGTGCCCGAGACGGTGATCGTGGCGAGCGGGCGGTGCGTCGAGAGGGCGACGAGGCCCGCGCCGATCGAGCGCCACAGTCCCTTGCGCTCGGCCTCGCGCCGCTCGATGCGCAGCAGCGGGTACGCCGCGAGCGACACGAGCGCGATGGCAGCCATCGAGGCGAGCGCCCACCGCGGCCCGAGCGTCGGCGCAAGGAGCGCCACCAGCGCGGGACCGGCGACCCCGGAGAGGTTGTAGCTGAGCGCATCGAGCGCGTATGCGCGGCGCGCATCGGTGCCTGCCGGCGCCACGAAGCTCGAGAGCCCGCCGAAGCCGAAGGGGTTGAGGAGGCCGCTGAGGACGAGGGCGATCGCGACGAGCCACACCGGCAGCGGGTCGAGCGCTGCGGTCAGACCGTAGGCGACCGCCGTGCCGGCGGCGGCCGCCATCATGAGCGGGCGCGGCCGGTGCACGCGGTCGAGGATCGCGCCGACGAGCGGCGCGGCGACGATGCTCGGCACGAGCGCGAGCGCTGCGAGCGCCGCTCCGAGGGCGATGTCGCCCGTGATCGACACCACGAGGATCGGGATCGCGATCTGCGCGCCGCTCGCAGCCGTCCGGATCGGCACCGAGGCCGCGAGCTGGCGCATCCCCGCGGCCTTCCCCTCATGATTCGTGACTGACGCGGTCGACGACGTGGACGCCGACGAGGATCGGCCAGCGTCGCGGGGGGATTGCATCCCTCAAGCATGCCGCCCTGCAAGCCGTGGAAACGAATGCGAGGTCTGCGCGCGGTGTGTGCAGTCTGCGAAGTGTGCGATGCCGACGCGGTTCAGCGCCGCAGGACGATGCCGGGTCGCGTCAGCAGGTCGGTCCGCCCGCGACGCTGGCGAGCACGGCCGTGCTCGTCGAGCAGCCTGCGGAGGCGCCGCTCGGTCGAGCCGACCGCACTGGGTCCGGATGCGCGGGGTCCGGATGCGCGGGGTCCGGATGCGCTGGGCGCCACGCGCGGGCGTCGCCGCTCTCGCGAGACGCATTCGGCCGACCTCTGCTCGCGCGATTCCACGCTCGCCCTGGTGCGCATCTCGGCCTCAGCGACTGGGGGCTCCGGCAGCTTGATGGCGAGCGAGGCGGGTGCGGCTGCGGCGAGCGCCCGCGTTGCCACGGCCTCGGTTGCGACGGGCATCGCGGTTGAGGCGCTGCCGCTCCATCGCGCCGGCTGGAGCTGCGGCACGATCCGCCAGTTGCCGGGCTGCGGGCCGGCCTTCTCGACCCGGAACCGGCCGGCGTGGATCTCGTGGTGGTGGTAGTTGCAGACGAGGATGCCGTTGTCGACGTCGGTGGGACCGCCCAGCTGCCGGGGCACGATGTGGTGCGTCTCGCACCAGGCCACGGGCATGCCGCAGCCGGGGACCCGGCAGCCCTTGTCGCGCTTCGCGAGGGCGCGCTTCTGCGCGCGGGTGAAGAGCCGCTGCGTGCGGCCGAGCCAGAGCGGGTGGCCCTGCTCGTCGACGACGAGGTGGTGGATGTCGGCGAAGCAGACGAGCTGGTCGACGCGCTCGATCGGGAGAAGGCTGCTCGTGTGCTCGATCGTGAGCGTGCGGTCGGTGTGTCGGAGCCCCTGCATGTACGCGTCGTACGCCTCGATGGTGCCGGTGAACACGAGGGATGGCGACTCACCGCCGGCCAGCGGCGCATCGCCGGAGGCGGCGTGCGCCCTGACCATGGCGACGACCGCGTCGTGCGCCTTCTGCTCGGGCGTGCGGTCGTCGAGCGAACGCTCCGCGCTGCCGCAGTCGGCTTCCGAGCAGCCGTCCTGACCGCAGTGATCGTCGTGGAAGGCGACCTTGACGCGTGGGCCGGCGTACGCATCCACCACCGCCTTGAGCGCAGAGCCGTCTTCGGCGGGGGAGCGCATGACGGTGAGCCACGAGCCGTCGCGCTGCTGCCGGATCCGCAGCGACCGAAGCGCGCGCTGCTGCTCGTCGTTGGGGAGCACTCCGTCGGGGTCGAGGAGTGCCACGCACCTGCGGGCCAGCACGACCAGCTGCTCGGGAGGGAGCGGCGTGGCCGGATCGATCGCGGCCTCGACCAGCAGCTGCTCGGCGGCCGCGAGCTGCTCGACGTCGGCTCGCGGAGCGGCCGGCTCGATGGTCGCGACGATCGCGTGCGCCTGTGCGAACGACATCTCGGCCTCGGCGAGCGCGCCAGCGACCGCCGGGTACTTGGCGGCGATGTCGGCGCCGGTGATGGCGATCGAGGGCGATGTCGCCCGCGCCATCGTCAGCAGGTCGAACGCGTGACGGAAGCCGATGCCGAACGCTCTGGCGACCGCCTCCTTCGCGTGCCGAGCGCCCAGCAGCAGGCACAGCGGCTCATCGACCGGGCCCTGCGAGCGCTCCTCCACCTCGTGCGCGAGCCGCACCTGGAGGCTCTCGACCACTCGCGTCAGCTCTGCGACTCGTCCGAGCAGCTCGGCGACCTCGCCGTTCGAGGCCGCCGAGAATGACGAGGCTTCGGCGAGCAGGGCGCGGGTGGCAGCGACCGCTGCTCGTGCCTGCTCCGTGCTCGTCATCGCCGCCTCCTTGCGAGGAGAGTAGATGAGGCCACCCACATGAACTTCGCCCTCGTTGCGGCGAGACTAGA
>JBNJKM010000011.1:0-82157 GCA_051751085.1 Actinomycetota bacterium | reverse complement strand
CGTCAGCGCGATGAGCCGCTCGGCCCACTCCTGGTCGTACGCGTCGAGCTCCGCCTGCAGCTCATCCGCGGTGCGGCCGAAGGGGTCGATCGCGCCGGCGCGGATCGAGGCGATGTACTCCTCGGCGCTCATGCCCCACTCGTCCATGAGCGCATTGCACCACGGGCCACTGACATGAGAGCGGGGCTGTGGACAGCGGGCGAACGGGGTGGTCTCCACACGCTCAGCGCGCTGCGCGCGCGGAGCGGCTCAACCAACAGCGGGGGCGGCATCGAGGGTCGGCGGGGGCCCGTAGACTGGAGGCATGGCCACCCCACACCCGTTCACGATCTCCGTGCGCGACATCGTGCGGAAGCCGGGCCGGATGCGCGACGCCGAGCTGACCGCCCCCTTCGGCATGAAGGTCGGCGAGGGTCTCGCGAGCGTGCTGCCCGAGCAGCCCGTCGACCTCGACGTGCGGCTCGAGAGCGTCCACGAAGGCATCCTCGCGACCGGCGAGGCCTTCGTCACCGCGCTCGCGACGTGCTCGCGCTGCCTCGTGGAGTTCGACCTCGACGTCGAAGTCGACTTCCTCGAGCTCTTCGCGTATGCTGGTGCGTCGGAAACCGACTACCTGGTGGTCGACGAAACAGTCGACCTGCTTCCGGTGGTCCGGGACGCGATCGTGCTGGCGCTGCCGTTCCAACCGGTCGACAGACCGGACTGCTCAGGGCTCGATCCTGAGACAGGGGAGCGGCTCGAGCCTGGCTCGGAATACGTGCCGACGGAGACCATCGATCCACGGTGGGCAGCGCTCCAGGGTTTCGCCCAAGACATGACCGACGACACGTCGGAAGATGACGCACCGGCGTCGAAGAAGGAGTGAGCAATGGCTGTTCCCAAGAGGAAGATGTCGCGGTCCAACACCCGTGCGCGCCGTTCGCAGTGGAAGGCCGAAGCGCCCAAGCTCGTCAAGACCATCGAGGGCGGCAAGACCGTCTACAGCCTCCCGCACCGCGCGAAGGTCGTCGAGGACTCGGCCGGCACGCCGCTGTACCTGGAGTACAAGGGCCGCAAGGTCGCTGACGTCTGACCTTCGTCCGTTGACGGAGCACCGACTGCTCGAGCAGCTCGGGGTCGAGATCGACCCCGAGCTGCTGTCGTTGGCGCTCACCCATCGGTCGTGGGCGTACGAGCACGGGGGCGCGCCGCACAACGAGCGGCTCGAGTTCCTCGGCGACGCCATCCTCGGCCAGGCGATCACGATCGAGCTCTACCGACGGTTCCCCGCGGCGACGGAGGGCGAGCTCGCGAAGCGACGTGCCGGCGTCGTCTCCTCTGTCGCGCTCGCAGAGGTCGCCCGCTCGATCGGGCTCGGCCAGCACATCCGGCTCGGCAAGGGTGAGGCCGCCTCGGGCGGTGCCGACAAGGCGTCGATCCTCGCCGACACCATGGAGGCCATCTTCGGTGCCGCCTTCCTGAGTGCCGGGCGCAGCGCATCCGCCGATCTCGTGCTCCGGCTCGTGGGGCCGCTGCTCGACGATCCGGGTCGCACCGGTGCGGCGCTCGACCCGAAGACGGCGCTGCAGGAGGTCGCGGCCGCGCAGGGCCACGGCGCACCGGTCTACGACGTCGTCGCGACCGGCCCGGACCACGCGCGCACCTTCAGCGCGACCGTGCTGATCGATGACGAGGCGGTCGCCGTCGGCTCGGGCACGAGCAAGAAGGTCGCCGAGATGGCCGCGGCGCTCGCCGCGCACGGCCGGCTGACCGCCGCCGACAGCCACCAGGGCTGACGTGCCGGAGCTGCCGGAGGTCGAGGTCGTCCGCGCCGGCCTCGCACCCGCCGTCACCGGCGCGCGCATCGATGGCGTCGAGGTGCTCGACGCCCGCTCCGTCGCCCGGCACCCCGGCGGGCCCGCCGACTTCGAGGCCGCGCTCGTCGGCCGCACCTTCGGCGTGCCCGCCCGTCGCGGCAAGTTCCTGTGGGTGCCGCTCGACGCGGCGGATGCGGGCACGTCGACGGATGCGCTGCTCGCGCACCTGGGGATGTCGGGCCAGCTGCTCGTGCGCGAGCCCGGCTCGCCCGCCGATCGGCACACGCGCGTGCGGCTGCTGCTCGACCAGCCGTCCCTGCATCGCTCGGGGCACGGCTCGATCGAGGTGCGCTTCGCCGACCAGCGCATCTTCGGCGGCCTCGCCGTGCGACCGACCGTCGACGGCGTGCCCGACCTGGCCGCGCACATCGCGCTCGATCCGATCCATGCGGACTTCGACGCATCCGCCGTCGCTCGGCGCCTGCGGCAGCGCCGCCAGGGCGTGAAGGCGGCGCTGCTCGACCAGACGCTCGTGTCGGGCATCGGCAACATCTACGCCGACGAGGCGCTGTGGCGGAGCCGGCTGCACTACGCGACGCCGGGGGAGCGGCTCACGCAGGCTCGCGCGCTCGCGCTGCTCGCCGATGTGCGCGACGTGCTCGACCTCGCGCTCGCCGAGGGCGGCACCTCGTTCGACGCGCAGTACGTGAACGTGAACGGCCAGGCCGGCTACTTCGCGCACAGCCTCAACGCGTACGGCCGCGGCGGGCAGCCGTGCCCGCGCTGCGGCGCCACGATGGTGCGCGAGGCGTGGGCGAACCGCTCGTCGACGCGGTGCCCGCGCTGCCAGCGGCGGCCGCGGGGCATCCCCGTCGCAGGCGACCGCTGAGCCGGTCGTCGTAGGCTCGAGGGATGGCATTCGACGGATTCGGTGACGATGCGTTCGCGTTCTACCGCGAGCTCGAGCCCAACAACGAGAAGCCCTGGTGGCTCGCGAACAAGCACCGCTACGAGAGCCACGTGAAGGCGCCGTTCGAGGCGCTCGCCGAGGAGCTCGAGCCCATCGCGAGCACGGTGAAGATCTACCGGCCCTACCGCGACGTGCGGTTCGCGCATGACAAGACGCCGTACAAGACGCGGCAGGGGCTCTTCGCGCAGCGCGCACCGGGCATCGGCTGGTTCGTCAACCTCGACGCGACGGGCGTCTCGATGGGCGGCGGCTTCTTCGGCGACGCGACGTTCACGAAGGCGTACCGCGCGGCGGTCGAGGCGGCGGCGCCCGGCACCGAGCTCGAGAGGATCGTCGCCGACCTGCGAGAGGCCGGCTACGAGCCAGGCGGCGAGGCCGTGAAGACCGCGCCGCGCGGCGTCGACCCGCAGCATCCACGCATCGAGCTGCTGCGCTACAAGTGGCTCACCGCCAGGCGGCACGTCGCGCCGGCGGATGCTGCCGGGCCGGCGCTGCTCGACACGGTGTTCGACACGGTCGAGGACCTGCAGCCGCTCGTGCGGTGGGCGGCGAAGCATGTGGCGCCGAAGCGGTGATCTCGACTCGCGGCCGGCTCCGCCGGCTGCGGCTCGATCAGCGGGTAGGGCGGCCGGCTCCGCCGGCTGCGGCTCGATCAGCGGGGGTACGCGGCCGGCTCCGCCGGCTGCGGCTCGATCTGCGGGTAGGAGCGCGTGAAGGTCAGCCGAGGATGCGCTTCGCGATGCGGCCGCGCAGCTCGGTGAACGGCGGGTAGATGATCCGCAGCGTGTCGATCGCGGTCGACTTCGAGAGCACCGCCTTGCGGTGGCTGAACGCCTCGAACGAGTGCCGCCCGTGGTACGCCCCGGAGCCGCTCTCGCCGACTCCGCCGAACGGCAGGCTCGCGGCCCCCACCTGCGCGACCGCCACGTTGATGCCGAGCGAGCCCGACGACGTCTCGCGCTCGACGCGGCGCACCGCATCCCTGTCTCGCGCGAAGACGTAGAGCGCGAGCGGCTTGTCGCGCCCGCGCATCGCCTCGATGAAGCCGTCGACGCCGTCGACCGGCAGCACGGGCAGGATCGGCCCGAAGATCTCCTCCTGCATGACGGGAGCCGCCTCGTCGACGTCGGTGAGGATCGTCGGGGCCACGTAGCGCGCATCCGCGTCGACCTCGCCGCCGGTCACGACCGTGCCGCCGCCCAGCAGCCCGCGCAGCCGCTCGACGTGGCGCTCGGTGACGATGCGGGCGAAGTCGGGCGAGGTGCGCGCGTCGCCGAGCTGCTCGGCGGTCGCGAGCCGCAGCTGCTCGACGAGCTCGACTGCCACCTCGCGGTCGACGCGGATGTGGTCGGGGGCGACGCACGTCTGCCCGGCGTTGATCCACTTGCCCCACGCGATGCGGCGCGCGGCGGCGGGGATGTCGGCCGAGCGGTGCACGTAGACCGGGCTCTTGCCGCCGAGCTCGAGCACCGTGGGCGTGAGGTGCTTCGCCGCGGCTGCCGCGACGACGCGCGCGATGCGGCCGTTGCCGGTGTAGAAGATGAGGTCCCAGCGCTGCTCGAGCAGCGCCGTCGTCTCGGGGACGGCGCCCTCGACGATGCGCACCGAGCGCGGGTCGAGGTGCTCGGGCGCGAGCTCGGCGAGCAGCCGCGAGGTCGCGGGCGCCACCTCGCTCGGCTTCACGACAGCGGCGTTGCCCGCCGCGATCGCGCCGATGAGCGGGGCGAGCGCGAGGTGGAGCGGGTAGTTCCAGGGCGCGATGATGAGCGTCGCGCCGAGCGGCTCGGCGATCGTGCGCGCCGTCGCAGGCTGCAGCGCGAGCGGCGGGGCGACGCGCGTCGGCGCCATCCAGCGGCGGAGGCTCCTGCGCGCGGCGCGCGCCTCGGCGACGACGAAGCCGATCTCGGTCAGGTGCGCCTCGATCTCGCTCTTGCCGAGGTCGGCCTTGAGCGCCGCCTCCCACCGGGTCGTGTGCTGCAGCAGCATCGCCACGAGCCCGTCGAGCTGCTGCTCGCGGTAGGCCCGCGGGCGGGTCAGCCCGCTCTCGACGGCCGCACGCAGATCGTCGGCGATGCCGTCGAGGGATGCGGTGTCGGCGGACTCGGTCGTCGGGGCGGCAGGCGCGTCGCGCAGGAGTTCGCTCATCCGCCCATCGTCGCAGGCGCTCCTGTGCCCTGCTGAGGCTTTGCGTCCGAGTGCAGGGCAACTCGGACGCAAAGCATCAACTGACGCAGCTCGGCCCCGCGCCTGTTGAGCGTTTGCGTCCGAGTTGCGGGCCACTCGGACGCAAACGCTCAACTGGCGGGGCCGACCCGCTTCTGCCAGCCGCCCTCGGCGCCGACGGGGACGAATCCGAGCGCCTCGTTCACCGCGAGCATCGGCCGGTTCTCCTCGGCGTTCCAGGTGATCACGCGCGAGCGGTCCGGGTGGAGGCGCCCGAGCTGCAGCAGGTTCTCGGCCTTCACGAGCATGCCGAGCCGGTGGCCGCGGTGCTCGGCGTGCACGAGCGTGTCCTCCTGCGTCGCGGGGCGGCCCTCCGCCGGCACGAGCAGCACGGTGAAGGCGACGACCTCGCCGGTGCCCTGATGCAGCGCGACAGCCTGCAGGATGTCCTGCCCCGCGTCCTCGAGCTCGCGCTCGAAGCGCTCGAGCCGCGCCGCGTCCCAGTGCTCGGTCTCGGTCTCGAGCCCGGCGCTCGGCACATCGGTCGCCATGCGCGCGTGGAGGGCCGCCATGCCGTCGGCGAGCTCCGGCGGCGTGCGTCCCGACCACGAGCGCACCTCGTAGTCGTCGCCCGCATGCGCGAGCGCATCCGCCCGGTGCTGCTCGAGGCTCTCGCGGGCCGCGACGACGTCGAGCTCGGAGATGCGCTCGACCTGCTCGAGCGCGAAGCCCATCGCGACCGCCAGACAGGCTGCCGGGTCGGCCGCGACCGAGCCGTGGCCGCTCCGCGGCGCGACCGCGGCGTCGCCCGCGACCGCCGGCCGGTGGTCCGCCCACGCCTGCAGCGTCGTCGCGCCCATCTCGATCGCGACGCGCTCCACGTGCTCGGCGATCGCCATCCCGACGCCGCGGCCGCGCGCCTCGGGCACGACCCACGCCGAGACGTAGGCGACGGACGAGCCCTCCTCGGTGCTGAGCGCGGCGACCGAGCGGCCGACGTCGCGGCCGTCCTCGACGACGAGGAAGCGGCGCACGATCTCGTCCTCGGGATGCCGCATGCTCGCGACGATCTCGCCGACGGTCGTGTCGCGCGAGTCGTCGTCCCAGAAGTCCTGCGTCACGGCGTTCGCGGTCGCGACATAGCGCGCGATGCGCGTCAGCGCCGGCTCGTCGAAGTCGTCGGCGGGCGTCTCGAGCTCGAGGAACTCGAGCGCGCCGAGCGCTGCGTCTGCGTCAGCCATCCGTCGGCTCCTTCCGCTGCCACACGCCCTCGCTGCGGATGGGCACGAAGCCGAGCGACTCGTTCACCCGCAGCATCGGGCGGTTCTCCTCCGCGTTCCACGTGCGCACGATCGCCGCGGGCTCGCGGTCGCTCAGGGCGAGCAGGTTCGCCGCCTTCACGAGCATGCCGAGCCGATGGCCGCGATGCTCGCCGTGCACGAGCGTGTCGTGCTGGTACCAGGGCGCGCCGCCGCCCGCGCCGACGAGGGTCGTGAAGGCGACGACTCGGTCGGATGCGTCGACCGCGATCGCGCGCAGCAGCGCGCGGCCGCCGTCGATCTGGCTCGACTCGTAGCGGTGCAGTCGTTCCGCGTCCCACGACTCGGCCTCGTGCGCGAGCCCGGCGGAGGGCGCGTCGGTCGACATGCGCGCGTGCAGGGCCGCGAGCGAGGCGACCCGCGCCGTCGGCGTGCGTCCCTCCCACGTCTCGACCCGGTAGCGGGGGAGCGCGTGCGCCTCCGCTCCCGCGAGCTGCGCCTCGAGCGCCGCTCGCGCGCCCTGCAGGCGCAGCTCGCTCATGCGTTCGACCTGCTCGAGCCCGAAGCCGAGCCGCTCGAGCAGCCGCACCTCCGACGAGTCGGCGGGCACGGCGCCGAAGCCGGTTGGCGGCGCCACCGTCGGTCCTGGGCCTGACCGGTGGCCCACCCACGCCTGGAACGTCGTCGCGCCGCGCTCGCGCATCCGCTCGATGAGGTCGTCCGCGAGCGCTGCCCCGACGCCTCGGCCGCGAGCGGTGGGCAGCACCATGACGTCGATCTCGGCGACCGTCGTCGCCTCGAGCAGGCCGCGGGACGCGTAGCCGCGCCCGGCAGGCGTCCCGTCGAGCAGCGCCACGGTGCGCAGGGCGTCGCTCTCACCGACCTGGCCGCGCCACTGCGCCCACGCCTCGCGATAGGAGAAGGCGTGGCTCTCGTCGCCGCCCCACGAGTCGGCGACGACGGCGTTCCGCACATCGACGAGCATGCGCAGCAGCCGGGCGCCCTCGCTCTCGTCGTCCCAGGCATCCGGCACGGGCACGTCGACGATCTCGATCGTCATCGCGACTCCTTCCACTGCCACTGCGCCTCGTAGGCGACCGGCAGGAAGCCGGATGCCTCGTTCACCGACAGCATGGGCCGATTCTCCTCGGCGTTCCAGGTCACGATCCGCACGAGCTCCGGCCGCACCTCGCGCAGCCGCACGAGGTTGTCGAGCTTCATGCGCATCCCGAGCCCGTGGCCGCGGTGGGGCTTCGCTACGAGGGTGTCGTGCTGCCGCGCGGTCGCGCCGCTGCGCGGCAGGATGAGCGTCGAGAAGCCCCCGAGCTCGCCGGTCGCGAGCTCGCGCGCGGCGACCGTGAGCAGCACGCGCCCGCCGTCCTGGACGGTGCGCTCGAACTCCGCGAGCCGCGCCTCGTCCCAGACCTCCGGCTCCCACGCGAGGCCGCCGACGGGCGCGTCGGTCGACATCCGCTCGTAGAGCCCGCGCATGGCCTCGCGGTGCTCCGCGGGCACGTCGCCCGTCCAGCGCACCATCTCGTACCCGGGCGAGAGCGCCTCGGCGGCCGCGAGCCGGTCGTCCAGGTCGGGCAGGTCCGCGAGCGAGGCGACGCTCACCCGGTACACCTGCTCGAGCGCGTACCCGCGGGCGACGAGCGGTGCGGCCTCCGGATGCGCCGGGTCGGCGCCGCCGAACCCGCTGCGGGCGGTCACGGGGCCGGTGGCCGCGCCGACCGTCGACATGATGACGGTGGAGCGGCCGGCGCGCGCGGCCTCCTCGTGCGCACGGGCGACGAGCAGCTCGGCGAGCTCGTGCTGCTCGGCCGCGCCGAGGTCGCTCGAGAGCTCCGGCTGCGCCTCGACGACGCCGGTCGAGTCGAGCAGGTTCGAGTAGAGCGTGATGACGCCGACGATCCGGTCGCCGTCCCAGGCGTGGAAGCGGTCGAGCCGGTAGTCGGCGTTGGACTGCAGCGAGGCGAGGAACTCGACCGGCGTGTTCACGTAGAGGCCCTCGCCATAGCGCTCGGCGTTGCTGCGCTCGTTGATCGCGAAGGCCGCGCGGAACTCGTCGCCGACGGGGCCGGCGTCGTCCGGGTGCGCGGGCAGCGGCATGGGGCGGATGTCGATCTGCATGGGGTTCCGCCGCTCGCACCGGCACCGTGCCGGCGGGCAGCCCTGCAGACTAGCGCCGCGCGCGCCGCACGCACAACGCGCGATCCCGCGGCTACGGTGGCTCCAGCACCAACCGGGAGCCGCATGCACCTCAAGACCCTCACCGTCAAGGGCTTCAAGTCGTTCGCGCGCGCGACGACGTTCCAGTTCGAGCCCGGCGTCACGTGCGTCGTCGGCCCGAACGGCTCGGGCAAGTCCAACGTCGTCGACGCGCTCGCGTGGGTCATGGGCGAGCAGGGGGCGAAGACGCTCCGCGGCGGCAAGATGGAGGACGTCATCTTCGCGGGCACGGCGACCACCGGCCCGCTCGGCCGGGCGCACGTCGAGCTGACGATCGACAACGCCGACGGGGCGCTGCCCATCGAGTACGCCGAGGTGCAGATCTCCCGCACGCTCTTCCGCAACGGCGGCTCCGAGTACGCCATCAACGGCGAGTCGTGCCGGCTGCTCGACGTGCAGGAGCTGCTGAGCGACTCCGGGCTGGGCCGCGAGATGCACGTCATCGTCGGCCAGGGCCAGCTCGACAACGTGCTGCAGGCGACGCCCGCCGACCGCCGCGGCTACATCGAGGAGGCCGCCGGCATCCTCAAGCACCGCCGCCGCAAGGAGAAGACGCTCCGCAAGCTCGACGCGATGCAGGCGAACCTCACGCGGCTGCAGGACCTCACGGGCGAGATCCGACGGCAGCTGAAGCCGCTCGGCCAGCAGGCCGAGATCGCCAAGGAGGCCGCGACCATCCAGGCGACCGTGCGCGACGCCCGCGCGCGGCTCATGGCGGCCGAGGTCATCGGGCTGCGGCAGCAGCTCGACGCGTCGGCGCGCTCGGAGTCGGAGCGGAAGTCGGAGCGCATCGTGCTGCAGGAGCAGCTCGAGCAGGCAAAGCTGCGCGCCGGGCGCATCGAGGAGTCGATGGTCGGCGACGACGTCGACCGGGCCCGCACCGTCGCGCACGCGCTCGAGCGCGAGCTGTCGCGCCTGCAGTCGTTGCACGCGCTCGCGGGGCAGCGCCTCGCGCTGCTCGAGGAGGCGCCGGACGTCGGCGACGCCGCTCCGCTCATCACGCCCGACATGGTGCAGGCCGCGCGCCACGAGGCGGCATCCCTCGGTGCCCGGGTGGCGGATGCCGAGGGTCGCCTCGGCAAGGCGGCCTCGGCGACCGCGCTGGCGCGCGCCGGGCTCGACTCGCTCGACGAGGAGATCGCCGCGCAGGCCGCGCTCGTCTCGCGCCATGACCTCGAAGCGGCCGCGCACCGCTCCAAGGTGGAGGTCGCGCAGTCCACGCTCGCCGCTCGCGAGGCGGAGGTCACGCGGCGCGAGACCGCGCTCGCGAACGCCGAGCAGCGCCTCGCCGAGGCGACCCGCGCCGCCGCCGAGCTGGGCGACGAGCAGACCGAGGGTGACGCGGAGTCGCTCGCGCAGCGCTACCGCGACGCCGACGACCGGCAGGCAACGCTCTCGGGCGATCTCGACGAGCGCCGCGAGGCCCTGCACGCCGTCGAGCGGGAGCGCGACGCGCTCGCCGCTCGCACCTCGGCCCTCACGGTCGCGCTCGCGACCGCCAACGCATCCGCCGGGCTCGTCGACGCCGGGATCGCCGGTCTCGGCGGACTCGTCGCCGAGCGCGTCAAGGTGAAGAAGGGCTTCGAGGCGGCGATCGCGGCGGCGCTCGGCTCGCTCGGTGAGGCCGTGCTGGCCGACTCCCGCGAGGCCGCCGCCGCCGCGATCGAGCACGCCCACGACGCGGGCCTCGGCCGCATCGAGGCGGTCGTCGGCGACGCGGCGCCGATGCTGCCGGACGTGCGGAAGATCGACGGCGCGGTCCACGCGCCGTCGGTGGTGGATGCGCCGGCCGGCGTGCTCGGCGTGCTCGCGTTCACGTTCGTCGTCGACTCGCTCGAGGCGGCGCAGCAGGCCGGTCCCGCGATCGCCGCGCTCGACCTCGCCGCGCCGGTGACGATCGTCACGAAGCGCGGCGACTACGTGAGCGAGTACCTCATGCGGGGCGGCAGCGACGAGGCGCAGTCGCGGCTCGAGCTGCTCGCGGAGCGCGACGCCGCGACGGAGCGGCTCGACGAGCTCTCGACCGCGATCGAGCGGGAGTCCGGGGCCCTCGAGGACGCGCGGCAGGCCCACCAGCAGGCGAAGCGCGACGCGCAGACGGCGCTGGACGAGCTGCGCGCGCACGACGCGGCCTCCGCGGCCCGCGGCGAGCAGCGCAGCCGTGCCCGGGCGCGCCTCGAGTCGGCGACGGGCGAGCACCAGCGCGCCGAGGCCGCGCTCACGGAGGCGCGACAGGGCATCCGCGAGGCCGCGGAGGGCGTCGAGGCGGCGCAGCTCGCGCTCGAGCGGTTCGAGGCGAAGCCGCGGCCGATGCTCGACGCGTCAGCGCGCGAGGGGATGCTCGCCGAGCTCGAGGCCGCGCGCTCGGCCGAGACCGACCTGCGCATCGAGCTCGAGACGGCGAGGGAGCGCGTGCGTGCCGAGCTCGCGCGCGCGGCGTCGCTCGAGCGCGACGTCGAGGCGCAGCGGGCCCGCGCCGAGGAGGCCGCGCGCCGCGCGGTGCTGCGCGAGCGGCAGCGAGCGCAGGCCGCGAGCGTGCTCGCCGCGATCCCGCCCGTGCTCGCCGTCGCGGAGCGCTCGGTCCACGATGCACGCCGGGTGCTCGCCGAGCGCGAGGCCGCCCGCCGCGACCGCAACGCGGAGCTCAGCAGGCTGCGGCGCGACGAGGCGGGGCTGCGCGAGCGGCTGCAGGTCATCACCGAGCACGTGCACGTCGCCGAGATGGAGGCGTACGAGCAGCGCCTGCACCTGTCGAACCTGCTCGAGCGCGCCGGCAGCGAGCTGGGCCTCGAGGAGGCCGTGCTCGTCGCCGAGCACGCGCCCGAGGAGGGATGGGACCGCAAGGTGGAGCAGGAGCGGCTGCAGGGCGCCGAGCGCAAGCTCGCGCGCCTCGGCCGCGTCAACCCGCTCGCGCTCGAGGAGTTCGCCGCGCTCGAGCAGCGGCACACGTTCCTCACCGAGCAGCTCGCCGACCTCGCGAGCACCCGCAAGGACCTCGAGCAGATCATCGCCGACCTCGACGTGACGATGGAGGCGATCTTCGCGGCAGCCTTCGAGGACACGAAGGCCGCGTTCACCGAGGTCTTCCCGATCCTCTTCCCGGGCGGGTCGGGCGCGCTCGCGCTCACCGACCCCGACAACCTGCTCGAGACGGGCATCGAGGTGACGGTGCGGCCTGCGGGCAAGAAGATCGACCGCATCTCGCTGCTCTCGGGCGGCGAGCGCTCGCTCGCCGCGGTCGCGCTCATGGTCGCGATCTTCAAGGCACGACCGAGCCCGTTCTACATCATGGACGAGGTGGAGGCGGCGCTCGACGATGCCAACCTCGGCCGGCTGCTCACGGTCTTCGAGCAGCTGCGGGAGGCGAGCCAGCTCATCATCATCACGCACCAGAAGCGCACGATGGAGATCGCGGATGCGCTCTACGGCGTCTCGATGCGGCAGGACGGCGTCTCGGCGGTCGTCGGCCAGCGCACGACGCGCGAGCGGGAGCCGGTCGACGCGTAGACAGCCCGGAGCGCCGTCAGTCGATGAACCAGGGCTCGACGTGCACCACGCCCTCGCCGTAGATCTCGTCCAGGGCGCCCTGCATCGAGCCGTCGTCGTAGACGACCTCGAGCACCATGGTGCCGCGCTCGCCGCCGTTGCCCAGCACATCCGGTCGATCGATGATCGTGTTGAGATCGGCCTGCAGCGCCGCGATCGTGGTCTCGTCGAGGTCGCCCTCGGGAACCTCCCTCGCCGGCATGGTGATCGCGGCCAGGTCGAGCGGCGGCTCGGTGAGGGTCACTGTCTGCGCCGTCGCGTCGTACGTCGCGCGCAGCGCGACGGTCTCCGTCCAGCGCACCCCGGACGCCTCCTCGTGCGGGACGGTCGTCCAGTCCCAGCCGACGACGACCGGCCCGCCGCACTGCGGGGGCAGGGAGGCGAGCACCATGAAGCAGAGCATCGGCGTCCCGGCATCGAGCACGGTGCCGACGGCGAGCACCGGTCCGCTCGCGCTCGGCACCGGCAGCTCGGCGAGCCGTGCCTGGGCGCTCGCACCCGTGCCGACGCCCGGCGAGGGCGTCGGCGTCGGCATGGGCGACGGCGGCGCCGGCGCGACCTCCGACGCGGAGGGCGCGTCCGGGCCGCTCCCCGTCGTCGTGGCGCAGCCTGCGACGACCAGCACCATCGTCGCTCCGGCGATGGCACTGCGCAGTCTGCTCATGGGGTCACCGTAGCGCCGGCACGACGAACACGACGCCCTCGCCGTAGATGTCATCGAGCGCCGCCTGAACCGAGCCATCGTCGTGGACGACGTTGAGCACCACCGTGCCCTGCTCGCCCCAGCTGCCGAGGATGTCGGGCCGTTCCAGCGTCGCGAGGTCTTCCTGTACGGCCGCGATGGTCGCCTCGTCGAGGTCGCCCTGCGGCGTCTCGATCGCCGGCAGCTGGATCGCGGCGGCGCTCATCGGCTCGCCCGTGGGCGTGAACGTCTGCGCCGTCGCGTCGTAGGTGCCCTCGATGGCGACGCCCTGCACCCAGCGGACACCGCCGGACTCCTCGTGCTCGAAGGCAGCCCAGTCCCAGCCGACGAGCTCCATGCCCCCGCATTGCGGCGGCAGGGACTCGGCGACGCCGCCGACGCAGAGGATGGCACCGCCATCCTGCTCGAGCACGGTGCCGACGGCGAGCACGGGCTCGGTCGCGCTCGGTGTCGGCAGCTCGGCGAGCCGCGCCTGCGCGTCCGCGCCGGTGCTGACCGGCGCGGCGGGCGCGGTGGGGGAGTCGGATGCGACAGGCGACGCGGGCGCGTCCGGCGCCGAGCCGGCGCTCGCGCAGCCGGCGAGCGCGAAGGTGAGCACGGCGGCCGCGATGCCGCCCACGACGATGCTTCTCATGGCATCACGGTAGGTCTGCGGCGCCAGAAGCACACCCCAACCTTCATCGCCATTCGATCGTCCGCCGCAGCGCACGGGGCGAGGCGATCGACGAGCACGTGCCACGGGTGGAGGTTCGCTCCACGGTCCGTCGGCCGGCAGCGTCCGCTCGTGCTCCATTCGGCACGTCCTGGCTTCCTGACGTCGCCTCAGTTCGCTAGCGTCGCCGCATGACGGTGATCCTCTCGCCCTTCCACCTCGACGAGCGGCTCGACGGCCCGTGGCCGCTCGAGGCGGACGCGACGATCGATCCGGCGCTGCCCGAGGCGAGCGCATGGGATCGCATGGCGGTCATCGCGGTCGACGTCGCGGATGCGGTGGCCACGGCGCTGCGCGCAGGTGACGTGCCGATCGTGCTCTCGGGCGACTGCGTCGCAGCCCTTGCCGTCGTCTCGGGCGTGCAGGCGGCGGGCGTCGAGCCGACGCTCATCTGGCTCGACGCCCACGGCGACGTGCAGTCGCCGGAGACGAGCGGATCGGGCTACCTCGGCGGCATGCCCATCCGCCAGCTCGTCGGCGGCGCCGACCGCACGGTGCCGGACGCGCTCACGCTCCAGCCGATCGACGAGGCGGACGTCGTGCTGCTCGACGGCCGCGACCTCGACCCGCCGGAAGCCGCCTTCCTCACCGCGTCGCGCATCCGTCACCTGCCGCTGCAGCCGGTCGTCGTGCCGTGCCCGGTCGTGCTGCACGTCGACCTCGACGTGATCGACGATCGCGATGCTCCCGGCCTGCTCTTCCCGGTCGGCGACGGGCCGTCGCTCGACATGGTGGCGGCGGTGCTGCGGCAGCTGCTCGAGCGCAACGACGTCGTCGCGATCAGCCTCGCGTGCACGACGTCGGAGCGGACGGGCCCTGCAGCCCAGCGGATCGCCGAGCTGCTGGTGAGCCCCGCCTGACGCGGCTCAGCGGGGGAGTCGCCACTCGTGCAGCACGGCGTGCGGGTCGGCGGCGGCGCGGATCGCGCGGAGCCGCGCGAGGTCGTCGGCGGTCGCGCAGCGCTCGAGCGTGTCGTCCTCGCCGAGGAAGGTGGGCACCATCCGCTCGGAGGCGTGCGGGCGCAGCAGCGCGTCGAGCCCGGCGAGGCTCGCGGCGCCCGCCTCGGGCGGCGGCCCGGGGAACAGCGGCGCGAGTCCCATCGCGAGCCACGACGCACCCGCGAGGGTCGCGAACGCCGGTCGCTCGGGGGTGTCGAGCGCGCCGCCGAGCATGCGCAGCGTCACGCCGATGAGCGGCGCCTGCTCCGGCCGCGCGCGCCACGCAAGCAGCTCGTCGATCGTCGCGTCGGGCAGCGCGTCGAGCGCGATCGAGCCGCCCCGGCTGGGCGTCGGGTCGACGGGCTCCATCGACATCGCGGCCATCGCCGCTTGCGTCGTCGCGCCGAGCTGCTCGTGCACGGGCGACGCGGCAGCCCGCACCGCGTCGAGCGGCGCGAGGTCCGACTCCGCTCGAGCGAGCACGTCGACGGTCATGAAGCTCTGCCCGCGCACCTCCGCCGGCAGCATCGGCGCATCCGGCATCCGCATTGTCGAGACGAACAGCCCGAGGCCCTCCGGCGCATCCGCCGCCGAGTCGCGCACCGCGCGCAGCACCGCGGGCCCGTCGGCGGCCGCGAACCGCAGCGAGCCGCCGAAGAGCGTGGGCGCCTCGAGCAGATCGACCTCGAGCTCGGTGACGATGCCGACGGTGCCGCCGGCGCCGCGCAGCGCCCACATCGTGTCGGGGTCGGATGCGTCGTCGACGCGCTCGTGCGTGCCGTCGGGTCGCACGATCCACGCGGCCCGCAGCGACTGGGCGCCGAGCCCGACCGAGCGGCTGAGCCACGAGTGGCCGCCGCCGAGCAGGTAGCCCGCGGGGCTCACGACGCGACTGGTGCCCGAGGGCACGACGAGCCCGGTGCCCGCGAGCGCCTCGATCACCGTGCCCCATTGCACGCCCGCGCCGATGACCGCCGTGCGCGCATCCGCATCGACCTCGAGCCGGTCGAAGGCGGCCGTGCGGGTGAGGATCGCGCCCTCGAGCGGGGCCGATGCGCCGTGCCCGTTCGGCTGCACGGCGACCGTCGTGCCGCTGTCGCGAGCGAAGGCGAGGATCCCGCGCAGGTCGTCGACGCTCTCGGGGTGCGCGATCGCGGCCGGTCGCTGCTCGACGGCGAGGTTCCAGGGCGAGCGCTCCGCCTCGAAGGCGGGGTCGGCGGGGGTGGTGAGACGGCCCGAGAGGGCGGTGGCGAGGGACTCGAGCGGCAGGTCTCGGGAACGCTGTTCCGTGGTCACGCGGGTGAACGTACACCTGGCGACGGACGCCCGCCAGGGGTGAACGATGGAAGGATCGACGCGTGACCGACCGCGACGACCTCTTCGCCGGCCTGCGCCGCTGGCCCGACGTCGAGGACCCGACGCTGCAGGCCCACGACGCGAGCGACGCCCTCATCCTCGACGAGGCGGTCGACGGACGGATGCCCGCCGACGTCGCCGTCATCGGCGACCGGCACGGCGCCCTCACCCTCGGCGCGCTCCACGACGGCGCCGACCGCGTGCGCGTGCACCAGGACTCGATCGTGGGGGAGCGCGCGCTCGCGGCGAACGCCGAGGCGGTCGGCGAGTCGCGCTTCACCCACCACCGCCTCGACGCGTCGCTCGTCGAGGGCGCGCGGCTCGTGCTGCTGCAGCTGCCGCGCTCGCTCGACGAGCTCGACGAGATCGCCGAGCTCGTCGCCACCCACGCGGACGAGCGGGTGCTGCTCGTCGCCGGCGGCCGCGTGAAGCACATGTCGATGAGCATGAACGCGCTGCTCGGCCGCAGCTTCCGGAGCGTGCACGCGACGCTCGGGCGGCGCAAGTCGCGCGTGCTGCGGGCGGAGGGGCCGCGCCGGCCGGGCATCAGCTGGCCGCGCAACCGGCAGCACGACGTGGCCGGCCGGCCGCTGACCGTCGTCGCGCACGGCGGCGCGTTCGCCGGCACGTCGATCGACATCGGCGCGCAGACGCTGCTCGCCCACCTCGACGCCCTGCCGGATGCGCCCGAGGCCATCGACCTGGCGAGCGGCACGGGCGTGCTCGGCGTCGCGCTCGCCCTCGCCCGTCCCAGCCTGCGTGTGCTCGCCACCGACGCATCCGCCGCCGGGGTCGCGTCGACGATCGCCACCGCCGAGGCGAACGGCGTCGCCGACCGCGTCGTCGCACGGCAGGCGGACGGCCTCGAGGGCGTGCCCGACGCATCCGCACCGCTCATCCTGCTGAACCCGCCGTTCCACATCGGCGCCGCCGTGCACACGGGCATCGCCGAGCGGCTCATCGCCGACGCCGGCCGCGCGCTCGCGCCCGGGGGTGAGCTCTGGAGCGTGTGGAACAGCCACCTCGGGTACCGGCCGCTGCTCGACCGGATCGGCGAGACGCGACAGGTCTCGCGCAACGCGAAGTTCGTCGTCACCGCCACGCGACGGCGCTGAGCCGCGCATGACCGGACGATCGCCCGCCGCCCGCGAGTTCACCGCGGTCGAGGAGGCGATCGACCGCGCCGCGCACCGGCTGCTCGACGGCCGCGGCCGATCACGGTGGCGCCGCGGGGTGATCGAGCTCGGGGTCTTCACGCTCAAGCAGGCGTGGGCGTGCGTCTTCGGCGCGCTGCTGCTCGCGTGCATCCTCGCCGCTCGGCTGTGGTGGCCCGACGACGCGGTCGTCGCGCGCAACGACGCGCTCACGATCGCCGCCGTCGTCATCCAGGCGGCGATGCTCGCCTTCCGCCTCGAGACGCTGCGCGAGCTGTGGGTGGTCGCGCTCTTCCACGTCGCCGGCACCGTCATGGAGCTCTTCAAGACCGACGTGGGCTCGTGGGCCTACGAGGGCGAGGGCATCCTGCGCGTCGGCGGGGTGCCGCTCTTCTCGGGGTTCATGTACGCGGCGGTCGGCTCGTACATGGTGCGGACGATGCGCATGTTCGACCTGCGCTTCACGCGCTACCCGCCGCTGTGGACGACGATCGTCGTCGCCGCGGGGATCTACGCCAACTTCTTCCTGCACCACTTCTGGATCGACCTGCGCTGGGTGCTCGTCGCCGCGGTCGTGCTGCTGTGGGGTGCGTGCACGATGCGGTTCCGCGTGCTCCGCACGCACCTGCGGATGCCGATCCTCGCGGCGTTCGCGCTCGTCGCGCTCGTGATCTGGGGCGCGGAGAACATCGCGACCTGGGGCGGCGCGTGGGCGTACCCGGATCAGGTCGAGGGGTGGCAGCCGGTGTCGTGGACGAAGATCGTCAGCTGGTTCCTGCTCATGATCCTGTCGGTCGTGCTCGTCACGCTCGTGCACCGGCCGCGACCGCCCGTCGCCGACACGCCGCCGCCGCTCCGGGACCGCGTCACCGGCGGCTGATGCAATGGCGCACCAGGAACCCGGCCACGTATGAGGTGGCCGGGTTCATGCGTGCGGGTCGCAGAGAACCGACGGTGACGGTGTGGAGGCCCCGCGCAGTATGAGTGTGCGGGGCCTCCGGCCCTCCGAAGAGGGTCACCCTCGAAAGAAGGTCGCATCAGCATGCGCTCCATGCGCGTCGAGCGCAAGAGGCGGCGCTCGATGCGGGTTCAACCACTGGTCGAACGTTGCCCCGCCGCTGCCCAGCACCGGAGCATGAGCGCCGAGCGGTGGCCTGCGCAATCGGCCGCGAACGCCGCGAGCTGCCCGACCTCGTCGCCGATGCCGAGCAGCCTCGCGCCCTTCCGCACGGCGACGTCGCCGAGCAGCAGCACGTCGGGGTCGCCGAGGCGCAGCGACAGGTAGCCGACCGTCCACGGCCCGATGCCCTTCAGCTCGAGCAGCTGTGCACGCATGCGATTGAGGTCGGATGCGGGGGAGACGTCGATCGCGCCGCTCGCGACCGCCTCGGCGGCTCGTCGCACGGTCGCGGTCTTCGCTGCCGGGCCGCGCAGCACGTCGGCGCTCGCGGCCACCTGCGCCATCGTCGGGAAGCAGCGCTCGATGCCGTCCTCGGCGAGCGCCGCGGGCAGGGGATCGCCGAGCGCGGCGAGCAGCGCGAGCTGCTGCGTCGCTGCGCCGACGGTGATCTGCTGGCCGACGATGGCGCGCACGAGCATCTCGTGCGCGTCCGCGCAGCCCGGCTGGGCGAGCGCGGGCTCCGCGGCGATCGCGGCGGCGAGCGCCGGCACGCCGTGCCGCGCCGCCGCCCAGATGAGCCGCTCGTCGGCCGCCGCTCGCGCATCCATCCCGTCCGGACCGACGCGGCCGAGGTCGAACACGCGCGCGAGATCGGGGTCGTCGGTGGTCGCGGCGTCGCCGACGACCGCGACCGTCGCCACGCGGGGCCCGGGCAGCGCCCGCCGGTAGCCCTCTGGGCGCACGACCTCGACGCCCGGCACCGCACGCGGCGCGAGCCACGCGAGGACGCCGGTCGCCCCGGTCACGCGATCAGACGTTGCGGTCGCCCCGCTCGTCGAACTCGCGGCCCTCGCGGATGCGGCGCTGGAGCTCCTCGAGGTCCTCCGGGTCCATGTCCTGGCGAGCGGCCTCCCGCACGACGTCCTCGGAGAAGTCGGCGACCGGCGCCTCCTTGCCCTTCGCGTCGACGACCTGCAGCGTGCCGGTCTCGGTGTGCTCGACCCGCAGCGGGCGGTAGAACGTCGTGCCGGTCGCGTCGACGATGTGGTAGTGGCCGTCGGCGCCCAGCTCGGCCTCGGACGGGCCGAGGTGCAGGGTGGCGTCGCCGGTCTGCTTGCCCACCACGCGGATGCGGATGAGCGAGGCCACGGTCGCGATGACCATCGAGGCGAGGATCACGATGAGCGAGTGCCACGTCTCGATGTGGGGCACCCACGTGATCGGCTCGCCGCCGTTGATGAACGGCAGGTCGTTCTTCTCCATGGCGTGGAAGACGAGCTTCACGCCGATGAAGCCGAGGATCGCCGCGATGCCGTAGTGCAGGTACACGAGCCGGTCGAGCAGCCCGCCGAGCAGGAAGTAGAGCTGGCGGAGGCCCATGAGGGCGAAGATGTTGCACGCGAAGACCAGGAACGGATCGGTCGTGACGGAGAAGATCGCCGGGATCGAGTCGATGGCGAACAGCAGGTCGGTCGTGCCGAGCGCGGTGATCACCATGAGGAACGGCGTGAAGTACGAGACGCCCTCCGACTGGAGGCGGATCTTGCCGCCGTTCCACGTGTCGGTGAAGTTGAAGCGGCGCTTCAGCAGGCGCACGGCGAAGTTGTCCTTCTCGCCGGCGTCGTCGTCGTGGCCGAACGCCTGCTGCCACGCGACGTACACGAGGTAGGCGCCGAAGATGTAGAACAGCCACGAGAACGACTCGATGAGCTGCACGCCGACGAGGATGAAGATGCCGCGCAGCACGATGGCGATGAGGATGCCGATCATGAGCACGCGCTGCTGCATCTCCTTCGGCACCGCGAAGCGGCTCAGGATGATGATGAAGACGAAGAGGTTGTCGATCGACAGCGAGTACTCGAGCAGCCAGCCGGTGACGAACTCGCCGGCCTTCTGCTGCTCGCCCGACATGAACAGCACGCCGGCGAAGACGAGCGCCAGGCCGACGTAGAGCGCGACCCAGGCGGTCGCCTCCTTCATCGACGGCACGTGCGGCCGCTTGATGACGATGAGCAGGTCGAAGATGAGGATGGCGACGAGGATCGCCATCGAGGCGATCTCGAAGATCTGGTACGGGCTCAAGGAGTGGCCTTTCGGTGGCGCGACAGGACGCGAACGTCTCTCCCGCGCTTGCGCGCCGCCGCGACCGGGAGTGCAGCATCGGACTCCGTGATGACGATCGCGGCGATCCGGGATACTCCCCTTCGCCGAGACCAGAGTCTAGCGGCCGCCCACCTAGCATGGACGCATGGCAGCGAAGTGGTCTCTCACCGGCGCCCTCCGGGGCATGTTCCAGCGCGAGACGATCACCGACGAGACGTGGGACGACCTCGAGACCGCGCTCATCACGGCCGACTTCGGGCCGGACATCACCGAGCAGCTCGTCGACGGCCTCCGCGCCGACGTCGAGCGGCTCATGGTCGACGACCCCAAGGACCTCAAGCGGATGCTGCGAGAGCGTCTCGAGGAGCGCTTCGCCGAGTACGACCCGACGCTCGCGCTCAAGGAGCGGCCGGCGGTGATCCTCGTCGTCGGCGTGAACGGCGTGGGCAAGACCACCACGATCGGCAAGCTGGCCCGCTTCCTCGTCGCGAACGGCCAGTCGGTCGTGGTCGGCGCCGCCGACACCTTCCGCGCCGCGGCCGTCGAGCAGCTCGCGACCTGGGCGCAGCGCGCGGGCGCCGCGATCCTGCGCCCGGAGCGCGAGGGCCAGGATCCCGCATCCGTCGCCTTCCAGACGGTCGAGGCGGCGAAGGCCCACGGCCACGCGATGTGCATCATCGACACCGCCGGGCGGCTGCACACCAAGGGCGGCCTCATGGACGAGCTCGGCAAGATCAAGCGCGTCATCGAGAAGCAGGCGCCGATCTCGGAGGTGCTGCTCGTGCTCGACGCGACGACCGGGCAGAACGGCGTCAACCAGGCGATGGCGTTCATCGAGTCGGCCGGCATCACGGGGCTCGTCGTGACGAAGCTCGACGGCTCGGCGAAGGGCGGGTTCATCCTCGCCGTGCAGGAGCGCACGGGCATCCCCATCAAGCTCATCGGCCAGGGCGAGGGGATCGACGACCTGACGGGGTTCACGCCGCACGTCTTCGTCGAGCAGCTCGTCGGCTGACGCGGAGCGGTCGGGCTGACAGGCCGATCGGCCCGAGGCGGCCGCCGCTCGACGTCCTCGGCCGGGGCGGATGCGCGACCGCTTGGGTGCGCTGGTCACGGGCGGAGGATCCGCTCGCCGTCGCGCTCCGGAAGAGCCTCCGCTCGTGACGTCCGGCCGGATCCTCCTCCGTCCGTGCGCGAGCGCTGGCGAGACTGTCGTGTTGACACGCGGGTGGCGGCCGTCGACAGTGCTGTCATGACGCGGAGCCGCTCGTGAGGACATCGCGAGCGCTGCTGGCCGGGGTGCTGTCGGCGCTCGCCCTCGCGGCCTGCGCCGCCGGCCCGACCACGCCGGATCAGCCGGCCGCACCCCAGATCGAGGCGAGTGCCCCAGCGCCGAGCGGTATGCCGCCACCGGTGACCCTCGAGGACTGCCGCTCGCTGATGGGCATCTACCCGGTGTCTCCGGAGGACCCCGATCCCTACGCGAACACCTGGGCCTTCGCGCTCCGCCACGCGCTCGCCGTCGACCACCCCGAGGCGTTCGCCTTGGTCAGCATCCGGGTCGACGGTGTCGTCGTCTACCCGATCGCGGACGACGTCGAGGGCACGCTGCGGGTCGTGGAGGCAGCGGTCGACGGGTTGGCCGAGGCCGGCTTCGCCGTCTCGGGATGGCGGCTGGGCGAGCCTCGCTCCTGGACCTTCACCGACCTCTGCAGCACCTTCGACCTGCTCCTCGCAGCGGACAGCCGCGACATCGTCGGCCACGGACCCGCGGACAGTGGACACATGGAGGTGTTGGTGCCCGACGAGCGCGCAGCGTCGAGCCCGATCCTCGCCGACATCGAGGCTCGCCATCCCGGGATGCTGCTCGTGACCGTCCAGGTCGGCGAGATCGTCGCCGACGTGCCGGGCGGCTAGTCGGAGGTGTCGGGCTGCGACATCGGCCCGTCGATCGTGAGCATGCCGTCCTCGATGCGGGCGCGGTCCTCGGTGATGACCGTCGCGTGCGCGCCGCGCACCCAGAGCAGGCCGCTCGCGTCGCTGCGGCCCGCGTGGCCGACGATGCCGAAGTCGGCTCCGGGGAGGCGACGGCCGACGGTGCCCGGGTGGGCGGTGAGCAGCTCGGGCGTCGCGACCGCGACGGTGCCGGTCTGCACGGAGCCGTAGGCGCTCAGCACGATCGGTCCCCAGACGAGGTGCAGGCGGCGGACGAGGTCGGCGTCGAGGTCCTGCCCGGCGACGAGGATGCGGCGCAGGCGCGGCGCCGGCTCGCCGGAGCGCTCCAGCGCGTCGAGGATGCCGGCGAGCTGGCTGGGGGAGGCGGAGAGCACGGAGACGAAGCGCTCCCTGATGATGCGGAGGCGCTCGTCCGCGGGCGTGTGGGCGGCGCTCGCGAGGGTGGCGCCCATCAGCAGCGCCATGCCGAGCAGCTGCAGGCCCTTGCCGCGGTGCAGCGGCGCGCACGTGAGGATGACGTCGGTGCCCTCGAGGCCGAGCCGGTCGTGCAGGCCGGCGAGCTGCCGCAGGCCCTGGAAGCCCATCGCGCCCTGGACGTGGGTCGTGATCGTGCCAGCCATGGAGCGATCGGGGAGCACGATGCGCGCGCGGCGGCGCGCGTGCGCCAGGCCGGAGCCGTCGCTCGTGGACCACTCGAGGATCTGCTCCGCGCGCACAGCGGGACCGCGGTGCCACGCGGGCGGCTCGCCGTCGTGGATGAGCAGCGCGTCCTTCGGCACAGCGCGCCGGTACTCCTCGAGCGAGCCGGGCGCCACGGGCATGACGTCGATGCCGAGCCGCGCGACGGCGATGAGCGCGAGCGGCATCGCCGGCCCGCTGCACGCGACGACGACGGGCCGGGGCCTGCGCTCGAGCGGTCCGAGGTAGAGGGCGGCGGCGATGCCCTCCGCCTGGCGCCACAGCTCGCCGAAGGTCACGCTCCAGCCGTCGATCACGAGGCCGAGGCGGTCGCGGTGGACGCGTGCCGCGTGGCGGGCGAGCGCGGTGAGGGTGAAGCCGTGGTCGCGCACGCTGCGCCACAGCGACCTCGCGTGCGTCGGCGGCATGCCTCGAAGGCGCATCCTGTCCCCTCCCTGCTCGGGCACCAGCATGCCAGGCCCGACGACGGGCGGTAGACTCGACGCCACCATGGCTGCGTTCGGAACCCTCTCCACTCGCCTCACCGAGACCCTCGCCAAGCTGCGCACGAAGGGCAAGCTCTCGGCGGCAGACGTCGACGGCACGGTGCGCGAGATCCGGCGCGCGCTCCTCGACGCCGACGTCGCGCTCGAGGTCGTCAAGTCCTTCACCGCGGCGGTGCGCGATCGCGCGCTCGGCGCGGAGGTCTCCGACGCCCTCAACCCGGCTCAGCAGGTCGTGCAGATCGTCAACGACGAGCTCGTCGGCATCCTCGGCGGCGAGTCGCGCCGGCTGGAGCTCGCGAAGCAGCCGCCGACCGTCATCATGCTCGCGGGCCTCCAGGGTGCCGGCAAGACGACCCTCGCGGGCAAGCTCGCGAAGCACCTCGCGGGTCTCGGCCACACGCCGATGCTCGTCGCGAGCGACCTCCAGCGGCCCAACGCCGTCACCCAGCTGCAGGTCGTCGGCGGTCAGGCGGGCGTGCCCGTCTTCGCCCCCGAGCCCGGCAACGGCGTCGGCGACCCGGTGCGCGTCGCCCGCGACGGCGTGGCCGAGGCGAAGCGCAAGCAGCACGACATCGTCATCGTCGACACGGCCGGCCGGCTCGGCGTCGACGCCGACATGATGCGCCAGGCCGCGGACATCCGCCGGGCCGTGCAGCCCGACGAGGTGCTCTTCGTCATCGACGCCATGATCGGCCAGGACGCCGTCGCCACGGCGAAGGCCTTCCAGGAGGGCGTCGACTTCACCGGCGTCGTGCTGACGAAGCTCGACGGCGACGCGCGCGGCGGTGCTGCGCTCTCGATCCGCGGCATGACGGGCAAGCCGATCCTCTTCGCCTCCACGGGCGAGGGGCTCGACGACTTCGAGCCCTTCCACCCCGACCGCATGGCGAGCCGCATCCTCGACCTCGGCGACATCCTCACGCTCATCGAGCAGGCGCAGAAGGCGTTCGACGAGGACGAGGCGCACCGGCTCGCCGAGTCGATCGCGACCGATGGCTTCACGCTCGAGGACTTCCTCAAGCAGATGCAGCAGCTGCGGAAGGCCGGCAACTTCAAGCAGATGCTCGGCATGCTCCCGGGCGGCAAGGGCATGCGCGAGGCGATCGACTCGTTCGACGAGCGCGAGCTCGTGCGCACCGAGGCGATCATCCAGTCGATGACCCCGCAGGAGCGCAAGCAGTCGAAGCTGCTCAACGGCTCGCGCCGGCTGCGCATCGCCCGCGGCGCCGGCGTCACCGTCACCGACGTCAACCAGCTCGTCGCGCGCTTCGAGCAGGCCGCGAAGATGATGAAGACGGTCGCGAAGGGCGGCGTGCCGAACATGCCCGGCATGGGCCCGATGCCCCCGGGCATGCGGCCGCCGAAGAAGGCCGCGAAGCCGCAGGGCAAGCAGCAGCGGCGCTCGGGCAACCCGGCGAAGCGCCAGGAGCCGGCGGTCGAGTCGCCGCAGGGGAGCGCGTTCGGCAAGCCGAAGGCCGACGGTGCGTTCGGCGAGCTCTCCGCGCCCGACCAGGAGGCGCTGCAGCGCATGCTCGGCAACCGCTGAGCGCTGTCGCCGGATCGGCCGCCGTCGGATTGCGACCGCGTCGCACAGCAGGTTAGGCTTGCCTAACTACGGACGCGTCGGAGCGTCGTGGATCCCCCTCTTCGAACTGGAGCACCTCCATGTCCCGTGCCCTCCGCATGACCGTGTCCGCCGCCGCGGCGATCGCGCTGCTGGCAGGCTGCAGCGCCACGCCCGCCGCGGACGACACCGCCGACGTCGCGACCGTCTCGATCGCCTCGAACCTCGGGCAGGTCGACGTGCAGGTGCAGCCCGAGCGCGTCGCCGTGCTCGACAACACCGCGATGGAGACGCTGCTCGCGTGGGACATCACGCCGGTCGCCATCCCCACGCAGCTCGTCTCGCCCGACCGCTTCGCGGACTGGGTCGAGGACGACGCGATCGCCGACGTCGGCACGCACCGCGAGCCCGACTTCGAGGCGCTCGCCGAGGCCGACCCCGACCTCATCATCGGCGGCTACCGCTTCGGCGAGTACCAGGACGACCTCGGGGCCATCGCGACCACGATCGACATCGCCGGCGACGAGGAGCACGAGGGCGGATGGGTCGAGTCGCTGCGCGCGCAGACCGTCACCCTCGGCCAGATCTTCGACCGCGAGGACGAGGCGGCCGCGATCGTGGCCGAGCTCGACGCCTCGGTCGACGCCGCCACCACCGCTGCGGAGGGCCAGACGGTCTTCCTCGGCATCGTCAACGGCGGCAAGCTCGACAACGGCGCAGAGCGCCTGTCGCGGATGAGCGAGCCGATCGGCATGACCGACGTCTTCTCGGGCGACGCCGGCGACATCCACCAGGACTCGGGCCTCGCGCCGGAGACGATCGCCCAGGCGGACCCCGAGTGGGCCATCGTGCTCGACCGCGACGCCGCAGCGGGTGCCGACGACGCGCAGCCCGCGCGCCAGGTGATCGAGTCGAACCCGGCGCTCGCCGGCACCGCGTTCGTGCAGGACGGCCACATCATCTACCTCGAGGACGACTTCTACCGCACCGAGGGCGCGCAGGCCTACACGCGCGCGTTCGACCAGATCGCCCAGTCGATGGCCGACTGAGCCCTCCTTGCCCGTCAGGAGCGTTCGCGAGCGCCGGCTGCTGCCGGCGCTCGCTGTCGTGACCGCGCTGCTCGTGGTCGCCTCGCTCCTGATCGGCGGGTACGACCTCTCGCTCGCCGGCATCTTCTCCGACCCGGCGCAGCTCGAGATGCTGCTCATCTCCCGCGTGCCGCGCACCCTCGCGCTCATCTTCGCCGGCGTCGCGATGAGCGTCTCGGGCGTCGTCATGCAGCTGATCACCCAGAATCGCTTCGTCGAGCCGACCACGGCAGGCACCACCCAGTGGGCGGGGCTCGGGATGCTGCTCGTGCTCATGCTCTGGCCCGACGCGCCCATCCTCGCGCGCATGGCGGTCGCGACCCTCGCCGCCTTCGTCGGCACGCTCGTCTTCCTCGGCATGGTGCGGCGCGTGCGCATGCGCGGCCCGCTCATCGTGCCCCTCGTGGGCATCATGCTCGGCGCGATCGTCGGCGGCGTCACCGCCTACCTCGCCGCGAGCGCCGACCTGCTGCAGTCGATGGCGGCGTGGAGCTCCGGCGGCTTCAGCGGCATCGTGCAGGGCTTCTACGAGCCGCTCTGGGCGGCCGCGCTCGTCGCGGTCGTCGTCTGGGTGCTCGCCGACCGCTTCACGATCGCGGGCCTCGGCGAGGGCATCGCCACGAACCTCGGCATCGACTACCGGCTGATCACCCTCATCGGCGTCACGGGCGTCGCGCTCTGCTCCGGCGTGACGAGCGTGGTGGTCGGCTTCATCCCGTTCCTCGGCCTCGTCGTGCCGAACGTCATGCGGCTCGTGCTCGGCGACGACCTCCGCAGGAGCCTCCCGTGGATCGCCATCGCGGGCGTCGCGCTGCTGCTCGCGTGCGACCTCATCGGCCGCACGGTCGTCGCCCCGATGGAGATCCCCGCATCCGTCATCATGGGCGCCGTCGGCGCCGCGGCGTTCCTCGGCTTCCTGCTGCGAGGGCGGCAGCGTGCCTGACCTCCGGACGCGCGTCGGCCTCAGCCCGACCATGCGGCTCGCGACCGTCTGGGTGCTCGCCCTCGTCGCGCTCGCGCTCGTGCTCGTCGTCGACGTGCGGGGCCCGCTCGAGCTCGCGGTGCCGCGCAGGGCGACGCTCGTCGGCGGCATCCTCGTCGCGTCCTTCGCGCACGGCATCGGCACGGTGGTGTTCCACACGGTCACGTCGAACCGCATCCTGACGCCCTCGATCATCGGGTTCGACTCGATGTACACGCTCATGCAGACGCTCACCGTGCTCGCCTTCGGCGGCTCGGCGATCGCCGCGACCGACGGGCTGCCGAAGCTGCTGCTGCAGACGGCGCTCATGGTGGTCGCGGCGACCGCGCTCTACACCTGGCTGCTCGACCGGTCCGGCGGCGGCGTGCTCACCCTGCTGCTCGTCGGCGTGGTGCTCGGGCTCGCGTTCGACTCGGTCTCCACCTTCATCCAGCGCATCCTGTCGCCCACCGACTACGACCTGCTGAGCCTCGAGCTGTTCGGCAGGCTGAGCTCCGTGCAGCCCGATCACCTGCCGCTCGCGCTCGCCGTCTGCGGCGCGGTCGGCGCGGTGGTGTGGATGCGTCGGGCGCGGCTCGACGTCGTCCTCCTCGGTCGCGACGGCGCGACCGCCCTCGGCGTCGACCACCGCCGCGAGCTGATCGTCGCGCTCATCTGCGTGTCGATCCTCGTCGCGTTCGCGACCGCGCTCGCGGGCCCCATGACGTTCTTCGGGTTCCTGGTCGCGACGCTCGCGTACCGGCTCGCCCGCACGCACCACCACGCGTTCGTGCTGCCGATGGCGGTCGGCCTCGGCGTGCTCGCGCTCGCCGGCGCGCAGCTCGTGATGCGGCACGTGTTCGACGCGGCGGGACTCGTCACGGTCATCATCGAAGTCGTCGGCGGCATCGTGTTCCTCGCGCTGCTGCTCGGCGGGAGGAGGCAGCAGTGATCGTCGTGGAGCAGGTCTCGAAGCGCTACGGGGAGCACGTCGTGCTCGGCCCGGTCTCGGTCGAGGTGCCGGCGGGCGGCATCACCGCGCTCGTCGGCCCCAACGGCGCCGGCAAGTCGACGCTGCTGTCGATCATCGGGCGCCTGCTCGACCCGTCGGCGGGCCATGTGCGCGTCGCCGACCGCGACGTGCAGGCGACGAGGTCGGGCGACCTCGCCCGCGTCGTCTCGATCCTGCGGCAGGAGAACCGCATCGAGGCGAGGCTCTCGGTGCGCGAGCTCGTCGCCTTCGGCCGGTTCCCGTGGTCTGCCGGGCGCCTGACGTTCGGCGACCAGCAGCACATCGATCGCGCCATCCGCTTCCTGCACCTGGAGGAGCTCGCCGACCGCCAGCTCGACTCGCTGTCGGGCGGGCAGCGGCAGCGCGCCTTCGTCGCGATGGTGCTCGCGCAGGACACCGAGGTCGTGCTGCTCGACGAGCCGCTCGCGAGCCTCGACCCCAAGCACGCGGTCGCGATGATGCGCGAGCTGCGGCTGGCGGCCGACGAGCTCGGCCGCACGGTCGTGATCGTGCTCCACGACCTCAACATGGCGGCCGCCTTCGCCGACCGGATCGTCGCGCTCAAGGACGGCGCCGTGTGCGTCGAGGGCTCGGTCGACGAGGTCATGCAGGATGCGGTGCTCGAGCGCGTCTTCGACACGCCCGTGCGCGTGCACCGCATCGACGGCAGGCCGTTCGCGGTCTTCACCCCCTGACTGCCAGCCTGGACCCGTACGGTGGGGCCATGGCACGCATCCTCGTCCTCGGCGCCCACGGCAAGATCGCCCTCCTCGCGCAGCGCATGCTCGCGCAGGCGGAGCACACCGTGCACGGCGCGATCCGCAACCCCGACCACCAGGCGGACGTCGCCGAGACGGGTGCGGAGCCCGTCGTCGCCGACCTCGAGCAGCTCGACCAGCAGGGCGTCGACGAGCTCGTGAAGGGCTTCGACGTCGTCGTCTGGTCGGCCGGCGCCGGCGGCGGCACGGCGGAGCGCACGCGCGCGGTCGACCACGACGCCGCGCTGCGCGTGCTCGGCGCCGTGCAGCGCAGCGGCGCGCGGCTCGTGATGGTCTCCTACTTCGGCTCGAGCCGGGAGCACGGCGTGCCCGAGGACAACCCGTTCCACGCCTACGCCGAGGCCAAGTCGCTCGTCGACGAGGCGATCCGCGCCTCGGGCGCCGACTGGGTGATCCTCGCGCCCTCCGCCCTGACGCTCGACGAGGAGGGCGGCATCGAGATCGACGAGCCCGAGGGCTCGATCGAGTCGAGCGAGATCCCGCGCGCGACGGTCGCGCGACTGATCGCCGAGGTCGTCGCGCACCCCGCGGTGCGCGGCCTCACGATCCGCTGCAACGCGGGCGGCACGCCGGTCGCGGAGGCGCTGGGCCGCGACCGCAGCTAGCGCTCCGAGCTAGAGCTCGATCGAGTACATCCGCGAGCCGTGCTCCTTGACGTAGCCGAGGCTCGCGTAGAGGCCGTGTGCGCCGCTCGGGTTCTCGGTGTCGACGTCGAGCACCGCCGCGTCCATGCCGTCGTCGGCGAAGGCGCGCATGCTCGCCGCCAGGGCTGCGAGCGCCGCCTTCCTGCCGCGGTAGGCGCGGCGCGTGCCGAGCACGTCGGTGTAGCCGAACGAGTAGCCGCGCACCGGGAAGTCGGCGGCATAGCGGCTGTTGAGCGCGTAGCCGGCCACGAGCGGCGCGCCGGCCCGGAGCGCCTCGGCCGTCGACGCATCCGTCGTCGGATCGGCGAGCAGCCCCTCGACGTCGGGCGCGTCGTCGACCACGACGAACGACCACTCGGGGGCGAACTCGCTGCGCCCGTTCGTCCACTGCGCCATCGTCTGCGGCTCGCTGCCCCAGTGGTCGCGGAACGCGTCGTTGTGCGCGAGCCGTGCCGCGTCGTCGAGCTCCTCCGACCACGGCACGAGCCGCAGCGAGCCGGTCAGCTCGACGCGGGGGAGCGGCGCGTCGTCGCTCAGCGGTCGCTTGAGGCTGGCGTAGAAGCGGCGCGGCTCGAGCCCCGCGTGCGCGTACAGGCGGTGGCGCGACTCGGGGTCGTCGTCCTCGGCGAACGCGGCGATGCGGGCGGGGAGCCGCTTGTCCGACGCCGCGAGGATCTGCCGGGCGCGGGCGAGCTGCCACGCGAAGACCTCGCGCCCGATGCCCTCGCCGCGCCGCTGCGGGTGCACGCCGCCGAAGCAGTACGTGCGCACCGTCGACTCATCGCCGGGCGGCGCCTCGATCATCGCGGTGGCGCGCAGCTCTCCCGCGTCGTCGAAGCCCAGCAGCGAGTCGGCCTCGAGGTCGCGCCAGGGCGCCTCCAGGTCGGCGCGCGCCTCGCCGATGGTCTCGCGGTACGGGGCGCCGTCGGCCTCGTGCATCGCGTTCGCCATGTCGACGACGGCCTGGGCGTCGGCGACCCGGGCGGGGCGCCAGCGCAGACCGCCGGCGGTGATGGTGGGCAGCGTCGCGGGGGCGTCCGCGCGCTCCGAGAGAGGGGAGAGCTCGTGCACCTGGACAGGCTACGCGGGCGAGGGTCGTAGGGTCGAGGCCATGATCGAGCGACCCACCAGGATCGGCGTGCAGCTGGCGCCGCAGCACGCGACCATGCAGGCGACCATCGACGCGGCTCGAGCGGTCGAGGAGATGGGGGCCGATGCCGTCTTCGGCTGGGACCACTTCTTCCCGCTCTCGGGCGACCCCGAGGGCGTGCACTTCGAGGCGACGGCGCAGCTCGCCGCGTGGGCGGTGGCGACCGAGCGCGTGCAGCTCGGCGCGCTCGTGTTCTGCAACTCGTACCGCAACCCCGACCTGCTCGCCGACGTCGCGCGCACGATCGACCACATCTCCGGCGGCCGCTTCGTCTTCGGCATCGGGAGCGGATGGTTCGAGCGCGACTACGCGGAGTACGGCTACGACTTCGGCACGGTCGGCTCGCGGCTCAACGACCTCGCCGCGTCGCTGCCCCGCATCCGCGAGCGCTGGTCGAAGCTCAACCCGCCGCCCGTCGGCGACATGCCGATCCTGATCGGCGGCAAGGGCGAGCAGAAGACGCTGCCGATGGTCGCCGAGCACGCCGACATCTGGCACTCGTTCGTCGGGCCCGACGAGCTGCCGCACAAGCTCGACGTGCTGCGCCGCAGCTGCGAGGCGCGCGGCCGCGACATCGACGAGATCGAGATCTCGAACGGCGCGAGCGTGCGCGACGGCGTCGGCGGCGTCGGCTTCGAGCGCCTGGACGCGCTGCACGCGGCGGGCACGCGCCTGTTCACGATCCCGCTCTCGGGCGACGACACGCCCGACGGCTACGCGCTCGACCGGGTGCGGTCCTTCCTCGACTGGCGCGACGAGAAGAACGCGTGAGCGTTCTTCTCACCGCGGGTCGACTGCGTCGGCCCTTCCGGCCGACGCAGTCGAGACCAAGATGAGAAGAACTCGTGGCGCTCGCAGCGCTACGCCCGCATCGCCTCGATGAGCTCGGCGAGCACCGCCGGGTGCCCGCCCCGCTCGAAGGCGGCGCGCTGCAGCGCGGCAGAGCCGCCGCGCTCCACGACGCGCGTGACCGCGGCGAGCGAGCGCGTCGCGCCCAGGTCGGCCGCGATCGGCGCGAGCCGCTCGACGGCGTCGCCGAGCGCATCCCGCACGCCCTGGAGCGTGCCCTCCTCGTCGACGATCGCCGTCGCGTCGAGGCCATCGCGAGCCGCGCGCCACTTGTTCTCGCGCACGAGCCACGACGGCAGGTGCTGCTGCGGCTTGCCGGCGTCGAGCGCGCGCGACGCCTCCTCGACGAGGCAGTGCGTGAGCGCGGTGACCGCGGCGAGGTCGTCGATCGACGGCGCGCCGTCGGCGATGCGCACCTCGAGCGTGCCGATCGGGGGCGAGGGGCGCACGTCCCAGCGCAGCTCGCCGAGCTCGTCGATCACCCCGGCGCGCAGCATGTCGGCGAGCGTGCGCTCGTACTCCTGCCAGTCGACGAGCATCGGCGGCAGGCCGCCGGTCGGCAGCTGCTGGAAGAGCATCGTGCGGTGCGAGGCGAAGCCGGTGTCGAGTCCCTGCCAGAACGGGCTCGACGCGGAGAGCCCGAGGATGAGCGGCAGCCGATCGAGCATCGAGCGCAGCAGCGGCACCGCCTTGTCGCGGTGCTCGACGCCGACGTGGTTGTGCACGCCGAAGATGATGAGCCGCCTGCCCCAGTCTCCGGCCTTCTGCACGACCCTGCGGTAGCGGTCGTCGTCCGCCTGCTCCTGCTCCCGCCAGCGGCTCGTGGGATGCGTGCCGGTGCCGACGATCGCGACGCCCAGCCGCTCCGCGGCCGCCACGGCCGTGTCGCGCATCCCCTTGAGCTCGTCGATCGCCGCATCGGTCGTGGTGTGCACGCCCGTGATGAGCTCGATCATCCCGGCGAGGAACTCCTTGTCGAACCGCGGATCGTCGATCGCGGTGAGCAGCTCCTTGGCGCGCGGCACGATCTCGCCCGACTGCGGGTCGACGAGCGCGAGCTCCCATTCGACGCCGAGGGTGGAGCGCCGGGAGGCTGCGAAGTCCATGCGATGAGCGTAGGGCCGCGAGCCTGATGGCGCGCACGTCGCTCGCAGGTGTGCCAGAATAGGGGGTCGAGCACGCGCCCGACCCTCTACTCCGGCGCGCGGAAGCTCATCCAGCTTTGCGGGCCGCGCATGACCCACGTGCGCAGGCCGCGGTGCACAACGAGAACACAAGCAGGAGAACTGTGGCAGTCAAGATCCGTCTGAAGCGCTTCGGCAAGATCCGCGCGCCCTACTACCGCGTCGTCGTCGCCGACTCGCGCACCAAGCGCGACGGTCGCGTCATCGAGGAGATCGGGAAGTACCACCCGACCGTGCACCCCTCGGTCATCGAGATCGACAGCGAGCGCGCGCAGTACTGGCTCGGCGTCGGCGCACAGCCGACCGAGCAGGTCGCTGCGCTCCTCAAGCTCACGGGCGACTGGGGCAAGTTCTCGGGCGAGGGCTCGACCGAGAACCAGGTCAAGCAGCCCGAGGCGAAGACGGCGTTCGTCGCCGACGAGCTCAAGAAGCCGGTGCTCAAGCCCAAGGCCGAGAAGCCCGCCGAGGCTCCCGCCGCTGCCGAGGAGGCGCCCGCCGCCGCCGAGGCCGAGTCGACCGAGGCCTGATCATGCTGCGCGACGCCCTCGAGCACCTCGTCAAGGGGATCGTCGATCGCCCGGACGACGTGCGCGTCGGCGCGCGCGACACCCAGCGCGGCGAGGTCCTCGAGGTGCGCGTGCACCCCGAGGACCTCGGCCGCGTCATCGGGCGCGGCGGCCGCACGGCCGGCGCGCTGCGCACCGTGATCGGTGCGCTCCCCGGAGGACGCCGCGTCCGCGTGGACGTGGTGGACACCGATCGCTAGGCCGGCCGTGCCGCCTCGCACCCAGCTGCGCGTCGGACGGCTCACCAGGGCCCACGGGCTCAAGGGCGCGATCAAGGTCGAGCTCTACACCGACGACCCCGCCCGCCGCTTCACGCCGGGCGCGCGCTTCGTGCTGCAGGTGCCCACGTCGTCGAAGTGGCACGGCAAGACGCTCGAGCTGCTCGAGCTGCGCGTCTACAACGGCACGCCCGTCGCCTTCTTCGCCGGCGTCACCGACCGCACCGAGGCCGAGTCGCTCGTGAAGGCCGTGCTCTGGATCGACCAGGACCCCACCGAGGTCTCCACCGAGCCCGACGCGTGGTTCGTCCACCAGCTCGCGGGCCTGGAGGTGCACCGCGACGGCGCTCGCATCGGCCGCGTCGTGCGCGTCGACCCGATGCCCGCGCAGGACATGCTCATCATCGACCTGGACGGCACCGAGGCCATGGTGCCGTTCGTGAAGGCGATTGTGCCCGAGGTCGACCTCAAGGCCGGCCGCATCGTCATCACGCCGCCGCCCGGCCTGCTCGAGGACCTCGACGCGACCGAGGAGCCGGCCGCTGACGACGCATCCGCCGACGACGCGGCCGCGGGCGCCGCATCCGTCGACGACGCTGCCGCGACCGTCGATCAGGCAGAGGCAGAGCAGGCCGACGCCGACGACCGGGCGTAGGCCGTGCGCTTCGACATCGTCACGATCTTCCCCGAGTTCTTCGGCGTCCTCGACGTCTCGCTGCTCGGCAGGGCGCGCCGCGACGGCGTGCTCGAGCTCGGCGTGCACGACCTGCGGCAGTGGGCGCACGACCGCCATCGCACCGTCGACGACACGCCCTACGGCGGCGGCGCCGGCATGGTGATGAAGCCCGAGCCGTGGGGCGAGGCGTTCGACGCGCTCCTCGACGACGATCCGGATGCGCTCGTCGTCTTCACGACGCCGGCGGGCGTGCCGTTCACCCAGGCGCTCGCCCGCGAGCTCGCGACCGAGCAGCGCATCGTGTTCGCCTGCGGCCGCTACGAGGGCATCGACGCCCGCGTCGCCGAGCACGTCGCCACGCGCGCTCGCGTGCTCGAGGTCAGCCTCGGCGACTACGTGCTCAACGGGGGCGAGGTCGCCGCGATGGCGATGATCGAGGCGATCGGCAGACTGGTGCCCGGCGTGGTCGGCAACCCCGAGAGCCTCGTCGAGGAGAGCCACGAGGCGGGGCTGCTCGAGCACCCCTCGTACACGAAGCCGCACGTGTGGCGCGGACTCGCGGTGCCGGAGGTGCTGCGGGGCGGCAACCACGCCGCGGTCGCCGCGTGGCGGCACGAGCAGGCGCTCGAGCGGACCCGGCGCGTGCGGCCCGATCTGCTGCCCGACCACGGCGCCGACGCGTAGCCCGTAGCGAACACGCGAGCGGCGCGCGGGCGCGGTCGGTACATTCGGGTCATGGCCTCCACCGCACCCTCCACGCAGCGGCACTGGGCGCTGCGCGCGTTCTTCTGGGTGATGATCGGCTCGATCATCGTGCTGCCGGTGTGGATCATGTTCGGCCGCGCGCTCGCGGGCGCACCGCTCGGCGACGCGCTGCTGCTGCAGGCGTTCCTCGGGCCGGGCCTCGCGATCCTCATCGGAGCGGTCGTCGGCATCACGCTCGCGCGCAAGCAGGTGCGGCAGCCCCGCGCGGCGCAGTGGCGCGACGTCCGGCTGCTCGGGCCGTGGCTGCTCGTCATCGCGCTGCTGGGCGTGACGGTGGTCGACACGGCCGGCGGTCGCACCGGCAGCGCGCTCACCGCGTGGTTCGGAGACGGCTGGCTCACCGCCTCGCAGTCGTTCACCGCGATCGGCATCATGGCGACGATCATCGGCGGCGCGGTGCTGTTCTGGCTGCAGGTGCTCGCCCTCGGCCGAGAGACCCGCGCCCGCGTCGAGCGCGTCGTCAACGACCTGCAGGCGCCCATCGTCGAGCAGCGCGCCCGCCAGGCGGACGCGACCTTCGAGCCGATCGACGGACCGCAGGCCGGCCGGGTCATCAGCATCGACGACGACCCGCGCTGACGCCGCGCGCCGTTGGCGCCGGACGCCGGCGTATGGCAAGATGGCTCTTTGGTGCCACACGCAGTCACCGCGCTCGCGCGGCCTCTGCCACAGGGGAGCGGCGGGCACCGCACCACACACCTTTGATCCTTCCATCACGCGCGGCCGACCTGTGGCGGCTGCAGAGAGCGACACCGCCATGCACATCCTCGACAAGGTCGATGCGGCCACCCTGCGATCCGACGTCCCCGACTTCCGCCCGGGCGACAACGTCAAGGTCCACGTCAACATCATCGAAGGCTCGCGCTCGCGCGTGCAGATCTTCCAGGGCGTCGTCATCGGCCGCCAGGGCCACGGCGTACGCGAGACCTTCACGGTCCGCAAGGTCTCGTTCCAGGTCGGCGTCGAGCGCACCTTCCCGGTGCACTCCCCGGTCATCGACCACATCGAGGTCGTCAGCCGCGGCGACGTGCGCCGCGCGAAGCTGTACTACCTGCGCGGTCTGCGCGGCAAGGCGGCCAAGATCCGCGAGAAGCGCGACCACTCCTGATCGCCGCGAGAACGGGGCCGGCTCCATGCCGGCCCCGTTCTCGCGTTCGTCGCCGAATCGTGACCTGCCGCGACGCGGCGGGCAGCGGGTGCGGCACGTCCGCACACCTAGACTTGCCGAGGCGAAAGGGCGGGCATGACGGACACGGTCGAGACCGGCGCTGCCGGCCGCGAGCGCGCCGGTGGGCGGGGCATCCTGCTGTTCCTGCGCGACCTCGTCGTCATCTTCCTCGTCGCGCTCCTCATCTCGTTCCTCGTCAAGACCTTCCTCATCCGGCCGTTCTGGATCCCCTCCGAGTCGATGAACGAGACGCTCCAGGTCGATGACCGCATCATCGTCAGCCTGCTGACGCCCGCAGTGGTGCCCGTCGACCGCGGCGACGTCGTGGTCTTCGAGGATCCGGGCGGCTGGCTGCCCGCGGCGCCCGAGGCGCAGGAGACCGGGCTGCTCGGCGCGGTCGACTGGTTCCTCACCTTCGTCGGGCTCGCGCCCGAGGACGAGCACGGCTACCTCATCAAGCGCGTCATCGGGCTGCCCGGCGACCACGTGCAGTGCTGCAACGACTTCGGGCAGCTGACGGTCAACGGCGTGCCGATCGACGAGCCCTACGTGCGCCTGGATGCGCCGGGCCAGCCTGCGAGCTCGATCGCCTTCGACGTGACGGTCCCCGAGGGCCACGTCTGGGTGCTCGGCGACAACCGCAACCACTCCGGCGACTCGCGCGCCCACATGGACGCGCCGGGGGCCGGGTTCGTGCCGCTCGCGTCGGTGGTCGGCCGTGCCGTGCTCGTCTCGTGGCCGCTGGAGCGCTGGGCGCTGCTCGACCGCTACCAGTCCTCCTTCCTCGGCGTCGAGCCGCAGAGCGCGCCCGAGGAGCGCCTGCTGCCGCTCGCCGTCGCGGCCTGATGGTCGAGACGCCGACGCTCGAGGTCGAGCGAACGCTGTGGTCGCAGACCCCGCTCATCATCGGCATGGATGAGGTGGGTCGCGGCGCGCTCGCCGGTCCCGTGAGCGTCGGCGCGCTCGCGCTCCGGCCCGACTGCGGCGACTGGCCCGAGCACCTCCGCGACTCGAAGACGATGACCGAGCCGCGCCGTGTCGCGACCGCCCCGCTCGTGCGCTCGTGGGGCGTGAGCGCCGTCGGCCACGCGACGAACGACGAGATCGACCGGCTCGGCATCCAGGTCGCCCTCGGCCTCGCGGGGCGCCGCGCGCTCGTGGGCCTGCACGAGGCCGGCGTCGACGTGCCGGCCGCCGCGATCCTGCTCGACGGCATCCACGACTGGCTCGCCCCGGCGCTCCGCAGGCCCGTGCGCACGGTGCTGCGCGCCAAGGCCGACCGCGACTGCGCATCCGTCTCGGGTGCGGCGCTCGTCGCGAAGGTCGAGCGCGACTCCCGCATGATCGAGTCGGACGGCGTGCACCCCGGCTACGGCTGGACCTCGAACAAGGGCTACGGCTCCGCGACCCACCTCGCGGCGATCGCCGAGCTCGGCCCGAGCCGCCTCCACCGGCGCACCTGGCTGCACTGAGCAGCCGGCGGCGGCGTGCGTCAGCCGCGGTGGCGGGGCGTGCGGCGCTGGCGCAGCCACAGCGCGAGCGCGATGAGCGCGATGAGGAGCAGGCCAACGCCCGCGAACACCGCGACGACCGTCCACGCGCTGGCGTCCAGCGCCGAGCCGCTGGCTGCGGCGGTCGGCTCCACAGCCTCGACGGGCGGCGCACCCGAGAGGTCCGGCAGTCCCGCGGGCTCGCCGACCAGCTCGATCGTGACGATGAGCGGCGACGGCGTCGTGCCGGCATCGGCGTCGAAGCCGAGGGCCACGATGTACTCGCCGGACATGACCGGCCGCTTGACGGCGCCCGGGTTGCTGTCGAAGAGCACCGGTGCGGCGGTGACGGCGACCGACGAGCCCGGCTCCGGCATGGCCTGCGCCCAGCGCACGCCCTCCGAGGTGGTCGCGAGCAGGGCCGAGACGTCGGCACCGACCGGATCGAGCAGCTGAAGAATGCCGTAGCCGTTCGGCGGCGCCGGGTACGCCGGATCGAGGCTGGCCTCCACGTGCAGCGTCTGTCCCCAGTCGGCCGAGACGCGGAAGAACTGGAACTCGTTCGGCAGCATGTCGGTGCGGTAGGAGCCCGGTGCGATGAGCGGCGCGTCATTGAGGCTCGAGCCGCCGACGATGGCGCCGCGAGCGCCATCCGATGGGAGGGACAGCTCCCAGCCGCGCTGCGCGTCGGCGGGCACAGGGAGCGAGGCGGCGTTGCTCGGCCACGCGTGCTCGGCGATCCGCAGCTCGAAGGGCAGCGCGACGCCGAGCGGTGTGCTTGCCGCGACCGTCAGCAGCAGCTGCTGCGCGGTGGCGCACGCGTGCTCGGGGCTGCCCTCGGCCGCGCTCACCCGGCCGGCGAAGACCGAGAACCGGTCCTCGCCGAGGGCCGTGATGCTGGTGGCGTCGCACGGCTGGCCGTCGAGCGTCGAGAGGGTGCCGTCGACGGTGACGCTGCCGTCGTGCGGCAACCTGCCAGTCATGCCGACGTGGACGACGGAGCCCGGCACGCCGCGCTCGACGAGGTAGTGCAGGGTCGAGTCGCCGACCAAGTCGTCGACGTACTGCGCGCCCGAGGCGAGCACGGGGGCTCCGTCGGCGGCTGCCGTGCCCTCGACGGGCTCCCCGACCACGCCGAAGGGCCGGAAGGCCCGCGCAGAGAGCCGCTCGAGGGCGTGCTGCAGGCTGCTCGCCTCCGACACGCCGAGGTAGTCGCCGCGGCCACGATCGGCGATGCACTGCAGCTGCTGTCGCGCCGCATCATCGACGTCGAGCCCGATGACGTCGATGCGCATGTCGATGTCGTCCTCCGCGAGCTCGGCCGCGATGAGGCAAGGGTCCGGTTCGCAGGTCGCGATGCCGTCGGAGACCAGCACGATCGCGCGCTGGCCGGAGTCGCCGAGGTCTTGGCCAGCCTGCTGCAGCGCGTAGCCGATAGGCGTCTCGCCGAACGGCTCGTAGCGCTCGACCGCGTCGCGCAGCGCGTCGCGGTTGTCGATGCCGATCGGCACGAGCAACTGCGAATCGGTGCATGACGCCGGGTCGTCGAGCCCGACCCTCGTTGCGCCGAACACGCGCAGCCCGACCCGGTTGCTGTCCGGCAGGTCACCGATCACGGCGCCGAGCGCCTCCTGCGCCGAGTCGATGCGCGATGCGCCGCCCGCGGCCGGCTCCGCCATGGAGCCGGAGGAGTCGAGCACGAGCACGAGGCCGCCGTCGCCGGAATCGGTGCCGGCCGCGGTCGCGCGGGGCGTGGTGATCCCGACGCCCCCGAGCGCGAGCACGGCGACGAGCGCCAAGGCCGTGATGATGCGCCGCATAGCCGCTCCGTTCCCGAATGTTGCCGCTCAGGCGAATGTACGGCCAATCGGGTGCGCTCGTGCCGCACCGATGCCGTCCTGCCCAAATCCTTGGCGAGCGAGCTGCGGTGCGTCGCCAGGGACGGGGCGCCTGCACGCGGGCCATAGGATGGCGACGTGGAACCAGAGGACATCGAGGACTACGACCGCGAGGTCGAGCTGGCGCTCTTCAAGGAGTACCGCGACGTCGTCGGCATGTTCAAGCACGTCGTCGAGACCGAGCGACGGTTCTACCTGGCCAACGACGTGAAGGTCACCCGCCATGACGCGGGCACCGACTTCTACTTCGAGCTCGAGCTGACCGACGTCTGGGTGTGGGACATCTACCGCTCCGACCGCTTCATCAAGTCGGCGCGCGTGCTCACCTTCAAGGACGTCAACGTCGAGGAGCTCGCCTCGCGCGACCTCGAGCTGCCGAAGGACCTCGCGATCGAGGAGTAGGGCCGCTCACCCCGTTCTCCACAGGGGGTCTGCCGGGCCGCCCGCGCATCGCGGGCGCTGCGCTTCCATGCCCGCATGCGAGCGAAGGACCAGCTGGGCCTCGACGGCGAGGCCGTCGCGAGCGTGCACCTCGAGCGCGCCGGGATGCGCATCGTCGAGCGCCGCTGGCGATGCGCGCACGGCGAGCTCGACATCGTCGCCCTCGACGGCGACACGCTCGTCTTCGTCGAGGTGAAGACCCGCAGGGGCCTCGCCTACGGGCATCCGTTCGAGGCGATCACGCCCGACAAGGTGCGGCGGCTGCGCACCCTCGCGGGTCTGTGGCTGCAGCAGCGGCCGCACCGCGGCCCGATCCGCATGGATGCCCTCGGCATCGTCGCGCCGCGCTCGGGCGCGTGGCGGGTCGAGCACCTGCGGGGCATCGCGTGAGCGGCTTCGGTCGGGCCGCGTGCGTCGCGCTCCAGGGGCTCGCGGGCATCGGGGTGCAGATCGAGGTGCACGCGTCGTCGGGCCTGCCGGCGGTGATCGTCGTCGGGCTGCCCGATCAGGCGGTGCGCCAGGCGCAGCACCGCACGTGGAGCGCGATCGCCAGGATGGGCGTCGCGGCACCCAGCGGCAAGGTCGTCATCAACCTGACGCCTGCGTCGCTGCCGAAGGCGGGCACCCACTTCGACCTCGCGATGGCGATCGCGGTGCTCCGAGCGACCGGTGTCGTGCCGGCCGACGACGGCGCGACGGCGCTGCTCGGCGAGCTCGGGCTCGACGGCCGGCTGCGGCCGGTCGCCGGCACCCTGCCGCTCGCGCGCGCCGCCGCGGCGGCCGGGCTCACCCGCATCGTCGTGCCCAGCGCATCCGCCGACGAGGCGTCGCTCGTGGAGGGCATCCGCGTGCTGGGCGCGCCGAGCCTCGCCCATGCCGCCGCCCTGCTCGGCGCCGACATCGATCCCGAGCCCGTCGACCCCGTGCCGTCCGCCCCGGCCGTGCCGCGCTCGCACGCCGATCTCGACCTCGCCGACGTGGTCGGCAACCGCGACGCCGTCGCAGCGCTCGAGCTCGCCGCCGCCGGCGCGCACCACCTGATGATGGTGGGACCGCCCGGAGCCGGGAAGACGATGCTCGCGATGCGCCTGCCGGGCATCCTGCCGCCGCTCGACGCCGAAGCCGCGCTCGAGGTCGCGTCGCTGCGATCGCTCGCCGGGGAGCCGCCGCCCTCGACGCTCGACACGGTGCCGCCGTTCGAGCACCCGCACCACTCGGCGACCGCGGTGGCGCTCATCGGCGGCGGCTCCGGCACGATCCGACCGGGCGCGGCGGCGCGCGCGACGCACGGCGTGCTCTTCCTCGACGAGGCGCCCGAGTTCCCGCGCTCCGTGCTCGACATGCTGCGCCAGCCGCTCGAGTCCGGCACGATCACGATCCACCGAGCGGCGGGCGTCGCGACGTTCCCCGCCCGCTTCCAGCTGCTGCTCGCGGCGAACCCCTGCCCGTGCGGCCTCTTCGGCACGGGGGAGTGCACGTGCGCGCCGCAGCAGCGGCGCCGCTACTTCGGCAGGCTCTCGGGGCCGCTGCTCGACCGCGTCGACCTGCAGGTGCGCGTCGAGCGCGTCGCCCCCGGCGCCGACGGCGCGCGTCGCACGACGGCGGATGCGTCGGCGCGGGTCGCGGCGGCGCGGGCCCGGGCGGCGCACCGCCTCGCCGGCACCGGGTGGACGGCGATGGGGCACGTGCCCGGGCCGTGGCTGCGGCGCAACCTGCCGCTCGACGCGTCGCTGCTCGAGCCGCTGGAGCGCGCGGTCGAGCGCGGCGCGCTGACCATGCGCGGCATGGACCGCGCGGTGCGCGTCGCAAGCACTGCGGTCTAGCAGTTGTCGACTTCTCGTTATGCTCACGGCATGTACCTCGCCGCTACGCCGGTCGACTCTACGGGCGTCGATCCAGTTGCGGTGGCGGTCGTCAGCGGCCTTGGAGGCGTCGCGTTGACGGCCCTAGTCGCACTTCTCGGTGCATGGTTGCAATCGCGCCGAGAGCACAAGAGGTGGATTCGGGAGCGGCGACTGGACGCGTTCATCGCTCTCATGAAGAACCTCCACCAACTCCGAGACATAGCGAGTGAGGCGGCGGAGATCGAAGCCGCGCGGGCAAGACTGCAGCTCGGTAAGCCTTCCGGTGGTGCCACTGGCGCTACAGAGGCTCACGAGCATCAGGTCGCCGCCGTGGAAGCGCGCAGCGCGAGGCTCGATGAGCGCGTCAATGCCGGAGTCGAGTCGCTCGTTGATGCTCTCACGCCGCTTGCGGTGCTGGGGCCCCGCAATGTGCAGGACGCTGCCGGGGATGTCGCGGAAGCACTGGCGCGGCGCGACCAAACAGCCGCAGACAAGGCTCAGGAGAAGCTGGACGTCCAGGTCGCCAAGGCCCTGGGGATCAAGGACTAGAGCCGGAAGAGGCCACACTCGGGGCAACGCCAGAGCCCGCTCTTGCTCTCGGTCAGGTCCATGAGCACCAGGCACCGAGGGCAATGCGGCATCCCGATGCCGAAGAGGTCCTCATCGACCGGCTCCTCGTCGCTCATAGCCCCATGATGTAGGACAGGCGGCGTCCGGCTGTTGGCGGGTCCCACGCATCGAATGTACGTTCGAACGCGTGACGATCAGGCCATGCGAGTGGGACGTGCTGCACCCGCTCGACGGAAGGCCGCTCGCGGTCGTACGGCTGCTCGTTCTCGGCCCCAACCGGGAGCCCTACTACCGAGCCGTCTCGGCAGAGGCCGACCGCAGCCAGCGTCGGCTCATCGGCTACTGGGGCTCGCTGGAGCACGCGCACGACGGTGTTCTCGCCCTGTACGAACACATAAGCCGACGATCACTGGCGGGCGGAGATATGCCCCCCTCCCGCCCGCTAGTGCCTCAGAAGCCGCCGCCCGGCGTACCCGAGCCGGGGCGGGCCGCGCGGCCCGCGAAGCACTCCTCCCGGGCCTGACGGCCAGCCGCTGGAGCCGGACGGCGGCGACACAGCGGCGGGCGACGCTCGAACTGCGCCAACGCCGCCTGAGCGCACGCGACGGTGATGCGGCCGACGCTAGCCGTGCATCGCGGGCGGCGCCACAAAGGGTGAGCGTCGCCGACCCGGGGCCTTGGCCGGAACCGGCAACTGGCCTGCGGCGATCATCGTCGCGTAGCTCTTGAACAGCGCACGCTGCCGGTCGAGCTCTTCGACCTTGCCGCGCAGCCCAAGCACAGCGTCGACCGCGGAGTCGAGCTGTCGGTGCGCCTTCAGCAGTGCAGGTGCCATGGCCAGTGCGTTGTAGTGCTCGGCTAGCGAGCGGTCAGGGTGAAGCGCGCGAGCGTCGAGTACCGCCCGCCCTCCTGCGATGATGCTCTCGCGGTGCTTCTCATCCACCGCAGGGAGTGGCAGCGTGTTCCAGACGATCGTGTTGGAGAAGCTTGGATCCGACTTGAGCCGGCCACCAACGGTCTTCTGCCATGTGATGAACGCGGACGACGACAGGATCGCGAACGCGAATCCATCGGGATCGTCGCACCGGTAGACCTTGTCGCCCGCGATCACGTCGGGCGGCAGAAGCGCGCAGGTCGCCCAGGCGCGCGCCTCCGAGAACACCTTAGGAATCCCGACGTACGGGACGGTCGGCTGCGAACGCTGCCCGAACAGGTGCGGCGTAGCAGCCATCTCTCGCGTCGAGCTCGCGCGGCTCTCTTCTCGGAAACGCTTGACCTTCGTCAGCCGGTCGCGCAGCACCTGAGACCGGCCAACGTCCGCTGGGTCGAGGTCCACGAGCCAGAGGCACCAACGCGGCAGGTCGTGGATCAGTTCGCGCCCCATGATGAAGCGGCGCAAGTACTTCGCCGCGACCGGGTCCGCCGCGATCTCTGCGTGCTCGTGTGCCTCGACGATCAGGTGGCCGCCGTCGCGCGGCATGCTGCCCATGGTGACCGTGGGCAGTGCCGTGGCCAGGGCTTCTCGACGCTGCTCCACGAGGACGTTCGGCCCATCCACGAGGTACCCGTTGATGCCAGTTCGCACCGCGATCCGGGTGGGCTCGCCGCGCAGGTTGCGCTCGTACGTGTACAGCCACGCGGGCCTGTTCGGTTGCTTGTCGAAGCCCACGATGGTGCAATGGACGGCCGCCGCTCCGGGCGCCTCGCTCGTCCACACGAACGTGCGGTGAGCAAACTTGATGCGCCAGCCCTCCGCGAAGACGGGCCCGAACAGTGCTGGCACGGGCTCGCCCTGCACGATCGAATTGGTCGAGACAAACGCGAACTCTCCCGCGTAGCCGCCGCGCCCGAACAGTTCGAGCGCCTTGGCGTACCAGCCGGTCACGTAATCGAGCCGGCCGATGTCGTCGCGCTTCCAAGCGTCGCGCAGCTCCTGCGCCTGCATCTCGCTGCGCGTCGCGTGGCCGAGGAACGGCGGGTTCCCCATGACGAACAGCCGGTCCGACGGTGCGACGACGGTCGCCCAGTCGACTGTCAACGCGTTGCCGACCCGAATGGTGCTGATCTTGTCGAGCGGGAGCGCCTCAGGTGCGAGCCCGAGCGCCAGCTCCATGGCTTTGTTCGCCTGGTGGTCGACGAGGTGCAGCGCGGTGGCCGCGATCCGCGCCGGCCACTCCTCGAGCTCGATGCCGTGGAAGCTGCCGAGCCGCACAGGAAGGTCGTCCTCAAGGAACGCGAGGGTCACGCCCTCGCTGCCGAGCTTCTGCAGCTGCAAGAGGATTTCGAGGTCGAGCGACCGCATCTCTCGGTAGGTGACGACGAGGAAGTTGCCGCAGCCGCAGGCCGGATCAAGGAAGCGCATGCGGCCCATGTCGGCGCGCAGCTTCCGCAGCGCCTTCGCGTCGTGGAACGCGTTGACGAAGCGCTGGCGAAGCTCGTCCATGAACATCGGCCGGATGACCTTCAGGATGTTGGTCTCGGTCGTGTAGTGCTCGCCGAGCTCGCGCCGGGCCTTCTTGTCCTTCACCGCCTGGAAGAGGGACCCGAAGATCGCGGGTGAGATTTCCGACCAATTGAACATCGCTGCCGCGAGGAGCCGGTCCCGCATCTTCGCGTCGAACGACGGGATGCTCAGTGGCTCCTCGAAGATGCCGCCGTTGACGTAAGGGAAGCGGGCGACAAGCTCGTCGAGATTCTTCTGCCGCTTGCTGACCTCGCGTCCCATGGCCTGGAACAGGAGCGACAGCTGCGGTCCAAGGTCGCTGCCGTCCTCTGCGGTCCGCGTCTCCAGGAACTCGAGGAACAGGTCGCGCTCCCAGACGCCCGCGTCGTCCGCGTACAGCGCGAAGAGGGTGCGGACGAGGAACACGCTCGACTCGTGGTCGTCGTAGCCCGAACCCTCCAGCGTCTCGTAGAGCGACGCCATGAGCCGGGCAGCGTCGATCGACGCGCGTTCCTGCTCCTTGGAGCCGAATGCGCGCTGCCCGTAGCCGGCGAAGAACCCGAGCCGGTCCGCGTGGTCACGGAAATCCGCCAAGTCGAACTCGACGACACCTTCGCCGTCGGCCGCCATATCGAGTAGGCGGAAGCGGCCGAAGTCCGACGTGATGACGTAGTTCGGCACCTCGGGGTCCGCGAGATCGTCAATGTAGTCGAGCGCCTGCCGCTCAGCCTCTTCCAGATCCTTGCCGGCGCTTTTCATCTCGATGAGTGCGATGCCGGGGATGAGCGCGTCGATGTAGCCCTGCCCACCAGTCGACGACCGCTTCGAACGCTTCTCGTAGAACGCGGCGCGCGTCTCGGTGATGCCGTAGACGCCGAGCAGGTCGCGGACGAACGACTGCGCGTCCTGCCGTTCATCGCCTGGAGAGTCCGCCCAGTCGAGGGAGAACTTGGCCGCCCTATTGCGGATTTCGTTGAGGGACAGCGCCTTAGCCACAACCCGACCCTAAGCGACAGGCGGGACGTCCCGCGGCCACGCGTCCGCGCGTGCAGCGCTGTAGAGGCGTTCTAAGCGCTTGGCCACCGTCGGCGGACGTGAATGCATGCTGGTGCTCATACCGCCGCATAGAGCCAGCCAGAGGCTCCTACGCGCACTCCTCGCGCGCGTACCCTCGGGCCATGGACGACACCATCACGCCAGAGCAACTTGCGCGCGAACTCGGCATCGACGCCAAGCGCATTCGCGGCTTCCTCCGCGACCCCAAGGACGGCCGCGGTCCGTTCGAGCACGGGCGCTACGACCGATGGCACCTTCGGCCTGAGGAGGCGGACCGCGTTCGCGCGCGCTTCCGTGCCTGAACGACGAAGAGCGCCCCGCCACCTCCGAAGAGGGGCGGGGCGCTGCCGACTGTGAACCGGGCCGGTGAGATCAGCGATGGGTGCCGCTGAGTTCCGGGCGGACGGCGTTGAAGGTCACGTACGCGCTGTAGAGACGCGGGAGGGCGATGAGGAAGGTCAATAAGACGTAGGTGGCCGGAGCCACCACGACACCCGCCCAGCCACCATTGACCGCACCCAGCGCGTTAGTGCCGAAGTTCATTGCCAGCACCAGCAGCAAGGCCGTCAGCCCGGACAGGTAGGCCGCGACGAGGAGGTGACTGGCCGTTTCGTCAAGAGCGTCGCGATCGACCCGTTCGGCATCAGGGAAGTCCCGCATTCGCTCCGTCAACTTGAAGCGCAAGTTGGTGATCTGCGCGAACGCGGCAAGGAAGCCACCCGCTAGAAGTGCGACACCGGAGAGCAGAGCCCCGGGCGCTGAAAGGCTGCCGTCCAGCGCCACGACTGCCACTCCGGCGAGGAGCGGAACGCCGATGATGACACCGCGCGTGACTTTGTCACCGACAGGCGTGGGGCTCCGGTAGTCGCTGAGTGCCTTCCAGTGGCCGCGGAACAACTGGGTGGGGATGAGTCTGTCGAACATCGTTCCCTCCTTCGGCTCCCTCTGCCGTTCACGTCAGCTGCACGCCGAGCCCGTCAGCGATGCGCTTCACGACCGCCCCGGCTTCTTGCAGCACCTCGTCGGGGGAGAGGTGCTTGTCACCGAGAGGGTAGACGAAGAGTCTATCGACCGTCTCGGCGTTGATGGTCTGCGTCTTGCCCTTCTCCTTGAAGGAGACCTCGCCATCATTGAAGTCCAGGCCACTGACACTGGCGTCCACCAGCGCTACGACGTCGTTGGCGGCCTGTTCTCGCCTCGACTTCTCGGAGCCCTTGCCCCACCGGTCGTGCATCTTCAGGATGACGTCAAGCACCTTCTCAGTCGACGTCTTCTTAAGTCCGTACTGGACCAACTCCAGGTCGTGACTGGCCCGGCCCCCGCTAGCGGTGACCGTCCTGCGTCTCAGGCGGATGGTGAAGTCGTCCGAGTCGTGCAGCAGGCCGTCGAGCCGCTCCCCGTCGATCTGAGGTTCGAGCTGCCAGTTGAGCCACGGCTCTTCGGTGCGTTTGCCCTGACCGTTCACAGAAACGGAGTTGCGCTGAAGGGTGCGCGTCAGCCACTGAACGAGCAGTTCTCCGACGTATGTGCGACCCCGCGTTTCCGAGACGAGGAACGCATACTCGCCTGCGGCGGGGAAGATCATCCAAGCGTGCAGCGTGCGAACCGCTGCTCGCTTCTCCATCGGCTCTGAGGTCCCATCTCGCGAGCGCAGGCCATCATGGTCGGACTCCCGACCGATCTGAATTTCGAAGCGGAGCACGCGCTCGCTGGGCGTGACCTTCTCCAGGCTGAAGTAGGGGAGTCCGTCACTTGCGAGCTCTCGCTCTTTACGTTCGGCTTCGGTTTCATCGTCGATGAAGTAGGTGGGCGAGCCGAACTTGAGATCGCCCTCGAGCTCCCGCGCCGCCTTCAGCACCTCGTCGTACGCGTCCGTCGAATCGGCCGCTTCCGACACGTCCTGAATACTCAAGAACTTCTGCGAACGCTTGACGCGCGGTTGCATCGTATGAACTCGGAAACCCCACGCCACCATGCGACAGAACGTAGCAGGGAGATTGATGCCGGTTGCGCAACCGCAATACACGGCTGCGCGCGTGTCGATCAAGCGTGTCCGGCGTCCGCGCCAGATGCATCCTGGGCGCTCGACCGCAGTCCACGCCCGCGCCCCCTAACGCCGCAGGGAGCCAGCCAGAGCCCGCCCTGGGCACGTCTCGCGCGCGCGCGCGATGGGGGGTCCCCAAATCCTTCGGGGGGAGGGGAGCACCAGCGAGAGGGGATCGGCCGGGCGGCGGCGTTCGCCCTAGTTTGTTGGCCCCTCCCTCAGCCATAGGGTGCGCGGTTGAGGAGCGGGTGGCTGGGGTCGAGCGTTGCGATCGCGTCCTCAAGCTCGGTCGCGCGAGCGCGATACGCGGAGCGAGCGAGCACCGCGGTGACGCTGGCGGCTGCGGTGACGGGTTCCAGGTGGTCGGGGTTGACGCACGAGCTGTACGCGCACACGCGGTGGGCGTGCTGCGAGCCGAGGGGTGCGCGGCACTTCGCTTCGAGGACAGCGCGGTGCACGGCCACGGTGGTGGAGCCGAGGCGCACGATCGGGCGGCCGTCACGGTCACGGTGTCCACCCCACAGCCAGCAGCCCGCGGCGTCGATGGTGCAGCGGGCGCGGACCGCGGCGATGAGCCCGGCATGATCCCCCGCCTCAAGTGCCACCCGCACGGGGGAGCGGAGACGCTTGGCGCCGCACACCCGCGAGCACGCCCTGCTGGGTCCGTCGTACGAGCGGCCGCATCCTGGGCAGGTGCGGCCCACGTAATCCATCCGGCGACGCTCGACCTTTGGGTAGCCGGCCGCGTCAAGAGCGGCGACTCCGCCCGTCGAGTAGATCGCCATGTAGTGCGGCCGGCAGAGACGCCTCGTGAACACGGCGCGAGCGCAGCCGTCGCGGTGGATGCAAGTGCCTTGGGTCACGTCGGTTCCTTCCTGAGCCGGTCGCCAGTCAGACTCCCGAGCGCGGCGCCCCGACGGCGAGCCGGGAGGCGGTGGGGTGAGGGGAGGAGCCCGGCACCCGCCGTGAGACGGATGCCGGGCGGAGTGGCGCTGGTCGGGTCTTCGCGGGGCGAAAGGTCTTCCGCTCGCCGGCCATCGATCCCGAGTCCCGGTCGGAAGAGAGCCCGGTCGGGTGACGTTAACGCCACGTCTGTGCCCCCTCGCTTGGGCCGGGGTGTCAGCCGCGGCCCCGGCGGAGCGTCTTCTCCAGCTCAAGCGCGACCTTCTCGTCTCGCGTGAGCGGCCGCTGTGCCTCACCCGCAGACGGGGAGGGCCTCGTCGAGCGCGCGACATCGACGCGCGAGCCGATCCACAGCCGCGCGTCCTCGCCGGCCCGCTTCGCCACGGCCTCGTCGAAGGCAGTGACGAACGAGACGGGCGCGTATTTGCGCGAGTTGTACGACTGCTCCAACCGCGCTCGCGCGGGATCGAGCACGCCCAGAGCATCCGGCCCAGGGAACGAACGATCGGCAGGGTCGCGATGCAGCGGCCGCGGCGCCGACGCGCTCTCCTCCACGATCAGCGCGTTGACCTCCTTGAGCGCCTCGGCATCGTCATCCTCTCCCGGCAGATACCCGCCGTGGGGGACGCACATCGCGCCGCGCAGCATCTGCTCCCACTCGCCGGCCTTCTGCTCCCAAGCGCCGTACACCTCTTCAGCGTGCTCGGCGTCGTGACGGAGCACCTGCTCCCGGATGTTGTCGCAGACCGTTCGGTGGGTGACGACCGCGATCCACAGCGGGAGGCAGTCGGACACAGGCGCGGCCGCGCGACCGGCGGCTGTCGCCTCGAATCTCGCGAACGCTTCTCGCTGCCGCTCCTCGTAGACCGGCAGCAGTTCGCGGAGCGCCTCGATGCGAGCATCCTCCTCGCGGCGACGCCGCTCATCCTCGGCGGCGAGCGCCGACTCGCGCGCTTCCTCGGCGGCAGCCAGTCGCGCTTCGGCCTCGGCGACCGCAGCGGCGGCCGCATCGAGATCGGCCTCGATGCGGCCGATGTCGGTCTCACGATTCTCGCTCATCAGCGGACCCATCCCTCCGGGTATGCGGTGCTGGCAGCGGCCGCTGCCTTCGCGTCCCGCTCCGCCTCCAGCGCGAGCCGGCGATCGAGCTCGGCCCTGACCTGAGCGTCCGTCGCGCCTTCCGCGAGGCCGAGCTTGGACGTGATCGTCTTGCGCATGGCCTTCGAAATGAGCCGTGGCGACGACGCGGGCGCACGATCCTGCGAAGGGTTCGTCGTCGCGCGCTCCTCGGCGCGTGCCCGCGCCCTCGCGAGCGCAACTTCGGCAGCGACACGAGCGCTGCTCGCGCCGCCGATGGTGATGTCCGGTACGGCCATAGTGATCCTCCAGGGGTGTCGATAACGACTGCACACGCGAGGCTCGCGTCGCTCCCACCCGGGGACTCTCGAAGCGGGCGACCATCTGGCCGGCATCCGCTCCGGATTCACGACAAGTCTACTTCGGCCCGCCGACATCACCCCCAGCCGGCGTGTCGTCGTCTCGGAGCAACCGGTCGATCTTGTCGAGGTCGAGGCGGCCTGCCTCGTCCAGCAGCAAGAGCTTCTTCAACTCGGCGATCTGTGCCTCCGCCAGACGCAGCGCCCGCCGACACTTCGCGTTCTCGCCACGGACGTCCAGCAGTGCCGCGGCCAGTCGCTCAGCACCGAGCGGAATCAGTTCGCGCTTCTGGTCGGCACGGCGCGCCGCCCACGCTGCCCGCTCGTCGCCGTTCATGACAGCACCACCTTCGACGCGGTGCCGCCGCAGAGACCGCACCGGGCACCGACCGTGACGCCGTGACCGCAGCAGCCGGGGTCCACGGCCGGCGGTGCTACTGAGAGCCCCCGTGCCCGATCAGACGCAGAGGCGGCCACCCGTTCCTCGAAGCGCGGGAGGGGCCCGTACCCGCCGTCCTCGGGGCGAGCGTCGTCCGGACCACACGCCGGATGCGTCAAGAACCCATCGGCCACGACAGCCGGATGCAGCAGCAACCCGCACTCCGCGCACCAGAATCCGGCGAGCACCGCAGCACGGTCGCCGACCGACGACAGCCGCCCATCACCGGCGCTCATCGGATCGCCTCAGGGCCATCCGGGAGCATGCCGCGGTCCGACCACTCCCTGCCAACGTCGCTCAGCGCCTCGTAAGCGTCATCCCCAGGCTCCGGTCCCTCGTAAGCGTCGTAGCGGGGCATGTCGCGCAGGAGCTGCGCTATCCGAGCCGATGCGTCCTCCCGCGAGAGTCCTGCGAGCTCGCGCTCCTGCGCGTCTGTAGGCGCTTCTCCATAGAAGTGAATCCAGAGATCTCTCAAGTACTCGCATTGCTTACGTGAGCTTGTCTCCTCAAGAGCAGGGAAGGAGAAGCCTGAGCGCGCCTGATCTGCTTGCAGATCGGGCCTCATATCTCCTTCATCTGGTTCTGCTTCTAGTGGTTCTACTTCGGGGCGCACACCGCGCCCCTCCTTCGGACTGTCAGCACCCCTCTGGGGCGCTCTCTGCGCCCCTCTCCGTCGCCTCGGCTTCCCGTCATCGAACACCGCTACCCGGTACATGTTCGACTCGTGAGGACCGCTCGGCCGAGGCCGGCGCTGCACGGTGACCAGACCCCGCTCCTGCAACTTGATCAGAGCGCGCTTGACCGTGCGCTCCGAGCAGCGGGCCTCTTGCGCGAGCAAGGCCATCCTCGGCCACGCGAACCCGCTCCTGTTCGCGCGGTCGAGGAGGACGATGTAGACGAGCAGCTCGTACGCGCTGAGGTCTAGCTCCTCACGGATCACCCAATGGGGGACCATCGAGTATCCGCCGGTTTCGGTATCCTGGCCGAGAGCCCGTCCAAGCTCTCCCGTCGCCTCGGTCGCTTCTGCGCCGGGGCGGCGTTCATTGTCGGCGCTCATCGCGCGCCTCCCCGCGTGGGGCGGAGCAGCGTCGCGAGACGATCTCGCACTGCGGGGGTGAGCAGCGGTGCGTCAGCGACGAGCTGTTGAACGTACTTCTCGACATCTGGGTCGGCGATCGCGGCGCTCATGAGGCGCCCGCTTCGCTCACGGCGACGGGCTTGCCGATCGAATTGAGCCGGTCGAGGTCGACGCGGATGATGCGCGTCCCGATCCGCTCGGCGTACACGTCGCCCGACCGCACAAGCCGGCGCATCGTGGAGACGCTGACGCCGCGTTCCTCAGCGGCTGTCCGGATTGAACCCCACCGGGTCGGGGAGAGCACTTTCTTGGGTGATGCACGAAAAGGCACTTTGAACCTCCGCAGTAGCGGTTGCTCGCAAGTGCCCTCTTGCGCCTAATCGGGCTGGCTCCGCAGAGTCAGCACCGGGCTCGACAGATACGTTACGGCCGGTCACCCATGACCACGAGTGACGCGCCGCAACACGCCGATGCGCTTTCCCACGGTTACGGTCTTCGTGCGGTCGGAGGCGCGTGCACGGTCCAGCGCCGCCAGCACGCGGTCGCCATCGACCTGCACGACGTCGTGCGACTGGAAGCACTGATTGCACTTGAGGCCGGTGAGGCTGGGGTACCAGCGCTGATCCACGAGGGAGTGGCACAGGTAGCGGCGTTCGAAATCGTGCACCTCGGCAAGCGGCTTGCCGCAGGAGAGACACAGGATGATGACCCGCCGTGCCACGAAAGCTCCGGACGCCGGCCGGGGATCGTAGGCGCCCTCACGCCGTACGCGCAGCTGTTCCGGAGTTGCCAGGTCATCGTGGACGCCGACGTCCTCGCGGCGCGGGTCACGCCAGACGCGTGCGACCCGCGCCTCGTCTTCGCTGAGCAGTCGCCACGTATCGCCTTCGCGCACTGCATAGGTCTGCGAGCCGTCCCCGTTCCTGTCGATCCGGTACTCGACGGCGTCGCCGTGTGGCTGCGCGTCTTTGCTCGCCCGATCGCGCAGCTGGGCCGCCACTTCCTCTGCCGAGCGCTCGCGCCCGAAGTGGTTGCTGTCGTCGGTCATGATCTTTCACCCCCGCTATTGCTTCCACTCGATCTCGATCGTCTCCGGCCGGAACGTCCTCGTCCCGCGACCCGGCCCATGCAGCCGCACCGTCATCAGCGCATCGACGATCGCCCGCCGCGCGTCAGTGCCAGCCGCCTCCCACGCGGCCGCGACATCCGCCGACGACAGCACCGGCCCCAGCACATTCACCCGGCCTGCGTCGGCGAGGTCCGCCTCCACCGCCGCCAGACGTTGCCGGATGCGCTCGCTCGCGGCCTTCAGCTGTGACGAGGTGAGGTCACCGTCAGCGAACTCCACCGCGAGCGCGTCGAGACGACCACGGAGCCCGTTCGCTTCCGTGCGGAGCGCCTCGACGTCTGGCCGCTCGTTGTCGTGCAGGAGCTCCAGCGCGTCAGAGCGCGTCAGCCGAGCGATCACGACCCGGGTCAGGTATTCCTCCACCGGCACCGCCATACGGCTCACGTGCGCGTGTGACGCCGAGCAGCGGTAGATCCGAATGCCCTTCCGGCTCGCCGCGCCGCCGTGGACCCTCACGCCGCACGCGGCGCAGAGCGCGAGGCCGGACAGCAGGTGCCGAGCGTTGGACTTCCCGGTGTTCCGAGCAGGGTTGCGGAGCACCGCATCCGCCGCCCGCCAGGTCTCCTCGGGCACGATCGCCGGCCCTTGCGAGTCGGCGACGATCTCGCCCCGGTAGACGGCCTTCCCCATGTTGCGCGGATTCAGCAGCACCGAGCGCACGGCGTCAGGCCTCCACGGCGAAGGCTCGTCCTTGTGCACGCCCCTCCGGAGCTGCGGCGTCACGAGCCCGCGAGCATTCCAACGGCGCGCGATCTCCGCCAGTGGGATTCCGGCGAGCAGGTCCGTGTACCCGTCGCGCACTGCGCGCGCCTCCAGGTCCATCAGGCTCATGCCGTCCTGCGCGAAGCCAAACGCTCGCCGGGCGGTCACCATTCGGCCCTTCAGCGCTCGCGCCTCGTTCGCGCGCTGCTGCCGCTCAGACTTCCGGCGCACCTCGAAGCGGGCGATGCCGGCGAGCATCGTTGCCCGGAACTCGCCGTCGGCGGTCGTCAGGTCGATCTCGCCGTCGACGGTGAGGACCTTCGCGCCTGTGGCGGTCAGCGGTGCTAGGTCATCGACCCGACGCAGGAGCCGGTCGAGGTCCACGGCTATCAGCACGTCAAATGCGCCGGCCGCGGCCTCGTCGAGCATCTTCGCCCACGCGGTCCCGACGCCGCGGACCTTGGAGGCCGACACGTCATTGTCGACGTACTCGGCGATGACGGTCCACTCGCGCGCCTCCGCAAGCGCCGTGCACCGCTTGCGCTGCCGTTCGATGCCCTCGTCGTGCAGCTTCGACTGACGCAGGTAGATAGCCGCACGATGACTCATACGAGTAACGCTAGACGAACGTACACCGAGTCGCGTGGACGGCCGCCGACCTCGACAGCGTGCCGGTGCCGACGAGGGCGCACATCGGACGCGCGCTCGCGCTCAGGAAGGGGATCCCCGCATGACGCCGTTCCGGATCGAGGCTGCGCGCCTGCGAGCGGCCGTCGTGCCGACGCTGCCGGCGGGCGCGCCCGAGCCCTCGGACGCCGAGGTGCAGGAGCGCTTCGCGGCCGGCGCGTGGACCGTCCTGCCGGAGCCCGGCGACGGCGTGGCGGGACTCGTGCGCGAGCGGCTCGGTGCCGTGCGCTCGCTCGAGCTGCTCGTCGAGGGGGCGAGCGCCGCAGCTTGGGCGCGCGAGCTCGACGATCAAGACGCAGCTCGCGAGATCGCCGCCGGACTCGCGCGCTGGCAGCCGCGGCTCGCGGCCGAGCGCATTCTCGCCGCGTTCGCGCAGGGTGCCGCGTTCGGGCAGCGGCTGCTGACCCGTGCCGACGCGGCATGGCCGGATGCGCTCGACGACCTCGGTCCGCACGCACCGGCTGCGCTGTGGGTGCGCGGCGACCCCGCGGCGCTCGTCGGCTGCGAGCGCTCGGCCGCGCTCGTCGGCTCGCGCGCGTCGTCGGGCTACGGCGAGCTCGTCACGGGGCAGCTCGCCGCTGGCCTCGTGAGTCGTCGCTTCGCCGTCGTGTCGGGCGGTGCCTTCGGGATCGACGGCACCGCGCACCGCGCGACGATCGCGGCGGGCGGCACGACCGTCGCGGTGCTCGCGGGCGGCCTCGATCGGTTCTACCCGGCCGGCCACGACGAGCTCCTGCAGCGGGTCGCCGACACGGCGTGCGTCGTCGCCGAGGCGCCGAGCGGGGTGCCGCCGACGCGCTGGCGCTTCCTGGCGCGCAACCGGCTCATCGCCGCCCTCGCGAGCGTCACCGTGGTCGTCGAGGCGGGCAGCAGATCCGGCTCCATCAACACCGCCGGGCACGCGGCGGCGCTCGGGCGACCGCTCGGGGCGGTGCCGGGACCGGTCACCTCCGGCTCGAGCACCGGCTGCCATCGGCTGCTGCGGGAGTACGGCGCGACCGTCGTCGAGCGCGCCGAGCACATCGTCGAGCTCGTCGACGGGCCGAGCGCGGCTGCCGTGCCGCTCGACGCGCTCTCGAGCGACGAGACGCGCGTGCTCGACGCCCTGAGCACCCGCGCGGCGCGCGGCATCGACGAGCTCGCCGTCCGCACCGGGATGGCTCCGCGCGACGTCGCGGGCTCGCTCGCGCTGCTCGAGCTGAGCGAGCGGGCGATCGAGCGGGGGAGCGGCTGGGTGCGATCGTCGTGACGTTGCGCGCCGCGTCCACCCGCTCCCGCTGTGACTAGCCTCGGCATCCCTGCCGACCCGTCCGAGGTCGTCGCGCACCTCAGCGACACGCACCCGCACCGCCCGGCGATCGCGTTCGCGCTCAGCGGCCGGTCGGGCACGATCGGACCGGTGCGGCGGCGCGCGTGGCACGGCGTGCTCTTCCTGGTTGGGCACGCGAACAACCGTTGGCACAGCCGGCGGCATCTCTGCGGATCGGTGGGGGAGAATCGGGCGGAGCACGTGGTGAAGCTGGAAGCGGAAGCGCCGGGAGATGGATGCTCAAGCGAGTGAGAGGTACGTCGAGTGCAGGACAAACCGGTTGCGAGGCTGAACCTCGCTCGGTCCCCGGAGTCGCTCGAGAGACTCGTGAAGCAGGTCGAGCGCGGGCGCGTGGTCACCGAAGTGCAGATCAAGACCGACGGCGTCGCGTCTCTGGATCCCCTTCGGAGAATCGGGTCGCTTCGCGTGCTGCACGTGGAGCAAGGTCTTCTGCCGGACGATCTGGTGCTGCCCCACGTGCAGGTGTACATCGGCCCGTACGGCCCCGCGCTGGAGCAGTGGTCGAGCTTGGCAGAGGTCTACACCCATTCGATTACACCCGGTGACTTCGCGGTGCGCCTGTCTGGTCCTGTCGAGGTCCTGGGCGTCTCGGTGGCAGAGGGTCAGCTCACGATCGAGCACCTCGCCCAGCCAACGATGGTGCGGTACTTCAACGCGTCCTTCTCAGATCACGTCGACGTCAGTGGCCTACGAGACTGCGCGGACGTCGAACGCGTCCTCTTCGAATCGGTCGCACACATCTCGGGTCTAGACGTCTTTCGGGGCATGCCAGAGCTCTACTGGATCGGGTTCTCGGACATCTCGGAGGCCACGCCTCTGGACGGGCTCGTTGGCGTCACCGCCAGCGGCGGCGCCGGAGTGACGCATCGGCACCCTTTTCCTCCAGATGTTCGCGCGCGGATGCGGGCAGTCGAACCGAAGTGGAGCTTCCCGACCGACGAGAGGTTCTACGTCCCGGCTGGCACCGCACCCGCCGACAGGTCCACGAGTGCCCCCTTCGAAGTGGCCGACGATCTCGCGTTCGAGCTGGAGGATGCGACCGACCTCCACGCGGCGCTGATGCTGACGTTCGCCGATGCGAAGCGCGAGCCGGAGGATGGGCATCACGCCGACAGAGCGATCGCTGCAGCGATGTGGCTGCTGTCGTCGCTGCCTGACGGGCCGACGGTGCTCGACGGCCCGGACCGGGAAGCCCCGCCGCTCGACGACAAGCTGCGCCGGGCAGCGCGCACCGCCTTGTCCGCGGTCGCCCGCGCAGACGCTGCGGAAGGGCGCACCCACGAGGCGGAGAGCACGAGAGACCTCATCGCGCGACTCGTAGAGCGCTCCCCTGAACCCAGGGCCCGGGGCTGATCCAAGACGCTTCTGCCAACCACACAGACGCGGGCGGCGGTGCGGCCGCCGGCCGCGATGCGCGACACGCCCTGGTGGATCGACGCTCCACGAGGCGCTCCGGGACCCGCTCCACCGAGATGGACCCGGTGCACCGGGTCCGGTTCGGTGGAACGGGTCCGCGAGCGCGGGCGAGGCGGTGGGGCGCCGCCGCTCGTCGTGACTAGCCTGGGCGCGTGAGCCTCGGCATCCATCCCGACCCGGCTGCGGTCATCGCGCACCTCAGCGACACGCACCTGCTCGCGGGCGGCGCGCAGCTCGCCGGGCTCGTCGACACCGAGGCGCACCTCCGCGACACCGCGGCCCGACTCGCGGTGGCCGCGGCGGACGCGGACGTCATCGTCGTCTCCGGCGACGTCGCCGACCTCGGCGAGCCCGGTGCCTACGCGCTCGCGCGCGAGATCCTCGAGCCGGTCGCCGCCGCGCTCGGCGCGCCCATCGTGTGGACCGCCGGCAACCACGACGAGCGGCCCGCGATGCGCGCTGCCCTCGGCCTGCCGGGGGCGCCGTCCGACCCGATCGACTCGGTGCTCGAGGTCGCGGGGCTGCGGGTCGTCGCGCTCGACTCGAGCCTGCCCGGCTGGCACCACGGCGGCTTCGACGAGGGCCAGGCGGCGTGGCTCGCCGACGCGCTCGCCGACCCGCCGCCGCTCGGCACGGTGCTCGTCATGCACCACCCGCCGCTCGCGTACCGGTCGCGCCTCATGCGGCTGCTCGAGTTCCGCGACGAGTCGCTGCTCGCCGCCGCGATCGGCGACGCCGACGTGCGCGCCATCCTCTCCGGCCACCTGCACGTCAACGGCTCGGGCACGTTCGCCGAGATCCCGGTGGTGCTCGCGGGCGCGACCTCCTACGCCGACGACCTCGGCGGACCGCCGCCAGCGATGCACGGCATCGACGCCACGCAGTCGTTCAACCTCATCGAGGTGTACGCCGACAGCATCGCGCACTCCGTCGTCCCGGCGCTCCCGCACCCCACGGGGGAGACCATCTCGCTCGCGCTCGCCGAGCAGGTCATCGCGCTCGACCCCGAGACGCGCGCGGAGCGGTTCAGCCGGAAGCCCGACTGATGGTCGAGCGGATGCGCGTGGCCGAGGCCGTCGACGGCTACCTCGCGCACCTCGAGCGGGAGCGCGGCTATTCCGCGAACACCCTGCGCGGCTACCGCGGCGACCTGCGGAGCCTCACCGAGCACTGCGATCGCTCGGGCGTCGACGACGCGGCCTCGCTCGACATCGATGCCCTGCGCGACTGGCTGTACGCGAGCGCGGAGGCCGGGATGGGCAAGGCGACGATCGCGCGACGCAGCGCTGCCGCTCGAGGGCTGAGCCGCTGGCTCGCCGCGCACGGCGGCACCGACGTCGCCGGCCGCCTGCGCACGCCGAAGCGCGACCGCCACCTGCCGCGCGTGCTGTCGCGGCATGCCATGGACGGCGTGCTCGAGCGGCTCGCTCACGCCGCCGCGGCCGGGGACGCGGTCGCGCTCCGCGACCTCGCCGTCATCGAGCTGCTCTACGCGAGCGCGCTGCGCGTGAGCGAGCTCGTCGGGCTCGACGTCGACGACGTCGACCTCGAGCGGCTCACGGTGCGCGTGACCGGCAAGGGCTCGAAGGAGCGCGTCGTGCCGTTCGGGCGGCCTGCGCTCGACGCGGTGCTCGACTGGATCCGCATCGGCCGGCCGCAGCTCGCCGACGCCGAGCGTGCGCATCCGGCGCTCTTCCTCGGGGCGCGCGGCGGTCGTCTCGGGCAGCGACGCGTGCACGAGCTCGTGACGGGGCTGCTCGAGGAGATCCCCGGCGCGGGGCCGCACGGACCGCACACGCTCCGGCACACGGCCGCGACGCACCTGCTCGACGGCGGCGCCGACCTCCGGGCGGTGCAGGAGATGCTCGGGCACGCGAGCCTCGGCACCACGCAGATCTACACGCACGTCTCGCTCGAGCGGCTCGCCGAGGCGTACCGCGGCGCGCATCCCCGCGCCTGACCGCGTCGCGGCTCACCGATCGCTTGCGGCCGTCCATGGGCAGCAGCACCGGGCGCTCGACGCCCAGCAGCGGCAGCGGATCGACGTAGGCGCCGTGCAGCCGCGCGCCCAGGTGCAGCCGCTCGCCGCCCGCGTGCCCGGCCAGCAGCACGCCGATGGGCTGCCCGCGCTCCACCCGCTGGCCGGCTGCGACCGACGGCTCGACCGGCTCGAAGCTCGACACCAGCCCGCCCGCGTGATCGATCGAGACCACCGGACGGCCGGCGACGGGACCGGCGAAGCGCACCACGCCGGCATCGGGTGCGAGCACGGGCGAACCGGCCGGGGCGGCGATGTCGATGCCGCGGTGCCCGGCCCCGTACGGGGTGTCCGGCCGATCGAACGCCCGCACGACCTCGACCGACGCCATCGGCCACGACCAGGTGCCCACGGCGAGCGCCAGCAGGACCGCGAGGATGCGCATGCCCCGCATCCTGCCCCGGCACGCCGCCGGCGCGTGCGCGCCGGTGGCGCAGCGGTGGAGAGCGGAGCCGACGAGGGCCGTCCGCGGGCATGTAGCATAGGAGGGCATCGCTTGTGCGATGACTTCGCGCGCCCGTCGCGACGACACCTCCTTCGGTCCGGCCTCGAGCTCGCTCGTGCGCCGGTGGTGGTGCGTCAGGGCGCCAGGGGCCAGACCGACCGGTCGGGCCGACGAACCGCAACAGAAGAAGGAGGCGGCCATGGCCGTCGTCACGACTCGCCAGCTGCTCGACAGCGGCGTCCACTTCGGGCACCAGACCCGTCGTTGGAACCCCAAGATGAAGCGCTTCATCTTCACGGAGCGCTCCGGCATCTACATCATCGACCTCCAGCAGTCGCTCGCCTACATCGACAAGGCGTACGACTTCGTCAAGGAGACGGTCTCGCACGGCGGCTCCGTGCTGTTCGTGGGCACCAAGAAGCAGGCCCAGGAGTCCATCGCCGAGCAGGCGATGCGCGTGGGCCAGCCCTTCGTCAACCAGCGCTGGCTCGGTGGCCTGCTGACCAACTTCAACACGGTCTCGAAGCGCCTCAGCCGCATGAAGGAGCTCGAGGAGCTCGACTTCGAGGACACCACGCAGGGCTACACGAAGAAGGAGCTGCTGCTCAAGAAGCGCGAGCTCCTCAAGCTGCAGAAGTCGCTCGGCGGCATCCGCAACCTCCAGCGCACCCCCTCGGCGCTCTGGATCGTCGACACGAACAAGGAGCACCTCGCGGTCGACGAGGCCAAGAAGCTCGGCATCCCGATCATCGCCATCCTCGACACGAACTGCGACCCGGACGACGTCCAGTTCCCGATCCCGGGCAACGACGACGCGATCCGCTCCGTCGCGCTGCTGACGAAGATCGTCGCCGACGCCGCGGCCGAGGGCCTCATGCAGCGTCACGGCGGCGGCAACGCCGCAGCCGAGCCGATGGCCGAGTGGGAGCGCGAGCTGCTCGAGCAGCAGGGCGCGGAGTCCGCCGCAGCAGCTGCCGAGGCGCCCGCCGAGACACCCGCCGCTGACGAGGCGCCCGCCGAGGAGGCTCCCGCAGCCGCCGACGCGCCCGCTGAGACGCCGGCCGCCGAGGAGCCCGTCGCCGAGGAGCCGGCCGCAGAGGTCGCCGCCGAGGAGCCGGCCGCCGAGACCACCGACGGCGCTGCAGCGCCCGAGTCCAACTAAGGAGAGCCCATGGCATCCATCAGCATCGCCGACCTCAAGATGCTGCGCGAGCAGCTCGGCACCGGCATGAGCGACACGAAGGCAGCACTCGAGGAGGCCGGCGGCGACGTCGAGAAGGCCACCGAGATCCTCCGCCTCAAGGGCGCGAAGGGCAACGCGAAGCGCGCCGACCGCTCCACGAGCGAGGGCCTCGTCGCCGTCGCCGAGGGCGAGGGCGCCGTCACGATGATCGCGATCGGCAGCGAGACGGACTTCGTCGCGAAGAACGAGAAGTTCATCGCGCTCGCGGACCGCGTCGTGGCAGCCGCAGCGGCCGCCGGTGCGAACGACCTCGCGTCGGCGCTCGCCGCGCCGGCCGAGTCGGGCACCGTGCAGACCGAGATCGAGCAGCAGGCAGCAACGCTCGGCGAGAAGATCGAGCTGACGAAGGTCGCCCGACTCGAGGGCGAGCAGCACGCCGTCTACCTGCACCGCACGTCGAAGGACCTGCCCCCGCAGGTCGGCGTCGTGGTCGCGTACACGGGTGACGACGCCGAGACGGCTCGCGCCGTGGCGCAGCACATCGCGATGTTCGACCCCACCTTCGTCACGCGCGACGAGGTGCCGGCCGACGCGGTCGAGAAGGAGCGCCAGCTCGTCACCGAGATCGCTCGCGGCGAGGGCAAGCCCGACGCCGCGCTGCCGAAGATCATCGAGGGCCGCATCAGCGGGTTCTTCAAGCAGATCGTCCTGCTCGACCAGGACTACGCCCGCGACAACAAGCAGAGCGTCGCCAAGGTGCTGGAGGCCGCAGGCCTCACGGTCACCGGCTTCGCGCGCTTCAAGGTCGGCGCGTAGCACAGCACGAGACGAGGGCCGGGGGGCGACCCCCGGCCCTCGTCGCGTCTCCGCCCGCTCCCGCACGGTAGGCTTCTGCACGGCCCGCGCTCGGGCCGAGACCCCCTCAGGAGGACGCCCGATGACAGCACAGCCGCGACGCCGAGTCCTCCTGAAGCTCTCGGGCGAGGCCTTCGGAGCCGGTCGCCTGGGCGTGAACCCGGACGTGGTCGCGTCGATCGCGAGACAGATCGCGGATGCCGCCGAGACCGTCGAGATCGCGATCGTCGTGGGTGGCGGCAACTTCTTCCGCGGCGCGGAGCTCAGCCAGCGCGGCATGGAGCGCGGCCGCGCCGACTACATGGGCATGCTGGGCACGGTCATGAACGCCCTCGCCCTGCAGGACTTCCTCGAGCAGGCCGGCGCCGAGACGCGCGTCCAGTCCGCGATCCAGATGACGCAGGTCGCCGAGCCCTACATCCCGCGGCGCGCCGAGCGGCACCTCGAGAAGGGCCGCGTCGTCATCTTCGGCGCCGGCGCCGGCCTGCCGTACTTCTCCACCGACACGGTCGCAGCGCAGCGCGCGCTCGAGATCACGGCCGACCAGGTGCTCGTCGCCAAGAACGGCGTCGACGGGGTCTACTCCGCCGACCCCAAGGAGGACCCGAGCGCGACGCGCTTCGACGAGATCACCTACCAGGACGCGCTCGTGCGCGGCCTCAAGGTCGTCGACTCCACCGCGTTCAGCCTCTGCATGGACAACAAGATGCCCATGCGGGTGTTCGGCATGGACGGTGATCGAGCGCTCGAGCGCGCGATCCTGGGCGAGCCGGTCGGCACGCTCGTGCGCGCCTGACGTCCGCCCCACGCAATACACTCAGCAGTGACGGAAGGAACCACGTGATCAGCGATGTTCTGGCTTCGGCCAAGGAGAAGATGGCCCAGTCGATCGAGGTCGCGAAGGCCGACTTCCAGACCGTGAGCGCAGGCAGGGCGAATCCCGCACTGTTCCAGAAGCTCATGGTGGAGTACTACGGCTCGCCGACGCCGCTCGTGCAGCTCGCGGGCTTCCAGCAGCCCGACGCGCGCACCCTCGTCATCACGCCGTTCGACAAGACCGCGCTCAAGGAGATCGAGCGCGCGATCGTCGCCGCGCCGCACCTGAACGTCGACCCCTCGAACGACGGCACGATCGTCCGCATCGTCATGCCGGAGCTCACCGAGGACCGACGCCGCGACTACGTCAAGATCGTCAAGGACAAGGCCGAGCAGGCCCGCGTCGCGGTGCGCAACGTGCGCCGCCAGGCGATGACCGACCTCGACAAGCTCAGCGGCGAGGTCAGCGACGACGAGATCGCCCGTGCCGGCAAGGAGCTCGAGGCTGCGACGAAGCAGACCGTCGACAGCATCGACGACGCGCTGAAGAAGAAGGAGGCCGAGCTCCTCGAGGTCTGATCGAGGAGGTCGGGAGGCGGCGCGTGCGACGGGAGCATCGGAGCCCAGCCGAGATCGAGGCGCAGATCCAGGCCCAGATCCACGCCGCGCGGGACCAGATCGAGGCGACCCGCGCGCGCGTGAACAAGCGGACCGGTCGCGATCTCGCGGCAGCGACCGGCATCGCGATCCTGCTCGGGGTCGTGCTGCTCGCGAGCCTGCTGTGGGTCAAGACGATCTTCATGCTCTTCGCGACCGCGCTCGTGGGCTTCGCGCTGTACGAGCTCGCCAGCGCGCTCCGCTTCGGCGGCCGCGACGTGCCGCGCATCCCGCTCGTGCTGCTCGGCAGCGCGATCCTGCCGATCACGTGGTTCTTCGGCGCCGCCGGCATGTGGTGGTCGACGCTCGGCGCGATCGCCGCCGTCGCGCTCGTGCGCGTGCTCGAGCTCGCCGACCGCAGGACTCGCACCGGCGCGAGGGCGGTCATGGCGGACGTCGCCGGGGGAGCGCTCTGCATCGCCTACGTCGCGGTGCTGGGCGGGTTCGCGGTGCTGCTGACCGCGCAGGAGGGCGGCCAGTGGTGGACGCTCGCCATGATCGCGATGACGAGCGTCATCGACACGGGAGCGCTCGCCGCGGGCGTGCTGTTCGGCAAGCACAAGCTGGCCCCCCGCATCAGCCCCGGGAAGACGTGGGAGGGGCTCGCGGGCGGCGCGCTCCTCGCGACCATCACGGGCATCGCGGTGTCGATCTGGATGCTGCAGCAGGAGTGGTGGTTCGGGTTCGTGCTCGCCGCGCTGCTCGTCGCCGCCGCGACCGTGGGCGACCTCGCCGAGTCGATCATCAAGCGCGACCTCGGCATCAAGGACATCGGCTCCTTCCTGCCCGGGCACGGCGGCTTCCTCGACCGCCTCGATTCGATCCTCCCGAGCGCCGTCGTCATGATGGCGCTGTTCCAGGTGGTGCATGCCTGAGCGGCGAGCGCTGGCATGATGGAGACGATGAGCACGTTCCCGAGGGCAAAGCGCTCGCAGCCCGGCTACGACATCGAGCAGGTCGAGGACTTCCTCGAGGACGCTCGTCGCGCGTACGCCACGGATGCGCGCGCCGCGACCGCGATCGACAGCTCGACCATCCGCCGCACGAGCTTCACCATGCAGAAGGGCGGCTACTCGCCCGCCCACGTCGACGCCGCCCTCGAGCGCCTCGAGGAGGCGTTCGCGCGTCGCGAGCACGAGCGCGGCATCGTCGAGCACGGGGAGGATGCCTGGTACGCGAAGGTGCGCGAGCGGGCGCAGCAGGTGCTCGTCGCGCTCCGGCGCCCCGACGGCGAGCGCTTCCGCCGCGTGAGCCGGATCTCGCGGGGATACCGCATCGCCGAGGTCGACGCCTTCGCGGCGAGGATCGCCGGCTACCTCGAGGACGGGCCGGACATGACGGCGCGCGAGGTGCGCACCGCGCAGTTCGATGCGCAGTTCGGCGGCTACGACGAGGACGAGGTCGACCAGCTGCTCGACACCGTCGTCAGCCTCATGCTGGCGGTGCGCTGAGCCGTCGATCCTAGGCGCCGTTACCGTTCCGTGATAACGTCGACCCTCGTGTTCACCAGGCCCCACCCCGCATCCGCGCGCTCGACGCGCACCCGCGGCGTGCTCTCCGGTGTCTCCCTCGTCGCCGCTGCGGGCTTCGTGCTCGTCTCCGTCGCCGCGGTGCCGAGCGCCGAGGTGATGGCCGACCCCGCATCGCTGCCCAGCGAGCCCCGTCAGGGACAGGACGTCGAGGCCATCACCGGTGCGCAGGCGTCGCTCGTCCGCGACGAGATCGTCGTGCACACGCCCACGCCGACGCCGACCCCCACGCCCGAGCCCGAGCCGGTCGCTGCGGCACCGGCGGCGGCCCCCGCCGCAGCCGCCGCCGCTGCCAGCGCTCCTCGTGCCGCCTCGATCCCCATCCCCGCCGTCGCCGCGCCCAACCCGGGCAGCGCGCAGGCCGCCGCGCGCCAGATGGTGCTCGCTCGCGGATGGGGCGAGGACCAGTACTCGTGCCTCTACAACCTCTGGCAGCGCGAGTCGAACTGGAACGTGTACGCGCAGAACCGCTCGAGCGGCGCCTACGGCATCCCGCAGTCGCTGCCGGGCTCCAAGATGGCGAGCGCAGGCGCGGACTGGCAGACGAACCCCGTGACGCAGATCAGCTGGGGCCTCGGCTACATCGCCGGCCGCTACGGCACGCCGTGCGGCGCCTGGGCGCACTCGCAGTCTGTCGGCTGGTACTGACGTGGCCGCGCGGCGGCCCAAGCGTCGCGCGCAGCCCTACGTGCCGCTCGACGTCGACCGCCTGATGCACGGCGCCGGTCGCGTCGAGCAGCGCGCCGGGGCCGAGTGGCACGTGCAGCCCATCTCGTCGCGCAACGCGACGAAGGCCTACGTCTGCCCGGGCTGCGGCGGCTCGGTGCAGCCCGGCGTCGCGCACGTCGTGGTGTGGCGCGCCGACTCGATCTTCGGCGACCGGGCGGTCGAGGATCGCCGCCACTGGCACTCGGGCTGCTGGCGCGCGCGCTGACGCGAGCCGCGCGGCGAGGCAGCTAGCGCGCGTCCTGCCGCGGGATGACGACTTCCTTGAGGATGAGCTGGATCGCGGCGGCGATCGGGATCGCGACGAGCGCGCCGAGGATGCCGAGCAGCGTGCCGCCGATGAGCGCCGCGAGCACGACGGCGACGCCGGGGACCTTCACCGCGCGCTTCATGATCTGCGGGCTGATGACGTAGGCCTCGAGCTGCATGTAGATCGCGTACCAGATCGCCACGGGCAGCGCCGTCTGCGGACCGTCGAGCAGCAGCACGAGCAGCGAGATGAGTATGGAGGCGGAGATCGTGCCGACGAGCGGGATCGTCGACGCGAGCAGGGCGATGAAGGCGTAGACGCCCGCGAGATCCGAGCCGACGATCGACAGCACCGTGAACGTGAGCACGCCGTTCAGCACGCCGAGCGCGCCCTGGCCGAGCACGAAGCGGCCGACCGACTTCATGATCTGCTCGGCGATCTCGATGAACTTGGGCCGCGACGAGGCGGGCACGAGCCGGTACATGCCCGACTTCAGCGCCGGCATCGATCCCGTGAAGTAGAGCATGAGCACGACGACGATGAGCAGCCCACCGGCCGCGAACAGCACCTGCACCGCGCCGCCGACGATGCCGGCCGCGATGTCGGCCACCCACGGCGGGAGGCTCGACCAGGTGTCGAAGTCGCTGAGCGCCCCGCTCAGCTGCTCGAGCGCGCCGTCCAGGTCGAACTGCGGGAAGGTGTCGCGCACCCAGTCGAGCACGCTCTCGAACGCGCCGCCCTCGATCTCGGCGACGATCGCCTGCACGAGGATCGTGAACTGGGCGACGAGCGTCGGCACGATCAGCCAGGTCGCGCCGACCGCAACCGCCAGGATGAGCGCGAAGATCATCAGCACGGCGGCCCAGCGGGGCACGCCCCGGCGGATGAGGAACTGGATGACGGGCTCGACGCCGAGCGCGAGGAAGATGCCGGCGAAGGCCCACACGAGCACGGTGCTGATCTGCTGCACGGCGATGCTGATGGCGATCGCCAGCAGCACGCCGAGGCCGCCGACGAGGCCGAGCTGGAACCCGTTCCGGATCTTCACCTCGCCATCCTAGGCTGGGCGCGAGGTGCCGCTTCACCGCCCCGCCCGGAACCGGGGGTTGGCACGCACGGGACGTCCCGGTACCCTGGAGGCTTGCCCGCTGAGCGCCGTCCGCTCCGGACGGCCCGCCGAATCCGTCGGCGAGCGTGAAAGGACCTCTGACTCGTGCGATACATCCTCGCGGCCGTGAGCCTCGTGATCTCGCTCGTGCTGCTCGGCCTCGGCATCGGCCAGCGCACCATCTGGGCGCCGCCGGAGACGATCGTCTCGCAGCTCGATCAGGCGACCGACGCGCAGATCCTCGTGATCCCCGGCGCGACCATGAACGCGCACGACGGCCGCCAGGCGGTCGTCATCACCGGCGAGGGCGAGATCACCGCCGTCGTGGGCCGCGAGCACGACGTCGCCGGCTGGGTGGGGGAGTCCGCCCACGCCGTCGCGCAGATCGCCGAGGACGACGCCCTCACGCTCGACGAGCAGCCCGGCGACGCCGAGGAGCTGCCGTCGCTCGCCGGCAGCGACATGTGGATCGAGGAGCACACCGGCGACGGCGAGGTGCGCTTCTCGATCGACCTGCCCGTGGGCTACACGATCGCGATCGCCGGCGAGCCCGGCACGGCGGCACCCGCCGACGTGCGCGTCGAGTGGCCGTTCGACGCGAAGACGCCGCTGTTCGGCCCGCTCATCACCGCGGGCCTCGTCTTCCTCGCGCTCGCGCTCGTCCTCTTCCTGCTCGCGCTCCGCAGCCACCGCCGCCGACGCGGGCCGCAGCGCCGCTCGCACCGCGAGCTGAGCCGCGCCGAGCGCCGCGCCCTCGCCCGTGAGGCGCGCGAGGGCACGCCGAGGCCCCGCGGCGCCGCGCTGCCCGCGGCCGGTCAGGGCGCGATCGAGGCGCCAGCCGACGCATCCGCGGACCAGGCCGCGCCGGCTGCTTCGGATGGGCCGGAGGCTCCGCAGGACGCTCCCGACGCGCCCGCCGAGGAGGCTTCCGGTCGCGAGCGCGGCACCGCCGAGCGCACGGCGCTGCCCTCGGGCCGTCGCCGCTTCGGCCTCATCGCGCTGCCGATCGTCGCGGTCGTGGCGCTCACCGGCTGCGGGCCGCAGTACTGGCCGAGCGCCCCGACGACGCCCGCCGCGACCGAGGAGCCCACGCCGACGAGCCTCGAGGACACGCTGCCTCCGGTCGCGCTCACCGAGAACCAGTTCGAGCGCGTGCTCGAGGACACCCGCGCCGTGACGGCCGCCGCCGACGAGGAGCGGAACGTCCGCCAGGTCTCCCAGCGGGTCGGGGGAGCGGCGCTGTCCGCGCGGTGGACCAACTACGACGTGCGCGGGCTGAACGGCGAGGTGCAGCCGCTGCAGGGCATCCCCGACGGCGATGTGCAGCTCATGCTCCCGCAGCAGACCGAGGTGTGGCCACGCACGGTGATGGCCGTCGTCGGCTGGGAGGATCCCGCCCGGGCGCAGTCGGCGCTCGTGTTCGAGCAGGAGGACGCCCGCTCGCCCTACCGGCTCGTCTACCAGACGACGCTCGCGTCCGGCGTGCAGCTGCCCGCCGTGGCGAGCCCGACGATCGGCGCCGCGAGCCTGCCGCTCGACACCCCGCTGCTGCAGCGCCAGCCGACCGAGATCACGGATGCCTACGCCGACGTGCTCCTCAACGGCGACGCATCCGAGTTCGCCTCGTGGTTCCGCGAGGACGGCGACACGCTGCGTGCCGACCTCGGCCGCGCCGCCAAGGACGAGCTGATCCAGCGGCCGGAGTTCGCGCTCTCGACGCTCGAGTGGTCGGCGGCCGGGGACGACCCGGCGCCGCGCATGCTCGTCACGAACGAGGGCGGCGCGCTGCTGGCGACGTCGTTCACCGAGACGGTGCGCGTCACGCCGAAGGAGGAGGGCGTCGAGATCTCGACGAGCGGCGCCGCCGCGAGCCTCGCGGGCGTCGACGAGACGACCTCGGGCATCGAGACGACGTACCAGATCCAGGTGCTCTTCGCCGTGCCCCCGGCCGACGCGCCGGAGGGTACGCAGATCCAGGTCGTCGGGTACAGCCAAGCGCTGCTCGACGCGAACGAGGTGGGACAGTGACCGACACACAGCTTCCGGCATCCATGGGTGGAGCCATCGACCTCTCCGCGCTCGCCGCTCGACGCGACCAGCCGGCCGCGCAGCCCGAGCGCCCTGCGGGCGCGCCCGGGGTGATCGTCGACATCGGCGACGCCGACTTCGCACAGATCGTCGAGCTCTCGAGCAGCGTGCCCGTCATCATCGACATCTGGGCCGAGTGGTGCGGGCCGTGCAAGCAGCTGTCGCCCGTGCTCGAGCGCCTCATCGAGGGCTACGGCGGTCGCCTCGTGCTCGCCAAGGTCGACGCCGACCAGAACCCGCAGCTCGTGCAGGCGTTCAACGCGCAGTCGATCCCGACGGTCGCCGCCGTCATCGGCGGCCGCCCGGCACCGCTCTTCACGGGCGCGCTGCCCGAGGACCAGGTGAAGGACGTGCTCGAGCAGGTGCTCGCATTCGCCGAGCAGCAGGGCATCACCGGACGCATCCCCGTGCCGGGCGACGACGCGGCCGAGCAGGAGCCGCAGCCTGAGCCGCTGCCGCCGCTGCACCAGGAGGCGTACGACGCGATCGACGCCGGCGATCTCGACACCGCGATCGCCGCGTTCGAGAAGGCGATCGCGCAGAACCCGCGCGACTCCGACGCGATCGCCGGCCTCGCGCAGGTGCGCCTGCTCGCACGGCTGCGCGGCCACAGCGCCGACAGCATCCGCGACGCCGCTGCGGCGCAGCCGGAGGACGTCGAGGCGCAGCTCCTCGCCGCCGACCTCGACCTCTCGGGCGGCCACGTCGAGGATGCGTTCCTGCGCCTGCTCGACCTCCTGGCGACCCTGTCGGGCGACGAGAAGCAGGACGTGCGGCTGCGGCTGCTCGACCACTTCGAGATCGTGGGTGTCGACGACCCGCGCGTGAACGCCGCGCGCAAGCGCCTGACGACGCTCCTGTACTGATCCGACGCGGCCGCGGCCGCGGCCGCGACGCACGCGCCCGTTGAGCGTTTGCGTCCGAGTTGACCGCAACTCGGACGCAAACGCTCAACAGCCGGCGAAGCGCGCCCCGTCGGTGGAGGGTTCGCGTCCGAGTTGAGCGCAACTCGGACGCAAACCCTCCACACGACGGTCGCTCGCGACGCGACGGCTCAGGAGCTCGGGATCGCCTTCGTGGGCGGCTCGACCGGTGCAGCCTTCGGGCGGAGGAGGAGGCCCGCGAGCGGCGGGATCGTGATCGTCGCGGATGCGGGGCGGCCGCCCCACGCGTCACCGGTCGCGTGCACGGTGCCCAGGTTGCCGACCCCCGAGCCGCCGTACTCGACGGCGTCGGAGTTCACGAGCTCCTCCCACTCGCCCGCGAAGGGCAGGCCCATCCGGTAGCCCTCGATCGGGCGGCCGGAGAAGTTGAGGATGGCCGCGACCGGGTCGCCGTCCGCACCCCAGCGCAGGAACGCGATCACGTTGTCGGAGGAGTTGCCGCCGTCGATCCACTCGAAGCCGCCCGGCTCGTTGTCGCGCAGCCAGAGCGCCTCGGTCTCGCGGTAGACGCGGTTGAGCTGCGACACGAGCGACATGAGCCCGCGGTGCACCGGCTGGTCGAGGATCCACCAGTCGAGCCCGCGCGCCTCGCTCCACTCGCTCGGCTGCCCGAACTCCTGCCCCATGAAGAGCAGCTGCTTGCCCGGGTGCGCCCACATGAACGTCAGGTAGGCGCGCACGGAGGCGAGCTTCTGCCACTGGTCGCCCGGCATCTTGTTCAGCAGCGAGCCCTTGCCGTGCACGACCTCGTCGTGGCTGATCGGCAGCAGGAACTGCTCGCTGAACGCGTACATGAACGAGAACGTGATCTCGCCGTGGTGGTGCGAGCGGTACATCGGATCGACCGCCATGTACTGGAGCGTGTCGTGCATCCAGCCCATGTTCCACTTGATGCCGAAGCCGAGGCCGCCAGCGCTCGTCGGCTTCGTCACGCCGGGCCACGAGGTCGACTCCTCGGCGATCATGACGATGCCGGGGCAGCGGCGGTAGACGGTCGCGTTGACCTCCTGCAGCAGGGCGACGGCCTCGAGGTGCTCGCGCCCGCCGTGCACGTTCGGCAGCCACTCGCCGTCCTTGCGCGAGTAGTCGAGGTAGAGCATCGACGCGACGGCGTCGACCCGCAGGCCGTCGATGTGGAACTCCTCCATCCAGTACACGGCGTTCGCGACCAGGAAGTTCTTCACCTCCGGACGGCCGAAGTCGAACACGTGCGTGCCCCAGTCGGGCTGGTCGCCGCGCCGCGGGTCCGGGTGCTCGTAGAGCGCCTGGCCGTCGAAGCGCGCGAGCGCCCACTCGTCCTTGGGGAAGTGGCCGGGCACCCAGTCCATGATAACGCCGTATCCGGCGCGGTGCAGGCGGTCGATGAGGTAGCGCAGGTCGTCGGGATGCCCGAACCGGCTCGTCGGCGCGAAGTAGCCGGTCACCTGGTAGCCCCACGAGCCGCCGAACGGATGCTCGGCGAGCGGCATGAACTCGACGTGCGTGAAGCCCGTCTCCTCGAGGTGCTCGATGAGGGCGTCCGCCATCTCGCGGTAGCCGAGCCCCGGCCGCCACGAGCCGAAGTGCAGCTCGTAGGTCGACATGGGGGAGTTGTGGACGTCCTTCGCGGCGCGCGAGCGCATCCAGTCGTCATCGCTCCACGCGAAGCGGCTCGAGCCGACCTTCGACGCGGTCGCCGGCGGCACCTCGGTGTAGCGGGCCATCGGGTCGGCGCGCGTCACCCAGCCGTGGTCGGTGAGGATCTCGTACTTGTACGCGCTGTGCTCGAGGTCGCCGGGCACGAACAGCTCCCAGACGCCGCTCGCACCCATCGTGCGCATCGCGTGCGCGACGCCGGTCCAGTTGTTGAAGTCGCCGATGATCCGCACCGCACGGGCGTTGGGCGCCCAGACGGCGAACGCGGCGCCCGCGACGCCCTCGTGCTCGCGCAGCCGCGAGCCGAGCACCTTCCAGACCTGCTCGTGCCTGCCCTCACGCCACAGGTGCAGGTCGAGCTCGCCGAGCGTCGGCGTGAAGCGGTAGGGGTCGTGGCCCTGCCAGGTGCGGCCCTCGGCATAGGTCGCGCGCAGCTCGTACGGGCGGACGGGGCCGGGGACCGCCGCCTCCCACAGGCCGTACCCGACGTGCTCCATCGGCGTCGTCGCGTCCGGGCCGACGACCTCGACGGCCGAGGCGAGGTGGCGGACGGCGCGCACGACGTGGCCCGATCCGTCGGGGTGCGCCCCGAGCAGGTCATGCGGAGCGGGGTGCGCCCCGTCGGCGAGCTGTCGGATGGTCGATTCGTCGAGCATCATGCGGCCGATCGTCGCACATGGATGACGTGCGCCGGCTCGACGAACGCGTCGAGCCGCACGAAGTTGTGGTCGCTCCACGTCCAGCGCTCGCCGCTGATGAGGTCGTGCGCCTCGAACGACTCGCCCGGGCGCAGGCCGAGCTTCGTGAGGTCGAGGTGCACGGTCGTCTGGCGGGCCGAGTGCGGGTCGACGTTCGCGACCACGATGATCGTGTCGCTCTCGCCCGACTCGGTGAAGCGTCCGTCGATGTGCTTCGAGTAGACGAGCACCGCGTCGTCGTCGGACCAGTGCACGTCGAGCGCCCAGAGCTGCCGGATGGCAGGGTGCGCTGCGCGGATCTCGTTGAGCCTGGCGATGTACGGCGCGATGGTGGTGCCGTTGCGCGCCGCCTGCTCCCAGTCGCGCGGGCGGTACTCGTACTTCTCGTTGTCGATGGCCTCCTCGGCGCCCGGTCGGGCGACGTCCTCGATGAGCTCGTAGCCGGCGTACATGCCCCAGGTGGGCACGGCGGTCGCGGCGAGCGCGGCGCGCACCTTGAAGGCGGGCACGCCGCCGAACTGCAGATACTCGGTGAGGATGTCGGGGGTGTTCACCCAGAAGGCGGGCTTGAACCACGCGGCCTGCGTGCCGCTCACCTCCTGCAGGTACTCCTCGAGCTCGGCCTTCGTGTTGCGCCACGCGAAGTACGTGTACGACTGCTGGAAGCCGACCTTGCCGAGGCCCTGCATCATCGCGGGGCGCGTGAACGCCTCGGCGAGGAAGACGACGTCCGGATGCGCGGCGTTCACCTCGCGGATGACGTGCTCCCAGAACCACAGCGGCTTCGTGTGGGGGTTGTCGACGCGGAAGATCTGCACGCCGCAGCCCACCCACAGCTCGATGATGCGCAGCACCTCGGCGACGATGCCCTCGGGGTCGTTGTCGAAGTTGACCGGGTAGATGTCCTGGTACTTCTTCGGCGGGTTCTCGGCGAACGCGATCGTGCCGTCGGGCAGCGTCGTGAACCACTCCGGGTGCTCGGTGACCCACGGGTGGTCGGGCGCGGCCTGCAGGGCGAGGTCCATGGCCACCTCGAGTCCCGCATCCGCCGCCTTCGCCACGAACGCGCGGAAGTCGTCGATCGTGCCGAGGTCGGGGTGGATGGTGTCGTGGCCGCCGTGCTTGGAGCCGATCGCCCACGGGCTGCCGGGGTCGCCGGGCTGCGGCGTGAGCGAGTTGTTCGGGCCCTTGCGGTTGACCTCGCCGATGGGGTGCACGGGCGGCAGGTAGAGCACGTCGAAGCCCATGGCCTGCACGCCGGGGAGCCGCTCGGCGGCCGTCTTGAACGTGCCGGAGGTCCACGTGCCGTCCTCCTCGCGCACGGCGCCCTCGGAGCGGGGGAAGAACTCGTACCAGGCGCCGACGGCGGCGCGGGACCGCTCGACGCGGAGCTCGAGGGTCTCGGATGCGGTGACGAGCGACCGGGGTCGGTTGCGGTCGACGGCGGCGAGCACCTCGGGATCGTTGACCTCGGCCCAGCGTCGGAGCGCGGCGGTCCCGGTGCGCGTGAGGGCCTGGGATGCGCGGGTGAGCACGGCCGCGTCGGGCGCGTCGGCCTGCCCGGCGGCTCGAGCGAGGAGCTCGGCGCCGATCATCGCCATGAGCTCGACGTCGATGCCGGCGGCGATCTTGATCTCCGCGTTGTGGTGCCAGGTGGCCCACTCGTCGGCCCACGCCTCGACGTGCCACGTCCACATGCCCTGCTCGTCGACCTGCGCGAGGGCGCGATGGCTGTCGAAGCCGTCGAGCAGGGGCTCCATCGGCTCCCGGTGCTCGACGCCCGAGGGCGAGCGCAGCACGAGGGTCACGCCGATGCGGTCGTGCCCCTCCCGGAAGGCGACGGCCTGGAACGGCACGACGTCTCCCACCACCGCCTTCGCGGGGAATCGGTTGCCCGGCTGCTGGGGGGCAAGATCGAGCACCGGGATCCGGCCGGTCAGGACATCCATCTGGTTCGCCACGCCACAAACCTAGCGAGCCTGCCTGCGAGCGGCGAGGAGGGAAGCGCCGCGCGACTAGGCTCTGTGCTCGTGAGAGCGATCCGCAAGTTCACCGTCCGCACCTCCCTCCCGACGCGCCTCGGCAGGCTCGAGGCGCTCGCCTCGAACCTGCGCTGGTCGTGGCACGAGCCCACGAGGGAGCTCTTCCGCGAGATCTCGCTCGCCGGCTGGCGCGCGACCGGCCACGATCCGGTGCAGCTGCTCGGCTGGGTCGGCACCGAGCGGATCCAGCAGCTCGCCGCCGACGACGACTTCGTCGCGCGCGTCGACGCGCTCGCGGACGACCTCGACGACTACCTGTCGCAGGCCCGCTGGTACCAGTCCCTCGAGGACGCGCCCGAGTCGATCGCGTACTTCTCGCCGGAGTTCGGCATCACGAGCGCGCTGCCGCAGTACTCGGGCGGCCTCGGCATCCTCGCCGGCGACCACCTCAAGGCGGCGAGCGACCTCGGCGTACCGATCGTCGGTGTCGGGCTCTTCTACCAGTCCGGCTACTTCAAGCAGGCGATCTCGCGCGAGGGCTGGCAGCAGGAGTCGTACCCGGTCCTCGACCCCGACGGCCTGCCGCTCACCATCCTCCGCAACCCCGACGGCGTCCACGCGACGGTCGCGCTCGCCCTCCCCGGCGGGCGCACCCTCCACGCGCGCATCTGGGTCGCGACGATCGGCCGCGTGCCGCTGCTGCTGCTCGACACGAACATCCACGAGAACGACCCCGACCTGCGCAGCGTCGGCGAGCGCCTCTACGGCGGCGGCGGCGAGCTCCGCCTGCAGCAGGAGCTGCTGCTCGGCATCGGCGGCGTGCGCGCGCTCGCGGTCTACAGCGAGCTGACCGGCGCCCCCGAGCCCGCGGTGTTCCACTCCAACGAGGGGCACGCCGGCTTCCTCGGCATCGAGCGCATCTCGCGGCTCATCGGCAGCGGCCTCTCGTTCGACGAGGCGCTCCAGCTCGTGCGCGCCGGCACCGTCTTCACCACGCACACGCCCGTGCCCGCCGGCATCGACCGCTTCGACGTCGAGCTCGTGCGCCGGCACCTCACCGGCGACCTCGTGCCGGGCGTCGATGTCGACCGCGTCCTCGCGCTCGGTCGCGAGGCCGAGCCGACGATCTTCAACATGGCGCAGCTCGGCTTCTCGATCGCGCAGCGCGCCAACGGCGTCTCCAAGCTGCACGGCAAGGTCTCGCGCAGCATGTTCCAGTCGCGCTGGCCCGGCTTCGACGTCAGGGAGGTGCCGATCACGTCGGTCACGAACGGCGTGCACGCGCCCACCTGGACGTCGCCCGTGCTCAAGCACCTCGCCGAGCGCGAGCTCGGCACGCTCGACACGGCGCGCTGCGACTGGGGCTCGGACGCGCTCACGGACGAGACGCTGTGGTCGGTGCGCCGCGAGATGCGTGGGCAGCTCGTGGAGGAGGCTCGCGACCGCACGCGCCGCAAGCACGAGCGCAACGACGGCGTCGTCCCCGGCTGGATCGACACCATGCTCGATCCCGACGTGCTCACGATCGGCTTCGCCCGACGCGTGCCGACGTACAAGCGGCTCACGCTCATGCTCCACGACCGCGACCGTCTCCGCTCGATCCTCACGAACCCCGACCGGCCCGTGCAGCTCGTCATCGCCGGCAAGTCCCACCCCGCCGACGAGCTCGGCAAGGAGCTCATCCAGGAGCTCGTGCGGTTCACGCAGGAGCCCGACGTGCGCGGCCGCATCGTGTTCCTGGAGAACTACGACATCTCGATGGCGAAGTCGCTCTACCCGGGCTGCGACGTGTGGCTCAACAACCCGCTGCGGCCGCTCGAGGCATGCGGCACGAGCGGCATGAAGGCGGCGCTCAACGGCTCGCTCAACCTGTCGATCCTCGACGGCTGGTGGGAGGAGTACTTCGACGGCAAGAACGGCTGGGCGATCCCGTCGGCGCACGAGCACATGGACGCCGCCCAGCGCGACGCCTTCGAGGCGAACGCGCTCTACGAGCTCATCGAGCACCAGGTCGCGCCGCGCTTCTACGAGCGCGACGAGCGGGGGCTGCCGAAGGCGTGGATCGACTCGATCCGCCACACGCTCGCGACGCTGAGCCCCGAGCTGTCCGCAGAGCGGATGCTCGCCGAGTACGTCGACCGCCTCTACACCCCGGCGGCGAGGGCGTCGGCGGCAGCGGCGGCCGACGACGCGCGCGGTGCGCGCGAGTTCGCGCGCTGGACCCAGCGGATGCGCGACGCGTTCGGCGCGGTCGACGTGCGGCACGTCGAGGTCGAGGGCGTCGACTCGCCGCCGATCATCGGCGACGAGGTGCGCGTGCGGGCCTTCGTGCACCTCGGCGCGCTCGACGCGGAGGACGTCGCGGTCGAGGTCGTCGCGGGGACCGTCTCGGAGGAGGGCGACCTGCTGCGCACCCGCACCTTCCGCCTCGACGAGGCGGGTCAGGACGGCGACGCGACGCGCTTCGAGTCGGCGATCCCGATGGAGCAGGCGGGCACGTTCGGCTACACCGTGCGCGTCGTGCCGCGGCACCCGATGCTCGCGTCCCACGCGGAGCTCGGCCTGGTCGCGTACCCCCGCGGGTAGCGCGCGAGGCTAGGGCGCCGGCGGCGACGGCGGGGTGCGCACGCGCATCACCGTCGCCGCAGGCGCTCCCGCTGCGGGGATGCCGTGCACGGCGTAGACGCGCATGCTCATCGCGGTCAGCGCGACGGCGTCGCCGGGCGCGACGCGCTCGTCGTCGGGGTGATCGGCGGCGGAGTCCCACAGCAGCTCGAGCGCGCTCGCACCGTCCGGACGCGGCGTCGTGACGAGCGTGTCGCGCGGCGAGCCGTGGAAGACGACCAGCACGCGCGAGTACGGCTCATCCGCGGCGGTCGACTCGGCGAGCATCTGCATCGTCCGGTCGTGCGAGTGGTCCCAGTCGTCGATCGTCATCCGGAGGCCGGCGGCGTTGAACCAGTCGAGCCGCGACGAGCCGCCCATCCGCTGGCCGCTCGTGCCGTACTCGAGCGGCCGCAGCGCCGGGTGCTCGCGGCGCAGCTGCAGCAGCCTGCGCGACTGCGCGAGGAACGCATCCTGCCAGTCCCTCCGCTCCCACCGCATCCACGTCAGTGCCGAGTCCTGGCAGTAGGCGTTGTTGTTGCCCCGCTGGGTGCGGCCGAACTCGTCGCCCATCGTGAGCATGGGCACGCCGGCCGAGACGAGCAGCGTGCCGAGCAGGTTGCGCATCGACCTGCGGCGATCGACCTGCACGGCGACGTCGTCGGTGCGGCCCTCGACGCCGTGGTTGTAGGAGCGGTTCTCGTGGGCGCCGTCGCGGTTGTCCTCGCCGTTCGCCTCGTTGTGCTTGCTGTCGTAGCGCGTCAGGTCCGTGAGCGTGAAGCCGTCGTGCGCGGTGATGAAGCTCACGCTCTGCAGCGGCCCGCGCTCGGTGGCGATGAGTCCCTCGGAGCCCGAGACGGCGTGCGCGAGCGGACCGACGCCGGTCGCGCCCTCGCCGCCGTGGCGGAAGGACCGGTAGTCGCTCAGCCAGAACTGCCGCACGGTGTCGCGGTAGCGGTCGTTCCACTCGCCGAAGCCGTCCGGGAAGCTGCCGGTCTGCCAGCCGTCGGGACCGATGTCCCACGGCTCGGCGATCATCATCGCCTCGGCGAGCTGCGGGTCGGTCAGGATGCGCTGCAGCAGCGGATGCTTCGGGTCGAACGCCCCGTCCGCACCCCGACCGAGCACGGGAGCGAGGTCGAAGCGGAAGCCGTCGACCTGCACCTCGCGGTGCCAGTACCGCAGCGAGTCGAGCACGAGCTGCTGCGCCGCGGGCAGGCCGAAGTCGACGGTGTTGCCGCAGCCGGTGAAGTCGATGAACGAGCCGTCGGCCGCGACGCGGTAGTAGGAGGCGTTGTCGATGAGCCGCAGGCTCGACGGCGGCCCCTCGGCGCCCTCCTCCGACGTGTGGTTGTAGACGACGTCGAGGAACACCTCGAGGCCGGCCTCGTGGAGCAGCCGCACCATCCCCTTCACCTCGCGCAGCACGCCGCCGGTGCCGTCGAACTGCGCGCCGCGGGAGGCGTAGGCGCTGTGCGGCGCGAACCAGCTGAGCGTGTTGTAGCCCCAGTAGTTGACGCGGCCCTGCTGGATGAGGCGCTGCTCGGAGACGAACAGGTGGATGGGCAGCAGCTGCACGGTCGTGATGCCGAGGTCCTGCAGGTAGGCGATGGTGGAGGGATGCGCGAGGCCCGCGTACGTGCCGCGCAGCTCGACGGGCATGTGCGGGTTGAGCTTCGTGAGCCCCTTGACGTGCGCCTCGTAGATCACGCGCCGGTCGATGGGCACGCTCGGCCGCGCGACGCCGCCCCAGTCGAAGCCGTGATCGACGACGGTCGCGCGATGCTGGCCGTGCGGCGTGCGCACGACGCCGTGCGCGTGCGGCGGCACCGCGTGCCGTCCGGCGTCGAACGCGTGCCCGGGTCCGTCGGGCCCGTCGACGCCCACCGCGTACGGCGTCCCGACCTCGAGCAGCGGCGTGTCGATCGTGAAGTCGTCGCCCGCGCGCTCCATCGGCAGCGACTGCAGCAGCCAGTCGGGATCGTGGCGGTCGAAGATCCGCAGCTCCATGCTCGTCGCATGGCGCGACCAGACGGTGAGGCGATGCCCGGTGGCGGTGCGATGGATGCCTCGCGCTCGATCCTCTGCCTCCGCCACGCGCTCTAATGTAGGGGAGCATGCACCCGCCCGATCACCAGCCCGCGCCGCCGCGGCTCTTCGATCACGCGGCGGCGACCCCCATGCGCGACGCCGTCCGGCGGGCGCTCGCCGAGGCCGAGCCGCTCGCGAACCCCGCCTCGACGCATCGCGCGGGGCAGCGGGCGCGCGCCGTGCTCGAGGATGCCAGGGAGCGGCTCGCGGCCGCGCTCGGCGCGCACCCGACCGAGGTCGTGCTCACGTCCGGCGGCACCGAGTCGATCAACCTCGCGCTCAAGGGCGCGTGGTGGGCGGCGCGAGAGCGCTCCGAGGCCTCGAGCGCGCTCGTCGTGCCGGTCGCCGAGCACCACGCGACCCTCGACGCGGTCGAGTGGCTCGAGCGGCAGGGCGCCGAGGTGCGATGGGTGGGGGTCGACGGCAGCGCCGTCACCGACGTCGACGGCTTCGCATCGGCGGTCTCGGGCGGGGCCGCGGTGGCGACCATGCTCGTGGCGAGCAACGAGCTCGGGTCGATGCAGCCGATCGCCGCGGCGGCGGATGCGTCGGCGCACGCGGGCGTGCCGCTGCACCTCGATGCGGTGGGCGCGTTCGGCCACGTGCCGCTGCGCTTCGCCGACACCGGCGCCTCGCTCATGAGCGTCGCGAGCCACAAGCTCGGCGGCCCGCACGGCGTCGGCGCCCTCGTCGTGCGCCGGGACGCGCGCCTGCAGGCGCTGCACCACGGCGGCGGGCAGCAGCGCGGCCTGCGCTCCGGCACGCAGGACGCGCTCGGCGCCTCGCTGTTCGCGCTCGCCGCGGAGGAGGCGCTCGCCGAGCTCGACGCGGAGGGCGCGCGCCTGCGCGGCCTCACCGACCGCATCCTCGAGGTCGCGGCGACGCTGCCGGGCGTGCGGGTGCTCGCCGCGCACGAGCGGCTCCCGCACATCGCCCACCTCGTCGTCGACGGCGCGGACGGCGAGTCGCTGCAGTTCCTGCTCGACGAGGCCGGCTTCGCCGTCTCGAACGGCTCCGCGTGCTCGGCGGGCGTCGCGCGCGAGTCGCACGTCGTGCGCGCGTGCGGCGTCACGGGCGCGGCGCCGCTGCGGCTCTCGCTCGGCCGCACGACGGCCGCGGCGGACGTCGACGCGCTGCTCGAGGCGCTGCCGGTCGCGGTCGCCCGCGCTCGCGCGCTCTGACGCCGCGCGCCCCGACGCGGCGCGCTCCGCCTCAGTGCGAGCGGGCCTCGGCGGGCAGCCGCCCGCGCACCCTCGAGCGCTCGACGAGCAGCGCCGCCACGAGCGCTCCCAGGGCGTCGGCCGCGAGATCGACGAGGGTGTCCTCGTAGCCGACGCCGATCTCGGGGGAGAGCCAGGCGTGGCCCGCCCACTCGCCGAGCTCCCACAGCAGCCCGAGCAGCACCACGGCGTTGGTGGTGTGGAGGACGCGCGCGACGGCGGCGCGTCGGCCGCCATCGCCCGGCAGCAGGCCGAGGCGCAGCAGCAGCCTCCGCACGAGCAGTGCGAGCACCGCGCCGCTGCCGAGGTGCGCCGCGATGTCGAGGCCCGGGACCACCTGGTACGCGCCGGTGACCGCGAACCACGCGGACGCGAGCAGCACGAGCTGCCCGACGATGTCGAGCACGGTCGGCACGCGCACGAAGCGCAGCGCCATGGCGCCGCCGAGCGTCAGCAGCATCGCGGCGGCGGACGGGCCGCCCGCGACCACGCCGGCGAGCGGCACCGACGCCGCGACGACGACGCGCACCGCGTCGCCCGGCAGCCAGTGCCCCTGGGTCGCGAGCCAGGAATCGAGGCCACCGCTCATCGCCGCGCCCCCGTGAGGTCGGGGCCGCCCACGCGCAGCACCCAGCGCCGGCCGGGGGAGCCGCCCGTCGCCCAGCCGCGTCGGAAGGTGCGCATCGCGACGCGCACTCGGCCGCGAGCGGCATCGCGGCTGTGGAACATCCGCCCCTCCGCCCCGACGCGCAGCGACCGGTCGAATCGGATGTGCGCGCGCGGACCCAGGTGCATGGTGAGGTCGAGGTCGTCGTGCACGGCGGGGTCGTCCCGCTCCACGCGGGCCGACACGGCCAGCCATGCCGCACGGCGGAGCGCCATGTTCGACCCCCACAGCGGCACGTTGGCGATCGCCGCGCCGCCGGCGACGAAGGTGCCGATCGCGTAGGCGGCGCTCGCGATCGCGGTCCACCGCCGCGGCAGGTCGTGGAACCTGCCGGGACCGGTGAGCCCGTCCAGCGACGGGTCGGCGACGAAGGCGTCGCGGATGCGCTCCACCCAGTCGTCGGGGACGATCGAGTCGGCGTCGCAGCGCGCGATGATCTCGCCGCGCGCCTCGTCGTAGCCGCGAGCCGCCGCCGCGGGGATGCCCCGCACCGGCTCGACGACCACGCGGGCACCCGCGGCGCGCGCGATCTCCGGTGAGTCGTCGACGCAGCCGTTGTCGACGACGACGACCTCGAGCGGTGGGACGGTCTGGGCGGCGATCCGCTCGAGGCAGCGGCGCAGGGCCTGCGCGTCGTCGAGCACCGGGATCACGACGGAGACGCGCGGCGCGCCCGCGCGCCCGTCCCGTGGCTCCGCATCCGTCACGCGCCCAGGGTGCCACGGCTGGCCGAGCACGGGCTGAGGCTCGCTAGCCTTGGTGCAGAGGACGTGACGCAGGGGATGGGGGATCGCGTGAAGGTGCTGGCAGCCATGTCGGGCGGGGTCGACTCGGCCGTCGCGGCAGCGCGCGCCGTCGACGCGGGCCACGAGGTCGTCGGCGTGCACCTCGCGCTCAGCCGCATGCCGGGCACGCTCCGCACGGGCAGTCGCGGCTGCTGCACCGTCGAGGACGCGATGGATGCGCGACGCGTCGCCGACCGGCTCGGCATCCCCTTCTACGTGTGGGACTTCTCGGAGCGGTTCCACGGCGACGTCGTGCAGGACTTCGTCGACGAGTACGCGGCAGGCCGCACCCCGAACCCGTGCTTGCGGTGCAACGAGAAGATCAAGTTCGAGGCGCTGCTCGACCGCGCGATCGGACTGGGCTTCGACCGCGTCGTCACCGGTCACTACGCGCGCGTCGAGCACACGGCCGGCGGGCCGGAGCTGCATCGCGCCGCCGATTGGGCGAAGGACCAGTCGTACGTGCTCGGCGTGCTCACCGGCGCGCAGCTCGAGCACTGCTGGTTCCCGCTCGCGGACACGCCCTCGAAGGCGGAGGTGCGCGCGGAGGCCGCCGAGCGCGGCTTCCTGCTCGCGCAGAAGCCCGACAGCCACGACATCTGCTTCATCCCCGACGGCGACACCCGCGGCTTCCTCGCCGAGCGGCTGGGCGCCGACCCCGGCGAGATCGTCGACCGCGACGGGAGCGTCGTCGGCGAGCACGAGGGCGTGCACGGCTTCACGGTCGGGCAGCGGCGGGGCCTCTCGCTCGGCGTGCCATCGCCGGACGGGCGCCCCCGGTTCGTGCTCGAGGTCAAGCCGTCGACGCGCCAGATCGTCGTCGGGCCGAAGGAGGCGCTCGCTGTCGCGCGGCTCGCCGGCGCCCGCATCTCCCACGCGGGTGCTGCGCATCCGGGCCTCGCCGGCGGCCTCGACGTCGAGGTGCAGATCCGCGCGCACGCGGACCCGGTGCCTGCCCGCGCGCGCATGGAGGGCGACGAGCTGGTCATCGAGCCGGAGGAGCCGCTCAGCGGCGTCGCGACCGGGCAGTCGGCCGTGCTCTATCTGGGTACGCGCGTGCTCGGCCAGTGCACGATCCACAGGACGGTGTCGGCCGACGAGCGGGCGGCCTAGC
>JBNJKM010000010.1:0-118546 GCA_051751085.1 Actinomycetota bacterium | reverse complement strand
GTTTATCGCGGGCGGGGCCCGGGGGGGGGGGGGGGCCCCGGCTCCTCGGAAGGAGGCGCGCGTGCGCCGCATCGGAATCAACACCTGGGTGTGGACCTCGCCGCTGCGCGACGCCACCGCGCCGCAGCACCTGGCCCACATCGCCGAGCTGGGCTTCGACGTCGTCGAGCTCCCGCTCGAGCAGCCCGGCGACCTGAGCTCGGCCGCACTGCTGCCGCTGCTCGAGCAGCACGGGCTCGGGGCGAGCGTCGTGGGCGCCATGGCGCCAGGTCGAGCGCTCGTCGGCACCGATGGCGCGGCGATCGCCGCGACCCAGGACTACCTTCGCGGGTGCATCGACCTCGCCGCCGAGATCGGCGCTCCCGCGGTCTGCGGGCCGTTCACGGCAGAGACCGGTCGCACGTGGCGCATGGACGCCGACGAGCGCGCGGCGACGGTGCGGCAGCTGCGCGAGCACCTCCGACCGGTGGTGGCGCACGCGGCCGATCGCGGCGTGCGGATCGGCATCGAGCCGCTCAACCGCTACGAGACGTCGCTGCTCACGACGGTCGAGCAGAGCCTCGACGCGCTCCAGCCGCTGCTGGGCGCGCACCTCGGGCTCGCGCTCGACACCTACCACCTCGGCATCGAGGAGCGCTCGACCGGCGACGCGATCCGGGCAGCGGGGGAGCACGTCGTGCACGTGCAGGTCTGCGGCAGCGACCGTGGCGCCCCGGGCGGGGATCAGACCGACTGGCCGGCGGTGCGCGAGGCGCTCGACGCCATCGACTACCGGGGCCCGCTCGTGATCGAGAGCTTCACGGGCGACAATGCGGCGATCGCGGTCGCCGCATCCATCTGGCGTCCGCTCGCCCCGACCCAGGACGACCTCGCGCGCGACGGCCTCGCCTTCCTGCGCGCTCTGGAGGCAGCATGAACGACCGGACCGCCCCGCTCGGGGTCGCCGTGCTGGGCACGGCCTTCATGGGACGCGCGCACTCCTCGGCGTGGCGCAACGTCGGCGCGGTGCTCCAGGACGTGACCCCGGTCGCGATGCGGATGCTGGGCGGCTCCGACCCCGCTCGCACCGAGCGCGCGGCGCGCGCCCTGGGATGGCAGGACTGGTCGACCGACTGGCGCGCGGTGCTCGAGCGCGACGACATCGACATCGTCGACATCTGCACGCCCGGCCACCTGCACGCGGAGATGGCGATCGCCGCGCTCGAGGCGGGCAAGCACGTGCTCATCGAGAAGCCGCTCGCACTCGACCTCGCGCAGGCCGAGCGGATGGTCGCGGCCGCCGAGCGCGCCACCGGTGCCGCGATGGTCGGCTTCAACTACCGGCGCGTGCCGGCGCTCGCCCTCGCCCGCGAGCTCATCGCCGCGGGTCGCATCGGACGGGTGCGCAGCATCCGCGCCGCCTACCTGCAGGACTGGCTCGCCGATCCGGCGGCTCCCATGACGTGGCGCCTGCGCGCCGAGACGGCCGGCTCCGGCGCGCTCGGCGACCTCGGCTCCCACGTCGTCGACCAGATCCGCGCGCTCACCGGCAGCGCCGTCCTCGGCGCGCGCGGCGCGCTCCGCACCTTCGAGCCCGAGCGGCGCGGCCCGGACGGGCTGGAGCCGGTGACCGTGGACGACGCCGCCTGGGCGCTGCTCGAGCTCGAGGGCGGCGCGACCGCCTCGATCGAGGTCTCCCGGGTGGCGGTCGGCCACAAGAACGCGCTGCAGCTCGAGGTGCACGGCACCGAGGGCGCGATCGGCTTCGACCTCGAGCGGCTCAACGAGCTGCGCTTCACCGACGGCCGCGACGGGTGGCCGTCGCGCGTGCTCGTCACCGAGGCCGAGCATCCGCACCTCGAGGGCTGGTGGCCGCCCGGGCACGTGCTCGGGTGGGACAGCACCTTCACGATGCAGGCCGCCGAGCTGCTGCGCGCCATCGAGCGCGGCACGGCGCCGTCGCCGTCGTTCGCCGACGGGCTCGCGGTGCAGCGCGTGCTCGACGCGATCGAGCGCAGCGCGGCCGTCGACGGTGCCAGGATCGAGCTGCCCGCGCACGACGAGATCCCGACAGAGACGAGGATGCGATGACGCGACCGTTCACCCTCTTCACCGGCCAGTGGGCCGACCTGCCGTTCGAGGAGGTCGCGCGCCTCGCGGGCTCCTGGGGCTACGACGGCCTGGAGATCGCCTGCTGGGGGGATCACCTCGACGCCTCGCGCTGGGACGACGCCGCGTACGTGGCTGGCCGGCGCGAGATCCTCGAGCGCAACGGGCTGCAGGTATGGGCGATCTCCAACCAGCTGCACGGCCAGGCGGTGTGCGACGACCCCATCGACTTCCGGCACCAGGCGATCGTGCGCTCCCGCGTGTGGGGCGACGGGGACCCGGAGGGCGTGCGCCAGCGCGCCGCGGCCGAGATGATGGACACCGCCCGCATGGCGCGGGCGCTGGGCGTCGGCACCGTCGTGGGCTTCACGGGCTCGTCGATCTGGCAGTACGTCGCGCAGTTCCCGCCCGTGCCCGAGTCGGTCTTCGACCGCGGCTACGAGGACTTCGCCGAGCGCTGGCACCCCATCCTCGACGTCTTCGAGGAGTGCGGGGTGCGCTTCGCCCACGAGGTGCACCCGAGCGAGATCGCCTACGACCACTGGTCGACCGTGCGGACGCTCGAGGCGATCGGCCACCGCGCGTCGTTCGGCCTCAACTGGGACCCGAGCCACATGCTCTGGCAGGGGATCGACCCGGTCGCGTTCCTGTCGGACTTCGCCGACCGGATCTTCCACGTCGACTGCAAGGACACGCGGATGCGTATGGGCGACGGGCGCAGCGGCATCCTGTCGTCGCACCTGCCGTGGGGGCATCCGCGCAGGGGCTGGGACTTCGTCTCCGCCGGCCGCGGCGACGTGCCCTGGGGCGACGCGTTCCGCACGCTCACCGCGATCGGCTACGACGGCCCGATCTCGATCGAGTGGGAGGACGCCGGGATGGACCGCATGCAGGGCGCGCCCGAGGCCCTCTCGACGCTGCGAGCGTTCGACCTCGATCCCTCGAGCGCGCGCTTCGACGCCGCCTTCGGCCAAGGCTGAGCGCACGGCGCTGCGACGACAGCACGGCGCTGCGACGAGGAACGGCCGGCGCGCGAGCGCCGGCCGTCCCTCGATCTGCGATCAGCCCGCGGCGGCGACGACCTCGAGCCAGGAGCGCTTCGTCGCGAGCTCCGCCTCGAGCTCGGCCTTCTGCTTCGCGTCGGTGGCTGCCGCGATCTCGGCCTCGAGCTTCTCGATGGCGTCCTCGAGCTGGCCGGCGAGGCCCTCGGAGCGCGCCTTGCGCTCCGGGTTCGTGGTCTTCCAGTGCCGCTCGTCGAGCTCGCGCACGTGCGTCTCGATCGCGCGCATGCGGTCCTCGACCTCGCGGAGCGCCTCGCGCGGCACGCGGCCGATCTCGTCCCAGCGGCGCTGGATGCTGAGCAGCGCCTCGCGGGCCGCGGCCCGGTCGGTGAGCTGCAGGATGGGCGCCGCCTCCTCGAGGAGCTCGCGCTTCGCCGTCAGGTTGGCGCTGTGCTCCTCGTTCTCGACCGCGGAGAGCTCGGACTTGGCCTGGAAGAGGACGTCCCCGGCCTCCTTGAACTGCGCCCACAGGGCATCGTCGATCTTGCGGCCGGCGCGGCCGGCGTTCTTCCACTCGTCGAGCAGCGCGCGGTAGGCCGGGATGCCGTCGACGCCCTTCGGCGCGAGCGCCTGGGCCTGCTCGACGAGCGCCTGCTTGCGCGTGCGGACGTCCTTGTGGGAGGCGTCCAGGTCGGCGAAGAACCGGCGGCGCGCGCCCTCGAGCGTGGCCCGCGCGTCGCGGAACCGCTTCCAGAGCGCGTCGGCCTGCCCCTTCGAGAGGCGGGGCCCGTCCTTCTGCAGCCGCTGCCAGTCGGCGAAGAGCTCGTCGACCCGCTGCATCGTCTGCTTCCACTGCACGTTCTCGAGGTCGGCGGCGGCGAGCTGCTCGATCGCCTCGACGACGCGCGTGCGCTCGGCGATCGCCTCGTCGACCTCTGCCTTGCTCGCGGCCTGCTGCTTGGCCTCGAGCTGGCCGAGCTCGCCGCGGAGCGCGTCGAGCCGCGTGAGCAGCGACGCGGTGTCGCCGACCGCGTTCGCGGTCGAGACGGTGGTGTGGAGGTGCGCGGCCGCCTTGGCGACGTCGCGAGCGTTGGCGCCGCCGCGGATGCGCTGCTCGAGCAGGCGGACCTGGCCCTCGAGGTCGGCGAACTTGCGCTCGAAGTAGCCGAGCGCCTCCTCGGCGGTGACGTCGGGGAACTGGCCGACCACGCGCCATCCGTCGCCGTCCTTGACCGCCACGGTGCCCGTGGCGTCGACGGCGCCCATGCCGCGCTCGATGACGGGGTCGCCGAACGCGGGGCCCTCGGCGACGGGTGCAGGCTGGGCGGCGGGAGCGGCCTGTGGCGCGGCATCGGCCTGCGGTGCGGGATCGGCCTGCGCCGCGGCGACCTCGGCCGGCTGCTCGGCCGGCTCGATCGGGGCCTCGTCTGCCGGGAGCTCCGCGACGGACCGCTCGACGGGGATGCCGTTCGAGGCGTCGGCCGCCGCAGCCATCTCGGGCGCGCTCAGCGCGGCGTCGTCCACCGGGGCGCCCTCCTCCACGGGCTGCGGCTCGACGTCGGGCGCAGGTGCCTCGGCGGCGTCGCCGATGGGCTGCGAGTCGGCGTCGGTGGCGGCCTCGGCAGCGGCCTCGCTGCTCGCCTCGGTGGTGGCGTCCGCGACCGCGGCGTCCTGGGAGGACTGCTCCGAGGTCTCGGGATCGATGGGCTGGATGGGCTCGGGCATGACGGAGTCTCTCGTACGAGGGAACGGGCAGGTCGAGCCTAGCGCGATGGAGGCAGGACGGGGACCGTCGCCGGGCCCCGCAGGGCCGCTACTCGAGCGAGAAGTCGTCGATCGTCACCGGTGCCGAGGGCGGCCCGTCGGGCGCCCCGCCCTGGGTGCCGAGCGAGATCACGTCGGCCGTCAGCTGGTCGAGCCCGCTCGTGACGCGGCCGACCACGCTGTAGCCGCCGGCGGAGTCCGAGGGGATGGTGGTCTCGCCATAGACGATGAAGAACTGGTGGCCGTTGGAGTCGGCGTTGTTGCCCTGGCGCGCCATCGCGATGGTGCCCTCGGCGTAGACGTCGTCGGCGGGAGCGTTCTCGACCGGGCCGTACATGTACGTCGGGTCGCCGCCGCCCTGGCCGTCGACCGAGCCGCACTGCAGCACGCTGAAGCCCTCGCTCACGGTGAGGCGGTGGCACGACTTGCCGTCGTAGTAGTCGCCCTGCGTGTCGGCGAGCACCGACGAGACCGCCTGCGGAGCGGCGGCGCCGTCGAGCTCGACGCCGAGCTCGACGCCGTTGATCGTGAGCGAGCCCGTCCACGTGCGCGCCTCGGCGAGCGAGGGATCGGGCACGAGCGACTCGGCGGCTGCCGTCTCGCTCGCGGTGGGCGCTGCGGTCTCCGCGGGCTCCGCGGGCGGCTGCACCGTGGAGAGCAGGGCGGTGCCGCCGAGGAGCACGGCGAGGGCGGCGACCGCTCCGATGAGCGAGTCGCGGCGCTGCCGACGCTGCCGGCGCTGGTGCACCGTCTGCCGTGCGCGATAGTCGCGCACGCGGCGCTCCTGCTCCTGCTTCGTGACCACGGGCTCTCCTCGACGACGTCGGCCGCGCGCCCGCGCGACCGCGGATCAGGCTATCGCCTCGAGGCACGGGGCCCCGCCCTCCGGGGCGCGTCGGTGGTGACGCCTAGCATGGGGGCATGGCCAGGGGGACGACAGCGCCGCTCGCGGTGCGCATGCGCCCCACGAGCCTCGACGAGGTCGTCGGCCAGCGGCACCTGCTGGGTGCGGGCTCGCCGCTGCGCAGGCTCGCCGCGTCGGGCGCGGGCGCCGACGGCTCCACCCCGAGCGGCCAGAGCGTCATCCTGTGGGGGCCGCCCGGCACGGGGAAGACGACGCTCGCGCAGTCGATCGCGCACTCCTCCGACCGCCGCTTCGTCGAGCTGAGCGCCGTCACCGCGGGCGTGAAGGACGTCCGGCAGGTGATGGAGGAGGCGCTGGGCGAGCGCGACCTCTTCTCGCGCTCCACCGTGCTGTTCCTCGACGAGATCCACCGCTTCTCGAAGGCGCAGCAGGACGCGCTGCTGCCGGGCGTCGAGCAGGGCTGGGTCACGCTCATCGCGGCGACGACCGAGAACCCCTCGTTCAGCGTCGTGAGCCCGCTGCTGTCGCGCTCCCTGCTGCTCACGCTGCAGCCGCTCGGCGACGACGACATCGCCGAGCTCATCGCGCGCGCCATCGCCGACCCGCGCGGCTTCGACGGCTCGATCGTGCTCGACGACGACGCGCGCTCCCAGATCATCCGCCTCTCCTCGGGCGATGGCCGCCGCGCGCTCACCGCGCTCGAGGCGGCCGGCGCCCACGCGGTCGAGGCCGCCGGCGACGCGGACGGTCCGGCGACGGTCACCGCCGACGCGGTCGCGAGCGCCGTCGACCGGGCGCTGCTGCGGTACGACCGGCAGGGCGACGAGCACTACGACGTCATCTCCGCCTTCATCAAGTCGGTGCGCGGCTCCGACCCCGACGCGGCGCTCCACTACCTCGCGCGGATGATCGAGGCGGGGGAGGACCCCCGCTTCATCGCCCGCCGCATCATCGTGCTCGCGAGCGAGGACATCGGCATGGCCGACCCGCAGGGGCTCGTCATCGCGACGGCCGCCGCCACCGCGGTGCAGATGATCGGCATGCCCGAGGGCAGGATCCCGCTCGCCGAGGCGGTCGTGTACCTCGCGACCGCCCCGAAGTCGAACCGCTCCTACCTCGGCATCGACCGGGCGATCGCCGACGTGCGCGGCGGCGACTTCGGCCGCGTGCCGAACCACCTTCGCGACGCGCACTACCCCGGCGCGAAGCGGCTGGGGCACGGCAAGGGCTACCGGTACGCGCACGACGCGCCGCACGGCGTCGCCACGCAGCAGCACCTGCCAGACCCGCTCGTGGGCCGCCGCTACTACGAGCCCGGGCAGCATGGCTTCGAGCGCGACATCGCGGCGCGGCTCGAGCGCATCCGCCGGATCCTGGCCGGCGACGCCTGATCTGGTAGCCTTGTCGCTGGTCCACAGGCCGGCATCGCCGTGCCGCAGGGCCCGCACCCCTCCTTAAGCCCCGGCACTCTGCCGGGACAGCCGCTCGCGCGGCAGCGAATCAGCGAAGGAAGTCATGTCCACGAAGTCCCGTACCCGGTCGAAGACGCGCCTCTCGCGCGCCCTCGGCATCGCCCTGACCCCGAAGGCGGCGCGCTACCTCGAGAAGCGCCCCTACGGCCCCGGCCAGCACGGCCGCACCAAGCGCAAGGCCGACAGCGACTACGCCGTCCGCCTGCGCGAGAAGCAGCGCCTGCGTGCCCAGTACGGCATCCGCGAGGCGCAGATGCGCACGACCTTCAACGAGGCCCGTCGCCAGGCCGGCCTGACCGGTGAGAACCTCGTCGAGCTGCTCGAGATGCGCCTCGACGCGCTCGTGCTCCGCTCGGGCTTCGCTCGCACGATGTCGCAGGCGCGCCAGATGGTCGTGCACCGCCACATCATGGTCGACGGCCAGCGCGTCGACCGCCCGTCCTTCCGCGTGAAGGCGGGTCAGACGATCCACGTGCACGAGCGCTCGTCCGGCATGGAGCCGTTCCAGGTCGCAGCCGCCGGCGGTCACGCCGGCGTCCTGCCGCCCGTCCCGCCGTACCTCGAGGTGCAGCTCGACCGCCTGCAGTCGCGCCTCGTGCGCCGCCCGAAGCGCGCAGAGGTGCCCGTCGTGGCCGAGGTCCAGCTCGTCGTCGAGTACTACGCCGCGCGCTGATCCATCGAAGCGGAGGAGAGGGGTCGCCGGAAGGCGACCCCTCTCGTCGTTAGACTGTCGAAGCCCCGGCGCCGACCGGTCCGGGGGAGAGCGTGACACGAGGGGGACCCCGCTGTGAAGAAGCTCCTGTTCCTGGCGATCGGCGTCGTGATCGGCGTCTTCGCCGCCCGCCGCATCGAGGAGACCGAGAAGGGCAAGGCGCTGCTCGACGGCGTCGACGCCCGGAGTCGTGAGTTCACGGATGCCGTCAAGGACGGCTACCAGGCTCGCGACCGCGAGCTGCGAGGCGAGTGACGCCACGCGCACAGGGCCCGGGCGCGACGCGCCCGGGCTCGTCATGCCGCCGTCCGTGACCCGCGGCGACCACGCCGCCATCCGTCAGGCCCATCGCGGGCTGGAGAGACCCGACCCATGCAGACCGCAGACATCCACGGCCGCTTCCTGAGCTACTTCGAGCGGCGCGACCACCAGATCGTGCCGTCCGCGTCGCTCGTGAGCGACGACCCGGCGATCATGTTCACGATCGCCGGCATGGTGCCGTTCATCCCCTACCTCTCCGGCAGGGTGCCCGCGCCGTGGCCGCGCGTCGCCGACGTGCAGAAGTGCATCCGCACGAACGACATCGAGGAGGTCGGCCGCACCCCGCGCCACGGCACCTTCTTCCAGATGGCGGGCAACTGGTCGTTCGGCGACTACTTCAAGCGCGAGGCCATCGGCTACGCGTGGGAGCTGCTGACGGGCTCCGAGGCGGACGGGCACTACGGCTTCGACCCGCAGCGGCTGTGGGTGACGGTCTTCGAGACCGACGACGAGGCCGAGCGGCTCTGGCTCGACGTCACCGACATCCAGGCCTCGCGCATCCAGCGGCTCGGGCTCGAGGACAACTACTGGATGACGGGGCAGCCCGGCCCCGCCGGTCCCGACTCCGAGATCTTCTACGACCTCGGTCCCGAGTACGGCCCCGAGGGCGGGCCCGCGACCGGCAGCGACCGCTACGTGGAGATCTGGAACCTCGTCTTCATGCAGGACGAGATCGCCGACGTGCGCTCGAAGACCGAGTTCACGATCGTGCGCGAGCTGCCGAGCAAGAACATCGACACCGGCATGGGGCTCGAGCGCATCGCCTTCCTCAAGCAGGGCGTGCAGAACATGTACGAGATCGACCAGGTGCGGCCCGTGCTCGACCTCGCGAGCGAGCTCTCCGGTCGCCGCTACGGCGCCGTCCACGAGGACGACGTGCGCATGCGCGTCATCGCCGACCACATCCGCTCCTCCCTCATGCTCATGGGCGACGGCGTGACGCCCGGCAACGACGGCCGCGGCTACATCCTGCGCCGGCTCATGCGCCGCGCGATCCGCTCGATGCGGCTGCTCGGCGTGCAGGACGCGACCTTCCCGACGCTGTTCGGCGCGAGCCGCGACGCGATGGTGACCGCCTACCCCGACCTCGAGCAGGCCTACCCGCGCATCGAGCGGATGGCCGTGGCCGAGGAGGAGACGTTCCGCTCCACGCTCGAGTCCGGCTCGACCGTGCTCGACGTCGCGATCGCCGACGTCCGCAGCGACTCCGGCAACGTCGTCCCCGGCAGGACCGCGTTCCTGCTGCACGACACGTACGGCTTCCCCATCGACCTCACGATGGAGATCGCGGAGGAGGCCGGCCTGCAGGTCGACCGCCCCGCGTTCGAGACGCTCATGAGCGAGCAGCGCACGCGGGCGAAGGCCGACGCGAAGTCGCGCCGCAAGCAGCTCGCCGACCTGTCGGTCTACAGCGACCTGCGGGCGAAGGGCGAGACCGCCTTCCTCGGCTACGACGAGCTCGAGGCCGACGGCGAGGTGATCGGCATCGTCGCCGACGGCGCCCAGGTGACCGCCGCGGGCGTCGGCCAGGAGGTGGAGGTCGTCCTGACCGCCACCTCGCTCTACGCCGAGTCGGGCGGGCAGGACAGCGACCAGGGCCGCCTCATCGGCGCCGGCTTCGAGGCCGACGTGCTCGACGTGCAGCGCCCGATCTCCGGGCTCGTGAGCCACATGGTGCGCATCACCTCCGGCGAGATCGCCGTCGGCGACGTCGCTCGCGCGGTGGTCGACCCGCTCTACCGGCGCGCGGCCAACCAGGCCCACTCGGCGACGCACGTCGTGCACGCGGCGCTGCGCCAGCTGCTCGGCCCGGATGCGCACCAGTCGGGCTCGTACAACAAGGCCGGCTACATGCGGCTCGACTTCTCGTGGTCGAGCGCGCTCTCCTCGGACATGCGCCAGGAGCTCGAGGGCATCGCCAACACCGCGATCCGCGACGACCTGCCGGTCGAGACGCGCGTCATGCCGCTCGACGAGGCGAAGGCGCTCGGCGCCATGGCCCTCTTCGGCGAGAAGTACGGCGACGCCGTGCGCATGGTCGACATCGGCGGTCCCTGGTCCCGCGAGCTGTGCGGCGGCACGCACGTCGCGGCCTCGAGCCAGATCGGCCTCATCTCGATCACGAGCGAGGCGAGCGTCGGCTCCACGAGCCGCCGCGTCGAGGCCGCGGTCGGTCCGGATGCGTTCCGGCAGCTCGTCGCGGAGCGCACGCTCGTCGGCGAGCTCACCCAGATGCTGAAGACGCCGAAGGAGCAGCTCCCCGGCCGCATCCAGGAGCTCGTCACGTCGCTCAAGACGGCCGAGAAGCGGATCGCCGAGTTCGAGTCGAAGCAGCTCGCCGGCCGGGTGCAGCCCATCGCCGAGGGCGCGGAGCGCCTCGGCGCCATGCGACTCGCCGCGGTCGACCTCGGCGCCGTCGCCTCGGCGGACGACCTGCGCTCCCTCGCGGCCCAGGTGCGCGAGCGCCTCGGCGGCGAGCCCGCGGTCGTCGCGATCGGCGGAGCCGTCGACGGCAAGCCGGCGATCGTCGTCGCCACGAACCAGGCCGCGCGCGACGCCGGCGTCGCCGCGGGTCCGCTCGCGAAGGCGGCCGCAGGGGCGCTCGGCGGCGGCGGCGGCGGCAAGCCCGACATGGCGCAGGGCGGCGGCCAGGACGCCGGCGCGATGCCCGCGGCCATCGCGGCCGTCCGCGCCGGGGTCGAGCGAGCAGGGACCGACCGCTGAGCGGCTCCATGCGGCGCGGCGTCAGGATCGGCGTCGACGTCGGCCGCGCGCGCGTCGGCGTCGCGCGGAGCGATCGCGACGGCCTGCTCGCGACCCCCGTCGAGACCATCCAGCGGGCGTCGACGGATGTGGTGGCGCGGCTCCGCGCCATCGCCGCCGAGCTCGAGGCGGTCGAGGCGGTCGTCGGCCTGCCGATCTCGCTGTCGGGCGGCGACACCGCGAGCACCCAGGACGCTCGCGACATCGCGGCGCTGCTCGCGGCATCCATGCCCGTGCGGCTCGTCGACGAGCGACTCTCGACCGTGACGGCCTCGGCGGGGATGCGCGCGGCCGGCAAGTCGAGCAGGCAGCAGCGCTCGAGCATCGACCAGGCGGCTGCGGTCGTCATCCTGCAGCACGCGCTCGACAGCGAGCGCTCGGCCGGGCGCGCGCCCGGCGAGCTGCTGCACACCGCCGACGACGACGAGCGCGGCGATGCAGCCGCCACCCGGGAGGACTGACATGGCTGGACGTCGAGCGCGCGAGCGCAAGGAGCGGGGCCGCAGGCGCCTGATCGGCGCGATCATCGCGCTCGTGATCGTCGCCGCGCTCGGCATCGCCGCGGCGTGGGGCATCCCGCGCGTCATGGAGCGCTTCAGCGGACCGGAGGACTACCCGGGGCCGGGCACCGGCGAGGTCGTCGTGCAGGTGCAGTCGGGCCAGAACGGCTACGACGTCGCGGCGACGCTCGTCGAGCAGGACGTGGTCGCGAGCGCGGAGGCCTTCACCGACATCCTCGTGGCCGACCCGTCCATCCAGCTGCAGCCGGGCGCGTACCGGCTCATGCAGCAGATGTCGGCCCAGGGTGCCGTCGACGCGCTGCTCGACCCTGCGAACAAGGTGGAGCTGCGCGTGACCGTGCCGGAGGGCTACACCCTGCCGCAGGTCTACGAGCGGCTCGAGCGCGACCTCGGCATCCCGCAGGCCGACTTCCTGCAGGCGTCCGGGGACCTCACGCAGTTCTCGCTGCCCGACGACGCCGTGTCGCTCGAGGGCTGGCTCTTCCCCGCCACCTACACGTTCGACGAGGGCGTCACCGCGGTCGACGTGCTGACGACGATGGTCGAGCGGCAGCGCCAGGCGCTCACCCAGGCGGGCGTGCCCGAGGCCGAACAGGAGCGCGTGCTCATCTTCGCCTCCCTCGTGCAGCGGGAGGCGCGGCTGCCCGACGACTTCGGGCGCGTCGCGCGCGTCTTCCAGAACCGCCTCGACATCGGGATGCCGCTGCAGTCCGACGCGACGGTCGCGTACGGCACCGGCAACCTGCACGTCGTCACGACGACCGCCGAGGAGCGGGCCGACGCATCCAACCCGTACAACACGTACCAGAACGCCGGCCTGCCGGTCGGACCGATCGGCGCCCCCGGCGACGCGGCGATCCAGGCCGCGCTCTCGCCCACCGAGGGCGACTGGCTGTACTTCGTGACCGTCGACCCCGAGACGGGCGAGACGGTGTTCTCCGAGACGTACGAGCAGCACCTCGTGGCGGTGGAGCAGTTCCAGCAGTTCCTGCGCGACAACCCGGGCTGGGGCGGCTGACGTGACGGCCCGCCGGCTCGCGGTCGTCGGCTGGCCCGTCGACCACTCGCTGTCGCCCGCGCTCCAGGGCGCCGCAGCGCGCGAGCTCGGGCTCGACTGGGACTACGGGCGCGCGGCCGTGGAGCCCGGCGGGCTCGCGGGATTCGTCGGCGCGCTCGGGCCGGAGTGGCTCGGCCTGTCGGTGACCGCGCCCCACAAGCACGACGCGGCCGCGATCGCCGACGAGCTCGACGGGCTCGCGCGCGCGACCGGCGCGGCGAACACGCTGCTGCTCGAGGCGGCCGCGGACGGCGGGCGCACGGTGCGCGGCTGGAACACCGACGTCGGCGGCATCGTGCGGGCGTTCGCGGCCGCCGGGCTCGAGCGTGCGCGCACGGGCGCGATCGTCGGCGCGGGCGCCACCGCGCAGACGTCGCTCGTCGCGCTCGCGTCGATGGGCGCGGAGCGCGTGACCGTCGCGCTCCGCACGCCCGCGAAGGCCGACCGGCTGCGCGAGCTCGCCGTCGTGCTCGGCGTCGCCCTCGACGTGCAGGGCCTCGACGCGCCGCTGCCCGGCGTCGACGCCGTCGTCTCGACCCTGCCGGCTGCGGCGGATGCGGTGCCGACCTTCGCCGCGCCGCCCGCGCGGCTGCTCGACGCCGACTACGCGCGATCGACGGGCTCCCGCTTCCTCGGCGCCCTGCCCGCCGGCACCGTCATCGACGGCCGCGAGATGCTGCTCGAGCAGGCCGTGCTGCAGGCGCGGATCTTCGCGCTCGGCGCGCTCGACGCGCCGCTGCCCGACGAGGGACGCGTCGTCGCCGCCATGCGCGCGGCGCTCGACGACGGCGCGAGCGGCGCCCGGGCATCCGACTCTCTGGAAGAATCGTGAGCATGCTGCGCTGGCTCACCGCTGGGGAATCCCACGGACCCGAACTGATCGCCCTCCTCGAGGGCATGCCTGCGGGCGTGCCGATCACCGCGGAGCAGATCCAGGCGGACCTGCAGCGCCGCAAGCTCGGCGCGGGCCGTGGGGCGCGCATGAAGTTCGAGCAGGACGCGCTGTCGATCTCGGGCGGCGTGCGCCACGGCGCCACGCAGGGCGGCCCCATCGCGCTGCGCATCGGCAACACCGAGTGGCCGAAGTGGACCGAGGTGATGAGCGCCGCGCCGCTCGAGCACGAGCCCACCGGCGCTCGCGGCGCGAAGCTCACGCGGCCGCGCCCCGGCCACGCCGACCTCGTCGGCATGCAGAAGCACGGCTTCGACGAGGCGCGTCCCGTGCTCGAGCGGGCGAGCGCGCGCGAGACCGCCGCGCGCGTCGCGCTCGGCGCCGTCGCCCGCGCCTTCCTCGGCGAGCTCGGCGTGCGGCTCGTGAGCCACACCCTCGCGATCGGCCCCGTGCGCGTGCCCGAGGACGCGCCGCTGCCGGTGCCTGACGACGTCGACCGGCTCGACGCCGACGAGCTGCGCTGCCTGGACGAGGCGACGAGCGCCGCGATGCTCGCCGAGGTCGATGACGCCCGGCGCGCCGGCGACACGCTCGGCGGCGTCGTCGAGGTGCTCGCCTACGGCCTGCCGCCCGGGCTCGGCTCCTACGTGCACTGGGATCGCAGGCTCGACGGCCGGCTCGCCCAGGCCCTCATGAGCATCCAGGCCATCAAGGGCGTCGAGGTGGGCGACGGCTTCGAGACGACGCGCCGCCGCGGCAGCGTCGCGCACGACGAGCTCGTCGTCGGACCCGACGGCGTGCACCGCGAGACCGGCAGGGCCGGCGGCATCGAGGGCGGCATGACGACCGGCGACCCGCTGCGCGTGCGCGCGGGCATGAAGCCGATCGCGACCGTGCCGCGCGCGCTGCGCACGATCGACGTCGCGACCGGCGAGGCCGCGCAGGCGCACCACCAGCGCAGCGACGTCTGCGCGGTGCCGGCCGCGGGCGTCGTCGCCGAGGCGATGGTCGCGCTCGTGGTCGCCGACGCGATGGTCGAGAAGTTCGGCGGCGACTCGGTCGCCGAGACGCGCAGGAACCTCGACGCCTACCTCGCCGCGATCCCCGAGCGGCTGCGCACCACCCCGTGACCGGCCCCCGGCCGGGTGACGAGGCGGGCACCGTGCCTCCCGTGGCCCTCATCGGCCCGATGGCGGCCGGCAAGTCGTCGCTCGGACGCAAGCTCGCCGCCCGCATCGGCCGCACCTTCGCCGACACGGACAAGCTCGTCGCGCTCGAGCACGGACCGATCCCGCAGCTGTTCGCCGAGCACGGCGAGGCGGCGTTCCGGCGCTGGGAGGCGGATGCCGTGCGGCAGTCGCTCGTGCCGGGCGCGGTGGTCGCCCTCGGCGGCGGCGCGGTGCTCGATGCGGGCACGCGGGCGCTGCTGTCGCACGCGACGGTCGTGCTCGTCACGGTCGACGAGGCATCCGTCGAGCGCCGGCTCGCGGGCGGCGGGCGACCGCTCGTCGCCGACGGCATCGGCGCGTGGCGGCGCATCGCCGCGGAGCGCGAGCCGCTCTACCGCCAGCTCGCGGACACCGTCGTCGACACGTCGAGGACGCCGATGGCCCAGCTGGTCGATCGGCTCGAGGCCTGGCTCGCGGAGCGCGGGCTGTGACACTCCAGAGGGGGAGCGCATGACCACCATCCGCGTCGAGACCGAGGCGCCCTACGAGGTCCACGTGGGCCGGGGCATCCTGGTCGACCGCATCCGCGCGTCGCTCGGCGACGCCACCCGGCTGCTCGTCGTGCACCAGCCGGCGATGAGCCGCATCGCCGACCACCTCAAGGCCGAGCTCGACGTCGAGGTGATGCTCGCCGAGGTGCCCGACGCCGAGGCGGCGAAGCGCATCGAGGTCGCGCAGTTCCTCTGGCAGATCATGGGCCAGGCGGAGTTCTCGAGGACGGATGCCGTGGTCGGCCTCGGCGGCGGCGCCGTCACCGACCTGGCCGGCTTCGTCGCCGCCACGTGGCTGCGCGGCGTGCGCATCATCCAGGCGCCGACGAGCGTGCTCGGCATCGTCGACGCCGCCGTCGGCGGCAAGACGGGCATCAACACCGAGCAGGGCAAGAACCTCGTGGGCGCGTTCCACCACCCAGCCGCGGTCGTCGCCGACCTCGAGCTCGTCGACTCGCTGCCCCGCAACGAGCTGCTCACCGGCTTCGCCGAGATCGTGAAGGCCGGCTTCATCGCCGACCCGCGCATCCTCGAGCTGCTCGAGGGATCGCTCGACGCGACCACCGATCCGTCCAGCCCGGAGTTCCAGGAGGTCATCGCGCGCGCGATCGACGTCAAGGCGCGGGTGGTCGCCAACGACTACCGCGAGCACGGGGAGCGCGAGTTCCTCAACTACGGCCACACGCTCGGCCACGCGATCGAGCACACCGAGCGCTACCGGTGGCGGCACGGCGCGGCCGTCTCGATCGGCATGATGTTCGCCGCCGAGCTGTCGCGCCTCGCCGGCCGGCTCCCGGAGCCCGTCGTCGACCGGCACCGCGCGATCCTCGAGTCGCTCGAGCTTCCCACGACCTACCCCGTGGGGCGCTGGCAGACGGTGCTCAGCACGATGCGGCGCGACAAGAAGACGCGCGGCTCGATGCTCCGCTTCGTCGTGCTCGACGACGTGGCGAAGCCGCGCATCCTCGAGGGCCCGGACGACAGCCTGCTCTTCATGGCCTACCAGTCGCTCGCCGACTGACGCCCCGGGGCCGCCTGACCCGTTGCGCACCCGTGGCTCGCGGTGCAGACTCCCTGCCATGGCACACGGCGACATCACCCATCTCGAGATCCCGGTCGGCGACATGGCGCGCGCGACCGAGTTCTACAGCGGCATCTTCGGCTGGCAGATCACGGAGAGCGAGGGCTACGAGGGCTACCCCATGTGGCAGGCGCCGAACGGCGTCTCCGGGGGCGCGCTCACCGCTCGCGAGGAGGGCTTCACGCAGCCCCGCTCGGTGATCGAGGTCGACTCGATCGACGAGGCCCTCGCCAAGGTCGAGCAGCTCGGCGGCACCGTCGTGCTGCCGAAGGGCGAGGTCTCGCCGACGAGCTGGTGGGCGGTGTTCACCGACCCCGACGGCAACAGCATCGGCCTCTTCGAGGGGGAGATGTAGGCGAGCCCCGCGCGTAGGCCAGACTGGCCGCATGCGCATCCTCGTCCTCAACGGACCCAACCTCGGCAGGCTCGGCACCCGCGAGCCGGACGTGTACGGCTCCGCGACGCTCGCCGACATCGCACCGCTCGTCGCATCGGTCGGCACGGCGGATGCGCCGGTCGAGCCCGACGTGCGGCAGACGGACGACGAGGCCGAGCTCGTCGCGTGGATCCACGAGGCGGTGGATGCGCGCACGCCCGTGATCCTCAACCCCGCGGCGTTCACGCACTACTCCTACGCGCTGCGCGACGCGTGCGCGCAGCTGCAGGGCGTCGCGCCGCTCGTCGAGGTGCACATCTCGAACCCGCACGCCCGTGAGGCCTTCCGCCACACCTCCGTCATCTCCGCCGTCGCGACGGGCATGATCGCCGGCTTCGGGCTCGACGGCTACCGGCTCGCGGCGCTGGCGATCGCGGGGCGCGCGTAGCCGGCGCCTACGGCCGCACAGCCGCGACGGTCAGCGTCGCCGGCACGCGCAGCCGGTCGCCCTCGGGCAGCGCGAAGCCGCCCTCGACGGCGACCATGCCCGGGAGCGCCGCCCACTCGAGCACCGTGCCCTCGCGCAGCGCCACGATCCTGAGCCCGGCGCCGAGCAGCGCCGTGACGATCTCCGACACCGAGTGCGGCCACTCGAGCGTGCGCGGATGCGCGACCCGCTCATCGCCGCCCGTGTAGGTGGTGTCGTCGATCCACTCGAGCGCGGTGCCGTCCTCGAAGTAGCGGTGGGCGATCCGCAGCCCGTCGACGTCCCCGTCGTCGAGCGCGAGCATCGCCGGGTGCGCGTCCCGGAAGTACAGCAGGCCGCCCGGCTCCAGCAGCCGGGCGATCTGCGCCGCCCACCGGTCCAGGTCCTGGAACCAGCAGATCGTGCCGATCGAGGTGTAGACGATGTCGACCGTCGTGCCGATCGCCGCAGCCGCATCGAGCACGTCGCTCCGCACCCAGCGCGCGTCGACGCCGCACGCCTCCGAGAGCCGAGCGGCGACATCGAGCGCCGCCTGCGAGAAGTCGAGCCCGATGACGGATGCGCCCGCGTGCGCGAGCGAGACCGTGTCGGTGCCGACGTGGCACTGCAGGTGCGCGAGCGTCCTGCCGGCGAGCGGTCGGGGGTCGTCGGGGTCTGCGCCGAGGAGCTCCGCGAGCACGGGGAGGTCGCGGCGGACGACGTCGGTGAGCGCCGTCGGATCCGCTGGCAGCAGTCGCAGCGCGTCGTAGTGCAGCTCGTGGATGGGCACGCGGTCGTCCCAGTTCGCGAGGTTCACGGCGGCCGCCTCCTCGTGGGAGACGCGGTGGTCGTCGGAGTGCTCCACGTCGAAGGAGGGCTGCATGCCGCAACCCTACGATCCGGTCGCCCGTCCGGCGTCGGATCCGCCTTCGATCGGGCCGGGCTCCGCGCCCGGTACACTCGTCTGTCGGCCCGCGCAGGGTCCTCGAGGCCCACGGAACGGAACACACGGCATGGCAACCACGAACGACATCAAGAACGGCGCGGTGCTCAACCTCGACGGTCAGCTCTGGAGCGTCATCGAGTTCCAGCACGTCAAGCCCGGCAAGGGCGGCGCGTTCGTGCGCACCAAGCTGCGGAACGCCCGCAGCCAGAAGGTCGTCGACAAGACCTTCAACGCGGGCACGAAGATCGAGTTCGCGACGGTCGACCGCCGCGACTACCAGTTCCTCTACAACGACGGCACCGACTTCGTGTTCATGGACAACGACACGTACGAGCAGCTGCCGATCCCCGCCGACATCGTCGGGGACAGCGCGCGCTTCCTGCTCGAGAACGGCACGGCGACGATCTCGATGCACGAGGGCGAGGCGCTGCAGGTCGAGCTGCCGACATCCGTCGTGCTCGAGATCACGTACACCGAGCCGGGCCTCCAGGGCGACCGCTCGAGCGCCGGCACGAAGACCGCCACCGTCGAGACCGGCGCCGAGATCCAGGTGCCGCTCTTCGTCGAGCAGGGCACCCGCGTCAAGGTCGACACGCGCGACGGCAGCTACCTCGGCCGCGTCAACTGACGTGGGCGAGGAGACGTACCCGTCGCGACGGAAGGCGCGCAAGCACGCCGTCGAGGTGCTCTACTCCGCGCAGGCGCGCGACGAGGCACCCGAGACCGTGCTGCGCGACACGGCCGACCGCCTCTCGTGGACGACGCACGGCTGGTTCCCCTTCGCCCGCGAGATCGTCGCGGGCGTCGCGGACGAGCTCGAGGGCATCGACGAGCTGATCGAGTCGTCGAGCGCGAACTGGCCGATCGACCGGATGCCGCGCACCGACCTCGCGATCCTGCGCGTCGGCGTGTGGGAGATCGAGCACGAGACCGCCCCGGTGAGCGTCATCGTGTCGGAGGCCGTCCACCTCGCGAACGAGCTCTCGACCGAGCGCTCCGGCACGTTCATCAACGGCGTGCTCGGCAAGATCGCGGCCTCGCGGGGCTGACGACGCGCGCTGCGCGGGCACGCTGAGCGTCGCTCAGCACTAGCATCGGAGTCGGCCGCGACGATGGGATGCCGATGCTGCTCCGAACGATGACCGCCATGCTGGCTGTGACCGCGGTGACGCTGGGCCTGCTCGCGGCGCCGGGTGCAGCGCCGGCCGCCGCGACCGGCGCGGCGGGTGCCGCCGACGACGCGATCGTCGCGTGCCTCGTGCGCTCCGCGATCGTCCCGGTCGAGGCGGACGGATCCGCGAGCACCGGCGAGGCGCGCGATGCTGCGCTGCGCTCCTTCCGCCACGCGCTGCTCGCGGCGGATCCGGACGGGATCGCCGCGGCCGAGCCGAGCCTCGACGACGCCGGGCTGGCGATCGGGCTCGAGGTGCTCGAGACGACCGCCGGGGCGGCGGCCGCCGTGGCCCCGCGCGCGATCGCGAGCCTGCCGGCATCCGTGCGACCGCTGGTCGCGGCCGCTGACGCGCGGGTCGTCGGCGCGGCCGAGGCGAGCCTCCGCGAGCTCTGCGAGGGCCTCGACCTCGCGATGTCGGCGACCGGTCCGGTCGCCGACGCACTCGTCTCGGTCGCGGTCGACCACCGCCGCGCGACCGTCCGCGTCGGCGTGGAGCCCGCGAGCCGAGCGGCCTCGCTCGTGCGACCGGGCGCGCTGCCGACCGCGGCGTCCGGTGACGCCGCCGTGCCCGCGCCGGCGCTCGGCGACGCGCTCGGCCTGGAAGGGCTGCCGCTCGAGATCGTCGAGGATGCGCGCGACGCGCCCGCGAGCCGGCTCGACGACCGGGACGGGCTGGGCGGCGGGGTCGCGCTCAGGGTCGGGAGCGCCGCCTGCACGAGCGGCTTCGCGGTGCGGATGTCGGACGGCGGCCGCGCGCTCATGGGCGCCGGGCACTGCACGGCACCCGACGGCACGGACGGCGCGGCCGTCGTCAACGGCTTCCAGGCGTCGCTGTGCGGCAGCGGCGGCAGCGGAGCCGCGGTCGGTCGGGTCTCGAACAACCAGCTCGCGACCGGCTGGGCGGTCGACTCCATGGTCGTGCGCACCGCAGCGGCGGCGCCGACGATGTGGCTCGGCGCACGGTGCCGGGGGACCCGCGAGGTGCCGGTGCAGGGCATCGGCGTGGCCGCCGCGGGCGACCGGGTCGGCTTCTCCGGCACCCGCCAGGGCGAGCAGTACGGCACCCGCACGACCGAGCCGGTCGGGTGCTACGACTTCGGCTTCTGGTCGTGCTCCGTGCATCGCGCGACGTCGTCGAGCAGCACCTACGTGTGCCTGCCGGGCGACAGCGGCGGTCCGGCGTTCCGGCACCGCGCGGACGGCGGCGTGCAGGCGCTCGGCGTCATCAGCGCATCCGGGTACGACCTCGGCATCAACCGCTGCAGCTACGTCGACCTCGCGACGGCGCTGTGGATCACCGGCGCCACCGTCATGACGCAGGCGTCGACGGTCATGGCGCCGCCCATCCGCATCGCCGGCGCCGACCGGTACGCCACGTCCGCCGCGATCTCGCGGCACGGGTACCCGAACGGCGCGGAACAGGCATACGTCGCGAGCGGCGAGGGCTTCGCCGACGCGCTGAGCGCCGGAGCGGCGGCAGGGCACGTGGGCGCACCGCTGCTGCTGACCTCGCGCGCGACGCTGCCGGCCGCCGTCCGCACGGAGCTGGTGCGGCTGCGGCCGGCGTCGATCGTGCTCGCGGGCGGCGAGCCGTCGGTGTCGGCGGCGGTCGAGGCGCAGCTCGCCGCCATCGCTCCGGTGGTGCGGCTCGCGGGCGCCGACCGCTACGAGACGAGCGCGCGCATCGCGCAGCACGCGTTCCCCGCCGGCGCGTCGTGGGCCTACGTCGCGACCGGTCGCAGCTTCCCCGACGCGCTCGCGGCCGGTCCCGTGGCGGCGCTCCGCGGCACCCCCGTGCTGCTCGTCGACGGTGCCTCGACCGCGCCGCCGGGGACGACGCTCGCGGCCATGCGCGCCCTCGGCGTCGTGCGCGTCACCGTCGTCGGCGGCACGCCGTCGGTCTCCGCGGCCGTCGCCAGCGCATTGGGCTCCGGCCGCATGCTCGAGCGCGTGGCCGGCACCGATCGGTTCGACACGGCCGTGCGGCTCAACCAGGCATTCGTGCCGACGCCGCCAGTGCTCTACCTCGCGAGCGGCGAGCAGTTCCCCGACGCGCTGGCCGCGAGCGCTGTCGCGGGTGCGCGGCAGGCGCCGCTCCACCTCACGCGCGGCGCGTGCCTCGTGCCCGCGGTGCGCGCGGAGCATGCGCGGCTCGGCCGCCCGCCGGTCGCGCTCGTCGGCGGCCTCCCGACCCTGCGCGACAGCGTCGAGCGCTACGAGCTCTGCGAGTAGCGCACCCGCGGGTCAGCCTTCCAGGGCAGTCGTGATCGCAAGGTCGACGACGCGCTGCAGCTCCTCGTCGGAGGGCGCGTGCGCGACCTGGATCAGCGAGGCCACCTCGACGCGCAGGTCGCCCTCGGCTGCCATGCACGTCAGGCCGCGCATGGCGCCCACGATCGCCTGCCCGTGCTCCAGGTCGTAGGCGGCGCAGAACCCCACCCGATCGTCGCCGACCGACACCGTCGTGGGAGTGAGCGTGAGCATGCCGTGGTCGGCTTGCGTCGGCTGCCCGAGCGGGCAGCCGGCGACCGCATCGCGGGCCGCGACGGCACCGGCCTCCGCGCCCGGCCATCGCGAGACGCCCACGAGCAGGCGGCCTGGCCCCGCCTCCGCCGACGGCGACCACGCGCGACCGGCGACCTCCCGCAGCGGCGGCTCCGGCTCGCCGGTGATGCCTTCCAGGTCGAGCACGCACGGCTGCCCCATGGGATTCGGGATGTGCCCCGTGTCGGTGTACGTCTCCACCCAGCCGTCGATGGGGAACGCATCCGGCGGGACGACCAGCGACGCGAGGCCTGTCGGCGCCGCGCTGCTCGACGGATCGCCGGCCGGCGGCTCGGCGGTCTCCGATGCCGTCGTCGAAGTGGGATCCGCGCTCGTCGCCGGCGGAGGGGAGGTGGCGCACCCGGCGATGGAAAGCGCGATCGCGAGCGCCGTGGCGAGCGCGCCCAGCGGGGAGACGCGAGGGCGTCCTGTGATGGCGACCATGGGGCACGCTCCTTCGCGACATCGCCTCACGCTAGCCGGAGGGGGGGGTGGCGTCCACCGCGCGCCCCGAGGAGGCTGGGTGGCATGCCTGACCGCGAGGTGCTCAAGACCGACTGCGCGATCGTCGGCGGCGGTCCCGCGGGGCTCATGCTCGGCCTGCTGCTCGCGCGCCACGGGGTGCGCGCGACCGTGCTCGAGCAGCACGGCGACTTCCTGCGCGACTTCCGCGGCGACACGATCCACCCCTCGACGCAGCAGGTGCTGCACGAGATCGGCCTGCTCGACCGCTTCCTCGCCCTGCCGCACGCCGACATGCCGCAGGTGACGATGCGGTTCTCCGGCCGTCGGCTCGTGCTCGCCGACTTCACGCGATTGCCGACCGAGCGCAGGGCGATCGCCTTCATGCCGCAGTGGGACTTCCTCGACCTGCTCGCCGACGCCGGCCGCGAGCACTCCGGCTTCGACGTGCGGATGCGGCACACCGGCAGGGCGCTCCTGCGCGACGGCGAGCGGGTCGCGGGCGTCGTCGCCGACGGCCCCGACGGTCCGGTCGAGGTGCGCGCCCGGCTCACCGTGCTCGCCGACGGGCGCGACTCCGCGCTGCGGGCGGATGCCGAGTTCGAGCCCGTCGGACCGCCGAGCGCGATCGACGTGCTCTGGTTCCGGCTGCCGCGGGAGCCGGAGGAGCAGGTGCCGTTCATGCAGGTCGGCGACGGCGCGCTGCTGTCGATCGACCGCGGCGGCTTCTTCCAGGCCGCGCACATCGTGCGGCGGGGCGCCTGGCAGGGCGACGACGCGTCGCTCGCGGCGCTCCGGCGCCGGGTCGGCGCCCTCGAACCGCGCTTCGCCGAGCGGCTGGAGCGGCTCGAGGCGGATGCCGTGCGCGTGCTGCGCGTGCGGATCGAGCGGCTCGAGCGGTGGCATCGCGACGGGCTGCTGGCGATCGGCGACGCGGCGCACGCGATGTCGCCGGCGGGCGGCGTGGGCGTCAACCTCGCGATCCAGGACGCCGTCGCGGCCGCGAACGCGCTCGCGCCCCGGCTCGCGACCGCGCGGCCGACCGAGGCGCTGCTGCAGCGCATCCAGCGGCGGCGCGAGCCGGCGGCGCGCGCGACCCAGGCGGTGCAGCGTCGGCTCGAGACCGTGCTCGTGCGGATCGCGGAGCCCGGCGCCGTCGTGCCCGTGCCGCTGCCGCTGCGGCTCGTGCAGCGGCTGCCGGTGCTGCGGCACGCGATGGGGCGGTTCATCGGGCTCGGACTGCGACCCGAGCACGTCGCAGGCGGAGCCGCGGGGCCGGAGCGGCACGCGCGGACGCGGTAGGGTGGAGGCATCAGACAACCTTGAAGCCCGTCCCGTGAGGCGGAGAAGGGAGTCCTCTGTGACTGCACCGCGCACTGTGCTCGGCCCCGACGAGATCGCCAGGGCCCTCACGCGCATCGCCCACGAGATCCTCGAGGCGAACCACGGCCCCGACGACCTCGTGCTGCTGGGCATCCCCACGCGCGGCGTCCACCTCGCGCAGCGCCTCGCCGACCGGCTCACCGGCATCACCGGCCTCGACTTCTCGGCGCGGGTCGGCACGCTCGACGTGACGATGCACCGCGACGACCTGCGAGGCCGCCCGACCCGCGCGACGCATCCCACGCGCATCCCCGCCGACGGCGTCGACGACCGCGTCGTCGTGCTCGTCGACGACGTGCTCTACTCGGGCCGCACCATCCGGGCCGCCCTCGACGCGCTCGCCGACCTCGGCCGGCCCCGCGCCGTGCGCCTCGCCGTGCTCGTCGACCGCGGCCACCGCGAGCTGCCGATCCGCGCCGACTCGGTCGGCAAGAATCTGCCGAGCGCCCGCACCGAGCACGTCTCCATCCTGCTCGACGAGGTCGACGGCCGCGACGCCGTGACGATCGAGTCCGCGGTGGGCGAGCAGGGCGCCGCATGAGGCACCTGCTCACCGCCGCGATGCCGCGCGACGAGGCCATCGCGCTGCTCGACCTCGCCGAGGACATGCACCAGATCCAGGACCGGCAGCTGAAGAAGCTGCCGGCCCTCCGCGGCCGCACCGTCGTCAACCTCTTCTTCGAGGACTCGACCCGCACGCGGTCGTCGTTCGAGCTCGCCGGCAAGTGGCTCTCGGCCGACGTCATCAACGTGTCGGGCAAGGGCTCGAGCGCGTCGAAGGGGGAGTCGCTGCGCGACACCGGCCTCACGATCGCCGCGATGGGCGTCGACGGCGTCGTCGTGCGCTCCGGCGCCTCCGGAGCCCCGGCGCTGCTCGCCGAGTGGATCGGCACGCCCGTCATCAACGCCGGCGACGGCACCCACGAGCACCCCACCCAGGCGCTGCTCGACGCGTTCGCGCTGCGCCGCCGCATCCACGGCGACGCCGCTCGCGGCGCGGGCCTCGACGGCGTGCGCGTCGCGATCGTCGGCGACATCGCCCACTCGCGCGTCGCCCGCTCCAACGCGCTGCTGCTGCCCGCGCTCGGCGCCGAGGTGACGCTCGTCGGACCCGCGGCGTTCCTGCCGGTGCCCGCCGCCGACGGCACGCGCCTCGGGCTGCGCGCCGAGACGAGCCTCGACGCCGTGATCGCCGAGCAGCCCGACGCCGTCATGCTGCTGCGCGTGCAGCTCGAGCGGCAGGCCGGCCAGGTCGCGCCGAGCGCGGCCGAGTACATCACCGGCTGGTCGCTCACCGACGAGCGCGTCGCACGCCTCGGGGACGCGGCGATCATGCACCCGGGCCCGATGAACCGCGGCCTCGAGCTCTCGAGCCGCGCGGCCGACAGCGACGCGTCGACCGTGCTCGCGCAGGTCACCGCGGGCGTCTCGGTGCGGATGGCCGTGCTCTACTCGCTGCTCGCCTCCGACCAGGGAGTCTCATGACGACGCTGCTCACGAACGCCTCCATCCTCGGCGGCGAGCGCCGCGACCTCGCGATCGACGGCGGCGTGCTCGTCGACCCCGCGACCGTCGACCGCGACACGGCCGAGGTGATCGACGCGACCGGGCTCGTCGCCCTGCCCGGTCTCGTCGACCTCCACACCCACCTCCGGCAGCCCGGCGGCGAGCAGGCCGAGACCGTGGCGAGCGGCGTGCGCGCCGCCGCAGCCGGCGGCTACACGTGCGTGTTCGCGATGGCGAACACGACGCCGCCCGCCGACACGCCGGCGGTCGTCGAGCAGGTGCACCGCCTCGGCGTGCAGGCAGGGCTCGCGACCGTGCGCCCCATCGGCGCCGTGACCGTCGGGCTCGCGGGAGAGCGGCTCGCCGACATGACGATGCTCGCCGGCAGCGCCGCGCGCGTGCGCGTCTTCAGCGACGACGGCCACTGCGTCGCCGACGCCGAGCTCATGCGACGGGCTCTCGAGCATGCCGCCTCGCTCGGCGCGGTCGTCGCGCAGCATGCCCAGGACCCGCACCTCACGCGCGGCTCGGTCATGCACGAGAGCCCGCTCGCAGCCGAGCTCGGCCTCACCGGCTGGCCGTCGGTCGCGGAGGCGTCGATCGTCGCCCGCGACGCGATGCTCGCCGAGCTCACCGGCGCGCGGCTGCACGTCTGCCACGTCTCGACGCTCGAGACCGTCGAGGTCGTGCGCGCCGCGAAGGCGCGCGGCATCGCGGTCACCGCCGAGGTCACGCCCCACCACCTGCTGCTCACCGAGGAGCTCGTGCGCTCCTACGACGGGCGCTTCAAGGTCAACCCGCCGCTGCGCGCCGACCGCGACGTGCAGGCGCTGCGCGACGCGCTCGCCGACGGCACGATCGACGTCGTCGCGACCGACCACGCGCCGCACGCGCCGGAGGCGAAGCAGGCGGCGTTCGCGGATGCCGCGTTCGGCATGGTCGGGCTCGAGACCGCCCTGAGCGTGGTGCAGCAGGCGATGGTCGAGACCGGCCTGCTCGACTGGGCCGGCGTCGCCCGCGTCATGTCGACCGTCCCCGCCGCGATCGGCAGCGAGCCCGGCTACGACGCCCCGCTCGAGCCCGGCTCGCCCGCGCACGTCGTGCTCGTCGATCCCGCGGTCCGCCACGTCGTCGACGTCGCCGACCTCCGCGGCCGCTCGACGAACTCCCCGTTCCTCGGGATGGAGCTGCCAGGCCGCGTGCTGCACGTGTGGTACGAGGGCAGGCGCACCGTCGCGGACGGCCGCGTCCGCACGGGCGAGGAGGTCGCCTCGTGACGAAGGAGGCCTTCGCGCTGCTGTGCGCCGCCTTCGTCGCGGTGCTCGTCGCGCTCGCCGTGATCGGCGTGCTCGCGCGCCGGCGCCGCCAGCGCGACGTCGCGGTGCCGGCGCCGTGGATCGACGCCGTCCCCACCCTCGTCGTCGAGGCGCTCTACATCGCGACGACGCGCGCCGGGGATCCCTACGACCGCGTCTTCGCGCACGGCCTCGGCTTCCGCGGCCGCACGCGGGTCGCGATCGATCCGGACGGCGTGCAGCTCGTCGCCGACCGCACCGAGGTGCGCATCCCGGCCGACCGCATCCGATCGGTCGAGCGCGCCACCTGGACCATCGACCGCGTCGTCGAGCGCGGCGGCATCGTCGTCATCGCGCACGAGCTCGGCACCGACGTCGACACGTACCTCCGCATCATCGGCGACGACCGCGAGGCGTTCGACGCGCTCCGCGGCCTCATCCGCACCCGAACGCAGACACCTGGGGAAGGAACCAGCGCATGACCACTCCCGCCCCCGCGGCCGCCGCCCTCGTCCTCGAGGACGGCACCATCTACCGCGGCACCGCCTACGGCGCGATCGGCACGGCCCTCGGCGAGGCCGTCTTCGCGACCGGCATGACCGGCTACCAGGAGACCCTCACCGATCCCTCCTACGCGGGCCAGATCGTCGTGCAGACGTCGCCCCACATCGGCAACACCGGCGTGAACGCCGAGGACGCCGAGTCGCGTCGCGCCTGGCCCGCCGGCTACGTCGTGCGCGCCGCGAGCCGCGTCGTGTCGAACTGGCGCGCCGACGGCGCGCTCGGCCCGCAGCTCGAGCAGGACGGCGTCGTCGGCATCGCCGGCGTCGACACCCGCGCCATCACGCGGCGGCTGCGCGACGCGGGCGCGATGCGCGCCGGCGTCTTCTCGGGCGACGCGCTCACCGACGACGAGGCGATGCTCGCGGTCGTGCGCGAGAGCCCGCAGATGGCGGGCCGCAGCCTCGCGCAGGTCGTCTCGACGCCCGAGGCGTACGCGCTCCCGGCGAGCGGCGAGCCGCTCGGCACGCTCGCCGTGCTCGACCTGGGCGTGAAGGCATCGACGCTCCGCTTCCTGCAGGAGGAGGGCTTCGACCTCGTCGTGCTGCCGCAGGACGCGACGCTCGAGCAGGTGCTCGCGCACCGGCCGATCGCGGCGTTCTACTCGAACGGTCCCGGCGATCCCGCCGCGAGCGAGGGCCAGGTCACGCTCCTGCAGGGGCTGCTGCGCGAGGACCTGCCGTTCTTCGGCATCTGCTTCGGCAACCAGCTGCTCGGCCGCGCCCTCGGCTTCGGCACCTACAAGCTGCCCTTCGGCCACCGCGGCATCAACCAGCCCGTGCTCGACGTCGCCACCGGCCGCGTCGAGATCACGAGCCAGAACCACGGCTTCGCGGTCGACGCGCCGCTTCGCGAGGAGCTCTCGAGCCCCGCGGGCTTCGGCCGCGTCGAGGTGAGCCACTACTCGCTCAACGACGAGGTCGTCGAGGGCCTGCGGGCGCTCGACATCCCCGCGTTCAGCGTGCAGTACCACCCGGAGTCCGCCGCCGGCCCGAACGACGCCCGCCACCTCTTCGCCCGGTTCCGCGAGCTGGTGCTCCAGCACCAGCGAAGCGGGTCGGGCGTCGGATCGAGGAGCGCGGAGCGCGTCTCGAGATCGAGCACCGAAGGCGCGTCTCGAGACCAAGACGTGCTCCAGCACCAGCGCAGCACCGACGCCACCGACTCGCAGAAGGACGCCTGAATGCCCAAGCGCGACGACATCCGCTCCGTCCTCGTCATCGGCTCCGGCCCGATCGTCATCGGGCAGGCGGCCGAGTTCGACTACTCCGGCACCCAGGCGTGCCGGGTGCTGCGCGAGGAGGGCGTGCGCGTCATCCTCGTCAACTCCAACCCGGCGACGATCATGACCGACCCCGACTTCGCCGACGCGACGTACATCGAGCCGATCACGACCGAGGTGATCGAGACGATCATCATCAAGGAGCGCCCCGACGCGATCCTGCCGACGCTCGGCGGCCAGACGGCGCTCAACGCGGCCATCGCTCTGCACGACGCGGGCATCCTCGAGCGCCACGGCGTCGAGCTCATCGGCGCGCGGGTCGACGCCATCCAGCGCGGCGAGGACCGCCTGCTGTTCAAGGAGCTCGCGATCGCCGCGGGCGCGGAGGTCGCCTCGAGCGCCATCGCGCACTCCGTCGAGGACGCGGTCGCGTTCGCCGACGAGTTCGGCTACCCGGTGGTCGTGCGCCCGTCGTTCACGATGGGCGGCCTCGGCTCCGGCTTCGCGCACGACGAGCAGGAGCTGCGCCGCTTCGTCGGCGACGGCATCCACTCGTCGACGATCGGCGAGGTGCTGCTCGAGGAGTCGATCCTCGGCTGGAAGGAGTACGAGCTCGAGCTCATGCGCGACACCGCCGACAACACGGTCGTCGTCTGCTCGATCGAGAACGTCGACGCGGTCGGCGTCCACACCGGCGACTCCATCACCGTCGCCCCCGCGCTGACGCTCACCGATCGCGAGTACCAGCGGATGCGCGACATCGCCATCCGCATCATCCGCGACGTGGGCGTCGACACCGGCGGCTGCAACATCCAGTTCGCCGTCGAGCCGTCCACGGGCCGCATCATCGTCATCGAGATGAACCCGCGCGTCTCGAGGTCGTCGGCGCTCGCCTCGAAGGCGACCGGCTTCCCGATCGCGAAGATCGCCGCGAAGCTCGCGCTCGGCTACCGGCTCGACGAGATCCAGAACGACATCACGAAGGTGACGCCTGCCTCGTTCGAGCCCGCGCTCGACTACGTCGTCGTGAAGGTGCCGCGCTTCAACTTCGAGAAGTTCCCGGCGGCGGATGCGACGCTCACGACGACCATGAAGTCGGTCGGCGAGGCCATGGCGATGGGCCGCACCTACGCGCAGGCGCTGCAGAAGGCGCTCCGCTCGCTCGAGAAGCGCGGCTCCTCGTTCCACTGGGAGGGCGAGCCGGGCGACGCGGCAGCGCTCCTCGAGCTCGCGAGCGTGCCGACCGACGGCCGCATCGTGACGCTCCAGCAGGCGCTGCGCGCGGGCGCGACCGTCGCGCAGGCGCACGAGGCCACCGGCATCGACCCGTGGTTCATCGACCAGATGGTGCTCATCAACGAGGTCGCCGACGAGATCGGCGACGGCTCCAGCGAGCTCGACGAGGCGCTGCTGCGGCTCGCGAAGGAGCACGGCTTCTCCGACGCCCAGATCGCGCAGCTGCGCGGGCTCACCGAGGCCGAGGTGCGCGAGGCGCGGTGGGCGCTCGGCGTCCGCCCCGTGTTCAAGACCGTCGACACCTGTGCGGGCGAGTTCCCCGCCGTCACGCCGTACCACTACTCGAGCTACGACCTCGAGACCGAGGTCGTGCCCTCCGACCGCCGCAAGGTCATCATCCTCGGCTCCGGCCCGAACCGCATCGGCCAGGGCATCGAGTTCGACTACTCGTGCGTGCACGCCTCGTTCGCGCTCGCCGACGCCGGCTTCGAGACCATCATGGTCAACTGCAACCCCGAGACGGTGTCGACCGACTACGACACGAGCGACCGGCTCTACTTCGAGCCGCTCACGCTCGAGGACGTGCTCGAGATCGTGCACGCCGAACGGGGCGCCGGCGAGCTCGTCGGGGTGATCGTGCAGCTCGGCGGCCAGACGCCGCTGGGGCTGGCGCGCGGCCTCGAGGCCGCGGGCGTGCCCATCCTGGGCACGACGCCGGATGCGATCGACGCCGCCGAGGAGCGCGGTCTGTTCCAGCGCATCCTCGACGGCGCCGGGCTCATCGCGCCCCGCAACGGCACCGCGACGACCGAGTCGCAGGCGATCGAGATCGCGGAGGGCATCGGCTACCCGGTGCTCGTGCGCCCCTCGTTCGTGCTCGGCGGCCGCGGCATGGAGATCGTCTACGACACGGCGGGCATGCACGGCTACTTCGACCGCATCGCCTCGCACGGCATCGTCGGGCCGGACCGGCCGCTGCTCGTCGACCACTTCCTCGACGACGCGGTCGAGATCGACGTCGACGCGATCTACGACGGGCACGAGCTGTACGTCGGCGGCATCCTCGAGCACATCGAGGAGGCCGGGATCCACTCGGGCGACTCGTCGTGCACGATGCCGCCCGTCGGCCTGGGGCGGGCACAGCTGCTCGAGATCCGCGACGCGACCCTCCGCATCGCCGAGGGGCTCGACGTGCGCGGCCCCATCAACGTGCAGTTCGCGTACGCGGCAGGGGTGCTCCAGGTCATCGAGGCGAACCCGCGCGCGAGCCGCACGGTGCCGTTCGTCGCGAAGGCCCTCGGCACGCCCATCGCGAAGGCGAACGCCCGCGTGCTCGCCGGCGCGACGATCGCCGAGCTGCGCGCCGAGGGCATGCTGCCCGAGCGCGACGGCACGATCCTGCCGATCGACGCGCCCGTCGCCGTCAAGGAGGCCGTGCTGCCGTTCCGCCGCTTCCGCACCGCCGACGGCCGGGTCGTCGACTCGCTGCTGGGGCCGGAGATGCGCTCGACCGGCGAGGTGATGGGCATCGATCGCGACTTCCCGACCGCGTTCGCGAAGAGCCAGTCCGCGGCGTACGGCGGGTTGCCGACCTCTGGCACCGTGTTCGTCTCGCTCTCCGACCGCGACAAGCGGCAGGCGGTGCTGCCCGTGCACCGGCTGCAGCAGCTCGGCTTCCGGATCGTCGCCACGACCGGCACCGCCGAGGTGCTCGCGCGCAACGGCATCCGCGTCGAGACGGTGCGCAAGCACTCCGAGGCGCCCGCCGGCACGGGTGGGGACAGCACCGAGCCGTCGATCGTCGACCTCATCGACGCCGGCGAGATCGACATCATCGTCAACACCCCGACCGGCGGCATCGCCCGCGCCGACGGCTACGAGATCCGCGCGGCGACGGTCGCCGCCGACAAGGCGCTCTTCACGACCGTCGCACAGCTCGGCGCGGCCGTCGCCGCGATCGAGGCGTCGCGGGAGCCCTACGAGGTCACGAGCCTGCAGGAGTACCACGCGCGGCGGACGGCATGACCTTCCTCGAGCGCCTGACGGCATCCGTCGACGCGCTCGGCCCGCTGTGCGTGGGCATCGACCCGCACCCCGCGCTGCTCGAGGCGTGGGGTGCGGGAGCGGATGCCGCAGGCCTCGAGCGGTTCGGCCGCGACGTCGTCGCCGCGGCCGAGGGCCGGGTCGCGGTCGTCAAGCCGCAGGTCGCCCTCTTCGAGGCGCTCGGCGCCGCCGGCGTCGGGGCGCTCGAGCGGGTGCTCGACGGCGCGCGGGGCGCGGGGCTCATCGTCATCGCCGACGCCAAGCGCGGCGACATCGGGTCGACGAACGCCGGCTACGCGGCCGCGTGGCTCGAGCCCGGCTCGCCGCTCGAGGCCGATGCCCTCACCGTGAGCCCCTACCTCGGCGTCGGTGCCCTCGACGGCCTCTTCGCGACGGCTGAGCGCGCCGGCAAGGCGCTGTTCGTGCTCGCCGCGACCTCCAACCCCGAGGCGGCCACGGTCCAGCTCGCCCGGCTGCCCGACGGCCGCACGATCGCCCGAGCGGTCGCCGACGCGGTCGTCGCGCGGAACGCGATAGCACGCGCAGGCCACGGGCTCGTGATCGGCGCGACCGTCGACCGGGCGGCCTCCGGCATCGAGACGCACCCGTCGACGCCCGTCCTCGCGCCCGGCTTCGGCGCGCAGGGCGCCCGGCTCGCCGACCTGCCCACGCTCTTCCCGACCGACGCGCTCGTGCTCGCGAGCGCATCCCGCAGCATCCTGCAGGCGGGCCCCGACGGCGTCGCCGCGGCGATCGACGCGGCGAAGGCCGAGCTCGCCCGGTGACCGACGCCGACCCCGACGTGGACCGACCCGTGTCGATGCCCGACCCGGCGGCCGCCGGCCGCGCGGCCGTCGAGGCGCGACGCGCACGCGCCGCCGTGAAGCGCGCGCTGCGCGCCGGCCAGCGCGGCCCGCGCGACGTCGCGGAGCGCGCGTGGCAGGAGCCGGGCAGCCCCGAGGCGCAGCTGCGGTTCCCGGAGTTCGTCGGCGGTCTGCGCGGCATGGGCCCGGTGCGGGTCGAGCGCCTCCTCGCGTCGCTCGGGATCGCACCGGGCAAGCGGCTCGGCGCGCTCGGCAATTTGCAGCGCGAGCGCGTTCGCGGTTGGCTGGACGACGTGGATCCCTCCCGTCGCCCTCGCCTCATCGTGCTCGCGGGACCGACCGCCGTCGGGAAGGGCACCGTCGCGCAGTACGTGCGCGAGCACTTCCCGCAGATCCGCCAGTCGGTGAGCGCCACGACGCGCGCGGCACGACCCGGCGAGATCGACGGCGTGCACTACGCGTTCGTCTCCGACGCCGACTTCGACCGCATGGTCGACGAGGGGGAGTTCCTCGAGTGGGCGACGGTGCACAACCAGTCGCGCTACGGGACGCCGCGCTCGAGCGTGCAGGCGGCGCTCGACGAGGGCAGCTCGGTGCTGCTCGAGATCGACCTGCAGGGCGCGAGGCAGGTGCGCGAGTCGTTCCCGGATGCGGTGCTGCTGTTCCTCGCACCGCCGTCGTGGGACGAGCTCGTGCGCCGGCTCGTCGGCCGGGGCACCGAGACGGCGTCGGAGCGCGAGCGCAGGCTCGAGACGGCGAAGGTCGAGCTCGCGAGCCAGCCCGAGTTCGATGCGACGATCGTGAACGCCGACATCGCCGAGGCTGCGCACCAGGTCGTCGAGCGCATCCTCGCCGCCGAGGCCGACGAGGGCTAGGCTCGCGCTCGGGATCGAGCCCCGACCCCGCTGACGGGAGCGGCCTCCCCGGGCCGCGGGCCTCGCGACGCGGCAGCGCTCCAGCACGCGGTAGCATGGACCCTTGCGCCCATCGGCGCACGAGCTTCGCGGGGCGCGATCGCGCACCCCGCCACGAGTCCGCAGGAGGCACCCATGGCCAAGGGCATCATCAACCCCCCGATCGACGAGCTGCTCGACAAGGTCGACTCGAAGTACCAGCTGGTCATCTTCGCGTCGAAGCGCGCGCGCCAGATCAACGACTACTACACCGACATCCACGAGGGCTCGATGTTCGACAACGTCGGCCCGCTCGTCGACGCCACGATCGAGGACAAGCCGCTCTCGGTCGCGCTCCACGAGATCCACGCGGACAAGCTCGTCCTCACGCACGACGAGGTCACCGAGGACTGATGCGCGTCGTCGTCGGGATCTCCGGCGGTATCGCCGCATACAAGGCAGCGCTCGCGATCCGCGAGCTCGTGCAGGCCGGTCACGACGTGCACGTCGTGCCGACCGCATCCGCCCTGCGCTTCATCGGGCGGCCGACGCTCGAGGCGCTGAGCCGCAATCCCGTCACCGACGAGGTCTTCGACGACGTCGCCGCCGTGCGCCACGTCGCGCTCGGCCAGTCCGCCGACCTCATCGTCGTGCTGCCGGCCACGGCGAACACGCTCGCGAAGCTCGCGACCGGGCTCGCCGACGACCTGCTCGGCACCACGGTGCTCGCCTCGCGCGCGCCGCTCGTGCTCGCGCCCGCGATGCACACCGAGATGTGGGAGCAGCCCGCCGTGCAGGCGAACGTCCGCCTGCTCGTCGACCGCGGCGCGACCGTCGTCGGCCCCGTCGCGGGCGAGCTCACCGGCGGCGACACCGGCCTCGGCCGCATGGCGGAGCCGAGCGAGGTCGTCGCCGCCGCGCTCGCCCGCGTCGCCGCGACCGCCCATCGGCCGCTCGCCGGCCGCTCGCTCGTCGTCTCCGCGGGCGGCACGCGGGAGCCGATCGACCCGGTGCGCTTCCTCGGCAACCGCTCGAGCGGCGCCATGGGCGTCGCGCTCGCCGAGGCGGCCCGCGACGCCGGTGCGAGCGTCACGCTCGTCGGCGCGAACCTGCACGTGCCGGCGCCCCGCGGCGTCGAGACGATCGAGGTCGAGACCACCGCGCAGCTGCGCGAGCGCATGCTCGAGCACGCGGACGCCGACATCGTCGTGATGGCCGCGGCCGTCGCCGACTACCGCGTCGACGGCGTCTCCGACGAGAAGCGCACGAAGGCGTCGTGGGGCGACGCACCCACGCTCACGCTCGCGCTCAATCCCGACATCCTCGCCGAGATCGCGCGCATGCCGCGCTCGAGCCTGGTCGTGGGCTTCGCCGCCGAGACCGAGGCGGACGACGACGCGCTCCTGCAGCGCGGCCGCGACAAGCTCGCGCGGAAGGGCGCCGATCTGCTCGTCGTCAACCGCGTCGGCCACGCGGAGGGCTTCGGCGACGTCGACACCCGCGTGCGCGTGCTCGACGGCTCCGGCGTCGTCGCCGACGTCGCCGGCGGCAAGGCGTCGGTGGCCCGCGCCATCATCGACGCGATCGCGCAGCGCCTCGCCGCCCGATCCGCATCCACCAGCACGACCGAGATCCAGGAGCGCCAGTGAGCCTTCGGCTGTTCACGTCCGAGTCCGTGACCGAGGGCCACCCCGACAAGATCTCCGACCAGATCTCGGACGCGGTGCTCGACGCGATGCTCGCGCAGGACACGGAGGCGCGCGTCGCCGTCGAGACGCTCGTCACCACGGGGCTCGTGCACGTGGCGGGCGAGGTGCGCACGACCGGCTACGTCGACATCGCCTCCGTGGCGCGCAAGGTGATCGTCGAGATCGGCTACGACTCGAGCGAGGTGTCGTTCGACGGCAACTCGTGCGGCGTGACCGTGTCGATCGGCGAGCAGTCGCCCGAGATCGCGACCGGCGTCGACACCGCGGTCGAGGCCCGCGACGGCTCCGTCGACCCGCTCGACCGCGACGGCGCCGGCGACCAGGGCATCATGTTCGGCTTCGCCACCGACGAGACGCCCACGTTCATGCCCGCGACCGCTTGGGCCGCGCACCGGCTGGCCGAGCGGCTCGCCGCGGTGCGCCGCAGCGGCGAGATCCCGTGGCTGCGGCCCGACGGCAAGACGCAGGTGACGATCGGCTACGACGGCTTCCGCCCCGTGAGCGTCGACACCGTGCTCGTCTCGACGCAGCACGCGCCCGGGGTCACCGACGCCGACATCCGCGCCGCCGTCATCGAGCACGTCATCGACCCCGTCGTGGGGCAGCTCGGGCTCGACGCGAGCGCCATGCGCGCGATCGTCAACCCCTCGGGCTCGTTCCTCACCGGCGGGCCCAAGGGCGACGCCGGGCTCACCGGCCGCAAGATCATCGTCGACACCTACGGCGGCGCGGCACGCCACGGCGGCGGCGCGTTCAGCGGCAAGGACCCCTCGAAGGTCGACCGCTCCGCCGCCTACGCGCTGCGCTGGGTGGCGAAGAACGCCGTCGCCGCGGGGCTCGCCTCGCGGCTCGAGGTGCAGGCGGCGTATGCGATCGGCATGGCGCAGCCCGTCGGTGTGTACGTCGAGACGTTCGGCACCGGCGTCGTGGACGACGAGACGCTGCAGGCAGCGATCCTCGAGGTCTTCGACCTCCGGCCGGGCGCGATCGTGCGCGACCTCGACCTGCGCAAGCCCAAGTACCGCCAGACCGCCGCGTACGGCCACTTCGGCCGCGAGCTGCCCGACTTCACCTGGGAGCGGCTCGACCGCGTCGACGACCTGCGCGCCGCCGCGGGGCTCTGACGCCCGTGGCCGCCCCGGAGGCTGGGGCCGGGGCCGGGCCTGCGGCTGCGGCCGGCGCCCGCTACGCGCGCGTCGTGGTCGATTCGCGGCTGCCGCAGCTCGACCGGCTGTTCGAGTACCGCGTGCCGCCCGGCCTCGAGGGCGTCGCGCCGGGCGTGCGCGTGCGCGTGCCCCTGCGCGGCGACCGGCAGGCGACCGGCTACGTCGTCGAGGTGGCGGATGCGCGCGCCTGGGAGGGCGAGGTCGCCGACGTCGAGAAGGTGCTCTCGCCCGTGCCCGTGCTGCAGCCCGAGGTGTGGGCGCTCGCGCGCGCCGTGGCCGATCGGGCCGCGGGCGGCGCCGCCGACGTGCTGCGCGTCGCGATCCCCGGCCGGCAGGCGCGCATCGAGAAGGCGTGGCTCGCGGCCGACGCGGTCGCCGTGCCGCCGCTGCCCGAGCCGAGCGCCGCGGAGCCGGTGCTGCCGGGCCTCGTCGAAGCGCGCCGTCGCGTCGCCCTCGAGTGCGCGGGCGGCGTCGACCCGGTCGATGCCGCGGAGGGGAGCGCATGGGTGGGCCGCTGGGCGATCGCGCTCGCCGCGCTCGCGCGGCAGGCGCTGGAGCGCGGCGAGCAGGCGATCCTCGTCGTGCCCGACCACCGCGAGCAGCGGCAGCTGCGGCTCGCGCTCGAGGCGGCCGTCGGCGCGGAGCGCGTCGTCGAGCTCGACGCGCGGCAGAAGAACCCCGAGCGCTACCGCGGGTTCCTGCGCTGCGTCGCCGGCGAGCCGGTCGCCGTCATCGGCCCGCGCTCGGCCGTCTACGCCCCGGCCGCGCGGCTCGGGCTGCTCGCAGTATGGGAGGACGGCGACCCGCTCCTCGCCGAGCCGCTCTCGCCCTGGGTGCACGCGCGCGACGCCGCGCTCGTGCGGCAGGGCCAGTCGGGCTGCGCGCTCGTCATCGCGGGTCACGCGCGGTCGACCGACGCCGAGCGGCTCGTCGAGCTCGGGCACCTCGAGCACGAGCGCCTCGGCGCGCACCGCGTGCGGGTGCTGCCCGCCGCGCTCGCCGACGACGGGCGTCGCGTGCCCGCCGCCGCGTTCACCGCCGCCCGCCAGGCGCTGCCGACGGCACCCGTGCTCGTGCAGGTCGGCAGGCCCGGACATGCCCCGGGGCTGCGCTGCGCCGACTGCGGCAGCCGTGCCCGCTGCGGCACGTGCGGCGGGCCGCTCGGCGTGCGCACCCGCACCGCAGCGCCGGCGTGCCGGCTGTGCGGCCGCCTCGCGGCCGGCTGGCGCTGCCCGTCCTGCAACGGCCAGAAGCTCGTCGCCGCGGGTCGCGGCTCGACGCGCATCGCCGAGGAGCTCGGCCGGGCGTTCCCCGGCGTCCCCGTCGTCGTCGCCGACGGCGACCACGAGCGGCTCGCGATCGACGCGCGGCCGCGCATCGTCGTCGCCACCCGCGGCGCCGAGCCGGTCGCCGACGGCGGCTACGGCGCCGTGCTGCTGCTCGACGGCGACACGCTGCTCGCGCACGAGGGCCTGCGCGTCGCCGAGGAGGCGGTGCGCCAGTGGGCGTCGGCGCGCGCGCTCGCCGCCGAGGGCGCCCCGATCGTGCTCGCCGGGGTCATCGGGCCCGCCGCCGCAGCGCTCACCGGCGACACGACCGTGGCCTTCGCGAAGGCCGAGCTCGCCGAGCGGCGGCAGCTGCGGTTCCCGCCCGCCGTGCGCACCGCATCCGTCGTCGGCACGCCCGACGCGGTCGCGGAGGCGCTCGAGGCGCTCGAGGGCATCCCGCACCTCGACGTGCTCGGGCCGGTGCCGGTGGCAGAGACCAGGCCGGGCGAGGAGGCCGAGCGCGCGATCGTGCGGTTCGCGTACGCCGACGGCGCGCGCGTCGCCGGCATCGCCCGCGCGCGGGTGCTCACCGCCGCGGCACGCCCTCGGCGTCCCGGCGCGCCGGCCAGGCTCCGCATCCGGTTGGATGATCCCGAGCCCTTCGACGGGCTCTGACCCCGCACTCCCGAGAGGAACCATGCGCATCGTCTTCGCCGGCAGCCCCGCCGCCGCCGTCCCGAGCCTCCAGGCGCTCGCCCGCGCCCACGAGGTGGTCGCCGTCGTGACGCGCGCCGCGTCCCATCAGGGGCGCAAGCGGGTGCTGACCCCGACGCCCGTCGCCGACGCGGCGACCGCGCTCGGCATCCCGGTCATCGAGGCGAACCGGCTCGGCGCCGACACGACGGCCGCGATCACCGCGCTCGCGCCCGAGCTCGCCGTCGTCGTCGCCTACGGCGGCCTCGTGCGCGAGCCGCTGCTGTCGGCGCCCCCGCACGGCTGGATCAACCTGCACTTCTCGCTGCTGCCCGACTACCGCGGCGCCGCTCCCGTGCAGCGCGCGCTCATCGACGGCCGCACCCTGACGGGCGTGACCGTGTTCCGGCTCGTGGAGGAGCTCGACGCCGGCCCCGTCGTGCGGATGCGCGAGGCACCCGTGCCGGACGGCGCGACCGCGGGAGCGCTGCTCGCGCAGCTCGCCGAGCTCGGCGCAGACGAGCTCGTGGCCGCCGTCGACGCGATCGAGGCGGGCACGGCGGCCTTCGCGCCGCAGGAGGGCACGCCGACGTTCGCGCCCAAGCTCACGCTCGCCGACGGCGCGATCGACCTCGCTGCCGCCGCCTCCGCGGTGCTCGACCGCTGGCGCGGCGTGACGCCGGAGCCCGGCGCCCACGCGACGCTCGCGGGGGAGGACGGCGACGGCGAGCGCGTGAAGCTGCTCGCGCTCGCGCGCTCCGGCGCCGAGCCCATCCCGGCGGGCTCGGCGCAGCTCGCGGGTCGCACCGCGATCGTCGGCACCGGCAGCGCACCGCTCGAGCTGCTCGAGGTGCAGCCCGCAGGCAAGCGCCCCATGGCGGGCGCCGACTGGCTGCGCGGTCGTGGCGGCAGCGCCCGGTTCCGGCTCGGGACGGTCCAGCCCGGCACGATCGAGCCCGGCACGATCGAGCCCGGCACGATCGAGCTCGGAGCGTCGGCATGAGCGCCCGCGAGGTCGCCCGCGACGTCGTGCTCGCCGTCCACCGCGACGACGCCTACGCGAACCTGCTGCTGCCCGCGCGCATCCGCGAGGCTGATCTCAGCCCCGCGGACGCGGGGTTCGCCACCGAGCTCGCGTACGGCACGCTCCGGTGGCAGGGCCAGCACGACGCGCTCATCGCCGACGCGGCGGGGCGGCCGGTCGACGAGATCGACCCGACGACGCTCGCGACGCTCCGCATCGGCTCGCACCAGCTCAGCCGCATGCGGACCCCCGTGCACGCGGCCGTGCACGAGACCGTGGCGCTGCTGGGCAAGCACAAGGGCAGGGCCGGCTTCGCGAACGCCGTGCTGCGCCGGCTCTCCGAGGTGCCGGCCGAGGAGCGCCTCGCGCGCCTCACCGCCGCGATGAGCGACGACGACCGGCTCGCCCTCGAGACCGGCCACCCCGCGTGGGTGCTGCGCGCGCTGCGCCGCACGCTCGACCGGGAGGGTGCCGCCGACGAGCTCGGCGCGCTGCTCGCCGCCGACAACGACCCGCCGGCCGTGCAGCTCGTCGCGCTGCCGGGCATCGCCGAGCCCGACTCGCTCGACGCCGAGCCCACCGCGAGCCCGATCGGTCGCGTCGCGCCGCCTGGCGACCCCGCTCGCCTGCCGCAGGTCGCCGACGGCAGCTGGCGCGTGCAGGACGCCGGCTCGCAGCTCGCGGCGCTCGCCCTCACGCGGGCGCGGCCCGTGCGACCGGGGGAGCGGTGGCTCGACCTGTGCGCCGGCCCCGGCGGCAAGGCCGCCCTCATGGCTGCGGAGGCCGCCGTCGCCGACGCGACGCTCGAGGCGAACGAGCTGCTCCCGCACCGGGCGCGACTCGTGCGCGACGCCGTGCGCAGCATCCGCCCCCGTCCCGACGTCGTCGTCGGCGACGCCCGTCGCTACGGCACGGGCGAGACGGCCGGCGCCTTCGACAGGATCCTGCTCGACGCGCCGTGCACGGGCCTCGGCGCGCTCCGCCGTCGCCCCGAGGCGCGCTGGCGGAAGCGCCCGAGCGATGTGCCGGAGCTCGCCGCGCTGCAGGGCGACCTGCTCGAGGCGGCTGCGCGCGCGGTCGCGCCGGGCGGGCTCGTCGCCTACGTCACGTGCTCGCCGCACCTCGCCGAGACGCGCGCCGTCGTCGAGCGGGCCGCCGCGCTCGGGCTCGTGCCCGTCGACACCCGCGCGATCGTGCGCGAGCTCTCGCCCGGTATCGCGCTGGGGGAGACGGGCGACGCGGTGCAGCTGTGGCCGCACCGCAACGGCACCGATGCGATGTTCATCCAGCTGCTCACGACCGCGTAGGCAGGCCGCGGCGGAGGCGCTCGGCTCGACGGGCGCGGCTCGCCGCGCTGGTGCACGCTCCTGTCGCTCTGCGGCGCTCCGGACGACGACACCGTGCACCTGCCCGGTCGCAGCTCCTCGGTGCTCTCGCGCAGGTGCACGCTCCTGTCGCTCCGCGGTGCTCACAGCGACAGCGGCGTGCACCTGCCCGGCCGCAGCTCCTCGGTGCTCTCGCGCTGGTGCACGCTCCTGTCGCTCCGCGGCGCTCACAGCGACGACGGCGTGCACCTGCCAGGTCGGAGCTCCTCGGTGCTCTCGCGCAGGTGCACGCTCCTGTCGCTCCGCGGTGGGGCAGGCTGCCCCGCCGCCCGCGGCTAGGCTGGAGGCATGGTCAGGATCCACCCCAGCATCCTGTCGGCGGACTTCGTGAACCTCGAGCGCGACCTCGAGAAGATCGCGACGGCCGACGGCGTGCACGTCGACATCATGGACGCGCACTTCGTGCCGAACCTCACCTTCGGCCTGCCGATGGTGCAGCGCATCGCCGAGGTGACCGACCTGCCGCTCGACGTGCACCTCATGATCGACGATCCCGACACGTGGGCGCTCCAGTACGCCATCGGCGGCGTCGAGTCGGTCACGTTCCACGCGGAGGCGACGCGCGACGCCGTCGCCATCGCCCGCGAGCTGCGGGCCCGCGGCACGCGCGCCGCGATCGCCGTCAAGCCCGGCACCGACGTCGACCGCGTGCTCGAGCACCTGCCCGAGTTCGACATGGTGCTCGTCATGACCGTCGAGCCCGGCTTCGGCGGCCAGGCCTTCATGCCCGAGATGATGCCGAAGCTGCGGCTGCTGCGCGATCGGGCCGACGACCTCGGGATCGAGCTCGCGCTGCAGGTCGACGGCGGCATCACCGACGACACCCTGCCGCTCGCCGCCGCCGCCGGGGCGGACGTGTTCGTCGCGGGCTCCGCGGTCTACGGGCACGCCGATCCCGCGGCGCGCATCGCGGCGCTCCGCGAATCCGGCATGCTCGCGCCCGGTAGCCTGGAGCGGTGAAGACCTTCGACGACCTGTACGCGGAGCTCGAGCGCACCCTCGCCGAGCGCCGTGAGGGCTCCGGCACCGTCGCAGCCGTCGACGCGGGCGTCCACGAGATCGGCAAGAAGATCGTCGAGGAGGCCGCCGAGGTCTGGATGGCGGCGGAGCACGAGTCGGACGACGACGCCGCGATGGAGATCTCGCAGCTGCTCTACCACCTGCAGGTGCTCATGCTGGCGAAGGGCATCACGCTCCAGGACGTCTACCGGCATCTCTGAGGCGCCGCCCACCGCTCGTCAGACCCCGAGGAACCATGCTGAAGATCGCCGTGCCCAACAAGGGCTCGCTCGCCGAGACGGCCGCCCACATGCTCGAGGAGGCCGGCTACCGCGGTCGCCGCGACGCCAAGGAGCTCATCTCCGTCGACGCGCGCAACGAGGTGGAGTTCTTCTACCTGCGCCCGCGCGACATCGCCACCTACGTCGGCTCCGGCGCGCTCGACGTCGGCATCACCGGCCGCGACCTGCTGCTCGACTCCGGATCGCCCGCCGTCGAGGTGCAGGGGCTCGGCTTCGCGCGCTCCACCCTCCGCTTCGCCGGTGAGGCGGGCCGCTTCGGCTCCGCGCACGACCTCGCCGGCGCTCGCGTCGCCTCGTCGTTCACGATGGTCGTCGAGCAGCACCTCGCGGCGCTCGGCGTCGAGGCCGAGCTCGTGCACCTCGACGGGGCCGTCGAGTCGGCCGTGCGGCTCGGGGTCGCGGATGCGGTCGCCGACGTCGTCGAGACCGGCGCCACCCTGCGCGCCCAGGGCCTCGAGATCTTCGGCGAGCCGATCCTCGCGAGCGAGGCCGTGCTCATCTCGAACGGCCACGACGCGCCGGGGCTCGCGACGCTCAAGCGCCGGCTCGACGGCGTCATGGTCGCCCGCGACTACGTGCTCGTCGACTACGACATCGAGCGCTCCCAGCTCGACGCGGCGGTCGCGGTCGCCTCGGGCTTCGAGAGCGCCACCGTGAGCCCGCTGCACGACGGCGACTGGGCCGCGGTGCGCGTGATGGTCCGCCGCGACGAGACGAACAGCATCATGGACGCGCTCGCCGACGTGGGCGCGCGCGCCATCATCGTCACGCGCATCCACGCCGCCCGCATCTGATGATGGGCCGGATCTGATGGCGATGCTCGCCACCCGCGTCATCCCCTGCCTCGACGTCGCGCACGGCCGGGTCGTCAAGGGCGTGCGCTTCCAGGGCCTCACCGACCAGGGCGACCCGGTCGAGCTCGCGGCGCGCTACGCCGAGCAGGGCGCCGACGAGCTCACCTTCCTCGACGTCAAGGCGACCGTCGACGATGCCGGCACCATGCTCGACGTCGTCGAGCGCACGGCGGAGCAGATCTTCATCCCGCTCACCGTCGGCGGCGGCGTGCGCAGCCGCGACGACGTCGCCCGCCTCCTCGCGCACGGCGCCGACAAGGTCGGCGTCAACTCGGCCGCGATCCGCGACCCCGAGCTCATCGACCGCATCGTCGCCGACTTCGGCTCGCAGGTGCTCGTGCTCTCGCTCGACGTGCGCCGCGCGGCCTCGCAGCCGTCGGGCTTCGAGGTCACGACCCACGGCGGCAGCCGCGGCGCGGGCCTCGACGCCGTCGCCTGGGCGCGCGAGGGCGTCGCGCGCGGCGTCGGCGAGCTGCTCGTCAACTCGATCGACGCCGACGGCACGAAGGAGGGCTTCGACCTCGAGCTGCTGCGCGCCGTGCGGGCGGTCGCGACGACGCCCGTCATCGCCTCCGGCGGCGCGGGGGAGCCCGCGCACTTCGCGCCCGCGGTCGGCGCGGGCGCCGATGCGGTGCTCGCCGCGAGCATCTTCCACAGCGGCCAGTGCACCATCGGCGAGGTCAAGGCCGCGATGCGCGACGCGGGGGTGACGGTCCGATGAGCGGGCTCACCATGCCGGCGCTCAAGCTCGACGCCGACGGCCTCGTCGCCGCCGTCATCCAGGACGACGCGACGGGCGACGTGCTCATGGTCGGCTACATGGACGAGGAGGCGCTGCGCCGCACGGCGAGCGAGGGCCGCGTCACGTTCTGGTCGCGCTCCCGCCAGGAGTACTGGCGCAAGGGCGACACGTCCGGCAACATCCAGGTGCCGCGCTCGATCGCCATCGACTGCGACGGCGACGCGCTGCTCATCCGCGTCGACCAGACCGGCCCCGCGTGCCACACCGGCGCGCGCTCGTGCTTCTTCACCCCCGTCGCCATGGCGGATGCGGGGGAGCGCCCGTGAGCGCGGGCACCACCGACCGCGCCGCGTTCGACGCGCTGCTCGCCGAGCACCGCGTGGTGCCGGTCGTGCGGGAGGTCTTCCTCGACGCCGAGACGCCCGTCGGCGTCTACCGCCGCGTCGCGGCCGGACGGCCCGGGTCGTTCCTGCTCGAGTCGGCGCAGCAGGGGGTGTGGAGCCGCTACTCGTTCGTGGGCGTCGCATCCTTCGGCCTGCTCACCGCTGACCGCGGCGAGGTCGTCTGGCGCTCCGAGACCGTGAGCGCCGAGCGGCTGCTCGGCGACGACGCGCCGCGCGCGGGCCTCGAGACCATCGAGCACGTGCTGCACCGCTGGGCCACGCCCCGCATCGAGGGGCTGCCGCGGCTCACGAGCGGCCTCGTCGGCCACATCGGCTGGGAGGCGGTGCGCGAGCTCGAGCGGCTGCCCGACGCGCCGCCGCGCGACGTGGACGTGCCGGCGATCGCCATGTCGTTCGCGTCGACGCTCGTCGTGCTCGACCACCGCACGGGCGCCGCCCACCTCGTCGCCAACGTGCTGGCCGACGGCGTCGACGAGGCGGATGCGCTGTGGCGCGACGCGCAGTCGCGGCTCGACGCGCTCGAGGCGGCGCTCGCGCGGCCGGAGCCGGGCTCGCTCGCGACCCTCGACCGCGCCGCCGCACCGCAGCCGACGTCGAGCGTGAGCGCCGAGGGCTTCCGCTCGATGGTCGACACCTCGAAGCGCCACATCGTCGACGGCGACGTCTTCCAGGTCGTGCTCTCCGCCCGCTTCGACCTCGAGACCGACGCCGACCCGCTCGAGGTGTACCGGGTGCTGCGCATGCTCAACCCCTCGCCGTACCTGTACCTGCTCTCGCTCGAGGACGCGGCGGGTGCCCCCTACGCCGTCGTCGGGTCGAGCCCGGAGGCCCTGGTGACCGTGCACGACGGCGCCGCGACGATGCATCCGATCGCCGGCAGCCGCCCCCGCGGCGCGGACGCCGTGGCCGACCGCGCGCTCGCCGACGAGCTGCTCGCCGACCCCAAGGAGCGCAGCGAGCACGTCATGCTCGTCGACCTCGCCCGCAACGACCTCGCGAAGGTGTGCGTGCCCGGCACCGTCGCGGTGACCGAGCTCATGGCGATCGAGCGCTTCAGCCACATCATGCACATCGTCTCGACCGTCGAGGGACGGATGCGCGACGACGCGACCGCCGTCGACGCGTTCCGCGCGACGTTCCCGGCAGGCACCCTCTCGGGCGCGCCGAAGCCGCGCGCGCTCGAGCTCATCGACGAGCTCGAGCCCGCCCAGCGCGGCGTGTACGGCGGGGTCGTCGGATGGCTCGACCTCGCGGGCGACGCCGACCTCGCGATCGCGATCCGCACCGTCACGATGCGCGACGGGGTCGCGCACGTGCAGTCCGGCGCCGGGCTCGTCGCCGACAGCGATCCGGAGGCCGAGCTGCAGGAGGTGCGCAGCAAGGCGGCCGCGCCGCTGCGCGCCGTCGCCGTCGCCTCCTCGATGCGCGGGGCCGCGGGGGCGGGCGCGTGACGGCTCGGGCGCCGAGCGGCCGCGTCGTCGCCGTCCTCGGGCTGCTGCTCGCGGGCGCGCTGGGCCTGCTGTCGGCGACGCAGCCGTGGGTGAGCGCGACGCTGCTCGACGGTCGCGAGCTCGCCGTCGCCGGGCAGGACGTCGCCGGTGCGCTCACGACGCTGTCGCTCGCGACCGTCGCGCTCGCGCTCGTGCTGCCGCTCGCCGGCCGCGTGTGGCGGCTCGTGCTCGGCGCGCTCGCCCTGCTGCTCGGGGTGCTGCTCGCCCTGCACGCCGGGGCCGCCCGCGGCGGCGTCGGCGCCGCCGTCGAGACGCTCGTGGCCGACGCGACCGGGATCGCCGGGACGGCGCAGCAGGCGGAGCTCGCCGCGTCGTCGACCACGGCCTGGCCGGTGCTCGGCATGGTCGCCGGCGGGGTCGCCGCCGCCGTCGGCCTCTGGGTGCTCGTCACCGCCCGCGGCTGGCCGGCGCGCGCCCAGCGCGCCGCCCGCTACGAGCGGAGCGGGTCGGGCCTCGCCTGGGATGTCATGGACGACGGCGACGACCCGACTCGGTAGACTGGACCCGTGGCGCGCCAGCGCGCCGGCAGACCGACCTGAGGAGCATCGTGAGCGCACGCACCGGCATCACCGAGCAGCACGCAGCTGAGCTGACCAACGCCGAGCAGGACCCGAGCCTGGGCGCGCCCGGTCACGGGCACTCGCGCGCAGCCTGGGTGAGCGTCATCGTGATGATCGTCGCCTTCGCGCTCGGCACGCTCTTCTTCTTCCTCGACATGCCCATGCTCGTGTGGGCGAGCGCAGGCCTGCTCGTCGTCGGCATGGTGCTGTGGCCCATCCTCAACCGCGCCGGCTTCGGCCCGCAGGGCCACTAGGCCGTGCTCGACGCGCTCACCGCGGGCGCGCTCGAGGACGCGGCTCGACGGCGTGAGGCGCTGCCCGCCGACCGCCTGGAGTCGATCGCGCTGTCGACCCCGACGCCCCTCGACGCCGCCGCCATCCTCGGCTCGCCCAAGCCCGACTCCGCCGGCCCGCACATCATCGCCGAGGTGAAGCGCGCGAGCCCGTCGAAGGGCGCGCTCGCCGACATCCCGGAGCCCGCCTCCCTCGCCGCCCGCTACGAGGCGGGCGGGGCGAGCGCGATCAGCGTGCTCACCGAGGAGCGCCGCTTCCTCGGCAGCCTCGACGACCTGCGCGCCGTGCGCGCGGCGGTCGCGGTGCCGGTGCTGCGCAAGGACTTCATCGCCGACGAGTACCAGCTGCTCGAGGCGCGCGCGTTCGGCGCCGACCTCGCGCTGCTCATCGTCGCGTCGCTCGCGCCCGCCCGCCTCGCCGAGCTGCACAGCTTCGCGACCGGCCTCGGCCTCTCGGTGCTCGTCGAGGTGCACGACGAGCGGGAGATCGACGCGGCACTCGACGCCGGCGCGCGCATCCTGGGCGTCAACACGCGCGACCTCAAGACGTTCACGATGCATCCGGAGCGCTTCGCGGAGCTCCGCGCGCGCATCCCCGGCGATGTCGTCGCGGTCGCCGAGTCGGGCGTGCGCGACGCGGCCGACGTCGCGCGCTACCGCAGGGACGGCGCGGATGCCGTGCTCGTCGGCGAGGCGCTGGTCACCGACGGCGACCCCGAGTCGCGCGTCGCAGAGTTCGGGAGGGCCGCATGACCGACACCGCAGCTTCGCTTCGAGGCCACCACGGACCATGGTTCGGGGGCTACGGCGGCGTCTTCATGCCCGAGCCGCTCATGGCCGCGATCGACGAGCTCGCCGCGTGCTACGAGGCGTGCAAGGTCGACCCCGAGTTCCAGGCGGAGTTCGCGCGGCTGTCGCGCGACTACACCGGCAGGCCCTCCATGCTCACCGAGGCGAGCCGCCTGAGCGAGCAGGCGGGCGCGCGCATCCTGCTCAAGCGCGAGGACCTCAACCACACCGGCAGCCACAAGATCAACAACGTCCTCGGCCAGGCGCTCGTCGCGCAGCGCCTCGGCAAGACGCGGCTCATCGCCGAGACGGGCGCTGGCCAGCACGGCGTCGCGACCGCGACCGCGGCGGCGCTGTTCGGCATGGAGTGCGTCGTCTACATGGGCGAGGTCGACACGGAGCGCCAGGCGCTCAACGTCGCCCGGATGCGGCTGCTCGGCGCCGAGGTCGTTCCGGTCACGAGCGGCTCCCGCACGCTCAAGGACGCGATCAACGAGGGCCTGCGCGACTGGGTCGCGAACGTCGACTCGACGCACTACCTCATGGGCACGGTCGCCGGACCGCATCCGTTCCCCGAGATGGTGCGCGACTTCCACCGCGCGATCGGCGACGAGGCGCGCGAGCAGACGATCGCCATGACCGGCGGCCTGCCCGACGCGGTGCTCGCGTGCGTCGGCGGCGGCTCGAACGCGATGGGCATCTTCCACGCCTTCCTCGACGACGCCGACGTGCGCCTCATCGGCCTCGAGGCCGCGGGCGACGGCGCCGACACCGAGCGCCACGCGCTCTCGATCGAGCGGGGCGAGCCGGGCATCCTGCACGGGATGCGCACGTACCTGCTGCAGGACGACGACGGGCAGACGCTCGAGTCGCACTCGATCTCGGCCGGCCTCGACTACCCCGGTGTCGGCCCCGAGCACGCCTGGCTGCACGACATCGGCCGCGCCGAGTACCAGCCCGTGAGCGACAGCGAGGCGATGGACGCGTTCCTCGCGCTCACGCGCGCCGAGGGCATCATCCCCGCGATCGAGTCGGCGCACGCGATCGCCGGAGCGCTCCGGCTCGCGAAGGAGGCGCCGGGATCGACCCTGCTCGTCTCGCTCTCCGGCCGCGGCGACAAGGACGTGGCGACAGCGGGCCGCTGGTTCGACGTGCTCGACAAGGACGCGAGGCAGCAGTGAGCGGCATCCGCACCGAGGCCGCGATCCGCGCGAGCGGCAACCGGGCGCTCATCGGCTACCTGCCGGTCGGCTTCCCCGACCTCGAGACGAGCGTCGAGGCCGCCGTCGCGATCGCCGAGGCCGGCTGCACCGCGATCGAGCTCGGCGTGCCCTACTCCGATCCCGGCATGGACGGCCCGGTCATCCAGGCCGCCACCCAGTCGACGCTCGAGCGTGGCTTCAAGCTCGAGGAGCTCTTCGAGGCGGTCGCGGCGATCACCGCGCGCACGAGCGTGCCCGTGCTCGTGATGACCTACTGGAACCCGGTGCTGCGCTTCGGCGTGGACCGGTTCGCCGAGCGCCTGGCCGCCGCCGGCGGCGCCGGGCTCATCACGCCCGACCTGACGCCCGAGAACGCCGAGGCCTGGCTCACGGCCGCGGAGCGGCACGACCTCGACCGCATCTTCCTCGCGGCGCCGTCGTCCTCCGACGCGCGCATCGACCGCGCCGTCGCCGCCTCCCGCGGCTTCGTCTACACGGTCTCCACCATGGGCACCACCGGCGCGCGCACCGACGTCGACCAGGCCGCCAGGACGCTCGCCGAGCGCATCGCCGACCGCGCCGCGGCGAACGGCACGACCGCCCTGCGCTGCGTCGGCCTCGGCATCTCCACCGCAGCGCAGGTGCGCGACGTGCTCGACTACGCCGACGGCGTGATCGTCGGCTCCGCACTCGTGCGCGCGCTCGGCGCCGGCGGCGTCCCCGCCGTGCGCGAGCTCGCCGCATCCCTCGCCGCCGGTACACTCGACGGCGGCCCGGCCGCAGCCGAGCCGACCACCACGAGCCCCGACACCACGACCGCAGAGAAGAGCGCATCCGCGTGACCACCGTCTTCCAGAGCATCCCGAGCCCGAGCCCCGAGTGGCAGCAGGTGCCGCTGGGCGCGTGGCTCGACGCGATCGGCGTGCTGCCGCTCGCGCAGGGCTCGGTGCTCGGCGCCGTCGTCCTCGGCGTCGTGGTCGGCCTCGTCCTCGCGGTCGTCGCGCTGCTCGCGTGGGCGCTCACCGGCCGCCTGACGAAGCGCGACGCAGGCTGGACGCTCGTCTGGTCGCTCCTCATCGGCGTCGCGCTCGCCTTCTTCCTCCGCATCGTCGGCCCCACGTGGGGCATCCAGACGTACGCGCTCTGCATCCTCGCGGGCATCGTCGTCGCGACCGTGCTCACCGGCTGGCGCCTGCGCCAGCGGGGCGTCGACGCCGGCTACGTCATCGACATCGGCGTCTGGGCCGTGCTGCTCGGCATCGTCGCGGCGCGCGCCTTCCACGTCGTGACGCACCCGGACGACTACTTCGGCCCGGGCCGCGACCCGATGACGGCGCTCTACATCTGGGAGGGCGGCATCGCGATCTTCGGCGCCCTCATCGGCGGTGCCATCGGCGTCTGGATCGGCTGCCGCCAGACCGGCGTGCGCTTCACGGCCTTCGCCGACGCGCTCGCGCCCGGCCTGCTGCTCGCGCAGGCCTTCGGCCGGCTCGGCAACTGGTTCAACCACGAGCTCTTCGGCCAGCCGACGGGCCTCCCGTGGGGCCTCGAGATCGAGGCCACGAACCCGGCGTTCCCCGTCGGGCTGCCCGCCGAGACGCTCTTCCACCCGACGTTCGCGTACGAGATCGCCTGGAACGTGCTCGGTGCCGCGCTGCTGCTGTGGATCGACCGCAAGCGCGACGTGCAGTGGGGCCGCCTCGTCGCGCTCTACCTCATCTGGTACGGCCTCGGCCGCTCGGTCTTCGAGACCATCCGGGTCGACCCGTCCGAGCTGTTCCTCGGCATCCGCACGAACGTGTGGATGGCGTTCCTCGCCATCGCGCTCGGCGTCGTCGTGTGGGTCGTGCAGACCCGCCGCCACCCGGGGCTCGAGCCCACGCCGTGGCAGCCGGGACGCGAGCCGCGAGCAGAGGGCGTAGACTCCGAGGTCTACACGGACCTCCCCGAGTCCCGCACCCAGGACGACGTCGAGATCACCGCCGCAGAACCCGCGGCCGCACCCAAGTAGTCCTGCGCGCCATCGGGCGCGCTCGCGGGCCGACGGCGTCCCGCTCCGACCGCAAGCACGTCCAGCACAGGAGCACGATGCGCACCATCAGCGACCGATCGAACGGGGCATTCACCTCGCGGGGCCTCGGCCTGCCGCCGGCATCGGGGATGTACGACCCGAGGCACGAGCGGGACTCGTGCGGACTGGCGATGGTCGCCACGACGCGCGGGACGGCAGGCCACGACATCGTCGCGCTGGCGCTCGACGCGCTGCGCAACCTCGAGCACCGCGGCGCGGTCGGCTCCGACGCGGGCACCGGCGACGGCGCCGGCATCCTCACGCAGATGCCGGACGCGTTCCTGCGAGCCGTGGTCGGCTTCGAGCTGCCCGAGCCGGGCACCTACGCGGCCGGACTCGCCTTCCTGCCGCTCGACGCATCCGATCGCGCCACCGCGCGGGAGCGCATCGACGAGATCGCCGGGCAGGAGCGGCTGCGCGTGCTCGGCTGGCGCGAGGTGCCCACCGTGCCGGACGCCCTGGGCAGGCTCGCGCGCGGCGCGATGCCCGCGATCGAGCAGCTGTTCGTGGCCGCGGCCGGCACGCCCGTCGCGGGGCTCGAGCTCGACCGGCTCGCCTGGCGCCTGCGCAAGCGCATCGAGCGCGAGGTGGGCGAGTACCTGCCGTCGCTGTCGAGCCGCACCATCACCTACAAGGGCATGGTGACGACGCTCCAGCTCGAGCCCTTCTACCCCGACCTCTCCGACGAGCGCTTCGAGACGAAGCTCGCGATCGTCCACTCGCGCTACTCCACGAACACGTTCCCGTCGTGGCCGCTCGCGCAGCCGCTGCGCATGATCGCCCACAACGGCGAGATCAACACGGTCGAGGGCAACCGCAACTGGATGCGCGCGCGCGAGTCGCAGCTGGCCTCCGAGCTGCTCGGCGACCTGCGCCCGCTCAAGCCCATCGTGACGCCCGGCATGAGCGACTCGACCTCGTTCGACGAGGTGCTCGAGCTGCTCACGCTCGCGGGCCGCTCGCTGCCGCACGCGATCCTGATGATGGTGCCGCAGGCGTGGGAGAACCAGACCGACATGCCGCAGGACCTGCGGGACTTCGCCGAGTACCACTCGCTCCTCATGGAGCCGTGGGACGGGCCCGCTGCCATCAGCTTCACCGACGGCACCGTCGTCGGCGCGACGCTCGACCGCAACGGCCTGCGCCCTGGGCGCTGGCTCGAGACCTCCGACGGCCTCGTGGTGCTCGCGAGCGAGACGGGCGTGCTGCCCATCGAGCCGAGCCGGGTCGTGCGCCGCGGCCGGCTGCAGCCGGGCAGGCTCTTCCTCGTCGACACCGAGGCGGGCCGCCTCGTGCCGGACGAGGAGATCAAGCAGGAGCTCGCGTCGATGGAGCCGTGGGGGGAGTGGCTCGAGTCGAGCCGCATCCACCTCGCCGACCTGCCCGACCGCGAGCACGTCGCCCACACCGCGGCATCCGTCGCCCGTCGCCAGCGCACCTTCGGCTACACCGAGGAGGAGGTGCGCATCCTCATCGGCCCGATGGCGAAGACGGGCGCCGAGCCGCTCGGCGCCATGGGCTCCGACACCCCGATCGCCGCGCTGTCGAGCAGGCCGCGGCTGCTGTTCGACTACTTCAAGCAGGCCTTCGCGCAGGTGACGAACCCGCCGCTCGACTCGCTCCGCGAGGCGATCGTGACGAGCATGACGATGGGCATCGGCCCGGTGCGGAACCTGCTCACGGCCACGCCCTCGCACGCGAGCCAGATCATCGTCGACTTCCCCGTCATCGACAACGACCAGCTCGCGAAGATCCGCTCGATCGACCGCACGCCCGGCTCGCGCCGCACCGTGGTGGTCAAGGGGCTCTACCGCGTCGACGACGGACCCGCCTCGATGGAGCGCCGGATCGACGAGATGTGCCGCGAGGTCGACGAGGCGATCGCCGAGGGTGCGCAGTTCATCATCCTGTCCGACCGCGACTCGACCGACCAGCTCGCGCCCATCCCGACCCTGCTCATGACGAGCGCGGTGCACCACCACCTCATCGAGGCATCCACCCGGATGCGCGCCGGCATCGTCGTCGAGGCGGGCGACGTGCGCGAGGTGCACCACGTGGCGCTCCTCATCGGCTACGGCGCGAGCGCCGTCAACCCGTACCTCGCGATGGAGACCGCGGAGCAGCTCGCGCTCTCCGGCCAGCTCGGCGCCGACGTCGACACCGCGGTGCGCAACGTCATCAAGGCGCTCGGCAAGGGCGTCACGAAGATCATGTCGAAGATGGGCATCTCCACCGTCGGCGCCTACGGCGGCGCGCAGGCGTTCGAGGCGATCGGCCTCTCGCGCGAGCTCGTCGACCGCTACTTCACCGGCACCCACTCGCCGCTCGGCGGGGTCGGGCTCGACGTCATCGCCGAGGAGAACCGCCTCCGGCACCGCTCCGCCTACCCGGACGAGCGCGCGCCCATCGCGCACGAGCGGCTCACGACCGGCGGCGAGTACCAGTGGCGCCGCGACGGCGCCCCGCACCTGTTCAACCCGGAGACGGTCTTCAAGCTGCAGCACTCGACGCGCACGGGGCGCTACGACGTGTTCCGCGAGTACTCGCGGCTCGTCGACGACCAGGCAGAGGAGCTCAAGACCCTCCGCGGCCTGCTGCGGCTGCGCGCCGCGGCCGAGCCCGTGCCGATCGAGGAGGTCGAGTCGGTCGCGTCGATCGTCACGCGCTTCTCGACCGGCGCGATGAGCTACGGCTCGATCTCGCAGGAGGCGCACGAGACGCTCGCGATCGCGATGAACCGGCTGGGCGCGAAGTCGAACACCGGCGAGGGCGGCGAGGACGTCGACCGGCTGCTCGATCCCGAGCGCCGCAGCGCGATCAAGCAGGTCGCCTCCGGCCGCTTCGGCGTGACGAGCATGTACCTGACGCACGCCGACGACATCCAGATCAAGATGGCGCAGGGCGCGAAGCCCGGCGAGGGCGGCCAGCTGCCGCCGGGCAAGGTCTACCCGTGGGTCGCGCGCACCCGGCACGCGACCGCGGGCGTCGGGCTCATCTCGCCGCCGCCGCACCACGACATCTACTCGATCGAGGACCTCAAGCAGCTCATCTTCGACCTCAAGCGCTCCAACCCCGCGGCGCGCGTGCACGTCAAGCTCGTCTCGCAGTCGGGCATCGGCGCGGTCGCCGCGGGCGTCGCGAAGGCGAAGGCGGATGTCGTGCTCGTCTCCGGCCATGACGGCGGCACGGGCGCGAGCCCGCTCAACTCGCTCAAGCACGCGGGCACGCCCTGGGAGATCGGCCTCGCCGAGACGCAGCACACGCTCATGGTCAACGGCCTCCGGGAGCGCGTGAGCGTGCAGGTGGACGGCCAGCTGAAGACCGGCCGCGACGTCATCATCGGCGCGCTGCTCGGAGCCGAGGAGTTCGGCTTCGCGACCGCTCCGCTCGTCGTCTCCGGCTGCATCATGATGCGCGTGTGCCACCTCGACACGTGCCCCGTCGGCGTCGCGACGCAGAACCCGGCCCTGCGGGAGCGCTTCACCGGCAAGCCGGAGTTCGTGGTGCAGTTCTTCGAGTTCATCGCGCAGGAGGTGCGGGAGCTGCTCGCCTCGCTCGGGCTGCGCAGCCTCGACGAGGCGATCGGGCGCGGCGACCTGCTCGAGGTCGACCGCGCGATCGAGCACTGGAAGGCCGACGGCCTCGACCTCGCGCCCGTGCTCACGCAACCCGTGGGCGCGCACGGCGCGCCGCGCAGGACGACCGAGCAGGACCACGAGCTCGAGCTGCAGCTCGACTCGCGCCTCCTCGAGCCGCTCGCGCGGGCGCTCGACGCGGGGGAGCGGCTCGAGCTCGACCTCGAGATCGCGAACACCGATCGCGCGGTCGGCACGATGCTCGGCAACGCCGTCACGCTCCGCGCCGGCGCCGATGGCCTCGAGCCCGGCACCGTCGATCTCACGCTGCGCGGCTCCGCGGGCCAGTCGCTCGGCGCGTTCGTGCCGCGCGGCATCGCGCTGCGCCTGCACGGCGACGCGAACGACTACGTCGGCAAGGGCCTCTCCGGCGGCCTCGTCACGGTGCAGCCCGCGGCCGACGCGGCGCTCGTCGCCGAGGACAACGTCATCGCCGGCAACGTCATCGGCTACGGCGCGACGAGCGGCGAGCTGTACCTCCGGGGCATCGTCGGCGAGCGCTTCCTCGTGCGCAACTCCGGTGCGACCGCCGTGTGCGAGGGCGCCGGCGACCACGCGCTCGAGTACATGACGGGCGGCATCGCCGTCATCCTCGGGCCCACCGGCCGCAACATCGGCGCCGGCATGTCCGGCGGCGTCGCGTACGTGCTCGACCTCGACGAGCGGCTGCTCAACCAGGACTCGTTCCACCAGGGCGAGCTGCGCGTCGACCAGCTCGACGAGGAGGACGAGATCGAGCTGCGAGCGATCCTCGCGCGGCACGTCGAGCTGACCGGCTCGAGCGTCGCGCAGCGCGTGCTCGACGACGGCCTGCAGCGCGTCTCCAAGCTCGTGCCCCGCGACTGGGCGATGGTGCGCTCCATCCGCCTGGACGCGCAGCGGCAGGGCGTCGACCCCGACTCGGACAACATCTGGCGGCAGATCCTGGAGGTGACCGGTGGCTGATCCTCGTGGATTCCTGAAGGTGACGGAGCGCGAGCTCCCCAAGAAGCGACCGGTGCCGGTGCGCATCCTCGACTGGCGCGAGATCGGCGAGCCGGGCGACCGCGCGGTGCTCCGCCGACAGGCGGGCCGCTGCATGGACTGCGGCGTGCCGTTCTGCCACCAGGGCTGCCCGCTCGGCAACCTCATCCCGGAGTGGAACGACCTCACGTGGCGCGGCGAGGGCCGGGCGGCGAGCGACCGGCTGCACGCGACGAACAACTTCCCGGAGCTCACGGGCAGGCTCTGCCCCGCCCCGTGCGAGTCGTCGTGCGTGCTCGGCATCAACCAGCCGGCCGTGACGATCAAGTCGATCGAGCAGGCGATCGCCGACGAGGCGTTCGCGAACGGCTGGACCGAGCCGCACCCGCCCGCGCGCCTCACCGGCAAGACGGTGGCCGTGGTCGGGTCCGGCCCCGCGGGCCTCGCCGCCGCCCAGCAGCTCACGCGCGCCGGGCACACGGTCGCGGTGTACGAGCGCGACGATCGCATCGGCGGCCTGCTGCGCTACGGCATCCCCGACTTCAAGCTCGAGAAGCGGCAGCTCGAGGCGCGCCTCGCGCAGATGACGGCCGAGGGCACGCGCTTCCGCGCGGGCGTGCAGATCGGCCGCGACCTCACGTGGGAGCAGCTGCGCGAGCGCTTCGACGCGGTCGTCGTCGCGACCGGCGCCCCCGTCGCGCGCGAGCTCGACATCCCCGGCCGCTCGTTCGACGGCGTGCACCTCGCGATGGACTACCTCGTGCAGCAGAACCGCGCGGTCGCCGGCACCGTGCCCGACAACCAGATCACCGCGTCGGGCAAGCACGTCGTCGTGCTCGGCGGCGGCGACACGGGCTCCGACTGCATCGGCACCGCCCACCGCCAGGGCGCGCTGTCGGTCACGAACCTCGCGATCGGCGTGCAGCCGCCCTCCGAGCGGCCGGAGCACCAGCCGTGGCCCGTGCATCCGACGATGTTCGAGGTGCAGTCGAGCCACGAGGAGGGCGGCGAGCGCAGCTACCTCGTCTCGACCGTCGAGTTCCTCGCGAACCGCGCGGGGGAGGTGCGCGCGCTCAAGGTCGCCGACACCGAGATCGTCGACGGCGTGCGTCGCCCGAAGCCCGGCACGGAGCGCGAGATCCCCGCCGACCTCGTGCTGCTCGCGCTCGGCTTCACGGGGGCGGATGCGTCGATCGGTGAAGCGCTCGAGGTCCCGTTCGAGCGCGGCGTGCCCGCGCGGCGCGCCGACTTCAGCACCGACACCCCCGGCGTGTTCGTCGCCGGTGACGCGGGCCGCGGCGCCTCGCTCATCGTGTGGGCGATCGCCGAGGGCCGCGCGGCGGCCGCCGCGGTCGACGCGTACCTCGAGGGCTCGACCGAGCTGCCCGCGCCCGTGCGGGCGACGGACCGGCCCTTCGCCGCCGTCTGACGGCGCGGACGGGCGCCCGGCCGGCGAATCGGCGCAGGGCGTCCGACACAGGGCGCCCGGCTCTGGAAGGATGGACGCATCCGTGCCGAACACCCAGGCGGCGCGACGATGGAAAGAGAACCCGATGAGACGAGCCAAGATCGTCGCGACGTGGGGGCCGGCACTCGCCGGCTACGAGAGCACGAAGGCCGCGATCGCGGCCGGTGTGAACGTCGCGCGCATGAACCTCAGCCATGGAGACCGAAGCGTCCACGAGGAGGTGTACGCGAACATCCGCCGCGCCTCCGACGAGCTGCACCTGCCGGTAGCCATCCTGGTCGACCTGCAGGGCCCCAAGATCCGCCTCGGCAAGATGCCCGACGGCCCGTTCGAGCTGGTCGAGGGCGCGCGCTTCACGATCACGACCGACGACATCGAGGGCGACGGCGAGCGCGCCGGCACGACCTTCGAGGGCCTGCCCGCCGACGTGCGGCCGGGCGACCCGCTGCTCATCGATGACGGCCGCATCACGCTGCGCGCGGTCGAGGTCACCGACACCGAGGTCGTCACCGAGGTCGTCGTCGGCGGACCGGTGAGCTCGAACAAGGGCATCAACCTGCCCGGCGTGGCCGTGAACGTGCCCGCGCTGAGCGAGAAGGACGAGTCCGACCTGCGGTGGGCGCTCGACCTCGGCGCCGACATCATCGCGCTCTCGTTCGTGCGCGACGCCTCGGACATCGTCCGGGTGCACGAGATCATGGCCGAGGAGGGCAGGAAGCTGCCCGTCGTCGCCAAGATCGAGAAGCCGCAGGCCGTGGAGAACCTCACCGGCATCATCGACGCGTTCGACGCGATCATGGTCGCCCGCGGCGACCTCGGCGTCGAGCTGCCGCTCGAGCAGGTGCCGCTCGTGCAGAAGCGCGCGATCGAGCTCGCCCGCCGCTGGGCGAAGCCCGTCATCGTCGCCACCCAGGTGCTCGAGTCGATGATCGAGAACGCGCGGCCGACCCGCGCCGAGGCGAGCGACTGCGCCAACGCCATCCTCGACGGCGCCGATGCGGTCATGCTCTCGGGCGAGACGAGCGTCGGCAAGCACGCGATCACCACGATCGAGACGATGGCCCGCATCGTCGTCGCGGCGGAGGAGATGGGCCTCGGCCGCATCCCCCCGCTCGGCACCAAGCCCCGCACGCAGGGCGGCGCCGTGACGCTCGCCGCGCTCGAGGTCGCCGACTTCGTCGACGCGAAGGCGATCGTCGTCTTCACCGAGTCGGGCGACTCCGCCCGCCGCATGTCGCGGCTGCGCAGCGCCATCCCGATGTTCGGCTTCACGCCCGACCCCGAGGTCGAGTGCCGGATGCAGATGATCTGGGGCATGAACACCCACCTCGTCGACCGCGTCACGCACACCGACGAGATGATCGCCCAGGTCGACGACGTGCTCATCGGCAAGGGGCTCGTCGCGACCGGCGAGAAGGTCGTCGTCATCTCCGGCATGCCTCCCGGCACCTCCGGGTCGACGAACGACCTGCGCATCCACCGGGTCGGGGATGTGCACGCCGAGGCCGTGCCCGCCTACCACGGCCTGCGCCGCATCCAGGTGCCGCACCCGTCGGCCCCGCACCCCACGGAGGGGTAGAGACCCTGCGACGAAGGGCTCGAGCCGGCTGCGCCTGCTCGAGCCCTTCGCTGCACGTGCCGGTGGTGGGACTCGAACCCACACTCCTCGCGGAAGCGCATTTTGAGTGCGCCGCGTCTGCCGATTCCGCCACACCGGCTCGAGACCGCGCCCGGCGGCTCTCGATGCGAACACTAGGCTAGTGGTCATGACCGACGACCTCTTCGCCGAGCCCGAGCTCGACACCGCCGCGCCCGCAGAGCCCAAGTCCACGGCGCGCACCGTGCTCGTCGCCGAGGACGAGTCGCTCATCCGCCTCGACATCGTCGAGACGCTCGAGGCCGCAGGGTTCGACGTGATCGGCGAGGCCGGCGACGGCGAGCGCGCCGTCGAGCTCGCCAAGGAGCTGCGGCCCGACCTCATCGTCATGGACGTGAAGATGCCCAAGATGGACGGGATCACCGCGGCCGAGCGCATCAGCGCCGAGAAGATCGCGCCGGTCGTGCTGCTCACGGCCTTCAGCCAGAAGGAGCTCGTCGAGCGTGCCGGCGAGGCCGGGGCGCTCGCCTACGTCGTCAAGCCGTTCACGCAGAACGACCTGCTGCCGGCGATCGAGATCGCGCTCGCGCGCTGGGACCAGATCCGCACGCTCGAGAGCGAGGTCGCCGACCTCGCCGACCGCTTCGAGACGCGCAAGATCGTCGACCGCGCCAAGGGCCTGCTGAACCAGCGGATGGGCCTCGCCGAGCCGGAGGCGTTCCGCTGGATCCAGAAGGCCTCGATGGACCGTCGCCTGACGATGGCAGAGGTCGCGCAGGCCGTCATCGAGCAGCTCGGCACCCCGAAGAAGTAGCGCCGGCAGCCGAACTTCCCCGAACTCCGGGATCCTCGCGCCGAAACCCGCCGTTCGGGGAAGCTCGACGCCTCGGGGCGGGGCGCTACGCCGCGCGGCGCTGCTTGATGAAGTTCGTGATGCGCAGGGTCGAGGCGCGGTTGCCGTCGTCGTCCGTGCAGACGATCTCGTGGACGGTCATGGAAGCGCCGAGGTGCACCGCCGTGCACTCGGCCGTCACCCATCCGCTCGTGATCGAGCGCGTGTGGGTCGCGTTAATGTCGACGCCGACCGCGTAGCGGCCCTCGCCCGCGTGGATGTTCGCGCTGATCGAGCCGAGGCTCTCGGCGATGACGCAGTACGCGCCGCCGTGCACGAAGCCGACCGGCTGGCGGTTGCCCTCGGCGGGCATGCGCGCGATCGAGTGCTCGGCCGAGAGCTTGAGGAACTCGATCCCCATGCGCGAGCCGAGCTCGCCGCCGGGCACCTCGCCCTGCGCGTCGAGCACCGCCCGCGTCTGCGCGTCGAGCTGGGCGGGCTGGGTCACGCGGGCTCCCGGGAGGTCGTGTCGGATGCGGCGGCTAGGCTGACTGCCGTGTCGGACTCGAAGCCTACCCTCATGGTCATCGATGGCCATTCCCTCGCGTTCCGGGCGTTCTTCGCCCTGCCGCTCGAGAACTTCGTCAACTCGGAGGGGCAGCACACGAACGCCATCCACGGGTTCCTGTCGATGCTCCTCAAGCTGCTGCAGGACCACAAGCCGACGCACCTCGCGGTCGCGTTCGACATCTCGCGCTTCTCCTTCCGAACCCGCGAGTACGCCGAGTACAAGGGCACGCGCGACGAGACGCCGAAGGAGTTCAAGGGCCAGGTGCCGCTCCTCGAGGAGGCGCTCCACGCGATGGGCGTGCGCACCATCTCGAAGGAGGACTACGAGGCCGACGACATCCTGGCGACCCTCTCGGTCGAGGGCCGCAAGGCCGGCATGGACGTCTTCGTCGTCTCGGGCGACCGCGACACGATCCAGCTCGTCAACGACGACGTGACCCTGCTCTACCCCTCCGTCCGCGGCGTCTCCGAGCTCAAGCACTACACGCCCGAGGCGGTGCGCGAGCGCTACGGGATCGAGCCCGAGCAGTACCCCGAGATCGCGGCCCTCGTCGGCGAGACGAGCGACAACCTCACCGGCATCGACAAGGTCGGCGAGAAGACGGCCGTCAAGTGGATCACGCAGTACGGCACGGTCGAGAACCTCCTCGCGCACGCCGACGACATCAAGGGCGTCGTGGGCAACAACCTGCGCGAGCAGCGCGACCGCGCCGAGCGCAACCGCCGACTCAACAAGCTGCTCACCGACGTCGACCTCGGCGTCGAGCCCGCCGAGCTCACGCGCGGCCAGGTCGACGAGGTGAAGCTGCGCGAGGTGTTCCAGCGGCTGCAGTTCCGCACGCTCCTCGACCGCGTGCTCAAGCAGGAGGGCAGCGGCGAGGCCGTCGCGGCGCTCGAGCCCGAGGTGCAGGCGCCCGCCGTGCAGAAGCTCGTCGACGAGGAGCTCGACCTCTGGCTCTCGCGCGCGAAGGGCACGGTCGCGGTCTCGATCGCGCCAGACGGGGCCGGCGGCATCGGCGGCTTCGGCGTCGCGACCGATGGCGCGAGCGCCTACGTGCCGTACAAGGCCGGCACGGGCGACTACGACGGATTCGTCGCGTGGCTCGCGTCGGACGCCCCGAAGGCGCTCCACGACGTGAAGGCATCCATCAAGGCGCTCGAGCGCGCCGGGCTCGCGCTCGGCGGCGCCGCGCACGACACGCGCGTCGCCGCGTGGCTGCAGACGCCTACGGCGCCGCCGAAGACCTTCGAGCTCGACTGGCAGACCGAGGCGCTGCTGGGCGCGACGCTGCCGGCGCCCGACCCGAACCAGCTCGTGCCCGAGATCGAGCCGGAGGAGCTCGGCACCGTCGCATGGCTCACCGGCGAGCTCTCGCGCGCCCAGCGGCCGCGGCTCGACCCGGGCACGCTCGGCGTGCTCGACGACATCGAGCTGCCGCTCATGCCCGTGCTCGTGCGCATGGAGCGCCAGGGCGTGCACATGGACCGCGAGGTGCTGCAGCGCATCCTCGACCAGATGCGCGAGCAGGCGGCCGGGCACGCGCAGGCCGCCTACGGCGTGATCGGTCGTGAGGTGAACCTCGGCAGCCCGAAGCAGCTGCAGTCGGTGCTCTTCGAAGAGCTCGACATGCCCAAGACCCGCGCGACGAAGACCGGCTACTCGACCGACGCGCAGTCGCTCGCCGACCTGCAGGAGACGAACCCGCACCCCTTCCTCGGGCTCCTCCTGCAGCATCGCGAGACCATGAAGCTCGCGCAGATCATCGAGTCGCTGCTCAAGGCGATCCAGGACGACGGACGCATCCGCACGCGCTACGACCAGACGGGCTCCGCCTCCGGCCGCCTCTCGTCGAACGACCCGAACCTGCAGAACATCCCGGTGCGCACGGAGGTGAGCCGCGAGATCCGATCCGCGTTCGCGCACGGCCCCGAGTTCGAGACGATGCTGACCGCCGACTACTCGCAGATCGAGATGCGCATCATGGCGCACCTCTCGGGCGACGAGGGCCTCATCGAGGCGTTCCTGTCGGGCGAGGACCTGCACCGCTTCGTCGGCAGCCGCATCTTCGGCGTCGAGCCGAGCGAGGTGACGGCGCTGCAGCGCGTCAAGGTGAAGGCCATGAGCTACGGCCTCGCCTACGGGCTGAGCGCGTTCGGCCTCTCGAAGCAGCTGCGCATCTCGCAGGCCGAGGCGAAGCAGCTCATGCTCGACTACTTCCAGCGCTTCGGCGGCATCCGCGACTACCTGCGCGGCGTCGTCATGCAGGCGAAGGACGACGGCTACACGACGACGATCTTCGGCCGCCGCCGCCCGTTCCCCGATCTCACCTCCTCGAACCGCATCCTGCGCGAGGGCGCGGAGCGGCAGGCGCTCAACTCGCCGATCCAGGGCTCGGCCGCCGACATCATCAAGCGCGCCATGATCGCGATCGACCGCCGCATCACCGACGAGGGGCTCGGCTCCCGCATGCTGCTGCAGGTGCACGACGAGCTGGTCTTCGAGGTCGCGACGGGGGAGCGCGAGGCGCTGGAGGCGATCGTGCGCGCCGAGATGGGCGGCGCGGCCGACCTGTCGGTGCCGCTCGAGGTGCAGGTGGGCGTCGGTCCGAACTGGGACGCCGCCGCGCACTGAGCTCGCCCCGCCGCGTCGGCGTGCGCCGCGTCAGCGGATGCTCGGCGCCGCGGGCCGGAACGCGATCGCGGTGCCGAGGATGCCGCACAGCAGCAGGCCGGCGGCGAGCGCCGTCGCCCACGCACCCTTCGGGGTCGAGAGCGCGAGGCCCGTGCCGCCGATGAGCGGCACGGTCGCCGCCACACCGGCCGTCAGCAGCAGCGCCAGGCCGAGCCCCGCGACGCGCGCGGCGCGTGAGCCGATCGAGCCGAGGCCGAATCCCCCGAGCACGAGCGCGAGCGCGACGCCGATCGCGCCGCCGCCGAGGCCCGTCGTGAGCAGCGCCTCGAGCGCGCCGGGCTCGAGCATCGCGAGCAGCGCGAACGCGATCGGCGCGAACCCCAGCAGCCACGCGCGGCGCGCGCGGCGCGCGTGCAGCGCGTGGGCGAGCCCGATGCACCCGCCCGCGATCGCGCCGGGGAGGAGGACGGCGCCGATCGTCCACCAGGAGAAGACGGATGCGGTGCCGACGAGCGCGACCATGTAGGCCCGCAGCGCGGCGGCCCACGTCACGCCGATGAGCGCGCCGATCGCGGCCGCGAGCGCCGGATGCCGCACGACGGGCGAGCTCGCGGCGGGGCGGGTGGCAGCGTGCACGGGGCACCCCCTCGATCCGCCCGGGGCCGAGCCTGCACCCGGCGCGCCCATCGTCCTCTCAGCCGCGCGGGCGGGTCAAGGGCATCGCTCGTCCTAGGCTGTCGACATGACGCACGACGCACTCCGATTCGGCCTCTTCGTCCCGCAGGGCTGGCGCCTCGACCTCGTCGGCATCGACCCGGCCGAGCAGTGGCAGCGGATGCTCGCGGTCGCCCAGCGCGCGGATGCGGGAGCCTGGGACTCGATCTGGGTCTACGACCACATGCACACGACGCCGCAGCCGACGCACGAGGCGACGCACGAAGCGTGGACGCTCATGGCCGCGCTCGCCGCGAGCACCTCGCGCGTCCGCCTCGGCCAGATGTGCACGTGCATGGGCTACCGCAACCCGGCGCTGCTCGCGAAGATCGCCGCGACCGTCGACCTCATCTCCGGCGGCCGGCTCGAGTTCGGCATCGGCGCCGGCTGGTACGAGCACGAGTGGCGCGCGTACGGCTACGGCTTCCCGGGCGTCGGCGACCGCATCTCGGCGCTGCGCGACGGCGTGCAGATCATCCAGCGGCTCTGGGCCGAGGGGGAGGCGACGATCGAGTCGCAGTCGTTCACGGTCGATGGCGCGATCTGCCGGCCGCAGCCGCTGCAGCGCGGCCGCGACGGCCGGCCCCGCATCCCCACGTGGATCGCGGGCGGCGGCGAGCAGCGCACGCTCCGCTACGCCGCGAAGTGGGCCGACGCGACGAACTTCGGCGGCAGCCCGGAGCAGTTCGCGCGCAAGCGCGACGTGCTGCTCGGCCACCTCGACAAGGAGGGGCGCGACCCCGCCGAGGTGCGGCTGACGTCGAACCTCAACATCGTCGTGCGCGAGACGGAGGCGGAGGCACGCCGCGTGGTCGAGGCGGTCAACGCGCGCGCCGACTCCGCGATGCGCGCCGAGCACGCCGGCACCGGCTTCTCGACGAAGGGCGCCGTCGTCGGCACCCCGCAGCAGGTCGTCGACCACGTCGGCGCGCTCCGCGACGCCGGGCTCGGCACGCTCATCGCCTACATGCCGGAGGTGGCGTTCGAGCAGGACGGCATCGAGCTGTTCGAGCGCGACGTCATGGGCGCGCTCGCCTGAGCCGCTCGCGCGCCACTCGGCGCGACGACCGCGCGAGCGGCCGACTCGGCTCTAGGCTGAGGCCATGACTGACGCGACCGTCGGCGCACCGCTGCGCCCACAGACCGACATCGACCGCATCGCCGAGGACTACGTCCACCGCGCGGCCGCCCTCAACCCCGAGATCAACGTCTACGTGGGCCTCGAGGGCGACAAGGCCGCGTTCGGGGACTACTCGCCCGAGGGCCGCGCCGCCAACGCGCAGCTCGCGAGCGAGACGCTCGCGAGCCTCTCGGCCGCCGAGCCCGTCGACGACATCGACTGGGTCACGAAGACCGACCTGTCGCGCGAGCTGCAGCTCGAGCTCGACGTGGAGGCGTCGGGCTGGGGCGACCGCGACCTCAACAACCTCGCGAGCCCGGCCACGGGCATCCGGGACATCTTCGACGTCATGTCGACCGGCTCGGAGGGCGACTGGGCGACGATCGCCGAGCGGATGCGCAACGTGCCGGCCGCGATCGACGGCTACATCGCGTCGCTCCGCAACGGCATCGCGACCGGCAACACGCCCGCCGCCCGCCAGATCGACAACGTGCTCGAGCAGTTCGCCGACTACCGGCCCGATGCCGGGTTCTTCCACGAGCTCGCCGAGGGCGCCAGGGCCGCCGATGCCGAGCTGCCCGCGTCGCTGCGCGCCGACCTCGCGAAGGCGGCTGGTGTCGCGACCGAGGCGCACGCGCGGCTCGCCGAGTTCCTGCGCGGCGAGCTCGCCGCATCCGCCAACCCCGTCGACGCCGTCGGGCGCGAGTTCTACTCGCTCATGTCGCGCCGCTTCCTCGGCGCCGACGTCGACCTCGACGAGACGTACGCGTGGGGGATCGAGGAGCTCGAGCGCATGCGCGACGAGCAGGAGGCGATCGCGCACGAGATCAAGCCCGGCGCCTCGGTGCAGGAGGCGATCGCCCACCTCGACGGCGATCCGAGCCGCAAGCTGCACGGCACGGATGCGCTCAAGGCGTGGATGCAGGAGACGAGCGACCGCGCCATCGACGAGCTCGGCCGCTCCCACTTCGACATCGCCGAGCCGATCCGCGCGCTCGAGTGCATGATCGCGCCGACGCAGACCGGTGGCATCTACTACACCGGCCCGGCCGACGACTTCTCGCGCCCCGGCCGCATGTGGTGGTCGGTGCCCGAGGGCGTCACCGAGTTCGACACCTGGCGCGAGCTCACGACCGTCTACCACGAGGGCGTCCCCGGTCACCACCTGCAGATCGCGCAGGCGACCTACAACCGCGGCCAGCTCAACCTGTGGCGCCGCGCCTTCGCGGGCACGTCGGGGCACGCCGAGGGCTGGGCGCTCTACGCCGAGCGGCTCATGCAGTCGCTCGGGTACCTCGACGACCCCGCCGACCGACTCGGCATGCTCGACGGGCAGCGGATGCGCGCCGCCCGCGTCGTGCTCGACATCGGCGTGCACCTCGGCAAGCCGCGCCTCGACGGCACGGGGGAGTGGGACTTCGACTACGCGTTCGAGTTCATGAAGTCGAACGTCAACATGAACGAGCCGTTCGTGCGGTTCGAGGTCAACCGCTACTTCGGCTGGCCGGGCCAGGCGCCGTCGTACAAGATCGGGCAGCGCATCTTCGAGCAGATCCGGGATGCGGCGCAGGACGCCGAGGGCGACGCCTTCGACCTCAAGCGCTTCCACTCCCGGGTGCTCAACATCGGCGGCGTCGGCCTCGACACGCTCCGCGAGGCCGTGCTCCGCGGCGACAGGGCGTGAGCGCGGTCGAGGCAGCCGCAGCGCAGCTCGATCCGGTCGAGCACTTCGACCAGCTCGCGCTGCTCGAGATCGCCGCGCTCGGCGCGCACGCGGGCGAGCCGATCGCCCTGTGCGATCGCGCGCGCGCCGCGTCGGCGCGGCTCGTCGCGGAGGAGCCGCAGGCGGGGCCACCGGTGACGGGGCTCCGGCGGCTGCTGCGGGGCGACGCCGCCGAGCGCGAGTTCGAGGCGCGCCTCGGCGCCTGGTACGACGAGCTCGACGAGCTCGAGGCCGAGACCGAGGCGGCGCTCGGCCGGTGGCGCGCGTCGAGCGACCCGGTGCTCATCGCCGCGGCGACCGCCGACCGCGACGCCGCGATCCGGTCGCTCGTGGACCGGGGGCTGTTCGACGAGGCGCTCGGCGAGCAGTCCTGCGCCGAGCCGATCGGCACGGCGATGGTGCGGTCGGCGCTCGCGCACGACTGAGCGCGGCCCCACGACGCGAGCAGGAGGCGACGGGGTCGGCGCGGCTTGTCCGACCTCTCGCGCGCCGTGTAGGCTTGCCGGGTCACTCGTGTGGTGACGACACCAATCCGAATCGCTGGACGGGCATCCGCATGCCCGCCGGCCCGATACCCCCAACAAGGCACCTTGAACTCTATGACCACTGCAACGACCACGGCTCCCAAGCAGGTCGCTGTGAACGACATCGGCTCGGCCGATGACTTCATGGCCGCCGTTGAGAAGACCCTGAAGTTCTTCAACGACGGCGACCTCATCGAGGGCATCGTCGTCAAGATCGACCGCGATGAGGTCCTTCTCGACGTCGGCTACAAGACCGAGGGCGTCATCCCCTCGCGCGAGCTCTCCATCAAGCACGACGTCGACCCGACGGAGGTCGTCGAGGTCGGCGACACCGTCGAGGCGCTCGTCCTCCAGAAGGAGGACAAGGAGGGTCGCCTGATCCTCTCGAAGAAGCGCGCGCAGTACGAGCGCGCGTGGGGCGACGTCGAGCGCATCAAGGACGAGGACGGTGTCGTCACCGGCACGGTCATCGAGGTCGTCAAGGGCGGTCTCATCGTCGACATCGGCCTGCGCGGCTTCCTGCCGGCCTCGCTCATCGAGCTCCGCCGCGTCCGCGACCTCACGCCGTACCTCGGCCAGGAGATCGAGGCGAAGATCCTCGAGCTCGACAAGAACCGCAACAACGTCGTGCTCTCGCGTCGTGCGCTGCTCGAGGAGACCCAGTCGGCATCGCGCGGCCAGTTCCTCCAGTCGCTCCAGAAGGGCCAGGTCCGCAAGGGCGTCGTCTCGTCGATCGTCAACTTCGGTGCCTTCGTGGACCTCGGCGGCGTCGACGGCCTCGTGCACGTCTCCGAGCTCTCGTGGAAGCACATCGAGCACGCGTCGGAGGTCGTCGAGGTCGGCCAGGAGGTCACCGTCGAGATCCTCACGGTCGAGCTCGACCGCGAGCGCGTCTCCCTGTCGCTCAAGGCGACGCAGGAGGACCCGTGGCAGATCTTCGCCCGCACGCACGCGATCGGTCAGGTCGCCCCGGGCAAGGTCACGAAGCTCGTCACGTTCGGTGCCTTCGTCCGCGTCGCGGACGGCATCGAGGGCCTCGTGCACATCTCGGAGCTCTCGTCGAAGCACGTCGAGACGGCCGACCAGGTCGTCGCGGTCAATGACGAGGTCTTCGTGAAGATCATCGACATCGACCTCGAGCGTCGCCGCATCTCGCTCTCGCTCAAGCAGGCGAACGAGGGCGTCGACCCCGATGGCGCCGACTTCGACCCGGCGCTCTACGGCATGCTCGCCGAGTACGACGAGCAGGGCAACTACAAGTTCCCGGAGGGCTTCGACCCCGAGACGAACGAGTGGAAGGAAGGCTTCGAGGCGCAGCGCGAGGCCTGGGAGGCCGAGTACGCCGCAGCGCAGACGCGCTGGGAGGCGCACAAGGCGCAGGTCGCCGCTGCTCGCGACGCCGACCTCAACGCGACCGACGCGCCCGCTGGCGGGTCGTCGTTCGGCGGTTCGACCGAGGAGTCCGGCGCCGGCACGCTCGCCGACGACGAGGCGCTCGCGGCACTCCGCGAGAAGCTCACCGGCTCGTCCGAGTAGCACCCACCACGACAGCGGGCCGCACCTGAAGAGGTGCGGCCCGCTGTCGCATGTCCGGGCGGATGCGCGTGGAAGGATCGGAGCATGCCCGCTGCCGACCTGCTCCCGCACGCCCTCGAGTACGCCGATCGCTGGCTCGCCTACCGGCGCTGGCGCCTGCGCATCCCCGGCGTCCAGGTCGCCGTGCGCGTCGGCGGCGCGCTGCTGCTCGACACCGCCCACGGCTGGGCAGACCAGCTCGCGGGCGAGGCGCTCACGACCCGGCACCGCTTCCGCATCGCCTCGCACTCGAAGTCGCTCGCGGCGCTCACGGCCATGCGGCTCGTGGAGACCGGCCGGCTGCGGCTCGACGACGAGGCGCAGCAGCACGTGCCGGCGCTGCGCGGCACCGACGCCGGCGCCCTGCTCGTCCGCGAGCTGCTCTCCCACGGCGCGGGCGTGGTCCGCGACGGCGACGATGTGGCCTTCTGGCACCTCGCCGCCGACTTCCCCGACGCCGAGCGCCTGCTGGGGCTCGCGCGGGCCGGCGTGGAGCGCATCCCGGCCTCCAGCGAGTTCAAGTACTCGAACATCGGCTTCGGCCTGCTCTCGCTCGTCGTCGAGGCCGTCACGGGCACCGACTACGCCGACGCGCTCGCGTCGCTCGTCATCGCGCCGCTCGGCCTCACCGGCACGAGCGCCGACCTGGGGGCGGGCGCCGGAGCGCACGGCGCCGGTCTGCACGGCGCCGGGCCGCTCGTCGCCGGGCACGCCGCGCTGCACTCGCACGAGGAGCGCACCGTGCTCGGCAGCCCCGCGACCGGTGCGCTCGCCGCCGCGACCGGCGCCGTCTCCACGGCCGCCGAGCTCTCCGACCTGCTGCGCACGGTCACCGACGCGGACGACCGGCTGCTGAGCGGCGCCGGCAGGCGGCGGATGCGGCAGCAGCTCTGGTCGACGACGGGCCGCGACGGCGGTCAGGCCGGGTACGGGCTCGGGCTCATGCTGCGCGAGATCGACGGCCGCGACTGGGTCGGGCACGGTGGCGCGTGGACGGGACAGGCGACACGCACGCTCGTGGACGCGGAGCGCGACGTGGTGGTGAGCGTGCTCACGAACGCGATCGACGGCGCGGCGGAGGAGCTCGCCGTCGGTGTCGCGCGCATCGTGTCGGCCGTGCTCGAGCCGGCCGAGACGCTCGACGAGGACCGGCTCGCCCTCGCTCGCTCCTTCGAGGGCGCGTTCGCGAGCATCTGGGGCCGCGTCGACGTCGTCGAGCTGGGCGGGCGGCTGCTCGCGATCGCACCGACCGCGGCCGATCCGCTGCAGGCGGTGGACGAGCTCACGCCCGACGGGGAGGGCCGCGTGCGGATCGCGGCGGCGACCGGGATGGGCTCCGGCCACGAGCACGCGACCGTCGAGCGCGACAGCGTCGGAAGGGTGCTGCGCTGGCGGGGCGCGTGGCGGATGGACGCCGTCGCGCCGGTCCCGGAGGGCGCGCGGCCGGGAGCCTAGGAGTCCCCGAGCCGCTCGGTCGCCGGCCGCAGGTCGGCGTTCCGCCGCTTCCGCGCCGTGCGCCACAGCGACCATCCGAGCAGTCCGAGCAGCGCGAGCGCGACGAGCACGAGGATCGGCGCGACGATCGCGAGCAGCGACATGCCGATCGCGCCGACGTCCTCGATGGTGGAGACGACGGGTGCGGCGGCGCCGGCGGTCGCGACGTTCGCGGCCGGCCGGACGACGGTCTTGGCCGTGTGCACGGTCAGCGCGATCACGGCGCCCACGACGATCGGCACCCACTGGTTCGAGGCGAAGAACGCTGCAGGGTCGGTGACGGCGACGGTGGATGCGGTCGACGACGACCCGAAGACGAGTCCGCCGGCCGTCGGGCGCACCACCGACTGGATGACGTCGTTCACGCTGTCGACGGCGGGGATCTTGTCGGCGACCACCTCGACGACGAGCAGCACCGCGACGATGCCCAGCACCCAGCCGTTGGAGAGCCATGCCCACCCGTCCGGCAGCTGCATGGCGTCGGGGAAGAAGCGGTTCGCGGCCCCCACGACGAGCAGCGGGATGTACGCGTTCATGCCCGCTGCGGCCGCGAGCCCCGAGCCGGTCAGGACCTCCAGCACGGCGCCTCCCCTCCGCGGCCGACCGGCCGCCTGCGCTGATCGTAGCCGCGCGGGGCCCACGTGGCCGAGAACGATCCCGCTCGCGGTAGCGTCATCCCATGAGCGCCCCGGCACCGGTGAGTCGCACCGACGCGGTGCGACCCGACCGCACCCGCGAGCGCGCGACCGCCGTCAACCAGCTGCTGCTCGCGGCGGCGTGCCTCGTCGCCTGCGGGCTCGTCGTGGTCGTCGGCGAGCTCGCGGCCGGCGACGTGCTGTTCCTCGGCCTGCTCGTGCTGTTCGGGCTCACCGTCATCGCGCTCGTCGTGCCGTGGAACCGCGTGCATCCCATCTGGGTCGGGATCGTGCCGGTCGGCGATCTGCTGGCGATCTTCCTGCTGCAGATCGGCGATCCCGACTCGGAGCTCTGGCTGCTGTGGATGGTGCCGGCGACGTGGCTCGCGACCGTGGGCGGCTGGCGCGGCCTCGTGATCGGGGCGGGCGGCTCGTCGGTGCTGTTCTGGATCGCGCACGTCGTGCTCGACCAGGTCGTCAGCCCCGTGCACACCTACCTCGGGCCGCTCGCGCTGTCGGCGGCATCGATCGTCGCCTACGTGGCTGCGCGGCGCGCCGCCGCGCAGCGCGCGCTGCTCGACGAGCAGGCGTCGTACCTCGACCACGCGGTCGAGCGAGCCAGGCGGCAGGAGGATGCGGTGAGCGAGGTGCTCGACGCGGTGGACTTCGGCGTCGTCCGCATCGGCGCGGACGGCTCCGTGTCGGTCGAGAACGACGCGCACCTGCGCCTCGGCGCCTTCGACGAGACGGCGGAGCTCTACGGAGCCGACGGCACGACGCGGATCGAGCCCGGCCAGTCGCCCGCCGCTCGAGCACGCCGGGGGGAGGTGTTCGAGAACGTGCTGTGCTGGCATGGCGCGCCGGGCGAGAGCCGCAGGGCGCTGCAGTCCACGGCGCGGCGCCTCGTCGACGTCGACGGGGCCGACGCCGGCGCCATCCTCATCACCCGCGACGTCACGGCTGAGGAGCTCGCGGGGCAGATGCGCGACGAGCTGGTCGCCTCCGTGTCGCACGAGCTGCGGACGCCGCTCACGAGCGTGCTCGGCCACCTCGACCTCGCGCTCGACGGCGGCGACGTCGGCCCGACCGCCCGCCGCAGCCTCGAGATCGCCGAGCGCAACGCGTCCCGCCTGCTCGTCATCATCGGCGACGTGCTCGCCGCCACCGGCGACGGGGCCGGCCGCTTCGGCGTCTCGCTCGAGCGAGAGGACATCGCCAAGGTCGTGCAGGCCTCGGTCGAGGCGATGGAGCCGCGCGCGACCGCGCGCAACATCCGGATCGATACCTCGGGCATCGAGTCCGTCGAGGCGGACATCGATCCGCTGCGCCTCCGGCAGGTCGTCGACAACCTCGTGGGGAACGCCGTGAGCTACCACACGGGCGACGGCCTCATCGAGGTGGGTGTCACGTGCGACGACAAGCACGCGTGGCTCGTCGTGCGCGACGACGGCCCCGGCATCCCCGAGGAGGCGCTGCCACGGCTGTTCGAGCGCCGCTACCGTGCCGCGCCCGTCGGCAACATGTCGCCGGGCAACGGGCTCGGGCTCGCGATCAGCCGCGACCTCGTGCGTGCCCACGGCGGCGAGATCACCGTGCAGAGCGAGCCGGGAGGCGGTGCGACGTTCGTCGTCCGGCTGCCGCTCGTCCGACGAGAGGCCCTCGCATGACGCTCGACGACGCCACCGTCCAGTTCATCACCGTGGTCGTCGTGCACGTCGCCGGCGCCGTGTTCGTGCTCGAGACCATGCTGCGCAAGGACGACCGAGCCGGGCGGGTGTGGGCGCTCGGGTTCATCAGCGCGATGATCGCGACCGAGGCCTACCTCGTGCGAGAGGTGACCGTGGAGGCGTGGTGGCTCGTCGCGGTCGCCGTCGCGGGCTGGGTCGCCGCGCTCGGCCTCCTCTGGCTCGGCTGCCGCGTCTACAACGGGCACCGCCTGCGCCGGACCGCCGTGTCGGTGGTCGGTGCCGCTGCGCTGGCCGCGGCGTTCGTGCTCATCGACGGCTCACAGGACGAGGGCCGCTCCGCGTGGATGGTCTACGCCATCAACGCGGTGTTCGCCGGCCTCGCCGCGTTCGAGGCGACCCGCGGGTCGATGCGGCGCAGTCGCACCGCGCTCGGCCTCAGCGTCACGCTCGGGCTCGTCGCCGTGCTGCAGCTCGCGCGCAGCGTGATCGCGCTCGTCGTGGGGAACGAGGACCCGATCCTCGAGACCAGGTTCGGCAGCCCGATCGTGGGCATCATGACGATCGGCGTCGTCGTCGTCATCGTGGTCGTCACCTCGGTGCTGCGGGCGGAGCAGGTCCGGCTCCGCGGCACCGAGGACTCGACGCTCATGGCGATCGCTCCTGACGGCGTGCTGCTCGCGCCTTCCTTCGTCCGCGTGCTCGGCGGCAGGCTCATGCGCGCGAACCGTCGAGCCGAGCTGTTCGCGGTGCTCGTCGTGAAGATCGACGCGCTCGGCAGGATCGCGACCGCGTTCGGCGCGGACGAGGCCGAGCACGTGCGACAGGCCGCGCGGGCGGCCGTGCGCAGGCTCTCCCCGACGACGGCCGCCATGGGCACCGACGACGAGGGGCAGCTGCTGCTCGCCTTCCAGCCGTCGTCGCCCGCAGAGGCCCGCCAGCTCGCCGCGCGCATGCATCGCGCGATGCTCGACCAGCTGCGCACCGCGGGCGTGCCGGTGATCCCGCCGATCGGCATGGGGCTCAGCGTCACGAGCACGAGCGGCTACGACCGAGAGACGCTGCTCGACGCTGCGCGCGCAGCGGCGCGGCGCGCGATCGCGAGCGACGACGTCAGCGTGGTCGTCGCCGGTGAGGACGACGAGTCGGACGGGGCCGATCGCGGCGGTCAGGCCGTCCTGCGGTAGCCGACGCCGCGCACGGTCTCGATCCAGCGCGGCTCCGACGGCGACTCGCCGAGCTTGCGGCGGAGGTTCGCGACGTGCACCTCGATGGCGCGCGCGTCGTGCTCGCTCAAGTAGTGGTCGGGCTCGCCGCGCTCGCCGCGCAGCATGCCCGCGAGCTGCAGCTTGCTCACGACGCGCCGGCCGGAGCCGAGCAGCATCCGCAGGATGTCGAACTCGCTGCGGGTGAGCTCCACCTCGCTGCCTTCGAGCTCGACCACCCGGGCACCGGGCTCGAGCCGGAGGCCGCGGTGCTCGAGCGGCGCGGCGTCGGCCTCGTCCTCGATCCACGGGGTCGACGGCGGTTGGGCGACCTGGATCGGTGCGGTCACGAGCGACGACGGCGCCGATGGCGCGGAGGCGGCGACGTGCGGCGCCGTGTGGGCCGCGGAGGGGTGCGATGACGCGAGCGAGCGCGGCCGGCGCATCATCGCTTCGATCCTGGCGCGCAGCTCGCGCGGGCGGAAGGGCTTCACGATGTAGTCGTCGGCGCCGGTCTGGAGTCCCACGAGGGTGTCGATCTCGTCGCCGCGCGCGGTGATCATCACGAGGTACGCGGTGCTGATGCTGCGGATCTGCCGCGCCGTCTCGAAGCCGTCCATGCCGGGCATGTTCACGTCGATGGTGACGACGATGGGATCGTGCTCGCGCACGAGCTCGACGCCGGTGGCGCCGTCGGCGGCGGTGTGCACGGTGAACCCGCCCTGCGTCAGGACCTGCGCGAGCAGCTCCCGGATGTCCTCGCCATCTTCGATGACAACAGCGACGTCCTCGTCCATTCCGTCTCCCACATTCGGCACCTCGTGACGCGGTGCATGGTGGTGATCGTACCGCCGACCCGGCGGTTCTCCGACCAGCGCGGCGGAAGGAGGCCTCACGCGGCCCGCTCCACCGGCCTGCGCGGCCCGAGCCACAGCATCGCAGCGCCCACGAGCAGGCCGAACAGCGCCAGCAGCGGCAGCCCCACCTGCGGCTCGAGCACCGCGGCCGTGAGGCCGCCGACCACCGGCACCCGCACGGTCGGCTGCCACGCGCTCGCACCGACGATGTGCTCCGAGGAGGCCACCTGCGGATCCTCGGCGTCGGTGCGCGCGACGATCGACCACTGCCCGTCGGGGAGCGGCGAGACGTCGAGGACCCGCTCGGTGACGAGCGGGTCCTCGTCATCGGTGGGCAGGCTGATGATGTCGCCCGGGCGCAGCCGCTCGGTGGCGACGGGCGTCGAGACGACGAGATCGCCCGAGACGAAGGCGGGGCGCATCGCGTCGTCCGCGATCACCGAGGTGTGGGCGAGGCCGGCGACCGACGCTCCCCAGAGGACGGCGGTGATCGCCGCGGCGACTCCGCTGAGCGTGAGCAGCGCGATGGCGATGCGGCGGACTGCGACCACGGCTCCTCCTTCCGGGCGACCGTCCTGGCCGGAGGGTACGACCGGTGCCTCAGGACGCGGGCCGCCGCATCCGCAGGGCGCCCTTGCGGTTCGCTCAGGACATGCCGTGCAAGACTCGGAGCATGCCTCTCGTCGCGCTCACCGGCGGCATCGCCTCCGGCAAGTCCACGATCGCCGACCGGCTCGCCGCCCACGGCGCCGTCGTCGTCGATGCCGACGCGGTCGTCCGCGAGCTGCAGCAGCCCGGCATGCCGGTGCTGCGGGCGATCGCCGACGCCTTCGGCGAGCACCTCCTGCTCGAGGACGGCTCGCTCGACCGGGCGGCGCTCGGCGCCGTCGTCTTCGCCGACGACGCCGCGCGGCAGCGGCTCAACGCGATCGTGCATCCCGCGGTCCAGGCCGAGTCCGGGCGCCGGTTCCGGGAGGCGCTCGAGCGCGATCCCGCGGCGGTCGTCGTCTACGACGTGCCGCTGCTCGTCGAGGCGCGCGCCGACGACCCGTGGGACCTCGTCGTGGTCGCGCACGCGCCGGCGGAGACGAGGATCGGCCGGCTCGTCGCGCTGCGCGGCATGACCGAGGCGGATGCGCGGGCGCGCGTCGCGTCGCAGGCGAGCGACGAGCGCAGGCTCGCGATCGCCGACGCGGTGATCGACACCGGCGGTGACGTCGCCACGACGCTCGCGCAGACCGACGCCCTGTGGCACCGGCTGTCCAGCCCGGATGTGGGCGGCCGCTCGTAGGCTGGAGGCATGCAACCCACCCGTGCCGTGCGGCCCTTCGAGGTCATCAGCGACTACACGCCCTCGGGTGACCAGCCGAAGGCCATCCGCGAGCTCACGGAGGCGCTCGGGCGCGGCGAGACCGATGTCGTGCTGCTGGGTGCGACGGGCACGGGCAAGAGCGCCACGACCGCGTGGCTCGTCGAGCAGGTGCAGCGACCGACGCTCGTGCTCGCCCACAACAAGACGCTCGCCGCGCAGCTCGCGAACGAGTTCCGCGAGCTGCTGCCGAACAACGCGGTCGAGTACTTCGTCTCGTACTACGACTACTACCAGCCCGAGGCGTACATCCCGCAGACCGACACCTTCATCGAGAAGGACTCCTCGCTCAACGCCGAGGTCGAGCGGCTGCGGCACTCCGCGACGAACGCGCTGCTCTCGCGGCGCGACGTCGTCGTCGTCTCGACCGTCTCGTGCATCTACGGCCTCGGCACCCCCGAGGAGTACCTCGAGGCGATGGTCGCGCTGCAGGTCGGCATGCGCATCGACCGCCAGGCGCTCCTGCGCCGCTTCGTCTCGATGCAGTACCAGCGCAACGACGTCGCATTCACGCGCGGCACGTTCCGCGTGCGCGGCGACACGATCGAGATCATCCCCATGTACGAGGAGCACGCGATCCGCATCGAGCTCTTCGGCGACGAGATCGAGGCGCTCTCCAAGCTCCACCCGCTCACCGGCGAGGTGCTCGAGACGCTCGAGGCCGTGTCGATCTTCCCCGGCAGCCACTACGTGGCCGGCAACGAGCGCATGCAGCGGGCGATGGACCGCATCCGCGACGAGCTCGACGCGCGGCTGCAGGTGCTCGAGCGCGAGGGCAAGCTGCTCGAGGCGCAGCGGCTGCGGATGCGGACGAGCTTCGACCTGGAGATGATGGAGCAGATCGGCTTCTGCTCGGGCATCGAGAACTACTCGCGCCACATCGACGGGCGCGAGGCGGGCGAGCCGCCGCACTGCCTGCTCGACTACTTCGCCGACGACTTCCTCGTCGTCATCGACGAGTCGCACGTGACCGTGCCGCAGATCGGCGCGATGTACGAGGGCGACGCGAGCCGCAAGCGCTCGCTCGTCGAGCACGGGTTCCGGCTGCCGAGCGCGCTCGACAACCGGCCGCTGAAGTTCGACGAGTTCCTCGAGCGCACGCCGCAGAAGGTCTACCTGTCGGCCACCCCGGGCAAGTACGAGATGGGGCTCGCCGGCACGGTCGTCGAGCAGATCATCCGCCCGACCGGGCTCGTCGACCCGCAGCTCGTCGTCAAGCCGACGAAGGGGCAGATCGACGACCTGCTCGAGGAGATCCGGGTGCGTGCGGAGCGCGACGAGCGCGTGCTCGTGACGACGCTCACGAAGAAGATGGCCGAGGAGCTCACCGAGTACTTCACCGAGGCGGGGGTGCGCGTGCGCTACCTGCACTCCGACGTCGACACGCTGCGCCGCGTCGAGCTGCTCACGCAGCTGCGCCAGGGCCTGTTCGACGTGCTCGTCGGCATCAACCTGCTGCGCGAGGGGCTCGACCTGCCCGAGGTGTCGCTCGTGGCGATCCTCGATGCCGACAAGGAGGGCTTCCTGCGCTCGTCGACGTCGCTCATCCAGACCATCGGCCGCGCCGCGCGCAACGTGTCGGGCGAGGTGCACATGTACGCGGATCGCATCACCGACTCGATGCGGCTCGCGATCGACGAGACCGATCGCCGACGCGCCGTGCAGGTCGCGTACAACCTCGAGCACGGCATCGACCCCACGCCGCTGCGGCGCCGCATCGCCGACATCACCGAGGTGCTCTCGCGCGAGCAGGCCGACACCGACGAGCTGCTGCAGGGCTCCCGTCGCGGCGCGCCGACCCCGCGGCTCGCGCGGGACCGCTCCTCGATGGACGGACCGACGCAGCTCGAGTCGATCATCGCCGACCTCACCGCGCAGATGACCGAGGCGGCGGGGGAGCTGAAGTTCGAGCTCGCGGCGCGCATCCGCGACGAGCTGCACGACCTGAAGCGCGACCTCCGGCAGATGCGCGCGGCGAGCTAGCGCCGCCGAGCTTCCCCGAACCGCGGGATTCGGGCCGCGGAACCCGCGACTCGGGGAAGCTCGAGGTGCGAGCGCGCGCGTGGCCTAGCGGCGACCCATGCGGGAGTAGGCGCCGAGCACGTGCCGCTCCGAGTCGACGAGGTAGCGCTCGAGCTCGTCCGCAGCGGCGCCGGGTCCGTCGCCGACGAGCGCCTCGAGCACGGCGCGGTTGCGGGCCACGAACGGCCGGTGCAGCGACTCGGGATCGTCGATCGCGAGGAACGCCAGCCGCAGCTCCGCCGTGAGCTGGCCGTGGGAGCGCTCGAGCCGCGGGCTGTCGGAGAGCGCGACGAGCGCGCGGTGGAACGCCATGTTCGCGGTGCCGACGGCGGCCCAGTCGTCGGCCGCTCCGGCCGCCTCGGCGCGCTCGAGCGCCTGCCGCATGACCGCGACGCCGGGATGGAGCGGGGATGCGCCGCGGAGCACGCCGCACTCGATGAGGCGCCGGGCGCGGTAGATGTCGACCACGTCCGCCGTGTCCGGCGAGACGACCGACACCCCGCGGTTGGGCACGTGCTCGACGAGGCCGTGCTGCGCGAGCACCCGGAACGCCTCGCGCAGCGTGTTGCGCGAGACCTCGAGCCGTGCCGCGAGCGCCGTCTCGGACAGGCGTGCGCCCGGCGCGAAGTCCCCGGCGATGATCTGCTCGCGCAGCGCATCCGCGAGGGTGGGCGCGGGCTCGGTCATGGGTCGATCGTACGGGGGCGCGCAATGCGCTCGAAACACATCCGACACAGATTGTTGAACAATGCGTGCGACTCTGCCCTACGATGATGGTGCTGCCGGCCGCGCTCCCCGTGCGCCGGAGCCCACCGATGGAGATGGGAACCGCGATGTCCGACGCACAGCAGACCTCCGAGACCGAGCCGGCCGCGGCCGCGAAGGCGAAGGCGTTCGCGAGGAGCCGCAGGGGCCCCATCCTCGGCGCCATCTTCCTCATGGCGACCTCCGCCATCGGGCCGGGCTTCATCACGCAGACCGCGACCTTCACCGCGCAGCTCGGCGCCGCCTTCGCGTTCGCGATCCTCGTCTCGGTGCTCATCGACTTCGCCGTGCAGATGAACATCTGGCGCATGATCACCGTCTCCGGCAAGCGCGCCGGCGACCTCGCCAACGACGCCGTGCCGTACTCGGGGCACGTGCTGGGCGTGCTCATCGTCATCGGCGGCCTCGCCTTCAACATCGGCAACATCGCCGGCGGCGGCCTCGGGCTCAACGCGCTGCTGGGGATCGACCCCAAGCTCGGCGGACTGCTCACCGGCCTGCTCGCGATCGGCATCTTCCTGTTCAAGAAGGCCGGCCGCGCGGTCGACGTCGTCGTCATGGTGCTCGGCATCGGCATGATCCTCATGACGGTGTTCGTGGCCATCGCCTCCGCCCCGCCAGTCGGCGAGGCCCTCCGCCAGACCTTCGTGCCCGACACGATCAACTTCGCCACCATCACGACGATCGTCGGAGGCACGGTCGGCGGCTACATCACGTACGCCGGCGCGCACCGCTACCTGGAGTCGGGGCTCGTCGGCCCCGACCACGTCAAGGGCGTGCACCGCGCGTCGATGCAGGGCATCCTCGTCACCGGGATCATGCGCTACGTGCTGTTCCTCGCGATCCTCGGGGTCGTCGCCTCCGGCGTGGCCCTCGACGTCTCCGGCCAGGCCGCGAACCCGGCCGCGCAGGCCTTCGGCGTCGTGCTCGGCGACACGGGCATCCGCATCTTCGGGTTCATCTTCTGGGCCGCCGCGCTCACCTCCGTGATCGGTGCCGCGTTCACCTCCGCGACGTTCCTCTCGGTGTTCTCGAAGCGGCTCGCCGGCGGCTGGCCGCTGCAGCTCGCGACGGTCGCGTTCATCCTCGTCTCGCTGCTCGTCTACGCCCTCATCGGCACGGCGCCCGCGGCACTGCTCGTGTTCGTCGGCGGCTTCAACGGGCTGATCCTGCCGATCGGGCTCTCGATCTTCATGTACATCGGCTGGTTCCGGCAGCGCGACGTGCTCGGCGGCTACCGCTACCCGAAGTGGCTCCTCATCGTCGGCACCGTCGCGACCCTGCTGAGCTTCTGGATGGGCGCGAACTCGGTCGTGCCGATCTTCGCCTTCCTCGGCGTGGGAGCCTGAGCGATGCAGCGCGAGGGGAGCGACGCATGAGCAGGATCGACCTGAACTCCGACCTGGGCGAGAACGTGCCCGACCGCATCGTCGGGGACGACGAGGCGATGCTGCGCGTGGTGACGAGCGCGAACGTCGCGTGCGGCTTCCACGCCGGCAGCCCCGAGGGCATCCGCGCGACGCTCGCGGCAGCCGTGGCGAACGGCGTCACGATCGGCGCGCACCCCGGCTACCGCGACTACGAGGGCTTCGGCCGCCTGCCCATGGACGTCGGCTCGACGACCCTGCAGGCGCACGTCGAGTACCAGCTCGGCGCGCTGCAGGCGCTCGCCGGCGCCGTCGGCGGCAGGGCCGTCTACGTCAAGCCGCACGGGGCGCTCTACAACACCATCGCGCGCGACGAGCGGCAGGCGAAGGACGTCGTGGCGGCGATCCGCGCCGTCGACCCGACGCTCGTGCTGCTCGGGCTCGCCGGCGGCGTCGTGCTCGACGTCGCCGAGCGCGCGGGCCTCGCCACGGCCGCAGAGGCCTTCGCCGACCGCGCGTACACCCCGGAAGGGCTGCTCGTGTCGCGGACCGAGCCGGGATCGGTGCTGCACGACCCCGCGCTCGTCGCCGAGCGGATGGTGCGGCTCGCGCGCGAGGGCGTCATCGAAGCGGTCGACGGCACCGACGTCGCGGTGCGCGCCGAGTCGATCTGCGTGCACGGCGACAGCGCCGGCGCGATCGCGATGGCCGAGGCCACCCGCGCCGCGCTGGAGGCGGCGGGCGTGAGCATCGCCGCGTTCGCGGGCTCCGGCGCGGAGCCCGCTCGATGACGGCGGTCGCGACCGCGGCGCAGCTCGCGCTCGCGCGGGAGGCGCGCGCCGCGTACCGCGCGGGCGCCGTGGCGCCCACGAGCGGCGTCGCGCACGGCCTCGTGCAGGCGAACCTCATCGCCGTGCCCGCCGACTGGGCGTTCGAGACGCTGCTGTTCGCGCAGCGCAACCCGAAGCCCATGCCGGTGCTCGAGGTGCTGGAGTCCGGCCGCATCGAGTCCCGGCTCGCGCCGGGGAGCGACGTGCGCACGACCACGGCGTGCGAGGGCGCGGGTCGGCTGCACGGCGAGCTCGTCGTGTCGATGCGCCCGATCCCCGCGAGCCGCGTCGCCGACGCGGTGAGCATCTCGGGCCGCTACCCGGCCGTGCACGGCGCCCCGGTCCATGTCGGCGATCCTGCCTCCCTCGGCATCCGCGACCTCGCGACGCCGGAGTTCGGCGATCCGCCCGCGATCGAGGACGGCGACGTGCCCGTCTTCTGGGCGTGCGGCGTCACGCCGCGGGCCGCGATCATGGCGTCGCGCCCGCCGTTCGCGGTCACGCACGCGCCCGGTCACATGCTCGTCACCGACGTGCCGGACGCCGAGCTCCTCCAGTGACGGGTTCGCGATGACCCGCGTGCTCACGGCCGCCGACACCGCGCTGCTGCTCGAGGCGACCGACCTCGACGAGGCGGTGCGGCTGCTGCCCGCGGTCCGGGCCGCGGAGCTGCCCGGCGTCACCGAGCTCGTTCCCGCCGCCCGCACCGTGCTCGTGCGCTTCGACCCGTCGCTCATCGCCGCCGACGCGCTCGCCGAGCGGCTGCTCGCGATCGAGCCGGCCGAGGCGGCGACGTCGAGCGGCGACGCGGTCACCATCCCCGTGCGCTACGACGGCGAGGACCTCGACGAGGTCGCCCAGCTGCTCGGCGTGCGCGTCGACGAGCTCGTCGCCCGCCATCTGGCGGCGACGTGGACGGTCGCGTTCACGGGCTTCGCCCCCGGCTTCGGCTATCTCGTCGGCGACGACCCGCTCTTCGACGTGCCGCGCCGCTCGTCGCCGCGCACGCGCATCCCGGCCGGCTCCGTCGCCCTCGCCGGCCGGTTCTCGGGCGTCTACCCGAAGGAGAGCCCCGGCGGCTGGCAGCTCATCGGCCGCACCGACGCCGCGATGTGGGACCTCGCGCGGCAGCCGCCCGCGCTCCTCGCACCGGGAGCGGCGGTGCGCTTCGAGCGCGTCGAGCGCGAGCTCGCGACGATCGCGGCCGCCGCGCGCGAGCCGGTGATCGCCGATCACGCGATCGAGGTCGTGCGCCCCGGCCTCCAGCTGCTCGTGCAGGACCTCGGCCGGCCGGGGCTCGCGGCGCAGGGCGTCGCGGCCTCGGGCACCGCCGACCGCGCGGCGCTCCGCGAGGCGAACCGGGCGGTCGGCAACGCGGCGGGGGAGGCCGGGCTCGAGCTCGCGGGCGGCGGGGCCACCCTGCGATTCCGCGGACCCGCCGTCGTCGCCCTCGCCGGCGCCGTCGTCGACGGCTCGCTGCACGGCGCGAGCGGGGCGCAGCCGGTCGAGCACGGGCGCGCGTTCGCCGTCGACGACGGCGACGAGCTGCGGATCGGCGCCGTCCGCGACGGCATGCGCGCGCTCGTCGCCGTGCGCGGCGGCATCGCGCTCGAGCCGGTGCTCGGGAGCCTCGCCACCGACACGCTCGCCCAGCTCGGTCCCGCGCCGCTCCTCGCGGGCGACGCGCTGCCGCTGCGCGGCCCGGCCGCAGGCATCGCCGCCGTCGAGCGCACGCGCGCCCCGCGCATCCCGCTGCCGACGACGGACGACGAGGTCGAGCTCGAGATCGTGCTCGGCCCGCGCACCGAGTGGTTCAGCGACGACGCGCTGCGGACCCTCACGGCACAGGCGTGGACGGTCTCCGCCCGCTCCGACCGGGTGGGCGTGCGCCTGACGGGAGCCACGCCGCTCGAGCGCTCCCGCGAGGGCGAGCTCGAGAGCGAGGGCGCGGTCACCGGCGCCATCCAGGTGCCGCCCGACGGGCAGCCCGTGCTGTTCCTGCCCGACCACCCGCTCACCGGCGGGTACCCCATCATCGGCGCGGTCGTCGACCGCGACCTCGACCTCGCGGGCCAGCTCCCGCCTGGCGCCCGCATCCGGTTCCGCGTCGCGGCGCCGTCACCCACCGGGAGGACCTCGTGGACACGATCCTGATCGCCAACCGCGGCGAGATCGCCGTGCGCATCGCGCGGGCGTGCGCCGAGGGCGGCTACCGCTCCGTCGCCGTCTACGCCGAGCAGGACATCGACGCCATGCACGTGCGGCACGCCGACGAGGCCTTCGCGCTCGGCGGCACGACCGCCGCGGAGACGTACCTGAGCATCGACGCGCTGCTCGAGGCGGCCCGCGCGAGCGGCGCCGACGCGGTGCACCCGGGCTACGGCTTCCTGTCGGAGAGCGCCGCCTTCGCGCGTGCCGTCGAGGCCGAGGGCCTCACCTGGATCGGGCCCAGCCCGGAGAGCATCGAGGCGCTCGGCGACAAGGTCACGGCCCGGCGCATCGCGCAGGAGGCGGGCGCGCCGCTCGCCGCCGGCACCGATCGGCCGCTCGCCGACGCCGACGAGGCCGTCGCCTTCGCGCGCGAGCACGGGCTGCCGGTGGTCGTGAAGGCCGCCTTCGGCGGCGGCGGCCGCGGGCTCAAGGTCGCCCGCTCGATCGACGAGGTGCCGGATGCGTTCCACTCGGCCACGCGCGAGGCGGTCGCGGCGTTCGGCCGCGGCGAGTGCTTCATCGAGCGCTTCCTCGAGCGGCCGCGGCACGTCGAGGCGCAGGTGCTCGGCGACGGTCGCGGCGGGGTCGTCGTGGTCGGCGACCGGGACTGCTCGCTGCAGCGGCGCAGCCAGAAGCTCGTCGAGGAGGCGCCGGCGCCCGGCCTGACCGACGCGCAGCGCGCCCGCATCCACGAGGCCTCCCGCGACATCTGCGCCGCGGTCGACTACCGCGGCGCCGGCACCGTCGAGTTCCTGCTGGGCGCCGACGGCACCATCTCGTTCCTGGAGGTGAACACGCGGCTGCAGGTCGAGCACCCGATCACCGAGGAGGTGACGGGCGTCGACCTCGTGCGGGAGCAGCTCCGCATCGCCGAGGGGCTCGGGCCGTCGATCACGGCGACCCCCGAGCCCGTCGGGCACGCGATCGAGCTGCGGCTCAACGCCGAGGACCCCGGCCGCGGCTTCCTGCCGAGCCCCGGCCGGGTGACGGCGCTGCGCATCCCGGCGGGCCCCGGGGTGCGCTGGGACGCCGGCGTCGAGGCCGGCGACACCGTGGAACCCGCCTTCGACTCCCTCGCGGCGAAGCTCATCGTCCACGCGCCGGATCGCGACGCTGCGATCGTGCGGCTGCGCCGGGCGCTCGGCGAGCTCGAGGTCACGGGCGTCGCGACGGTCGCGCCGTTCGCGCGGGCGCTGCTCGACGAGCCCGACTTCTCGACCGCGGGCTTCGCCGTCTCGACGCAGTGGATCGAGGCAGAGCTCATGCCGCGGCTCGAGCCGCAGTTGCGCTCGGCGCCCGCACCCGCGACCGCGCTGCGCCGCCTGGCCATCGAGGTCGACGGCCGGCGGGTCGTGCTCGGCCTGCCCGAGGCGCTGCTCGCAGCGGCCGCGGGCGGCGTGCCGAGCACCGGCACGGCGGGCGAGCCGATCGCCGATGCCGGGGCGCTCCGGTCGCCAGTGCCCGGCACCGTGGTCCGCTGGCTCGTCGACGACGGGGCAGAGGTCGAGGAGGGCCGGGACGTCGTCGTGCTCGATGCGATGAAGATGGAGACGCGCGTCGCCGCGCACCGCTCCGGCACGCTCCAGCGCACGGTCGAGGAGGGCACGGGCGTCGCGGTCGACGAGGCGCTCGCGCGCATCTCCGGCTGAGCCCACGGCGAACGCGAGGGCTCCGTGTGGGTGGCCGCTCGTAGACTCGTCGGGTGACATCCACGATCTCCAACTCCTCAGAGCTGCACGTCCGCGGTGCCCGCGAGCACAACCTCAAGGACGTCGACCTGCGCATCCCGCGCGACGCGCTCGTGGTGTTCACGGGGCTCTCGGGATCCGGCAAGTCGTCGCTCGCCTTCGACACGATCTTCGCCGAGGGCCAGCGCCGCTACGTCGAGTCGCTCTCCGCGTACGCGCGCCAGTTCCTCGGCCAGGTCGACCGGCCCGACGTCGACTTCATCGAGGGGCTGAGCCCCGCCGTGTCGATCGACCAGAAGTCGACGAACCGCAACCCGCGGTCGACGGTCGGCACGATCACCGAGGTGCATGACTACATGCGCCTGCTGTGGGCGCGCATCGGCGTGCCGCACTGCCCCGTCTGCGGCGAGCGCATCCAGCGCCAGACCGTGCAGCAGATCGCCGACGAGCTCATGGACCTGCCGGAGCGCACGCGGTTCCAGATCCTCGCGCCCGTCGTGCAGCAGAAGAAGGGCGAGTTCGCCGACCTGCTGCGCAACCTCGTCGCGACCGGGTACTCGCGCGCCGTGATCGACGGCGAGCTCGTCCAGCTCGCCGACGCGCCGGCGCTCAAGAAGCAGGTCAAGCACGACATCGCCGTCGTCGTCGACCGGATGGTCGCGGAGCCCGGCATGCTCTCGCGGCTCACCGACTCGCTCGAGACCGGGCTCCGGCTCGCCGACGGGCTCGTGACGATCGACTACGTCGACCTCGACGAGGGCGACGCCGATCGCAGGCGCATCTTCAGCGAGAAGCTCTCGTGCCCGAATCGCCATCCTGTCGCGCTCACCGAGATCGAGCCGCGCACGTTCTCGTTCAACGCGCCGTTCGGCGCGTGCCCGGAGTGCACGGGCATCGGCACGCGCATGGCCGCCGACCCCGAGCTCGTGATCGCCGACGAGCAGCTGTCGCTGCGCGAGGGCGCGATCCTGCCGTGGACCCAGTCCGGCAAGGGCCTCTACACCTACTTCGAGCGCCTGCTCGGCGGGCTCGCGAGCGAGCTCGGCTTCTCGCTCGACACCCCGTGGAGCGACCTCGACGGCGACGTGCGGCAGATCATCCTGCACGGCACCGAGGGCAACGTGATGGTGCAGTGGCGCAACCGCTACGGCCGGCAGCTGCGCTACGCCTCCGGCTACGAGGGCGTCATGCCCTACATCCAGCGCAAGCACGCCGAGGCCGACAGCGACTGGGTGCGCTCGAAGCACGGCGAGTTCCTGCGCGAGGTGCCGTGCCCCGAGTGCGGCGGCGCGCGCCTGCGGCCCGAGGTGCTCAGCGTGCTCGTGCACGGCAGCTCGATCGCGACGGTCTCCGACCTCAGCCTCGACGAGGCGCACGCCTTCATGCACGGGCTCGACCTCGACGAGCGCGAGGCGACGATCGCCGCGGCGGTGCTGCGCGAGATCCGCGCGCGGCTCGACTTCCTCATCCGGGTCGGCCTCGGCTACCTCTCGCTGTCGCGCGCTGCCGCGACGCTCTCGGGCGGCGAGGCGCAGCGCATCCGGCTCGCGACCCAGATCGGCGCCGGCCTCACGGGCGTGCTCTACGTGCTCGACGAGCCGTCGATCGGCCTCCACCAGCGCGACAACCGCAAGCTCATCGGCACGCTCGAGGCGCTGCGCGACCTCGGCAACACGCTCATCGTCGTCGAGCACGACGAGGACACGATCCGCACGGCCGACTGGATCGTCGACATCGGCCCCGGCGCGGGCGAGCAGGGCGGCGAGGTCGTGCACTCGGGCAGCTACGAGGCGCTGCTCGAGCACCCGACGTCGCTCACCGGCGCGTACCTCTCGGGCCGCGAGACGATCCCGACGCCCTCGGTGCGACGGCCGATCGACCCCGACCGGATGCTCCGGGTCGAGGGCGCGCGCGCCAACAACCTGCGCGACGTCACGGTCGACATCCCGCTCGGCGTCTTCGTCGCGGTGACCGGCGTCTCGGGCTCCGGCAAGTCGACGCTCGTGAACGACATCCTCCACAAGGTGCTCGCGAACGCGCTCAACGGGGCGCGGCAGGTGCCCGCGAAGCACACGCGCGTGACCGGGCTCGGCCACCTCGACAAGGTCATCCACGTCGACCAGGGTCCGATCGGCCGCACGCCGCGGTCGAACCCGGCGACCTACACGGGCGTCTTCGACAAGATCCGCAACCTCTTCGCCGACACGGCGGAGGCGAAGACCCGCGGCTACCTCGCCGGGCGCTTCTCGTTCAACGTCAAGGGCGGGCGCTGCGAGGCGTGCCAGGGCGACGGCACGCTCAAGATCGAGATGAACTTCCTGCCCGACGTCTACGTCGAGTGCGAGGTGTGCCACGGCGCGCGCTACAACCGCGACACGCTCTCGGTGCACTACAAGGGCAAGTCGATCGCGCAGGTGCTGCAGATGCCCATCGAGGAGGCGGCGGAGTTCTTCGCGCCCATCTCGTCGATCCACCGGTACCTGAAGACGCTCGTGGACGTCGGCCTCGGCTACGTGCGGCTCGGCCAGGCGGCGACGACCCTCTCCGGCGGTGAGGCGCAGCGCGTGAAGCTCGCGACCGAGCTGCAGCGCCGCACCTCGGGCCGCGCGATCTACGTGCTCGACGAGCCCACCACGGGCCTGCACTTCGACGACGTGCGCAAGCTGCTCGAGGTGCTCGACGGGCTCGTCGAGAAGGGCAACACCGTGCTCACGATCGAGCACTCGCTCGACGTCATCAAGTCGGCGGACTGGGTCATCGACCTCGGCCCCGAGGGCGGCTCCGGCGGCGGCATGATCGTCGCGACCGGCACCCCGGAGGAGGTGGCGGAGGTCGCCGAGAGCTACACCGGCGGCTTCCTCAAGGAGATCCTGGGCGCGGGCGTGCGATGAGCGGCACCGGCGCCTCCGGTGCGGGCGCGTCGGGACCGCGGTCGCGCACCGTCGCGTACAAGCCCGCGCCGGGCACGATCCCGACCGCGCCCGGCGTGTATCGCTTCCGCGACGAGCACGAGCGCGTCCTCTACGTCGGCAAGGCGAAGAACCTCCGGCAGCGGCTCTCGAACTACTTCCAGCCGCTCGAGGCGCTCCACGAGCGCACCCGTCGGATGGTGCTCACCGCCGTGCGCGTGGAGTGGACGATCGTCGCGACGGAGTACGAGGCGCTCCAGCTCGAGTTCACGTGGATCAAGGAGTTCGAGCCTCCGTTCAACGTGCAGTTCCGTGACGACAAGTCGTACCCGTACCTCGCGGTCACCATGGGCGACGACGTGCCGCGGGCGCTCATCACGCGCAACCGGGGCATGCGCGGCGCGCGCTACTTCGGCCCGTACACGAAGGTGTGGGCCATCCGCGAGACCCTCGACCTGCTGCTCAAGGCGTTCCCCATGCGCTCGTGCAGCCAGTCGATCTACGACCGCGCGGAGCGCACCGGCCGGCCGTGCCTGCTCGGCGACATCGGCAAGTGTTCGGCCCCCTGCGTCGGCCGCGTGACGCACGAGGAGCATCGCGCGACGGCCAACGACCTCGTCACCTTCATGAACGGCGGCGACCAGGACTTCGTCGACCGCGTGCGCGAGCAGATGCAGCGGGCGAGCGCGAGGCTCGAGTTCGAGCACGCGGCACGCCTGCGCGACCAGCTCTCGGCGCTCGAGACGGTGCTGTCGCGCACGAGCGTCGTGCTCGCCGATGGCGTCGACGCCGACGTGTTCGGGCTCGTGCACGACGAGCTGAGCGCCGCCGTGCACCTCTTCGCCGTGCGGGGCGGGCGCATCCGCGGCACCAAGTCGTGGGTCGTCGACACCGAGATCGACCTCACCGACGGCGAGCTCGCCACCCAGGTGCTCCGCATCGCGTACGACGGCGGCGACCCGCCCGCCCGCGAGGTGCTGCTGCCGAAGCAGCCGGACGCGGTGCCGGAGGTCGAGGCATGGCTCACGGATCGTCGCGTGGACCACGGCCTGACGGGGCGCGTCGCGGTGCGGGTGCCGCAGCGCGGCGAGAAGCGCCGCCTCGCCGACTCCGCGGCCGTGAACGCCGCGCACGCGCTGCAGGTGTCGCGCACGAAGCGCACGAGCGACTACGTGACGCGCACGCAGGCGCTCGCCGACCTGCAGGAGGCGCTCGGCATGACCGAGGCGCCGCTGCGCATCGAGTGCTTCGACGTCTCGCACCTCGGCGGCACGGGCGTCGTCGCGTCGATGGTCGTGTTCGAGGACGGGCTGCCACGCAAGGACCAGTACCGCCGGTTCGCGATCGCGCAGACGACCGACGACACCGACTCGATCTTCCAGGTCATGACCCGGCGCGCGCGCTACCTCGTGGAGGGCGACCCGGACGACACCGGCTCGCGCTTCGCGTACGCGCCGCAGCTGCTGCTCGTCGACGGCGGCAAGCCGCAGGTGCAGGCGGCGCAGCGCGCGCTCGACGAGGCGGGCGTGCGCGGCATCGCGCTCGCCGGCATCGCGAAGCGCCTCGAGGAGCTGTGGCTGCCGGGCGAGGAGTTCCCGGTGATCCTGCCCCGCTCGAGCGAGGCGCTGTACCTCGTGCAGCGGCTCCGCGACGAGGCGCACCGCGTGGCGATCAGCTACCAGCGGCAGAAGCGCTCGAGCGCGATCGAGTCGCAGCTCAGCGGCATCCCCGGGCTCGGCCCCAACCGCGTGCGGGCGCTGCTGAAGCACTTCGGCTCGGCGAAGCGCGTGCGCGAGGCGAGCGCCGAGCAGCTGCGCGAGGTCGCGGGCGTCGGGCCCTCGCTCGCCGAGGCGATCGCACGGGCGCTCGGCTCGAAGCCGAGCCGTGCCGATACGATGGAGGGAGCAGCCCAGCGACAGGAACCGGAAGCGTGAACGCCAGAGAGATCGTCATCATCACCGGCATGTCCGGCGCAGGGAGGACGACGGTCGCCAACGCGCTCGAGGATCTCGGATGGTTCGTCGTCGACAACCTGCCGCCGACCATGCTGCGCGCGCTCGTGCGCACCGCCGGCGCGGGAGCGTCGGCAGAGCCGAAGCTCGCGATCGTCGTCGACGTGCGCGGCGGCGCCCTCTTCGACGACGCGAAGCGCTTCGTCGAGATGCTCCGCAACGAGCAGAGCGTGCGCGTGCTCTTCCTCGAGGCGAGCGACGCCGAGCTCGTGCGCCGCTACGAGGCGGTGCGCCGGCCGCACCCGCTGCAGGGCGACGGCACGATCCTCGACGGCATCCGCATGGAGCGCACCCGGCTCGAGCCGCTGCGCGGCATGGCCGACGACCTGCTCGACACGACGGGCCTCAACCCGCACCAACTGACGACGCGCGTGGGGGAGCGCTTCGCGCCCGGCGGCGAGCTCGAGGTCACGCTGACGGTCATGAGCTTCGGCTTCAAGTACGGGGTGCCGGTCGACGCCGACCTCATCGCCGACATGCGCTTCCTGCCGAACCCGTTCTGGGTCCCGGAGCTGCGCGGCCACGACGGCACCGAGTCCGTCGTCTCCGACTACGTGCTCGAGCAGCGCGGCGCCACGGAGTTCGCCGACCGCTACCTCGAGGCGCTCGCCCCGGTGCTCGAGGGCTTCGCGCGCGAGAACAAGCTGCACGCCGTCCTCGGAGTCGGCTGCACGGGCGGCAAGCACCGCTCCGTCGCGATGGCGGAGCACCTGGCGAAGCAGCTCTCCGGTCGGCCCGGCCTGCGGGTCGCCGTGAAGCACCGAGACCTGGGGCGCGAATGACGAGAGGAGCAGGCGTGACACTGACCGACGACGTCAAGGAGGAGCTCGCGCGGGTGCGCGTGACTCGACCCCAGACGAAGGCGGCGGAGGTCGCGACCCTGCTGCGCTTCGCGGGCGGTCTGCACGTCATCTCGAGCCGCGTCGCGGTCGAGAGCGAGCTCGACTCCGCTGCAGTCGCGCGCCGGCTCGCCAGGAGCATCCTGGAGCTCTACGGCGTGCGCGCTGAGATCGCGAAGATCTCCTCCTCCTCCAATCGGACGAGCGGCGCCTACCTCGTGCGCGTCATCGCCGAGGGCGAGACGCTCGCGCGGCAGACGGGCCTCATGGATGCGCGCCGCCGGCCCGTGCGCGGCCTCCCGAACAAGGTCACCACCGGTTCGCTCGAGGACCTCGCGGGCATCTGGCGCGGCGCCTTCCTCGCGCAGGGCACGCTCTCCGACCCGGGCCGCTCCGCGGCGCTCGAGGTCGCGTGCCCCGGCAACGAGGCAGCGATGGCGCTCGTCGGGGCCGCGGGTCGGCTCGGCGTGCCCGCGAAGTCGCGCGAGGTGCGCGGCGCGCACCGCGTGGTGATCCGCGAGGGCGAGCCGATCTCGCGCATGCTCACGACCATGGGCGCCCACGAGACCGTGCAGGCGTGGGCCGAGCTGCGGCAGCGCCGCGAGGTGCGGGCGACGGCGAACCGGCTCGTGAACTTCGACGACGCGAACCTCCGCCGCAGCGCCCAGGCGGCTGTCGCCGCGAGCGCCCGCATCGAGCGCGCGCTCGAGATCCTCGGCCCTGAGGTGCCGGAGCACCTCGCCTACGCGGGCCGCCTGCGGCTCGAGCACCGCGACGCGAGCCTCGACGAGCTCGGCCACCTGGCGACCCCGGCCATGACGAAGGATGCCGTCGCGGGCCGCATCCGTCGCCTGCTCGCGATGGCGGACCGTGCCGCGCAGGACCAGGGCATCCCCGACACCGAGGCCGCGGTCCCGGACGACATCGACGTGTGACGGTGCCCTGCCCGCGGCAAGGTGCCGGTGGCTAGGATCGAATCGACCCACCGGCGCGTCACCGCGCCAGAGAGGAGAGCCAGCCATGGCCGTCTACACCCTTCCTGAGCTCCCGTACGACTACGCGGCGCTCGAGCCCCACATCTCCGCGAAGATCATGGAGCTCCACCACGACAAGCACCACAAGACGTACGTCGACGGGGCGAACACCGCGCTCGAGAAGCTCGAGGCCGCGCGCGACGCGGACGACTTCGGCGCGATCAACAAGCTCGAGAAGGACCTCGCGTTCCACCTCGGCGGTCACGTGAACCACACGGTCTTCTGGAACAACCTGTCGGGCGACGGCGGCGGCGAGCCCGAGGGCGAGCTGCAGGCTGCGATCGGCGAGTTCTTCGGCGGCTTCGGCAAGTTCCAGAGCCACTTCAGCCAGAACGCCACCGCGATCCAGGGCTCCGGATGGTCGGTGCTCGCGTGGGACTCGGTCGGCTCGCGGCTCAACATCTTCCAGCTGTTCGACCAGCAGGGCAACATCCCCGTCGGCATGCAGCCCATCCTCATGCTCGACATGTGGGAGCACGCCTTCTACCTCGACTACCTCAACGTCAAGGCGGACTACGTCAAGGCGTTCTGGAACATCGTCAACTGGCAGGACGCGCAGGCCCGCTTCGACGCGGCGAAGACCCAGTCGGCCGGCCTCATCCTCCGCTGACCCCCAACGTCACCATGTGACCGGGGCCCCGGGCACCGCGCCCGGGGCCCTTCCACCCCGACAGTCAGGAACCCATCCCATGACTCTGAAGGTCGCCATCAACGGCTTCGGCCGCATCGGCCGCAACTTCGTCCGTGCAGCGCTTGCCCAGGGCGCTGACATCGACATCGTCGCGGTCAACGATCTCACCGACAACAAGACCCTCGCCCACCTGCTGAAGTACGACTCGGTCGCGGGCGTCCTCGGCGCCGACGTCGTGGCGGACAACGGCTCGATCCGCGTCGGCGACGACGAGTTCCGCGCCTTCGCGGAGCGCGACCCCGCGAAGCTCCCGTGGGGCGACCTCGGCGTCGACGTCGTGATCGAGTCGACGGGCCACTTCACCAAGGTCGAGGACGCCTCGGCGCACCTCACGGCCGGCGCCAAGAAGGTCATCCTGTCCGCGCCCGCGAAGGGCCCGGCGCCCACGTTCGTGATGGGCGTGAACCACGACCAGTACGACCCCGAGAACGACCACGTCATCTCGAACGCGTCGTGCACGACGAACTGCCTCGCGCCGCTCGCGAAGGTCTTCCACGAGTCGTTCGGCATCGAGCGCGGCCTCATGACGACGATCCACGCGTACACCGCTGATCAGAACCTGCAGGACGGCCCGCACAGCGACCTCCGCCGCGCGCGCGCAGCGGCGCTGTCGATCATCCCGACCTCGACGGGCGCGGCGAAGGCCATCGGCCTGGTCCTGCCCGAGCTCAACGGCATCCTCGACGGCTACGCCCTGCGCGTGCCGGTGCCGACGGGCTCGATCACCGACCTCACGGTGCAGACCCGCGACGGCCTCACGGTTGAGGAGGTCAACGCTGCGTACCGCGCGGCCGCCGAGTCGGGACCGCTCAAGGGCTACCTGCAGTACACCGATGAGCCGATCGTCTCGTCGGACATCGTCGGCAACCCCTACTCGTCGATCTTCGACTCCGGCCTCACGAAGGTGATGGGCGACCAGGTGAAGATCTCGAGCTGGTACGACAACGAGTGGGGCTACTCCTGCCGCCTCGTCGACCTCTCGCTGCTCGTGGGCTCGAAGCTCTGATCCGCATGGCGATCCGCACGCTCGACTCCCTCGGCGACCTCGCCGGCCGGACCGTCCTCATCCGCTGCGACTTCAACGTGCCGCTGCAGGACGGCGAGATCACCGACGAGGGCCGCATCGTCGCGTCGCTGCCCGCCCTCCGCGCCCTGCTCGAGCGGGGCGCGAAGGTGGTGGCGATGTCGCACCTCGGCCGCCCCAAGGGCGCGCCCGAGGCGCGGTACTCGCTGGCGCCGGTCGCCGCGCGGCTCGGCGAGCTGCTCGGCACCGAGGTGTCGTTCGCGACCGACACGGTGGGGGAGGACGCCCAGCGCGTGCGGATCGCCCTGCAGGACGGGCAGCTCGCGCTGCTCGAGAACCTGCGCTTCGACCCCCGCGAGACGAGCAAGGACGCGCAGGAGCGCGCGGCCTTCGCCGCTGAGCTCGCGGCGGGCGCCGACGCGTTCGTCTCCGACGGCTTCGGCGTCGTGCACCGCGATCAGGCGAGCGTCGTCGAGATCGCCGGGGCGCTCCCGAGCGCTGCCGGCCTGCTCGTCGAGCGCGAGCTCGAGGTGCTCTCGCGCCTCACCGAGACGCCCGAGCGGCCGTACGCGGTCGTGCTCGGCGGCTCGAAGGTGAGCGACAAGCTCGGCGTCATCGAGCACCTGCTGCCGCGCGTCGACCGGCTGCTCATCGGCGGCGGCATGCTCTTCACGTTCCTGAAGGCGCAGGGGCACGACGTCGCCTCCAGCCTGCTCGAGGCCGACCAGCTCGACCGCGTGCGCGAGTACCTCGCCCAGGCCGAGGAGCGCGGCGTCGAGCTGCTGCTCCCGACCGATGTGGTGGTCGCCGCGGCGTTCGACAAGGACGCCGAGCACGAGACGGTCGCGGCGGACGCGATCGGCGCCTCGCGCTTCGGCGACGCCGGGATCGGCCTCGACATCGGCCCGGAGTCGGCGGCAGCGTTCGCGGAGGCGATCCGGGGGGCCCGCACGGTCTTCTGGAACGGCCCCATGGGCGTGTTCGAGATGCCCGCGTTCGCGCAGGGCACGAAGACGATCGCCCAGGCGCTCACCGAGGTCGACGGGCTCGCCGTCGTCGGGGGCGGCGACTCCGCTGCGGCGGTGCGCCAGCTCGGCTTCGACGACGCCGCGTTCGGGCACATCTCGACCGGTGGCGGTGCGAGCCTCGAGTTCCTCGAGGGCGCCGCGCTGCCGGGACTGGAAGCACTGGGTTGGGAAGGACCATGATGGTGAACCGCATCCCGCTCATCGCGGGCAACTGGAAGCTCAACCTCGATCACCTGCAGGCGATCGCGCTCGTGCAGAAGCTCGCGTGGACGCTGCAGGACGGCAAGCACGACCACGCCGCGGTCGAGGTGGCGGTCTTCCCGCCCTTCACCGACCTGCGGAGCGTGCAGACGCTCATCTCGGCGGAGCGGTTCGAGCTGCGCTTCGGCGCGCAGGACGTCTCCGAGCACGATGCCGGCGCGCACACCGGCGAGATCTCGGCGGCGATGCTCGCGAAGCTCGAGTGCTCCTACGTCATCGTCGGGCACTCGGAGCGCAGGCAGGACCACGCCGAGTCGGACGCCGTCGTCGGCCGCAAGGCGGCTGCGGCGCTCCGTCATGGGATCGCCCCGATCATCTGCGTCGGCGAGACCGCCGACGACCTCGAGCAGCACGGCGCCTCCGCGGTGCCGGTCCAGCAGCTGCGCGACGTGCTGGCCGAGCTGCCCGCGACGGGGGAGATCGTTGTCGCCTACGAGCCCGTCTGGGCGATCGGCTCCGGCAAGGCGGCCACCGCCGAGCAGGCGCAGCAGGTCTGCCAGGCGCTGCGGCAGGTGATCGCCGAGGTCCGCGGCGAGGAGGCCGCGGCCTCCACCCGCATCCTCTACGGCGGCAGCGTCAAGTCGGGCAACATCGCGGGCTTCATGCGCGAGCCGGATGTCGACGGCGCGCTCGTCGGCGGAGCGAGCCTCGACGCGGCGGAGTTCGCCGCGATCAGCCGCTTCCAGCAGCACGTCGGCACCTGACCGGCGGCTCGCGACGCGGCAGCGCCCCGAGGGGCATCCCTGCGATAGGATGCTCCTTGGACTTCCCACGTCCTGGGGAACGACCGGGGCGTGGATTCGGCCATGGTCGAAGAATCGAGAAGAGGGCTAGTGGAGATTCTCCAGATCATCATGCAGGTGATCCTCGGCGTCACATCCGTGCTGCTGACGCTGTTCATCCTGCTGCACAAGGGGCGCGGCGGCGGTCTGTCCGACATGTTCGGCGGCGGTGTCGGCGGGTCGCTCGGCTCGTCCGGCGTCGCGGAGCGCAACCTCAACACGATCACGGTCGTCGTGAGCCTCGCATGGCTCGCCGCGATCGTCGTGCTCGGCCTCATCACCAAGTTTGCGGGTATCTAATGGCTTCTGGCGGCAGTGCAATCCGAGGCTCGCGCGTCGGCGCGGGTCCCATGGGCGAGCAGGATCGGGGCTTCCACGCTGAGCGCGTGGCGATCTCGTACTGGGACGCGATGGGCAACGAGACCGTCCGCTACTTCGCGGCCGACCTCCCGGAGGACGAGATCCCCGAGGTCATCGACTCCCCGTCGACCGGCCTGCCCGCCGGCCGCGACAAGGAGCACCCGCCCCAGGTCGCGAAGAACGAGCCCTACAAGACGCACCTCGCGTACGTGAAGGAGCGCCGCACCCCCGAGGAGGCGGTCCAGCTGCTCGATGAGGCGCTGCAGAAGCTCCGCTCCGCAGAAGGTCGTGGCTGACACAGGCCGTGGCTGACACAGCCTGACGACGCCGAAGCGGCCGTCCTCGCACGAGGGCGGCCGCTTCGCTGTCTGCGCGGGGATGCGCTGCTACTCCTGCAGCCCGCCCGCCGCGTCCTCGTCGAGCAGCATGAGCGTCTCGTCGCGACCGTCGACGGCGCCCGCGGGCGCCTCGTCGGCCGAGGCGCCGCTGCGCGCGAGCGCGACGGCGTCGGCCTTGTCGGCGCCGGCGACGATGAGCCAGACCCGGTCGGAGGCGTTGATCGCGTCGAGCGTGAAGCTGAGGCGATCGGGCGGCGGCTTGGGGGAGTCGCGCACCGCGATGACGCGGGCGCCGGGCTCGCGGACGCCCGGGAGCCCGGGGAAGAGCGATGCGACGTGCGCGTCGGGACCCATGCCCAGGAGCGTGAGGTCGATGCTGCCGAGGGCAGCGAGCATCGCGCTCGCGCGCTCCGCCGCGTCGTCGAGCGAGCGGCCGTCCGCCGCGGGCAGCTCCCGCACGTTGTCGGCGGGGATGGGCACCCGGTCGAGCAGCGCCTCGCGCGCCTGCCGCGCGTTGCGATCGAGGGAGTCGGCGGGCACGAAGCGCTCGTCGCTCCACGTCACGACGACGCGGCTCCAGTCGATGTCGCGGTCGACGAGCGCGGCGAGCAGCTCGATGCCGACGCTTCCGCCCGTGAGCGCGATCGTCGCCCGGCCCCGCGATGCGATGCAGGCCCCGAGGAGCGACGTCAGGCGGTCGGCGGTCGAGGCCACGAGCGCGGCGCGGTCGCCCTCGACGACGGCGCGCATCAGTGCTCTCCGAGCGCGAACAGCAGCACCTGGCGGTACATGTCGTCGGCGTCGAGCTTGCGCAGCTCCTCCGCGAGCTGATCCTCGAGCCCCCGCGTCGACAGCGCCACGTGGTGCGAGGGCTGTCCCGGCTGCACGAGCACGCCGACCGAGTCGCGCACCCGGGTGAGCGACGACTGGCCGGTCTCCCGGTGCAGCTCGACCGCGTGCAGGCCGCTGGAGCCGACCGGAGCGTCGCCCGCCTCCACCTTCTCGACGGGGACGCGGAGCCGCAGCTCGAGCCACGCCGCCATGAGGTGCACGCTGGGGTTCGACAGGTCGCCCGAGACCACGCCGCTGCGCACCTCCTCGAACGGGGGCTGGTCGAGCAGTGCCGCGAGGTGGCCGCGCCAGTTCGTCAGCCGCGTCCAGGCGAGGTCGGTGTCGCCGGGCGCGTAGCAGGCCGCGAGCGAGAGGATCGCGCCGTGCGAATCCTTCGCCTTGCCGGAGTCGGTGATGCGGCGCTGGGCGATCTGGCCGAGCTGCGAGCCGGAGGGCCGGTCGGGCATGAACGACGGCCACCACGCGACGACCGGGGCGTCCGGCAGCAGCAGGCCCTGCACGATGCCCAGCAGGTGCGAGCCGAGCTCGCCGTAGCACTGCAGCAGCACGACCTCGCTCGCCCCGGCGTCGGCGCCGACGCGGAGCTCCGCGTCGAGGCGGGCCTCCTCGCGGGCGCTCACGTGGTCGGGGTTGCGGGAGACGACGAGCACGCGCATGGGGTGCTCGCGCGAGGCGGCGTTCGCCGCTCGGATCGCCTCCTCCTCGGCGCCGATCTGCGTGTGCACGACGAGCGTGAGCACCCGGCCGAGCGCGACGACGCCGCCCTCGTCGCGGATCTCGAGCATGCGCCGCTGCACCTCCGCGGTGGTCGTGCGGGAGAGTCGGGTGATCACGGTCGCCTCCAGTGCCTGCCGTCGTGCGCGAGCAGGTCGTGGGCGCTCTGCGGCCCCCACGAGCCCGGCTGGTACTGCTCCACCGGTCCGCCCTCGCGCTCCCAGTGCTCCTCGATCGGGTCGAGGATCTTCCAGGAGAGCTCGACCTCCTCGTGGCGCGGGAAGAGCGGCGGGTCGCCGAGCAGCACGTCGAGGATGAGGCGCTCGTACGCCTCGGGGCTCTCCTCGGTGAAGGCGTGGCCGTAGCCGAAGTCCATCGTCACGTCGCGCACGTGCATGCCGGGACCGGGCACCTTCGAGCCGAACCGCATCGACACGCCCTCGTCGGGCTGCACGCGGATGACGAGCGCGTTCTCGCCCATCGTGCGCATGTCGGATGCGTCGAACAGGTACTGCGAGGCGCGCTTGAACACGATCGCGATCTCGGTGACGCGGCGGCCGAGCCGCTTGCCGGCGCGCAGGTAGAACGGCACGCCCGCCCAGCGGCGAGTGTCGACCTCGAGCTTGATCGCGGCGTACGTCTCGGTCGCGGAGTCGGGCCGCATGCCGTCCTCCTGCAGGAAGCCCTTCACCTGGGCGCCGCCGTGCCAGCCGGCGTCGTACTGCCCGCGCGCGGTGGACTCGGCGAGCGGCAGCGGCACGCGCGCCGCGCGCAGCACCTTCTCCTTCTCGGCGCGCAGGTCGCGCGCGTCGAAGGAGACGGGCTCCTCCATCGCGGTGAGCGCGAACAGCTGCAGCAGGTGGTTCTGGATCACGTCGCGGGCGGCGCCGATGCCGTCGTAGTAGCCGGCCCGGCCGCCGACGCCGATGTCCTCGGCCATCGTGATCTGCACGTGGTCGATGTGGTTGGCGTTCCAGATCGGCTCCCACAGCTCGTTCGCGAAGCGCAGCGCGAGGATGTTCTGCACCGTCTCCTTGCCGAGGTAGTGGTCGATGCGGAACACGCTGTCGGCGGGGAAGACCGACTCGACGACGGCGTTCAGCTCACGGGCCGAGGCGAGGTCGTGCCCGAACGGCTTCTCGATCACGACCCGGCGCCAGCGGTCGTCCCTCGCGTCGGCGAGCCCGGAGCGCTTGAGCTGCTGCGTGACGAGCGGGAACGCGTTCGGCGGGATCGACAGGTAGAAGGCGTGGTTGCCCATCGTGCCGCGCGACTCGTCGAGCTCGGCGAGCACGTCGACGAGCCGGTCGAACGCCTCCGTCTCGTCGAAGTCGCCCTGGACGAAGCGGATGCCCTCGGCGAGCTGCCGCCAGGCGGCCTCGCGGAACGGCGTGCGGGCGTGCTGCTGCACCGCTTCGCGCACGATGTCGGCGAACTGCTCGTGCGTCCAGTCGCGGCGGCCGAAGCCGACGAGGCCGAAGCCCGGCGGCAGCAGGCCGCGGTTCGAGAGGTCGTAGACGGCCGGCAGCAGCTTCTTGCGGGCGAGGTCGCCGGTGACGCCGAAGAACGTCATCGCGTTCGGCCCGGGGATGCGCGTGAGCCGGTGGTCGGATGCGTCGCGCAGCGGGTTCTGCCCGGCGCCGATGGCGGCGCCACGGGCGACCGGGGCCGCGACGGCGGTCCCGGTCGTCACGTCGGTCATCGCGCGGCGAGGGCGAGGAGGCGGTCGAGCCCCTCGTCGAGGTCGTCGAGCGTGAGCGTCAGCACCGGCCGACCGTGCTCGGCGAGCACGCTCGCGTCGCCGGAGGCCTGCGCCTGGATGAGCTGCCCGAAGGTGAAGGGCCTGCCGGGGATCTCGAGGTCCTCGTGCGGCTGCCCGAGCAGCTGCAGGAACACGCCGTTCGGCGTGCCGCCCTTGTGGTACTGCCCCGTGGAGTGCAGGAACCGGGGTCCCCAGCCGAAGGTCACGGGCCGTACCGTCCGTGCGGCGAGCGCGGCGCGCAGCCGCTCGAAGCGGGGTTGGCCGATGCGGTCGAGGTAGGCGTGCACGGCGAGGTAGCCGCCGTCGCCGAGCTGCGCGAGCAGCGCCTCGACGGATGCCTCGACCGAGTCGAGCGCGACCGCGCCGGTGCCGCGGATCTCGATGCCCGCATCCACCGCCACGGGAGCAGCGGCGGGCTCGAGCGCGTCGAGCAGGCCGCGAGCCGCGATCTTCGCCGACTCGACGTCGGGCTGGTCGAAGGGGTTGATGCCCAGCAGTCGCCCGGCGACCGCGGTCGCGAACTCCCACACGAGCAGCTGCGCGCCGAGCGTGCCGGCGACCTCCACCTCGCCGTGCGCGACGTCGCGCGCCTCGCGGGCGGAGCCGACGAGCCGCACGACCTGCAGGTCGGGGAGCTCGGAGGCGAGCTCTGGCGCGTCCTTCTCGAGCACGACGGGGAGCACGCCGACGCCGTCCTTGCCGGTCGACTCGGCGATGAGCTGCTCGGCCCACTCGCCGAGGCCGAGGATGTGCGTGCCGTCGGTGACGATGCCGAGCTTGTCGCGCAGCGGCCGGGTGCCGGCGATGACGGCGGCGAGCATGAGCCCCGGGTTGTCGTCGGCGTCCTCGCTGATCTCGGGGAGCGCGGCGATCGCCTCGTCGAGCAGCTCCCGCACGTCGACGCCCGCGAGCCCGGTCGGCACGATGCCGAACGCGGTGAGCGCCGAGTAGCGCCCGCCGACGTTCGGGTCGGCGTTGAACACGCGGTAGCCGGCCTTGCGGGCGTCGGCGTCGAGCGGCGAGCCAGGGTCGGTGACGACGATGATGCGCTCGACCGGGTCGATGCCGGCCTCGCGGTAGGCCGCCTCGAACGCGCGGCGCTGGCTGTCGGTCTCGAGCGTCGATCCCGACTTCGAGGAGACGACGAGCGCCGTGCGCTGCAGGCCGTCCCGGAGCGCTCGGCGCACCTGGCCGGGCTCGGTGGAGTCGAGCACCGTGAGGTTGACGCCCTCGGTGCGCGTGATCACCTCGGGCGCGAGCGACGAGCCGCCCATGCCGGCGAGCGCGATGCGGTCCACGCCGCGCAGCCGCAGCTGCTTGCGGAGCGCCTCGATGTCGTCGACGAGCCCGCGGGTGCCGGCTGCCGCCTCGACCCAGCCGAGCCGGATGGCCGCCTCGGCCTCGGCTGCCTCGCCCCAGAGCGATGCGTCGCCGGCGACGAGCCGGCCCGCGACGCCGTCGGCGACGAGCTGCGGCACGACCCGCTCGATGGCCTCCTGCGCGGCGCCGGACGCGGTGATCGTGAACGTCATCGCGCTGCCTCCGCCTGCTCCAGGTGGCCCTTCACGGTCTCGACGAGCTCGGCCCACGACGCGTCGAACTTCTCGAGCCCCTCGGTCTCGAGCAGCTCGACGACCTCGACGTACGAGACGCCGACGCGCTCGAGGTCGTCGAGCACGGCACCGGCCTCGTCGGCACGGCCGGTGACGGTGTCGCCGGTGATCGTGCCGTGGTCGGCGAGCGCGTCGAGGGTCTTCTCGGGCATCGTGTTGACCGTCTGCGGAGCGACGAGCTCGGTGACGTACAGCGTGTCGGGGAGCGACGGGTCCTTGACGCCGGTGGACGCCCACAGCGGCCGCTGCGTGTTGGCGCCCGCCTCGAGCAGCGTGAGCGCGCGCTCGGTGGAGAACGTCTCCTGCCACGCGCGGTAGGCGAGCCGCGCGTTCGCGAGGGCCGCCTTGCCCTTGAGCGCGGTCGCCTCCTCGGTGCCGATCGCGTCGAGGCGCTTGTCGATCTCGCTGTCGACGCGCGAGACGAAGAACGATGCGACCGAGTGGATCTTCGACAGGTCGTGCCCGGCCTGCTGCGCGCGCTCGAGCCCCGTGAGGTACGCGTTCATCACGTCGCGGTAGCGGTCCAGCGAGAAGATCAGCGTCACGTTGACGCTGATGCCCGCGCCGATCGTCGCGGCGATCGCCTCGAGTCCCTCGCGCGTCGCCGGGATCTTGATGAGCACGTTCTCGCGGCCGACGCGCTCGTGGAGCATCGCGGCCTGCGCGATCGTGCCCTCGGTGTCGCGGGCGAGGCCAGGCTCGACCTCGATCGAGACGCGGCCGTCGAAGCCCTTCGTCGCCGCGTAGACGGGCGCGAAGAGGTCGCACGCGTCGCCGACGTCCTTCGTCGTGAGGGCAGTGATGACCTCGTCGACGCTCGCGTGGCCGGCGGCGAGCTCGACGACCGCGGCCTCGTAGCTGTCGCCCGCGGCGATCGCGTTGGCGAAGATGGTCGGGTTCGTCGTCACGCCGACGACGTTGTGCTCCTCGATGAGCTTCGCGAGCGAACCGCTCGTGAGCCGCTCGCTCGAGAGGTCGTCGAGCCAGATGCTGACGCCGGCGTCGCTGAGTGCCTTGGTGTTCTCGTTCATGGGTGTGCCTCCTGGCCCGCTCAGCGGGCTGCTTCGATGGATGCGCGAGCGGCCTCGACCACGGCCTCCGCCGTGAAGCCGAACTCGCGGAAGAGCGTCTGCCAGTCGGCGCTCGCGCCGAAGTGGTCGATGGCGACGGTGCGGCCGGCGTCGCCGACGATCCCGTGCCAGGTGAGCGGTGAGCCGGCCTCGACGGAGACACGGGCGCGGACCGCGGCCGGCAGCACCGACTCGCGGTAGGCGTCCGACTGCTCGGCGAACCACTCGAGCGACGGTGCCGCGACGACCCGTGCGGCGACGCCGTCGGCCTGCAGCTGCTCGCGCGCGGCGAGCGCGAGCTGCACCTCGGAGCCGGTCGCGATGAGCAGCACGTCCGGGGTGCCGCCGGTCGCCTCGGCGAGCACGTACGCGCCCTTGGCGACGTTCGAGGCGTGCGCGAGGGTGTCGCCCTCCGCCTCGCCGTCGCCGCGCTCGAAGACGGGCAGGTTCTGGCGCGTGAGCGCGATGCCGACCGGCTGGTCGCGGCGCTCGAGGATCGTCTTCCACGCCCACGCGGTCTCGTTCGCGTCCGACGGGCGCACGATCTCGAAGCCCGGGATCGCGCGGAGCGTCGCGAGCTGCTCGATCGGCTGGTGCGTCGGGCCGTCCTCGCCGAGCGCGACCGAGTCGTGCGTCCACACGTGGATGGGGTGCACGCCCATGAGCGCCGCGAGCCGCAGCGCGGGGCGCTGGTAGTCGCTGAAGATGAGGAACGTGCCGCCGTAGGCGCGCGTCGGGCCGTGCAGCACGATGCCGTTGAGGATCGCGGCCATCGCGTGCTCGCGGATGCCGAAGTGGAGCGTGCGACCGGAGGAGGATGCGTTGGGCCACGCCTTGGTCGCGTGCTGCGAGGGCGCGAACGAGCCCTTGCCCTCGAGCGTCGTGTTGTTCGACTCCGCCAGGTCGGCGGAGCCTCCCCACAGCTCCGGGATGACGTCGGCGAGCGCGTTGAGCACCTTGCCGGACGCGGCGCGCGTGGAGACCTCGGTGCCCGCCTCGAAGACCGGCAGCGCGTCCTCGACGCCGTCGGGCAGTTCGCCGGAGAGCATGCGGTCGAGCAGTGCCTTCTTGTCGGCGTTGGCCTCTGCCCACGCGTCGAAGCGCTGCTGCCAGGCGCCGCGCACGCTCGCGGCACGCTCGGCGGCGTTGCCGCGCGTGTAGTCGAGCACGGCGTCGTCGACCTGGAACGACTGCTCCGGGTCGAAGCCGAGCACCTCCTTGAGCGCGGCGACCTCGTCGCCGCCCAGCTTGGAGCCGTGGATCTTGCCGGTGCCCTGCTTCGTGGGGGCGGGCCAGCCGATGATCGTCTTGAGGATCACGAGGCTCGGCTTCGTCGTCTCGGCCTGCGCCTGCGCGATCGCGTCGTGGAGCGCCTCGACGTCCTCGACGTACTCGGTCGAGGTGGGGTCGTCGCCCTGGCGCCACGAGACCTCGAGCACCTGCCAGCCGTAGGCCTCGTAGCGGCCCTTGACGTCCTCGGTGAACGCGATGTCGACGTCGTCCTCGATGGAGATCGCGTTGGAGTCGTAGATGGCGATCAGGCGGCCGAGCTCGTGGTGGCCGGCGAGCGACCCGGCCTCGCTCGTGACGCCCTCCTGCAGGTCGCCGTCGCCCGCGATCACGTACGTGTAGTGGTCGAAGGGGCTCTCGCCGTCGGGCGTCGAGGGGTCGAGCAGCTCGCGCTCGAAGCGCTGCGCGTAGGCGAAGCCCACGGCGGATGCGAGGCCCTGGCCGAGCGGGCCGGTCGTGATCTCGACGCCCTTGGTGTGGCGGTACTCGGGGTGGCCCGGTGTGAGGGAGCCCCACGTGCGCAGCGACTCGAGGTCGTGCTTCTCGAGGCCGGAGCCCGTCAGGTAGAGCTGGATGTACTGCGTCAGCGACGAGTGGCCGACGGAGAGGATGAAGCGGTCGCGACCGAGCCAGCGGTCGTCGTCTGGATCGCGGTCCATGACCTTCTGGAAGAGCAGGTGCGCGACAGGTGCGAGGCTCATCGCCGTGCCGGGGTGTCCGTTGCCGACCTTCTCGACGGCGTCGGCCGCGAGGATCCGGGCCGTGTCGACGGCCTGCTGGTCGGTGGTGGTCCATTCGAATGCCAAGGAGGCTCCTTCATCTGGCGGCACGGAGCCGCTCGCGGTGCGGACGATTGCGACTCGTCCAGCATAGTGAGCGGGCGCATTCCGGCCCCGTGCGAATCCCGCGAGGCGACGCTGCGCGTCCGATAGGATGGAGGCTGGCTCCAGGCCCCACCCACCACCTCGAACGGATACCGCTGCATGTCGAACGCGACCTCGCCCGGCGTCTCGACGCCTCCGGTGACGGGGGACCGGCAGCGGTCGAGCTTCGCCGTCAAGGCAGAGGCCTACGTCGCGCTGACGAAGCCGCGGGTCATCGAGCTGCTGCTCGTGACGGCGCTGCCGACCATGTTCCTCGCCGCGGGCGGCGTGCCGCCGATCGGGGCGCTGCTCGCGACGCTGCTGGGCGGCTTCCTGAGCGCGGGCAGCGCGAACGCGTTCAACATGATCCTCGACCGCGACATCGACCGCGTCATGCACCGCACCCAGCGGCGACCGCTCGTCACCGGCACCCTGTCGGTGATGGAGGCGCGAGTCTTCGCGTGGACGCTCGCGGTTGTCTCGACGCTCGTGCTGGGCATCTTCGCCAACTGGCTCGCCGCATCGCTGTCGGTCGCCGCGATCGCCTTCTACGTGCTCATCTACACGATGCTGCTCAAGCGGCGCACCGAGCAGAACATCGTCTGGGGCGGCATCGCCGGCTGCTTCCCGGTCGTCATCGGCTGGGCCGGCGTCACCGGCTCGCTCGACTGGCCCGCGTGGATCCTCTTCACGCTCGTGTTCCTCTGGACCCCCGCGCACTACTGGCCGCTGTCGATGAAGTACCGCGACGACTACCAGGCCGCGGAGGTGCCGATGCTCGCGGTCGTGCGCGGGCGCCCCATGGTCGGCATCCAGGTGATCCTCTACGCGTGGGCGTCGCTCGCGTGCACGCTGCTGCTCATCCCCGTCGCGGGCATGGGCATCGTCTACGTCGCCGTCGCCGTGATCGCCGGCGGCTGGTTCGTCGTCGAGGCGCACGGGCTCTACAGCCGCGCGATCCGTGGCGTGCAGGAGATCCGCGCCATGCGGGTCTTCCACGCCTCGAACACCTACCTGACGCTCATCTTCCTCGCGGTCGGCATCGACCCGCTGCTGCCCTTCTAGCCACCCGCGCAGCCCGCTCGCCGAGCGGTAGCCTCGCGCGCGAGCGGTAGCGGCGTGCGACCACCCCTCGGGCGCGCGGCTACCCCTGGATCGGACTCGCCCAGCGCACCGCGTGCTTGAAGCCGCGGTGCGAGCCGACGAAGCCGAGGCGCTCGTAGAAGCGGTGCGCGTCCACGCGCCGATCATCGGAGGTCAGCTGCACGAGCGCGCTGCCCGTCGCCTTGGCTGCGGGTCCCATCGCCCAGCGCAGCATCGCGGTGCCGAGGCCGGCCGATCGGTGCGCCTCGCCCACGCGCACGGCCTCGACGAGCAGTCGCGTCGAGCCGCGCCTCGCGAGCCCGGGGATGCGCGTGAGCTGCAGCATCGCGGCGACGCGGTCGTACGCGTCGACGGCGACCACGATCTCGTTCGACGGATCGGCGACGACAGCGTCCATCGCGCCGCGGTAGTCGGCGAGCGCCTCAGGAGCGTCCGTGTCACCCCTCCCGGCAGCGAGGACGTCCTCGGCCAGCAGCGCCACGAGCGCGGGCACGTCGGCGCCCGTCGCGCGGCGCAGTCTCCAGCGGGTCGGGGAGCGGTCGCCGGTCTGCGGGAGGTCGGCGGGCAGTGGCAGCGCGGCGAGCACGTCAGACCCGGTCGAGCATCTGCAGCAGCCGTCCCTCGCGCAGCGCCCACGGGCTGAGGTCGAGCTCCTTCACGCCGAACGCGCGCATCGCCTGCGAGAGGACGACGCCGCCCGCGACGATCTGGAACGTGCGGTCGGGCGTGATGCCCGGCAGCGCCGAGCGCGACGCAGCGTCCATGCGCGCGAGCCTCGGCACCCAGTCGTCGAGGCTGGCTCGGGTGAGCACGGCGCGGTCACCGTCGCCGACCCCCGGCTGCACGTTGCCGGCGAGGCGCGCGAGCGAGCGGATGGTCTTCGACGAGCCGACGATGTGGTCGGGCTTGCCGAAGGGCTTCACCTGCGCGACCGCGTCGTCGAGCACGGCCTTCGCGTAGAGCCGCAGCGCGCGCTGGTCCGCGGCGCTCGGCGGATCGGCGTGGAAGAAGCCGACGGTGCTGCGGCCGGCGCCGAGCGGCACCGAGAGCGCGACGTCCGGCTCCTCGTTGTCGCCGGACGCGATCTCGAGCGAGCCGCCGCCGATGTCGAGCAGCAGGATGCGGCCCGCGGACCACCCGAACCAGCGCCGGACCGCGAGGAACGTGAGCCTCGCCTCGTCGTCGCCGGAGAGGATGTCGAGCGTCACCTCCGCCTCGCGCTCGATGCGGGCGACGACCTGCTCGCCGTTCGCGGCCTCGCGCAGCGCGCTCGTCGCCATGACGACGAAGTCGTCGAGCTGCTCGCTGCGGGCGATCGCCGTGCACTCGCGGATGGCGGACAGCAGCGCCGCCACGCCCTCGTCGCTGATGGAGCCGTCGTCCTGCAGGTAGCGCATGAGCCGCAGCGTGAGCTTGTGCGAGCGCTGGGGGACGGGTCGCCCGCCGAGCCGCACGTCGACGATGAGCAGGTGGACGGTGTTCGAGCCGATGTCGAGCACGCCGAGGCGCGCGCCGTGGCGGACGGCGCCGATCGCACCGTCGACGGGGCGGGTGGAGGTCATGCCCCCGATCCTGCCATCAGGCGTCGACGCGCCCGCGCACGGTGCCCGCGCGGACGACCCGCGCATCCGGGCTCGACGGTCCGCGCAGCGAGAGCACGACCGCGACGGCGACGGCCGTCGCGACGACGGAGAGCACCATGTGGATGCCGACGAGCGCGATCGGCAGGCCGATCCGCGACTGCACGATGCCCACGACGATCTGCACGACCACGGCGGCGAGCAGCGCGAGCGACCAGCCGAGGTGGCGGCGCGGGCCGCGCGCGGCCGCCGCGACGACGACCGCGAGCACGAGCGCGAGCAGCACGTAGCCGGGCCAGGCGTGCACGTGCTGCATCACGGCCGGGTCGAGGCCGTTGCGGGCAGCGCCGCCGTCGCCGGCGTGCGGTCCGGAGCCCGTCGTGAGCACGCCGACGAAGATCACGACCGCGAGCACCGCGGTCATCGCGAGCACGAGCGCGGACTGCCAGCGCGGCGCCGTGCGGGCGCCGGGCGGTCCGCTCACGACGCGCCACGTGAGGGCCGCGGAGAGGCCGACGAGGATCACCGACAGGAAGAAGTGGATGCCCACGGTGTCGGGCCGCAGCGTCATCCACACGACGACCGCGCCGATGAGCGCCTGCGCCACCGTGAGCGCGAGCACGACGGCGGCGAGCGCGACGATCGTCCGGCCCGCGCGCCTGCGGATCGCCAGCACGAGCATGACGATCGCGATCGCGACGACGATCCCGCCCCACACCCGGTTGCCGAACTCGATGAGCCCGTGGATGCCCTGCTCGGGCACCGGGGTGAACGACTCGGGGGTGCAGTTGGGCCACTCCGAGCATCCGAGGCCCGATCCCGTCAGCCGGACGGCGCCGCCCGTGCCGACGATGATCACCTGCGACACGAGCGTGGCCCATGCCGCGATGACGAGACTCCTCGATCGCTCGAGCAATATGCACCTCTCCTTGCCGTTCGCGATAGGATGTAGGGGAGCCCATCGGCTCCGAACCCCCTGCCGCTGACCGCGGTGAGGCATGTGCGAAGGCCCTTCAAGTATGGCCGAGCGCAGCGGTTCGGGGTCGCGCGGAATGCCGAGGAGCACCGCTGGGTTGCACACGATGCGTGGAAGGGGGAGCGATGTCCGACGTCCTGATCGACCGGCCCGAGCTCGAGAGCCTGGGACAGTACGAATTCGGCTGGCATGACTCCGACGAGGCTGGAGCCGTCGCCAAGCGAGGGCTCAGCGAAGCGGTGGTCCGCAACATCTCGGCTCTGAAGAGCGAGAGCGACTGGATGCTCGAGCGACGCCTCAAGGGGCTGCAGCTGTTCGAGCGCAAGCCGATGCCGACGTGGGGTGCCGACATCTCCGGCATCGACTTCGACAACATCAAGTACTTCGTGCGCTCCACGGAGCGCCAGGCGCAGACGTGGGAGGACCTCCCCGAGGACATCCGCAACACGTACGACCGCCTGGGCATCCCCGAGGCCGAGCGCAGCCGCCTCGTCTCGGGTGTCGCCGCGCAGTACGAGTCCGAGGTCGTGTACCACCAGATCCAGGAGGATCTGGAGGCGCAGGGCGTCATCTTCATGGACACCGACACGGCGCTCAAGGAGCACCCGGAGTTCTTCGAGGAGTACTTCGGCACCGTGATCCCGACCGGCGACAACAAGTTCGCGGCGCTCAACACCGCCGTGTGGTCGGGCGGCTCGTTCGTGTACGTGCCGAAGGGCGTGCACGTGGAGATCCCGCTGCAGGCGTACTTCCGCATCAACACCGAGAACATGGGCCAGTTCGAGCGCACGCTCATCATCGCCGACGAGGGCTCGTACGTGCACTACATCGAGGGCTGCACGGCCCCGATCTACTCGTCCGACTCGCTGCACTCGGCCGTCGTCGAGATCATCGTGAAGAAGAACGCCCGCGTGCGCTACACGACGATCCAGAACTGGTCGAACAACGTCTACAACCTCGTCACGAAGCGCGCCATCGCCGAGGAGGGCGCGACGATGGAGTGGATCGACGGCAACATCGGCTCCAAGGTGACGATGAAGTACCCGTCCATCTACCTCGTCGGCGAGCGCGCCAAGGGCGAGACCCTGTCCGTCGCCTTCGCGGGCCCCGGCCAGCACCAGGACGCCGGCGCCAAGATGGTCCACATGGCGCCGTACACGACGTCGTCGATCGTCTCGAAGTCGATCGCTCGCGGCGGCGGCCGAGCCGGCTACCGCGGTGAGGTGCGGGTGGATGCGAACGCGCACCACTCCGCGAACAGCGTCGTCTGCGACGCGCTGCTCGTCGACACCATCTCGCGCTCCGACACCTACCCGGCCATCGACATCCGCGTCGACGACGTGGTGCTCGGCCACGAGGCCACGGTCTCGAAGGTGAGCGAGGAGCAGCTCTTCTACCTCATGTCGCGCGGCATGGCCGAGACCGAGGCGATGGCGATGATCGTCCGCGGCTTCATCGAGCCGATCGCGCGCGAGCTGCCGATGGAGTACGCGCTCGAGCTCAACAAGCTCATCGAGATGAGCATGGAAGGATCCGTCGGTTGATGACTGCGACAGACACGACCCCCACCGCCCAGGGCGCCGAGGCCGCGCCCGCCGAGCGGTTCGTGCCCATCCAGACCCGCTCGGAGCGCCCCACGTCGTTCGAGCCCGCCGACTTCGGCGTGCCGACCGGCCGTGAGGTCAACTGGAAGCTCTCCGACGTGCGCCGCCTCGCGCCGCTGTTCGTCGACGAGGAGACCGAGAGCGGCACCCCCGGGATCGACTACGACGTGGACGCGCTCGTGGAGCGCGGCCTGCTCGTCGAGTCGAGCGGCCTCGACGCTCCGGTGCGCGGCGAGATCTTCCGCCCCGAGGATGTCGTGAGCGCGATCGCCTGGAAGCGCGGCGTGAACGCGCTGCACGTGCGGCTGCCGGAGGGGCGCGAGCAGACCGAGCCGGTCATCGCGCGCCTGCACGGCACGGGTGCCGACCGTCACGCGAACGCGCACATCGTCATCGAGGCCATGCCCGGCTCGATCGGCACCGTCGTGCTGCAGCACTCGGGTTCGGCGCGCTACGCGCAGAACCTCGAGATCATCGTCCGCGACGGCGCTCGCCTCACCGTGATCTCGGTGCAGGACTGGGAGGACGACACCGTCCACGCCGCGACGCACCAGGCGGTCGTCGGCGACGGCGCCTACCTCAAGCACATGGTGATCTCGTTCGGCGGCGGCGTCGTGCGGGTCAACCCGTCGATGCGCCTCGCGGGCCACCGCGCCGAGGGCGAGATGTACGGCCTGTCGTTCGCCGACAGCGGCCAGCACATCGAGAGCCAGGTCTTTATGTTCCACGAGGGCACCGAGACCCGCGGCAACGTGCTCTACAAGGGCGCGCTGCAGGGCATCGGCGCTCGCTCGGTCTGGGTGGGCGATGTGCTCATCGGGCGCGACGCGACCGGCACCGACAGCTACGAGAAGAACCAGAACCTCGTGCTCACGGACGGCGCCCGTGCCGACAGCATCCCCAACCTCGAGATCCAGACGGGCGACATCGCGGGCGCGGGCCACGCCTCCGCCACCGGTCGCTTCGACGACGAGCAGCTCTTCTACCTCTCGTCCCGCGGCATCGACGAGGAGGAGGCCCGACGCCTCGTCGTCATCGGCTTCCTCATGGAGATCGTGCAGAAGATCGGCGTCGCCGAGATCGAGCAGCGCCTCGCCGAGGCGATCGACGAGGAGCTGCGCCGCGGCGCCGGCCTCGCTCCCGCGTCGAAGGCTGGGGCATGACGGCACAGCGCGCCTGCGGGGTGAACGACGTCGCCGTGAGCGCGGCCCTCAAGGTCGAGCTCGACGGCGTCGACGTCGCGATCGTGAAGGACTCCGCAGGCGCGATCCACGCGATCGGCGACAACTGCACCCACGGCGACATCTCGCTCTCCGAGGGCTTCGTCGAGGACGAGACGATCGAGTGCTGGGCGCACGGCTCGCAGTTCGCGCTGCGGAGCGGCAAGCCGCTGAACCTCCCGGCCTTCGAGCCGGTGCCGGTGTTCCCGGTGACGATCGACGGCGACGACGTGCTCGTCGATGTGCAGAACCCCCTGAATCAGAATTGACACCGAGCCTGCAGTCGCTGCAGCCAAGACGGATGCGGCTGCTGCCGCGAAGGAAGGAAGCGCCATGAGCGTGCTGGACATCAAGGACCTGCAGGTCTCGATCGAGACCGAGCAGGGCAAGAAGGAGATCCTGCGGGGCGTCGACCTGCGGATCAGCTCCGACGAGATCCATGCGGTGATGGGCCCGAACGGCTCCGGCAAGTCGACCCTCGCCTACACGATCGCGGGTCACCCGCGGTACTCGGTCGACGGTGGATCGATCACCCTCGACGGCGAGGACGTGCTCGAGATGAGCGTCGACGAGCGGGCGCGCGCGGGCCTGTTCCTCGCCATGCAGTACCCGGTCGAGATCCCCGGCGTGACGGTCTCGAACTTCCTCCGCACCGCGAAGACCGCGGTGTCGGGCGAGGCTCCCCGCGTGCGCCAGTGGATCGGCGACGTCCGCTCCGCGATGGAGAAGCTGCGGATGGACTCGTCGTTCGGCGAGCGCAACGTCAACGAGGGCTTCTCGGGCGGCGAGAAGAAGCGCCACGAGATCCTCCAGATGGAGCTGCTCCGTCCCCGCTTCGCGGTGCTCGACGAGACCGACTCCGGGCTGGACGTCGACGCGCTGCGCGTCGTCGCCGAGGGCGTGAACCGCATCAAGGACGAGACCGGCCTCGGTGTGCTGCTCATCACGCACTACACGCGCATCCTGCGCTACATCAAGCCGGACTTCGTGCACGTGTTCGTGAACGGGCGCATCGCCGACGAGGGCGGCCACGAGCTGGCCGACCGGCTCGAGGACGAGGGCTACGACCGCTACCTGAAGGCAGGCGTCTGATGGCGCTCGTCGAGATCGATGCGACGAAGTTCGACGAGGTCACCGAGGCGCTCAAGGATGTCGTCGACCCCGAGCTCGACGTCAACATCGTCGACCTCGGCCTGATCTACGACCTCGCGTGGGATGACGAGCAGGACGCGCTCGTCGTCTCGATGACGCTCACCTCGGCAGGCTGCCCGCTCACCGACGTGATCGAGACCGAGATCGCCGAGAAGCTCGACGGCGTCGTGCAGCAGTTCCGCATCAATTGGGTGTGGATGCCGCCGTGGGGCCCGGAGCGCATCACCGAGGACGGCCGCGAGATGATGAGGGCGCTCGGCTTCACCATCTAGCGATGGCCCGACCGCGAGCGAGCGACCTGGGGTTCACGATCGGGTGATCGTGAACCCCTTGTCGTGCCCCGACCCCTTTCGCTGAGCCCCCACAGGAAGTCCCCGCGTCATCGACCCTCTCACCTGGCTGCACGCCCTCTACACCGCGACCATCCCGGTCGGCGACGACCAGCAGCTGCTGGTGCGCGAAGTCGTCGGCAACCTCTTCGGGCTCGCGAGCGCGCTCGGCGGCATGCTGCGGCGCATCTGGGCGTGGCCCGTCGGCATCGTCGGCAACCTGCTGCTGCTGACGGTCTTCCTCGGCGCGCTGCTCGATCCGACCCACGAGATGCCCGCGCTGCTGGGGCAGGCCGGGCGCCAGGTCATGTTCATCGCGGTCGCGATCTACGGCTGGGTGCGCTGGCGCGAGGCGCGCGGCGCTGACGGGCAGATCGTGCCGCGATGGGCGAGCTGGCGCCAGCGCGGAGGGCTCGCGGTCGCCATGGTCGTCGGCACCGTCGCGATCACGCCGCTGTTCCGCATGCTCGGCTCGTACGAGCCGGTGTGGGCGGATGCGTGGACCTTCGTCGGCTCGCTGCTCGCGACGTACGGCATGGCTCGCGGCTGGACGGAGTTCTGGCTCATCTGGGTCGCCGTCGACCTCGTCGGCGTGCCGCTGCTGCTGAGCGCCGGCTACTGGGCATCGGGCTTCATGTACGCCTTCTACGGCGCGTTCACGCTGTGGGGCTTCGTCGTCTGGGCGCGCGCGAGGCGCAAGCCGACGATCGAGACGCTGCTGCCCGATCCGCGACCCAGCAGCCGATAGTGCCGGGGCCGCAGCGCAGCAGCGCTCAGCCGCGGTCCGCCGTCGCTGCGGTGGGCTCTTGGCCGGCTGCTGCAGGTCGCTGCGGCGGCGCGAAGCAGAGCGCCGCGACGAGCGCGATCAGCAGCACGGCGGCCGGCAGCAGCATCGACTGACCCATCGCCGCCGCGAACGGCAGCACGGCGGCCTCCGGCAGGCCCTGCCCGGACTCCTGCGCGGCGGTCGGCGCGGCGCCGAGCTCGGCGGTGAGCCGCGCGGTCATGAGCGCGGCGACCGCCGCGGCGCCGATGACCGCCCCGACCTGCCGCATCGTGTTGTAGACGCCCGCGCCTGCGCCCGCGGCGGCCATCGGCAGGTTGCGCGTCGTCGTGATCGAGATGGGGCTCCACAGGCACGCGTTGCCCACGCCCAGCAGCGCCGACGGGAGCAGCAGCCACGCGACGTCGACGCCCGGCGACATCCAGGCTGCGAACCACGCGAGCGAGCCGGCGACCGCCGCGATCCCGAACACGGCGGTGAAGCGCACGTCCCTGCCCTGCAGCGCGCGCCCCACGAGCGGCGACAGCACTCCGGCGAGGATCGCCATCGGCAGCAGCAGGAGCGCCGACTCGGTCGAGCTGAGGCCGCGTGCCGTCTGCAGGTAGAGGAAGAGCGGCACACCCTGGGCGGTGATGGCGAAGCCCACGGCCGAGATCGCGATCGAGCCGAGCGTGAAGTTGCGATCGCGGAACAGCGAGAGCGGCAGCAGCGGCTCTCCCCGCTGCACCCACTGCCATCGCACGAACGCCGCGAGCAGGGCAGCGCCGACCCCGACGAGCACCCACATCGCGGGGCCCACGCGCGCCGCCTCCTGCACACCGAGGACGACCGCGAACATCCCCGCGGCGCTGAGCGCCATGCCGAGCAGGTCGAAGCGGTGCGCGTGCACCGGCAGGCGCGGCACGGTCCGCATCACGAGCAGGAACCCGACGATGCCGACGGGGATGTTGATGAAGAAGATCCAGGCCCAGCCCGCAGAGTCGACGAGCAGGCCGCCCGCGAGCGGACCGACGAGGGTCGCGAGCCCGGCGATGCCGCCCCAGAGGCCGAGCGCGGCTCCGCGCCGGTCCGGGGGGAAGATGCGGGTGATGACCGCCATCGTCTGCGGTGTGAGCAGCGCTGCGCCGAGCCCTTGCACGACCCTGGCCGCGATGAGCAGCTCGATCGTCGTGGCGAAGCCGCACGCGAGCGACGCGAGCGTGAAGATCGCGAGCCCAGCGAGGTAGACGGGCTTCGGCCCGAAGCGGTCGCCGAGCCGGCCGGTGACGAGCAGCGGCGTCGCGTAGGCGAGCAGGTACGCGCTCGTCACCCAGACGACGCTCGTGACGTCGGCGTCGAACGCGCGCATGAGCGCCGGGGTCGCGATCGTGACGATCGTCGAGTCGACGAGGATCATGAAGAAGCCGAGCACGAGCGACCACATGGCCGGCCACGGGCGCTCCGCGCGCGGGTCGACGGCGCTGCCCGCTGCGCCTCGCGTCATGGCTGCTCCCTCGTGCGTCGACGGTCGCGACACCGGATGACATCCTGCACCCGCCGACCTGTCCGCAGCCTCGGCCGCGGCGCGGGTGCGGCGACGCCCTAGCGGTCGTCGTGCCGGGGCTTGCGCGGCGGCCGCTCGCTGCGGTCGCTCTGCCCCCGGCGTTCGCCGCGCTCGGCGCGACCCGAGTCGCGGCCCGTGTCGACCCGGATGTCGATGGGCACTCCGGAGATGCGGGTCTTCGCGAGCCGCTCGAGCTGCGAGCGGTCGAGCTCCGGCAGCTCCACGAGCGTGAAGTCCCAGCGGATCTGGATGCGGCCGAAGTCGTCGCGGCCCAGACCGCCCTCGTTCGCCAGGGCGCCGACGATCTGCCGGGGCTCGACGCCCTTGCGGCTGCCGACGGCGAGCCGGTAGGTCGTCGCATCCGAGGGTCCGCGGCGCGAGCGGCGCTCGCCGGGAGCGCTGTCGCCGGCGCGCTCGGGACGATCCGCGCGAGCGGTGCGCGACGCCTGCAGCGCACGATCCGCCTGCTCGTCGAGCAGCAGGGGAGTGTCGCCCTGCGCGACGACCGCGAGCGCTGCCGCGACGTCCTCCTGCTGGGCGTCGTGGTGCTCGACGTAGTGGGCGACGATCTCGCGGAAGCGCTCGATGCGATCGGACTCGGCGAGGGCCGCGGTGATCGCGTCGTCGAAGCGGGTCAGACGCGTCGCGTTCACCTCGCCGGCGCTCGGCATCGGCATGATCGCGACGGTCGCGCGCGTGGCCTTCTCGATCGAGGCGAGCATCCGGCGCTCGCGCGGCGTGACGAAGCTGATCGCGTCGCCCGTGCGGCCCGCGCGGCCCGTGCGGCCGATGCGGTGCGTGTACGACTCGGTGTCGATCGGCAGGTCGTAGTTGATGACGTGGCTGATGCGCTCGACGTCGAGCCCGCGCGCGGCGACGTCGGTCGCGACGAGCACGTCGAGGTCGCCGGAGCGGAGCTGCTCGATCGTCTTCTCGCGCTGCGGCTGGGCGACGTCGCCTGAGATCGCGGCGGCGGCGTAGCCCCGAGCGCGCAGGCGCTCGGCGACGGTCTCCGTCTCGTTGCGCGTGCGCGTGAAGACGATCGCCGCCTCGAACGGCTCGACCTCGAGCACGCGGGTGAGCGCCTCGAGCTTCTGCTGGTACGAGACCATGAGCGCGCGCTGCGTGATGCTCGACGAGCTCGATCCGCCCTCGCCGCGCACCGTGACCTCGGCGGGCTCGCGCAGGTGCTGCTGCGAGATCGCGCGGATCTGCCGCGGCATGGTGGCGGAGAAGAGCGCCACCTGCTTCTCGACCGGCGTCGCCTGCAGGATCTGGTCGACGTCCTCGGCGAAGCCCATCCGGAGCATCTCGTCGGCCTCGTCGAGCACGACGTGGGTCAGGCCCGACAGGTCGAGCGTCCCCTTCGCGAGGTGGTCCATGATGCGCCCGGGCGTGCCGACGACGACGTGCACGCCGCGGCGGAGCGCCGACAGCTGCACGCCGTAGGCCTGGCCGCCGTAGATCGGCAGCACGTGGATGCCGCCCAGGTGCGCGGCGTAGCGCTCGAACGCCTCGCACACCTGCACCGCGAGCTCGCGCGTGGGGGTGAGCACGAGCGCCTGCGGGCTGCGCTGCGCGACGTCGACGGCGGCGAGCACGGGGAGCGCGAAGGCCGCGGTCTTGCCCGTGCCGGTCTGGGCGAGGCCGATGAGGTCGCGACCGGAGAGCAGCAGCGGGATCGTCTCGGCCTGGATCGCCGAGGGCGTCTCGTAGCCGACATCGTCGAGCGCGCGCAGGATGCCGGGCGGGAGGCCGAGGCTCGCGAACGTCAAGCGCTCGCCGTCGGGATCAGTGGCTTGAGGGCTCTGCACGTCGGTCATGACCCCAACGGTACGCGGTGCGCGCGCCGAGGCGCTCACCCTGCGGCCGTCCGGCCGACGGATGCGGTCAGTCGTCGCGGCGATCGAGGGCGCGGATCCCGGCCCAGGCTGCGGGCATCGCTGCGGCGGCGATCGCCCACTTCACGATCCCTCCCACGATGAAGGGGAGGAATCCGAGGGCGAGCGCGCCCGCGAGGTCGACGGGCGTGCCCATGGCGGCGAGCACCGCGGCCATGTACGGGATGCCGAACGCGAAGGGGATGAGGCTCGCACCGCCGAAGAGCGCGATGGCGAGCAGCGGACGGCGGTCCCAGCGGCGCTCGGCGAGCCAGCCGACGACAGCCGCGGTCGCGACGAAGCCGATGATGAAGCCGAAGCTGGGCTTGCCCACGGCCGCGATGCCGCCCGTGAAGGTCGCGAAGATCGGGGCTCCCGCGACGCCGAGCACGAGGTAGCCGGCCATCGCGGCGACGCCGCGACGGAAGCCGAGGGTCGCGGCGACGAGCATGACGCCGAGCGTCTGCCCGGTGACGGGTACCGGCCACATCGGGATCTCGACCTGCGCGAGCGCGGCCACGACGGCGATGCCGGTGACGACGAGCAGCAGGTCCTTGGCGAGCGTGCGCTGGCCGACGAGCGCGTCGGCCAGGACGGAGCGGCGGGGGAGCGGGTGCGCAGCGGTCATGCCGTCAGCCTAGGGCCGTCAGCCGGTCGCACACGGCATCCATAGCCCGTCGGAGCGACAGCGGCCTAACATCGGGCCCATGAGCGATCTCGCGACCAAGGCCACCGCACTCCTGACCATGCACGACGAGTTCGTCGTGCTGCCGACGGCATGGGATGCGTGGTCGGCTCGCACGCTCGTCGACGCCGGCTTCGGCGCCATCTCGATCGGCAGCCACCCGCTCGCCGAGTCGCGCGGCCAGGAGGACAAGGAGGGCATGAGCCTCGACGACGCGATGGAGGGCATCGCCCGCATCACCGCCTCCGTCGACGTGCCCGTGTCGGCGGACGTGGAGTCGGGCTACGGGGCCTCGCCCGCCGAGCTCATCGACCGGCTGCTCGCCGCTGGGGCGGTCGGGCTCAACGTCGAGGACACCGTGCACGGCGAGGGTCGGATGCGCGAGGCCCAGGAGCACGCGGACTACGTCGCGGGGCTCCGGGCCGCGGCCGATGCCGCGGGCGTCGACGTCGTCATCAACGCGCGCACCGACGCGTTCGCGTCGCCCGAGCTGCACGGCGGCGACCCGCTCGAGGAGGCGATCCTGCGCATGGAGCTCGCCGAGCAGGCCGGCGCGCGCTCGCTCTACCCGGTCAAGCCGCCGAGCCGCGAGGCGCTGACCGCGATCCTCACGCAGGTGTCGCTGCCCGTGAACGTCACCGCGCACCCGGTGCAGGGCTCGGTCGTGGGCGGGCTCGCCGAGATCCGTGCGAGCGGCGCCCGCCGGGTCACCTTCGGTCCGCTGCTGCAGATGGCGCTCACCGACACGATGAAGGAGCTCGCGCGCCCCTGGCGCTGAGCCCTCCGAGGGCGCTCGCCCTGGAGCACTCCTGCCGCTGGTAGGCTGGACGGCTGGCTCGCTCAACGCGGGCCGCTCCCCCCACCCGCATCGAGAGAGGCTCCCGCGCGTGATCGCCGTGTCCGGATTCGAGCTCTCCATCGGCCCTCGGACGCTCATGACCGACGTGTCGTTCCGCATCGAGCGGGGCGACAAGATCGGTCTCGTCGGCCGCAACGGCGCGGGGAAGACCACCTTGACCAAGGTGCTCGCCGGCATCAGCGACGACCGCGACGGCCACACCTTCTCGGGCAAGGTCGAGCGCGGCGGCGAGATCGGCTACCTGCCGCAGGACCCGCGCACGGGCGACCCGAAGCAGACCGCTCGCCGACGCATCCTCGACGCTCGAGGGCTCGGCGAGATCGTCGAGGGCATGCGCGTCGCCACCGAGCAGATGGGCGCCGGCGGCGACGTCGCCGACGAGGCCATGCGCCGCTACGGCAGGCTCGAGGACCGCTTCCTCGCGCTCGGCGGCTACGCGGCCGAGGCGGAGGGTGCGGCGATCGCGTCGAACCTGCAGCTGCCCGATCGCATCCTCGACCAGCCGCTCGAGACGCTCTCCGGCGGCCAGCGGCGCCGCATCGAGCTCGCGCGCATCCTGTTCTCGGGTGCCGACACGATGCTGCTCGACGAGCCGACGAACCACCTCGACGCCGACTCGGTCGTGTGGCTGCGCGAGTTCCTGAAGAACTACCAGGGCGGGCTGCTCATCATCAGCCACGACGTGCAGCTCGTCGAGGAGACGGTGAACCGCGTCTTCTACCTCGACGCGAACCGCCAGGTGATCGACATCTACAACATGTCGTGGAAGCTCTACCTGCGGCAGCGCGAGTCGGACGCCGAGCGGCGCAAGCGCGAGCGCGCGAACGTCGAGAAGCAGGCGAGCCAGCTGGAGCTGCAGGCGGCGAAGATGGGCGCGAAGGCCTCGAAGGCCGTCGCGTCGAAGCAGATGGCGAAGCGAGCCGAGCGGATGCGCTCCGGCCTCGAGGACGTCCGAGCCGTCGACCGGGTGGCGAAGCTGCGCTTCCCGAAGCCGGCGCCGGTCGGCAAGACGCCGATCATGGCGCACGACCTCTCGAAGTCGTACGGCTCGCTCGAGATCTTCACCGCCGTCGACCTCGCGGTGGACCGCGGCTCGCGCGTCGTCATCCTCGGCCTCAACGGCGCGGGCAAGACGACGCTGCTGCGGATCCTCGCGGGCGTCTCCGAGAGCGACACGGGCGAGATCGAGCGCGGCCACGGCCTGCGCGTCGGCTACTACGCGCAGGAGCACGAGACGCTCGACGTCGAGCGATCGGTGCTCTCGAACATGCTCTCCGCATCGCCCGACATCACCTCGACCGAGGCCCGCCGGGTGCTCGGCTCGTTCCTGTTCACGGGGGACGACGCCGACAAGCCCGCGCGCGTGCTCTCCGGTGGCGAGAAGACGCGCCTCTCGCTCGCGATGCTCGTCGTCTCGAGCGCCAACCTGCTGCTGCTCGACGAGCCCACGAACAACCTCGACCCCGCGAGCCGCGAGGAGATCCTCGGCGCGCTCGGCGCCTACGAGGGCGCCGTCGTGCTCGTGAGCCACGACGAGGGCGCCGTCGAGGCGCTCGACCCCGAGCGGGTGCTCATCATGCCCGACGGCACCGAGGACCTCTGGAGCCCCGAGTACCTCGACCTCATCGGCCTCGCCTAGGACACCGAAGGTCAGAAGGGCGCCGGGGGACCGGTCGGCTCGGCCTCGTCGTCGTGCGGGGCCCAGATCCCGGAGGTCTCTGGCGGTGGTGGCTCGGGCCTGGTCGCC
>JBNJKM010000009.1:0-120405 GCA_051751085.1 Actinomycetota bacterium | reverse complement strand
ACGCAGCCCCTGACACGCGACGGCGCGCAGGAAGACGACCGCGCCGCGCGCTCAGGGCACGCGGCGCGGTGCGGGCATCAGCTCGCGAGCGGGTCGATCACTCGGTGCCGGGCACGATCAGGCCGCCCCACGTCTCGAGCATGTACGCATCCGTCTCCTCGCTCGTGAGCAGCTCGTAGAGCTTCGCGATGCGCGGGTCGTCCTGCAGCTCGGGCGTGGTCGCGAGGATGTTGAAGTACTTCGAGTCGTCGCCCTCGGTGAGGATCGCCTGGTCCTGCGTGAGGCCGGCCGGCAGCGCGAAGGACGCGGTGACGAACACGGCGTCGTTGTCGGGGATCGCGAGCGGCAGCGTCGCGTTCTCGACCTCGGAGAACTGGAAGTTCGACGGGTTGTCGGTGATGCCGTCGAGGTTCGTGGCGCCGTCGGCGATCTCGATCAGACCCTCGGCCGCGAGGATCTCGAGCGCGCGCGCCTCGTTGGTCGGGTCGTTCGGGACGGCGATGGTCGCGCCCTCGCCGAGCTCGTCGATCGAGGTGAGCGACTCGGAGTAGAAGGCGGCCGCCGGCAGGTAGACCTCGCCGACCGAGACGAGCGTGCCGCCGGCCTGCGAGTTGTACGTCTCCATGAACGTCGAGTTCTGGAAGAGGTTGGCGTCGGTCGTGCCGTCGGAGAGCGCCGGGTTGGGCGTGTTGTAGTCGGTGAACTCGACGTACTCGATGTCGAGCCCGGCCTCGTCGGCGAGGTTCTCGTCCACCCACTCGAGGATGTCGCCCGCAGGTACGGGCAGCGCGCCGACGCGGATCTCGCCGAGCGAGCCGTCCTCGGGGACGTCGCCGGTGGGCGCGTCGGAGGAGCAGGCGGCGAGGGCCGCGACGGTGACGCCGGCGGCGATGGTGGTCGCGATGCGACGGCCAATGGGGAAACGGCGCTGAGAGCTGGTCATGGTTGTCCTTGGATCTACGGCCCGACGGGGCGGTCGGGGGTGCGGGTGGTCGTGAGGTCCACGTCGAGGTGGGCCTGCGCATCCGCCATCGCGTCCTTCTTGGGGCCGCGGCGGGTGGAGGGTGCGCCGAGCTTGCGGGCGAGCGCGGTCAGCGCCCACTGGATGAGCTGCACGAGGAGGAAGAGGATGATGACGACGCCGACGATGTGGATCCAGCTGTAGCGCTGCATGCCGTACGTGAGGGCGACGTTGCCGAGGCCGCCGCCGCCGACGACGCCGACCATCGCCGAGAAGTTGATGATCGAGGTGATCGTCGTGGCCGTGCCGAGCAGGATCGAGGGGGTCGCCTGCGGCAGCAGCACGCGGCGCACGAGCAGCCAGCGCGAGGCGCCGAGCGACTCGGCCGCCTCGAACAGGCCCGGGTCAACCTCGCGCACGGCGATCTCGACGACGCGCACGAAGAACGGGATCGCGACGAGCGTGAGCGGCACGATCGCGGGGCCGGTGCCGATGAACGAGCCGAGCAGCCAGCGGGTGAGCGGGATGAGCGCGATCATCAGCACGATGAACGGCACCGAGCGGCCGAGGTTGACGACGAAGCCGAGCGCCGCGTTGATGACGCGGCCGAGCGCGCGCGAGCCGAAGGGGCGCTCGAGGAACCGCCCCTGCTCGGTGCCGACGAGGATGATGCCGAGCGGCAGGCCGACGACGAAGGTGATCGCCATCGCGACCGCCGTCATGTAGAGGGTCTCCCACGTGCCCTCGAGCAGCACGGCGAAGAGGTTGGGCCAGAAGTCGGGCGAGGCCATGTCGATCATGCGAGCACCTCCCAAGCGGTGACGCCCTGCGCGGTGAGCGAGTCGATCACCTTGAGGGCGACGGATGCGTCGCCGGGCACGGCGAGGCGGGTGCGGCCGGCCTGGTGGCCGCCGATCGTCTCGAGCGCGGCGCCGAGGATGGAGACGTCGAGCCCGAAGTCGCGCGCGAGCTGCGCGATCACGGGGCGATCGGCGCTGAGCCCCGTGTAGGTGATGTCGATGATGCGGTGGTTCGGGATGTAGTGCGCCTCGCCGACCGGGAAGAGCTCGGCAGCGACGCGGCTCCCGGGCGTGCGGATGAGGTCGTCGAGGCTGCCCTGCTCGATGACGCGGCCGTGCTCCATGAGGGCGGCGGCGTCGCAGATGCGCTTGACGACTTCCATCTCGTGCGTGATGAGCAGCACGGTGAGGCCGAGCTCGCGGCTGAGCCGACGGATGAGCTCGAGGATCGAGCGGGTCGTCTCGGGGTCGAGCGCGCTCGTCGCCTCGTCGCTCAGCAGCACGTCGGGGCCGGAGGCGAGCGCGCGGGCGATGCCGACGCGCTGGCGCTGGCCGCCGGAGAGCTGGCCCGGGCGGTCGTCGGCGCGGTGCGCGAGGCCGACGAGGTCGAGCATGTCGAGCGCCTTCGGGCGGCGATCCTGCTTCGGTGCGCCGGTCGCCTCGAGCGCGAACTCGACGTTCTGCGCGACGGTGCGGTTGCCGACCAGGTTGAAGTGCTGGAAGACCATGCCGATCTTGTGGCGCTCGTTGAGCAGCGCCTTGCCGCTGAGAGCGGTGACGTCGACGCCGTTCACGGTGACGCGGCCGGAGTCCGGGCGCTCGAGTGCGTTGACGGTGCGCAGCAGCGTGGACTTCCCGGCGCCCGACTGCCCGACGACGCCGAAGATCTGTCCCTTGGCCACCTCGATGGAGACGTCGTCGAGCGCGACGACGGCGTCGGGGCCGTCGCCGAACCGTCTGCTGACGTGCTCGATCGAGATCATGGAACTCCAAGCGGGGGCGCGGTCAGCGCCCTGAGTGGGGGAGTGGCGGCCCGGCTGCGACGGAGGGCTGTCACCCATTGTCGCGCGGATGGGTCGCTGGCGCGAGCATGTGACGTCGCGTGACGGCAAGCCCGTTGGTCGAGTAGCAGCGCGAAGCGCCGCGTATCGAGACCATGTTGCTCGCCGCGCCTAGGCTGTTCTCGAACCCCGGGGAGGCGCTCGTGAAGAAGCAGATCAACGTCGTCGGTGCGGTCATCGTCCGAGACGGCGCAATCCTCTGCGCACAGCGCGGGCCGGGCAGCTTGCCAGGCATGTGGGAGTTTCCTGGCGGGAAGGTCGAGCCGGGCGAGGCGCCGCAGGCGGCCCTGCAGCGCGAGATCGACGAGGAGCTGCTGTGCGAGGTGGCCGTGGGCGCTCACGTCGCGACTACCACGCACGAGTATGACTTCGGGGTCGTCACGCTCACGACGTACTACTGCGACTTGCTGTCAGGTGAGCCGGTGTTGACGGAGCATGCCGAGGTCCGCTGGCTCGCTCCGGCGGACCTGTTCGCTCTGGATTGGGCCCCGGCAGATGTGCCCGCGGTGGAGCAGATCCGGGCCGACTTCGCCGTCCATGTCGATTGACTTCCACCCGCAGTCGGCGCTCGAGGTCGACATCTCGCACGGCTACCTAAGGCGAGATTCCCGCGCTCCGGGACTTGCGAGCCCGCAACTTATCGTGAACGACGCCAACGGCACGATGCTGCGGACGCTGCGCGAGGAGTTGCGTCGCTGCACAGCTTTTACGTTCTCGGTTGCGTTCGTTTCGCCGCGCGCGATCGCGTTGCTGAAGCAGGAGCTCGTGGAGTTCAGAGGGACCGGTCGTATCGTGACGTCGGACTACCTGGGCTTCAACTCTCCGCACGCGTTCGCCGAGTTGCACAATCTCGGCTTGATGGGCATCGACGTGCGACTCCACAACGAGACCGCGTTTCACCCAAAGGGTTATCTTTTCGAGCATGGCGATCTCATGACGGCGATCGTCGGCAGCTCGAACCTCACGGCAACCGCGCTTTTGAGCAACCACGAGTGGAATCTCAGGGTGTCCTCTGGTCAAGAGAGCGACCTGACTGGACAGCTCGGCTCCATCATCGAGCGGCAGCTGGCTGATTCCGAGCCGCTGACGCAACAGTGGATCGAGGAGTACTCCGAGTTCTACGTCTCGCCCGAGCCGAGGCGCTCAGCTCGTGCGGTCCGGCCGACCCGAGCTATTCGAGGCGCCGTGTCGGCAAGAAATGCCGAACCGGCTCCGCTCGAGCCGCCACAGCGACGCCTGAGCGGCGTACCCGACCTCGGGCGCGCTGGTAGCCCGAATCCCGGTCTAGACACCCGGGTCATCCCGAACACCATGCAGCAAGAGGCGCTCCGTGCGATCGCGGCAATGCGTGCTGATGGCAAGCAACGGGCGGTGGTCATCTCCGCGACGGGCACTGGCAAGACGATCCTGTCTGCCCTCGATGTCCGCGCCGCGCAGCCCGAACGAGTGTTGTTCGTCGTACACCGCGAGCAGATCCTGGACCGCGCAATCGCCGAGTTCCAGCGCGTGCTGGAGGCGCCGTCAGCATCATTCGGGAAGCTCACCGGCACGTCCCGTCAGCTCGACCGCCGCTACGTCTTCGCGACGATTCAGTCGCTCTCGCGACCGGAGACGCTCGCGAGCCTGGACCCCGCGGCGTTCGATTATGTGCTGGTGGACGAGGTGCACCGAGCCGGTGCTAGTTCCTACTCGCGCGTGCTCGATCACCTTAAGCCGAAGTTTCTGCTCGGCATGACCGCTACGCCTGAACGCACGGACGGGTTCAATGTCTTCGAGCTCTTCGATTTCAACGTGCCTTACGAAATCCGGCTTAACGGGGCGCTCGAGGCTGACATGCTGGCTCCGTTTCACTACTACGGCGTCGCTGACGTCGAGTTCGAGGACGGAACCTCAACCGATGACGCAACGCAGCTGGGGCGACTCGCTTCCCCCGAGCGTGTGCGGCACATTGCACGGGCCATCGCGAGCTACGGCCAGGCCGGCATCCCCATCAAGGGCCTCATGTTCTGCAGTCGGAAGGAGGAAGCGCACGAGCTGTCGGATGCTCTCAACAGCGTTGCCGTCCGCGGGAAGCCGCTTCGAACCGTCGCGCTGACCGGCGAAGACTCCATCGAACGGCGCGAACAGGTCGTCCAGCGGCTTGAGGAAGGCGCCCTCGACTACATACTTACCGTCGACATCTTCAACGAAGGCGTCGACATTCCCACGCTCAACCAGGTTGTCATGCTGCGGCAGACGCAGTCCGCGATCGTCTTCGTGCAGCAGCTCGGCCGGGGACTCCGCAAGGCTCCAGGCAAGGACTACCTGGTGGTGATCGACTTCATCGGCAACTACGCGAACAACTTCCTGATTCCCATCGCGCTCTTCGGAGATGACTCACTCAATCGGGAGTCGATCCGACAGCACCTGATCTCCGCAGAGGAAGTTGGTGTGATCGCCGGCCTGTCGAGCGTCAGATTCGATCGGATTGCGCAGGAGCGAGTGCTGCAGTCGCTCGCCGCGACGCAGCTCGACAGTATGCAGCGACTGAGGCAAGCAATCGAGACGCTGCGGAACCGACTCGGCCGTCTCCCGGCGCTCCATGACTTCCTCAGATTCGAGAGCGCTGACCCGGTTGTCCTCGCTACCCACTCGGGCAACTATCCGGCGTTGCTTGAGCGTCTGACGAAGACACCAACTGGACTCCGGCCGAGCGAACTTCGCGCGCTCACGTTCCTCTCGAACGAGGGATTGGCCGCAAAGCGAGTCGATGAGCTGCTGGTCCTCCGGACACTGCTTGAGGAGCGCACGGCATCGAAGGCGCGGCTGGCTGAGGTGCTGGCGTCGGACAGTTATAGGTCGCCAGAAAGTCATGTGGATAGTGCCCTTCGCGTCCTGTCGCTCGAGTTCGCGACGGAGATGGAACAGAAGAAGTACGCATCGGGGATAGTTGTGAGCGATCGAAACGGCGAGGTGAGGCTCGACCAAGCCTTTGAAGACTCGTATCGCGACTCGCTCACGTTTCGGAGCGCCGTCGACGACCTGATCGAAACCGGCATCGAACTCGTGCGGGCTCGCTATCGGCAGGGGATGCCCTTCACTCCTGGACGGCAGTACTCACGCAAGGATGCGGTGCGCCTGCTGCACTGGCCAAAGAACTCGTCATCGACCGTCTACGGCTACAAGGTCGACCAGACGACTCGGTCGTGTCCCATCTTCAACACGATGCACAAATCCGATGACATCGCCGCGAGCACGGCCTACGAGGATGAGCTCCTCGATCCATCCACGATGCTCTACTACTCCAAGAGCAAGCGCACGCTGCAAAGTCCTGACGTGGCTGCGATCGTGTCCGGGCGCATCGACCTCCATGTTTTCGCTAAGAAGGACGATGCAGACGGCTCAGCTTTCTACTACCTCGGTAGGGCAGACGCGCAGAATCCGGAGCAGACGACTATGTCTGGTGGTGATGACACTGCCCTCAACGTGGTGCGGATGCAGCTCCGATTCGACCAGCCGATAGACGCCGGGATCTTCGACTACTTCAAGCCGGCGCTCACCTGAGCCCTCAGCCATGCCGTTCATAATCTGACGAGTTCGGGCTCCCGAGCGACGAGGGCGAAACACACGACGCACTGTCAGTGGACAAGTGGAGAAGGCGCTTCAGTCGGGGTGGAGCGGCGGTGAGTGCTCCGCGAACTCCTCCATCGACGTCAGCACCACCAGCCGATCGGTCGCCCGCGTCATGCCGACGTAGAGCAGGTCCTGCCAGAGATGTCCGGTCCCGTCGATGTCGGAGACGATCACGACCGGTGACTCGAGCCCCTTGAAGGCGTGGATCGTGCCCCACCGCACCCCCGAGTCCGACATCCCGCCGGGCGCCAGCGCACCCACCCCCAGCCCCTTCGCGCGAGCGGCCGCCGAGTCGCGCCGCGGCGAGAGAATGACGATCTCCTCGGGCTCCCAGCCGTCCTCCCAGAGGTCGGCGAGCGCCTGCTGCAGGAGCTCGTCCTGCTGCTCGCGCGAGCGGTAGAGGTGCACCGCGGCGCTCGGGTCCTCCTCGTCCTCTCGGTCGGATGCATCGTAGAAGTCACCGGCGAGGACGGTCTCGATGAATTCGACGAGCTGCGGCGACTGGCGCACGTTGTTCGTGACAGACATGCGGGCGGCGTCAGGGAGACGCCGCCTGATGGTCTCGAGACCCGCGCCTCCTTCGGGGGCGCGCTCCTCGACCAGCGGGGCGCGGTAGATGTCCTGGTGCGTGAAGTCGCCCGCGAGCACCACTCGAGAGCCGGCAAGACCGCCGACGAGCAGGGTGTCGAGCACGTCGAGCGTCGAGTCGCGGGCGAGATCCTGGGCCTCGTCAGCGACCAGGCAGGTGAAGGGCGGCTCGAAGCCGGGCGCGCGAGTGACGGCGAGCGTCTCGTCGGGGAGCGTGCCGTTCCACCAGCTGTCGTCGGCGTCGGCAGGAGGAGTGAGCTTCGCGTAGGCGAGCATCAGCTGATGCACGCAGGCCACCGTGATGTCGTCGCGCGTGCGCAACCGCCGCTGCAGGTCGGCCTCGAGCAGGCGGTTGAAGCAGGTGAGCAGCACGCGCTCGTCGCGGTTCGCCTGCTGCTGCGCGGCGCGCACCGCGATGTTCGTCTTGCCGGTGCCGGCGGGTCCGGTGACGATGAGGCGCTCGTGGCCGGCGAAGTAGCGCAGCGCCTGCTCCTGCCGCTCGGTCGCCTCGCGCAGGCTCAGCTCGCGAGCGGCGCGGCGGTCGGCGGCCTCGATCTTCCAGCTGACGGCCGGCACGAGCGCCTCGCGCGCCTCGCGGATGTCCTGCTCATCGGGTCGGTCGCTGTCGAACGGGCGCACGCGGCGCTCGAGCTCTCGCGCTCCGTGGCGGAGGATGCGCGTGATGCTCGTTATGAGCCGGCTCGCGTCGAGGTCGGCGCGGGTGAGCGTCGCGTTCGCGGGCACGTCGATGCGCTGCTCGAGCCGCTTCGTGAGCTCGCCACCGATGCACGGGAACCATGCCGCCTGCCAGATCGGGTACCCGGGCACGTACGCGCGCCGCTCGATCCACGTGCGGATGCTGCGGCTGTTGTCCCACGCCTGGTCGTAGGGGGAGCGGAACGTCGGCTCGCCTCCGCCCAGCCGCCAGCCCCCGTCGCCGACCTCGACACGGTCGTGCGACTTCACCTCGACCACGAGCATCCCCTCGCCGGGGACCATGATGACGAAGTCGGCCTCGCCCTCGACCTGCGTCTCGTGGTGACGGATGGGCAGGCCGTGCCAGACGAGCCAGCCCTCGGTGCTGGGGTGGTCGCGGAGCGCTTCGAAGACCTTCACCTCGCCGGGCGGCGTCTTCGGGCGGACAACCGCAGGATTCATCGTTGCCACCACCCGAGCGTATTCCGATTGAGAGCGCGTCGGTTCCGATTCGCCATGATTGGGTCCGTATGAGCGCGCTCGGAGTTACGATCGCGTTGATGGGCGGTTACGAACTTCGCATAAGTGGGTCGCCTGCGGTTGAATGCGTTCAACGAGATCCCGCCGAGCAAGTCAGCGCGGGGCAAGGGCGAGAGGCTCCCGGAGATGTCGACGAAGACACTGGCGCGAACTGTTGACGAGTTGAATGGGTCGCGTCCCGAGCGCTTCGCCTGCCCCGAGTGCGCGAAACCGACCGCTATCGATCTCGACAACTTCGTGAGACCGCATGGCTCGCTGAGAGAGCTGTGCTCAGCGGTCGGTCTGCGCGTCGCCGTTCGGTGGCGCGAAGACGGTTTCCGTTGCTCCGATTGCGGCAGTCCCGCAGACGTCGACGCGGATCTAGGCGCGGTAGTTCACCGCAACGGCATGGGCGCGCCATGCGAAGGAGTTGGTCAGTCCGCGGTGCAATGGCGCCTGCTAAAAGTCGGTGACGGTTCCGTGAACGTCCGAGAGCCCGACAGGATTGACCCGGCCGAGCCTTCGAGGCGGAGCTCGGCCCAAGTGCGCACCAAGCGCAGTGAGGGCGGTAACCGAAAGCAGACCAGCGCGAAACGGGCAGCGCAAGAGCGCTCAGAGCGCGCGAAGGTCGTTGCCGCCTCGCCTCAGCAGCTAGAGCGGTACGCAGCACAACGCGCCGACGAGAGGGCGCGTGAGCGCCTACGGATTGCAGAACAGAAGAGGGCCGAGCGCGACGGGCCGGTCATCGTGAGGTTGGTTTCGGGTGGGTTGCCTGGCAGTTCTCGCCGTCACTGACGCTGTCGCCACACGTCGTGAACTCTTCCCGGCAGCCAGGGCCCACACGAGTGACGCATCAGTCGTTCCCGCAGTAGATACGCGCCTGAGCGCCGGAGAAGGGAGCGGCGGCTAGCCTCGGAGCATGGACGAGACGACGATCACCCCGGTAGAGCTGTCGCGCGAGCTGGGGCTCGACCGCAAGGGCAAGCAGATCCGCGGTTTCCTGCGGAACCCGCAGGATGGCGGAGGTCCCTTCGAGGACCACGAGATCGGCACCGAGTGGCACCTGACGCAGGCGCAGGCGGACCGGATTCGGAAGCACTTCACGGGGTGATCGGTTTCGACACGCTCAGCGCGCTTCGCGCGCGGAGCGGCTCAACCAGCGGGGGTCGGCGGAGCGGCTCAACCAGCGGGGGTCGGCAGAGGGGCGGAGCGCAGCGGTGGATGTGGCGCTGACGATCGCGGGGATCGTGATCATCGCGCTCGGGCTGCGCGACATGTTCCATGCCCTGCTCCGCCCCGAGGGGACCGGACGGATCAGTCCCGCGGTGCTCGCCATCGTGTGGCGGCTCTCGAAGGCGACCGGCCACCGCGTCGGCTCCGCCGTCGGGCCGATGGGGATGGTGCTCGTCATCCTCCTCTGGGTGATGCTGCAGGCGGTCGGATGGGCGCTCATCTACCTCCCGCACGTTCCCGCCGGTTTCAACTACTCGCCCGGCATCGACCCGGCCGCCTACCCGGACTTCGTCGAAGCGCTCTACATCTCGCTCGTGACCCTCACCACGCTGGGCTACGGCGACGTCGTGGCGATCGACCCGTGGCTCCGCGGCGCCACGCCGCTCGAAGCGCTCACCGGCTTCGCGCTGCTCACGACCGCGTTGACCTGGTTCGCCCAGATCCACCCGCCGCTGTCGAGGCGGCGAGCGCTCGCCCTCAGGCTGCACGGCATGGCCGAGTCGGACTACGCCGAGGCGATCCCCGAACTCGACGCCGGCTCGCTCTCGCGCACGCTCGACGCGCTCGCGGCGCAGGTCGCCGGCGTGCGCGTCGACTTCGCCCAGCACAGCGAGGGCTTCTACTTCCGCGAGGAGACCGCGGCGCTCTCGCTGCCGCGGCAGATCCCGTATGCGCTCGCGGTGCGAGACGCGGCGATGGCGCGCACGGAGCCCGAGGTGCGGCTGAGCACGAAGCAGCTGACGGTCGCCCTCGACGAGCTGAGCGCCGGCTTGCGCTCGGAGTTCCTGCGCACCGGCGAGGGCGCCGAGGAGATCTTCGGCGCGTTCGCCGACGACCACGGGCGCGAATCACGGGTGTGACCCGGTCGGGGCGCGCTGACCAGCTCGAGCGTCAGGTTCCTGCCGGCTCCTGAGCGGCCGGCGCGCAGCAGCCGTCTGCGCAGGCGCCGTCGTCCTCGCGACCGAGCGTCGGTGCGCAGCACAGATCGCCGCGCCATGCCTCGGCGCCTTCGCGCACTGCGAGCGCGGCGACCACGAGTGCCGCGACCGAGTCAGCCCACCACCAGCCGAAGAGCGAGTTCGCGAGCAGGCCCAGCAGCACCGCGGCCGACAGGTAGGTGCACACGAGCAGCTGCTTCGCATCCGCCTGCACGCTCGCCGAGCCGAGCTCCTTGCCGGTACGCAGCTCGAACCACGCGAGCGCCGGCATCACGACCACGCTCAGCGCGGCGATCCCGATCCCGACCGGGCTGTGCTCCACCTCGCTCACGCCCGTGAGCGCGATGACGGCGTCGATCGAGACGTAGGCGGCGAGGGCGAAGAACGCGATCGCGATCACCTTCACGGTCACGCGCTCCCACCGCTCCGGGTCCTTGCGCGTGAACTGCCAGGCGACCGCAGCGGCGGACAGCACCTCGATGATCGAGTCGAGGCCGAAGCCGATGAGCGCGACCGACGAGGCGACGGAGCCCGCCCCGATCGCGATGATCGCCTCGATCACGTTGTAGGTGATCGTGAACCCGACGATCCAGCGCACGCGGCGTCGCAGCCGAGCGCGCCGCTCGTCGGCGACGATGACGCTCACGCGGTCTCGCAGCAGCCGTCGAGGGGGCACGTCGGGTTCAGGCACGGTGCGCCGGTGTCGACCGCGAGCGTCACCTCGAGCAGCGACTCGATCGCCCGCGTCAGGTGGGGGTCGGCGATCTCGTAGCGCGTCTGCCGCCCCTCGGGCTCGGCGACGACGATCCCGCAATCGCGCAGGCACGCGAGATGGTTCGAGACGTTCGTGCGCGTCAGCTGCAGGTCGCGAGCGAGCGCCGCCGGGTAGGTGGGCCCATCGAGCAGCTGCAGCAGGATGCGCGCGCGGGTCGGGTCCGCCATCGCGCGGCCGAGCCGGTGCATCACGTCGAGCCGAGTCGCAATGGTCAGCATGCGCTGACTATACAGTTGTTGCTGACGTGTCGGACGAGCGAAGGTCAGGATGCGCCGTGCACCGCACCGGGCTCGATGCGCTGCAGCAGGTCGTCAGCGTCGGCCAGCTGGCGCGCGAGCTTCGCCCGCCGCTCGTGCATCTGCGTGCGGAAGTACTCGGCGCGCTCGGTCGGCAGCGCGGCGAGCGGATCGGCAGGGGAGCCCTCGATGGCATCGGCCAGCTCGCCGAGCTCGTCGAGCGAGAAGCCGAACGGCTTCATGCCCATGATCAGCCGCACGCGCTGCTCATCGGCGGCGGTGTAGAGCCGGAAACCACCCTCGGTGCGCCCGGAGGCCCGCACCAGACCGAGCTCGTCCCAGTGCCGCAGCGAGCGCAGCGACAGGCCCACGCGCTCGGCGAGCTCGCCGATGTGCATGGTCGACGCGCTGGCCTCGGCGGGCGCGGATTCCTCGGTCATCGACATCGTCCTTCAACTCTACCGTCACGTTAGGGTAGAGTTCTCGTGGTCGCTCCGGCGACCTCGCCGTCCATTCTGGCCTGCTCGGCTGGTCGGCCCCGCGCGATGACGCGCACCGCATCCTCTGTCCCGCGCCGCGGCATGCCCGCGCGCCCGCCTGCTTCCCAGGAGTCCCCATGACGACCGTCTCGGCGCCCGAACGCATCCGCTACCGCGACAACCCGACCGTCGGCACCGTGCTGCGCAGCCCGCGGCTCTTCATCCGCGAGGCGCTCGCCGGCCTCGTCGTCGCGCTCGCGCTCATCCCCGAGGCAATCTCGTTCTCGATCATCGCCGGCGTCGACCCGGCCGTCGGCCTCTTCTCGTCGGCCGTGATGGCGATGTCGATCGCCTTCCTCGGCGGCCGCCCCGCCATGATCACCGCCGCGACCGGCGCGGTCGCCCTCGTGATCGCGCCGATCATGCGCGACTACGGCTTCGACTACTTCATCGCCACCGTGCTGCTCGCGGGGCTCCTGCAGGTCGTGCTGGGCGTGCTCGGCGTCGCGAAGCTCATGCGCTTCATCCCGCGCAGCGTCATGGTCGGCTTCGTCAACGCGCTCGCGATCCTCATCTTCATGGCGCAGATCCCGCAGCTCGTCGGAGTGCCGTGGCTCGTCTACCCGCTCGTCGTCGTCGGGCTGCTCATCCTCGTGCTCATGCCGCGCCTCACCAAGGTCGTGCCGGCGCCGCTGTTCGCGATCATCCTGATCACGGGCGCCGTGCTGATGTTCGGCTGGTCGGTGCCGAACGTCGGCGACCAGGGCGAGCTGCCCACGAGCCTGCCGGCGCTGTTCTTCCCCGACGTGCCTCTCACGCTCGAGACGCTCAGCATCATCGGGCCGACCGCGATCGCGATGGCGCTCGTCGGCCTCATGGAGTCGCTCATGACGGCGAAGCTCGTCGACGACGTCACCGACACGCACTCCGACAAGACGCGCGAGTCGTGGGCGCAGGGCGTCGCCAACATGCTCTCGGGCGTCTTCGGCGGCATGGGCGGCTGCGCGATGATCGGCCAGACGATGATCAACGTCAAGGCCTCGGGCGCGCGCTCGCGCGTCTCGACGTTCCTCGCCGGCGCCTTCCTGCTCGTGCTCATCGTCGCGCTCGGCGGCGTCGTCGGGCTCATCCCCATGGCGGCCCTCGTCGCCGTGATGATCATGGTCTCGGTCGGCACCTTCGACTGGCACTCGATCCGTCCGTCGACCCTCAAGCGGATGCCGATCAGCGAGACGCTCGTCATGGTCGTCACCGTCGCGGTCGTCGTCGCGACGCACAACCTGGCGATCGGCGTGATCGTCGGCGTGATCGCGGCGATGGTGCTGTTCGCTCGCCGGGTGGCGCACTTCGCCTCGGTGACGCGCGTCGTGCGCGAGACCGACGGACGCCCGGCTGCCCACTACACGGTCGAGGGCGAGCTGTTCTTCGCCTCGTCGAACGACCTGACGACGCAGTTCGAGTACCCCGACGACCCCGACCACGTCGTCATCGACCTCTCGCGCTCGCACATCTGGGACGCATCCACCGTCGCCGCCCTCGACGCGATCGAGACGAAGTACGGCCGGCTCGGCAAGACCGTCGAGCTCGTCGGGCTCAATGCCGCGAGCGTCTCGATGCGCGATCGGATGACGGGGCAGCTCGGCGGGGAGTAGCACCGCCGTCGATGATGGACGGCGCTCGACGGCGGGACTAGCGTGGCGGGCACCGGAAACCCGTGAGGAGCGACCATGTCTGGCACCGACCCCGTCCGCAAGGCGACCGATCACGGCGTCAACGGCAGGCTCGACGAGGAGCGCGTGGCGCGGGTCACGGCACTGGTGAACGCTCCGCCCGACGCCATCGCTCGGGCGATCGACGACCTCGACCGCACGTGGGACGTCGAGCGGGTGCTCGAGGCGAACGCGGCGACGATCACGCTGGTGAGCCTCGCCCTCTCGCGCCTCCACTCGACCAAGTGGCTCGTGCTGAGCGCCGCGGTGCCCGCGTTCCTGCTGCAGCACGCGATCCAGGGCTGGTGCCCGCCGATCTGGCTGATCCGGCGACTCGGCGTCCGCACCAGACGCGAGATCGATGTCGAGCGCACCGCGCTCAAGGCGCTCCGGGGCGACTTCCGCGATCTCGGCGACGACGGCGCCGACGCGGAGGCGGTCGCCCGTGCCGCGATCGAGCAGGCGAAGCGCGCGGAGTAGCGAGCAGCGCCGCCGCCACTGGGGACGCCCGTGGCGGCGCACGTCGATAGCCTGACCGCGCGCGGCCGCGCGTGCGGCCACCGCCCGACGAGGGGACCGCATCCGATGCAGGCATGGACCGACATCGCCCACCACTTCTCGACGAAGGCCGTCGCGCACCTCGCGACGCTCGAGCCCGACGGCGCACCGCAGGTCGTGCCGCTGTGGATCGACCGGCACGGCGAGGAGGAGCTCGTCTTCTTCACGCTCGCCGGCTCGCGCAAGGACCGCAACGTCAGCCGCGATCCGCGCGTCGCGCTCTCGATCACCGCGCCGGACGACGCCTACGTGATGGCGACGGTGCGCGGCGAGGTGGTCGCCCGCATCGACGGCGACGCGGGCATGGCGCTCGTAGACCGGCTCTCGGTCAAGTACACGGGCGAGCCGTACGCCGAGCGCGAGGGCTTCGTCGCGTTCGTGATCCGCCCTCGGAAGTGGTCGGCGCGGGACTACGGCGGCGGCAGCGACTCGTAGGCTACGACCGTGCTCGACCTCAACCGCCTGGTCATGCTGCGCGCGGTCGCGATGCACGGCAGCATCACCGCGGCTGCCCGCGAGCTCGCCTACAGCCACTCCGCCATCTCGCAGCAGCTCGCCCTGCTCGAGCGCGAGACGGGCACGGCGCTGCTGGAGAAGGTCGGGCGCACCGCGCGGCTCACGCCCGTCGGGCTCGAGCTCGTGCAGAACACCGAGGCCGTGCTCGCTGCCATGGAGCACGCCGAGACGGCGCTCGCCGCGAGCCACCACCAGCCGCGCGGCATCATGACCGTCGCGGTCTTCTCGTCGATCGCGCGGCTCGTGATGCCGGCGGCGCTCCGCACCCTGATGCACGAGCAGCCCGGTCTCGAGGTGCGGCTGCGCCGGCTCGACCCGCAGGAGGCGGTGCTGCAGCTCGTCGCCCGGCGCGTGGATGCCGTGATCGTCGACACCTTCGCCGGCACGCAGCTCGCCCCCGCGGGGGTCATCGACGCGGCCGAGATCGGCCGCGACCCGGTGCGTGGCTACCTGCCGGAGTTCCACCGCGGTGCCTCGCGCGAGCAGCTGCAGGAGGTGCCGTGGGTGATGGAGCCGCCGGATGCGCCGTCCACGCAGTGGGCGATGCGCGTGTGCCGCGAGGCGGGCATCGAGCCGCGCGTCGTGCACGAGTCGTCCGACATGCTCTTCCACCTGCGGATGGTCGAGGCCGGCCTCGCGGCGGCGTTCCTGCCCGACCTCGTGGTGCGGGAGGCGCGCAGCCGCGTGACGCCGAGCCCGCTGCTGCCCGAAGAGCCGGAGCGGCGCATCACGCTCCTCACCCGCGCGGGCGCCGCCGAGCATCCGGCGTTCCTCGCCGTCCGCACGGCGGTCGCGGCGGCGCTCTCGAAATATGTAAGCGGAACTGTCGGAACTCGGTAAGCAAGCGTCGCTGTACCTGACGAAGCGGAGCGCCTACGGTGGCGAGGAGGCGGCCGCTCGCGGCACGCCGACAACCCCCGCGATGACGCGCCCTCGGTGCGCCCGCAGCTCGACAGGCACGACGAGGAGAAGCGATGACGCTCACGGATCACACCACCGCCACCACGGCATCCGCCGTGCTCGAGGGCCCCGCGCTCTGGTCGGCGCAGGCGCACATGCCGTCGGTGCTCGGCCGCCAGCTCGTGATCGAGCGCGGCGAGGGCTCCTACGTCGTCACGTCCGAGGGTCGGCGCCTGTTCGACGGCACCGCGGGCCTGTGGCACGCGAACGTGGGCCACGCGCACCCCGAGATCGCGCAGGCCGCGCACGAGCAGATGCTGAGGCTCGAGACCTATCACGTGTTCCAGCGCTACGCGAACGACCGGGCGATCGAGCTCGGCGAGCGGCTCGCCGCCATCTCGCCCATCGAGCGGCCCAAGGCCATCCTCAACTCCGGCGGCTCCGACGCGATCGACGTCGCCTGCAAGCTTGCGCGCCGCCACTGGCAGCGCGACGGCCGCGGCAGCAAGCAGATCATCCTCAGCCGCGAGCACGCCTACCACGGCCTGCACGCCTACGGCACGAGCATCGCGGGCCTCGACTTCAACCGCGAGGGCTTCGGCACCGAGTCGCTCGTGCCCGAGACCGCTCGCGTCTCGTTCGACGACATCGCCGCGGTCGAGGCGAGCATCGAGCAGATCGGCGCCGAGCACATCGCCGCGATCGTGACCGAGCCCATCCAGGGCACCGGCGGCGTCAACCCTCCCGCGCCCGGCTACCTCGAGGGCCTGCAGCGACTGTGCCGCGAGCACGACATCCTGCTCATCGTCGACGAGGTCATCACCGGCTTCGGCCGCACGGGCGAGTGGTTCGCCGCGCAGCGCTACGGGCTCGAGCCCGATCTCGTCACCTTCGCCAAGGGCGTCACCTCGGGCTATGCGCCGCTCGGAGGCGTGCTCGTCGCGCCGCGCATCTGGGAGCCCTTCTACGTCGACGCGCCCGAGACGCCGGTGTTCCGCCATGGCGCCACCTACGCGGGCCACGCGACGGCCGCCGCGGTCGCGATCGCCAACCTCGACATCATCGAGCGCGACGGCCTCGTGCCGCGCGTGCGCGAGCTCGAGCAGGTGCTGCGCGCGCAGCTCGAGGGACTGCAGCAGCGGCAGGAGGCCGTCGTCGACGTGCGCGTCGCCGGATTCCTCGGCGGCATCAGCCTCGACGAGCGGCTCGTCAACGACCGCGTCGGCGACCGCGCGGTCGAGCTCGGCTTCATCACCCGCTCGCTGCGCGGCAACACCCTGCAGCTGAGCCCGCCGTTCATCGTCAGCGACCAGGAGGTCGTCGACTACGTCGCCGCGATCGAGCAGGCCATCACCGAGGAGGCAGCACGATGACGACCCCCACCGGCACCCTCGCGCTCATCGAGGCCGACGCATCCGCCGTCGCCCACGCCGACCGCGTCATCGCCGGCCTCGGCCTGCCCGAGTCGGGCATCGCCGTGAGCGACCCCGCGACCGGCGAGCAGATCGCCCGCATCGCCGATATCGACGTCGAGGGCGCTCTGCGCGCGGTCGAGACGGCGGATGCGGCGGGCCGCGCCTGGGCGCGCACGACTCCGCGGGAGCGCGCGAACGTGCTGCACGCGTGGCACGCGCTGCTCGTCGAGCACGCCGAGGACCTCGCGCACCTCATCACGCGCGAGATGGGCAAGCCGCTCGCCGAGGCGCGCGGCGAGGTGCAGTACGGCAGCGACTTCGTTCGCTGGTACGCCGAGGAGGCGGTGCGACCCGCCGGGAGCTTCCGCGAGTCGCCCGACGGCGGCGCGAGCATCCTGACCCGTCGCGCGCCGGTGGGCCTCGCCGTGCTCATCACGCCCTGGAACTTCCCGCTCGCGATGGCGACGCGCAAGATCGCGCCGGCGCTCGCGGCCGGCTGCGCATCCGTCATCAAGCCCGCGACGCTCGCGCCGCTGGCCACCATCTACGCCGTCGAGCTGGCCCGCCAGGCGGGCGTGCCCGCCGACCTCGTGCAGGTCGTCACCACCTCGAGCTCGTCGCGCTTCAGCGAGGCGGTGCTCCGCGACGAGCGCGTGCGCAAGGTGTCGTTCACGGGATCGACCGAGGTCGGGCGCACGCTCATGCGCCTCGCCTCCGACACCGTGCTGCGCTCGTCGATGGAACTGGGCGGCAACGCGCCGTTCCTCGTCTTCGACGACGCTGACCTCGAGCGCGCGATCGACGGCGCGTTCACGGCGAAGCTGCGCAACGGCGGCCAGTCGTGCATCGGCGCCAACCGCTTCTTCGTGCAGGACGGCATCGCCGACGCGTTCGCCGAAGGGCTCGCCGAGCGCTTCCGGCAGGTCGCCGTGGGCGCCGGGCTGGGCGAGGGCACCGTGCTCGGCCCGCTCATCGACGACCGCGCCGTGCGCCAGATGCGTGCGCTCACCGACGACGCCGTTTCGCGGGGCGCGCAGCTGCTCGCAGGCGGCACCGCGCTCGGCTCGGCCGGCCACTTCTTCGCGCCCACCGTGCTCGACCGCGTCGCGGCCGACACCGACATCGCGCGCACAGAGATCTTCGGACCGATCGCGGCGATCCAGCGCTTCTCGACCGAGGACGAGGCGATCGAGCGCGCGAACGACACCGAGTTCGGCCTCGCCGGCTACGTCTTCAGCGAGAGCCTCGACCGGGCGCTCAACGTCGCCGACCGGCTCGAGACGGGCATCGTCGGCATCAACCAGGGCGTCCCGTCGAACGCCGCCGCACCGTTCGGCGGCATCAAGCAGTCGGGCCTCGGCCGCGAGGGCGGCGCCGAAGGCCTCGAGGAGTACCAGTCGGTGCGCTTCTACAACATCGCGCGTCGCGAGACGCACTGAGCATGGAACGAGTCGAGAACATGAAGATCGGTGTCCCCAAGGAGATCAAGCCGCAGGAGGAGCGCGTCGGCCTCACGCCCGCGGGCGCTGCCGACCTGGTGCGCGCTGGCAGCAGCGTGCTCGTCGAGACCGGGGCGGGCGAGCGCGCCGGCTTCGGCGACGAGCTCTACCTCGCGGCCGGCGCCGACATCGTCTCGCGCGAGGATGCGTGGGCGGCCGAGACGGTCGTCAAGGTGAAGGAGCCGATCGCGGCCGAGTACGGCTTCCTCCGCAGCGACCTGACGCTCTTCACCTACCTCCACCTGGCGGCGGACCGGCCGCTCACCGAGGCGCTGCTCGAGGCCGGCACGCTCGCGATCGCCTACGAGACGGTCGCCGACGGCACCGGGCTGCCGCTCCTCGCCCCGATGAGCGAGATTGCCGGTCGCCTCGCGGCCCACGCGGCCGCGACGCACCTCATGCGGCAGGGCGGCGGCCCCGGCATGCTGCTCGGCGGCGCGCCGGGCGTCGCTCCCGCCAGGGTGCTCGTCATCGGCGGCGGCGCCGTCGGCACCCAGGCCGCCCTGCTCGCCCTCGGCATGCAGGCCGAGGTGACGATCCTCGACATGGCGCCCGCACGCATCCGGCAGCTCGACACGCTCTTCGCCGGTCGCGCCCGCGTGCTCATGTCGGACGGCGCGACGGTCGAGCGCGAGCTCGGGCAGGCGGATGTCGTCATCGGCGCCGTGCTCGTGCCCGGCCGGGCCGCGCCCAAGGTGGTCTCGCGCTCGCAGCTGTCGCTGCTGCGCCCCGGCGCGCTGCTCATCGACGTGGCGATCGACCAGGGCGGCGCGTTCGAGACCTCGCGCCCCACGACCTACGACGACCCGATCTTCGAGGTCGACGGCGTGCGCCACTACTGCGTGGCGAACATGCCGGGCGCGGTGCCGCAGACCTCGACGCGCGCGCTGACGAACGCGACCCTGCCGTACGTGCGGCGCATCGCGCAGCTCGGCGCGGAGCGGGCGATCGCCGCCGACCCGGCGCTGGCGCTCGGCGTCAACACGCGCGCGGGCCACATCGCCCACCGGGGCGTCGCGGATGCCTTCCCCGACCTGCCCGCGGGTGCGGAGGAGGGCGAGCGCTCGCTCGCGCTCCGGTAGCGGGTCGAGCGGCTCAGGACCCTGCCTCGAGGCGGCACCCGCCGCGGCTCCGAAAGGACCGTCACGCGGCCGCTCCTTCGCTATGGTCGGCCTCATGCAGAGGTCTCTCACGGTCGTGGTCGCGCTCGGGGCGAGCGCCATCCTGCTGGTCGGATGCGCGGGCATCCCTGCCGATCCCGACGGCACCCTCGACCGCGTGCGCGGCGGGACGCTGCGCGTCGGCGTCACCGAGAACGCGCCGTGGGTCGACCTCACCGGCAGCGGGGAGCCGTCGGGCACCGAGCCGACACTGATCCTGGAGTTCGCCGAGCGGCAGGGTGCGACGGTCGAATGGACGGCAGGCAGCGAGGCCACGCTCGCGGAAGCGCTCGAGGCCGGCGAGCTCGACGTCGTGATCGGCGGCTTCCTCGAGGACACGCCCTGGACCGAGCTCGGCGCCACCACCCGTCCGTACGTGACCGCCGGCACCGGCGAGGGCGACGAGCGTCACGTCATGCTGACCCCGATGGGCGAGAACGCGTTCCTCGTCGAGCTGGAGTCGTTCCTCGACGAGGAGGCCGTCTCATGAAGCCCCGGTTCGGTCGCGTCGAGCTGCCCGAGGGCCAGGCGAAGGCCCTGCACAGGGCCATCAGGTTCGAGTGGTTCACCATTGCGTTCCTCGCCGTGGCGATCACGATGGTCTACCTCGTGATGGGCAGCTCCCAGGCGATGAAGGCCGCCTGGATCGAGGACCTGCTCTCGCTCGCGCCGCCCATCGCGTTCCTGCTCGCGGTGCGGCTCGTCAACAAGAGGCCCACCCCGAAGTACCCGTACGGCTACCACCGCTCGGTCGGCGTCGCGCACCTCGTCGCGGGCGTCGCGCTCTTCACGATGGGCGCGTTCCTCATCTACGACTCCGCGTCCGGGCTCATCAGCGCCGAGCATCCGCCCATCGGCTCCGTCGTGCTGCTCGGCCAGACCGTCTGGCTCGGCTGGCTCATGATGAGCGCGATGGCGCTCACGATCCCGCTGCCGATCTACTTCGGCCGGGTGAAGATGCAGCTCGCGAAGGAGTTGCACGACAAGGTGCTCTACGCCGACGCCGACATGAACAAGGCCGACTGGATGACCGCGGCGGGCTCGATCGTCGGTGTCGCCGGCATCGGGCTCGGCTTCTGGTGGGCGGACTCGGCGGCCGCGCTCTTCATCGCCGCGAGCATCCTCATGGACGGCTTCAAGAACATGAAGGCAGCGATCACCGACCTCATGGACACGAGGGCGACGACCTTCGACGACGACGAACCGCATCCGGTGACGGCGAAGGTGGACGACTATCTGCGGAGCCTGCCGTGGATGCGCGAGGTCGGCTCGCGCGTGCGCGACCAGGGGCACGTCTTCCACGTGGAGTCGTTCATCGTGCCAAGGCACGGGATGGAGCCGAGCATCGCGCAGCTCGTCGAGGCGCGGGATGCGTGCATCGAGCTGGACTGGAAGGTGCAGGACATCGTGCTCGTGCCGATCGACGCACTGCCGGAGGAGGTGGGCGGGCCGGACAGCAGTCGCCAGTCGGAGCGCAACCGCTGACCGGCCCGCAGGCGTCAGGAGCGCGGCGGCCCTGACAGGGACGACGGGGCCACGGCTCAGCCCACCAGAGCGGCCAGCGCGAGCCACGCGAGCACCGTCGTGAGCGTGGTCCAGAGCACGATCGCGATCGCCTGCCACAGCAGCACCCAGGCGCGCGGCGTGCCGGATGCGACGAGGGTCGCCGCGGTGATGTGGGTGGGGATGGCGAGCGGAGCCAGCAGGCTGGCACCCGGCACGCCGAAGCGCACGAGCCAGCGCTTCACGCGCTGCTTGCCCTTCGACTCGGGCTTCGGCTCGGGATCGGCCTCGAGGGTCGCGACCGAACCGTTCGCTGCTGCGCGGTGCCGACTGACGACGGCCTCTCGGGTGCGGGAGCTGAGCGCCACGACGGCGAGCACCGCGAGGAAGTTGCCGGCCGCCGCGGCGACGCCGGCCAGGATCGGGTTGAGGCCGCCGATCACGCCGATCGGTGCGCCGGCGTCGCCCTCGATGAACGGGACCATGCCGGCGAGCATGACCACGAAGGGCTGCGCGAACTCGGGCACCTGGGCCACGAGGTCTTGGAAGGCGAGGATGAGATCCTCGATGACGTTCACAGTGGTTCTCCTTGGGTCGGATCGCGTCGATCTGTCTCGACGCAGGACCCAGTAGGCACCGTGTTCTCGCCACAGGGTCAAGCCTGCGCGCGCTCGCCCTCAGCGAACCTCGTCACCCTCCTCAGCGAGCTGCGGCTCGCCCGCGGCCGCGCTGCCGCGGCGCGCGTGCGCGATGCGGGTGGCTCGCGTCAGCACATCGATCTGCGCGGGGTTGTAGAGCTCGACGACCGCCTCGATGAAGGTCTCCCGCGTGACGCGCTCGCTCTGCGCCGCATGCAGCGCGGGATCCGTCAGCCCCGGGTACTCGTCGAGCTGCTGCGCGAGGCTCGGCGCGAGCCCTTCGGCAACGCGCTCGCGCGTGGCTTCGTCGGCGTCGGCGGGCAGGGCGTCGAACTCCTTGTCCGCGGCGCTCGGTTCCGCCTCCGTCATGCGCCGCAGGTCCTCGATCGCCTCCTGGTCGTAGAGCCGCGAGGAGATGTGCAGGATCGAGCGGTCGGCCTCCGACAGTCGGGAGGCGACCGATTCGAAGCCGCGCACGCCGTCCGCGGGCGCGCCCTCGCGCAGGATCGCGGCGATGTCCGCGCGCGCCCGCTGCAGGTCGGCGATCTGCTCCGCCAGCCGCGCGTCCACTGCCTGGAGCGCGGTCGGCGTCTCGTCGCCGCCCTGGGCGACGACCGCCATGTCGGCGAGCGGCACACCAAGCGCGGCCAGCCGGCGGATGCGCAGCAGCCGCACGAGATGCGCGACGCCGTAGTGCTTGTAGCCGTTCACGGACCGGTCCGGCTCCGTGAGCAGACCGAGCCGGTGGTAGTGGCGCACGGTGTTGACGGTCGTGCCCGCGAGGTCCGCCAGCTCGCGTGTGCTCCAGGCCATCGCCGCCCCTCCGCTGCAGGTGGCTCGACCCTACCGAGCGCGCCCGCGGCGCCGCAGCGCGCGTCCGTCTGCCACGATCGACGCATGACGGAGACGGTGCCCGCGCTGCTGGCCGAGCTCGCGGCGCTCGAGGACCCGCGCATGCGCGAGGTGAACGAGCGCCACGGCGACGACCATGGCGTGCACCTCGGCACGCTGCGGGCGATCGCGAAGCGGCTGAAGACCCAGCACGAGCTCGCGCTCGAGCTGTGGGCGACCGACGAGACGCCGGCGCGGCTGCTCGCGATGCTGACCTGCCGGCCGAAGGCGTTCGAGGCCGACGAGCTCGACACGATGCTGCGCGAGGCTCGCGCGCCGAAGGTGCACGACTGGCTCGTCAACTACGTCGTCAAGAAGGGCCCGCACGCCGAGGCGCTGCGCGTGCGATGGCTCGACGACGCGGATCCGGTGGTCGCCAGCGCGGGCTGGTCGCTCACGAGCGACCGCGTCGTCAAGCGACCGGAGGGGCTCGACCTCGAGGCACTGCTCGACACGATCGAGGCCGAGATGCGGGACGCGCACGAGCGGCTGCAGTGGGAGATGAACACGACGCTCGCGCAGATCGGCATCACGCATCCGCAGCATCGCTCCCGGGCGCTCGCGATCGGCGAGCGGCTCGAGGTGCTGAAGGACTACCCGACACCGCCGAACTGCACCTCGCCCTACGCCCCCGCCTGGATCGACGCGATCGTGCGGCGGCAGGCGGACGCACCGCTCGCCGGCTGAGCCGCCCCGGGCCGGCTCAGCGCGGGGGCGGCTCCTCAGCAGGCTCGTGGGCGGCGGCAGCGGCGCGCTGCGCGAGCAGGCCGCCGGGGCACCAGCCGCGGATCGCGCCCACGATGAGCAGCGCCGCGCCGAGGGCTGCGGCGACCGCGAGCACCGGCTGGGCGAGGCTGTCGAGCGCGAACGCGGCGAGCAGCACGCCGACCGCCGCCTGCGTCACGCGCTCGGCGGTGCCGGGCGCGCAGCGGATCGCCGGTCGGCGTCGGCTCACGACGCCGAGCCCGCTTCGTGCGCGGCGAGCTGCCGGCGCACGTCGTCCATGTCGAGCCCGCGGACGCCCGCGATGAGCTGCTCGAGCTGCTCGGGCGGAAGCGCGCCGGGCTGCGAGAAGACGCGGATGCCATCGCGGAACGCCATGAGCGTGGGGATCGAGGTGATGCCGAAGTCGACCGCGAGCTGCTGCTGGTCCTCGGTGTCGACCTTGCCGAAGACGACGTCGGGGTGCTGCTCGGCCGCACGCTCGAAGGTGGGGGCGAACACGCGGCACGGGCCGCACCAGGCCGCCCAGAAGTCGAGCAGCACGATGCCGTGATCGGCGATGGTCGGCTCGAGGGTGTCGATGGTGATCTCACGAGTGGTCATGTCTGATCCTCTGCAGTCGTCGGGTGGGTGGGTCAGGGCTCGATGTCGAGCCCGGTCGCGACCGCGGCGTCCTCGAGGGAGCCGAGGTCGGTGACGTCGGTGAAGCCGGCGTCGCGCATGAGCGCGACGGCCTGGGCGGAGCGGCTGCCGGAGCGGCAGTGCACGAAGTAGGGCGCGTCAGGGTCGAGGCCGGGCAGGGCCGCCTCGAGGTCGCCGTTCGACACATCGAGCAGCACCGCGCCGTCGAGGCGCGCGGAGGCGTGCTCGGATGCGGTGCGCACGTCGACGACGACGGCGTCATCGGGCAGCGCGACGGGGTCGGGCGCTGCCGGAGCGCACGCGGCGAGGCCGAGCGTGAGCGCGGTGGCCGAGAGGGCGGCGAAGGGCTTCAGCATGAAGGGTTCCTCGGGGTCGGGTGATCAGGGGAGGGGGAGCAGTGGCAGCAGCTGCTGCACGATGATGGCCGCCGCGACGACGAGCACGAGCCCGGCGAACGCGCGACGGAGCATGCGGTCGGGGATGCGCCCCGTCAGGGTCGACCCGAGCAGCGCGCCGACGATCGCGATCGCGGCGAACGGCAGCACGAGGGCCCAGGGGACGTCGGCGAGCCCCGGCTGCGCCGCGAGGCCGACGAGCGTCTGCATGGCGATGACCATGAGCGAGGTGCCCACCGCGACCCCCGTGGGCAGCCCGACGAGCAGCACGAGGGCGGGCACGATGAGGAAGCCGCCGCCCGCGCCGACGAGCCCGGCGAGCATCCCCACCGCGGCGCCGACGAGCAGGACGAGCGGCAGACGCGGGGTCGCCGCGCCGTCGGTCTCCGCAGGCGCGCGGCGCCGCAGCATGGCGACCGCGGCAGCGACCATGGTCGCGGCGAGCACGAGCATGAGCAGGGTCGCCGGCAGCTGCGCGCCGAGCGCGCCGCCCGCGAGCGCGCCGACGGCGCCCGCAGCGCCGAAGATGGCACCGATGCGCCACCGCACGCGGCCCGCGCGCGCATGCCGCACCAGGCTCACGGCGCTCGTGACACCCACGACGAGGAGTGACGACGCGATGGCCGCGCGCGTCTCGACGCCGGCGACGGCGGTGAGGATCGGCACGGTGAGGATCGCGCCGCCACCGCCGAGCAGGCCCAGGCTGACGCCCACGAGGAGCGCCAGCCCGAGCGTCGCCGCCACCGCCAGCGTGGTCACGCGGTGGTCACCGGCTCGCGATCGGTCGCGCGCAGCCAGCCGGCGTAGGAGCCGTCGAGCTCGATGACCTCGACGCCCGCCCTGCGCAGCGCGCTCGCGACGACGCTGTTGCGCACACCGCTCTGGCAGTAGGTCACGACCGTGCCGGACGCGGGCAGCTCATCGAGGTGCCACAGCGCGCGTCCGCCGCTGAGGTGACGGGAGCCGGGGATGTGCCCGGCCGTGTGCTCGGAGCGACCGCGCACGTCGACGAGCTCCGGCCCCGCGAGGCCGTCGAGCTCCTCCGGCTGCATCAGCCGGGGCTGCACGAGCGGCAGACCGTCGAGCGAGCGCGTGTAGCCGTCGAACGCATCGATGCCGACGCGCACGAGGTGGTCGCGCATCCGGCCCGCCTCGTCCTGGTCGTCCGCGAGCAGCACGAGCGGTCGCGACTCGACCTCGGGGTCGACCACCCACGCGCCGTAGGTCGCCGACTTGTCGACGCCCGGGATGTTGAGCGCACCGGCGACGGTGCCCTCGTGCACGGCGTGCTGGTCGCGGGTGTCGACGAGGATCGCCGCGTCGGCCTCGAGCAGCTCGCGCACCGACTCGGTCGAGCGCTCCGGGAGCGGCGCGAGCTCGCCGAGCAGCGCCGGCCCCGTGCGGTTCTGCGACTTCATGCGCGCGAAGTAGGCGTGCGCATCCGGCTGGCCGTCGAGCAGCGCGTCGACGAAGCCCTGCTCGTCGTCGGCGGCGAGGTACGGCGCCCACCATGCGAAGGCGCGCTCGTAGCCGACCGTGGTCATCGCGATGGCGCCGAGGGCCTTGCCGCACGCGGAGCCGGCGCCGTGGGCCGGCAGCACCTGCACGTAGTCGGGCAGCGTAAGGAACCTGCGGCGCAGGCTCGCGAAGAGCTGCTTCGCACCCTCGAAGCGGGTGTCGACGCCGCCGGCCGCCTCGTCGAGCAGGTCGGGGCGACCGAGGTCGCCGACGAACACGAAGTCGCCGGTGAGCATGAAGCCGGGCTCGACCGCCTGCGCGCCGTCCGTCACGAGGAACGAGAGGTGCTCAGGCGTGTGGCCGGGGGTGTGGACGGCCTGCAGCCGCACGTTGCCGACGACGATCGAGTCGCCGTGGCGCAGCCGCTCCGCGTCGGCGAAGCCCGCGCCGTAGGTCCAGTCGGGGCCGCCCTCGTCGGAGACGTGCATGCGCGCACCCGTCCGGTCGGCGAGCTCGCGCGTGCCTGAGAGGTAGTCGGCGTGGATGTGGGTCTCGGTGACGTGCGCGATGCGCAGGCCGTGCTTCTCGGCGAAGTCGAGATAGACGGCGACGTCGCGGCGCGGGTCGACCACGATGGCCTCACCGGTCGCCTGGCAGCCGATGACGTAGCTCGCCTGCGCGAGATCCTCGTCGTAGATGCGCTCCAGCAGCATGGTGGCTCGTTCCTCTCAGCTCGGTATCAGCAGCGGCAGCGGTCGGCGGCGGGGACGCCCGCGAGGGCCTCCTCGACATGCTGGCCGCAGCCTGCCCAGGTGGGCTTGCCGCAGTGGTCGCAGGTGATGCGTGCGCACATGGTGTGTCCTCTTCTCGGTGGTGGGTCAGCGCCCGAACAGGCGGGCGAGGAATCCGGGGCGGGCGCCGCGCGCCTGCTCGATCTCGTGCTCGGAGTGCTTGCCGTTGCACCACTGCGACGCGGGCACGGTGCGCCGCACGTCCTGCACGTGCTGGCCGCAGCCTGCCCAGGTGGTCTTGCCGCATACGCGGCAGGTCGTCGATCTGCACATGTCGCCCTCCAGGCGCTCGGTGTCCGTAAATACCCCGGGGGGTATCTAAACTATACCCCGAGGGGTATCGTGGATGTCAACCCAGGAGGACGCCATGAGCAGCACCGCAGACATGTCCATCGGCCACGACCCCGAAGCGAAGCGCAAGATCGTCAACCGGCTGCGCCGAGCGCACGGGCAGCTCGCCGCGGTCATCGCCGCAGTCGAGGATGAGGCGCACTGCCGCGACATCGTGCAGCAGCTGTCGGCGGTCTCGAAGGCCGTCGACCGAGCCGGCTTCCTGGTCGTCGCAGGCGCGCTCAAGGAGTGCCTGACCGACGAGCCGGATGGTGGCGAGCGCGTCGACGAGCTCGAGAAGCTCTTCCTGTCGCTCGCCTGAGCCGTCCCTCGGCGGCGTTCGGCCGTGTCTGGCGGCGTTCCGCCGCGCGCGGCTACCGCCCGGATGCCCGCCGCAGCGCGCGCATCGACGAGGCCGCGTGGCGGAGGCGGCCGCCGGAGTACGGCACGCCACCCGCCGCTCGCCAGCCGAGCGCGATCCACGCCGCGACCGCCCGCTCCGCGACCCAGGCCGGAGCCCAGAGCGGCGCGGTCGGCCCGTACGCCCGCTGCCCGCCCGCCGCGCGCCTGCCTCGGGCGGCCACCGCGATCGCAGCCGCCGCCCAGACGAGGTAGCCGCGCGGCGCGCGCGCCTGCAGGACGAGCGCCGGCAGCAGCGCGAGCTCGACCGCGAGCCGGGCAGGCTGTGCCTGCGAGTCGTACGCCTGCCGGACGCGCTGCGACAGGAAGTGGCGAGCGGTCGGCGGCCGCCGCTCGACGAAGACGTCGCGGGCGCGCTCGATCGAGCCGCCGCGCGCGACGACGGTGCGCAGCAGCTCAAGGTTCTCGAAGAGCACGTCGCCGCGATAGCCGTCCGCGGCGAGCTCGCGCCGCACGGCGAGCGTGCCCGGGTAGTCCGTGGCCAGCCCCCGGTTGATGAGCGATCGCGCGGTGTCCCACCGCGCGTGCCACGGCAGCGGCCGGAAGTGGTTCTGCGGCGCGACGATCCCCGCGCGGTCGAGGCGGCGCACGACCTCCGCGAGCGCATCCTCGCGGTAGCGCACGTCGTCGTCCGCGATGACGATGCGGGGGTGATGGGTGGCGCGGATGCCCGTGCGCACACCCGCGACCTTGCCGTTCGGGGTGGGCGGCGCATCCGGTGGGATGTGCCGGGCGAGACCCTGCCAGGCAGCGTGGTGCTCGGCGAAGATCGGCTCGGACGAGCCGTCGACGACGATCACCTCCGCCCACGCGGGCATCGCTGCGAGGTAGTCGGTCAGGTCGGCGAGCTCGCGCCGGGAGGTCGCCGCATCCCACCGCAGGGGGAGGATGTAGTCGATCGGCATCGGCGCACCCGCTCCGCTCCCGCTGCTCAGCCGCGGAAGAAGGCCTCCGCGACCCGCGCCAGGTCGGTCAGGTCGCTGACGCCGGCGAGCTCGCGGGCGGAGTGCATCGACAGGATCGGGATGCCCACGTCGACCGTGCGGATGCCGAGGCGGGTGGCGGTGATCGGCCCGATCGTCGAGCCGCACGGCACGGTGTTGTTCGAGACGAACGGCTGGCTCGTCACGCCCGCCGCGTCGCACCAGCCGCTCCACGCGGCCGCACCCGCGCCGTCGGTCGCGTAGCGCTGGTTGGCGTTGATCTTCAGGATCGGGCCGGAGCCGAGCACCGGTCGCACCTGCGGGTCGTGCTTCTCGGCGTAGTTCGGGTGCACCGAGTGCCCCACGTCGCTCGAGACGCACCACGACGACGCGAGCGCGCGCATCCGCTCGGACCGGTCGGCGCCGAGGGCGAGGCCGATGCGCTCGAGCACATCCTCGAGGAACGGCCCGGCCGCTCCCGAGCGCGTGGCGGAGCCGATCTCCTCGTGATCGAAGACGGCGAGCACCGGCATGTGGTCGCCGTCGAAGCCGTCGGCGCCCGCCGCAAGGGCGACGATGCCCGCGTGCACGCTCGCGAGGTCGTCGAGCCGGCCGGCGGCGAAGAAGGCGTCGTCCTTGCCGAAGACGGCACCGCGGGCGGTGTCGGCGGTGACGAGGTCGAAGCCGCGGATGCGGGCGGGGTCGACGGGCTCGCCGTCGACCGTGGCGGATGCGGCCACCTCGGCGAGCAGGTCGGCCGACTCCGGTGCGCCGAGGCCCCACACCGGCTGCGTGTGCGCCTGCTTGTCGAGCTTGAGGCCGTCGTTCGCCTCGCGGTCGAGGTGGATCGCGAGCTGCGGCAGGCGCAGCAGCGGGCCGGAGTCGGCGAGCACCGTGCGGCCGTCGTCGAGCACGAGCCGCCCGGCGAGCCGCAGCTCGCGGTCGAGCCACGAGTTGAGCAGCGGCCCGCCGTAGATCTCCACGCCCGCCTGCAGCCAGCCGAGCCTGCCGGTCGTCGGCTGCGGCTTGAGCTTGAACCCGGGGGAGTCGCTGTGCGCGCCGAAGACCCGCACCGGCGTGGTGGCGCTCGCCGAGGCGGGCACGATCCAGGCGATCACGGCGCCGTCGCGCACCACGAGGTACGAGCCCGGGGCCTCCGGCCACGCATCCGCCTCATCGAGCGCCGCGAAGCCGGCGTCCTGCAGCCGGCCGGCGACCTCTGCCGCTGCGTGGTAGCTCGAGGGGGATGCGTCGACGAAGTCGGCGAGATCCTCGGCATGGGCGATGGGCGAAGCGGGCACCGAACCTCCAGTGGCGACGGGCCTCCGAGCCTATCCGCCGCAGGTATAGGGCGACGTGCTCGGATGCGGCGCCCTTTCGAGCCGATCGCCCTCTACCTGACGCGCGGCCGCGCCTCAGCGCACCGTGCCCGTCGTCAGCAGGTACTCCAGCTGCACGAGGTCGCCGTCGCGGTGGCGATCGCCCAGGTCGGCGAGCAGCGCGTCGAGCTCGGCCACCCGCTCCGGGTGGTCGGCGATGCCGCGGTAGGTCGCGATCGTCGGGCCGTAGGTGCGCTTGAAGAAGTCGCGGAAGTCGGCGCCATCGGCGAAGCGCCGCACGTCGAGCAGCTCCCGCCGGAGCTCGAGCTCCACCCGCACTTCGAGCAGCGCCCGCACGTGCTCCTCGTCGCCCCACAGCACCGCGGGCTCCGCGCCGGGCGGCGGCGTCGGCGCGAACGGCCTCATGATCCGGAACATCTCGCCGATGAAGCCCTCCGGCGTCCAGGCGATGAGCCCGATCCGCCCTCCCGGTCGCACGACGCGCACGAGCTCGCTCGCGGCCGCGCCGTGGAAGGGCGCGAACATGATGCCGACGCACGAGATGGCGGCGTCGAACGCGCCGTCCGTGAACGGGAGCGCCTCCGCATCCGCCGCCTGCCAGGTGATGTCGAGCGCAGCATCCGCCGTCCTCGCCCTGCCCGCCTCGAGCAGCTCCGGGGTGAGGTCGCTCGCGACGACGCTCGCGCCGCGCTCAGCGGCGGGGATGGATGCGTTGCCGTCGCCCGCGGCGATGTCGAGCACGCGCTCGCGCTCCGCGATGCCGACCGCGTCGACGAGCCGCGGCCCGAGCTGCGGGATGACCTCGTGGGCGACGGCGGGATAGTCGCCGAGCGCCCACATCGCGGCGTGCTTGGCCTTGATCTCGGGTGCGGCCGTGGTGACGGCTGCGGCGATGGTGTCCATGGTGGTCCTCTCTGATCGCTGCGAGAAGCGTGCTCGCGCTCATACCGCCCGTCCAGTCACCGATCTGCATCGCGAGCGGTACTAGATCTGTACTTCCGCTCGGGCTCACAGCGGCGTACACCTGGCGGTGGAGGCGACGATGTCTGGATACGGTCAGTTCTGCCCGGTCGCGAAGGCCATGGAGCTGCTCGACGAGCGGTGGACGCTGCTGGTGATCCGCGAGCTGCTCGCCGGCTCGAGCCGCTTCAACGACCTGCGCCGCGGCGTGCCGCACATGTCGCCCGCGCTGCTCTCGAAGCGGCTGCAGCGGCTGGAGCACGCGGGGCTCGTGCGCAAGCGCGTCGACGGCACGCGAACCTCCTACCGACTGACGCAGTCGGGCGAGGAGCTGCGGCCGATCGTCGAGGGGCTCGCAGCCTGGGGCGTGCGCTGGATCGGTGAGCTCGGCCACGAGGACCTCGACCCGCACCTGCTGCTGTGGGACATGCGCCGCAACATCGACGTCGACGGCTGGCCGCGGCGCCGCACCGTGGTGGCGATGCGGTTCACGGATGTCGCGTCGAGCGTCGCCCGCTGGTGGCTCGTGTGCCGCGACGGCGACGTCGACCTGTGCGACTTCGACCCCGGCTTCGACGTCGCGGCCACGGTGACGACGCGGCTGCCCGTGATGATCCGCGTCTGGCGCGGCGACCGCTCGTGGGCGCACGCGCTGCGGGCGGAGGAGCTGCGGATCGACGGCGATGCGGATGCGGTGGCGCGCGTGCCCGCGTGGCTCGGCCAGGCAACGTGGGCGGGCGTGCCCCGCCCGACGGAGGCAGAGCTCGCCGCGTTGCGCGAGCCGGCGCTCGCGGGCTGAGCCCCTCCGCAGAAGGTCAGGGGACGGCTGCGGAGGACTGGATGTAGTCGGATGCGGAGCGCGGCTGGATGCCCACGGCGTGCAGCGGCGCGTCGTCGGTGGTGCTCGGGTGGATGTCGTGGAAGAGCGCCATGCCGAGGATGGAGGCGAGCGCCGGCTTCATGTTCCACAGCGCGCGGCAGGAGAGGTCGAGCACGCCGCGAGGCACGTGCCGCACGCGCAGCTGCTTCCCGACCGCCGAGGCGAACGCCGCCACCACCTGGTTGCGGGTCAGCGCCTCCGGGCCGCCTGCCTCGACCAGCCGAGGCGGGGCGGCCTGGACGGCGAGCGCCGCGCACAGCGCACCGAGGTCGTCCGCGGAGATGTAGCGATGCGCGCTCTGGCCGCGACCGTAGACGACCGCCCTGCCCCTGTCGGCGTCGATGCCCGAGAGCGGGTCGAGCCAGATCTCCATGAGCATGTCGGGGCGCACGATGACCGACTCCATGCCGCTCGCGCGCAGCGCCTCCTCCGCGTGCCACTTCGCCTCGGTGAGCGGCGTCATCCGCTCCAGCCCGCGGCCGAGACCCGCCGCCGAGACGAACACGAACCTCCGCACGCCAGCCTCGGTGGCGGCGCGGATGAGGTCGAGGTTGCCGGCGAGGTCGACGTCGGCGATCGTCAGGTCCTTGTCGCCGTCGAGCATGCGCGTGACGGCGTTCGCGCACGTGACGACGGTGTCGACGCCCGCGAGGGCGGCGCGCACACCCATCGGCCCGCGGAGGTCGCCGCGCGCGATCGCGACGCCCGCGGCTCGCAGCGGTGCGGGATCCGTGTCGGGACGGACGAGCGCTCGCACCTGCTGGTCCGCGTCCAGGAGGTGCTCGACGATCCGGCTGCCCAGCAGCCCGGTGCCTCCGCAGACGAGGATCATGACGGCTCCCTCGAAGCCGGGGCCGGTCGCATCCGGCGACCCTTCACAGCCCCGACCTGGTGCCGGGAACGCTACTCCGACGCATGGCTGCGAGACAGGGGAATCTTCTGTGCAGCCGCTGTCGAGTCGCTCAGCGCATCGCGCGCTTGATCGTCTCTCGCTCCTTCTCGAGCCTGCGCACGCGCCGGCTGAGCTTGAACAGTCGCACCGAGCCGAGCAGCGCCGCGATGAGCACGCCGGCGATCGCCGCGAACAGCATCGCCACGCCGAGCGGCAGGCTGAAGTCGAGACCGAAGAAGGCGAAGTCGGCGGGCACGTTGTTCTGCAGGATGAAGATGAGCAGCAGGATGAGGATGAGCGTGCCGAGGATCAGCGCGATCCACGTGCCGCCCGTGATGCCCTGCTTCTGGTGCCCGTCGAGCGCGGGGTCGAGCGCGACGCGGGTCGGCTCGACGGTGGTCGCCGCGGAGTCGCTGCGGGTCGTCGCGGGCTCGGACGATTCCGTGCGGGCCACCGGGACGGATCGGGGCGGCTCGGCGGCGGAGCGCTGGCCGTCGGCGTCGAGCCGTCCGGTGCCTGCGTCGTTGGTGTCGGTCATGGCAGCTGCTCCTTCGTGGCGGGTGTACCCCACGGCCGATGGTAGCCCTGCCAGCCTGCCGTTCACCCGGTGGAGGGCGGCGCGGCTCGAGCGGCTCAACCAGCGGGAGGGGCGGCCCGGCGTGGGCGCGGGGCGGGCGGCGGCGGCACCGTCTTCGCCATCACGATGTCGGCCATCGCGATGACGACCTCGCCGCGACGCGTCGCGACCGTGCACCGGTCGGCACCGACCGCGACCAGGTCGCCCAGCGCATCCGTCGCCGAGTGCTCGTCGTCGTGCAGCCGGTACCGCACGACGACGCGCGTGCCGATCGGCAGCGCGCGCAGCTCAGCGGGCGTCACGGCTCGTCACCACGCGCCGATGTCGTAGTCCTTGAGGAAGACGCCGAAGAGGTCGTCGCCGGCCTCGCCGCGCACGATCGGGTCGTAGACGCGGGCGGCGCCGTCGACGAGGTCGAGCGGCGCGTGGAAGCCCTCCTCGGCGAGCCGCACCTTCGTGAAGTGCGGCCGCTCGTCGGTGATCCAGCCGGTGTCGACGGCGGTCATGAGGATGCCGTCGGTCTCGAACATCTCGCGCGCGCTCGTGCGGGTCAGCATGTTGAGCGCGGCCTTCGCCATGTTCGTGTGCGGGTGGCCGGGGCCCTTGTAGCCGCGGCCGAAGACGCCCTCCATCGCCGAGACGTTCACGATGTAGGTGCGCCGCGCGCCGGAGGCGGCGAGCGCCGGCCGCAGCCGCGACACGAGCAGGAACGGCGCCGTCATGTTGGCGAGCTGCACCTCGAGCATCTCGATGGGCTCGACCTGGTCGACGTGCTGGGTCCACGAGTTGACGTGCTCCTCGTCGGGCAGCAGCCCGCCGGCGTCGATCGCGGTGCCCGCCGCGAGCCGTTCGAGCGAGCTCGAGCCCGCGGTCATGGCCTCGGCCGTCAGCTCGTCGGCGGTGCGTGCCGTGCTCGCGAGGATCGGGTGCGCGGCGACGGACGCGGTGAGCGAGAGCGGATGCGCGTCGTTCGTGTGGCCGAACGTCACGAGCTCGGGCAGCGGGCCGTCCGGCAGCGGCGCGAGCTCCGCCTCGACGAGCGGCGCGTAGGCGCCGGGGGAGCGGCGCACCGTCTGCGCGGCGTTGTTGATGAGGATGTCGAGCGGTCCAGCCGCGGCGACCTCCTCAGCGAGGCCGATCACCTGGGCCGGGTCGCGCAGATCGATGCCGACCACCTTGAGCCTGCCGAGCCACTCGCCCGAGTCGGGCAGCGACGAGAAGCGGCGCACCGCATCCCTCGGGAACCGTGTCGTGATGGTCGTGTGCGCGCCGTCGCGCAGCAGCCGCAGCGCGATGTGCATGCCGATCTTCGCGCGGCCGCCGGTGAGCAGCGCGCGCTTGCCGGTGAGGTCGGTGCGGGCGTCACGCTTCGCGTGGCTCATCGCCGCGCACGACGGGCAGAGCTGGTGGTAGAACGCGTCGACGAGCGTGTACTGCTGCTTGCAGATGTAGCAGCCCCGCGACTTCAGGAGCGTGCCGGCGGTGGGGGATGCGACGCGCGTCTCGAGCGGGATGCCGCGCGTCTCGTCGTCGATGCGGTCAGGGGCGCCGGTCGCGGTCGCGGCCACGACCGCGCGGTCGGCGGCCTGGATGCGCGCGTGCTTCGCCTTGCGGCTCGCGAGCTTCACCTCCTTGAACATGTTCGCGGTCGCCTGGCGCACCGCGACGTAGTGCGGGTCGTCGCGATCCATGCTGTGCAGCGTCTCGAGCACCCGGAGCGTGGTGGCGACGTCGGCGGCATCGAGGGTGGCGGCGGCGCTCGCGGACACGTCAGCCGCATCCGGATCAAGCCCTGCGGGCACGCCGGAGGAAGGGTCGTGAGGGGTGGGAAGCACAGGCCATTCTACCGAGGGGCGCCCGCGCCACGCGTGGGCGCCGCGGATGCGCTCGGCAGCGCTCGTCCGGGCTTCGCGGACCCGCTCCACAGAGCGGGACCCGGTGCACCAGGTCCCGTTGGGTGGACGGGGTCCCGTTCGCGGAAGCGCGCGGCGCGCGATGCGACGCCCGGCGAGCGGGTGCGACAGACTCGAGGGGATGACCCTCCTCGACCACGCCCCAGCGCCCTGGGATCCGGACGCCGCGTTCGAGGCCTTCGCGGCCTGGTCCGCCGAGCGAGGGCTGACGCTCTACCCGGCGCAGGAGGAGGCGCTGATGGAGATCGTCAGCGGCGCGAACCTCATCCTCTCGACGCCGACGGGCACCGGCAAGTCGCTCGTCGCCGCCGGCGCGCACTTCGCGGCGCTCGCGCAGGGGCAGCGCTCCTTCTACACCGCGCCGATCAAGGCGCTCGTGAGTGAGAAGTTCTTCTCGCTCGTCGAGATCTTCGGCGCCGAGAACGTCGGCATGGTCACCGGCGACTCCTCCGTGAACGGCGACGCGCCCATCATCTGCTGCACCGCCGAGATCCTCGCGAACCTCGCACTTCGCAACGGCGAGGCGACCGAGGTCGGCCAGGTCGTCATGGACGAGTTCCACTTCTACGGCGACCCGCAGCGCGGCTGGGCGTGGCAGGTGCCCCTGCTGACGCTGCCGCACGTGCAGTTCGTGCTCATGTCGGCGACGCTCGGCGACGTCACGCGCATCGCCGACGACCTGAGCCGCCGGACGGGCCGCGAGACCGCGGTCGTCACGGGCGTCGAGCGGCCGGTGCCGCTGTCGTACGAGTACGCGATGACGCCCGTGCACGAGACGATCGAGGAGCTGCTCGTCACCCAGCGCGCCCCCGTCTACATCGTGCACTTCGCGCAGGCCGCTGCGCTCGAACGGGCGCAGGCGCTCACGTCGGTGAAGATCATCAGCCGCGAGCAGCGCGACGAGATCGCGGAGGCGATCGGCGAGTTCCGCTTCACGACCCGCTTCGGCCAGACACTCTCGCGGCTCGTGCGCTCGGGCATCGGCGTGCACCACGCCGGCATGCTGCCGAAGTACCGCCGGCTCGTCGAGCAGCTCGCCCAGCAGGGGCTGCTGCGCGTCATCTGCGGCACCGACACCCTCGGCGTCGGCATCAACGTGCCCATCCGCACGGTGCTGCTCACGGGGCTCACGAAGTTCGACGGCACCCGGATGCGTCAGCTCTCGGCGCGCGAGTTCCACCAGATCGCGGGTCGTGCGGGCCGCGCCGGCTACGACACCGCCGGCACCGTCGTGGCGCAGGCGCCCGAGCACGAGGCCGAGAACGCGAAGCAGCTCGCCAAGCTCGGCGACGACCCGAAGAAGCGCCGCAAGCTCGTGCGCAAGAAGGCGCCGGAGGGCTTCGTCTCGTGGGGCCAGCCCTCGTTCGAGAAGCTCATCGACGCCGAGCCCGAGCCGCTCGCCTCGAGCATGCACGTGAGCCACTCGATGCTGCTCAACGTCATCGGTCGCGGCGGCGACGCCTTCACCGCGATGCGCGACCTCATCGCCTCCTCGCACGAGCCGTGGCGCTCGCAGCTCGCCCTCGAGCGGCGCGCGCTCGCGATCTACCGCTCGCTCCGCACCGCGGGCGTCGTGGAGCAGCACCCGGATCCCGACGATCCCGACGCGCCCCCGCGCATCCGCCTGACCGTCGACCTGCAGCCCAACTTCGCCCTCAACCAGCCGCTCTCGCCGTTCGCGCTCGCGGTCATCGACGTGCTCGACCCGGAGTCGCCGACGCATCCGCTCGACGTCATCTCGGTCATCGAGTCGACGCTCGACGACCCGCGCCCGATCCTGTCGCAGCAGCAGTTCCTCGCCCGCGGCGAGGCGGTCGCGGCGATGAAGGCCGACGGCATCGAGTACGACCAGCGGATGGAGCTGCTCGAGGGCGTCACGCACCCGAAGCCGCTCGACGAGCTGCTCACCGAGGCGCTCGCCGTCTTCGCGTCGTCGCAGCCGTGGGTCTCGGACTTCGCGCTGTCGCCGAAGTCGGTCGTGCGCGACATGTGGGAGCGGGCGATGACGTTCGCCGACTACGTGCAGCACTACGGGCTGGCGCGCAGCGAGGGCCTGGTGCTGCGCTACCTCTCGGATGCGTACCGCGCGATCCGGCAGACGGTGCCGCCGGAGGCGAAGTCCGACGAGCTGCTCGACATGATCGAGTGGCTCGGCGAGGTCGTGCGGCAGGTCGACTCGAGCCTGCTCGACGAGTGGGAGCAGCTCATGCACCCGACGGAGCCGGGCGAGGCGCCCATCGCGCCCCCGCCGCCGCCCTCGGTGGTCGCGAACCCGCGCGCCTTCCGCGTGCTCGTGCGCAACGAGCTGTTCCGGCGCGTGCAGCTCGCGGCGCTCGACAAGCACGAGGAGCTCGGCGAGCTCGACGGCGCGGCCGGCTTCGGCGCCGACGCGTGGGGCGAGGCGCTCGACGCGTACTACGACGAGCACGGCGCGATCGGCACGGGCGCGGACGCGCGCAGCTCGCGCATGCTCGTCATCGATGAGGGCGCCGCCGTCTGGGAGGCGCAGCAGATCCTCGCCGACCCCGCCGGGGACCACGATTGGCGCATCTGGGCGTCGATCGATCTCGCGGCGTCGGCGGATGCGGGCACCGCGGTCGTGCGCGTCACCCGCGTCGGCCGCCTCTGATCCTCAACGTCGCGGGTGGTCGCTCGGCGCGTATATCGCGATGCGCGACCACTGGCGACGTTGAGAAGGGGTCAGCGGTCGGGGAGTGAGCCGTGCACCGCGTCGCCGCCGACGAAGGTCGCGACGACGTCGATGGCGCCGATGCGGTCGGTCGGCACCGCGTGCGGGTCGTCGCCGAGCACGACGAGGTCGGCGAGCATGCCGCGGGCGAGGGTGCCCTTGCGGTGGCCCCAGCCGGTCGCCTCGGCGGCGCCGGCCGTGCACGCGCGGATCGCCTCGTCGACGGTGAGGCGCTCGTCCGGCCCGTACTCGGCGCCGCTCTGCGTCGTGCGCTCGACGAAGGCCTGGACGATGCCGAGCGGGTCGCCGGGCGCGACGGGCCGGTCGGAGCTGCCCGCGAGCACCGCGCCGGCGCGCAGCACGCTCGCCGCCGGGTAGGAGCGGGCGGTCCGCTCCGGCCCCAGCCGCGCTGCCATGCCGTCGCCGAACTGGGTGATGAAGCGGGGCTGCGGCACGAGGCTCACCCGCAGGCCGGCCATCCGCTCGAGCTGGTCGGGGCGCACGACCCCGCCGTGCTCGATCCGGCTCGGCATGGGCCCGGGACCGTGCGTGCGCTGCGCCTCCTCGATGACGTCGAGCGCGTAGTCGACGGCGGCGTCGCCGATCGCGTGCAGCGCGAGCGCCCACCCACCGCCGGCGGCGGCGACCACGCGCTCGCGCATCTCGTCGGGATCGCCGAGCAGGTAGCCGTGGTTGCCGTGGTCGTGCTCGTAGTCCTCCGTCATCGCGGCGGTTCCGCCGAGCAGCGAGCCGTCGGTGAAGACCTTGACGGGACCGAGCTGCAGCCGATCGTCGCCGATGCCGCTGCGGACGCCCGCGGTCAGCCCGATCGCGCGCGGGTCGTCGGCGTGGCCCGCGAGGTCGGCGAGCGCGTCGAGCGCGACCATGACCTGCATGCGCGTGCGCAGCAGACCCCGCTCCCGGGCGCGCTGGTAGGCGGCGAACTCGCGCGGGCTGTGGCCGATCCAGCCGCCGGCGATGCCCGCGTCGGTGACGGAGGTGAGGCCCTCCCGCGCGTACTGCGCGGTCGCGCGACCGAGCGCATCCTCGATCGCGGTGAGGGGATCGGGCAGCAGCAGGTCCTGCACGATCCGCATCGCGTTCTCCTCGAGCAGACCGGTCGGGCGCCCTCGCTCGTCGCGCACGATGACGCCGCCGGTCGGATCGGCTCGGGGGCCGTCGTCGATGCCGACGAGCCGCAGGCCCTCGCCGCTCATCGTCGCGGCGTGGCCGGATGCGTGCTTGATCCAGACGGGCCGGCCGTCGGCGGCCCGGTCGAGCGCGTCGCGGTCGACCCGGCCGGTGAGCCCGAGCGGATTGAAGCCGGAGGCGATCACCCAGTCACCCGCATCCGTCTCGGCCGCGCGCTCGGCGACGAGCCCGTAGATCGCCTCCGGGGTGGAGGCGGAGGAGAGGTCGAGCTCGGCGAGCGTCTGGCCGAACCACACGCTGTGCGAGTGGGGATCGATGAAGCCCGGCAGGACCACGCCGCCGCCGGCGTCGATGCGACGATCGGGGCGCGCGCCGTCGAGCTCGTCGTCGAGGCCGATGATCTGCCCTGCCCACATGCCGATGCGGCTCGCGAGCGGCCGTCCCGGGTCGCCGGTGAGCACCCGGGCGTTCTCGATGATGGCGTCGATGCGCACGTGGCCTCCTGCTGCTGCTCGGGGTCCCATTCAATCCCGAGATCCCCGCGATGGCCATGTGCGTCACGTGGCGATTGCAATGCGCGAGGCCCTCGGGGACCATGGCAGCAGCGTCATCACGCTCGACCGGAGCGCGACGGCGGGTGCCCGACGAGGATCCGGCAGGAGTCCGGGTCCCCACCGACAGCAGGGGAGCGCATCATGACGCAGCCGGAGCACGCGGAGCCCACGGGCGCCGACCGCACACCCGGGGACACCGCACCCGGGAACACCGAGATCGTCGTCGCGCCGAAGGACGTGCGTCGCATCGCGGCCGCCGCCTTCGTCGGCACGGCGCTCGAGTGGTACGACTACTTCCTCTTCGGCACGGCCGCGGCGCTCGTGTTCAACCGCCTCTTCTTCACCGAGCTCGACCCATCCGCCGCCGTGCTCGCCTCGCTCGCCACGTTCGGCGTCGGCTTCGCCGCCCGCCCCATCGGTGCCTTCTTCTTCGGCGTGCTGGGCGACCGCCTCGGCCGGCGCCCCACGCTCATCCTCACGATCGTGCTCATCGGCGTCGCGACCGGCATCATCGGCCTGCTGCCGACGTACGCCGACATCGGCATCATGGCGCCGGTGCTGCTCGTCGTGCTCCGCCTGCTGCAGGGACTCGCGGTCGGCGGCGAGTGGGGCGGTGCGACGACCATCGCGATCGAGCACGCCCCGGTGCACCAGCGCGCGCGGTACGCCGCGCTCGTGCAGGTCGGCTCGCCCGTCGGCACGCTGATGTCGTCGGGTGCGATCGCGCTCGTGCTGCTGTTCCCGCCGGAGGAGTTCGACGCGTGGGCCTGGCGCCTGCCGTTCCTCGCGGCGTTCCCGCTCCTCGCCGTCGCGCTGTGGATCCGCCTCAAGGTGGAGGAGTCGCCGATCTTCGAGGATCTCGTGCGCCTCGACCAGCGGGCCAAGGTGCCGGCGCTGCAGGTCTTCTCCAAGGCCTGGGGCCGCCTCATCGTCGCGGTCGCCGCGGCGTTCCTGGGGGTCGGTGGGTTCTACGTCATGAACACCTTCGTCGTGAGCTACGCGGCCAACACGCTCGGCGTCGACCGCCAGATCGCGGTGAACGCGACGCTCATCGCCGCGGTCGCGCAGATCATCGTCATCATGCTGTGCGGCCGGCTCGCCGAGCGCATCGGGCCGGGACGGGTGACCTTCTGGGGAGGCCTGGTGACGGCTCTCGCCGCCGCGCCGCTCTTCTGGCTCATCGACACCGGCTCAGCGCTGGCGATCACGTTCGCCGTCACCGCGGGCATCGCGCTCATCTCGGTGACCTACGCCGTCACCGGAGCGCTCCTCACCGAGCTGTTCCCGCCCGAGCTGCGCTACAGCGGCGTCTCGCTCGGCTACAACATCGCCGGCGCGCTCTCGGGCTTCCTCCCGTTCATCGCGACGTGGATGATCGAGCTGAGCGGCGAGGCCGTCTCGTGGCCCGCCATCATCATCCTCGCGATCGTCGCGCTCATCACCGCCGCCGGCGGCTTCTTCGGCGAGCGACTGCGGGTGCGCGACAAGGAGATCGTCCGGTCGGCGTGAGGGGCGCCGGTCGACGCTGACGCTCCGCTGAGGCGCCGCGGCCTACGATCGAGGTCGACCTCCCGCCGGGCTGACCAGATCCGGTCGGCCCCCGATCGGGCGGGTCGCGAAGGAGCAGAGCATGCCACTGCAGGGCGAATACGCACCGAGCACGTCAGAGTGGGCGCGCAAGCAGGCCGACGCGTTCGAGGCGTCGAACGGCGCCGAGGCGAACACGTTGCGCGGCAAGCCGATCATCCTGCTGACGAGCGTCGGCGCGAGGACGGGCAAGCTGCGGAAGACCGCGCTCATGCGCGTCGAGCACGAGGGGGAGTACCTCGTCGTGGCGTCGCAGGGCGGTGCGCCGACGCATCCGGTCTGGTACTACAACCTCACGCAGCAGCCGCACGTCGAGCTGCAGGACGGCGCGGAGCGCCACGACTACATGGCGCGCGAGCTCGAGCCGGGCGCCGAGCGCGACGCGTGGTGGGCGCGCGCGGTCGAGGCGTGGCCCGACTACGCGAGCTACCAGGAGAAGACCGACCGCCTCATCCCCGTCTTCCTCCTCACCCGCATCCCCTCCTGACCGGTCGCAACCGGCTTGTCGGTCACTCGAGTGGATCGTGCCCTCCTGATACCGATCAGCCGGTCGAGCGTCTCAGTCGAAGGTGGGGTTCGGGGCGAACTCGGCGGCGAGGTCCGCGGCGAGGACCGTGACGTCGGTCGCGCCGGCGAACTCGCGGTCGGGCTGCGCGGCGCGGTCGGCGTCGGAGACGAGCGACTTCACGCGCGTGACGACGGTGCGCGCCGGGGTGCTCCGCAGCTGGTGCCCGACCGCGGCGAGCCACGCCTCTGCCGCCGCCTTCAGCGCGACGTAGTTCGCGTTGCCCGCCGTGGGGCGCTCGACGCCGGTCGTCGAGACGATCGCGATGACGCCCGCATCCGACCGCCCGATCGCGTCGGCGAACGCGCGCGTCGTGTTGCGCAGCGTGCCGACCACGCGGGCCTCGAGCCACGCCCAGTCCTCGTCGGACTGGCCCGCGAGCCCGCCGCCGCCGCGCCAGCCGCCGACGAGGTGCAGCAGGCCGTCGAGCTCGCCCACCTCCTCGGCGAGCTGCTGCACGGCGTCGAGGTCGGCGAGGTCGCACGCGAAGTGCTCGCTCGCGTCGACGAGGCCGAGGCGATCGGCGTCGGAGCCGACCGCGATGATGTGGTGCCCTGCCTGCAGCAGGGCGGATGCCGTGGCGTGCCCGAGCGCGCTCGTGGCGCCGGCGATGAGGATGCGCATGGGGACAGTCTGACGCGTGTCAGCCGCGTGGAGGCTCCGGCAGCCGGGACTCGATCAGCGACGCAGCGCGTGCCGAGCCGCCCGCCGCCTCGAACCCGGCGGCGACCGCTTCGACGCCGGCGCGCATCGTGCGGGCGCGAGCCACCGCCGCTCGCACGGCATCGGGCGAGAGCCGCTTCCGTGGCACCCGCACCCCCGCCCGGGCATGCGCGACCCGTGCTGCGACCTCGAGCTGGTCGCGGCCCCACGGGACGACGACCACGGGCACGCGCATCCCGAGCGCCTTCTGCGTCGATCCCATGCCGCCGTGCGTGATGGCGCAGACCGCCTTGGCCAGCAGTGGACCGTGCGGCGCGAACTCGACGACGCGAGCGTTCGCCGGCGTCGAGCCCTCGAGCCGGACCCCGGCGGGCATGGTGGCGACGACCGTCACCGGCTCGTCGCGCAGCCCCTCGAGGGAGGCCCGCACGATGTCGGCGTCGGCCTGGTACTCGCTCGAGGTCGTCACGAGCACGATCGGGCCGTCGATCTCGTCGAGCCAGTCCGGGGCGTCGATCTCGGGCTCCCACGTGGTCGGACCGACCATCACGAGATCCGGCGCCCAGTCGGAGTGCGGGTACTCGAACGGCTCGGCCGTCGTCACGAGCGTCAACGGGGCCAGCCGATCGGCCTGGCTGGCATCGGTGATGGGCGGCACGCCGAAGCGCTGCCGCATCGGGTTCACCTGCGGCAGCAGGAGCCGTTCCATCGCTCCGTTCACCATCCGGAAGGCGACCGCGTCCCGGACTGCTCCGAGCGGCCCCTTCATCGGCCGGAGCCCCGGCCCGAACGGCGGCGTGCCCTTGGAGCGCACCGCGGGCGTGTACGGCGAGAACGCGACCCACGGCAGGCGGGAGCGCTCCGCGACCGCGGCCGCGCCCCACGAGTTGATGTCCGTGATCACGAGATCGGGCTGCGCGTCATCGAGCAGCGCCTGCAGATCGTCGCCGTCGAGGGCGCCGCGCGCCACGAACGTCTCGATCGCGCGCGCGAGGCTGTCGAGCGGCTTCTCCGTCTGCCAGTCGGTGATCTCGATCGCTTCGATCCCGGGATCGATGGCATCGGCGTCGAAGCCGAGCTCGCGCATCCGCCCCACCTGGTCCGCGAGGGTGCGGAGCCGGATCCGGTGCCCGCGCCGCTGCAGCTCCAGCAGGATGCCGGTCACGGGGAAGAGATGCCCGGCGGCCGGGCTCGTGTAGGCGGCGATGGTGGCCACGACCTGCCTCCTCGGCTTCGTCCGGCGTGGTGAGGGTGCGCTTGGCGCGAGCGTAGCCCTGGCGGGGCGCTCGCGGAACGGCCGGGATCCGGTGGCGCGCAGCGACGCCGCTCGGCCGGTGCCGTGCGCGCTACAGCCGGCCGTCGAACGGCGACGGGACCGCACCCGTCGTGAGTCGGAAGAGGCGTACGGTGCGCCCCGAGTCGCGCTCGTACTGGCGGTAGCCGGGCCACTGCTGCTCGATGCGCGCCCACGTCGCGTCGCGCTCGCCGTCCGGGACGCGCTCGGCGCGCACCCGGTAGCGGCGGCCGCGCACGACGGCTTCGGCCTCGGGATGCGCGGCGAGGTTGGCCGTCCACCCCGGGTGCGCGTCGCGCGCGAAGCTCGTGCCGGCGACGATCGCGCCGCCGCGGCCGTCGGGCGTGTACATGAGCTCCGACTGCCGCGGCTGCCGCTCCTGGCCCCGGTCGTGCGCAGCACGAGCGAGGGCACGAGGATGCCCGAGACGACGAGCCGCCCGCGCGTCAGCCGGCGCAGCGCCCGCTCCGCGACGGGGAGCGCCCTCGGGCCGACGCGACGGAACCACCGCGTGCGCGACACGGGCGCGAGGACGCGCCGCAGCATCCGCACGGCTCGGCTCGTCACGCGGCCGGGTCGTGTCAGCCGTGCGGCCGGGTGCGGCCGGCGCGGGCGTCGCGCACGAGCTCGCGCACCTCGGCCTCGCCGGGCACCGCGCCGCCGGCGTCGAGCTGGTCGAGCACCGCCGCCACCGCCTCGTCCTCGCTGCCCTCGATGGGGATCGTGAGCCCGCGCTTCAGCAGCTCGCCGTGGTCAGGGGTCCAGGAGATCGCCATGCCAGCACTGTCGCAGATGCCGCTCGGGCGCGACAGGGGCGGATGCGCGCGCCGCCGGCTCCCGGCTCAGTAGGCGAAGGAGATGTGCTCGCGCACGTGCGCGCGGGCCTCGATCTCGTCGACGATCGCGAGGGCGAAGTCGGGGCCCGAGATGACCGACTGCCCGTCGGCGTCGGTGAACGCCTCGTCCCTGCCCGTGCGGTACTCGCCGCGACGCGTCTGGTCGGGCACGAAGCTGCCGAACGTGCCCGCGGGGCTCACGTACGTCCAGTCGACGTCGGTCGCGCTGACGCGCGCGAAGGCGTCGAAGAGCTCCTGCGACTCGGGCTTGTACTCGGGCGCGAACGCGTCGGTGTCGACGATGCGCTCACCCGACGCGTCCTTGAGCGAGCCGTAGCCGCCGACGATGATGAAGCGAATGGGGGTGCCCGCGAGCCGCGCTGCGACGTCGGCGTACGCATCCGCGACCCTGCCCTCCATGTCGCCGCGCGGAGACAGGGCGCCCACGACGACCTCGGCGCCGTCGAGCACCTGCGAGAGCACGTCGCCGTCGAGCACCGAGCCGGCGATGACGCGCGCGCCCGCGGGCGGGTCCTGCGGGGTCGAGCGCGAGAGCAGCGTGAGCTCGTGGCCGCGGCTCGCGGCCTCGGCGGCGATGTGGCTGCCGGCGAAGCCCGTGGCGCCCAGGATCGTGATCTTCGTCATTGCGTGCCCTCCGTGGTGCGATCGACGCTCAGCGAGCAGTCTCCTGGGCCAACGGGCGGCGACCGGCACGCATTCCGGCGGATGCGTCGCGGCCGTCCGCGCTACGGCGCGACCCGCTCGCCGAGGTGCTGCTCGACGATGCTCGCGGCGCGAGCGGCGCCGCCGGCCGCGGCGATCCCGACGGCCACGGCGTCGGCGCCCGCGCGCATCCCACGGGCCTCGGCCACCGCATCCCGCAGCCGGCGCGGCGAGAGCGCACGCCGCGGCACCCGAACGCCGGCCCCCGCGTGCTCGATGCGCGCCGCGACCTCGAACTGGTCGCGCGCCCACGGCACGGCGACGACGGGCACGCCGCGAGCGAGCGCCTTCAGCGTCACGCCGAGGCCGCCGTGCGTGATCGCGCACACCGCGCGGTCGAGCACGGGGCCGTGCGGCAGGAACTCCGTGAGCCGCCCGTTCGCCGGCACCTGGATGCCCGGGGGGATGCCGGCGGGCATCGTCGCGATCACCGTGACCGGCTCGTCGGCGAGCGCCTGGAACGCCGCGCAGACGATGTCGCTGTCGCGCTGGAACTCGCCGGAGGTGGTGACGAGCACGATGGGGCCCTCGATCTCGTCGAACCACTCGGGCATCGCGGTGGGCGGCTCCCACGAGACGTCGCCCACGAGCTGCAGGTCGGGCTCCCAGTCGTGATGGCGGTACTCGAGGGGCTCGGCGGTCGCCACGAGCGTCACCGGCGCACGCCGCAGGTGCGCGTCGCCCGACTCGAGCGGCGGCAGGCCCTCGAGCCGGGCGCGCAGCTCGTTGCGCCGGCGCACCGTCACGCGCTCCACGGGGTCGAGCATGAGCCGACGAGCGGCCGCGTCGCGCACCCTGCCGAGCGCGCCGCCCGCGGGCCGGAAGCCGGGGCCCGCGGGTGGCGCCGCCGCCGAGCGCACGAACGGCGTGTACGGCGAGAGCGCCACCCACGGCAGCCCGGAGGCCTCCGCGGCGGTCGAGGCGCCCCACGCGTTGATGTCGGTGATGACCAGGTCGGGCTGGCAGCTCTCGAGCAGCGATCGCAGGTCGGGCGCACCGAACTCCGCGCGCTCGCACAGGGTCGCGACCATGCCGAGCATGTTCTCCTGCACCGGGCGCGCCCGCCAGTCGTCGAGCTCGACGCGCTCGAGCCGCGGATCGATCGCGTCGACCTCGAAGCCGAGCGCGCGCATCCGCGGCACCTCGCGCCGCAGCGTGCGGAAGTGGATGCGGTGGCCGCGAGCCTGGAGCTCGAGCAGCACGCCGACGAAGGGGTACAGGTGCCCGATGGACGGGCTCATGTACGCCGCGATCGTCGCCATGGCTGCCTCCTGCCGTCAGGCTAGCCCGTGCCTCACGCGGTGATGCCCTTCGTCGAGGCGATGACGTCGCGCATCTTCTTCTCGAACGCCTCGTAGAACATCGAGAGCGGGAACTCGTCGTCCATCACGAGGTCGGTGAGCTGGCGCGGGGCGCCCTCGAGCGGCAGCGCGCCCGCCTTCCACGCGGATGCGGGGTGCGGCTCGACGACCGACGAGACGAGCTCGTACGCGGCCAGCCAGTGCGCGATCTTCGGCCGGTCGATCGACTTCCAGTAGAGGTGCTCGATCGCCTCGCCGAGCTTGTTCACGACGTCCGGCACCTCGTCCCAGTCGAAGGCGAGCTGCGTGTCGGTCCAGTGGAGCACGCGGTGCTGGTGCAGCCACGCGAAGAGCAGCTGGCCGCCGAGGCCGTCGTAGTTGCGGGTGCGCGAACCGGTGATCGCGAAGCGGAAGATGCGGTCGAAGATGACGGCGTACTGCACGAGCTTCGCGTGCTTCGCGAGGTCGAGCTCCGCATCCGTCGCACCTTCCTTCGCCCGGATGCGCCGCTCGATCGCGACCGACTCGCGGAAGGCGGTCAGGTCGCAGCGCAGCTCCTCGAGCGAGTAGAGGAAGAAGGGCATGCGCTGCTTGATCATGAACGGGTCGAAGGGCAGGTCGCCGCGCATGTGGGTGCGGTCGTGGATGAGGTCCCACATCACGAAGGTCTCCTCCGCGAGGCGCTGGTCGGCGACCATCTCGGCGGCGTCGGCGGGCAGCTCGAGCTTCGTGACCTCGCACGCGGCCTCCACGACACGGCGGAAGCGGGCGGCCTCGCGGTCCTGGAAGATGGCGCCCCAGGTGAACTTGGGGATCTCGCGCATCGCGACGGTCTCCGGGAAGAGCACCGCCGAGTTCGTGTCGTAGCCGGCGGTGAAGTCGATGAAGCGCAGCGGCACGAACAGCGCGTTCGAGTAGTCGCCCGCCTCGAGCTCGGCGACGAACTCGGGCCAGATGACCTCGACGAGCACGGCCTCGACGAGCCGGTCGCTCGAGCCGTTCTGCGTGACCATCGGGAAGACCACGAGGTGCTGGAGCCCGTCGACGCGGTGCTGCTGCGGCTGGAACTCGACGAGCGCGTCGAAGAAGTCGGGCACGCCGAAGCCCTCGGTCGCCCAGCGCTCGAAGTCGAGCGCTGCCTGCGCGAGGTAGGCGGCGTCGTGCGGGAACTCGGGCGCCATGTCGCGGATGCCCTGCACGAGCCGGTCGACGTGGCCGCGCGCCGCGTCGTGGTCGCCGGCGTCCTCGATGGAGCCGTTCTTCGACTGGAGCGGCTGCAGCGCGGTGGCGGCTGCCTTGATCTGGAGCCAGGCGGGGTGCTGGCGGAGGTCGGCGGCGGTGGCCTGGGTCATCGTCATGGGAGCCTCCTGGGCGGATCGGGGGCGTGGAGACCGAGCGGCGGCGGACGTCGTCGCGCTCGATCGGTGCGTGAATCCAGCGTATGGGGGTGTCGACGCACGTATCTTGCGCCAGGCCCCGGCTTTCCCGCCCGTTCTCAGCGTCGCGCGGCGACTCGCCGTCATCCGCAACTCCATTGCGTCGCGCTCCGGCAGTTTTTCTGTAACACTGTGATCGTGCCATCGCATGGAGGCACAGCGGGACACCGTGGATGGCGGCGGTCGGGCGGCGCTGGGGAGCATCAGCCCGGCCGCCGTGTCGCGGGAGCGACACGTCGCCGCGTCAGACGATCGCGACCGCCACGAAGAAGCCGGCCCAGCTCGCGAGCGTGGCGAGCAGCGCCGGCACGATCGCCCAGCGCTGCCGGGTCGCGGCGGCACCGGCGGCGATCCCGTTGCCGACGAGCGTCGCGCCGAGCAGCGTCACCCAGAAGACGAGCCGCGCGGGGCCGGCGTCAGAGCCGGCGGCCTCGGCGGCCTCCACGAGTCCGCCGTCGCCTGCGGGCGCGAGCAGCAGCACGCCGAGCAGGTTCGCGAAGATCAGCACCCACGCGGCGAGCCGCCAGCGGTCGGCCCGAGTCCACTCGTGGTGGGGCTCGAGCTCCTCCCAGTCGTCGGGGTCCGGGGCGACGCCGCTCGACGCATCCGTCATCAGAAGATCATCGGTCGGTCGTCGTCGAGCTCGGTCTCGAGGTCGAGGTCGACGACCACGGGCACGTGGTCGGACGGGGCGTCGCCCTGCCGCTGGTCGCGGTCGATTGCGGCGCGCGTGACGAGATCGGCGAGCTCGGGCGTGCCGAGCACGAAGTCGATGCGCATGCCCTCGTTCTTGTTCCAGCGACCCGCCTTGTAGTCCCAGTAGGTGTAGCCGGGGGCACGGTCGCGCACGACGTCGACGAGCCCGGCGCGCAGCAGCGCCTCGAACGCCTCGCGCTCCGGCGGCGACACGTGCGTCGACCCCTCGAAGGCGCCGATGTCCCAGACGTCGGTGTCGAGCGGGGCGATGTTGAAGTCGCCCATGAGCGCGAGCGGCCGGCCGCCCCATCCGCCCAGGTGGTCGGTGAGCACGCGCAGCCACTCGAGCTTGTAGCCGTAGTGCGCGTGGGTCAGCTCGCGGCCGTTCGGCACGTACAGGCTCCAGAGCCGCACGCCCTCGACGGTCGCGGCCATCGCGCGCGCCTCGACGACCGGATCGCCCGTGTTCGCATAGCCGGGCTGCCCGACGAAGTCGCGCTCGACCTCGCTCATGGGCAGGCGCGACGCGATCGCGACGCCGTTCCACTGGCTGAAGCCGTGCGCCTGCACCTCGTAGCCGGCGGCCTCGAACGCCTCATAGGGGAACTGCTCGGTCTTGCACTTGATCTCCTGCATGGCGAGCACGTCGACGTCGCTGCGCTCGAGCCAGTCGACGATGCGGGCCGTGCGAGCGCGCACGGAGTTCACGTTCCAGGTGGCGATGCGCATGCATCGAGCCTACGGGCGAGGTCGATGCGGCGCCGCGTCCCCACGCCTCGGCATGCCGCGTCGACGCGCATGGCTCATCGGAGGAGCACATGGGACAGGGCACTATGGATGGATGGGCACCGCTCGCGAACGCTACCTCCAGGCTCTCGACCTCTTCTGCGCCGAGGCGCGCGCGGGGGCCGACCGGCTCGGCCTGCAGTCGGCGTGCACCGACTGGTCGATCGCCGACGTCATCCGGCACGTCACGGGCGTCCAGGCCGAGTTCGGCGCGAGGGCGCTGCTCGGTGGGCCCGAGAGCGAGGGCGAGCTCGCCGCTGAGCACGACGCGGTGGTGGCGCCCGGCAACGACTTCGAGGCCGTCGAGACGTGGGAGGCGCTCGCCGCGCGGCTGCGGTCGGCTGCGCACGACGCCGACGAGGATGCGTTCAGCAGGCTGCCGCTCGCGACGCTCGACATGGCGCTCCACGCGTGGGATGTGCGCTGGGGCTCCGCCCGTGTGGGGCTCGCCGCGAACCTCGAGTTCCCGGCCGACCTGCTCGAGTGGATGGAGGACTACCGGGAGGGCGCCGACGAGGCCGCCATCCGCCGGCCCGCCATCTTCGGCGCGGCGGTCGAGCCGCCCTCTCGCGCGACGCGCTCCGAGCGGTTCGCCGCGTGGACGGGCCGCGAGACGCGCACCGGCCTCGCCCCGCGGGCCGACAGCCTCCCCGCGCCCACCGACGCCTGACCGGAAGTAGCCTGGGGGAGTGAACGCGCGCGACCAGCTCATCCAGCTCATCCGTGACGAGGCCGTGTTCCACGGCGACTTCGTGCTCACGAGCGGCAAGCGCGCGACGTACTACATCGATCTGCGCAAGCTCTCGCTCGACCACCGGGCCGCCCCGCTCATCGGCGACGTGCTGCTCGACCTGATCGACGACATCCCCGACGTCTCGGCGGTCGGCGGACTCACCATGGGCGCCGACCCGCTCGCCACGTCGATGCTGCACCGCGGGCTCGCGCGCGGCCTCGAGGTGGATGCGTTCGTCGTGCGCAAGGAGCCGAAGGACCACGGCCGCGGCCGGCAGGTCGAGGGGCCGGAGCTCGAGGGCAAGCGCGTCGTCGTCGTGGAGGACACGTCGACGACCGGTGGCAGCCCGCTGAAGGCGATCGAGGCGCTGCGGAAGCTCGGCGCCGAGGTCGTGGCGGTCGCCGTCATCGTCGACCGAGCCACCGGCGCGCAGGCGGCGATCGAGGCCGCGGGCGTCGAGTACCGCGCGGCGATCACCCTCGACGACCTGGGCCTCGCGCCGCAGTAGCGCCGCTCGTCGAGCAGCAGCGCCAGAGGCGCCGCGCATCGAGACGACAGTCGGGATGTCAGACTTGTCCTCGTCGACGGTCGGCGGATGCGAGGAGTGCCATGGGCGGCGTGCTGATCGGCTTCGCCATCATCGGCTTCGTCATCTTCGTCGGCTGGCTCCTCGTCCGGCTCGACATCGTCGACCAGGAGGGCCGGCTGGTCCTCAACAAGACCTCCTTCTTCGCCGCGAGTCCCGCCCTCCTCTTCATCGTGCTGAGTGAGGCCGACGTGGGCCTGCTCTTCTCGAGCGTGCTCGCCGTCGCACTGCTCGCCTTCGCGGGCGTCGCCCTGCTCTACATCGTCGTCGCACGACTGTGGCTCACGAAGGACGCGAGCCGCATCGCCCTCGCCGCCACCGCATCCGGCTACAGCAACGTCAACAACATCGGCCTTCCGGTGGCGATCTACGTCATCGGCGACGCCGGCTTCGTCGGGCCGATGCTGCTGCTCCAGCTGCTCGTGCTCGCCCCGCTGCTGCTCGCGACGCTCGACATCCTCACCGCCGGGCGCGCATCCTTCGCCGGCATCATCACGCAGCCGCTGCGCAACCCCATGCTCATCGCCGCGGCGCTCGGGGCGCTCGTCTCGGCGCTCGGCATCGAGCTGCCGGAGCCCGTGCTCGCGCCGCTCGAGATCCTCGGCGGCGCGGCGGTGCCGCTCATGCTGCTCGCCTTCGGCATCTCGCTCGGCGGCGAGCGCCCGCTGCAGCCGGGCTCCGGCCGCAAGGAGGTGGCGCTCGCGGTGCTGCTGAAGTCGCTCGTGATGCCGGTGATCGCCTACCTGCTCGCCCGCTTCGCGTTCGGGCTCGACGAGCAGCTCGTCTACGCGTGCACGGTGATGGCCGCGCTGCCGTCGGCGCAGAACATGTACCAGTACGCGCTGCGCTACGACCGAGCGACCGCCATCACGCGCGACATCGTGCTGCTCACGACCATCGGCTCGCTGCCGGTGATGCTGCTCATCGCCTGGCTGCTGAAGCCTGCCTAGCCGGGCCACTCGGTGAGCGGCGGCGCCGGCCGCAGCGCGTCCGTCGGCACCGGCAGCTCCCACCGCTGCGGCTCGCCGGCGCCGACCGCGCCGAAGTCGTCGAGCTTCACGCGCACCCGGTCCGGCGTGAGCTCGGTGACCCGCACGCGCACGTCCGATCCGTCGACCGACAGCAGGAACGCATCCGTCAGCCACGCGAGGCTGTGTGCGTCGAGCAGCTCCTCGGCCTCGAGCCAGTCGCTCGGCGAGGCGAGGGCGCGACCGAGCAGGTCCATCGGCTGGAAGCCGTCGCCGGCCTCGCGCATGTAGCCGACGACCTCGCCGTCGGCGCGGCGGTGCGGCATCCAGGCTGTGGGGATCATGCGCACGACGATACGGCGGATGCGGGTGGCGAGCGCTCTGTCGGACGCCTGGCCGCGGACCGGTCGTCCGGGAATCGGCGGCCACCCGCATCCGTTGCGCACGATGTTGGAATTCGAACGGCATCGGACGGGTGGGGCGTGAGCGTGGAGCGAGAGCGGCGCGAGCGTCGAGCGACGGTCGTCGTCATCGGCGCCGGGCAGGCCGGCCTCTCGGCGGGCTACCACCTGCAGCGCCGCGGCTTCTCGAGCGCGCTCGACGACCCGAGCGGAGACCGCACGTTCGTGATGCTCGACGCGGATGCGGCGCCCGGCGGTGCGTGGCAGCACCGCTGGGAGTCGCTGCGCATGGCGACCGTCAACGGCATCTTCGACCTGCCCGGCTTCCCCAAGCCGCCGATCGACGACGACGAGCCGAGCCGCGAGGCGGTGCCCCGCTACTTCGCCGCCTTCGAGCGTGCGATGGGGCTGCCGATCCTGCGCCCCGTCGCCGTCTCGGCGGTGGAGCGCGTGGACGACGACGCCGAGGGCGACCTGATCGTGACGACCGATGCGGGGCGCTGGCGCACGCGCGCCGTGATCAACGCGACGGGCAGCTGGAACAACCCCGTGCTGCCGCACTACCCCGGGCGGGAGTCCTTTGAGGGGCGGCAGCTGCACACCCGCGACTACGTCTCCGCGGACGAGTTCGCCGGCCAGAGCGTCGGCGTCGTCGGCGGCGGCATCTCCGCGGTGCAGCAGCTCGAGGAGCTCTCGCGGGTCGCGTCGACCCGGTGGTACACGCGGCGCGAGCCCGTCTTCCTCGACGGAGCGTTCAACCCAGAGGTGGGGAGGGCGGTGATCGAGCGCGTGACGGCGGATGCCGAGGCGGGGCGGCCGACCGGCAGCGTCGTCTCGTACACGGGGCTGCTCTGGTCCCCGTACGCGCGGGCCGCGAAGGCCCGCGGCGCGCTCGAGCGCCGGCCGATGTTCCTGAGGCTCGAGCCGCTCGGGGTGCGGGAGGCGGACGGATCGTTCACGCCGCTCGACGCGATCGTCTGGGCGACCGGCTTCAAGGCGCACCTCGCGCATCTCGATCCGCTGCGGCTGCGCAACGAGCAGGGCGGCATCACGGTGCGGGGCACGCAGGTCGCCGCCGACCCGCGCATCCACCTGATCGGCTTCGGGCCGAGCCAGTCCACCGTGGGCGGCAACCGGGCCGGCCGCGCGGCGGCGGGAGCGATCGACCGGCTGCTGTCGGGCGATCGGCGAGCCGCCGGGCGCGCGCGGTGAGCACCGGCCCGACCGGGGCGTCGGCGGCTCGCGCACGGGCGTAGCGTTGAGGCGTGCGCTGGTCGGATCGTCTCTTCAAGCGGCCGCCGCTCATCGTCGCCGGCGAGCCGGCCACGGGGTGGCTGGGCCTCGTGACGTCGTGGGGCACCGCGGGCTACGGGGCGTCCTCGGCGTCCAGCGCGACCGGGATGCTGCTGTCAGCGGATGCGGGCGCGTGCGGCGCGCTGTCGTCGACCGTCTGCCAGGTGGCCGGCTGGGGCGGACTGCTCATGGGGGTCGTGCTGCTCGCCGTCGCCGCGGTGCTGGGGCTCGTGGTGGCGCGCGGCTTCGGGCCGCCCATCACCTGGTGGGTGCTGCCGCTCATGCTCGCCGCGCTCGCGCTGGCGCCCTTCCGCGCGGCTGAGGGCGCGGCGCTGCCGTGGGTGTGGCTGCTGCTCGCACTGGCCGCGGCGATGCTGGCCATCGCGCTCGGCGCCGCCGCGATCCGCCAGGGCAAGGCGGCGCTCTACGGCTGGATCCGCCTCGACGGGCTCGACGCCCGAGAAGTGGCGCACCGTCCGATCGACCGACTCCTCGCGCCCATCGCCGGCACGGCGGCGGCCGTCGCCGCCCTCTTCGGCGCCCATGTCATCCGCATCCTCTCCGAGACCTGATTCCTCAACGTCGCGGGTGGCTGCTCGAGCGCTATAGCGCGCTGTGCAACCACCCGCGACGTTGAGACCGGGGGAGCGGCGGGGCCTCAGACGTCGACGTGCGGCTCGTCGAGCTCCGACTCCGGCGGCACCGGGTCGACGAGCTCGTGCACGCCCTGCAGCATCTCGTCCGGGCGGAAGGGGTAGGTCTCGACGAGCGACGGGTCGGAGATGCCGGTCATCACGAGCACCGTGTGCAGGCCCGCCTCCATGCCCGCGATGATGTCGGTGTCCATCCGGTCGCCGATCATGCCGGTGGTCTCGCTGTGCGCACCGATCTTGTTGAGCGCCGAGCGGAACATCATCGGGTTGGGCTTGCCCACGATGTAGGGCACCCGTCCGGTGGCGGTCGTGATGAGGGCGTTGATCGCGCCGGTCGCCGGCAGCAGGCCGTTCGCGCTCGGGCCGGTCGCATCGGGGTTCGTCGAGATGAAGCGCGCGCCGCCCGCGATGAGGCGGATCGCCTTCGTGATCGCCTCGAACGAGTAGGAGCGTGTCTCGCCGATCACCACGTAGTCGGGGTCGGACTCCGTCATCGTGAAGCCGATCTCGTGCAGCGCCGTGATCAGGCCCGCCTCGCCGATCACGAACGCCGAGCCGCCCGGCATCTGGTCGTGCAGGAAGTCGGCGGTCGCCAGCGCGCTCGTCCAGAGCCGCTCCTCGGGCACGACCAGGCCGGATGCGCGGAGTCGCGCGGAGAGATCGCGCGGCGTGAAGATCGAGTTGTTCGTCAGCACGAGGAACTCGGTGCCCGCGTCCTGCCACTGCTGCAGCAGCTCCTTGGCACCGGGCAGCGGGCGCTCCTCGCGCACGAGCACTCCGTCCATGTCGGTGAGCCAGCATTCGATGTCTGCTCTGGTGCGCATGGATTCAGGCTACGCGGCTCCCCCGAGCCAGGTGTAACCGCAATGTGAACAGTGTGATTCGTTCGCTTTTGAACGACCCTCAGTGCTTCCTCAGGGTCGCTCATCCGAACCTGAGGAATCTTTGCTGAGCAAGCACCCAGTTCCTGAGGTGGGCTCAATAGCGTGGGAGGCACCCCAGCGCCGGGGTTTGCGACGCCCTCTGCTCGCTCCCCGCATCCCACGGCTCCCCCTCTCTCAAAGGCTTCATTCTTCATGCGCACCCGCACGTCAGCACCTCGCCGCTCGAAGCGCGCGACGGTCGCTGTGCTCGTGCTCGGCGTGCTGGCCGGGCTCCTTGTGCCGCTCGCTCCACTCTCTCCCGCGCCTGCGGCGCAGGCGGTCCGCGCAACGGGCGGCACCGGGCAGTTCGTGCCCGCGATCGAATGGGTGAGTTGGGGCTCCCATGGCGCAGCGGTGAGCAGCGGCGCCCGCGGCTCTGCGAGCAGTGCCGGCATCGACGTCAGCTGCACCCTCTCGAGCCTCGCGGGCAGCCTCGTCGCGACGCGCCCAGGCACCGCCTGGGGCGCCTCCGGCTTCAACTCGATGTACTTCACGGGAGCAGCAGGCGTCGGCAATCTGCTCGACGTCGGTCTGCAGACGGCGCAGCAGAACACCACGGTCACGTTCAACGTCAGCTGCTCCGCCACCAGTGCGGGCGCTGCAGTGCCGCTCGCGGGCATCGTCTTCGCCGACGCGGAGCAGTCCGGTGGCACCGAGATGGTGGGCGCGACCGCACCCAACGACCGCTGGCAGATCATCGATCGGCACCGGAGCGCCGGTTGCGCGGAGTCGACCATCGCTACGCGTCCCGGCCGCACCCCTGCCCGCCTCCAGCTCACCGCTACCGGGGCATGCCCGACCGGCCCTGCCGCCATCGCATTCGCGACCGGCTCGACCTCCCTGTCGAACGTCACGCTCCGCGGCGGCGGGCTCAGTGCGATCGCGCTCGGCGTCATGCTGCCGCTCGACTTCGGTGACGCCCCTGAGCGATATGGAACGGCAGGCGCCGTACTCCAGCCCGGATGGAGCGGCGGCGAGCCGGCCACAGGCGGCTACTGCGGCCTCTTCATCTGCGGCGACGGCGTCTCCGACGTGTTCCAGTCGGCACTCGCGACGAGCACGGCGAGCGCACCGCGGCTGGGTGCGCTCGTCGACGCCGAGGCGGCATACCCGATCGGGTCCGCGGGATCCGGCGACGACGTCGTCGGTGACGACGAGGACTCCGCGTTCACGTACACGAGCATCGGCGGCCAGCAGGTCACCGGTGCCGGAGCCCTAGACCTCCCCGCAGCGCCCAGTTCGGTCCAGACGGTCGCCGTGTCGTGCGTCGGTGCAGGAGCTGCGGTGCGTGCCTGGCTCGATTTCGATCGCAGCGGCAGTTTCGACGCCGACGAGCAGTCGTCCAGCTCGACGTGCGCGTCGAGCGGCCTCGCCACCCTCAGCTGGACGGTGCCGGCGGATGTGAAGCCCGCCTCTGCGGAGGACCCGACGTACTTGCGGATCCGGATCGCCAACGCGGGCACCTTCCTCGGGGCGACGGGGATGACGACGAGCGGAGAGGTCGAGGACCACCCGGTCGCGCTGGCTGCCCCGGCGATCGCTGCGACGAAGTCGTCGAACGTCACTGCAGGCGCCGTCGTGATCCCCGAGCAGCGTGTGACCTACACGGTGACGCTCCGAAACACCGGTCGCACCGAGCTCCGCAACCCGACGATCACCGACGACATGACCGCCGTCCTCCCCGGAGCGACCTTCGTCACGGGGTCAGCGAGCGTGACGCCGTCCGGCGGAGTGATCACCCCGCCGTCCACCACCGCACCGAACCAGCTCCGATGGTCGAGCGCGACGCCGGTCGCGATCGGGCAGAGCATCGTGCTGACCTACCAGGTGCAGGTGACCGCCGCTCGACGGGGCCAGCTGCTCACGAACACTGCGACCGTCACGGGGGTCGGTCCGGGCGCGCCGTCACCGGTGACGCAGTCGGCGAGTGCGCAGACCGGGGTCGCAGTAACGGTGAGCGTCGTCAAGGAGTGGCTCGTCGACGGGATCCGCTACCAGCACGCGAATCGACCGGCTGGCCTCGACGCCACGCTCTCGCTGAGCGGTCCAAGCACCGCCGCCGCGACCGCGCAGGCCTGGGGTGCACCGCGCGACGGCTACGCACGGAACGCGAGCGTCACCATCGCGAACACGACCACCATCGCTGCAGGCGCGCTCTGCACCATCGGCGCATCCACTATCGCCTCGAGCAGCACCGCGCAGCCGCTGCCCGCGTCGGGGGCGACGCTGTCGCTCCCCGGCGCCACCAACTCCTTCACGATCACGACGACCGTCAGCTGCCAGTCGCGGCTCACGCTCGTCAACCAGGTGCACTACGGCTCCGCGGCTCCGTCGGCGTGGGCGCTGCGAGCGACGGGACCCGATGGTTCTGGCCTCTCTGGCCCGACCGGAGTGACCGGGCTGGTCCGCGCCGCCACCGCGTATGTCCTCTCGCAGACCGGCGGTCCGGCGACCTACGTAGCGCAGGGCACCGCATGCGTCGACGTCGCGACCGGCCAGGCTGTCGTCGTCACTGACAGCAGCGTGCAGGTGCCTGCAGGCAAGCACGTGCGGTGCACGAGCACGCAGGCGACCGCCCAGCTGACGATCCTCAAGCACATCGAGGCGGCGACCGGTGGGACGCTCCAGGCGAGCATGTTCAGGCTCACCGCGGCCCCTGGCGCTCCGACGCTCACGGGTCTGAGCGCGACCACGGTCACCGGCAGCGAGACCGAGATCGCAGCCGGGTCCGGTGCGAACCGGTTCGACGTCCGTCCCGGTCACATGTACGCGCTCACCGAGACGAGCAGCTACGCGTCGCTCGGGCTACGCGTCGAGCGACTGGTGGACGGCAGGTGGGAGACCGTCGCGGATCCGGCAGCCATCCAGATCTCTGCCGGAGAGCACCACACCTACCGCTTCGTGAACGCACCCGTCCCAGTCCTGACCCTGCCCCTCACCGGCGGCATCGGCTCCGACGCCTTCATCTTCGGCGGCAGCGCCCTGCTGCTGCTCGCCGCCGCCCTCCTGCTCATCCGTCACCGGATGCGCCGACCGGAAGCACCCCTGACATGACCAGCACCATCCCGACCGATCCCCAGCGCTCCCACGCATCTCCCCAGGAAGGAAACGCCTCCATGGCTACCAACAAGAAGGGCCTGACGGCACGCATCGCCGCCGGCTTCGGAGCTGTCGCCCTCGCGACGCTCACCGTCCTCGGCGGCGCGCTGCCCGCCTCCGCCGTCGCTGTCGACAACATCGACCCGGCTGAGCCGCGCGCGCTCACGATCCACAAGTTCGCCGAGCCGGAGACGCCGACGACGCTGGCCCACGACGGCACGGAGCTCGACGAGGCCGCCCTGACCGGCCTGACACCCTTGCCTGGCGTCACGTTCACGATCCAGCAGGTCAAGGGCATCGACCTGACGACCGCTGCGGGATGGACTGCAGCCGCCAACCCTGCGCCCACGCCTGACAGCCTTGCCGCGGCTGACCTCGAGCCCGCCGTCACCGGCATCACCAACGCCGACGGCGAGATCCGCTTCCCGGATCTCGCGGCGGCCGTCTACCTCGTGACCGAGACGGACCCGGGCGAGAACAACATCGCCTTCGAGGCTGAGCCCTTCCTGGTGACTGTGCCGATGCCGGTCGACAACACGTGGGTCTACGACGTGCACGTCTACCCCAAGAACGCGATCACGGGCATCGAGAAGTCCTTCGAGAACGGCCTCACCGCAAGCCTCGGTGACCGGGCGACGTGGACGCTCGACGCCGACGTGCCCGAGATCGCCGCGGCGGAGACGCTCTCGTCGTTCGTCATCACCGACACCCTCGACAGCCGCCTCACGTATGGCAGTGCGACCGTCACGGGCACCAACGTCGCACTCGTGCCTGCGGACTATGCGGTCGTGAACACCGGCCAGCTCGTCACGGTCACGTTCACGCCTGCTGGCGTCGCGAAGCTCGCTGCGGCGAACAACGCCTCAGTGCAGGTCGACATCGTGTCGACCGTCGTATCGCTGCAGGGCGCCGCGCCGGCCGACAACGGGATCATCAAGAACGGCGCGCAGCTGATCGTCAACGGCACCAAGTTCGACTCCAACATCGTCACGACTGAGTGGGGCACGCTCGCGATCCTCAAGTACGAGCAGCGAGCCGACGCGGCTGACCACTCGGGCGTGCTGGCGGGGGCCGAGTTCCAGATCTTCGCGAACGAGGCAGACCGTGACGCACGCACCAACCCGATCAGCGTCGGGGGTCAGTCCACCTTCGTGACCCAGGACAACGGCATCGCGTTCATCCCGGTGCTGCCCTCGGGCACCTACTGGATCGTCGAGACCAAGGCGCCTGCCGGCTACGTCGTATCGACGACCCCGATCGGGCCCGTCACGATCGTCACGGGTGACCTGTCACCGACCTCGGTCGACGTCTCGGTCGCCAACGCTCAGGTCCCCGCCTACGCCCTCCCCATCACCGGTGGCTCCGGCCAGGCGGCCTTCATGATCGGTGGCGCAGGCCTCCTCGCCTCCGCGCTGGGCTTCGCCCTCTTCCGTCGCCGCAAGGCCGACGCCGAGGTCTGATCCCACCCGGGCCCCGCGGCGCACCGCCGCGGGGCCCATCCCTTCTTGAAGGAGTCGCCGTGACCGCCGTCGCCGCCGTCGAAGCACCGAGCCCGTCGCCCCAGGCGACCGGCCGTGCCAAGCGGCGGCGCCGCGGTGGCGGCGGCTCCGCGCTGGTCGCGCTCATGGTGATGCTCGGCGTGGCCGTGCTGCTCTACCCGTCGGGCGCCAGCTGGTTCTCCGAGCTCGAGCAGTCGCAGCGCGTCAACGCCTACGCCGAGGTGATGGACGAGCTCGGCCCTGAGGGCCGGCTCGACGAGCTCGCGGCGGCGCGCGAGTACAACGGCACGCTCTCCGGCGGCGCGCTCATCGACCCCTACGGCGGCACGCCCCTCAGCGAGCGGCGCGCGATCGTCGCGGCGTACGAGCAGCAGCTCGACCTCGGGCCCGCCGACGTGATGGCGCGCATCCGCATCCCCGCGATCGGCGTCGACCTGCCGATCTACCACGGCACCGACGAGGCCACGCTGCGTCGGGGCATCGGCCACCTGCTCGGCTCGGCGCTCCCGGTCGGCGCGAGCACCGAGGCGCCGGGCACGAACAGCGTGCTCACGGGCCACCGCGGCCTGCCCGAGTCGGTGCTCTTCAGCGACCTCGACCAGGTGGTGGTCGGCGACCTGTTCGAGGTCGACGTCTACGGCGAGCTGCTCACCTACGAGGTGCGCGACGTGCAGGTCATCGAGCCCGGCGACACCGAGCAGCTGATGCCCGAGGCCGGCCGCGACCTCGTGACGCTCGTCACGTGCACGCCGCTCGGCGTCAACAGCCACCGCATCATCGTGACGGGGGAGCGCATCCCCACGCCTGAGGTCGAGGAGGCCGCGGCCGGGATGCCCGACATCCCGGGTGCGCCGTGGTGGGCCGTGGGGCTCGCCGGCGGCTGGGCGCTCGCCGCCGCCTACCGCTCGCTCTCGGCGCTGCCGCGTCGTCGGCCCACGCCGTCGGTACACGTCGCGCCGAGCACGTCGCCGATCATCCTCGGCTGACGCCTAGCCTGGAGGCATGGAGCCAGCCGACGAGCCGCAGCTCGAGGTCGGCGTCGGCCCGTGGGCGGGCGATCATCCCGACGATGACCGCCTCGACCCGGAGCTGCTGGCGCACGGCGACCGCCGCAACGTCGTCGACGGCTACCGCTACTGGCGCATGGACGCGATCGTCGCCGACCTCGAGTCGCGGCGGCACCCCTTCCACGTCGCGATCGAGAACTGGCAGCACGACCTGAACATCGGGTCGATCGTGCGCACCGCCAACGCCTTCACCGCATCCGCCGTGCACATCGTCGGCAAGCGGCGCTGGAATCGCCGCGGCGCGATGGTCACCGATCGGTACCAGCGCATCGAGCACCACGAGAGCGTGGATGCGTTCGTCGCGTGGGCGAGGGAGGCTGGGCTGCCGATCGTGGCGGTCGACAACACCGAGGGGTCGATGCCGGTGGACGCGGCACCGCTGCCCGAGCGCTGCGTGCTGCTGTTCGGCCAGGAGGGGCCGGGGCTGACGGATGCGGCTGTCGCCGCCGCGGATGCCCACGTCGCCATCCGCCAGTTCGGCTCGACGCGGTCGATCAACGCGGCGGCCGCGGCGGCGATCGTGATGCACGAGTGGGTCAGGCTCCACGCGCCCCATCGCTCGGGCTGAACACGGTCCGCCGCCTCGGCTTGCGCGGCCGCAGCTGCACGCGCCGCCTCGAGGCATCGCTCAGATTCGAAAGACCCTGAGGAAGTACTGCAGGGCGCTCGGTCCGCCGTGAGCCGGCCTGAGGATGCCTCGTGACTCTCGGTCGGCCTTGAGTATGGCCAGCCTACTTTGCTGAGTCGATCTCATTAGCGTCGGGAATGTGCCGCAGAGCGAGGAATTGCGGCGACATCCTTCGATCGACGAGGCTCCCCATGATCGCTCGCGCGTCCATGCACCGCAGCAGCGCTGCTGACGGCATGACCGGCGCTGAGTCCGCGCGTGCCGTCGCGAGGCGCGGTCTTCCGCTCGAGCACCGACCGAGCGGTCGGAGCTGCCTCGCCTCCTCGCGCGACAGCCTCGAGGTCGTCGCGTGAGCCGCGTGGTGGTGCTCGTCCCCGCTTACAACGAGGCGCCCACGATCGGTCCGACCATCGAGTCAGTGCTCGCGCAGACGCGGCCCGCCGATGAGGTGCTCGTGATCCCCAACGGCTGCACCGACCGCACCGCGGCCATCGCCCGCCGCTACCCGGTCTCGATCCTGGAGCTGCCTCGGCTCGAGCACCGCAAGTCCGAGGCCCTCACCCTCGGCTGGTCTTCTTACGCGTCCGGCGCCGACATCGTCATCACCCTCGACGCCGACACGCTGCTGCCCGACCACGCGTTCGCCGACTGGATCGCGGAGTTCGAAGCGGAGCCCGCTCTCGGCGGCTCGTGCGCGAAGTTCACCGTCGTCGGCGATTCCGTGCTCGCCCGCATCCAGAAGGCCGAGTACGGCTCCTCGATCGACGATGCGCTGCGCAATGGCTCGGTGCGCGTGCTCCCGGGCGCGGGCTGCGCCTTCCGCGGCTCTGCCCTCCTCGAGGTGGCGCGGCGCGAGGACCGCGTCGGGCCCTGGGCCTACCACTCCGCCACCGAGGACTTCGAGCTCACCTACCGTCTGCGGGAGCTCGGCCACGCGACCCGGATGTCACCGACCGTGCGCGCCTACACCGACTCGATGCGGGACCTGCGCTCCCTCTGGCACCAGCGACTGAAGTGGCAGGTCGGGACGATCGAGGATCTGCAGGCATTCGGCTTCAATCGTCTGACCTGGCGTGACTGGGGCACGCAGCTCGCGGGCTTCGGCGTCGTCGCCCTCAAGCTCCTCTGGCTCGTCCTCATGACGGCCGGGATCGTGCTCGGTGTGGTCCAGCTCGTCTGGTTCTGGCTGCTCGTGCCGGCGATGCTCAACATCGCGATCGAGGTGAAGCGGGCCCTGCGCCTGCCTCATCGCGACCGACGCGACCTGATCCTCGCAGCCTCCTTCTTCCCCAGCGAGCTGTTCATGCTCCTGCGGGTCGGCTGGTTCATCCGCGCCTGGTCGGATGTGTCCGTCTCCAAGATCACCGGGAACCGCACAGACCGCTGGGCCGCACAGGCCCGAGCAGAAGGGATCGCATGATGTACGGAGCACAGGAGGCCGCAGCTGCGGCATCGGGTACGGGCGGCACGCTCGCCGTCACCGGCATGGCGACGGGATGGTGGGTCCTCGCCGCCGCCGGCGCGATCTTCATCGCCCTCGGCGCGTGGCTGCTGCTGCGCAAGCCGGGCGCGCACCGGCCGTGAGGTGACCGCGAGGGCGCGGATGCGCATCCCGATCGCCGAACGTCCCTGAACGGCGCGTTCTTCGTCCGCAACCTCGGAGTTCAGGGAAGTTCGGCGGTCGGGCGGGGCTCGGGCTGGCAGCGCGGGCACCACTGCACCTGCCGCAGCATGCCGTCCTCGAGGCCCAGCTGCGCATCCCGGATCCTCGTGCCGCACCGCAGGCACGGCTGCCCGCCGCGGCCGTAGACCCACGTGCGCCGGCCGCGCCGCGCGTCTCCCGTGAACGTGCGCTCGGTGCGGTCGCGGTTCGCGACCATCAGCCGCCGTGCGAGCGCGACGAGCGGCTCGACCTCGACCTGCGCGATGGGCGTCGCCGGGTGCACGCCGCGCAGGAAGCACAGCTCGCCCCGGTAGACGTTGCCGAGCCCGGCGACCGCGTGCTGGTCGAGCAGTGCCACGCCCACCGGGGCATCCGTCGCCCGCAGCCGTCGCGCGGCCTCTGCCGCCTTCTCGTCGTCCCAGTCGGGGTCGAGCAGGTCGGGCCCGAGGTAGGCGAGCGTCTCGAGGTCGCCCGCGCGAGGCAGCAGCTCGAGCACGGGCAGGCTCGAGCCGACGATCTCGTGCTCCGCGGTCGCGAGCACGACACGGATGGTGTGGGCCGGCACGGGCGCGCGGGCGCCGGGAGCGATCACGTGCCACAGGCCGTCCATGCCGGCGTGCGAGTGGATCGTGAACCGCTCGCCCCGCATGAGCAGGTGCTTGCCGACCGCCCGGACCTCGTCGATGCGCTCGCCGGCGAGGTCGGCGGTGGCGAGCTTCGGCACCCGGAAGTCGCTCCGCAGCAGCTCGCGCCCCGCCATCGCCGCGCCGAGGTTCACCGCAGCCCGGTAGATCGTGTCGCCCTCAGGCATCCGCCGCCCTCCTTCCAACGTCGCCGGTGGTCGGACGAGCCGCTCTAGCGCTCGTCCGACCACCGGCGACGTCGAGCACCATCAGGGGCCGATCCGGTAGCCGCGCGGGGTGCGGCGCAGGCCCGCCCGCTCGAGGATGGGCGCGAGGTCTGCGTCGAGGGAGGAGCGGCCGTCGACCTGCTCGAGCACGCGCCGACGGCCGCCGAGCCGCGCGACCGCGTCGGCGAGGCTCTCGAGCGCGCGCACGAGCGCGTCCTCGTCATCGATGAAGGTGAGCAGCGACTTGCCGCCCCGCTCGAGATGCAGCGCCGGTCGGCCGCCGACGATCGTCGTCAGCGCGCCCACGCGCCGGGTCGGCTTGTGGTCGCCGCGCGGCTCGGGCCAGGGGAGGGTCGCGCCGAACGGGTTCGCCGGGTCGACCGTCGAGACCGTCGCGACCGCATCGCTCGGCCCGCTCGACTGCCGCGCACGCAGCGCGTCGACGACCGGCGCATCCGCGAACTGCGCGGCGCCGAGGCCGTCGACGAAGTAGCCGCGGCGGGTGTGCCCGGCCTCCTCGAACGCCTTGAGCACCTGGTAGACGCCGTGGAAGCCGCCGGGCACGTCCTCGGCCATGACGCTGCCGCGCGTGACGACGCCGTAGCGGGCGAGCAGCGCGTCGGCGGTGGCCGCCGCGAGCTCGGTCGGCGTGCCGGCGGGACTCGAGGCGAGCAGCCAGCGGCCGGCGAGCAGCGGCATCGCGTCGGAGCGCGAGGGCCGAGCGAGCCCGATGCGGCGGCGGCTCGCCGGCGACGCGCGGCGGCTCGGTGTCGGCGCCGAGCGGGCGCGCGCGCCGAGCAGGTGCGCGCGCATCGGCGCGATCGTGTCGTTCGTCACCCGACCTGCCCACACGAGCGGCCACAGCACATCCGCGAGCCGCGCAGGGTCGAGCGCCACCATGTCGCCGAGCTGGCGCGCGAAGAGCGCGCCGCCCTCGGCGAGCGCCGCGAGGATCGCCGCGGCCTCGGGGTCGTCGTGGGCCACGTCGCGCTGCTGCGCGACCCCGTCGGCGGCGCGCAGCACGATGCGCCCGTCCTTGCCGGTGAGCGCACCGGCGCCGACCCAGGTGATGAGGCCGCTCGCGGTGAGCTCGTCGAGCATCGCCGGGCGGTAGCCCTTCACGCGCGAGGGCAGGATGAGCGTCTCGAGCGCACTGAGCGGCAGCGGCAGCCCCTCGAGTCCGTCGAGCGCCTCGAGCAGGCCGTCGGCACCGGTGAGCGGCCGCGTCACGTGCTGGTGCGCGAGCAGGTGGTCGGCGAAGACGGCATGGTCGACGGGCTCGACGTCGCTGCGCAGCGCCTGCAGGCTGCGGCGCTTGAGCTTCGACAGCACTTGCGCGTCGATCCACTCCTCGCCGGAGCCGCCGGGTCGGTAGGCGCCGGAGAGCACGCGGCCCTGAGCCTCGAGCGCGCGCAGCGCCGAGCGCGCGACGGCGGGCGCGAGCGAGAGGCGCGCGCCGACATCCTCGACGGTGAACGGCCCGTGCGTGCGCGCGTGCCGCGCGACGACGTCGCCGATCGGGTCGAGCACCGTCTCGAGCAGCGCCGACGGCACCCCGGGCGGCGGCGGCACGCCGAGCGCATCGCGCAGCCGCGCGACGTCCTCGATCGCGGCGACCCGCTCCTCGTCGCCGATCCGCACCCGCACCGCGCGGCGCGCGTCGACGAGCTCGTCGGCGATGGCGGCGGCGCCAGCGCGGTCGAGCGGCGCATCCGGCTCGGTCGTCCCCGTGCTCTCCAGCCGCTCGGCGAGCTCGTCGACGGTGAGCGGACCGAGCAGCCGCAGCAGGTCGGCGGCGCCCTCGACGCCGCGCGCGCGCCGGTCGGGCGCGAGCCGCTGCAGCTCCAGCTCGATGCGCTCCACCACGAGCGGGTCGAGCAGCTCGCGCAGCGCGGTCGTGCCCAGCACCTCGGCGAGCAGCGTCGGGTCGAGCGTGAGCGCGGCCGCGCGCCGCTCGGCGAGCGGCGCGTCGCCCTCGTAGAGGAACGCGCCGACGTAGCCGAACAGCAGGTGGTGCGCGAAGGGGGACGGGCTCGGCGTCTCGACCTCGACGACGCGGATGTCGCCGTGCTGCAGCCGCTCGGCGATCGAGCGCAGCGCCGGCAGGTCGTACGCGTCCTGCAGCACCTCGCGCAGCGCCTCGAGCACGATCGGGAAGTCGGGGTAGCGCTTGGCGACGTCGAGCAGCTGCGCGGCGCGCTGCCGCTGCTGCCACAGCGGTGCGCGCCTGGCCGGGTCGCGCTTGGGCAGCAGCAGCGCACGGGCCGCGCACTCGCGGAACCGGCTCGCGAAGAGCGCGGTACCGCCCGCCTCGGTCTCGACGATGCGCTCGAGCTCGTCGGGCTCGAAGCGGATGAGGTCGGCGCCGGGCGGGTCGGCGTCGGAGTCGGGGATGCGGATGACGATGCCGTCGTCCGAGGCCATGGCCGCGGCGCCCATGTCCTTGTCCTCGCGCAGCCGGCGGTCGATCGCGAGCGCCCACGGCGCGTGCACGCGGCGCCCGTAGGGGGAGTGGACGATGAGCCGCCAGTCGCCGAGCTCGTCGCGCGAGCGCTCGACGACGAGCTGCCGGTCGGTGGGCACGGCGCCGGTCGCGGCGATCTGGTCGCGCACGTACGCCTCGAGGTTGCGCCGCGCGCGCTCGTCGGAGTGCGTGAGCTCGAAGCCGGTGCCGGCGGCGAGGGCGGCGGTCGCGCGGCCGATCGATGCGCCGAGGTCGGCGGGGCGGCCCTCGTTGTCGCCGTGCCAGAAGGGCAGCTTGCCGACCTCGCCGAATGCGGGCACGACGAGCACGCGGTCGTGGGTGATGTCGACGACGCGCCAGCTCGTGGCGCCGAGCGCGAAGACGTCGCCCGTGCGCGTCTCGTAGACCATCTCCTCGTCGAGCTCGCCGACGCGCGCGCCGGGCTTGCCCTCCTGCCCGGAGAGGAACACGCCGAAGAGGCCGCGGTCGGGGATCGTGCCGCCGCTCGAGACCGCGATGCGCTGCGCGCTCGGCCTGCCGGTGATCGTGCCCGCGTCGCGGTCCCACACGACGCGCGGCCGCAGCTCGGCGAACTCGTCGCTCGGGTAGACGCCGGCGACGAGGTCGAGCGTCGCGTGGAACGCGCCGCGCGACAGCTGCGCGAACGGCGCCGCCCGCCGCACGGTCTGGAACCACTCGTCGACGACGAGCTCGTCCATCGCGGCCGCCGCGACGGTCTGCTGCGCGAGCACGTCGAGCGGATGCCGTGGCATGCGGATGGGCTCGAGCTCGCCGCGCGCCATACGGTCGGCGACGACGGTCGCGTGCAGCAGGTCGGCGCGATGCTTGGGGATGATGACGCCGCGCGACGCGTCGCCGACGTTGTGGCCGGCGCGGCCCACGCGCTGCAGGCCGCTCGCGGTGCTCGGCGGCGACTCGACCTGCACGACGAGGTCGACCTCGCCCATGTCGATGCCCAGCTCGAGGCTCGAGGTCGCGACCACGCAGCGCAGCCGGCCCGACTTCAGCTGGTCCTCGATCTCGCCGCGCTGCTCCTTCGAGACCGAGCCGTGGTGCGCCCGGGCGAGCGGCGGCGCCTCCGCGTCGGGCCCCGCCGCGGTGCGCACCGCGGTGCGCTCCGCGAGGCGCAGGCGGATGTGCTCCGACACGTCGCGCAGGATGACGCCGGTCCCTGCGCGGCCGGCCGACGCATCCGCCGCCGCGCCGGGCGCAGCGCCCGCCTCCGCCTCGTCGAGCCGCTCGGCATCCATCTCGTTGAGGCGGGCGGTGAGCCGCTCGGCTGCGCGCCTGGCGTTCACGAAGACGATCGTGGAGCGGTGCCGGTCGACGAGCTCGAGCAGCTCGCGCTCGATGTGCGGCCAGATCGAGGGGTTGTCGGGTTTCGTTGAGCCGAACGCGCTGCCGGTGGGCGCGGCCTCGTCGCGCTGCGGACCGCGCAGGTCGGTCATGTCGTCCACCGGCACGGTGATCGTCAGCTCGATGCGCTTCTCGCTCGGCGGCGCGACGACCGTGACCGGCGCCGGGCCGCCCAGGAACGCGGCCACCTCCTCGGCCGGCTGCATCGTCGCCGACAGCCCGATGCGCTGCGCCGGCTGAGGCAGGAGCGCGTTCAGCCGCTCGAGGCTCAGAGCCAGGTGCGAGCCGCGCTTCGTCGGCACGACGGCGTGGACCTCGTCGATGATGACCGTCTCGACCGTGCGCAGCGTCTCGCGCGCGCGGCTCGTCAGCAGCAGGAACAGCGACTCGGGCGTCGTGATGAGGATGTCGGGCGGATGCTTCGACTGCGCCCGCCGCTCCTCCTGGGGCGTGTCGCCGGTGCGGAGGCCGATGCGGATCTGCGGCGGCTCCGACCCGTCGGCGCGGCCGCGGGCCGCGATGCCGGCGAGCGGGGCGCGGAGGTTGCGGTCGACGTCGACCGCGAGCGCCTTGAGCGGCGAGACGTAGAGCACACGCACGCCCGGCTCGCGCTCCTCGTGCGGCGTCGCGTCCTCGCGCTGGAGCCGGTCGAGCGCCCAGAGGAATGCGGCGAGCGTCTTGCCGGAGCCGGTCGGGGCGACCACGAGGGTGTGCTCGCCGCGCGCGATCGCCGCCCATGCCTGCGACTGCGCGGCGGTCGGCGCCGGGAACGCGCCGGCGAACCACGCGCGGGTCGCGGGGGAGAACTGCTCGAGCGCGTCGCTCACGCGCTCAGTACAGCACAGCGGCCTTGGGGGACACCCGGAGGGGCAGGCGGTCGGCGCTGCCCGCTCTCTCACCCGCGAGCGTCCCGAGCGCGACCGACGCCCCTTCAGGCCGCGGGCCGTGCGGGCGCGGCTGCGAGGTAGGCCCGCCGCTCCGCGTCGGACGGCGCCAGCCGCGCGGCGAGCCGGAAGGCGGCCGCCGCTTCGTCGCTCCGGCCGACCCGGAGGAGCACGTCGCCGCGAGCCGCATGCAGCAGGTGGTGCCCGTCGAGCCGCGGGCGAAGCCCGTCGAGCGTCGTGAGCCCGGCCTGGGGGTCGCCGGCGTTCGCCTGGGCGATCGCGCGGTTGAGCGGCACGAACGGCGACGGGTCGAGCCGCTCGAGCACCCGGTAGAGCGCGACGACCCGGGCGTGGTCGATGGCGGCGAGCGCCGGCCGCACGTACTCGGCCGCGATCGCCGCCTGCACGAGGTGCCGCCCGCCCTCGACGCCCGTCGCCGCCGCCCGGGCGAGGGCGGCGTCGACGATCGCCAGTCCCTCCGCCGCCGCGTCGGCGTCCCAGAGACGGCGATCCTGCTCCGGGAACGGCACGGGACTCCCGTCCGCGGCGAACCGGGCTGCGGCGCGCGAGTGCTGCAGCAGCATGAGCGCGAGCAGCCCGTCGATCTCGAGCCGTTCGCGGGTGCCGTCTGTCACGAGCGAGCGGCACAACCGGGTGAGCCGGATCGCCTCTGCGGCCGGCGTCGGCTCGTCCGCAGCGGCACCGGTGTCCGCGTAGGCGATCGAGAAGAGGCCGTAGAGCACCTCTCGCACGCCCTCGCTCCGAGTCGCGAGCTCCGCCGCTCCGGGCACGCGGTACGGGATCCCCGCGTGCTTGATCTTCGCCCGCGCTCGCACGAGCCGCTTCTGCATCGCGTCCTCTCCGATGCCGAACAGTCGCGCGAGCCGCTCGACCGGCACGCCGAGCACCACCCGCAGGGCCAGCGCTGCCCTCGCCTCGGCGGCGAGCGCAGGGTGGCACGCGGTGAACAGCAGCGCCAGCCGCTCGTCGCCGTGCGGGAACGCCGCCTGCTCCGACACCTCGTCGTCGGGCCCGCCGAGCGGCTCGGCGTCGAGCGCGAGCCGCTGCGCCGCGCGCTGCGCCGCGCGCTGCGCCGCGCCCTGCTGCCGCAGCAGGTCGATCGCCCGCCGCCGTGCGACCGTGGTGACCCATGCCGCGGGGCTGCGTGGCGCGCCGTCGAGCGGCCATCGTTCGAGCGCGCGCTCCATGGCGTCCTGCACCGCGTCCTCGGCGACCGTCCAGTCGCCGACCGCGCGGATGACGGATGCGATGATGCGGCCGTGCTCGGCGGCGGCGGCCGCGACGGCCGCCGCCGCGTCGCGGTCGTCTAGAAGGGCCACACCGGCCGCACCTCGACGCGACCGAAGCGGGCCATCGGATGCGCGGCCGCGACGCCGATGGCCTCGTCGAGGTCGTCCGCCTCGATGATGTCGAAGCCGGCGATCCACTCCCGGCTCTCGGTGAAGGGCCCGTCCGTCACGATGCGCTCGCCGGCGCGGACGCGCACCGTCGTCGCATCCTCGACCGGGCGCAGCCGGTCCCCGAGGACGTACTTGCCCTGAGCCTCGAGCGCGGCGACCCAGGCGCCCGGGTCATCGCGCTCCGGGTCGTAGGGCTCACCCTCGGGGTCGACGCAGATGAACAGCACGTAGCGCATGGATCCTCCTTGGTCCGTGTGATGCATTCACCCATACGACGGATGCGGAGGAGGTGGGAGGACCGGCGGGCTCGATCCGCTCAGCCTTGCGGGCGCGAAGCGGCTCGACCAGCGCGACGGCGGACGCTAGTCCGTGCCGAGATCCATCGCGGCGCGGTCGTTCCAGTGCTCGAGGGCCTCGGGGTCGTCGGTCGGCGACGCCATGATCTCGTTCGACCGGCCGATCTCGAGCGCGCCGAGCAGCGCCGCCGTCTCGCCTTCGATGAGCCCGGCGGCGGCGTACGCCTCGAGCCGCGAGCGCGAGTCCGCGATGTCGAGGTTGCGCATCGTCAGCTGGCCGATGCGGTCCTCCGGACCGAAGGCCGCGTCGCCGACGCGCTCCATCGAGAGCTTGTCGGGGTGGTACGAGAAGCCCTCGCCCCGGGTGTCGACGACCGTGTAGTCCTCGCCGCGGCGCAGGCGCAGCACGACCTCGCCCGTCACGGAGGAGCCGACCCAGCGCTGGATCGACTCGCGCAGCATGAGCGACTGCGGGTCGAGCCAGCGGCCCTCGTACATGAGGCGCCCGAGACGGCGGCCCTGCTCGTGGTACGTCGCGATCGTGTCCTCGTTGTGGATCGCGTTGAGCAGCCGCTCGTACGCGATGTGCAGCAGCGCCATGCCCGGCGCCTCGTAGATGCCGCGGCTCTTCGCCTCGATGATGCGGTTCTCGATCTGGTCGCTCATGCCCAGGCCGTGACGGCCGCCGATGCCGTTCGCCTCCATGACGAGCGCCACCGCATCCGGGAACTCGACGCCGTTGATCGCGACCGGGCGACCGGCCTCGAAGCGGATGGCGACATCCTCGGTCGGGATCGACACCGACTCGTCCCAGAACTTGACGCCCATGATGGGCTGCACGATCTCCATCGACTCGTCGAGGTGCTCGAGCGTCTTCGCCTCGTGCGTCGCGCCCCAGATGTTCGCGTCGGTCGAGTACGCCTTCTCGGTGGCGTCGCGGTAGGGGTAGCCGTGCTCGACGAGCCACTCCGACATCTCCTTGCGGCCGCCCAGCTCGGTGACGAACCGCTGGTCGAGCCACGGCTTGTAGATGCGCAGCGCGGGGTTGGCCATCAGCCCGTAGCGGTAGAACCGCTCGATGTCGTTGCCCTTGTAGGTCGAGCCGTCGCCCCAGATCTCCACGCCGTCCTCCTTCATGGCGCGGACGAGCAGCATGCCGGTGACGGCGCGGCCGAGCGGCGTCGTGTTGAAGTAGGTGCGGCCGCCGGAGCGGATGTGGAAGGCGCCCGTCGCGAGCGCCACGAGGCCCTCCTCCACGAGCGACGCCTTCGCGTCGACGAGCCGCGCGGCCTCGGCGCCGTACTCGCTCGCGCGCCCGGGCACCGCGTCGATGTCGGGCTCGTCGTACTGGCCGATGTCGGCGGTGTAGGTGAACGGCACGGCGCCGTTGTGCCGCATCCAGGCCACGGCGCACGACGTGTCGAGGCCTCCGGAGAAGGCGATGCCGACGCGCTCGCCGACGGGAAGGGAGGAGAGGACCTTGGACATGCCCTCAATCCTACGGTTCGGGGCGCATCCGCCCGGCCGGGGCCGATGGAGCCTGGGAATGGCCTCATTGTCGGGGCCTCAGGATCATGGCAAGATGCGCCTTGGGGTACAAATCCCCGAGATGACGACGAAGTCGGGAGTGATGATGCAGATCGACGAATCATTCGAGGTCGCAGCGCCCCGCGCAGAGGTGTTCCGGATGCTGACCTCCTTCGAGCAGTTCCCCGAGTTCATGACCGGTGTCGAGTCGGTGTTCGCCGAGACGAAGGAGCGGCTGCGCTGGCGCGTCGCGATCGCCGGCGTGCCCGAGATGTTCTACGCGGTGATCACCGAGCTCGAGCCTGACGAGCGCATCGCCTGGACGAGCGTCGACCAGTCGACGATGGCCTGGTCGGTGCAGCTCGCCGAGCTCGACCCGCAGACGACGCGCGTCACCGCGCACGTGCAGTGGGAGCCGCGAGGCGACGTCTCGTCCCCCGGGGCGAAGGAGCTCGACGAGCTCTCGGTCCGGTGCGACTTCCAGCGGTTCCGAGCGCTCGTGGAGCATCTTCCCGCCGTCGCGGCGTAGCATCACGATCCCCGTACGACGACAGCTAGGAGCAGTGCAATGCCGCAGGTCACCGACAGCATCGACGTCCAAGCGCCCATCAGCGCGGTCTACGCGCTCTGGACGAGGTTCGAGGAGTTCCCCCGCTTCATGAGCGGCGTGGAGTCCATCACGCAGCAGACCGACACCCAGCTGCACTGGAAGGTCTCGATCGCGGGTGTCGAGCGCGAGTTCGACGCAGAGATCACGGAGCAGCACCCCGACGAGCGCGTCGCGTGGCGCAGCACCGACGGCGAGACGCACGCCGGCGTCGTCACCTTCCACCGCATCGACGATGACGTCACGCGCGTCAACGTGCAGATCGACTGGAAGCCGCAGGGCCTCGTCGAGCAGGCCGGCGCGCTGCTCCAGGTCGACGACATGCAGATCGGCAACGACCTCAAGCGCTTCAAGAAGATCGCCGAGCAGGCGCCGCCCCAGCAGGCGGCAGAGTCGGGCTGGGACGGCGACGTCCAGCGCTCGCCCGACAGCACCGGTCACTGACCGGTCGACCGTCACGCACGCCCCGGCCCTGAGCGAGCACGCACAGGGCCGGGGCGTACGTTCGCCCCATGGGCATCGAGCACCGCAGCATCATCCAGGCTCCCGTCGACGAGGTCTTCGCGTGGCATGAGCGCCCCGGTGCGCTGCAGCGGCTCTCGCCGCCGTGGCTGCCCGGCGCTCCGCGGCGGGAGGCCGCGTCGCTCGCCGACGGCCGGGCGGAGCTCGCCCTGCCCGGCGGACAGGTCTGGGTCGCGCAGCACGATCCCTCCGGCTACGTGCCGGGCCGCGCCTTCGTCGACGAGCGCGTGCAGCACGGCCTCGCCTCCGCCGCCCTCGCGCCGCTGCGCTGGCGGCACGAGCACCGGTTCGAGCCGCTCGGCGACGCCACGGTCATGCACGACCGGGTCGACACGCAGGTCGGCTCACGGCTGCTGCGGCCGATGTTCGTCTACCGCCACCGGCAGCTCGCCGACGACCTCGCCCGCCACCGCGAGCTCGCGGCCGCGCCCCTGACCGTGGCCATCACCGGCGCCTCCGGTCTGATCGGCACCGCGCTCGCGGCGTTCCTCACCACCGGCGGCCACCGCGTCGTGCGGCTCGTACGGCACGAGGCCGGCCCCGGCGAGCGGCGATGGGATCCGGATGCGCCCGCGCCCGACCTGCTGGACGGCGTCGACGCGCTCGTCCACCTGGCCGGCGCCTCGATCTTCGGCCGCTTCGGCGACGACCACCGCGAGCGGATCCGCGAGAGCCGGGTCGGCCCGACCCGCAGGCTCGCCGAGCTCGCGGCCGCCAGCGGCCTGCGCGCCTTCGTCGGCGCATCCGCCATCGGCATCTACGGCGACGACCGCGGCGACGAGCCGCTCACCGAGGCCAGCCGAGCGGGCCACGGGTTCCTGGCAGAGGTGGTCGTCGACTGGGAGGCCGACGCCGCTGCGGCTGCCGACGGCGGCGTGCGCACGGCGCTCATCCGCACCGGACTCGTCCAGACGCCCCGCGGCGGCGTGCTGCAGGTGCTGCGACCGCTCTACGCGGCGGGGCTCGGCGGTCCGCTCGCGGGCGGCCGCCACTGGCAGTCGTGGATCGACCTCGACGACCTCGTCGACATCTTCGCGCGGGCGCTCGTCGACGACCGGATGACGGGGCCGATCAACGCCGTCGCTCCCGAGCCGGTGCGGCAGCGCGACTTCGCGCGCACGCTCGCGGCCGTGCTGCGCCGGCCGGCGCTGCTGCCGACCCCTGCGATCGGCCCTCGCGTGCTGCTCGGCGAGCAGGGCATGCGCGAGCTCGCGCTCGCGAACCAGCGCGTCGTGCCGGCGCGGCTCGAGGAGCTCGGCCACCGCTATCGCCGTCCGACGCTCGAGGATGCGCTGCGGCACCAGCTGGGGAGGATGCGGGCCGCGGGCCGATAGGCCGCGTCCGCACCCGCCCGTCAGCGACGCGCGGGCGCGCCGAGCGCGTGCGAGATCGCGTCCGCCGCGGCGATCGCCTGCGGCGCGAACTGCTCGATGCTCGAGCCCGGGTGCTCGAGCGCGATCGACGAGATCGAGAGCCCGTGCGTGACGCGACCGAGGTGGTCGCGGATGGGCGCCGAGACGCACACCGTGCCCCGCTCGTTCTCGCCCAGGTCCATGGCGTAGCCCCGGTCACGAACGCGAGCGAGCTCCTCGTGCAGCCGGGCCGGGTCGGTGATCGTGGCGTCCGTGCGGGCCGGGAGGCCGACCTCCGCGACGAGCCGGTCGACCTGCTCCGGGCTCCACGCGGCGAGGACGGCCTTGCCCATGCCCGAGCAGTGCATCGGCATCGACAGGCCGACGCGCGATCCCATGCGGTACGGCTTGGACGAGTCGGCGCGCAGCACGTAGACCATCTCGAAGCCGTTCACGACGCCCACGTGGATGGTGCAATCGACCTCGCGCACGAGCTCGTCCACGATCGGCTCGGCGATCGCGGAGATGTCCAGTCGCGAGAGCGCGCTGCCGGCGACCCCCAGGAACCGCGCGCCCGGCTGGTAGCCTCGCTCGCTGTCGCCGGTGATGAACTCCTGCTCGACGAGCGTCGCGAGGATGCGGTGCACCGTCGCCTTCGCGAGTCCCGTCTCCTCCACGATGTCGGTGAACCGGTCGTGGAGGATCGCCGCCTCGAGCACGCGCAGCGTCTTCTCGCTCGCACCCACCGAGGGTGCGGGGCTCGTGTCGAGCGTCCGGGGCTCGGCTGTCATGGTCCGCCTCATCTCATGTCGACGATCGCCACGCCGTCCATGTCGTCGAAGGACTGGTTCTCCCCGGCCATCGCCCACACGAACGAGTAGTTGGATGTTCCCACACCCGAGTGGATCGACCACGACGGCGACAGCACGAGGCCGCCGTCGCCGACGATGAGGTGCCGCGTCTCCTGCGGCTGGCCCATGAGGTGCACGACGCGGGCGTCCTCGGCGACGTCGAAGTAGACGTAGAACTCGGTGCGCCGGTCGTGCGTGTGGGACGGCATCGTGTTCCACATGCTGCCCGGGTGGAGCTGCGTCACGCCCATGACGACCTGGCAGCTGCGCACGCCGTTCTCGTGGATGTACTGGTTGAGCGTGCGGCGGTTGGAGGTGAGCGGGTCGCCCAGCTCGCGGACCGTGCCCTGGCCGGGCTCGACGAGCGCCGTCGGGTAGGTCGTGTGCGCGGGCGCCGAGAAGCCGTAGAAGCGCGCGGGCGTCGCGGCGTCGTCGCTCTCGAACGAGACGTCGCGCACGCCGCGGCCCAGGTAGAGGCACGCGCCGGTCGCCATGATGTGGCGCTCGCCGTCGGCGACGACCGTGCCGGCAGCGCCGATGTTGACGATGCCGATCTCACGGTGGTCGAGGAACTGCTCGCTGCGGATCTCGGGCACCGCCTCGAGGGCGAGCGGCGCGTCGGTCGGCACCGCGCCGACCGCGACGACCCGGTCGTAGTGCGTGACGACGGTGCGCACGCTGCCGGGCACGAAGAGGTCCTCGACGAGGTAGCGGTCGCGCAGGACCTGCTGGGTGGATGCGGGGATCTGGTCGGGCGACGTGGGGCCGTAGACGGCGTTCATGGTGCTTCCTTCCGGTCGGGGATCAGAGCAGGCCCAGGAGGCCTGGCAGCCACAGGGACAGTTGGGGGACGAAGACGACGATGAAGAGCATCACGATGAGCACGATGAGGAACGGCATCAGCTTGGCGATGACCGCCTCGAGCTTGGCCTTCGCCACCTGCGCGCCCACGAAGAGCACCGGCGCCGATGGCGGCGAGATGACCGCGATCGAGAGGTTGAAGACCATCATGATGCCGAAGTGCACGGGGTCGATCCCGTACGAGACGGCGATGGGCAGGAAGATCGGCGTGAAGATGAGGATCGCCGGGGTGGGGTCGAGCGGGATGCCGATGAGCAGCAGCACGAGCATCATGATCAGCAGCACGACGACCTTGGAATCGGTCCAGCCGAACAGCGTCTCGGCGATGAGCTGCGGGAGCCTCGCGTAGGTCATGACGTACGCCATGATCGTCGAGACCGCGATGAGGAAGATCACGATCGCGCTCGTGCGGCACGCGTCGTAGAGGATGCGCGGCAGCTCCTTGACCGAGATCGTGCGGTAGATGAACGAGAGCGCGAGCGAGTACAGCACCGCGATCGCCGAGCCCTCGGTCGGCGTGAAGAAGCCGGCGACGATGCCGCCGATCGCGACGACGATGAGGCCGAGCGACGGCAGCGCCCGCAGGAAGGTCGCGAGGAGCACCGCAAAGCCGGGGAACGGCTCGCCCTTGAGCTCGGGGTGGCGTCGCGCGTAGACGAACACGACAGCGGCGCACGCGAGCGCCCACAGGACGCCGGGCACGTAGCCCGCGACGAAGAGCGCGCCGACCGAGGTGCCACCCGCGGCGAGCGAGTACACGATGAGGGTGTTGCTCGGCGGGATGAGCATGCCGGCAGGGGCGGAGGCGACGTTCGCCGCCGCGCTGAAGGCCCGGTCGTAGCCGGCCTTCTGCTGCATGGGCGCCATGGTCGAGCCGACGGCCGCGGCGCTCGCGACGGCGGAGCCCGAGACGGTGCCGAAGATGGCGTTCGCGATGACGTTCGACTGCACGAGCGGCGCGGGCGTGCGCCCGACGAGCACGCGGGCGAGGTTGATGAGCCGCTCAGCGATGCCGCCGTTGTTCATGATGACGCCGGCGAGGATGAAGAAGGGGATCGCGAGCAGCGCGAACGAGTCGGCGCCGCCGAGCATCTGCTGCGCCGACGTGACCGCACCGCGGTCGAAGTCGACGATGAGCAGCATGCAGACCGCGCTCGGGAGGGCGATCGAGATGGAGACGGGCGCGCCGATGGCGAGCAGCAGCACGAGGCCGCCGATCAGGATGGCGCTGATGGTGCCGGGGTCGATCACAGCGAGGCCGCCTCGAGGTCCTCGTCCGGCGTCCCCACGTGGCCGACGTAGCGGCTGGAGAACGTCGTGACGATGTGGATGATCAGGTAGATCGTGAGGAGCGCGCCCGAGATGGGCAGCACGAGGTAGAGCTGGCCCTGCGTGAGCGGCAGCAGCGGGTTCTTCTGGCTCCAGGCCAGGATCGACTGCTGCAGGCCGCCGAACACCATCACGTACAGCACGAACGCGAGCGTCGCGGTGTAGGCGAGGAGGTCGGCGACCCGCTGCAGCGAGCGCGGGAGGCGCTCGACGAGGAAGTCCATGATGACGTCCGCCTTCTCGCCCACCGCGATCGCGATGCCGATGAGGCTCACCCACACGAACGTGTGGCGCGCCGCCTCCTCGGTCCACGCGCTCGGCTGGCCGAGCACGAGCCGGGTGAACACCTGCCACGCCACGAGGGCCACGAGCAGCGCGAAGAGCACCACGCACAGCGTGCGCAGGGAGTTGTCGAGCCAGGCCCTGGCTGTCGTCATGAGCTTCCCTGTCGTCATCAGCCGCGCGCCGCCTCGATCGCGTCGTAGATGGCGCGGGTCACGTCGGTGGTGACGCGCTCCTCGTGCAGCGGCTGCACGGCCTCGCGGAATGCCTCGACGTCCACCTCGTTGACCGTGGCGCCCGCCTCCTCAGAAGCGGCGGTCGCCTCCTCGACGGCGGCAGCGAAGGCCTCGAGCTCGGTGTCGACCGAGGTGTCGAGCAGCTCCTGGAAGATGCCCTTCGTCTCGTCGTCGAGCGCGTCCCAGACCGCGGGGCTGCCGATCAGGTAGTCCGGCATCATCAGGTGCTGCGTGAGCGAGTAGTACGGCGCGATCTCGTCGTGCGAGAGGCTCGAGTAGATGAGCGGGTTGTTCTCCGCGCCGTCGAGCACGCCCGACTGGATCGCCGTGTAGACCTCGCCCTGCGCCATCGGCGTGCCGACGCCGCCCATGAGCTCCATCATCCGCACGTTCGTGTCGGAGCCGATGACGCGGATCTTCTGGCCCGCGAGGTCGGCCGGCGTCTCGATCGGTCCGACGCTCGAGTACACGTTGCGGACGCCGCCGTGGTAGGCCGCGAGCACCTGGATGTTGTCCTCCAGCACCGCGTCGTACAGCTCGCCGACGATCTCACGGTCATTGAGCACGCTCATCTGGTGCTCGGGCGACTCGTACAGGTACGGCAGGTTCACGACGGAGAAGTCGGTGTCGAAGTTCTCGAGCAGGCTGCCCGCGACCATCGCGAAGTCGATCGTGCCGGACTGCACCTGCTCGATCGTCGCGGCCTGGTCGCCGAGCGTCTCGTCGGTGTAGAGCTCGAGCGCGTAGGCGCCGTCGGTGCGCGCTTCCAGCTCGTCCGAGAGCGCGACGAGCGCCTGCGCCTGCGGGTGGTTCGCGTCCTGGTTGAACGCGACGCGGAAGGTCGTCTGGGGCTGGTCCCCGCCCTCCGCGCTTGCGTTGCTCGAGCACGATGCGAGCGCGAGCGTCATGACCGCTGCGGCGCCGATGGCTCCGAGCATCCGTCGTCCCTGCATGGGTTCCTCCTCATTGAGTGCCGGCCCGGTCGCACTTGCGCCGATGGGCGGGTAGGGGGCTACTCTAACCAGACAGAACCGAGTTGCGCCACACGGAACACGAAACAGAACCTAGTTTCGTCGCGCAGCCCCCAGCTCGAAGAGGAGACGGCGTTGCGATCAGCGAAGTACATCGGCGGAGGACGCATCGAGGTCGTGGACGCCGAGCCCACGGCCCCCGCAGCGGGCGAGGTGCGCATCCGCGTCGCCTTCAACGGCATCTGCGGCACCGACCTCCACATCGTGCAGGGCCACATGGATGCGCGCGTCGACATGCCCGCGACCATCGGCCACGAGATGAGCGGCGTCATCGAGTCGGTCGGCGAGGGCGTCGAGCTCGTCGCCGGCGCACACGTGACCGTCATGCCGCTGCGGTGGTGCGGCGAGTGCCCCGCGTGCACCGCTGGTCACCAGCACATCTGCCAGCGCCTCGACTTCGTCGGCATCGACTCGCCCGGCGCGCTCCAGGAGCTCTGGACGGTGCCCGCATCGATCGTCGTGCCGATCCCCGGGCAGGTCTCCCTCCAGCACGCCGCGCTCGTCGAGCCGCTCGCGGTCGCGGTCCACGACGTGCGGCGCTCGCGGCTCGCCGCGGGGGAGACCGCCGTCGTCATCGGCGGCGGACCCATCGGCCAGCTCATCGCCGTCGTCGCGCGCGCGACCGGTGCCACCGTCATCCTCGCCGAGCCCGACGCCGCGCGACGCGCGATCGCCGAGCAGCAGGGGGCGATCGTCGTCGACCCCATCGAGGGCGACCTCGCCGCGCTCGTCGAGGAGCGGACGGGCGGTGCCGGTGCCGACGTCGTCTTCGAGGTGGCCGGCACCCGGGGCACCGCGCTCGACGCGACCCGCCATGCCCGCACCCGCGGCCGCGTGGTCTTCGTCGCGATCCACCCGGAGCCCGTGCCGGTCGACCTGCACCGCATCTTCTGGCGCGAGCTCGAGGTGCTCGGCGCTCGCGTCTACGAGCGCGAGGACTTCGAGCGCGCCGTCGAGCTGCTCGCCGCCGGCGCCGTGCCGGCGGATGCGCTCATCACTCGCGTCGTCGCGCTCGACGACACCATGGAGGCCTTCGACGCGCTGCTCTCCGCCGCCGCGATGAAGATCCTCGTCGACGTCCAGGGGGCATCCGCATGAGCATCTCGTTCGATCTGACCGGCACCACCGCCGTCGTCACCGGCGCCCGGCGCGGCATCGGCTTCGCCATGGCCGAGGCGCTCGCCGAAGCCGGCGCCGATATTGTCGCGGCATCCGCGAGCCAGGAGGCCGACGGCGGCGCGATCGGCGCGCGCGTGCGCGAGCTCGGCCGCGGCTTCGAGGGCCACGCGGTCGACTTCCGCGACCGCGACGCGGTCGTCGCGTTCGGCGAGGCCGTGCGCGACCGCGCCGACATCCTCGTGAACAACGCCGGCACCATCCGCCGCTCGCCCGCCGCCGAGCATCCCCTCGAGTGGTGGGACGAGGTGCTCGACGTGAACCTGCGCAGCCAGTTCGCGCTCACGCAGGCGGTCGCGGGCGGCATGCTCGAGCGCGGCTACGGCCGCATCGTCTTCACCGCGAGCCTGCTGAGCTTCCAGGGCGGCATCAACGTGCCCGGGTACACGGCCGCGAAGTCGGGCATCGCCGGGCTCGTCAAGGCGCTCAGCAACGAGTGGTCGGGCCGCGGCGTCACCGTCAACGCCATCGCCCCCGGCTACATCGCCACCGACAACACCGCCGCGCTGCGCGCCGACGAGGACCGCTCGAGCGCGATCCTCGAGCGCATCCCGGCGGGCCGATGGGGCAGGCCCGAGGATCTGCAGGGCGCGACGGTGTTCCTCGCGAGCCCCGCTGCCGGTTACGTGACCGGCGTGACGCTGCCGGTCGACGGCGGCTGGATGGGCCGATGAGCCTCGCGCTCGGCGGCGTCGTGCCGCTCGCGACGGTCGCCGACGAGGCGGCCGCCGACGCGATCGCCGACGGCCTCGTCGCCGGTGGCCTGCCGGTGCTGGAGGTGACGCTGCGCAACGCCTACGGGATGGCGGCGATCGAGCGCATCGCGGCGCGCGGCGACGTGCTCGTCGGCGCCGGTACGGTGCTCGACACCGAGCAGCTGCGCCGCGCGCTCGACGCGGGCGCGGCCTTCATCGTCTCGCCGGGGCTCGACGACGAGGTCGTCGAGGCGGCGCTCGCGGCTGGCGTGCCGGCGCTGCCCGGCGTGCAGACGGCCACCGAGGTGCAGCGCGGCCTGCGCCTCGGCCTCGACCGGCTCAAGCTCTTCCCGGCCGGCGTCGCCGGCGGCCTCGGCCTGATCGGCGCGCTCGCGCCCGTGTTCCCGGACGTGCGGTTCATGCCGAGCGGCGGCGTCTCGGCCGCCAACCTCGCGGACTACCTCGGCCACCCCGCGGTCTTCGCCGCGAGCGGGTCGTGGATCGCCTCGCCCGAGCGCGTCCGTGCCGGCGCCGACGCGATCGCCGCCGCGGCACGCGAGGCCGTCGCCATCCAGGACGCCGTCCGATGAGCGTCGTCGCGCTCGGGGAGTCGCTCGGCCTGCTGGTCGCCTCGCGCATCGGGCGGCTCGAGCTCGTGCCCACGATGGACCTCGGCTTCGGCGGCGCGGAGAGCAACGTCGCGATCGGCCTCGCCCGCCTCGGCGCACCCGTCACGTGGATGGGCAGGGTCGGCGCCGACGCGCTCGGCCGGCTCATCGAGCGGCAGCTGCGCGCCGAGGGCGTCGCGGTCGCCTCGACGCACGACCCCGATGCGCCGACGGCACTCATGCTCAAGGAGCGGCCCGCGCCCGGCGCGAGCTCCGTGACGTACTACCGCGCGGGCAGCGCGGGCTCGCGGCTCGCGCCCGAGCACCTCGACCTCGCGCGCATCCGCGACGCGCGCGTGCTCCACATCACCGGCATCACCGCCGCCCTCGGCGAGCTCCCGCGCGCGGCGCTCGAGGCCGCGATCGACGCGGCGCGCGACGCCGGCACACTCGTCTCCTTCGACGTGAACCACCGCTCCCGCCTTTGGGGCGACGAGCTGGCCGTGCCCGCATACCGCGCGCTCGCGGCGCGCGCCGACCTCGTCTTCGCGGGCGAGGACGAGGCGGAGCTGCTCACCGGCGAGCGCGAGCCGCGCGCGCAGGCCGCGGCGATCGCCGAGCTCGGGCCGAGCCAGGTGGTCGTGAAGCGCGGCGTCGACGGCGCGACCGCGCTCGTCGACGGCGAGCTCGTCGAGCAGGCCGCGTTCCCGGTGCAGGCGGTCGACACCGTCGGGGCGGGCGACGCCTTCGTGGCCGGCTACCTCGCCGAGCTGCTCGCCGGTGCCCCGCTCGCCGAGCGGCTCCGCACGGCCGCCGCGTGCGGCGCGGTCGCCTGCACGGCGCCCGGCGACTGGGAGGCGGCGCCCGATCGTGCCGCGATCGCCCGGCTGCTCGACGGCGGCGACCCGGTCCAGCGCTGACCCGCGCGTGGGGTGGTCACGACGCGCCGCCCGCGCGGTGGCGGATGCGGCGTGTCGTGACCAGCCGGCGACCAGGATGCGGCGCGTCGTGACCACCCTCGCGCGGGCGGCGTCAGCTCAGCGGTCGCGGACGACCGCATCGGCGAAGCCCGCGGCGCGCAGCCGGAGCTCGTCGATGCGCCGCAGCCGCGCCGCCTCGAGGTCGTAGCCCTCGTAGGCGAGCGGCGCCAGCCGGCGCACGTTGCGCGAGCACTCGAAGTCCTCGCACAGCAGGATGCCGATCGTGTTGCCGTTGCGGCCGGCCGCGCCCGCGAGCTTCGCGCCATAGAAGACCACGTCGTTGGGTAGGCGCACGTCCTGGCACCACGAGCACTGCGCGCGGCCGCGGGGCGCCGTGTCGGCGCGGCGCAGCAGCACGCCGATGAGCTCGCCGTCGAGCGTCGGAGCCACGACGTACGCGCGCCGCGCGATCTTGGAATCACGCCAGCCGAGGTAGTCGAGCGCATCCCAGTCGGCGTCGTCGAACCAGGTGGGGAGCGTGATGCTCGAGGCCTCCTTGCGGCTCGCGTTCACGAACGCGCCGCGGAGGGCCTGGGCGGAGATGGGGAGCATGGAGGATCGCCTCTCGAGAAGCCGGCCGATCGGCCGGTGATGGTGGGGAGAGGGCACGGCGACGCTGGCCCGAGCGGGCCGAGGTCACCGTGCCGCGTGCCGGGTCGCGCGGGAGCGCGTTCCGGGCGCGGCGACTACCTGCCGCCGGCGGGGGTGCCGCCGACGACCTCCTCTCGCCTCGAGGGCGTCGCTGCTGCGAAGCTCACCCGGCCAGGGTACGCCTCGAGCCAGGGGCTGAGCGCGCGCTCGCTGGGTGGTCACGACACGCCGTCCCCGCCGGGGTGGATGCGGCGCGTCGTGACCATCCGATGGCCCGGATGCGGCATGTCGTGACCACCCCGTCGCCGCGACCGGAGAGGCGGGACGGCTCGATAGGGTGGGGTGTACGCGAACCCGTCGAAGGGATGGCCCATGCCAGGAATCGTCATCATCGGCGCCCAGTGGGGCGACGAGGGCAAGGGCAAGGCCACCGACCTGCTCGGCCCCCGCACCGACTACGTCGTCAAGTTCAACGGCGGCAACAACGCCGGGCACACGGTCGTGGTGGGCAACCAGAAGTACGCGCTGCACCTGCTGCCGTCGGGCATCCTCACCGAGGGCGTCACGCCCGTCATCGGCAACGGCGTCGTCATCGACCTCGAGGTGCTGTTCGACGAGCTGACGGCGCTCTCGGCCCGCGGCGTCGACGTGTCGAGGCTGCGCATCTCGGCGAACGCGCACATCATCACCGACTACCACCGCACGCTCGACAAGGTGACGGAGCGGTTCCTCGGCAAGCGCTCGATCGGCACGACAGGCCGCGGCATCGGGCCCGCGTACGCCGACAAGATCAACCGCGTCGGCATCCGCGTGCAGGACCTGTTCGACGAGTCGATCCTGCGGCAGAAGATCGAGGGCGCGCTCGACGTCAAGAACCACATGCTCACGAAGGTCTACAACCGGCGGTCGGTGACCGTCGACGAGGTGTTCGACGACCTCACCTCGTACGTCGAGCGGCTGCGCCCCATGGTGGGCGACACCGGGCTCGAGCTGTCGCAGGCGATGGATGCGGGCAAGACGGTGGTCTTCGAGGCCGGCCAGGCGACGATGCTCGACATCGACCACGGCACCTACCCCTTCGTCACCTCCTCCACCGCGACCGCCGCGGGGGCCGCCGCCGGCTCGGGCGTCGCGCCCGCGAGACTCGACCGCGTGATCGGCATCGTGAAGGCGTACACGACGCGCGTCGGCGCGGGACCGTTCCCGACCGAGCTGTTCGACCAGTGGGGCGAGCTGCTGCGCAGCAACGGCTTCGAGTTCGGCACCACGACCGGGCGCCCGCGCCGCTGCGGCTGGAACGACACCCTCATCACCCGCTACGCGTCGCGCGTGAACGGGCTCACCGACATCGTGCTCACGAAGCTCGACGTGCTCACCGGCATCGAGTGCATCCCCGTGTGCGTCGCCTACGACGTCGACGGCCAGCGGTTCGACGAGATGCCCATCTCGCAGTCGGACTTCCACCACGCGAAGCCGATCTACGAGGAGCTGCCGGGCTGGACCGAGGACATCTCGGGCGCCCGCGAGTTCTCCGAGCTGCCGGTCAACGCGCAGGCCTACGTGCGCTTCCTCGAGGACTGCTCCGGCAGCCGCATCTCCGCGATCGGGGTGGGCGCCGATCGCGAGGCGATCATCCAGCTGCACGACCTCGTCGACTGAGTCATTCCTGCTGCTCGACCAGCGTGGGGCGCGTCGCGCCCGGTCGGCTCCACTGGGGCACGGGGCGGCCGTCCCGCGCCCAGCCGGTGAAGGTGGGGTCCTGCGGCCAGCCCTCGGGCGAGTCCTCCCACGCCTCCTGGCGCCCGTAGGCCGTCATGTCGAGCAGGCTCAGCGACGTCATGGTGAGCTCGACCCCGCGACTGGTGATCCAGTTGGTCGCGAACACCCGATCGCCGCGCCGCAGCAGCGCCACGAGCGCGCCCTCGGTCGCGGGCCCGAGCAGCGGGTCGTCCACGTGCTCGACCGAGAACCACGGATGCGTGTAGCCCATGAAGGCGCGGAACGGCGCGAGCTCCGACCACGGGCCCTTGCTGAGCACGGCGAACGAGACGCCGCGAGCGTGCAGGTAGGAGGCGTCGTGGAAGTCCCAGATCGAGGCGGTGCAGCCCTCGCACTGGGCTGCGATCGGCTGCCCCTCGTGCCACATGTGCTTGTAGACGATGAGCTGCGGCCTGCCGTCGAACAGGTCGAGCAGCGGCGTCGGCCCTTGCTCGCCGACGACGTCGACGTTCGGCACCTCCGTCATCGGCAGGCGGCGACGCGCGGCGGCGATCGCATCGCCCTCACGGGTGTGCGCCTTCTCGCGGTCGAGCAGCGCCGCGCGGGCGTCGAGCCAGGTGCCGCGATCGACGATCGCGGGAGCGGGGGTGGATGCATCGATGGTCGCCATGGCAGCGATGTTAACGCCGTTCACATCGGAGCGGAACACCGACTTCCATGACCCTGCGCGGCGAGCGGCGAGGGCCGTGGAGCGCGGTGCTGCTGGGTGGACGAGTGTGCTCGTCCTGGAGGAGGAGATCCGGCGGATCCGCAGGCTCTCGAGCAGCGGCCACCCTAGCGTGGCGGCATGGACCTGCCCGCGAGCCCGACGACCAGCCGCCCGTCGAACGAGGCGGCCGCCTCCGCTCGCAGGAGATCTGTACCCCGCTCGGAGGCGAGGCCACTAGCCTCCGACCATGCGCCTCGCTCCAGCCGCCCGCCCAAGGAGGCGCCCGTGACTCGCATCGGCCCCATGAGCGCGCCGACCCGCGCGCGATCGAACCCGGTCGCCGCCGTCGCGGCCGCGACCGTGCTCGTCATCGCGTGGGCCTCGCTCGCGGCCGGCGCGGGCGTGCTGCTCGCGGTGCTCGCGCCGCCGCCCACCGCGGTGGGGTGGGTCGCGCTCGTCGTGACCGCCGGGCTCGTGGGACTCGCGCTCCTCGCCGGGCTCCGGCAGCTCGTGCTGCTCATCGCCGCGCACACGGCTCGCGCCCCGGGGGCGCCGGCGCTCTCGCCGACCGCGGGCGCCCGCGTCGCGCTGCTCTACCCGACCGCTGACGACTTCCGCGCCGACGTCGTCGAGCGCAGCATGCGCCAGACGCATCCGCGCACCCGCACCGTCGTGCTCGACGACTCGCGCCTGCCCGAGACGCGGGAGCGCGTCGGGTCGCTCGAGCGCCGGGGTGCCGTCGAGGTGCATCGCCGCGCCGACCGCTCCGGCGCGAAGGCGGGCAACCTCAACGCGTGGCTCGACGCGCACGGCCACGAGGTCGACTACGTCGTCGTGCTCGACGCCGACCAGGAGGTCGACGAGGGCTTCGTGACCGGCGCGCTCTCACGGTTCGCCGCGCACCCGGAGGCGGCGGTCGTGCAGGGCAGGATCCGCTCGCGCACGGGCGAGACCTCGTTCGCCCGCGACTTCTCGGGCCTCTTCACGCGCCACGCCGATACGAAGCTCGCGGCGCGGGCGGCGCTGGGCGTCGTCGACTTCTGCGGCCGCGGAGCGATGCTCGACGTCGCCGCGCTGCGCGACGCGGGCGGGTTCCCCGAGGTCGTCATGGAGGACACCGCGCTCACCGTCGAGCTCGAGCGGCGCGGCCGCGCGGTGGTCGCGGCCCCGGAGCTCGTCTCGATCGAGGACGCACCCGTCGACCACGCGGCGTTCGCGGTCCAGTTCGGCAAGTTCGCAGAGGGCGCCGTGCAGCTGCTCGTGCGCTCGCGCCGGAGCCTGTTCGACACCCGCCTGCGCGTGCGGCGCCGCATCGACCTGGCGCTCGAGCTGCTCGTGCCCGTGCTCGCCGCCGTCGTGCCGCTGGCGCTCTTCGGCTATGCGGTCGTGGGGGCCGCGACCGGTGCCGCGGCGTTCCCGTGGCAGCTCGGGCTCCCGCTGGCGGCGCTGAGCCTCGTGCCGCTCGTGCCGGAGGCGGTGCACCGGTGCCGTGCGCGCGGCGTGCCCGCGGGGCTGGCCTTCACCGTGCGCGCGTCGATGCTCTACGCGTCCATCGGCGTCGTCGCGGCGCGCGCGGTCGTCGCTGTCGCGATCTCGGGCCGAGCGCGGTTCCGGATCACGCCCAAGGAGCGCGCCGGCGGCAACGCATCGGTCGTCGTGCGCCGCCGCGCGCTCGAGGTGGTCGTCGCGGTGCTCGCGCTCGCCGTCGCCGTGCTCTGGGCGGGACGCCCGGAGGTCGCGGCGCCGTTCGTCGTGATCGCCGCGACCGCGCTCGCCTTCGGCTGGCGGGATGCGGTCGGGGAGCGGGTGGGCTAGATCACGCCCAGGGCGAGCATGGCGTCGGCGACGCGGTTGAAGCCGGCGATGTTCGCGCCCGCGACGTAGTCGCCCGGGCGACCGTACTCCTCCGCGGTCTGCGCGCAGCGGTCGTGGATGCCCTTCATGATCTCGCTCAGGCGCTCGTCGGTGTGCTCGAACGTCCACGAGTCGCGCGAGGCGTTCTGCTGCATCTCGAGCGCGCTCGTGGCGACGCCGCCCGCATTGACGGCCTTGCCGGGCGCGAAGGTCACGCCGGCGCTCGCGAGCACGCGGACGGCGCCCTGCGTCGCCGGCATGTTGGCGCCCTCGCCGACGAGCGTGCAGCCGTTGGCCGCGAGTGTCGTCGCGTGGTCCTCGTCGAGCTCGTTCTGCGTCGCGCACGGCACCGCGATGTCGCACGGGACCGACCAGATGGAGCCGTCGGCGCTGAACGACGCGCTGGGCCGGCGCTCGGCGTACTCGGTGATGCGACCCCGTCGCACCTCCTTGATGTCGCGCAGCAGCTCGACGTCGATGCCCTGCTCGTCGACGATGTAGCCGGCGGAGTCGCTGCACGCGACGACGGTGCCGCCGAGCTGCTGCACCTTCTCGATCGCGTAGATGGCGACGTTGCCGGAGCCCGAGACGACGACCCGCTTGCCCTCGAAGCTCTCGCCGCGTGCCCGCAGCACCTCGTCGAGGAAGTAGATCGTGCCGTAGCCGGTCGCCTCCTTGCGCACCTGCGAGCCGCCCCACGTGAGGCCCTTGCCGGTCAGCACGCCCGACTCGTACGCGTTCGTCAGCCGCTTGTACTGGCCGAAGAGGTAGCCGAGCTCGCGGCCGCCCACGCCGATGTCGCCCGCCGGCACATCCGTGTACTGGCCGATGTGGCTCGAGAGCTCGGTCATGAACGACTGGCAGAAGCGCATCACCTCGGCGTCGGACTTGCCCTTGGGGTCGAAGTCGCTGCCGCCCTTGCCGCCGCCGATCGGCATGCCGGTGAGCGAGTTCTTGAAGATCTGCTCGAAGCCGAGGAACTTCACGATGCCGAGGTAGACGCTCGGGTGGAAGCGCAGGCCGCCCTTGAACGGGCCGAGCGCGGAGTTGAACTGCACGCGGAAGCCGCGGTTGATCTGCACGTTGCTGTCGTCGTCCACCCACGGCACGCGGAAGATGATCTGGCGCTCGGGCTCGACGATGCGGCGGAGGATCGCGGCGTCGACGTAGTCGGGCCGCTTCGACACCACCGGGCCGAGGCTCTCGAGCACCTCGAAGACGGCCTGGTGGAACTCGGACTCGCCGGGATTGCGGTGCAGCACCTCGTCGAAGACGGGGGCGAGGTGGGGGTGGAGCTGCTTCACGAGCGACCTTCCGAGGCTGTCAGATAGGGGTCCAGTCTACGACGCCGCCGCATCGGCGGCTCAGGCGAGGGGTCCGCGCGGTCAGCGGCCCGCCCGCATGACGCCCTCGAGGCCGGCGTCCGGGCGCCTGCCGGTGAGGTAGCGCAGCGCCTCCTCGCCCATGCCCCGAGCGGATGCGTTGCCGGCGGCCAGGTGCAGCGCGTCGAGCACGTGGGCGAGCGGCGGCCGCCACTCGAGGCCCGCCGCGTCGGCGATGTCGAGCCCGTGGACCGTCAGCTCGAACACGCGAGTGCGGAGGTACTCGCCGAGGCGCATCGCGATCGCGTCTGACGGGTCGCCGATCGAGACGAGCCGGTCGAGTCCCGCTCGATCGACGGCTTCCACCGATGCGGCAGCCAGGTCGGCGACCGCGCCGATCGCGTCGTCGCCCAGCATCTCGGCGCTCTCGCGACCCCGCGACGCGATCGCGGCGTCGTCGCCGCGCTGCCGCAGCACCACCTCGAGGTACTCGCTCGCCGAGTGCACGGTGGTCTCCAGCGGTGCCGGCTCGGCGAGGTAGGCGACGACGGTCGACAGCGCCCGCGAGGTGTGCCCGATGAGCTCGCGCAGCGTCCACTCGCCGAGTCCCGGGCCGCCGAGCCGCTCGGGCGGCACGAGCGCGACCAGGTCGACGAGCTCGAACGCGGCCCTGCCGAAGTGCACCGTCATGCCGCGATGCTGGCACGCGGCGCTCCAGTGGGCAATGCCGTCGAGCGGCGGCGCGACGGCGGCACAATGGGCGGGTGAGCATCCTCGACCTGCCTGTCCTGACGCATCCGCTCGTCACGCTCGAGCCGCTGTTGCACGAGCACGCGCCGGCGCTCGCGGCCGCGGCCGCCGAGGGCGACCTGTGGCGACGCGCCTGGTACACGTCGGTGCCCGAGCCGGATGCGGTGGGCGATGAGATCGACCGCAGGCTCGCCCTGCACGCCCAGGGCTCGATGGCGCCGTGGGCGATCGTCGCGAGCGGCCGCGCGGTCGGCATGACGACGTACATGAACATCGACGCCGAGACGCCGCGGGTCGAGATCGGCTCCACCTGGATGGCCGTCTCGGCGCAGGGGAGCGGCATCAACCCGGCGATCAAGCTGCTCATGCTCGAGCGGGCGTTCGACGAGCTCCGCTGCCCGGCGGTGGAGTTCAGGACCTCGTGGCACAACCGCCAGTCGCGCGACGCGATCGAGCGGCTGGGCGCGAAGCAGGACGGCGTGCTGCGCAGCCACCAGTACTACAAGGGCACGCTGCGCGACGTGGTCGTCTACTCGATCATCGAGCCCGAGTGGCCCGCCGTGCGCCGCGGGCTCGAGGCGCGGCTCGACGCGCGCGCGACCTAGGCTGGAGGCATGAGCACGCCCGACGAACAGCTGCAGCGCCTGCGGCGCTCGATCGACAACGTCGATGCCGTCCTCATCCACACCCTGGCCGAGCGGTTCAAGCTCACGCAGGCGGTCGGCGAGCTCAAGGCCCGTCACGGCATGCCGCCGTCGGATCCGAGCCGCGAGGCGACGCAGATCGCCCGGCTGCGACGGCTCGCGGAGGACGCGGAGCTCGACCCGGAGTTCGCCGAGAAGTTCATCACCTTCGTCATCGCCGAGGTCATCCACCACCACGAGCGGATCGCGGGCGGCGAGTAGCCCGCTAGGGCGCGGGCCAGCCCCGGTCGTACGCCCTCGGCGCGGGCGGCCGCAGAGCCCGCCGGTTCGCGGTGCGCACGAGCGTCGCCGTCCGGAACAGATCGACGAGCCACCAGAGCGCGACCAGCGCGAGCACGCCGGCGCCGAGCCAGGCGAGCGGCACGATGCTCTCGAGCTGGGCGAGCAGCGGGATCCGGGTGCCTGCCAGGAGCAGGAGCGCAGAGCCGGCCGCGGTGAGTGCGAGCATCGCCGCAGCGGATCCGTGGCGACCGACGTAGAAGCGGTGCGCGCCGAGCGCCCCGAGGAGGACGAGCAGCGCATACGCGACCCGCAGTCGCTTCGCGGGCACCGGATCGAGGCGGGGTGCGGTCCGCGATACCGGTGCGGTGGGGTCGAGGAGGTAGCGGCGATCGAGCCGCACCGACGAGGTGCTCGAGCGCACGACCCTCGGAGCGGAGCCGTCGTCCCAGGGCGCGTACGCGCCCCAGTGGGTGCCGGTCCACCAGCGGCGCCGACCCTGCGGATCGTCGAGCCAGCCGGGTTCGGTAGGGGCTGTAGTCACCGCTGCGGAGCGCTCGACGCCAACGCCGCGTGCATCCGCCGGGCGTTCTCGTCGCGCACCATGCTGCTCAGCACGAACAGGTCGACGATCCACCACAGCACGGCCGCCGCGCCGAACACCAGCCCGACGCCGGTCCACCACGTCCAGGCGCCGAGCTGCCAGAGGATGAGGAACGCGATCGCCGAACCGACGCGGCCGAGGTAGAAGCGGTGGAGGCCGAAGCCACCGAGGAGGATGAGCAGGGCGTAGGCGATGCCGACCTCCTTCGTCCCCACCTGGTGCACGACGTGCACGTGCGGCGCGGCGAACGGCTGCTCGTACATGCGCATGGGCTGCGGGGCAGACGGCAGGGCGGTCGGGACGAGCGTCGTCCCCGGGGCCTGGACGCCGTGCCAGGAACGGCCATCCCACCACTGTCGAGAGCCGTTCGGTCGGTCGTACCAGCCGGGAGTCGGCGGCTGCTGGATCGTCATGGCGACAGCATAGGTTCGAGATCCGCTCAGCCGCGCCGTGCTGAGGATTTCTTCAGCCGCCCTCCGCGGCGGTCGCGATGTCGTCGAGGTCCTGCTGCATCATCTTCCGGGTCATCGACATGCCGAGCGGGGCGGTGAGCTTCGCGACCGCGCGCTGCACCCACGAGGGCGACAGCAGGGAGCCGCCGAAGCGCATCCGCAGCAGCGTGCCGTCGGTCGTCGGCTCGAGCGTGAACTCGGTGCGGTAGGCCATGCCGCGCGCCTCGGCCGCGATCATCGTGGAGCGGCCCTCGTCGATGCCGACGACCTCCATCTCCTCGGTCTCCTCGCGGCCCATCATCGTGCGGGTCTCGCGCCAGCGCGTGCCGATCGTGTAGCCGACGCCCGCGAGCCGCTCGACGCGGGCGACGCCCGACAGGACCTCGGGTGCCGCCTCGAGGTCGGTGAGCACGCGCCAGACGGCCTCCGGCGGAGCGGCGATCGATCGCTCGAGGGTCAGGCTGATGTCGCTCATGCCCTGAAGCCTAGGTGCGCTGCTCGACGTCGCCAGTGGTCGCTCAGGCCGATATCCGCGACGAGCGACCACAGGCGACGTCGAGGATCAGGCGAAGCGGGAGCGGATGGGGGCGCGGTTCGTCGCGCGGAGGTCGGTGAGCGACAGGGTCGCGACGTCCTGGATCTCGACCAGGCCGCTCGTCGCATCCGTCACGCCGATCCGGAGCACGGGCACGCCGCGCGCCTCGCACATGCCGGTGAACTTGACCTCGTCCTCGCGCGCGACGGCCACGAGGGCGCGCGCGCCCGACTCGGAGAAGAGCGCCGCCGTGTCGTCGACGCCGTCGCGGTCGGCGATGCCCGACAGCCAGATGCGCGCGCCGATGCCGAACCGCAGCGCGCTCTCGACGACCGCCATGCCGAGGCCGCCCTCGGAGAGGTCGTGCGCGGAGGTCGCGAGACCCTCGAACGCGATGCCGTGCATGAGCCCGGCGAGCGCCTTCTCGGCGGCGAGGTCGACCTTCGGCGGCAGGCCGCCGAGGTGGTCGTGCACCGCGCCCGCCCACGCCGAGCCGTCGAGCTCGTCGCGCGTCGTGCCGAGCAGGAAGAGCGCCTGGCCGTCGTCCTGCCACCCCGAGGGCAGCCGGCGGTCGACGTCGTCGATGATGCCGAGCACCCCCACGACCGGTGTCGGGTGGATCTGCGTCTCGCCCGTCTGGTTGTAGAACGAGACGTTGCCGCCGGTGACCGGGATGCCCAGCTCGACGCAGCCGTCGGCCAGGCCGTCGACGGCCTCGGCGAACTGCCACATGACGGCAGGGATCTCGGGATTGCCGAAGTTGAGGCAGTCGCTCACGCCGATCGGCGTCGCCCCCGACACGGCCACGTTGCGGTAGGCCTCCGCGAGCGCGAGCTTCGCGCCCTCGCGCGGGTCGAGCTGGCAGTAGCGGCCGTTCGCGTCGACCGCGACGGCGAAGCCGAGCCCCGACTCCTCGTCGATGCGCACCATGCCGGCGTCGTCGGGCGTCGAGAGGGCGGTGTTGCCGAGCACGTAGTCGTCGTACTGGTCGGTGATCCAGGATGCGTCGGCCAGGTTCGCCGAGCCGGCGAGCGTGAGCAGCTGGTCGCCGAGGTCCGCACCCGAGGCGCGCGGCAGCGTCGAGGCGCTGTCGGCCTGCAGGGCGTCCTGCCAGTCGGGGCGTGCCATCGGCCGCTCGTAGACGGGCGAGTCGATCGCGACCGTCTTCGGGTCGACGTCGACGATCGTCTCGCCCGTGTGGGTGATGACGAGCCGGCCGTCGCCGGTCACCTCGCCGAGCACGCTCGTCTCGACATCCCACTTGGCGGTGATGGCCAGGAACGCGTCGAGCTTCGCCGGGTCGACGATCGCCATCATGCGCTCCTGCGACTCCGACATGAGGATCTCCTCGGCCGTCAGCGTGGGGTCGCGCAGCAGCACGTGGTCGAGCTCGACGCGCATGCCCGACTCGCCGTTCGCTGCGAGCTCGCTCGTCGCGCACGAGATGCCGGCCGCGCCGAGGTCCTGGATGCCCTCGACGACACCGGCCGCGTACAGCTCGAGGCAGCACTCGATGAGCACCTTCTCGGCGAACGGGTCGCCGACCTGCACGGCGGGCCGCTTGGCGGGACCCTCCTCATCGAACGACTCCGAGGCGAGGATGGACGCGCCGCCGATGCCGTCGCCGCCGGTCCGGGCGCCGAACAGCACCACCTTGTTGCCCACGCCCGTCGCGTTGGCGAGGTGCAGGTCCTCGTGCCGCAGCACGCCGACGGCGAGCGCGTTCACGAGCGGGTTGCCCTGGTAGACGGCGTCGAAGACCGTCTCGCCGCCGATGTTCGGCAGTCCCAAGCAATTGCCGTAGAACGAGATGCCGCCGACGACGCCGTGCACGACCCGCGCCGTGTCGGGGTGGTCGATCGCACCGAACCGCAGCGCGTCCATCACCGCGACCGGGCGCGCGCCCATCGAGATGATGTCGCGCACGATGCCGCCGACGCCGGTCGCGGCGCCCTGGAAGGGCTCGACGAACGACGGGTGGTTGTGCGACTCGATCTTGAAGGTGACGGCCCAGCCCTCGCCGACGTCGAGCACGCCGGCGTTCTGGCCCATGCCGACCATGAGCCGCTCCTGCATCTCAGGCGTGACCTTCTGCCCGAAGGTGCGCAGGTGCGTCTTCGACGACTTGTACGAGCAGTGCTCGCTCCACATCACTGAGTACATCGCGAGCTCGGCGCTCGTGGGGCGGCGGCCCAGGATGTCGCGGATGCGCGCGTACTCGTCGGGCTTCAGGCCGAGCGCCGCGAACGGCTGCTCGCGCTCGGGGGTCGCAACGGCGCGATCGACGGTGTCACGCGGTGTGGAAGGGGTCACGACTCTCCTCGGAGCGAGCTCGGCGGTCCCTCGATCCTACCGAGCGGGTCGCGCGCCCCGCGGCCGCGCTCGGCCAGGCCGCGGCCATGCCGCGTACACGCGGCGTTCATCGGATGCGGCTTCGGTGGTGGTGGGCCGTCGGCTGGCGGTCCGCACGGACGCACGCCATGAAACGAGCTCGCCCATGACCATCAGATCCGCCCGCACGCTCGCCGCGGGATCCACCGCCCTCGCCCTCGTGGCGACGCTCAGCGTCGCCATGGCCGCGCCGGCCATGGCGGCCGACACCACGGTCGCCGTCGACGACACGGCGACAGTCGACGCCAACCACGCCGTCACCATCGACGTGCTGGCCAACGACGTCGCGCCCGAGGGCACGTTCGTCCAGCTGCTGAACGCCTCCGGCACCCCGACCTCGCGCGTCACCGACCTCTACGGCACCTGGGTGACCGACGGCCAGGTCGTCACCCACACGCCGCCCGACGGCCGCGCCGGCCCCCGCACGCTGCGCTACCGGATCACCGACCCCGACGGCGACACCGCCGTCGCCACCATCCGCGTGCAGGTCAACTCGATCAACACGCCGCTCGCGTTCCAGGACTCGGGCTCGCTCGCGCTCGGCGAGTCGCGCACCTTCGACGTGCTCGCCAACGACTTCGGCGGCTCGTCCAGGACCACCGGCGAGCGCTTCCCGCTGCTGCCCGAGACGCTGCGCGTGGTCGACGCCGCCGGCGCGCCGCAGACCACGGTGTCGAACGAGAGCGGCACCTTCTCGGTGGTCGACGGACGCATCGCCTACGTGCCGGCCGAGGGCTACTGGGGCAGCACGAGCATCCGGTATGTCGTGCAGGACAGCGTGCGGCAGTCGACGCGACCCACCTCGCTCAACGTCGTCGTCGCACCGACGCCCGACGCGGTCGACGACGCCGCGACGACGACGATCGGCCAGCCGGTGACGATCGACGTGCTCGCGAACGACGTCACGCCCGCGGGCACGACGTTCGACACGTGGGGGTTCACGGTGACGCCCGGCGTCCGCGTGCTCTCGGTCGCGCAGCCGGGCGTCGGCACCTGGACGCGCGACGCGGAGGGCCGTGCCGTCTTCACCCCGGACGCCGCGTTCACCGGCACCGCGACCGTCGACTACATGCTCATCAACTCGCGCTACAGCAGCGACGTCGCGACCATCGCGGTCCAGGTGGCGGCGCCGGCGCCGACGCTCACGGCCGACGCCGCGCAGACGCCGTACTTCACCGCGACGACCGTCGACGTGCTCGCCAATGACACCGCGCCCGAGGGCGCAGCGCTCGACCCCGCATCCCTGCGGCTCGTGGACGCCGACGGCGCACTCGTGACCGAGCTCGAGTCGCAGCGCGGCACGTGGTCGGTCGTCGACGGCGTGATCGTGTTCGCGCCCACGCAGGGCGCGTACGGCACCGACCGGGTGACGTACTCGGTCGCCACGACTGCGGGCGGCACGGCCACCTCGACGGTCACCGTCACGACGGCGACGCCCCGGGTGCTCTCGCGCGGCGAGATCGTCGCGCACACGTTCAGCGCCGGCTCGCCCGACGTGACGGTCGACGTGCTCGCGAACGACGAGACCGAGGGCAACTCCTCGATCGACGCGTCCACGCTCGCGATCGCCGACCACAACGGTCAGCCGGTGCAGCAGCGGACGACCGCTGACGGCACGTGGTCGGTCGTCGACGGCCAGGTGCGCTTCACGCCGGCCGACGGCTTCGAGGGCCGCACGTCCACGTACTACATCGTCCAGAACGACGCCGGCTTCACCGGCCGCGCCGTCGTGACGATCGACGCCACGTGGGCGGTCGTCGAGGTGAGCGTCGCCGCGCAGGACGACGCCGTCGAGATCCCCCGCAAGGGCGGCGTCACGGTCGATGTGCTCGCGAACGACACGGCGATCGGCGGTGCGCTCGACGCGAGCTCGCTGCAGCTGATCGGCGCGGACGGCGAGCCCACGGATGCGCTCACCGACCGGGCAGGCACGTGGACGGTCGTCGGCGGCCAGATCCACTTCCAGGCCCACGCCCGCCAGAAGGGTGAGGCCTCGATCGACTACGTCGTCGCGAGCGGCGACGCGTCGGACACCGCGACGCTGACCGTGGACGTGCGGCAGCACCACCACGGCAACGCGGTCAGCGCTCCGTAGTCGGTCCCGCGGCGCTCACGCGCTGCCACCTGACGGTCCGCGTCCGGGCGCACGCTCGCTCGGACGCGGACCGTCGCCTCACGCGAACCACTCGGTCGGCGGGCCGGCGTTGAGCAGCACGACGAACACGAGGGCGACGAGCGCGAGCGCGACGCCGACGAGCAGGATGGGGTGGCGCACGCCCCAGCGGAAGGCGCGGTCGAGCGCGGTCGCGTCGCGCGGGTCGTCGCTCGCCTCGGTGCGCCACGCGCCGTCGAGGGCACCGCGGCGCTCGAGCCGGCGCTCCCACGGGATCGTGGCGTAGGGGATGGCCGCGGTCAGGATGCCGAGCAGCACCGTGCCGAGCGCCCAGCGCTGGTTGCGGCCGACGACGATCTGCATCGCGCCGTAGCTCAGGAAGACGAAGCCGTGCAGCGAGCCGGCGACAGGCACGAGCGCATCGAGCGCGAAGCCGTACTTCGCGATGAGCGCGACGATGAGCAGGGTCCAGGTGACGGCCTCTGCGATCGCGAGGAAGCGGTAGAGCCGCTTCGGAGCAAGGCCGGTCGGAGTCGTCGTGCCAGTCGCTGTCATGTAGTCAGTCTACACCTCGGTCACGAGGTGGATCAGGACCAGCTGACCGGCTCGCCGTCCGACGGGCTGTAGTCGCCCTCGTAGGGCTCGTAGGTCGCGGAGCCGAACTCGACCGCATCGGTGCCGGCCACGATGAAGCACGTCGTCACGGTCGCGCCCTCGTCGATCTCCGGCGGGATCGAGGCGGTGTTGCAGGGCTCGAACTCGCCGATGAGGCTCACGGTCTGCATCCGCTGGCCGTTCGAGTCGAGCGCGCCCATGTCGGTGTACAGCGCGGTGAACGCGAGCTCGGCCGCTGCCGGGTCGGCCTTCGTCGCCTCGACGGTCACGTAGTAGGTGGTGTAGCCGGCGAGCTGGTCGATGAAGTCCTGCTCGAGGCCGGCCGCCTCGTAGTCGGCGATCGCACCCTCTTCGACACCGGTCACCGTCACCGTGAGCGGCACGTCGACGACGTCGGTGCCCGAGCTGAAGGGCACGGTCGCGGGCTCGCCGAACGCCAGCTCGGTGCCGGGAGGCGTGAGCTCGCCCGTCGCGGGCGCGGCCGCCGCCTCGTCGGTCTCGGCGGGCGCGGCCTCGGTGGTCTCGGGCTCAGCCGTCTCGAGCGCCGGCGACTCCTCGACGGCGGCGGGCTCCGACACAGCGGGAACGACGGGCATCATGCAGGAGGAGAGGCCGAGCGCGGTCACCGCGAGGGTGATGAGCAGGGCGGGCGTGCGTGTCTTCGGCATGGGGCAGCAGTCGCTTTCGATGGGGAGCTCTCCCGGAGCGATCTCCGGGGCGCACTCCGACGCTATCGGCGCGAGCTGCCGCACCAGGCGGGCAGTTCTGCCCTGCGGGGCTCAGGCGGCGACGGCTTCGAGCGCGCTCTTGAAGATGTCGAGGCCGTCGATGCCCGCCTTCATGCGCGTGGTGGTCGGCCCGAAGCCCAGCTCGACCGCGTGCTCCGGATGCGGCATGAGGCCGACGACGTTGCCGGCGGCGTTCGAGAGGCCCGCGATCGCGTCGACCGAGCCGTTGGGGTCGTCGCCGACGTAGCGGAACGCCACGAGCCCCTCGTCCTCGATGCGCGCGACCTCGTCGGGCGTCGCCACGAAGCGGCCCTCGCCGTTCTTCAGCGGGATGACGATCTCCTGGCCCTCGGTGAAGCGGCTGGTCCAGGCGGTCGTCGTGCGCTCGACGCGCAGCGTCTGGTCGCGGTTCACGAACAGCCCCGTCTCGTTGCGCACGAGTCCGCCCGGCAGCAGCCGCGCCTCCGTGAGCATCTGGAAGCCGTTGCAGATGCCGAGCACGGGCATGCCGCGCTCGGCAGCCTCCACGACCTCGGTCATGATCGGCGAGCGCGCGGCGATCGCGCCGGAGCGCAGGTAGTCGCCGTAGGAGAAGCCGCCGGGCAGCACGAGCGCGTCGACGCCGTGCAGGTCGTGCTCGCCGTGCCACAGCGCGACCGCCTCGTGGCCCGAGAGCCGCACGGCGCGCTGCGCATCCCGGTCGTCGAGCGTGCCGGGGAAGGTGATGACGCCGACCCTCACTGGGCGGCCTCCTCGACCACGCGCACGCCCACGACATCCTCGATCACCGTGTTGGCGAGCACGTCGTCGGCGACCTCGCGCACCTGCGCGAGCAGCGCATCCGTCACCGGTCCGTCGACGTGCAGCTCGAACCGCTTGCCGACGCGCACCTCGCCCACCGCCTCGTGGCCGAGCCGGGCGAGCGCGCGAGTGACCGCCTTGCCCTGCGGATCGAGGATCTCCGCCTTCGGCATGACGTCGACGACGATGAGGGCCATGGGTCGCTCCCTGGTTGAGTGAGTGGAGTTCGGTGCGTGGGGGTGCGACTCCATCTTACGGATGCGGCGCGTGCGGTCCGCGGTCGGTCGCCGCGCTCTCGGGCGGTCGCGGATCGCAGCGGGCTATTGTCTGTCCATGACCTTCAGGGGCAACGCGAACTTCGACACCAGCACGGTCAGCCGCGGCGGCGGTGGCCGCGGTGGCGGCGGCGCGATCGCGGTCGGCGGCGGCGGCATCGTGACGCTCATCCTCGTGCTCGTCTCGATGTTCTTCGGCGTCGACCTGACGGGCCTCGCGCCGAGCGCGCCGATCGACCCGCAGTCGCAGACGCAGCAGGGCGAAGAGGTCACCGGCTGCACCGGCGACGACGCGAACGACCCGGGCAACGTCACCTGCCGCATGGAGGGCGGGGCCGACTCGATGTCGCGCTTCTGGACCGAGACGGCCCGCGCGAGCAACATCGAGTACGTCGACCCCTCGGTGCAGCTGTTCGACCGCCAGGTCGAGACCGGATGCGGCGCCGCGACGAGCGCGGTCGGCCCCTTCTACTGCCCGCCCGACCAGCGCATCTACATCGACACCACGTTCTTCCAGCAGATGCGCGACCAGTTCGGCGCCTCGGGCGGCTCGCTCGCGCAGCTGTACGTGCTCGCGCACGAGTGGGGCCACCACGTGCAGGCCATCACGGGCCAGCTCGACCAGGTGCAGCGCGGCGACTCCGGCCCGCAGTCGTCGGCGGTGCGCAGCGAGCTGCAGGCCGACTGCTACGCCGGCGCGTGGATCGCAGGGGCGTCGGAGACGACGGACGACGACGGCAGCGCGCCCGTCCTCATCGCGCCCACGCAGCAGGAGATGAACGACGCGCTCAACGCGGCGCACACGATCGGCGACGACGCGCTCCAGCAGATGGGCGGCGGCGGCGTGAACCCCGAGGGCTGGACGCACGGCTCGAGCGAGCAGCGGATGCGCTGGCTCTCGACCGGCTACAACGACGGCGTCGGCGCGTGCGACACGTGGAACGCCCCCGAGGTCTGACGCGCAGCGTCACACCGTCGGTCGAGCGCCTCCGCGCCAGCACGGCGAGGTGCAGGGCTATCGGCTCGAAAGCACGCTTCGTTCGAGCACATCGCCCTATACCTGCGGTGGCGGGAAGCGTCGGCGCGGCTCAGCCAGCGGAAGTCAGGCGCTCCAGCAGCTCCCGGTAGCGCGCTGCCGTCTGCTCCACGATCTCCGCGGGCAGCACGGGAGGCTCGCCCTCGCCGTCCCAGTGCTCCGCGAGCCAGTTGCGCACGATCTGCTTGTCGAACGACTCGACCCGACCCTCGGCGAGCGGCGCCGCATCCCAGTACCGCGACGAGTCCGACGTGAGCACCTCGTCCGCGAGCACGAGCTCGCCCGTGACGCGGTCGCGCCCGAACTCGAGCTTGGTGTCGGCGAGCACGAGCCCCGCCTCCGCCGCGATCGCGGCGCCCTGCTCGAAGACGCGCAGCGACAGCTCGCGGATCGCCGCCGCGTCCTCGGCGCCGACGAGCTCGACGGTGCGCTCGAACGAGACGTTCTCGTCGTGCTCGCCCTGCGGCGCCTTCCAGGCCGGCGTGTAGATGGGCTGCGGCAGGGCGTCGCCGTCGACGAGTCCCTCGGGCAGCTCGACCCCCGAGATGGCGCCCACCTGCTCGTACTCCTTGAGCCCCGAGCCCGTGACGCGACCGCGCACCACGCACTCGACGGGCAGCATGTCGAGGGTGCGCACGAGCATCCCGCGCCCGCGCACGACCTCCGGGGTGCGCGCATCGGCCTCCGGAGCGAGCTGCGACGGCAGCCCGAGCCGGTCGATCCACCAGCGCGTGAGCGTCGTCAGCAGCTCGCCCTTGCCGGGGATCGCGGGCTCGAGCACATGGTCGAAGGCCGAGACCCGGTCGGAGGCGATCATGAGCACCTCGGGCGCGGTCGAGAGGTCGAGCCCCTCTCGCACGTACAGGTCGCGCACCTTGCCGCTGTAGGCGAGCGCCCACCCGGCCGCGGCGAGCGTCTCCCGCTCGCCCGCGGCAGCGTCGTGCGACGTCACGCGCGTGCGGCGATGTCGGTGCGGGCCTGACCGCCCTCGAGGCGGATGCGCGCGAGGCCGGCATAGGCGCGCTCCCTCGCCTCGGCGATGGTCGCGCCCGTGCCGACGAGGTTGAGCACGCGCCCGCCCGTGGCCGTCAGCCCGTGCTCGCCGCGACCGGTCGCGGCGTGCAGCACCTGCACGCCGTCGAGCTGCATCGCCTCGTCGACGCCCGACACCGGCCGTCCCGTGACGGGGTCGCCCGGGTAGCCCTCGCTCGCGAGCACGACCGCGACCGCGGCGGAGTCGCGCCACACGAGCGGCGGCGCCGTCGCGAGCGTGCCGTTCGCGGCTGCGAGCAGCACGTCGGCGAAGCCCGAGGCGATCCGCGGCAGCACGACCTGCGTCTCGGGGTCGCCGAAGCGCGCGTTGAACTCGATCACCCGCACGCCCTCGTCGGTCACGATGAGGCCGCAGTACAGGAGCCCCACGAACGGCGTGCCGGCATCCGCCATCGCCCGGAGCGTGGGCAGCGCGACGGTCTGCACGACCTCGTCGACGAACGCGGCCTCGCTGCCGTAGCGCTCCGCGAGCCAGGGGAGCGGCGAGTACGCGCCCATACCGCCGGTGTTCGGGCCCGAGTCGCCGTCGCCGAGCCGCTTGAAGTCCTGCGCGGGCGCGAGCGGCACCGCGTGCTCGCCGTCGGTGATCACGAACAGGCTCACCTCCGGCCCCGCGAGGTACTCCTCGATGAGCAGCGGGCCGTCGGGCAGGAAGGCATCGGCGTGCGCCTCGGCGGCGGCGCGGTCGTCGGTGACGATGACGCCCTTGCCCGCGGCGAGGCCGTCGGCCTTGAGCACCCACGGCGGTGCGGATGCGTCGAGCGCGGCGCGCACGTCGTCGAGCGATCGCGCGAGCGAGTCGGTGCCCGTCGGCACGCCCGCGCGCGCCATCACGTCCTTCGCGAACGACTTCGAGCCCTCGATGGCGGCGGCCGCCTTCGTCGGGCCGAACGCCGGCACGCCCACCGCGCGCAGCGCATCCGCCACGCCGGCCACGAGCGGCGCCTCCGGGCCGATCACGACGAGCTCGAAGCCGCCGTCGACCGCGAAGTCGGCGACGAGGTCGGGCTGCTTGATGTCGATGCGCACCGCCTCGACCTCTGCCGCGATGCCGGCGTTGCCGGGCGCGGCCGTGATCTCGTGGCCGCCCTCCGCCAGGAGTGCCGCGATGATGGCGTGCTCGCGCGCGCCGCTGCCGAGAACAAGGATCCGCACGTGCCCATTGTATGAAGCACGCGAGGTCGCCGTACCGCCGCCGCCTCGATGCATCGCCGATGAGCGGTCCGGCGGCCGGGATGCGTTGACACGGCGGCGAGCCCCCTTGAGGATTGGAGCCAACCCAGACCCGACGGGAGCGCCATCGTGACCGAGGCCCACGCACCGCGGACGCGCGCCGACGCACGGGGGAGCGCGCGCGTCGGGCCCGCGGCGGCGGTCGCGCACGGAGGGCGCGCGGTGCTCTCCGGCCTGCTCTTCGGAGCGGGGATCGCGGCGTCGGTCGTCGACCTGTTCGTCTTCCACCTGCTGCTGCAGTGGCACCACTTCTACGACCTCTCGACGCTCGAGGTGGCGCTCGCGGCCGACGGCGTCTTCCACGCGGTCGCGTGGGGGATGACGGTCGCTGGGCTCTTCCTGCTCGCCGATGCGCGGCGACGGGATGCGGTGCGCTGGGGCCGCTGGACGGGCGCGGTGCTCGCGGGGCTCGGCGGCTTCCAGCTGCTCGACGCGGTCGTGAACCACAAGCTGCTCGGCATCCACCAGGTGCGCTACGAGGTCGACCTGCTGCCGTACGACGTCGCGTGGATCGGCTCGGCCGTCGTCGTGCTGGCTGTGGGGCTCGTCATCCTGTGGCGCACGCGCCGGGCGTGAGCGCGCCGCTCGCGCTCACCGGCCACGGGCACGGCGCGGCCGGCGCCGTCGACGCCTGGGCGCTCGTCGAAGGGGCGGCGCTCGCGGCGGTGGCGGTCGCGGCCGCGCTCTACGCCGTCGGGCTGTGGCGCTCGCGCCGGCGCAGCCCGTGGCCGGTGGGCCGGACCGCGTGCTGGTTCGCGGGGCTCGTGTGCGTCGCGCTCGCCGTCGGCCCGATCGCCCGGGCCGCCCACGAGAGCTTCACCGCGCACATGGTGGGGCACCTGCTGCTCGGCATGCTCGCGCCGCTGCTGCTCGTGCTCGGGGCGCCCGTCACGCTCGCGCTGCGCGCGCTGCCGGTGGACGACGCGCGCGCCCTCTCGCGACTCCTCCGCTCCCGCGTCGTGCGGTGGCTGACGCATCCGATCGTCGCGGCGCTGCTCAACGCGGGCGGGCTGTGGCTGCTCTACTCGACCGAGCTCTTCGCCCTCATGCACGGCTCCGCGCTCGTGCACGCCGCGGTGCACGTGCACATCCTGCTCGCGGGCTACGTGCTCACCGCCTCGCTCGTGGGGCGCGACCCCGACCCGCACCGGGCATCGCTGCCGATGCGCGCCGGGGTGCTCATCGCGTTCATCGCCGTGCACTCGGCGCTCGCGAAGCGGCTCTTCCGGCACCCGCCGGCGGACGTGTCCCCGCCCGACGCGCAGATCGGCTCGCAGGTCATGTACTACGGCGGCGACGTCGTCGACGTCGCGCTGCTCGTGCTGCTGGGCTGGGGCTGGTTCACGGCGACGCGGCCGCGACGCGGGGCCGTGCCGGTCGCGGCGACGACGTAGCCTGTCGGGGTGGCGAAGCGCATCCCCGACGTCGACGGCATGGCCGCGGTGACCGCGGCGCTCCAGGCGGATGCGAGCCGACCGGATCGCGCGCTCGCCGTCCGCTACACGCTGCAGTGCCTCGCAGAGCGGGCGCCGGGCAGGAGCGTCGAGGTGCGGGTGCCGCCCTTCGGCGCGGTGCAGGCCGTCGAGGGACCGGGGCACACGCGCGGCACGCCGCCGAACGTCGTCGAGACCGATGCCGCGACGTGGCTCGCGCTCGCGACCGGGGCGGAGACCTGGGCGGATGCGGTGGGCCGCGGCGTCGTCCGAGCCTCGGGCGTGCGGGCCGACGTCTCGCCCTGGCTGCCGCTCGTGCGACCGCAGCTGCCGCGCCCCGAGTAGCGCCGGAGGCGCAGCGCGTCGGCGGCCGACGACATCCGTCGCCCGATCACAGCATCGAGCCCCATACTGAGCACATGGCCCAGGTCGTCCGCCCTCAGGGGTTCATCGGTCCGCTCGTCGTGACGGTGTTCGGCGTCATCCTGCTGCTCAACGGCGTCCCGGCGCTCTTCCAGTGGATCGGCTGGGTCGCGCAGACCGCGCTCGTCATCGGCGTCGAGGGCGCGATCGAGACGGCGCTCATCCCGCTGCTCCTGGCCGGCGGCGCCACCTTCGTGGGCTTCCTCATGCTGCGCGGCGGCTTCGGCGCGCTGCGCTCGGTCGCGCGCGGCGCCACCCAGCGCGCGCAGGCGCAGGTGCGCGGCGGCGTGCAGCAGGTGCGGCGCGAGGCGGGGGAGCGCTACGGCGAGGCCCGCACGCAGGCCGAGCACCTGCAGTCGTCGCAGCAGGGCTGGTTCGAGCGCATCGAGTCGCTCGGCCGCGAGGTGGAGTCCGAGCGCGCACGTCGCTCGGGCCAGCCGGTGGCCGCGCACCAGCCGCCTCGGCACCCGCAGCCGCAGCAGCGACCCCAGCAGCAGCGACCGCAGCAGTCGCAGCCCCCGCAGCAGCGGCCTCAGCAGGAGCAGCCCCAGCGGCAGATCCACGCCCCGCAGGAGCCCCGCGGGCAGCGCACGCCCGGCGGTCAGCGGCTCGAGCGCATCGACGAGCTCCGGCAGCGCGTCGACAGCCGCGTGCAGCAGGCGGCGCAGCTCGGCGATGCGGGCACGCAGGCCGCGCAGCGCGTGCGGCAGGCGGCGTTCGAGGAGGCCGCGCGGGTGCAGCAGCGGCAGCTGCCGAAGCCGTCCGACGACGTCACGCGGCTCATCGGGCGCCTCGACCGCGCCGACGCCGAGCACGTCCGCCGCCAGGGCTCATCGCTGACGCGGTCGTCGCTCACGACCTCGTCGCTCTCGAAGACGTCGCTGCGCCTGAACTCGCTGCTCGCGCGCCGCCACTGAGCGTCGAGCTTCCCCGAGCTCCGGGGTTCGTGGCCGGAGACCCGCGATTCGGGGAAGCTCGACGGATGCCGGGCGGCCGGCGGTCGGCGGCCGGTCGCTAGAGCGACCAGATGAGCAGGATGGCGGCGAAGACGATGCCCGAGGCGATGAGCGTGACCATCGTGTAGCCGAGGATGTCGCGCATCTTGAGGCCCGCGATCGCGAGCAGCGGCAGCGCCCAGAACGGCTGGATCATGTTCGTCCACTGGTCGCCGTACGCGACCGCCATGATCGGGATGGCGGGGTCGACGCCGATGCGCTCCGCCGCGTCGAGCAGGATCGGCGCCTGCACCGCGAACTGCCCGCCGCCCGAGGGCACGAAGAAGTTGACGAGGCCGGCCGACAGGAACGCCAGCACGCCGAACGTCTGCGGCGTCGCGATGGCGACGAACGCATCCGAGAAGACGCCGATGAGACCGGATGCGGTCATCATGCCGAGGATGCCCGCGTAGAGCGGGAACTGCAGCAGGATCTCGCCGACGTTCGACGCCGCCTCCTTCGTGAGGCGGATGATCTCGAACGGGCTGCGCACGAGCAGGAAGATGAGCGCGAGGAACGACCAGTTGACGATGTCGAGCGTGATCGTGCCGCCCCGCACGAAGTGCACGACCAGATAGGCGACGAGCGCTGCGCCGACGATGAGCGTGACGATGCGGCTCGCATCGATGCGATCGGCGGGGGTGACGACCTCGTCCTCGTGCTCTACGAGCTGCTCGCGGGCATCGAACTGCAGCTCGACGACCTTGTCGCTGCCGCGAGGGGCGACGAGCGAGAGCGCGACGGCGACGGCGATGATCGTCGCGACGGCGCCGATGAGGTTCGGCAGCGCGAACGTCGTCTCGGAGACGGGGATGACCTGGCCGCCCAGGTGCTCGGCGATGAACGAGTCGGGGGTGGCCGCCGTGAGCGGGCCGGAGCCCGAGTACCCCATGTGCCAGACGACGAAGCCGGAGAAGCCGGCGGCGACGAGCATGGGGAAGTGCAGGTGCAGCCCGCGCTCCTTGCCCGATGCCGCGACCTCACGGGCGAGCAGGCCGCCCACCACGAGGCCGAGGCCCCACGTGATGAGCGACGCGACGGCCGCGATCACGAAGACGAAGAGGTAGGCCTGCAGGGCCGTCTGCGGCACGGCCGCGAGCCGGGTCAGGAGCCTGCGCACGGGCCGCGTGTTGGCGAGCATGTGCCCGAGCAGCAGGATGAGCGCCATCTGCGTCATGAAGGCGAGCAGGCCGGAGAGGCCGTCGCCCCAGCCCTGCACGAGGTCGACCGGATTCGTCTGCGTCACCGTCAGCGCGAGCACGGCGACGATCAGCGTGAGCACGATCGCGAAGACGAGCGCCGACGGGATCCAGCGCTCGACGACGGTGTTGATCGGCCGCATCGCGCGGGCGAGCGGGGCGCCGGTCTGCTTGGGCCTGGCGGGGGCGTTCGACATGCTGCACCTCGTTGTGTGTGGGCGGACGCGAGGGGCACGGGGCCCGAGGATCGAGACTATCGAGCGCTGCGGCGCTCGAACGCCCTGATGCCGACCTTCCGCAGCTCGTCGAACCACAGCACGACCGATGCGAGCGCGACGCACACGAGCCACTGCTCGGGAGCGAGCGGCGCGGTGCCGAAGGCCGCCTGCAGGAACGGCACGTGCACGACGAGCACCTGCGTGACGACGCCGAACGCGAGCGCCGCCCACAGCCACCGGTTGCTGAACATCCGGTGGAACGCGGAGACGCGCTCGGACCGGGAGTTCAGCGCGTTGAAGAGCTGGGCGAGGACGAGGGTCGTGAACGCCGCGGTCCTGGCCGTCTCGACATCCTCCGCGCCCTCGACGAGGCCGCCGGGCAGGAAGATGTCGATCGCGAGCAGCGTCACGAACGCCATCACCGCGCCGATCGAGACGATGCCCGACCACATCCGGCCGTCGATGACCCGCTCGTCCGGGCGCCGCGGCGGGCGCGCCATGACGTCCTCGGTCTCGGCGTCGATCCCCATCGCGAGCGCCGGACCGGAGTCGGTGACGAGGTTGATCCACAGGATCTGGGTCGCGAGCAGGGGCACGACCATCGACTCGCCGTGGCCGGTGAGGCCGAGGAAGCCCGCGAGCATGACGCCGAAGAACATCGTCAGCACCTCGCCCATGTTCGACGAGAGCAGGTACCGCAGGAACTTGCGGATGTTGCCGAAGATCACGCGGCCCTGCCGCACGGCGGCGACGATCGTGGCGAAGTTGTCGTCGGTGAGGATCATCGCCGCGGCCTCCTTCGAGACCTCCGTGCCGGTGATGCCCATCGCGACGCCGATGTCGGCCTTCTTGAGCGCCGGGGCGTCGTTCACGCCGTCGCCGGTCATCGAGACGATCTGCCCGTCGGCCTGCAGCGCGTCGATGAGCCGCAGCTTGTGCTCGGGCGCCACCCGGGCGAAGACCGAGACGTCCCGCGCGACGGCGCGCAGCGCATCCGCGTCGAGGCCGTCGAGCTCTGGACCCGCGACCGCCCGGTCGCCAGCGGCGGCGATGCCGAGCTCCTGCGCGATGCGCAGCGCCGTCGCGGGGTGGTCGCCCGTGATCATGACCACGCGGATGCCGGCGCGATGGGCCGCGGCGATCGCGGTCGCCGCCTCGGAGCGCGGCGGGTCGATGATGCCGACGGTGCCGACGAAGATGAGCCCCTCCTCGAGCGCGAGGCCGGCCTCCGAGTCGAAGCGGCCTGCGGCATCGGTGGCGGATGCGTACTCGTCGGCCTCGAGCGGCCGGTACGCGACGGCGAGGGTGCGGAGCGCCTGCGCCGACATCGAGGCGACCGACTCGTGCACCCGCTCGCGGTCCGCCTCGGTGAGCTCGGTGACCTCCATGCCGGCGCGCACCCGCGTGCAGTGCTGCAGCAGCACATCCGGCGCACCCTTGGCGATGAGCACCGGCCGCCCGCGGTCGGCGCCGGGCACGGGGTGCTCCGCGTCCTCGACGATGACCGACATCATCTTGCGCTCGGAGGTGAAGGGCACCTCGCCGACCCGGGAGAAGCGCTGCTCGCGGCGCTCCGAGAGCCCGGCCTTGCGCTCGGCGACGACGAACGCGGCCTCGGTCGGGTCGCCGATGACGATCCAGCTGCCGTGCTCGTCCTGCCGCACCTCGGCATCCGACGCGAGCGTGCCGCCCGAGAGCACGACGATGTCCTCCTCGCGCAGGTCGAGCTCCGGGTCGCTCTCGAGCAGCGGGGTGCCGTCGACGAGCACGTCGCCGTCGGGGGCGTAGCCGACCCCGGTGATGTCGGCGACGCCCGAGCCGGTGTGCACGCGCAGCATCGTCATCTCGTTGCGCGTGAGCGTCCCGGTCTTGTCGGAGCAGATCACCGACGCGGAGCCGAGCGTCTCGACCGACGAGAGGTGCTTCACGATGGCGCCCTGCCGGCTCATCGCCTGCACGCCGATCGAGAGGACCACCGAGAGGATCGCCGGCAGCCCTTCCGGCACCGCGGCGACGGCGAGCGAGACGCCGACCAGCAGCACGTCGACCGCCTCCTGCAGCGACCCGATGCCGCTCGTGAGCCCGATCGCGCCCATCACGACGATCGCGATGACGATCACCGCGATCCCGAGCGTGCGGCTGACGCCCGCGATCTCCTTCTGCAGCGGGGTCGGCTCCTGCTCGGTCTGCGCGAGCATCGTGGCGATGTGCCCCATCTCGGTCTGCATCCCGGTGGCGGTGACGACCGCCCTGCCGACGCCCTGGGTGATCGCGGTGCCCTTGAAGACCATGTTCGCGCGGTCGCCGAGCGGCACGGCCTGCGGCAGCGTCGCGGGCGACTTCGTCACCGGCACCGACTCGCCCGTGAGCGACGCCTCGGCGATCTGCAGCGACGACGACGAGAGCAGCCGCGCGTCCGCGCCCACCGAGTCGCCCTCCGAGAGCGCGAGCAGGTCGCCGGGCACGAGCTCCGACGCCGGCACCTGCTCGGAGCGGCCGTCGCGCACCACGGTCGCGCTCACGGCCGCCATGCCCTGGAGCGCGGCGACCGCGTCCGCTGCCTTCGCCTCCTGCACGTAGCCGAGGATCGCGTTCGCGACGACGATCACGATGATGACGATCGCGTCGATCGGCACCCCGTGCGCGCCCTCGAAGAGCCAGGCGATGGCCGAGATGACCACGGCGCCGAGCAGCAGGTAGATGAGCGGGTCGGCGAACTGCTTGAGGATGCGCCGCCAGGCCGGCTCCGGCGGTGCCGCGTCGAGCTCGTTGGGGCCGAACCGCTCGAATCGAGCGGCGGCCTCGGCGGCCGTGAGCCCCGCATCCGCGTCGACCCCGAGGGTGGAGGCGGCCTCGCTCGCGTCGACGAGCGCCCAGTCGGTCGCGTCGTGCGCCGCTCGCGGATCGGACGTGGGCGTCCCGAGGGCGTCGCTCATGGGCCATGCTCCTGTCGTCGCTCCCGGGCTGCGCATCGTCAGCCGGAGGCTGTGGGCAACCTATCGGCTGCGTCGGCGCCCGGCCAGGGCGCGGGCCGGGCGACGGGCGCCGTGGGATGCTGGATGCCATGGATGCCACGCCCGACCCCGCGCAGCCCGACGGCCCCGCGCAGCCCGACGAGACGCGCGAGGAGCTGCGCGTCACCGTGCGCCGCGCGCCCAAGTACGGCGTCTTCATGGCGATCGGCGCGCTCCTCGGCATCGTCGCGGCGTACATCCTCTCGGCCGTCTCGGCTCCCGGCGTCGACGCGGCAGGCCAGCCGGTCGACACCACCCCCGTCATCGGCCTCATGCTCGTGATCGGATTCGTCGTGGGCGGCACGCTCGGCGGGATCGTGGCGATCATCGTCGACCGGGCGCTCTCGAAGGGCGCTCGCACGGTGCTGGCCGAGCGCGTCGAGACGCGCGAGGCGGACGCAGCTGCCCCCGACGACGACCGACCCCGCGAGTCCTGACGTGCCGGCTCGGCGCGCGCGGCTCGGGCTCGCGCACGCCCTCGCGAGCGCGGGCTGGGGAGCGGCGGCCGCGCTCGTCGTGCAGCAGCCCCTCCCGCCGTCGTCGCTCGCGTCCGTCGGCGCCGTGGCAGCCGCGCTCGCCGCGATCGTCCTGCTGCTGCCCGCGCGGCGCGGCGCGCGAGCACGCAGCATCGGCGGGCTCGGTGTGTCCGTCCTCGCGATCGCCGCCTCCGCGGCCCTCTCGTCGGCCGGCCCCCTGCTGGTCCCCGTGCTCATCCCGTGGCTCACGGGCGGCGCGGTGCTCCACGGGCGCGCCATGCTCGACGCGGCCGCCGCCGACCCCGCGCTCGCGCCGCGCGTGCGACCCGCGCCCACGCTGCTCGCGCTCGGCGTCGGCGCGGCGGCCGGCGGCGGCGCCTCGGCGCTCGCGATCCCCGTGCTCGCGGTGCTGCTGGCGATCGCCGCCCTGCAGCTCGGGGCGCTGGTGCTCGTCATCCGTTCGCCGGAGGTGGCCGCCGCGCCCCGCACGACGACCGTCGCAGCGCTTCCCGCACGGCTGCTGCCGCTCCTCGGGCTCGCGGTCGCGGGTGCGACGGCGCTCGCCGTGCTGCGGCCGGCCCTCTCATCGATCGGCGTCGAGGAGTCGCAGCCGGCGATCCCGGTCGCGCTGACCCTGCTGCTCGGCGGTCTGCTCGGCCCGCCACTCGCGAGCGCGATCAGCCGCCTGGGCCTCGGGCGCGGCGGCGCCGTGCTCGCGACGCTCGGCGGTGCGGCGGCGCTCGTCGCGCCGATCGCCCGCCCCGGTGCGCTCGACCTCGTCGTGGGCGCGGTGCTGGGCGTCGCACTCGCCGCCGCGGTGGCGCTCGCCGAGCTCGCGCGCCGTGCGGGCGTCGTCATCCCGGCGCGCGGCGTCGCGGTGCTCCTCGCAGCCGGAGCGGTCGGCGGCATCGTGGCCACTGCCCTGCTCACGATCGTGCCGCTGCCCGACGTCGTGCTGGGCGCATCCATCGCCTGCCTCGTCGCGGGCCTCGGTGCCTGGGCGCCGGTGCCGCGCCAGCGGGTCGCAGCCGACTGAGGAGTGCAGCTCCAGCGCTCAGCTGAGCTGCGTGCGCTCCACCCAGTCGAGGTACTCGTCGGTGACGGTGCCGGTGACGTACTCGCCCGTGAAGCACGAGAGGTCGAGGCCCTGGATGTCGGAGCCGTCGAGGATCGCGCGCTGCAGGTCGTCGACCTCCTGGTAGACGAGGAAGTCGGAGCGCAGCGCCTCGTTGACCTGCGGGATCGAGCGGCCGGACGCGATGAGCTCGGAGCGCGACGGCATGTTGATGCCGTACACGTGCGGGTAGCGCACGGGCGGCGCGGCCGACGTGAACGTGACGGTGTTCGTGCCGACGGAGCGCATCATCTCGACGATCTCGCGGCTCGTCGTGCCGCGGACGATGGAGTCGTCGACGACGAGCACGTTCTTGCCGCGGAACTCGCTCTCGAGCGCATTGAGCTTCTGCTTCACCGACTTCTTGCGCTCCTGCTGCCCGGGCATGATGAACGTGCGGCCCACGTAACGGTTCTTGTAGAAGCCCTCGCGGTACTCGATGCCGAGCCGACGGGCCACCTCCATCGCGGCGGGGCGAGACGAGTCCGGGATGGGCATGACGACGTCGATCGCGCCCGACGGCGTGTACCGCTCGATCGTGTCGGCGAGCCGCTCGCCCATCCGCAGCCGCGACTCGTAGACGTTGATGCCGTTCATCACCGAGTCGGGGCGGGCGAGGTAGACGTACTCGAACGCGCACGGCAGCAGCACGGGGGAGTCGTGGGTCTGCGCGGAGGCGAGCTCGCCGTCGGGCGTGATGAAGACCGCCTCGCCCGGCGCGACGTCGCGCTCGATCTGGAACCCGGATCCCGTGAGCGCGACCGACTCGCTCGCGACCATCCACTCGGTGCGGCCGCTCTCGGCCAGGCGCGAGCCGAGCACGAGCGGGCGGATGCCGAAGGGGTCGCGGAACGCGAGCAGGCCGTGGCCGGCGATGAGCGCGATGACGCCGTACGAGCCCTCGACGCGCTCGTGGACGCGCCGGACGGCGGTGAACAGCCGGTCGGCGTCGAGGTCCCCGCCCTTGACGAGCGTCTGCAGCTCGGAGCCGAGCACGTTCACGAGCATCTCGGTGTCGCTGCCGGTGTTCACGTGCCGGTGGTCGACCGTCGCGAGCTCCTGCTCGAGCTCGCGCGTGTTCGTGAGGTTGCCGTTGTGCACGAGCACGATGCCGTACGGCGCGTTCACGTAGAAGGGCTGCGCCTCGAGCTCGTTCGCCGCCTCGCCGCGCGTCGCGTACCGCACGTGCCCGAGGCCGATGTTGCCGAGCAGCGCGCGCATGTCGCGGGTGCGGAAGGCCTCGCGCACCTGGCCCTTGGCCTTCTTCACGTGGATGGACCGCGCCTCCGCGGTGGCGATGCCGGTGGAGTCCTGCCCGCGGTGCTGGAGGAGCGCGAGCGCGTCGTAGACCTGCTGGTTGACGCTGGAGTCCGAGACGATGCCGACGATGCCGCACACAGGCGAGCTCCTTCTGTCGCGGAGGGGAGGATCCCAGCCTACCGAGCCGCGCGTGCCCTCCCGCGCCTCCAGGATGTCCACGCGACATCCAGCATCCGGAGGCACGATGGGGACCATGAGCTTCGACACCGAATCCATCAAGCACCTGCCTGAGCAGACCCAGGAGTGGCCCGGCTGGACCGACAAGCTCCAGCCCGTGCCCGACCACGGCGAGACGAGCTACGTCGGCCGCGGTCGGCTCGAGGGCAAGCGCGCCCTCGTCACCGGCGGCGACTCCGGCATCGGCCGTGCGACCGCGATCGCCTTCGCGAAGGAGGGCGCCGACGTCGCGATCGCTTACCTCCCGCAGGAGCAGGAGGACGCCGACGAGACGAAGCGCCAGATCGAGGCGGCCGGCCGCAAGGCCGTGCTCGTCCCGACCGACCAGCGCACCGACGAGGCCAACCGCGACCTCGCGCAGCAGGCCGTCGAGGGCCTCGGCGGCCTCGACATCCTCGTGAACAACGCCGGGTACCAGATGGCGCAGGAGTCGCTCGCCGACATCACCGACGAGCAGCTGCGGCAGACGTTCGAGACGAACATCTTCGCGATGTTCAACCTCACGCGTGCCGTGCTGCCGCACCTCGGCGAGGGCGCGAGCATCATCAACTGCTCGTCGATCCAGGCGTTCGACCCCTCGGAGACGCTCCTCGACTACGCGTCGACGAAGGCGGCCATCAACAACTTCACGGTCAACCTCGCCGCGCAGGTCGGTGAGCGAGGCATCCGCGTCAACGCCGTGGCGCCGGGCCCGATCTGGACGCCGCTCCAGCCCTCGACGAAGCCGAGCGTCAAGGACTTCGGCATGGACGCGCCGCTCGGCCGCCCGGGCCAGCCGATCGAGGTCGCGACCGCGTTCGTCTACCTCGCGAGCGACGAGGCGAGCTACGTCTCGGGCACGGTGCTCGGCGTCACCGGCGGCAAGCCGGTGTTCTGAACCGGTCGGCCGCGCGCGCCGATCGGTGCGCGCGGCCGATCCTCACGCCCGGGTCGAGGTCGACCCGACCAGCGTCCACTCCTCCCACACCTCGCCGGCGACCACGCGGCTGCTGACGAGCCCGAGCCCGCGCACGAAGCACAGGTCGGCGCGTCGCTCGAAGGGCGTGATGTCGCCGTCGGGCCCCTCGACCTCGCCGGCGCGCACCTCCGTGAAGCACAGCAGCTCGCGCGAGGTGCCGAGCACCTCCGACTCGCCGGCCCCCGCGTTGCGGATCGTGCGGATGGAGCGCTCGAACTCCTCGAACGGCCCGGTCCCGAGCGGGCCGATCGCGATCCGCTCGGGCACGGGGCTCGCGCTCAGCAGCTGCGTGGCGCTCGGGATCGTGAAGTCGGCGTCGAACACCGGGTCGGGAGCCTGCCGCCAGGCCTGGTTGAAGGCGAGCTGCATGCTCTCCCGGTAGCCGCCGCCGGCATCCGCCCGCCCGTGGGAGACGATCGTGACGGGGTCGAAGCTGCCGTCGACGAAGCGGTACTCCTGCGTCACGCTCACGTCGACGCCGTCGTCGCGGAGCGCCTCGACGCGGGAGGTGCGGGTCGCCGCGACCTCGAATCCGGTCGACGTGGTGATGCGGTACTCCCACGTCGTGCCGTCCTGCACGTCCCAGTAGCCGGCCGCGCTCAGCTCGTCGATGCGGCGCAGCTCCTCGGCCGAGAACGCCGCCGTGGGCGTCGGGGTCGCGCCGGGCTGCGTCGCGACCGCCGAGGGCAGCGCGATCTCCCTCGCGGGCTCCGACACCGGGTCGAGCCGCACCGCGGAGCTCGCCGTGCAGCCGGCGACGGCGACGGCCGTCAGCGCGAGCGCCGCGCCCGCCATCGCTCCTCGTCGCGCGCTCATCATCGGATGCGCTCCAGCTCGTCGGCGAGCCGCATCGCGAAGTCGCGCAGCGGGCCGTAGACGACGCTCTCGGCTCGATCGGGCGAGACGAACGGGATCATCGGCGGCGAGGTGCGGTACCAGTCGACGTGGAAGCGCGTCAGGGTGCCGCCGTCCGCCGCGGCAGCGAGCGCGACGACGAACGTCGCCATCTGCACCCCGGCCCGCAGCACGCTGCCGGTGACGGTGCGGCCCTCGAAGATGTCGTCCACGGTGAACACGGCACCGTCCTGGTCGGAGACGCCGGCCTCCGACGACACCAGGCTGACGACCCGCTCGGCGGGCGCGCGGGCGATGACGGAGAAGCTCAGCGCCGACATCCGCTCGTGGATGCCGCCGCTCACCGCGGCAGGGCGCCATGCGTCGACGCCGAGCTCGTGCTCCCGCTGGGTCGGCGCCGGCGCCGGCGGCGGCGGCTCGTCGAGGCCGAGCCCGAGGGATGCGGCGTCGAGCGTCGGGACCGCCGCGACGCGGGCGCGCGCACCGAACCCGTCGGCCCGCAGGGCGACGACGAGGCACGCGCCCGCGAGCAGGGCGAGCGCGGCCGCGCTCGCCCACCACGTCTGCCAGGGCACGCGGGACGCGTCCCAGCTGCCCAGCGCGGTGCCGCCCGGTGTCGCCACGAACAGCGATGCCGGCGTGCCGGCGGCGCCGATGGCGGCGGAGGTCGCGGCGTCGCTCGGGATCTCCGACAGCGTCATCCCGGTCTCGAGGTCGACGAGCGCGATGCGCGGGGAGGTCCCCCCGATGCCGACCATGATCGTCCCCTCCGTCGGGCCGTCGGCCACGTCGACGACAGGATCGGCGGGCTCGTAGCGCGCGACCGTGTCGAGCGAGGACGGCTCGAGCAGCAGGAGGCCACGCTCGTCCCAGATCGCGACCGAGTCGCCGCCGCCGACCAGTGCGATCTCCGACCCCGTGCCCCTCGGTGCCGCCGCGGCGCGGACGATCGTCGCATCTGCCGCGTCGAGCTCCACGATCGCGTCGTCGGCCAGCGCGAAGACGGTCGACCCCGGCCCGGCGGCCATGCCGCCGAGCGGCAGCCGCAGCGGCAGCTCGCGCACCTCGCCGCTCGCTCGGTCGTACAGGTGCAGCAGCTCGCCCCCGGAGGCGGCCACCGCCACGAAGGAGCCGTCGCCGCTCGTGGCGACCTCGGCTCCTGCCGTCTCGTCGAGCTCGAGCTCGGTGGCCGCATCGACGGTCGCGGTCGCGGAGCCGATGTCGAACACCGACAGCGCGCCCGTCGCATCCACGACCGCCAGCACCGCGCCGTCCGGCGAGAGCGCGAGATCGAGCACGTCGCCCGCGAGCATCACGCTCGTCTCGGTCGGCGCGATGCCGTCGAAGGTCGTGAGCCACACGGCGGCGCCGTCGCCGCGCGCGGCGACGCCGGCTGCCACGGCGATCGGCGCGTCGTCGGCCGGCTGCGCGCCGGCGCCCGACGGGAGCTCTGCGACGGCGCCGAGGTCGGGAGCGGCGAGCGTGCCGTCGCGCAATCGGGTGGCCGAGGCCTGCGTCCAGGTCTGCTGGATGAGCGGCACGGCGATGCAGCCGACGGCGAGCGATCCGAGGACGGCAGCGGCGACGCCCGCGGCGCGGCGCCTGCGCCGACGGGCTCCGACAGTGAACACGAGGCAGCCCTCCTCATCGTTCGCTGCAGCAGTGCGATTCGCTGTCGAACGTAAGCGCGGGCGGGGCCGCCGTCTACGAACCTGGGGCGATCTGCAGGGCGCGCTGAGGGTCCTACGATGCGCGGTCTGGAAGAATGCCGCCCGCGCGATTCGCCGGTCGCTCCGCGGTCAGTCCGCGACCCGCTCCCGCGCCGCCGCGAACGCCGCGATCGCGTCGTCGACGTCGGCGTCCGAGTGCGCGGCCGACAGCTGCACGCGGATGCGCGCCTCGCCCTTGGGCACGACGGGGAACGAGAAGGCGGTGACGTACACACCCTCCTCGAGCATCGCATCCGCCATCCGGCCCGCGAGCCGGGCGTCGTGGAACATCACGGCGATGATCGGGTGCTCGCCGGGCAGCAGCTCGAAGCCGGCCGCCTCCATGCCCTCGCGGAATCGCAGCGTGTTGCGCTGCAGCCGCTCGCGCAGCTCGCCCGCGCCCTCGACGAGGTCGAGCGCCGCGATCGAGCCGGCGACGACCGAGGGGGCGAGCGCGTTCGAGAAGAGGTAGGGGCGCGAGCGCTGCCGCAGCAGGTCGACGATCTCGCCGCGCGCGGCGATGTAGCCGCCCGAGGCGCCGCCGAGCGCCTTGCCGAGCGTGCCGGAGATGATGTCGATGCGGTCCTGCACGCCGGCGAGCTCCGGGGTGCCGGCGCCGGTCGGCCCGGTGAAGCCGACCGCGTGCGAGTCGTCGACCATGACCATCGCGTCGTAGCGCTCCGCGAGGTCGCAGATCGCCTCGAGCGGGGCGAGGTAGCCGTCCATCGAGAACACGCCGTCGGTGACGATGAGCCGTCGGCGAGCCCCCGCCGCCTCCTGCAGCCGCGCCTCGAGCTCGGCCATGTCGCGGTTCGCGTAGCGGTAGCGCGCGGCCTTCGACAACCGGATGCCGTCGATGATGGAGGCGTGGTTGAGCGCGTCGGAGATGACGGCGTCGTCGGCCGACAGGATCGTCTCGAAGAGCCCGCCGTTCGCGTCGAAGCACGACGAGTAGAGGATCGCCGCCTCCTGGCCGAGGAAGGTGGCGAGCCGCGACTCGAGCTCGAGGTGCTGGGTCTGGGTGCCGCAGATGAACCGCACCGACGCCATCCCGAAGCCCCAGTCGTCGAGCGCGGCCTTCGCCGCTTCGACGACGCGCGGGTGGTCGGCGAGCCCGAGGTAGTTGTTGGCGCAGAAGTTGAGCACCTCCGCGCCGTTCGCGACGACGGTCGCCGACTGCGGCGAGTCGAGCGGGCGCTCGCGCTTGGTGAGGCCTGCGGCCTCGATGTCGGCGAGCTCTGCGGTGATGGATGCGCGGGCTGAGAACACGGGTCAGGCTCCCTGGGAGTCGGTGCTGGTGAAGTCGAGGATGACCTTGCCGGCCGCGCCGGACCTGGCGCGGTCGAACGCGCCCTGCCAGTCGGCGAAGGCGAAGCGGTCGGTGATGACGGGGGCGACGTCGAGCCCGGTCTGCGCCATGGAGGCCATCGCGTACCAGGTCTCGAACATCTCGCGGCCGTAGATGCCCTGGATGGTGAGCATGTGCGAGACGACCTTGCCGAAGTCGACCTCGATGGGCCGCGCGGGCAGGCCGAGCATGGCGATGCGGCCGCCGAAGTTGAGGTTCTCGATGATGCCGACGAGCGCTGTGGGGGAGCCCGACATCTCGAGCGCGACGTCGAAGCCCTCCTGCATGCCGAGCTCGCGCTGCACCGCTTGAATGGGAGAAAGACCGTTGGGGGAGACGCCGTCGGCGGCCTCCTGCGGGTTCAGCGCGCGGAACCCGAGGGAGCGGGCGAGCTCGAGCCGCGGCTCGGCGATGTCGGTGACGACGATGTGGCGCGCCCCCGCGTGGCGGACGACCATCGCCGCCATGAGGCCGATCGGCCCGGCGCCGGTGACGAGCACGTCCTCGCCGACGACGGGGAACTTCAGCGCCGTGTGCACGGCGTTGCCGAAGGGGTCGTAGACGCCGAAGACGTCGAGCTGCTCCGAGGTCACCGTCTCGGCGGTCACGCCGGGGTGCACCCAGACGTTCGTCGCGGGCAGCACGACGAACTCGGCGAAGCAGCCGTCGCGCTGCACGCCGAGGTTCGAGGTCCTGATGCACAGGTGCCGCCGGCCGGCGCGGCAGTTGCGGCAGTGCCCGCACACGACGTGGCCCTCGCCCGACATGATCTGGCCGACGGAGAAGTCGGTCACGCCGTCGCCGACCTCGACGATCTCGCCGCAGAACTCGTGCCCGACGGTGACGCCGGGGGTGACCGCCGACCCTGCCCACGCATCCCACGCATCGATGTGCAGGTCGGTGCCGCAGATGCCGGCGCGCAGCACCCGCACCTTGACGTGCCCCGCGGGGGTCTCGGGCTCGGGCAGCTCGATCATCTCGAGGCCAGGTCTGCCTCGGGTCACGAGTGCATGCATGGGCGTCTCCGTCGACAGTGGTGGGTGTGCCGCGTCCATCCTGGCACGCGCCCTCCCGCCCCCTGCTCAACGTCGCCAGTGGCCGCTCGAGGCCCTGTGGCGGCCGGACGACCACCCGCGACGCCCGGTAGCCTGACGGCATGACCGATCCGTACGCGTCCGCCGGCGTCGACACCGAGGCGGGCGACCGCGCGGTGGAGCTCATGAGGGCAGCGGTCTCGCGCACCCACGGTCCCGGCGTGCTCGGCGGGGTCGGCGGCTTCGCGGGCCTCTTCGACCTCTCGGCGGCCGGCGCCTACGCGAAGCCGCTGCTCGCGACCTCCACCGACGGGGTCGGCACGAAGATCGCGCTCGCGCAGGCCATCGACAAGCACGACACGATCGGCCAGGACCTCGTCGGCATGGTCGTCGACGACATCGTCGTGGTGGGCGCGAAGCCGCTGTTCATGACCGACTACATCGCCTGCGGCCGCGTCGTCCCCGAGCGCATCGCCGACATCGTGCGCGGCATCGCCGAGGCGTGCGAGGCGACCGGCACCGCGCTCGTCGGCGGCGAGACCGCCGAGCACCCCGGTGTCATGGCTCCCGACGACTACGACATCGCGGGCGCCGCGGTCGGCATCGTCGAGGCGGATGCGGTGCTGGGCGCCGAGCGCGTGCGCGCGGGCGACCACGTGGTCGCCATGGCCTCCTCCGGGCTCCACTCCAACGGCTTCTCGCTCGTGCGCCACATCCTCGCCGAGCGGGGGATTGCGCTGACCGACCGCGTCGACGAGCTCGGCGGCGTGGCGGCAGAGGCCCTGCTCGAGCCCACGCGGCTCTACACGCTCCCGCTGCTCGGCATGCTCGAGCGGGGCCTCCGCCTCGGTGCGATCTCGCACGTCACCGGTGGCGGCATCGCCGCGAACCTCGCGCGGGTGCTGCCGCAGGGCATGGCGGTCGAGGTCGATCGCGGCAGCTGGCAGGTGCCGGAGGTCTTCGGCGCCCTGGCCGGGCTGGGCGGCTTCCCGCTCACCCAGGCGGAGGGCACCTGGAACCTGGGCCTCGGGATGCTCGTCGTGGTCGATGCGGCGGATGCCGGAGCCGTGATCGCCGCGAGCGAGGAGGCCGGCATCGCGGTCGCGACCGTCGGGCGCGTCGAGCGCGCGGCCGCCGAGACCGCATCCGGCGCCGGCTGGGTGCAGGGCGCCAAGGGCGTCGACGGCGGCGCTGTGCGCCTCACGGGCGCCTATCGCTGATCTGCAGACGTCCAGGAGACTCTGACCCGGGCGGCGTACGGTTGCCCGTGGTTCGACCCAAGCACGTGACGGCGCCGACCACGGGAGGTACGAGATGCAGTCAGACGCGGATCGCTTCCGACGCCGCGACTCCGGTCCGGTCGCCGAGCAGTCGCCGCCCTCGGCAGCCGAGGGCGACCGGCCGCAGGAGCGCCCGCAGCGCCTCGCACAGGGCCCCGGCTACGCCGCCCCCCAGTACCGCGCGCCGCAGCCGGCCGCCGGCCAGCTCGGCGCCGCGGCACCGCAGGTCGCGCGCTACGCGCCCCCGATCGCCCCGAGCACGAGGTTCGCGCCGCCGGCCTTCGCGGCGCAGGACGCCCCGCTCATCCACCCGGCGGCCGCGCAGGCATCCAGCGCGCTCCCGTACGGCATCCCCGTCTACCGCGCCCCCGTCTACGCGTACGCGCCGCAGCCGCAGCGCGGCCTCTCGATCACCGCGCTCGTGCTGGGCGCCTGCTCGTTCCTGTTCGCGTGGATCTTCGTCGTGGTGCCGATCATCGGCATCGTCTTCGGCTTCATCGCGCTGCGGCGCGAGCCCGCGGGACGCGCCATGGCCATCATCGGCCTCGTCGCCTCGGCGATCGGCCTGCTCTGGGTGCTGCTGTTCTACCTGCTGCCGCTCCTCGGGGTGCTCGGCGCGATGCTCTTCGCCCTCGGCGGCGTCTGACCCCCTCGTCGGCCGCGGATCAGCCGTAGGCTGGGACGGACGCGCCCCGCGTCCCAGCAGACTCCGTCCCGCGAGGAACCACCCATGACCTATACCCCTCCCGAGCAGCCCGCGCAGGGCGGCTACCAGGCGTACGAGCCGGGCTACGGCGCGACCTACGGCGCCGCTCCGGCGTCCACGTCGAAGAAGCTCTCCATGTGGGGGCTCATCCTCGGCATCTCCAGCATCATCATCCCCATCTGGATCAACGCGATCGCGGGCGGCGTGCTCTCGGGCATCGGCCTGGCCAAGGAGCCCGCCGGCAAGACGATGGCGATCTGGGGCCTCGTGACCTCGGTGCTCGGCTTCATCTGGGCGTTCATCTTCTGGCCCGTCGTGATCTTCGGCATCATCTTCGCCGCGGTCGCCCCGTACGCCACGACCGGCT
>JBNJKM010000008.1:0-123785 GCA_051751085.1 Actinomycetota bacterium | reverse complement strand
CGGGGGGGGCCCCCCCGGGGGGGGGCGCCCCTCTCGTCGTCAGGCGCGGCGGAGCGCGCGCAGCGCGATCACGACCGCGACGGCCATGAGCGCCGCGCCCGTCAGCGCGGTCGCGAGCGCGCCCGCGTCGAAGGCGAGCCTCGCGGCCTCGGCGAGCGCCTCGCCGAGCGCGCCCGGCAGCCGATCGGCGACGTCGAGCGCACCGGCGAGCGTCTCCCGCGCCGCGCTCGCGTCCGCGGGCCCGACACCCGCCGGCACCGCGAGCGACGACCGGTAGACCGCGCTCACGACACCGCCGAGCACCGCGGTGCCGAGCACGGCACCCAGCTCGTAGGCGGTCTCGGAGACCGCGCTCGCCGCGCCGGCGCGCTCGGGCGGCGCGGTGCTGATGACGATCTCGTTCGAGAGCGTCTCGGCCGCCCCGACGCCTGCCCCCAGCAGCCCGTACGCGACCGCGACGAGCAGCGGCGAGAGGTCGTCGCCGGCGAGCGCGACCACGAGGTAGCCCGCCATCGAGCTCGTGAGCCCGAGCGCGACGACGCGGTTCGCGGGCATGTGGCGCACGAGCGCGACCACGCCGAGACCCGTCGCGATCATGGCGATGGTGCCCGGCACGAGCAGCAGCGCCGCGTCGAGCGTCGACAGCCCCTCGACGAGCTGCAGGTGCTGGGTCAGGAAGAAGATGGCCCCGACGAGCGCCATGACGCTCAGCAGGTTGATGGCGATCGCGCCGGAGAAGGCCGGGATGCGCAGGAGGTCGATGTCGAGCATCGGCGCGGCCGACGCGCGCATCCGGCGGACGAACGCCCAGCCTGCCGCCACGGCGACGGCGGCGAGCCCGAGCGCCACGAGATCGAGCCCGTCGACCGCGACGTGCTTGATGCCCGCGGCCAGCGCCCCGAGCGCCGCGATCGAGAGGACGACGCCGACGGGGTCGAGCCTGCCCGGATTCGGGTCGCGGCTCTCGCGCACGAGCAGCGGCGCGAGCACGAGCAGCGGCAGCAGCACGGGCACGGCCATGAGGAACACCGAGCCCCACGCGAAGTGCTCGAGCAGCAGCCCGCCGACCGTCGGCCCCACGGCGCTGCCGACCGAGAACGCGGTCGCCCAGACGGCGATCGCGAGCCGGCGATCGCCGCGGTGCGGGAACGTGGAGCGGATGAGCGAGAGCGTGGAGGGCATGAGCATCGCGCCGAAGAAGCCGAGCGCTGCCCGGGCGGCGATGAGTGCGGCCGCGGTCGGCGCGAAGGCGGCGAGCACGGAGACGATCGCGAAGCCGGTCGCGCCGATGAGCAGCATGCGTCGCCGCCCGAAGCGGTCGCCCAGGCCGCCCATCGCCACGAGCAGCCCCGCGAGCACGAGCGAGTACGCGTCGACGATCCACAGCTGCTGCGCGGCGGTCGGCTCGAGGTCGAGCGCGATCTGGGGCAGCGCGAAGCCGAGCACCGTGTTGTCGATGGCGATGAGCAGCACGGGCAGCATGAGCACGACGAGCGCGACCCACTCGCGGCGCCCGGCCCGGTGCTCCGCCTCGGCGCCCACGCGCTGCTGCTCGATGCCCACGATCGATCTCCGTCTCGTCGGTCGCAGGGATGCCGTGCGACCGAGCAACTGTACCGTCTGGACGGTTAGGTGACAACGGTATGCTCGGAGGCATGGCCCGTGACCCATCCGGCAACGCGCGAGCACAGCTGCTCGACGCCTACGTGGCGATCCTCATCGACGAGGGCGAGCGAGCGGCGACCGTGCAGGCCGTCGCGGATCGCGGCGGCGTCTCCAAGGGCGGGCTGCTCTACCACTTCGGCTCGAAGGCCGAGCTCGAGGCCGGGCTCATCGAGCGCTTCCGCGCGCTCGGCTCCGCCGACGTCGAGGCGCTGCGCGGCTCCGACGACATCGTCGCGACCTTCCTGCGCACGTCCGTCGCGGTGGGCTCCGAGCTCGATCGCGCGACCGTCGCGCTCGTGCGCATCGCACAGTCGCCCGCCGGCGCTGCCGCGCGCGCCGCGCTCCAGCGCCTCGACGACGACTACGTCGCTGCGCTCACCGAGCGGCTCGGTGACGAGGAGCTCGCGCTGACGATCGTGCTGCTCGCCGACGGCGTCTACTTCCGCTCCGCCCTCAACGCGGTCGAGCCGTCCCGCGCGGGCGACGAGATCGAGCTGCTGCTGCGGGTCGCGCGGCGCCTGGGGGCGTGATGGCAGGGTCGTCGCCGGGCGACCCGCTCGCGCCGCATGCCGCGCTCGATAGCCTGATGCCAGACGACGCGGACCCCAGCCGCCGCAGAGGGAGCCGTGTGCGCACCACCGAGGACATCACGCGCGGCGACGCGATCGCCGACACCGCGCGGCGAGCGGCGATCGAGGAGTACCGCGTGGTCGGCCAGCCGCCGGAGCCGGATCTCGAGGGGCTCGTGCAGCTCGCCGCGGCGATCTGCGGCGTCTCGACCGCCGTGATCAACATCATCGACGACCGCTTCCAGCACCAGGTCGCCGCGGTGGGCTTCGAGCCCGCCGTGTGCGCGCGCGAGGACTCGATGTGCGCGGTCGTCTTCCGAGACCCGGGCCACGTCGTGGTGCCGGATGCGCGGGAGGACGGCCGCTTCCGCGACAACCCGTTCGTGACGGGCGAGATCGCCGACGTGCGCTTCTACGCCTCCAGCCCGCTCGTGACGCCGGCCGGCGTGGCGATCGGCACCCTGTGCGTCTTCGACCAGGAGGTCGGCGACCTGAGCGAGCAGGACAGCCGCGCCCTCGCGCTGCTCGCGCGGCAGGTCATCGATGTGCTGGAGCTGCGGCGCATCACGCGCGAGCTCGGCCGCTCGAACGAGCAGCTCGCCCACTTCGCGGGGCAGGTGAGCCATGATCTGCGCAACCCGCTCACGGCGCTCGTCGGCTTCCTCGAGCTCGCGGCGGACAGCCCGGAGCTCGCCGACGCACCGATCGCTGCGAAGGCGCTCGAGCGCGCGGATGCCGCGGCGGGACGCATGGGCGCGCTCGTGGCCGACCTGCTCGACTTCGCGCGCGTCGGCGGCCAGCCGCGCCGCGGCGTCGTCGACCTGGGCGGGCTCGTGCGCGACGTCATCGACGATCTCGACGCGCCCATCCGCAGCTCGGGCGCGGTCATCACGGTCGGCGACCTGCCGACGATCAGCGGCGACACCACGCAGCTGCGCGCGCTGCTGCAGAACCTGCTCGCGAACGCCGTGAAGTTCAGCGCCGCGGACGGCTCGGCGCCGACGATCGAGGTGCGAGCGCATGCGCTCACGGGCGGCTGGCGCCTCACGGTCGACGACGACGGACCCGGCGTGCCCGTCGAGCAGCGCGAGCGCGTCTTCGGGCTCCTGGAGCGCGGCGAGGCGGCGGAGGTCGACGGCCTCGGCATCGGCCTGTCGACGTGCCGCCGCATCGTCGAGGCGCACGGCGGCCGCATCGGCATGGACGCGTCGGCGCTCGGCGGCGCGAGCGCGTGGGTCGTGCTGCCGCAGCAGTGACCCGTTCGCGGCGCCGCGCCTACTGCCGGGCGGCGCGGGCGGCGACGTCGATGATCGCGGCGAGCTCGATCGGCTTCGACCACATCGGCCAGTGCCCGGTCGGCAGGTCGACGAGCGTCAGCGCCCGGTGCTCCAGGACGCCGGCGAGGAAGGGCGCGCCGCCCTCCGCGTAGGAGCGGTAGTCGGCGGCCGAGAACGCCGTGCAGACGATGGTGGCCGGCACGTCGAGGCGACGATCGTCGCGCAGCGCGGCCGCGTCGCGGACGGCGCCGGCCGGCTCGGGCACCGCGCGTGCGCGGAACTCGTCGAGCTGCGCCGGGGTGAGGTCGCGCATCGAGCCCTGCTCGAGCTCGTCGTCCCACTGCGCCTCGAGCGGCAGCGCGTCGCCCTCGAACGAGGCGTCCATCGCGTACCCGTCGACGACCGGCGCGGTGTCGACCCACACCGTTGCCGCGATGCGGTCGACGTTGCGATCGACCGCCACGGTCGCGGGGACCGCGGCGCCGCTGTGGGCGACGAGCACGACAGGACCGTCCCCGTCGAGCGCGGCCTCGATCGCGGCGACCTGGTCCTCGAGGGAGACGTCGCCGGGCGACGCGTGGTCGGCCTCGAGCCCCGGCAGCGTGAGCGCGACGACGTCGTCGCCCTGCGCGCGCAGGAGGCCGGCGACCTCGTCCCACGCCCAGGCGCCGAGCCAGAACCCGGGGACGAGGACGATGCGGGCGGATGTCGTGGAGTCCATGGCCGCGAGGCTAGTCGCGGGCACGGCGTCGCGCCAGATCGCGACTGCCGCAGCGGCACGCGCGAGCGTAGCCTGAGCTGGCCGGAGGAGGTCCACCGATGACCTGGCTGCGATGCGCTGCTGCGCTGCTCGTGCTCGTGACGGGATGCACCGCGTCACCGCCGGTGCCGACCGAGTCGCCGAGCGCATCGGCACGTCCGAGCGATCCGAGCTCCACCCCATCCGTCGCTCCCGCTCCCGCTCCATCGGCGTCGGCACTGCCGAACTCGACGCCGACAGCCTCGAGCTTGGAGCGCATCGATACGACCGGGTGGGGCAGCTACGTGTCGTCCCGCTACGGCTTCGTCATCGGTCATCCGCCGGGTTGGAGCGTCACGCCGGCCGAGCGGAGCTGGTCGATGGAGGAGGACGCCGGCGTCGTCGACAGCACCGCGCACGAGCAGTTCACATCACCGGCGGGCGACGCCTGGGTGAGCGCGTGGGCCGCGCCCTCCGCGAGCGAGCCCTCGCTCGAGGGGGTGCTGCGATGGGCTGTGGAGTACTGCGACGAGTCGTTCAACTCCGACTGCTCGACGATCGGTGAGCGAGCGGTGCGGCTCTGCTACCTGCAGGACGGTTGCGGCCCGGGACTGCTGGTGCCGTTCGCGACGGACGTGCACGCGTTCTTCACGGGCGGCGAGCACCAGCAGCGCATCGTCGTCGTCGTGGTGTGGCGGCCGCCCGACTTCCCGGTGGCCGGAGCCGGCACCGCGCGGCAGGTCCTCGACGCGTTCCTGTCGACCATGGGCGTGTGGTCCTAGGCAGCGCGGCGACCGACGGCCGGGTCGGCCGGCGCCTGCCGGAGACGATCAGAGCGCGCGGATCGCGATCTGCCGGATCGTGGTCGCCTCGATCGCGGCCCCGACCTGCTCGACCAGCTCGTCGGGTGCGACCTGGTCGATCGTGATGATCGACAGGGCGTCGCCGCCCGCCGACGTGCGCGCGATCTGCATGCCGGCGATGTTGATCTCGGCCTCGCCGAACGCCGCTCCGTAGGCCGCCACGATGCCGGGCCGGTCGGCGTACTCCATGACGACGAAGTGGTCGGCCATCGGCACCTCGACCGACTGGCCGTTGACGCCGACGATCTTCTCGACCTGCTTCGGGCCGGTGAGCGTGCCCTCGACGCTCACGCGGCGGCCGTCGCTCGTGGCGGCGACGACCTCGACGACGTTGCGGTACTCGTCGCTGCGCTCGTCGGCGGTCAGCGCGCTCGTCACGCCGCGCGACTCGGCGATCACCGGTGCGTTCACGAAGGTCACCTGCTCGCTCACGATCGACGAGAAGAAGCCCTTGAGCGCCGCGAGGCGCAGCACCTTGACGTCGTAGCCCGCGAGCTCGCCGTGCACGGCGACGTCCACGGCCTCGACCGGTCCGGCGGCGAGACCGGCGACGAACTGGCCGAGCCGCTCCGCGAGCGGGATGCCGGGGCGCACGTACTCGTCGATGATCCCGCCCGCGACGTTCACCGCATCCGGCACCAGGTCGCCCGAGAGCGCGAGCCGCACGGAGCGCGCGACGGCGACGCCGGCCTTCTCCTGCGCCTCGTCGGTGGATGCGCCGAGGTGCGGCGTGACCTGGATGTTCGGGGCGCTCGTGAGCGCGTCGTCCTTCGGGGGCTCGGAGACGAAGACGTCGATGCCGGCGCCGGCGATCGTGCCGTCGCGGAGGGCCTGCGCGAGCGCGGCCTCGTCGATGATGCCGCCGCGCGAGGCGTTGACGATGCGCAGGCTCGGCTTCGCGAGCGCGAACTGCGCCTCGCCGATGAGGCCGACGGTCTCGGGCGTGCGCGGGATGTGGATGGTGATGAAGTCGCTCTCCGCCATGAGCTCGTCGAGCGAGCGCAGCTCGACGCCGAGCTGGGCGGCGCGGGCGGGGCTCACGAACGGGTCGAAGGCGATGAGCCTCGTGCCGAAGGCGGCGAGCCGCTCCGCGACGAGCACGCCGATGCGGCCGAGGCCGACGATGCCGACCGTCTTCTCGTACAGCTCGACGCCGGTGTAGGCGCTGCGCTTCCACTCGCCGCGCTTGAGCGACGCATCCGCCGCCGGGATGTGGCGGGCGAGGCCCAGCAGATGCGCGATCGCGAGCTCGGCAGCCGAGACGATGTTCGAGGTGGGCGCGTTGACGACCATGACGCCGGCCGCGGTCGCCGCGGGGATCTCGACGTTGTCGAGGCCGACGCCCGCGCGGGCGATGACCTTGAGCTTCGGCGCGTGCGCGATGGCCTCGGCGTCGAGCTGGGTCGCGCTGCGCACGAGCACGGCGGATGCGTCGGCGAGGGCGGCGAAGAGCGCCGCGCGGTCGGTGCCGTCGACATGGCGGATGTCGAAGTCGGGCCCGAGGGCGTCGACGGTCGCGGCCGAGAGCTCCTCGGCGATCAGGACGACGGGCTTGGACATGCGGGACTCCTTGCGCGGTGCGGTGGGTGGCAGCACCTCGTCGTGCCGCGGCCATCGTACCGGGGGCCGCGTGCCGCTCCGGCTCCGTGACGTCCGGCGTCGGACCGCCGCCGTGCCGCGAGGTCGCCGCACCCGTGGCACGATGACGCCGTGGATGCCCTCGCCATCGCGCAGCTCGTGCTGCGCATCCTGCTCGCCGCGCTCCTCATCGGCTTCGCGCTCTCGCACCCGTGGTTCCGCGTGCGGAAGATGCTCATCGAGACCGTCATCCCCGCGAGGCTCGCCGGCTCCGATCCCGCGGCAGCCTCCGCCCGGATGGTCGCGATCGCGAACGGGCTCCTCGTCGTCTGCGCGCTCGCAGGACTCGCGCTCCTCGCGCCGTGGTCGGGCGTCCGCCTCGGTGCAGGGATCGCGATCGCGGCGCTCGCGCTCGCGGCGGCGCTCGTGCGGTTCGCCGACTCCCGCGAGGGCTGGAGCGAGCCGGCCTTCCGCGGCGAGCTCGCGCTCGAGTGGAGCGCATCCGCGGTGCTGCCCGTGCTGGTGGTGCTGGCGGTGCTCTGACCGAGCGGCCGCGGCGACCGGACCCACGCGGATGCGGGAGGATGGAGGCGATGGACGCCTTCGCAATCGCGCAGCTCGTGCTGCGCATCATCCTCGCCGCTGTCTTCATCGGCATGGGCGCCGCCCACTTCGTGCCGCGCGTCAAGCGCACGATGGCGGCGATGATCCCCGCCCCGCTCGCGGGGCCGGAGCGCCGCTGGGCGCCCACGCTCGTCGTCGTGTCGGGCGTCGCCGAGATCCTCGGCGGCCTGGGACTCCTCGCTCCGTGGTGGGGCGTCCGCTTCGCCGCGGGGCTCGCGCTCATCGCGCTGCTCATCGCCGTCTTCCCCGCGAACGCCCAGGCCGCGCGCCAGCCGGAGCGGTTCGGCCCGGTCGCGGTGCCGCTCGTGCCGCGCGCGATCGGCCAGGTCGTGCTCGGCGCGCTCCTGCTCGTCAGCGTGATCTGACGCCGACGCGGGATCAGCCGCCGGGCGCTGCGAAGTAGAGCAGGCTCGCGACCTGCTCGGCGAGCAGGCTCAGCTGCGCGCTCACGGCGAGCGCGGCGAGGAGCACGCCCGCCTTCGCGACCAGGCGCATCCGCCGTCCGACCCAGAGGGCGGCGGCGAAGAGCACGGCCGGCAGCGCGACCTGCGCGATGAGCAGCCACCACGGGATCGACGCCTCGATGTCGGCGCCGATGAAGAGCAGCGGCAGCTGCTGCAGGTTCGTCACCGCCTCGACCGTGTCGTAGGCGAACGCGAGGGCGAAGAGCGCGGCGACGATCAGCGCGTCGCCCGGGCGCTCCTCGCGGGGCTGCCTCGCGGCGCTCGCGCCGGCGTCCGCGCCCATGCCGGGGTCGGCGCTCATGCCACGACTCCGGCGACGAGCGGCCACGGGGCCGTCACGACGAGGCCCGCGAGCCACAGCGGCGCTCGGCGGCGCCGCGGCGCGAGGCGGTCGACGAGCAGCCACCACAGCACCGGCGCGACGACGGCGAGCAGCTCGCCGAGCTGGTACATCGCGAGCCCGATCAGGCTCGGCTGCTGCACCGGGTTCGCGACGATCACGACCACCCAGCCCGCGGTCGAGGCGAGGGCGAGCGCGAGCACGACCCAGCGGAGCGCCCCGCGCCGGAGCGTCGTCGTCGGGGCGGTGTCGGCGGATGCGTCGGGCGGCGTCGCGTCGGCCCGCGCGGCGCTGTCGGCGTCGCCGACGGCCAGGCCATCGAGCTCGTCATCGCCCTCCCAGCGGAGGGCATCCTCGTCACGGCTCACTCGATCGAGCCTAGCCGCGACGGTGTGGCGAGGCGCCCACGACGAGGCGCAGGTCCGCGCTGCACTCGCGGAAGACGTCGGCCGGCTCGACGAGGTCTCCCCGCATCGCGCACTCGCCCCAGTGCTGCCACGCCGTGCGCCAGGTGGCGACCGAGAGCTCGGCGACGAGCCGGATGCGCCCCGCCGGCCAGTCGGGCAGGCTCGCCCCCAGCCGCTCTCGCAGGGCGTCGATGAGCTGCAGGTCCTGCCCGGCCGCCGACGCCTGCAGGTCGGGCTCGGCAGCGAGCAGCCGCGTGATGCGGAGCTGGCCCTCGAGCCGGCCCTCCCCCACGTCCGCCATCGCCGCGATCGCGACCCGCTCGATCGCGCGCAGGACCTCGCCGGGCCCGTCGCCGTCGAGCTCGAGCGTCTCGAACGCGCGCAGCAGCAGCCGCTGGCCCGGGATCGCCGCCTGCTCCTTGCTCGAGAAGTAGCGGAAGAACGTGCGGTGCGAGACGCCGGCGCGGTCGGCGATCTGCTGCACGGTCGTCGCGCGCAGCCCCTGCTGCTCGAAGAGCGAGAGCGCCGCCTCGTGGATCTCGAGCTGCGTGTCGAGGCGGCGGCGCTCGCGCAGGCCCTGCGGGGCTGCGTCGTCCATATCGGTGCCTCCTCGTGCGCCTCCCGTCGAGCCGCGTCGCTGGTGACAACCTACGCCAAGGTGACACTCTGTGCCAAGATGGGACGTTGCCCCGAGCAGAGAGATGCCGATGACGAACACCCAGGAGCGCGAGCCGCGCGCACCCGCCGCCACCACGGAGCGCGCGGTGCTGATGCGCGTCGCCGTCACGATCGGCATCCTGGCGGTCTCGGCCTTCGTCATGATCCTCAACGAGACGGTGCTCAGCGTGGCGCTGCCGCCGATCATGGCCGACTTCGGCATCGGTGCCGAGCAGGGGCAGTGGCTGACGACCGGGTTCCTGCTCACCATGGCGGTCGTCATCCCCACGACCGGCTTCGTCATCCAGCGCTGCACGACGCGTGCCCTCTTCGGCGCGGCGCTCGCGCTCTTCGCGGTCGGCTCGCTGCTCGCGGCGCTCGCCCCCGCCTTCGAGGTCCTGCTGCTCGGTCGCATCGTGCAGGCCGGCGGCACGGCGGTCATCCTGCCGCTGCTCATGACGACGACCCTCACCTCCGTGCCGCCACGGCACCGCGGCACGATGCTCGGCCTCACGTCCGTCGTGATCTCGGTGGCCCCGGCGATCGGCCCGACGGTCTCGGGGCTCGCGGTCGAGGCGTGGAGCTGGCACGCCCTCTTCTGGATGATGCTCGCGGTCGCGGTCGTCGCGCTGGGCGTCGGCCTCGCGGCGATCCGCACGGGCGGCGAGACCCGCAGGGTGCCGCTCGACCTGCTGTCGGTGCTGCTCTCGATCGTCGCCTTCGGCGGCATCGTCTACGGCCTCGCGACCATCGGCGCCACCGTGCGCGGCGACTGGACGGGCCTCGTCGCGCTCGGCCTCGGCCTCATCGCGCTCGCCGTCTTCGCGGCGCGCCAGGTGCGCCTGCAGCGTCGCGACGACGGCGCGCTGCTCGACTTGCGGCCCTTCCTCGTGCGCGACTTCTCGATCGGCGTCGTCGGCGTGATGGTCGCGATGGCGACGATGCTCGGCACGGTCATCGTGCTGCCCATCCACCTGCAGGGCGCCATGGGGCTGAGCGTGCTGAGCACGGGGCTCGTGATGCTGCCCGGCGGGCTCGTGCAGGGCATCCTCGCCCCGTTCGTCGGCCGCATCAGCGACAGGGTCGGTCCCCGCCCGCTCGTCATCCCAGGGGCCCTCCTGCTCGCCGCCGGCCAGTGGTGGGCCAGCACGATCACCGCGACGACCGACCTGCGGGTCGTCATCGCCATGAACGTCGTCTTCTGCATGGGTCTCGCGCTCACGATGACGCCGCTCACGTCGGCCGCGCTCGGCGGGCTCGAGCCGCGGTTCTACGGCCACGGCAGCGCCATCGTGAACACGCTGCAGCAGCTCGCGGGCGCCGCGGGCACGGCCGTGCTCGTCGCCGCGATGGGCATCGGCGCGGCCGCCGCGGCGACCGGCGGCCTCGCGGCGGCGGATGCGCAGTCGAGCGGCTCGCAGCTCGCGTTCACCGTCGGCGGCGTGCTCGCGATCATGGCGGTCGTCACCGTGCCGTTCGTGCGCGGCCCGAGGCGCACGGCCGCCGAGCGCTGACGCGGCCTACCGCGCGATGTCGTCGAGCCAAGTGACGGCGGCGCCGTGCGGGTCGGTGATCGCCACGGGCTCGGCGTCGCGGCGCAGCACGAAGTCGCCGGGCGCGGCCCACGACACCGGAGGGCCGATCTCGAGCGTCGCGCCCTCGTTCGCGATCCACGTCACGGGCAGCTCGCCCATGAGGTCGGCGAACCCGGCGCGCTCGTACGCGGTGACGTAGGCGAGCACCGCGGAGTGCCAGACGACGACCGTCGGCGCGTGCTGCGCCGCCTCCTCGACGAGCGCGCGCGTGTCGACGGTGAGGTCGCCGCGGCGCAGGTGCGCCGGCTCGCGACGCGCGATCGCGAGCGCGGTGCGCAGCCGGTCGACGCGGTGCCCGTCGACCCCGCCCGTCGCGTCGGGCCACACGAGCGCCTCGAGCCACGCCCGCGTCTGGGGCTCCCCCGGGTCGAGCGGCTCCAGGTCGAGCCCGCCGCGCCAGGCGATCGTCGGCAGCCGCTCCGGCAGCGGGGTCGCGGGCGACGCCTGGGTCTCGAGCAGCGGCAGCGCCGCATCGCCGACGTACTTGCCCGGCCCGAAGCGGTACCGCCAGCGGTCGGGGTAGAGGCAGAGCCCCGCCGATGCGCCGACCTCGACGAGCGCGATCGGCCCGCGCAGGTGCGCGATCGCGGGCAGCATGGTCGCCATCCGCCGCGCCTCGTTCGTCTGCGTCATGCGCGCGAGCATCGTCGAGCGGATGGGCTGCCACGCCCCGGCGATCATGTCGCGCACGTCTGCCCACGGCGCGATCGGCACGCCCTCGAAGCGCGCCGCCGCGAAGAGCAGGTTGGGCTGGCGCTTCGTGGGCTCGTGCTCGGCGATGGCCGCGATCGCCGCGCACAGCTCCGGATCGCGCGCGACGCCGCGCGCCCACTCCGCGTAGCGGGGCGAGCGGTCGTCCGCCTCGACCGCGGCCCATCGCTCGTACGCCCTGGCGACGGCCTGGCCCTCGGTCACGTCGTGCATGCCCCCACCATGCCACTCGAGGGGGCGGCGGTCAGTCGCGGCTCGCGCGCTCGGCCGCCTCGGGGGGCTCTGCTCCCGCGGGCCAGCTGCGCGTCACTGCCGCTGCAGCTCCTTGAGCGGGCACGCGGTCGGCCCCTCGAGCCGAGCGCCGTCGGGGCCGAAGCGGGAGCCGTGCGCGGTGCAGTCCCAGCTGCGCTCCTGGTTGTTCCACTGCACGAGGAACCCCGCGTGCGGGCAGCGCGCGGAGACCTGCCGCGTCGCGCCGTCGACCGTCGAGGTGCCGACCGCGCGGAGGCCGGTGCGGCCGAGCGCCCCCTCCCCCTCGGCCGGCTGCGGGGCCGGGCGCATCGTGCGGGCCAGCGCGACGGCGTCGGCCTTCGCGGTGGCAGCGAGCGCGCCGCCGAGGCGGCCGACGGCAACGGGCGTCGTGCCGCGGCGCCGCAGCGAGCGCGCCCACTCGGGCTCCTCGCCGCCGATCCGCCCGGCGATGGCGAGCGCGCTCATGGCGCCGCTCGACATCCCCCACTTGTCGAAGCCGGTGGCGAGCAGCACGCGGCCGCGCGAGCCGGGCCGGGCGCCGATCCACGGCAGGCGGTCGGGCGTGCGGTAGTCCTGCGCGCTCCACACGTGCGTGCGCTCGGCATCCGGCCAGAGCGCGCGCACCCACTCGTCGAGCTCGCCGACGAGGCGGCGCGGGTCGTCGTGCCGGCCGACGGCGTGGCCCGGGCCGCCCGCGACGAGCAGCTCCTCCCCGCCGATCGTCGCGGTGCGCAGCGAGCGGCTGGGTGCATCGACGCTGAGCGCCATCACCTCCGGCAGCGGATGCGCGGTGCGGTACGCCGCGGCATAGGAGCGGTGCGCCGTGAGCAGCGAGGACGTGCCGCGGGCGGGCACGGGCGCCCCCGTCGCGAGCACGACGACGCCCGCCGACCAGGAGCCCGCATCCGTCTCGAGCTCGACGCTGCCGCGCTGCACGCGCACGCGCTCGACGCTCGCGCGCACGATCGCGCCGCCGTGGTCGCGCAGCCGATCGGCGAGCGCGCCGAGCATGACCATCGGGTGCAGCTGCGCCTGATCGGCGAGCTGGAGCGCCCCGGTGGTGTCGTAGGGCAGCGACTGCGCCCCGCCGCGCTCGACCGGGAGGCCGAGCTGCGCGGCGGCGACGAGCTCGCGCTCGAGCGCCTCCCCGCCCTCGGGCGTGGACGCGTACGAGATGGCCGTGCGCGACTGGACCGCGTCGGTGCCGGCGAGCATCGCGCGCAGCTGCCGCATGCCCTCGAGCGAGCCCTCGACGTACGCGCGGGCCGCGTCGCGGCGAGCGAGGCCCAGGATGCGGTGCAGCCGATCGCCCTGCAGCAGGCTCAGCTTCGCGGTCGTGCCGCCGGTCGCGACCGCGCCCACCTCGCGCGCCTCGAGCACGACGACGCGCGCGCCTCGGCTCGCGAGCAGCGCCGCGGTCGTGAGGCCGGTGATGCCCGCGCCGACGACGGCGACGTCGAAGCCGTCCCGGTCCGAGGGTGGGTCGAGCGCGATCGAGGGGCCGGTGGCTTGCCACAGTGAGGTCATGTACCCCACTCAACGCGTCGGACGGCCCGCGCACAAGACGAGTCGAGGGTTTGCGTCCGAGTTGCTGGCAACTCGGACGCAAACCCTCGACTGGCGGTGGGGCAGGTCAGCGCTGGGCGCTGCCGTCGACGTAGTCGGCGTCGGGCTGCTCCCACGCGAACAGGCTGCGGAGCTTCTGGCCGGTCGCCTCGATCGGGTGACCCTCGGCCTTGGCGCGGAGCGCCTGGAACTCGGGGCCGCCCGCGTCCTGGTCGCCGATGAAGCGCTCGGCGAAGGCACCGTTCTGGATGTCCTTCAGCACCGCCTGCATGTTCTCCTTGACGCTCGGGTCGATGACCCGCGGGCCCGAGACGTAGTCGCCGTACTCGGCCGTGTCGGAGACCGACCAGCGCTGCTTGGCGATGCCGCCCTCCCACATGAGGTCGACGATGAGCTTCAGCTCGTGGAGCACCTCGAAGTAGGCGATCTCCGGCTGGTAGCCGGCCTCGGTGAGGGTCTCGAAGCCGTACTGCACGAGCTGCGAGACGCCGCCGCAGAGCACGGCCTGCTCGCCGAAGAGGTCGGTCTCGGTCTCCTCGGTGAAGGTCGTGGTGATGCCGCCGGCGCGGAGGCCGCCGATCGCCTTCGAGTACGACCATGCCGTCTGCCACGCCGAACCCGACGCATCCTTCTCGACGGCGACGATCACGGGCACGCCGCGGCCGGCCTGGAACTCGCGGCGCACGGTGTGGCCGGGTCCCTTGGGGGCCACGAGCACGACGTCGACGCCCTCGGGCGCGTCGATGTAGCCGAAGCGGATGTTGAAGCCGTGGCTGAACAGGAGCGTCTTGCCCTCGCCCATCGACGACGCGATCTCGTCGTTGTAGATGTGGCGCTGGTGCTGGTCGGGCGCGAGCAGGACGACGACGTCCGCCCACTGCGCGACCTCGGCCGGCGTGCCGACCTCGAAGCCGGCCTCCTGGGCCTTGGCGCGGCTCTTCGACTCCGGCTGCAGGCCGACGCGGACCTCGACGCCCGAGTCGCGCAGGTTCTGCGCGTGGGCGTGCCCCTGCGAGCCGTAGCCGATGACGGCGACCTTCTTGCCCTGGATGATGCCCAGGTCGGCACCGTCGTCGTAGATGACGTCAGTCATGGTGTCTCCTTGCTTGTGGTTCGAACTCTGGATGTCAGCGCGCGTCGGACTTGAGGACGCGCTCGCTGATGGACTTGCCGCCGCGGCCGATGGCGAGGAGGCCGGACTGCGCGATCTCCTTGATGCCGTAGGGCTCGAGCAGCTTGAGCAGCGCCTGGCACTTCGGCGAATCGCCCGTCACCTCGATGACGAGGGCATCGGTGGTGACGTCGACGACGCGCGCGCGGAACAGCGTCGCGGCCTCGAGGATCTGCGAGCGCGTGGAGTTGTCGACGCGGACCTTGACGAGCAGGTGCTCGCGCTGCACCGACTGGTTCGGCTCGAGCTCGACGATCTTCACGACGTTGACGAGCTTGTTGAGCTGCTTCGTCACCTGCTCGAGCGGGAAGTCCTCGACGTCGACGACGACCGTGATGCGGCTGAGCCCGGGCACCTCGGTCTTGCCGACGGCGAGGGAGTCGATGTTGAAGCCGCGGCGCGCGAAGAGCGCGGCGACGCGGGTCAGCAGGCCGGGCTTGTCCTCGACCAGGAGCGACAGGACGTGCGTGCTCATCACTCCTCCTCCCACACCGGGCTGTGCTCCTTGGCGTACTGCACGAAGGAGTTCGAGACGCCCTGCGGCACCATCGGCCACACCATCGCATCCTTCGACACGATGAAGTCGATGACGACCGGTCGGTCGTTGGTCTCGAGCGCGAGCTTGATCGCCGGGTCGATCTCCTCCGGCGTCGTGACGCGGATCGCGAGGCAGCCGTACGCCTCGCCGAGCTTCACGAAGTCGGGGATCATCTTCGCGTCGTTGCCGGTCTCGAGGTCGGTGAACGAGTGACGGCCCTCGTAGAAGAGGCTCTGCCACTGCCGCACCATGCCGAGCGACGAGTTGTTGATGATCGCGACCTTGATCGGGATGTCGTTGAGCGTGCAGGTGGCGAGCTCCTGATTGGTCATCTGGAAGCATCCGTCGCCGTCGATCGCCCACACGACCCGCTGGGGCTCCGCGACCTTCGCGCCCATCGCTGCGGGCACCGCGTAGCCCATCGTGCCGGCGCCGCCGGAGTTGAGCCACGAGTTGGGGCGCTCGTACTTGATGAACTGCGCCGCCCACATCTGGTGCTGGCCGACGCCGGAGGCGAAGATGCCCTCGGGGCCGGTGAGCTCGCCGATCCGCTGGATGACGTGCTGGGGCGCGAGCTTGCCGTCGCTCGGCTGCGAGAAGCCGAGCGGGAAGCGCTCCTGCAGGCCGTGCAGCCGCTCCCACCAGTCGGTGAGGTCGGCGCGCGCGCTCGACGCGCGCTCCTGGAAGGCGATCGAGAGGTCGACGAGCACCTCGCGCACGTCGCCCACGATCGGCACGTCGGCCGCGCGGATCTTCGAGATCTCGGCGGGGTCGACGTCGACGTGGATGACCTTCGCGTTCGGGGCGAACTCGTTGACCTTGCCCGTCACGCGGTCGTCGAAGCGGGCGCCGAGCGCGAGGATGAGGTCGCACTCCTGGAACGCGAGCACCGCGGGCACCGAGCCGTGCATGCCGGGCATGCCGAGGTGCTGCGGGTGCGAGTCGGGGAAGGCGCCGCGGGCCATGAGCGTCGTCACGATGGGCGCGCCGGTCGCCTCGGCGAACTCGAGCAGCTCGGCCGACGCGTGCGCGCGGATGACGCCGCCGCCGACGTAGAGCAGCGGCCGCTTCGCCTCGGCGAGCATCGTCGCCGCCGCGGAGACCTGCTTGCCGTGCGCCTTCGTCACCGGGCGGTAGCCGGGCAGGTCGAGCGTCTCGGGCCAGATGAAGGGCGCGGAGCCCTGCTGCGCATCCTTCGTGATGTCGACGAGCACGGGGCCGGGCCGGCCCGTGGAGGCGATGTGGAACGCGGCGCGCATGACGCCCGGCACGTCCTCGGCGCGGGAGACCTGGAAGGAGTGCTTCGTGATCGGCATCACGATGCCCGTGATGTCGGCCTCCTGGAACGCATCCGTGCCGATGAGGTGGCTGAAGACCTGACCGGTGATCGCGACCATCGGCACGGAGTCCATGTAGGCGTCGGCGATCGCGGTGACGAGGTTCGTCGCTCCGGGGCCGCTCGTGGCGATGCACACGCCGACGCGGTCGGTCGCCGCCGCGTAGCCCTCGGCGGCGTGGCCGCCGCCCTGCTCGTGGCGCACGAGGATGTGGCGGATCGCCGACTGCTGCATGAGCTCGTCGTAGAACGGGATGATCGCGCCGCCCGGGATGCCGAAGACGTCCTCGACGCCGAGCATCTCGAGCGACCTCAGGACGGCGCCGGATCCCGTCAGGATCGGCGGTGCGGCGCTGCGCGGTGCGGCAGGCCTGGCTGCGATGGACATGGCTCTCCTGGCTTGTCTCTCGGACGTGACGTGCGTCAGCCCGTGACGGCGCCGGTGGCGGCGGATCGCACGAGGCGTGCGTACTTGGCGAGGACTCCGCGCGTGTAGCGCGGGGGCAGCGGCTCCCAGCCCTCACGCCGGGAGGCGAGCTCTGCCTCGTCGACGATCAGGTCAAGCGAGCGAGCGGCGATGTCGACCCTGATGCGGTCTCCGTCGCGCACGAAGGCGATCGGACCGGAGTCGACCGCTTCAGGAGCGATGTGGCCGATGCACAGGCCGGTTGTGCCGCCTGAGAATCTGCCGTCTGTCAACAACAATACATCCTTGCCGAGGCCCGCTCCCTTGATGGCCGCCGTGATGGCGAGCATCTCGCGCATCCCGGGGCCGCCCTTGGGGCCCTCGTAGCGGATGACGACGACATCGCCGGCCTGCACCTCGCCGTTCGTGAGCGCGTCCATCGCCGCGCGCTCGCGGTCGAACACGCGCGCCGGGCCCTCGAACACCTCGGCGTCGAAGCCCGCCGTCTTCACAACCGCGCCCTCGGGCGCGAGCGTGCCGTCGAGGATCGTGAGGCCGCCGGTGGCGTGGATGGGGTCGTCGAGCGTGCGCACGACGGTGCCGTCGATCGGGGCCGGGTCGAGGTCGGCGAGGTTCTCGGCCACGGTCCTCCCGGTCACGGTGAGCGCGTCGCCGTGCAGCAGGCCCGCGTCGAGGAGCGCCTTCATGACCACCGGCATGCCGCCGACGCGGTCGAAGTCCTGCGCGACGTAGGCGCCGAAGGGCTTGACGTCGGCGAGGTGGGGCGAGCGCTGCCCGATGCGGCGGAAGTCCTCGAGCGTGAGCTCGACCTCCGCCTCGTGGGCGATCGCGAGCAGGTGCAGCACGGCGTTCGTCGAGCCGCCGAGCACCATCGCGACGGTGATGGCGTTCTCGAACGCCTCCCGCGTGAGGATGTCGCGCGCGGTGATGCCCTGCCGCAGCAGCTCGACGACGGCCTCGCCGGAGCGGCGCGCGTAGTAGTCGCGCCGGCGGTCGGCCGACAGCGGCGTCGACGAGCCGGGCAGGCTCATCCCGAGGGCCTCCGCGATGCACGCCATCGTGTTGGCCGTGTACATGCCGCCGCACGCGCCCTCGCCGGGCGCGAAGCCGCACTCGATGCGGTGCAGGTCCTCGGCCGAGATCTTGCCCGCCTTGAACGCGCCGACCGCCTCGAACGAGTCGATGATCGTCATCGACTTCGGGACCGTGCCGTCCTCGAGCTTCGCGAAGCCGGGCGCGATCGACCCGGCGTAGACGAAGACGCTCGCGAGGTCGAGGCGAGCCGCCGCCATGAGCATGCCCGGCAGCGACTTGTCGCAGCCCGCGAGCAGCACCGTGCCGTCGAGGCGCTCGGCCATGACGACGGTCTCGACGCTGTCGGCGATGACCTCGCGGCTGACGAGCGAGAAGTGCATGCCCTCGTGGCCCATCGAGATGCCGTCCGAGACCGAGATGGTGCCGAACTGCAGCGGGTAGCCGCCGCCGGCGTGCACGCCCTCCTTCGACGAGCGCGCGAGGCGGTCGAGCGAGAGGTTGCACGGCGTGATCTCGTTCCACGAGCTCGCGATGCCGATCTGCGGCTTCTCCCAGTCGCCGTCGCCCATCCCGACCGCGCGGAGCATGCCCCGGCTCGTGGTGGCCTCGACGCCGTCCGTGACGGCACGCGAACGCGGTTTGATGTCGATCTCAGGCATGCCCCGATCCTACGCCGCCGGGACATGTCAGATCGGATCGCGATGTGCGCCGAGGGCCGACGGATGCGCGTCGTCCAGCCTCGAGGGTCTACCGTCGTTCGCATGATCAAGGTCGGCCTGAGCACGATCTCCGTCTTCCCCAAGGGGGTCGAGGACGGCTTCCGCCTCGCGCACGAGGCGGGCTACGACGGCGTCGAGGTCATGGTGACGACCGACGCGAAGACGCGCAGCCCCGAGCGGCTGCTCGAGCTTTCGGAGCGCTACCAGCAGCCGATCATGGCGATCCACGCGCCCGTCGTGCTGCTGACGACCTTCGTCTGGGGCCGGGATCCGTTCGTGAAGCTCGACCGCTCCGCCGCACTCGCGGTGGCGGTCGGCGCACCCGCCGTGGTCGTGCATCCGCCGTTCCGGTGGCAGGGCAAGTACGCCCTCACGTTCATCGACGCCGTGCGCGAGACGGAGCAGAAGCACGGCGTCGAGGTCGCGGTCGAGAACATGTTCCCCTGGTCGATGGGCGGCATCGACCGCCAGGCGTACCTGCCCGGCATCGACCCGAGCGAGATGGCCGTCGACCACGCGACCCTCGACTTCTCGCACTGCGCGCTCGCGAAGCGCGACTCGATGCAGCTCGCGCTCGACCTCGGCCCGCGGCTGCGGCACCTGCACCTCACCGACGGCGTCGCCGGCGACGAGGACAAGGTCTTCGACGAGCACCTCGTGCCGGGCCACGGCAACGAGCCGGTCGCGGAGGTGCTGCAGATGCTCGCCGCGCAGCAGTGGACCGGCCAGGTCGTCGCCGAGATCAAGACGCGCCAGGCGCGCTCGGAGCGCGAGCGGCTGCGGCTGCTCGTCGAGACGCTCGACTTCGCGCGCGAGCACCTGGGGCAGCGCAGCACCGCCGAGACGGAGCCGGCGCCCGAGCAGCGCTGACCTACTTCGGTCCGTCGACGAGCGGGGCCACGAGCGCGACGAGCGCCGGGCGGTCGGGCTTGCGCATCCGGCCGCGGCGCGGCAGCGCGCCGATCGCGACCACGAGGTCGGGCAGCGCGCCGTGGTCGATGAGGCCGGGCAGCGCCGCCGCGACGCGACGGGCGAGCGGATGCGCGGGGTCGGCCGCGAGGTGCTGCGGCGCGCCCTCCGGGACGACCGCGACCACGAGCCGGTCGTCGCCGATCGCATCCGGCACGCCCACCATGGCGGCGTCGACGACGCCGGGCAGCGACGCGATGAGCGGCTCGTACAGCCCGACGTAGACGTTCTGCGTGCCGCGCAGCAGCATGTCCTTCCTGCGCCCGAGCAGCGTGAGCCGGTCGCCCCCGTCGTCCGGCCCGGTGTCGATGCGGGCCAGGTCGCCGGTGCGCACCTCGGCGAGCTCGGCGGGCAGCTCGTGCAGGTAGGCGCGCGCGAGCCCCGGGCCCGAGAGCACGAGCTCGCCGTCGTCGATGCGCGCGCGCACGCTCGGCACGATGCGGCCGACGACGTCGCCCTCCGAGCCGCGGCCGAGCTTCTCGGCGCCGTCGGCGATCGCGACCGGCAGGATCTCGCTCATGCCGTAGACGCAGCGGATGCGCGCGTCCGGGAAGCGCCGCAGCGCGCGCTCGATGAGCGGCGGCAGCACGGGCGCGCCGCCGAGCGCGATGAGCGTGAGGTCGCCCGCAGGGGCGCGCCGGTCGTCGAGCAGTCGCAGCAGCGCGTCGAGGCCGGCGGGCGAGCAGAAGACCGCCTCGGTCCGGCCGAGCAGCGGCAGGTACCGCTCGGGAGCGGCTCCCGGGTCGAGCCCCGCGGGCGGGAGGGTCCAGTGCGCACCGGCGATGAGCGCCGGGATGCCGATCATGAGCTGGTCGGTGAGCACGCGCAGGCCGGGCTCGAGGCCGAGCCCGTCGCGCACGTCGCGCAGGCCCGCGCCGAGCGACGCGAGCGTGTGGACGACCGCCTTCGGCGTGCCGGTCGTGCCCGACGTGAAGATGAGCAGCGCGTCCGCGCTCGGATCGGGCATGGGCAGGGGCCGAGCGGGCGTGCGCGCGAGCCGGTCGAGGCGCGATGCGCCCCGCGGCGCGCCGGGCAGCGGGCGCCCCGTGACGATGTGGCGAGCGCCCGGCAGCAGCCTCCCGTACGCGGGCAGGTCGATGCCGCGAGCGCGCGCGATGCGGTGCAGCCCGGGCGCCGAGACGAGGTGCAGCACCGACTCGGCCGCCGTCCACCGCGGGGCCGCGAGCGCGAGCCGTGCCGCGAGCAGCTCGGGCCCGGCACCGAGGTCGACGAAGGCGAGCGACCCGCCCGCCCGGCAGATCGCGAGCGCGAGCACCACCGCGTCGAGGCTCGGCCGCACCGAGAACGCGACCCGGTCGCCGGGCTGCATGCCGGCATCCGCGAGCCCGGCCGCGACGCGCTCGATCCGCTCCCCCAGCTGCCCGAAGGTGAGCGTGCGGGCACCTGCGGTGATGGCGGGGCGGTCGGCGTGGGCGCGCGTCGCGTCGAGCACCGCCTCGAGCATGCTCACGCCGCCTCGAGCACGCACTCGGCGAGGGCCGGGAGCAGCTGGCGGCGGGCGGCGCGGCGCTCGACGATGCGGATGCGGTGGCCTGCGGCCTCGACGCGGCGGAGCGCTCCGAGCGCGAGCCGCAGCTGCGCCATCGCGAGCGGCGCGCCGATGCAGAAGTGCTCCCCGGCGCCGAACCAGAGCTGCTTGAGCCCGGTCGCCGCCTGCCCCGACGGGTCGAAGCCGCCGGCGGCGCGGTCCGCGGCGTAGGTCGCGATCACGATGCGATCGCCCGGGCCGACCCGCAGCGGGCCGAGCTCGCGCGGCGCGAGCGTGGCCCGCAGCATGACCGGAGTGGGCGTCGTCCATCGCAGTCCCTCGGCGATGGCGCGCTCGGCCGACTCGTCGTCGACGAGCTCGCCGAGCGTGCCGCTGTCGACGAGCAGCGCGACGAGCCGAGGCAGGGCCGAGACGATCGTCTCGGTGCCGGTGAGCACGAAGGCGCCGACCGCGCCGAGCGCCTCGCGCTCGTCGAGGCCGAGCCCGCGCAGCCGGCCGGGCACCGTCGACTCGTCGCCGCGGTAGGCGGCCGCGGAGTGCTCGGCGAGCTCGTCGAGCGCCGCCCGCGCCCGCCGCACCTGCGGGGGCGTGAAGCGCGGCCTCGAGAGCCGCACCATGCCCGTGATGGCCGTCACCTCGCGGAAGAGGCGGTCGTCGATCGCGCCCCGGTCGAGGCCGACGAGCAGCGCGATCGCGGCGCCCGCCGCCTGGCGCACGTGCGCGACGAGATCGACGCGCTCCCCCGCGACGAGCCGTCGCTCGAGCGCCGCGGCGCCGTCGCCGAGCGCGGCGTGCACGAGCGGGTCGACGAAGGAGGGCGCGAAGATCGGCGCGAGCCTGCGCCGCAGCGCGCGGTGGTCGGCCCCATGCATGTTCACGAGCACGCTCTCGCCGAGCACCGGGGTCCAGAGGTCGCTCGAGGCGCCGCGGCCGCGCTTCGAGAACGCCTCGCCGTCGAGCAGCACCTGCCGAGCGAGCCCCGCGTCCTTCACGACGACCCCGATCCCCGGCACCCGCCGCACCGGCCCCGGCACCGCCTCGAGCAGCGGGTACCCGATCGGGTGCACGGCGCGCATGAGCCGCTCGTCGGCCCGCATGGCGATCGCGAGCCGCCGGCGGCGGTCGTCGACCACCGCGGTCACCGGATGTCCACGTGCTCGGGCCGGTAGGCGTGGTCCTTGTACCAGAGCAGCGTGTTCCGCAGGCCCCACGCCCGCACCCGTCGCGACGAGCCGCGCACCACGACGTCGCGGCGGCTCGCGTAGTCGCGCGTCAGGCGCCGCACCGCGTTCACGAGCGCACGATCCTCGTGCAGCTCCTCGATGGCGGTGCGCGGGAAGCCGCCGCTCGCCGCGTACATCGACGCGGTGATGGCGAGGTTGCAGCCCGCCGTCATGACGTAGGGCCCGTGGAACTCGGGACCGTTGTTCGAGGGCCGCACGACGCCGAAGGCGGTCGCCAGCGCGACCGCACCGCGGAGCGCCACGCGCGTCCCTAGCCCGAGGCCCTCGTCGTGGCGCGGCACGAGCAGGCCGGCGACGAGCTCGAGGCCGAGCCCGCCGTCGGCTGCGGGAGCGAGGCCGTGGCGGATGCGCGCGGTCCAGTCGAGCCGCGGCAGGCAGTCGGCGTCGGTGCGCGCGAGCATCGTCGCGCCGTCGGCGATCGCGGCGCGCATGCCGGTGTCGGCCGCCGCGCCCGTGCCCTTCTGCGGCTCGTCGAGCACCCGCCAGCGGTCGAGCCCCCGCTCGGCCGCGAATCGCTCGATCACCTCGCGGGAGCCGTCGGTCGAGCCGTTGTCGACGAACCAGGCGTCGAAGTCGTCGTCGCGCTGCGCCGCGAGCTGCTCGAGCGTGGGTCGGATCCCCGCCGCCTCCTGGAAGACGGGCACGACGACCGCGAGGCGCTGGCCCTGCTGCCGGCTCACAGCCGCACGACCGCTGCGCCGAGGCTGATGCCGCCCGCGAGCCCGACGAGCAGCACGAGGCTGCCCGACCCGACGAGGCTCGCGTCGAGCGCCTGCCGCAGCTGCAGCGGCAGCGTCGCCGAGGCGAGGTTGCCGTGTTGCGCGACCGTCGGCAGGATGCGCTCGGCCGGGAGCCCCAGCCGCTCGGCGATGGGCGCGAGGTGCGGCTCGGCGACCTGGTGCATGAGCACGAGGTCGAGGTCGTCGAGGGCGACGCCGCTGCGCGCGAGCAGGTCGGTGATGAGCTCCGGCCCGAGCGCGAGGAACGCCCGCTGCAGCGCTCGCCCATCGATGTCGAAGTAGGTCGCGTCGAGGTCGCGCGGCCGCATCGACCCGCCCATCGGGAGCGTGCCGATGCGCCAGTGGCGCGAGACGGACGAGAACGCGAGGTCGACGATCCCGCGCGCGCCGGGACCGGCGGGCGCCGCCTCGAGCACGAGCGCGGCCCCCGCGTCGCTCATCGTGTAGCCGGGGAACGAGCGCACGAACTGGTGCCGGTCGGCGACCTTCCAGCGCACCGCGCTCGTCGGCGTCTCCCCGCTCGCGATGAGCACGCGCCGCGCCTGGCCGCTCACGATCATCGCGTGGGCGACCTGCATGGCGTTGAGCACCGAGTTGCACGCGTTCTTCACGTCGAAGACCGGCACGTCGAGGCCGAGCGCATCGGCGACGATGTGCGAGGTCGCGGGCTCGAGCAGGTCCTGGCTCGCGCTCGCGAACAGCAGCAGGTCGACCGGCTCGGGCGACGCCGCGAGCACCGCGCGCGCGGCGTGCGCGGCGAGGTCGGATGCCTGCTCGCCCGGCTCGCGCTCGTGGACGGCCCGCACCCCGGTCATCCGCCGGATGAGCCCGAGCGGCAGCGCGACGCCCGGGTTCTCGTCGCGGAGGCGGGCCTCGGTCTCGACGGTCGTGCGCACGCGCTCCGGCAGATGCGCGCCGACGGCGGCGATGGCGGAGGTCAGCGGCACATCGCGAGCGTATCCGCGGCGGCGCCATCCGCCGCTGGGAGCCGTCTACTCCGGCTCGTTGCCCGAGCCCGAGCCGAGCAGGAACGGCGTCGTCACGCCCTCGTACATGAGGTGCGTCACGAGGCCCTCGACCGCGTGCGGCAGCGTGTGGCAGTGATCCATCCAGATGCCGGGGTTGTCGGCGACGAAGGCGATGTCGTACGACTCGCCGTGGCCGACGTCGAGCGAGTCGACCCACCACGGGCTGCCGGTCGCGGGCTCGCCGTCGCGCGCGAGGACCGCGACGTGGTGGCCGTGCAGGTGCATCGGGTGCACCTCGCCGCTGCCGTTCGTGATGCGCATCGTCACCACGTCGCCCTCGGCCACGTGATAGGCGGGGACGTCGTCGCCCATCCGGCCGTTGATGGTCCACCAGATGCCCGGCCTGCCGTGCAGGAAGCCGGGCAGCCGGCCGATGTCGTAGGCGAACGCCCGGTCGGGCTGCGACGGGTCGAAGCCGAGCGGCGCCGGCGATCCGTAGCGCAGTGGATCGAGCACCGCCGCGGGCGCCTCATCCTCCGGCGCATCGGCGCCCCCGAGCGCGAGCGAGACGCCCGGCGCCTGCACGCGGGCGCCCTCGGCCGGCACCCGCAGCTCGAGGTCGATGCGCCCGCCCGCGGTGACCGTGACCTTCTGCGCCGAGGCCTCGGTCGGCTCGTGCACGTCGGTGCCGTCGATCGCGAGCACGCGGAAGGCCGCGCCGGTGACCCAGACGACCGTGGGCGCGTTGTCGGTGTTCACGACGCGCACGCGCGCGAGCGCGCCCTCGCGCGCATCGACGACGATGTCGCCCGACGTGCCGTCGATCGTCCGCGAGGTGCCCGGGTAGGTGTGCAGCATCGCGACGACGTCGAGCTCGTGCCCGGTCGCGGGCGCGGCGGGCTCGATCACGAGCGCGCCGAAGAGGCCGCCCACCACCTGCGCGTGCGACACCTGGTGCGCGTGGTACCAGGAGCTGCCCGCGTCCTCGGCCACGAAGCGGTACGTGAACGAGCCGCCCGGGGGCACCGCATCCTGCGTCACGCCGGCGACCCCGTCCATCGCCGCGGGCACGTCGACGCCGTGCCAGTGCAGCGTCGTGCCCCGGGCGACGGACTCGTTGCGCAGCACGACCTCGATGAGCTCGCCCTGGCGGGCGCGGATCTCGGGTCCCGGCGTCGACCCGTTGAGCGTGAAGGCGTCGACCTGCTCGCCGTCGGGCAGGGTCACGCGCTCGGCGCGGGCGACGAGCTCGACGCGGACGTCGGCGGGGCGACCGGCATCGGCGATGAGCGTCGTCACGTCGACCGCGGTCGCGGGATCCGGGCCGTGCCCGCCGTGGCCGCCCGTCGGTCCCACGACGACCGGGCCGCCGCCGGGATCGGTGACGCCCATCGCCATCGCCGAGTACGTGTCCGGTCGCAGGCTCGACCACCAGGCCGCCCCGACCGCGACCACGAGCGTCGCGGCGACGAGCAGGCCGATCAGCCGGGCGACCCGCCGGAGCCGCTGCGGTCCGGTGCCGGGCGGCTCTGCGTCAGGCGACACCGACGGTGGACCGCGATGCCGGCACCTGCCCGGCCGGCCGGCCCGCGCGCATCCCCGCCCACAGCGCGACGCCGAACAGCGCGACCGCGTTGAGGCCGTGCAGGAACGCGAGCGCGGTGAGCGAGTGGCCGAGCATGCCGAGCGTCACCTGCAGCGCGACGAGCACGAGCACGATCACCGCACGCATGACCCCGCCGGGGATCTTGGCGAGGAACGCGACGACGAGCAGCGCGAGCGCGACGATCGGGATGGCGTACATGCCGTTCATCGCGTGGATCATGAGGCCGAGCGCCTCGGGGAAGGGCGGCGGGCCCTCTGAGGCGAAGTCGACGGTGCCGCCCTCGGCGAGGAACATGGCGATGCCCGCCGACGCCCAGGCGTGGGAGGCGGCCTGCAGCCCGACGAGCCCGCAGATGATGAAGGCGAGGACGCGGTAGGTGGTGCGCACGGGGACTCCTCCGTTGGAATCGTGTGATGCCCGATCCTGGAGCGCCCGTGGCGCGGGCCGCTCCCTCGCGGACGGTGTTATTGAAGCCCTGCCCAGATCGACCTGTCAAGACCCTATGCGCGACCCGGCAGTCCCCTGACGCCTCCCGCTCAGGCGGCTGCGGGGGCGAGCGTCTCGAGCGCTCGCACGCGCTCGCCCGTCGCGCGGCGACGGGCGCCGCGCAGCGCGAGGAAGGCGGCGAGCAGGCTCGCGCCCAGCCACAGCACGAGCATCGCCACGGCGCCGCCAGCGCCCGCCGTGCCGGCCGCGATCGACTGCAGCGCGTCGACCGCCGGCGTCATCGGCAGCCACGGCGCGACCGCCTCGAAGCCCGGGCCCAGCACGTCGCGCGGCACGACGCCGCCCGCCGCGACCGCCTGCAGGCCGAGGAGCACGACCGAGACGATGCCGCCCGCGGCACCCCACCACGAGACGAACGCCGCGTGGAGGAGCGTGGCGACGCCCGCGAAGAGCAGCGCGACGGCGAGGGTCGCCGGTGCCGCGGCCCACGCGACCCCGCCGATCGCGTGCACCACGAGGGTCGCGAGCAGCGCCTGCACGAGGACCACCCACGCCGAGCGGATGAGCATCGTCATGAGCACGCGCCCGTCCGACTCCGCGGACGCGGCGATCCGGCGAGCGGAGCGGGCCAGCACGAGCACGAGCGCGAGCGCGCCGAGCCAGAGCCCGATCGGCACCGCGAGCGCCGCGATCCGCGCCTCGCCGCTCGGCAGCGCGTTGCGCTCCTCGAGGTCGAAGCCGACGGGGTTCGTCGCGACCTCGGAGAGGTTGTCGAGCTCCGCGTCGCTCAGCTGCGGCATCGCGGCGATGCCCTCGCGCAGGCCGTCGCCGAGCTCGCTGCCGCCGTCGCCCAGCTGCGTCGCGCCCGACTGGGCGGAGCGCGCCCCAGCCGCGAGCTGCACGGCGCCGGACTCGAGCTCGCCGAGCCCGTCGGCGAGGGCCGCGGTGCCGTCGGCGAGCTGGCGCGCGCCGCTGACGGATGCGCCGAAGCCGGCATCGAGCTGCGAGGCGCCGTCGGCGAGCTGCGAGGCGCCGCTGCGGAGCCCCGGTCCTGCGGCGACGATCTCCGTCGCCGCGGTCGACAGCTGCGAGAGCGGGGCGGTCGCCTGGCCGAGGCCGGCGGTGAGCTGCCCGCCGATGTCCTGCTCGGCGAGCTGGCCGAGGCCGCCCGCGAGCTGCCGGGCCGTCGCGAGCGCCGCCGGATCGGTGGGGTCGGCCTCGAGCAGCTGCACGAGCTGCGCCGCGCCGCCGGCCGAGGCGTCGAGCGACGACTCGAGCTGGCCGATGCCGCCGGCGTCGCCCGCGCCCGCGAGGCCGGCGTCCAGTTGCGCGACCGCCTGCTGCACGCCGCCCGCGAACCGGTCGACGCCAGCGGTGTACTGGTCGACGCCGCCGCTGAGCGCCGCGCTGCCGTCCGCGATCCCGCCGATGCCGGTCGCGGCGGCGCCGAGGCCGTCGGCGAGCTGGTCGCCGCCGGTCGCGAGCTGCCGCGCGCCGTCCTGCGCGCCGCCCGCGCCGTCGGCGAGCTGGTCGACCCCGCTCGCGAGCTCGCCGAGCCCGCTCGCGAGCTCCGTGCCTCCCGAGCCGAGCGCATCCGCGCCGTCGGCGGCCGAGCCGAGCTCCTCGGCGAGCGTGCCGAAGCCGCCGTAGAGGCCGGAGATGAAGCCGCTCGTGACGAGGTCGCCGAAGGAGGCGACGATCGACTCGCCCGTCTCGGTCGCGAGGCTCGTCGCGAGGCCGTTGCTCGATGCCTCCGTGACGATCTCGATGCCGGCCTGCCGCGGGTCGTCGCCCTGCAGGCTCGTGACGCGCTGCGAGAAGTCCTCGGGGATCGTGACCACGGCGTGCACCGTGCCGTCGACGAGGGCCGCCGCGGCATCCTCGGCGTTCAGGATGCGGAAGTCGAAGCCGTCGTCGTCGTCGGCCACGAGGTCTGTGACGACCTGCCGGCCGGCGAACATCGTCGACTCGGTGCCGTCGTCGGCGGTGGTCGTGAGGATCTCGTCGAGGTTGACGACCGCTGCCGGGACGTCGCGCTCGCCGTCGGCGGCCGGCCCCATCGACCAGGCGGCGAACGCCGCGATCGCGAAGGGGGTGGCGGCCGCTGCCGTCAGCGCGACGGCCTTCCTGAAGCCAGTGGCGGTGCTCATCGGTCTGCTCCCGTGGTCGCGAGCGCCTCGGTGGGCGCGTCGCCGGTGTCGGTCGATTCGGTGTCGGATGCGGCGCGGTCCTCCGCGGCCGCGTCGGCGGGCGCGAGGTCGAGCGCGGCGCGGCCGTGGGCCTCCGGGGAGCGCTCGCTCGTGACGATGGTCACGTCGTCGCCGGCGAGCCTCGCCGCGACGCGCGCGGCGCCGGCAGGGGCGCCCGCGGCCGCGTCGATCCACAGCAGGCTCGGGCCCCGCTCGACCGCGATCGCGAGCAGCACCGCCGCCCGCTCGATCGGCGCGAGGCGCGCGAGGGGCGCCGAGGCGTCGATGGGCGTGCCAGCGGCCGCACCGGCCCGCTCGACGAGCGCGGTCGCGCGCCGGTCGAGCACGGGACCGATCGAGAAGGGCGAGCGGAGCGCGAGCGCCCCGCGCGCGGCGTCGTGCGCCGACTCGTCGCCTGCGGTGCCGACGAGGTCGAGGTCGACGAGCGCGATGCGCGACCGCAGCGTGCGGACGTCCCCGGGCAGCGCAGCGCCGGCCACGTGCGCGCCGCCCGCGGCCGGGACGTCGCCGAGCAGGGCGTGGACGAGCCGCTGCCGGTCGGCGAACGGCGCGTCGAGGCGCACGACGGCGCCGCGCGGCGCGGTGACCGTCCAGGACGCGTCGCCCGGCAGGTCGTGGTCGATCTCGGGCCGGAGCCGGTCGAGCGCGAGGTGACCGCCCGCATCCGCCGCCCACGCGAGGGCCGCGCGGTGGCGCCCGAGGCTCTCGCCCTCGACGTCCATGTCGGGCAGGGCGCGGTCGAGCCAGCGCGGCAGCCACCAGGCGCGCTCGCCCAGCAGCGTCATGACCGCCGGGATGAGCGTCATGCGCACGAGGAACGCGTCGACGGCGACGCCGACGGCGAGGCCGAGCGCGATCGCCTTGATCATCGCCATGCCCTCGGGCACGAAGGCGAAGAAGACGAAGAACATGATGAGCGCCGCGGCCGTGACGACGCGCGCGTTGGCCGCGAAGCCGTGCCGCACCGCGCTCACGGCGCTGTGGCCGTGCGCGTGCGCCTCGCGCATCCCGGAGACGAGGAACACCTGGTAGTCCATCGCGAGCCCGAAGAGCACCGCCATGAGCAGCACGGGCATGAACGACAGGATCGGGCCGGCCTCCGCGTGCAGCAGCTCGGCGCCCCAGCCCCACTGCATCACGGCGACGACGGTGCCGAACGCGGCGAGCACCGAGAGCACGAAGCCGATCGCGGCGGTCACGGGGACGAGGATCGATCGGAAGACGAGCAGCAGCAGCACGATCGCGAGCGACACGACGACGAGGCCGAACGGCAGCAGCGCATCCTGCAGCCGCTGCGAGACGTCGATCTGCACGGCGGTCGCGCCGGTCACCGAGATGGGGGTGTCGTGCGCCGCCTCGATCTCGGGCGCCGCGTCGCGGATGGCTCGGACGAGCTCGGCGGTCGCGTGGTCGGTGGGACCGCTCTCGGAGATCACCTGGATGATCGCCGTGTCGGCCGTCTCGTCGGGGAAGGCGCTGCCGATGCGGGCCACGCCGGGGATCTCCTCGAGGTCGGCCGAGATGTCGTCCAGCACGCCGAGGATGTCGGTGACCTGCGTGATGTCGGCCATCACGACGAGCGGGCCGGTCGTGCCGTCGCCGAACCCCTCCTGCAGCAGGTCGTACGCGATGCGCTGCGTGCTGCCGCGCGCCTCGCGGCCGTTGTCCGGCAGCGCGAGCTCCAGGCTCGCGGCAGGGACGGCGGCGATGCCGACGACGGCGAGCACGCCGATGATCGCGAGCACGGGTCGCCTCGTGATGCCGGTGACCCAGCGCATCCCGAGCGTGGGCGCCGTGTCGACGTCGCGCTCCGCGAGGCGCGCGGCCCGGCTGCCGGCCCTCGGCCGCAGCCGCTCGCCCAGCAGCGCCATGATCGCGGGCAGCAGCGTGGCCGCCGCAGCGACGGCGATGGCGACGGATGCGGCGGCGCCGATGCCCATCACCGACAGGAACGGGATGCCGACGATGAGGAGGCCCGTGAGCGCGATCACGACGGTGAGGCCGGCGAAGAGCACGGCGGTGCCCGCGGTGCCGACCGCGAGCGACCCCGACTCGACGACGCCCATGCCGCGCGCCAGCTGCGTGCGGTGCTTGTGGAGGATGAAGAGCGCGTAGTCGATGCCGACGGCGAGGCCGATCATGAGCGCCATGAGCGGGGCGGAGTTCGACACCGTCAGGAGCGCGGACGCGCCGAGCACCCCGCCCATCGTGATGCCGACGCCGATGAGCGCGGTCAGCAGCGGCAGCCCCGCGGCGAGGAACGACCAGAACGTCACGAACAGCACGACGCCCGCGAACAGGACGCCGAGCCCCTCGACCCACGAGACGGGCACGCTCGTGGCCTGGAAGACCTGGCCGCCGAACTCGACGGTCAGGCCGTCGGCGCGCGCGGCATCCGCGGTCGCGACGAGCTCGTCGACGCCCGCGGGCTTGGTGCCGGAGCCCTGCGGCTCGAACTGCACCTGCGTGAACGCGAACCGGCCGTCGTCCGAGATCTGCGCGGAGGCGAACTCGCTCCACGGCTCGACGACGCTCGCGACGTCGTCGATGCCCTCGATCTCGGTCGCCTGCTGCTGGATCGCCTCGCGATGGTCCTCGACGAGCTCGCCGTCGGGCGCCTGGTAGACGATCTGCACCGAGGAGCCCGCGACCTGCGGGAAGACGCTCGCGAGGTGGTCGAGCGCCTCCTGCGACTCGGTGCCGGGGATCGCGAACGACTCCTGCATGTTCGGCCCGAGCGCGAACGCGCCGCCGAGGACGCCGCCGAGGATCGCGGCCCAGGCGAGGATGACGAGCCAGGCGCGGCGCATGGATGCGGCGCCGACGCGGGAGAGCCAGGTGGCCATCAGGCGGCCCCGCCGATCGTGGCTGCGGCGGGGGCGGTCGCGGGCATGCAGAGCTCCAGGAGGGTGTCGATGAGGATCTCGCGCATCTCGGCGGGATCGGGGTGCTCGTGGGTGTCGTCGAGCGCGTCCCCGAGGATGAAGGCGACGCCGGCGAGGCCGATCGAGAGGCGTGTGAGCACTCGGGCGGAGGGCGCCTCGAGCACGAGCGTGCGGGCGATGGTGTCGACGATCTCGTTGCCGCGCTGGATGACGGGCACCTGCTGGAGGGCGCCGCGCTGGCTGATGAAGATCGAGACGGCGGCGCTGTGCTGCATGAGGGTGTCGACGAAGCCGGTGACGAGCGCGGGCGCGGCCGCGACCTTGTCGCCGCGCAGCGGCGGCAGCGCACCGATGAGCTGCGAGAGCGCGTCGAGGGCGGGCGCCATCGCCGCCTCGAGCAGCGCCTCCTTGGAGTCGAAGTGGTAGAGCACCGACGACTTCGAGGTGCCCACGTCGTCGGCCACCTGCTGGATGGACGTGCCGAGGTAGCCGTAGCGGGCGAAGCGCTCGAGCGCGGCCTGGACGAGGGTGTCGCGGGTGGTCACGAGCAACAAGCATACTGACCGATCGGTCAGAGGTCGACCGATCGGTCAGGTGGGCGCTCGCCCAGCACGCGCGGGTAGGTTGGTCGCGACGAGGAGGCATGATGCGCAAGTACCTGTTCAACCCCGGAGTGCTCGGCTCGCTCGCCGGCGGGATCGGCGTGGCGAAGGCGACGAAGCAGGGCCCCAAGGACTGGCGCCTCGCGCTGCTGTGGGCCAGCTGGGCGATCGGTGTCGCCCTCGCGATCGGGGCCGTCAGCCAGCGCGAGGACGCCATCCGCCAGGACGAGCTCGAGCGCGAGCTCAAGAAGGCCGCGAAGGGCCGCTGAGCGGATGAGCACGTGAGCGACCGCGTCGTCGTCATCGGCGACGCGCTCGTCGACGAGGTCGACGGCGCGTCGATCGTCGGCGGCGCCGCGCTCAACGTGGCCGTCGGCCTCGCCCGGCTCGGCGTGCCGTCGCGGCTCATCGCGATGGTCGGCGACGACGCGCCCGGCCGGCTCGTGCGCGAGCACTGCGCGGCGCACGGCGTCGAGCTCGTCGCCACGGCGGCGCCCACCGGCACGGTCGTCGCGACCGCCGTGCGCGACGGCGGCACGATGCGGTACGAGTTCAACGCCGCCGGCACGGGCCGCTTCGTCGAGCTGCGGGACCAGCAGGAGACGCTCGAGACCGCGCCGCTCGTGCTCGTCTCGTGCCTCGCCCTCGAGCACCAGGCGCAGGTCGCGCCGCTCGCTGCGCTCCCCCGCGCCCGTCAGCGCCTCATGCTCGACCCGAACGCCCGTCCGGCGTACCTGCGCGAGCGCGGCGCGACCGCGCGCTTCGCCGCAGGGCTCGACCTGCTCGCGTCCCGGTCGCTGCTCGTGAAGCTGAGCGACGAGGATGCCGAGCTCGTCTACGGAGAGGACGCCGACGCGACCGCCGAGCGGCTCGTCGCGGCCGGCGCGGGCGCGGTCGCCCTCACGCGCGGCGCCGACGGCGCGACGCTCGTCGAGGACGGCGGTCGCGTCGACGCATCCGTGCCGTACCTCGACGCGCCCATCGTCGACACGATCGGCGCGGGCGACAGCGTGCTCGCCTCGCTCGCGGCCTCGGTGCTCGCGGGCGAGCATGAGCGCGGATGGGCCGGCCCGCTCGAGCGGGCGATGGCCGTCGCGGCGGCCACGACGCGCGTCGCGGGCGGGCTGCTGCAGCTGCCGCGCTGACCCCGCGCGCGGGCCACCCGCGGCCGAGTGGCCCGGGAGCGCGCGCCTAGCATGGTGCCATGGCACTCAAGCCCCTCGACCAGTCCTCGAAGCTCAAGCACGTCCTCTACGAGATCCGGGGACCCGTGGCCGCCGAGGCCGCCAGGCTCGAGGCCGAGGGCCACCGCATCCTCAAGCTCAACATCGGCAACCCTGCGCCGTTCGGGTTCGAGACGCCCGACACGATCCTGCAGGACATCATCGCCAACCTGCCGCTCGCTGAGGGCTACTCCGACTCCAAGGGCATCCTGTCGGCCCGCCGCGCGGTCGTCACCCGCTACGAGGACGTCGCGGGTTTCCCGCGGCTCGCGGTCGACGACGTGTACCTCGGCAACGGCGTCTCGGAGCTCATCACGATGACGATGCAGGCGCTCCTCGACGCCGGCGACGAGGTGCTCATCCCCGCCCCCGACTACCCGCTGTGGACGGCGATGACGTCGCTCGGCGGCGGCACGCCCATCCACTACCTGTGCGACGAGGCGGCCGACTGGGCGCCTGACCTCGCCGACATCGAGGCGAAGATCACGTCGCGGACGAAGGCGATCGTCGTCATCAACCCGAACAACCCCACGGGCGCCGTCTACTCGCGCGAGGTGCTGCAGGGCATCGTCGACCTCGCCCGCAAGCACTCGCTGCTCATCCTCGCCGACGAGATCTACGACCGCATCCTCTACGACGACGCGCAGCACGTCTCGATCGCGACGCTCGCGCCCGACCTGCTCGTGCTCACCTACAACGGCCTGTCGAAGACCTACCGCGCTGCCGGCTTCCGGGCCGCGTGGCTCGCCATCACCGGGCCGAAGGAGCACGCGAAGGGCTTCCTCGAGGGCCTGACCCTGCTCGCGTCGACGCGGCTCTGCCCCAACGTGCCCGCCCAGTACGGCATCCAGGTCGCGCTCGGCGGCCACCAGTCGATCGAGGACCTCATCCTGCCCGGCGGCCGGCTGCTCGAGCAGCGCGACGCCGCCGTGCAGGGCCTCAGGAGCATCCCGGGCGTGAGCGTCGTGACGCCGAAGGGCGCGCTGTACGCGTTCCCGCGGCTCGATCCCGAGGTGCACGAGATCCACGACGACGCCCAGTTCGCGCTCGACCTGCTGCGGCAGGAGAAGATCCTCGTCACCCACGGCACGGGCTTCAACTGGCCCACGAACGACCACTTCCGGATCGTGACGCTGCCGTGGAAGCGCGATCTCGTCGACGCCGTCGACCGCATCGGCGGCTTCCTCTCGTCGTACCGCCAGTAGCGGCTCGCGGCCCGATTGGGACGAGACGGTCGAAGGCCTTATCGTTCGACCGTGGAAGCATCCAGGTCGCCCCGAGCGGTCCACTCCGAAGAGGAGATCGCCCGCATCCTGCTCGAGCTCGCCGCCATCGCCACCGACCCGGAGAGCCTGCGCTCCTGGGGGCAGGCACCGGGCGTGCCGCTCGAGCGGATGGTGGCGATCGAGACGCTCACGTACGTGCGGCTCGCGGGGCGGGACGCGCACGGCGACCCCATCGTGCTGATGCTGCTCGACGGCGCGTGGGAGCGGATCTTCTAGGCGACGTCGAGGATCCAGGTCACGCCGAAGGCGTCGGTGAGCATGCCGAAGCCCCGGCTCCAGGCCGAGGCCGCGAGCGGCTCGACGACGGTGGCGCCCGGGGCGAGCCGCTCCCAGTAGCCGGCGACCTCGTCGAGCGTCTCGCCGCGGACGGAGACGAAGCACGGTTGGTCGGTGATCGTCATGCCCTGCTCGCGCCGCGTCGCCGGCGGCGTCGCCGCGCGACGCGTGGCACCCGGGATGTCGTACGCCATGACGCGGAAGCCCTCGTCGCTCTCGACCTGGCCGAAGACGACGGCGCTCGCGCCCGGCGCGTCCGCCGGCATCCCGACGTCGCCGTAGGTGGTGAGCGTGAGCCGGCCGCCGAAGACCGACCGGTACCGCTCGAGCGCTGCCCGGGCGTCGCCGCGGAAGTTGAGGTGGGTGGTGGTCGTGATGCTCATGGCTGCTCCTGCGATTGGGGTCGGGCCTGCCCCGACGATGTCCACGGTCACAGGCGTGCAGGACAGGATCGGTCCTCCATTCGAACTACCCTCGATCCGTGACCACGACCGCCCGGCTCCTGCGCCTGCTGTCGCTGCTGCAGGCGCGGCGCGACTGGCCCGGCGCGGTGCTCGCCGAGCGGCTGGGCATCAGCCACCGCACGGTGCGGCGCGATGTGGAGCGCCTGCGCGAGCTGGGCTACAGCATCCGATCGACGATGGGACCGGACGGCGGCTACCGCCTCGACGCGGGGAGCGAGCTACCGCCGCTGCTGTTCGACGACGACCAGGTCGTCGCGCTCGCGGTGGCGCTCGGCAACGCCACGGCCGCCGGCGCCGACATCGACGAGGCGGCCGCCCGCGCGCTCGCGACCATCAGTCAGGTCATGCCCTCGCGGCTCCGTCACCGGCTCGCGGCGCTCGAGTTCACGGCGGTGCCGGCCGACACCGGGGCGCCGCAGCCGGTGCCGCCGGATCGGCTCATGGCGCTCTCCACTGCCGTTCGTGCGCGCGAGGTGCTGCGCTTCGACTACGGGAGCACCGTCGACGACGTGCCCGGGCCGCCGCGCAGGGCGGAGCCGCACCGCCTCGTGGCGAGTCGTGGCCGCTGGTACCTCCTCGCGTGGGACCTCGACCGCGACGACTGGCGCGTCTTCCGCGCCGACCGCATCCGCCCGCGCATACCGAACGGTCCTCGCTTCACGCCGCGCGACGTGCCGGGCGGCGACGTCGGCGAGCTCATCGCCGCCCGCTTCAAGGGCGCCGAGCGCGGGAACGCATGGCCGTGCACCGGCACGGTGATCCTCGCTCGGCCGGCGGCGGAGGTGCTGCCCTTCGTCGGGGACGGGCTCCTGGAGCCGCTCGGACCCGAGCGATGCAGGCTCGAGCTCGGCTCGTGGTCGTGGGTCGCGCTCGCCGCGTCGCTCGGCCGCTTCGACGCCGATGTCGAGGTGGTCGGCCCTGTCGAGCTCACGGATGCCTTCTCCGTGCTGGCTGCGCGCAATGCATCATCAGCGGGACGAGAGCCTAGGCGTCGGCGACCCGGTCCACGGCCGCGATGAGCCTCGACATGAGCTCGTTGAGCTGCCGGAGCTCCGCGTCCTCGCGCCCGAGCCGCGCGGCCATCGTCGTAGGCTCCGTCAGCGCCTCCTCGCGCTCGCGCAAGTAAGCGCCGCGCTCGGTGAGCGTGGTGCTGAGCGTGCGCTCGTCGTCGAACCTCAGTGTCCGCTCGACGAACCCGTCGGCCTCGAGTCGCTTCACGAGCGGCGACAGGGTCGCGGGTTTCAGACGGAGCCGATCGCTGAGCGCCCGGAGCGACAGCGACGACCCCCCACAGCGCGAGCATCACCAAGTACTGGGGATTGGACAGGCCGAGCGGTTCGAGCACCGGGCGGTAGGCCGCCACCACGCCCCGGGAGGCGACGGAGAGCGTAGAGCACATCTGGCGCTCGAGCGCCGGGTCGTCCCGCTCGACCGCGTCCGCGTCGTGGTTGGTCGCGGGTCGGCATCGGGCTGCTGCTCGGGGCGGCCGCGGGAGCGGCGATCTTCATCGCGCTCGTCATAGTGCCGGCGCCCTAAGCCTCACGAGTCAGAGCGATCGACGCGGACAGCGGCCGAGACGCGAGCAAGGGCCTCGGACCGGTTATTCCGACGATCAAGGGTCCTCGTGTCTCGTACACCCCTGGAGTCGAACCCGTACTCGATTGCGGCTGCGCCACCAGTTTGCGGCGCTCGAGTTCACGGCACTCCGGTCGACGCGGGGCGCCGCAACCGGAGCCGCCGGATCGGCTCATGCCGCTCTCCGCTGCTGTTCGATGGAACACGAAGCCGGGGTTCGCGTACCCATTGCAACGCGCCGGCGTGGCGGAGAGATAGATGCGCCCGTCGGCCAGGTAGAACCACACCTCGACGCGCCGAGGGCTGCCGGTGCGCGCGCCCGTGGTAGTGATGTCGCAGCTCGGGCCGGCCGGTCTCGTGGCGGCAGATGGGCGTGCCAGCGACCCGAGGCAGGCCGCCGCGGTCGAGTCGGTCGCCCGCATCTTCGGCTGGACTCAGGCTGGAGGTGTCGCCGTCGTGATCCGCGCGCCCACGGCTGAGATGTCGCGAGACGGAACAGGTCCTGCGGACGCTTTGCAATGGGTCGACCGACGTACTGAAGCCCGCAAAGGACCCCCCGACCGCCTGTCCGCCGTGAACCCTGTCGGCCCCGTAGCGCGCACCTCAGACAATGCGCGGACCTACTTGACCGAACCGTGCGTAAGCCCGCCCACGAGCCACCGCTGCATGAACAGCGCAAGCAAGTAGACAGGGATCATCCCTGTGAGCGACGCCGCCGCCATCTGCCCGAACATCACCTCTCTGCCACCCTGCATCAGCGAGATACCGACCGGAAGCGTTTGGCTCGCGGCCGATTGCGCCAGCATCAATGGGACCAGGAAGTCGTTGTACACGAGGACGAAGCTGATGATTCCGACGGCGACCACCCCGGGCATCACGAGCGGGAGGATCACGCGGAGAAGGATGGTGACTGGACCGCATCCGTCTACCTGTGCGGCTTCGTCGATCTCAGCGGGAATGCTGCGGAAGAAGCTGTCCAGCAACCAGATCATGACGGGACACACCATGAGCGCCTCGATAAGAGCGAGCCCGATGATCGTGTCCATCAGCCCTACGGAGCGCACCAGCAGGAACAGGGGGACGACTGCCACGACGGGCGGCGCGATGTACACCGAGACGATGATGCCCAACATGTTCTTGCCACCAGCGCGTAGCCGCGCGATCGCGTAGTTCGCCGGAATCGCGATGGCGAGTCCGACGAGCGTCGCCAGAACTGCGACCGACGTCGAGTTGAGCATGTACGTCGCGATCGGATAGGTGCTGAACACATCCGTCCAGTTGGTCCACGCCACGGTGCTCGGGAGGATGCGCAGAGACAGTATGTCGCTCGGCCCCTTGAGCGACATCACGACAAGCGAGAGGATCGGGAACAGAGCGAACGCCACCGCCGAACCGATGACGATCCCACGCAGAAGGCGCACTGGTGCGAGGCGACGTTGGCCTGGCCGTGTCGCGGCCGCCGCTCGTCGCGCCTTGGGCGGCAAGAGAAGCACCCGCGTCTCGGTTAGTTCCGCCGCAGTGCCGCTCGAACCGAACCCCGTGGCTTGCTGTCCGATCATGAGGCCCCCTTTAATGCGCGGTCTCGGAGGGCGGCCAGGGGAAGTACGACGACCGTCACCAAGACCAGGAAGACGATGGTCTGAGCTCCCGCGGCGCCCAGATTGAACTGCTGGAGCGCCGACTTGTAGATGTCGTAGCTCGCGACGGTGGTATCGAGGCCCGGGCCGCCACTGGTCATGATGAAGACCAGATCGAAGACCTTGAACGAGACGATCACCTTGAGCAGGAGCACCGTGATGAGGGTGGGCATCAGCAGAGGCAAGGTGATGGACCACAGCGTTCTCGCAGGAGAAGCGCCGTCAACTTGGGCGGCCTCGTAGACATCGCTGGGCAGTGCTTGCAACCCTGCATAGACGAGCAGCACGCAGAACGGCATCCACTGCCAGACGTCGACGACGATGAGGGACATCATCGCGGCCGGGGTCGTCCCCAGGAAGAGCACAGGCTCTGTGACGACGTCCGTACTCCGCAGGATGTTGTTCAACAGCCCGCCCGTCGGTGCCATCATCAGGCGCCAGATCACGGCCGCCATCACGGGCGGCGTCATCAGGGGCAGGAGGATGAGGGCTCTGGCCAGGCGTCCAGTACGCTGCATGCCGTTCATCGCGAGCGCGACGATCGCTCCCAGAACTACCGCCAGAGCAGCCGAAGGGAGCGCGAACGCGAGCGATCGAAGTGCGGTGTCCAGGCTCGCGCCCTCGCTGAGGATGGTCGCGAAGTTTGCACCCCCGACAAATTCCTGGAACGGCTGACCCAACGACGACTGCGTCACCGACACGGCGAACGTGTACGCAAGCGGGTAGAGCGCCACGACCGCGACCGCCAGCAGCGCAGGCGCGAGCATCAGCCAACCCGGCACGCGAACATGAGCGAGGTGAGGACGGCGCGGCCGCCGATGGGTCAGCGTGGTCATCGGATCAACCCAGTGCGTCCCATGCGGCTTCGGTCTGAGCCAGCGCCTGCTCAGGCGTGAGGTTGCCCTGGAGCATCAGGGCGAGGTTGTCGTTGAGCGCCGAGAGCATCTCGGGCGCCTCGGGAGAAGTCGGCCAAGGCTGAGCTTGAGGCAGCACCTGGCTCGCCACCTCAGACACCTCCGGAGCGAACTCGACGTACGTGGCATCAGTCAACGTGGATGTGCGAGTCGGGTCGACACCGGTGCCGGTGGTCGAGACGAGCTCCACGTTCATCGCGCTCGACGCCGCGAACTCCACGAACTGCTGCGCGAGCTCGAGGTCGGAGGCGTTGGGGCTGATGCCGATCGCCCAACCCGCGTTGAGAGCGCCCGAGACCTGCCCGTCCGGGCCGATGGGCAGCGGTACGACACCCCAGCCGTCGACGATCTGAGACTGCTCCGGGTCCTGGGCGAACACACCCAGGTCGGTCCAGAACTCCATCATCCCGACGTTGCCAGCCAGGAACTGCGGGAGAGCCTCCTCGAATCCGATCTCGAGTGGGCTTGGGACCGCAGCGCCAGACGCATCGAGCATCGCCTGAGCGGCCGCGAGCGCGTACTCGTTCGAGAGATCCGGGCGTTGGGAATCGATCGGATCCGGTGACATGGTGGCGAGCCGGTTGAAGAACGTCGAGCCGATGTTGAATGCCGCGGCATCGCCGAGCAGTGCAGCTCCGTACACGCCGTCGGCGCTCTCGTTCTCGGTGATCGTCTGCGCGGCCGTCAGGTACTCGTCCCATGTCGTCGGGGGCTCGACGCCGTTGCGCTCGAGGATGTCGGTGTTGTAGAAGAGCACGTGCGTGTCGCCGTCCAGGGGCAGGCCGTAGCGCTGCCCGTCGTAGAGCGTGTACGGGTCAAACACGGAAGTGATGAAATCGTCGGCGCCGAGCGCGTCGTTCGAGCTGATCCAGTCGGTGAGGTCGAGGAGCGCGCCGCCCTCCGCCAGCGCACCGACGGAGGTGTACCAGTAGACGACCGCGTCGTACTGGTTGGTCCCCGATTGCACGTCGAGGATCGCCTTCGTCTGGATCTGGTCGTAGGGCACGACCGTGACCTCCACATCGATGCCCTGGTTCGCCTCTTCGAACCGCTGCTCGAGGACTTCACCGGCGCCGGCCTGGGGAGCGGCGATCAGCACGCTGAGCGTGCTGTCACTCGCCTCACCGTTGCTGTCGGCGTTGCCATCGCCGTCGCCGCCGCCGCCGCCTGCCGCACAGCCTGCTAGAGCGAGCGTCGAGACTCCCAGGATCGCGATTGCGCAGACGGGCCGAGATGTGCCACCTTGCCGAGAGTTGCGCCATTGCATTCTCATGATGCTTCCTTCCTTCGCGGGCTCGCCCGCGTCCAATACGGTCAGTTGGAGTTCGGTGCCCAGTCGCGCGCGACTTTGTCACCCGGGATTCCGGGGGACTTGACGAACAGGAGCCGCGCATCGACCTGTCCGACGTTGCGCAGGTAGTGCTCGACCTTCGGGCTCGCCTGCACGAGCTGATCGCGCGCGAGTGTCACCGGTTCTGCGCGGTCCAGCCAGACCTCGACGCTGCCCTCGAGGCAGAAGAACGACTCGGTGTGATGCTCGTGCAGGTGATTGGCGAAGTCGTCGCCGGGCCGGAGCACGACGACACCGAATGCGGCGTCTTCGCGCTCGACGAGATACCCAGGACCCCAGTCCCCGAAGCGGAGCTCCACCGCCCGCGCGTCGATGATGTCGCTCATCGCAACGGTGTCCCCTCATTCGTGTACAGCTCGAACGCTTCGTCAGGGTCGAGGTCGTCGTGCACGACTGCCCGAACGGCGGTGATCATCGCTTGGGGAGCCTCACTCTGGAAGATGTTGCGGCCCATGTCCACGCCGGCTGCTCCGGCGCGGACGGCGTTGGATGCCATGCGGAGCGCTTCCAGTTCCGGCAGCTTCTTGCCCCCGGCCATGATGACGGGGACGGGGCAGCCTGCAACGACGTCTTCGAAGCCGTCGTCGCAGTAGTAGGTCTTCACGAGCTGAGCTCCGAGCTCGGCGATGATGCGGGTGGCGAGACCGAGGTAGCGAGCGTCCCGCGAGAGCTCCTTGCCGACGGCAGTGACTCCGAGCACCGGGATGCCCGCGTCGTAGCCTGCGTCGACCAGGCTTGTGAGGTTCTTCACGCTACGGGACTCGTGTTCGCCGCCGATGAACACCTGCACGGCCATCGCCGAGGCGTTGATGCGGACCGCGTCCTCTATGGAGACGGCCGTGTGCTCGTCGGAGAGGTCCTTAAGGACCGACGGGCCGCCGCTGGCTCGCAGCACGATCCCAGCCGAGCTGCCGGGCGCGATGGACGAGCGGAACGCCCCTCGCGTGCCCATGAGGGCATCGGCCCTTCCGCTCAGGTCGGCGACGCCTAGGTCGAGGCGCTCGAGCCCCGACGTCGGGCCTTGGAAGTACCCGTGGTCGAACGCGAGCATCACGGTGCGCCCAGTATCGGGGTTCAGAATTCGGCTGAGGCGATTCTGCATGCCCCAATCGAGATTGGATGCGCCCTTGATGGCATGCGTGAAGGTGCGATGCGGGATGTCGGGAGCGAACGACTTCGCGGACTTGTTGCCTTCGAGATCAGCCATGGGCCAGTGCCTTCCTCAGTCGTGGTGTGATTACGTCAGCGGGCCGGTAGTCGGCCCCGCCCGGTGGGGTGAAGAGGGGTTGGATGCCCGCGTCGCTCGAGGCCCGGTGATACGCCGGGTAAGCGGTCAGCCAGCGGTCGAAGAGCTCGTCGTAACGACGCGCCTGAGCAACATCCGGAGTGACGACTCGGTCGTCACACGAGGCGGCGGGAATCGCCATGCCCACGGCGTCGGCAGCGAGGCGTGCCGCGCCGAGCGAGGTGGCGTCCGGTGCGGGGGAGAGAGAGAGAGGTCGGTTCAGCGTGTCCGCAACGATCTGGGGCCAGCTCACACCAGCGCTCGAGCCACCGGTCATCACCATCCGGCCGCCGGGACCCTTTCCCTCGCCGAACTCATCCAAGATGGCGACGTGAGCGCGGGTGACGTACGCCGCCGCTTCTTGCACTGACCGCGCGAAGGCTGATCTGTCCGAGGACGGGGAGTCGCTGATGTCGAATCCGACGAACGTCGGGGCGGTGTGACGCCAGCCGTCACTCTGCATGACGTTCGAGAGCAGCGCCATGATGCCGGACGAGCCCGCCGGCACGTGCCCCGCTTCTTCGTCGATGCGGTGGTAGGCATCGGGCCCCCGCAACTCGCTGTAGAAGACGTCGCGGACCCAGCGGAACGCAAGCCCACTGAGGAAGCCGATACCTTCGATCATCCATTCGCCGGGAGCCACATGGCAGAGCGTGCGCAACCGCCGCTGGGCGTCGATCGTCGGCGCGTCAAGGATGAGCGCCGTCTGCCAGAAGGTGCCGCTCACCAGCGTGGGCGCGCGGGTGGTCGCTCCAAGACCGTGCAAGGCGAGCTGGGTGTCGGCACCTCCTGCGGTCACAGGAGTTCCTATCGGCAAACCGGTCGCCGCGGATGCTTCTGGCGTGACGGAACCGACGATCGTTCCTCCTTCGACCACTTCCGGGAGGATGCCTGGATTGATCCCAACTGCCCCCGCGATCTCGCTCGACCAGCGCCGAGCGGCGATATCGAACATCGCGCTGCTCGAGCCGCAGGTCGGATCGGTCGTATGCACTCCCGTCAGGCACCAGGTCACCCAATCGCTCAACATCCCTAGGTGACGCGCGGATTGCAGACGCTCAGGTTCGTGCGCCTGGAGCCAGAGGAGGCGCGCAGGCGCGGTGATCGAGACCCAATCACCGGCGATGTCGAATATCTGTGCAGCGCGGCCATCCTCCGCCAGGATGCGCGCCTCGGCGCGGCCTCGTCCATCGGTGTTGGGACACGCGAAGATGGGCACATCCTCGCGATCGAAGAGCACGAAGCCCTCGCGCATGCTCGAAGCCACCACCGCGGCGATCGGGCGGCCTTCGAGGTCCGCCACCACGCTACGGAGCACTGCGGCAATGCTCATCCAGCCGTTCGATGTGTCGAACGTCGTGCCTCCAGGGTGACCCGCAACCGGCCGGTGCGACCACTCTTGGCTCGCGCGCGCGACAGCGCTTCCGTGCTGGTCGAAGGCGATCGCGCGAGCGGAGCCGGTTCCCGCGTCGATGGCGATGACCACAGGGTCGTTCAGATTGCCCAACGGAGCTCCTCCTTGCGGAGATACCGCGCTGCCTCTTGCACGATCATCTCTGCGCCACGTCGCAGAGTTTCCTGCGTCGCGCCGGCGATGTGAGGGGTGGCGAGCACTCGGGGATGCTGAACGAGCTGCGGCCACAGGCCGTCGCCCTCGAACACATCGATTGCGGCACCCGCAAGCTGACGGGCCTCGAGTGCGCCGAGAAGGGCGGACTCGTCGACGAGCGACTCTCGCGCCGTGTTGATGAACAATGAACCGGTACGCATCGCAGAGAACACGTCCGCGTCGATCATGTGCCGGTTCTCAGATGTCGCACGAGCATGAACGCTGAGCACGTCAGCGCGTGCGGCGAGTTCGCCGACAGAATCGACTCTTTCGACTCCTGGAACTTCCCCTTCGAGGTAGGGATCGAACCCCACAACCCGCATACCGAGGGCCGTCGCACGCTCTGCCACTTGTCGGGCGACGTTTCCGAGGCCGACGAGGGCCAGGGTCGTGCTTGAGAGCTCTCTGCCGAACCAAGCGGCGCCCTCGAATGTCGACTCCGCTGCCGGTTCACCGGCTACCGCGGCGTCGATCAAGTGGCGGCTGGAGGGCGTGAAGTTCCGGAGCAATGAGATGAGGAAGCCGATGGTGAGATCCGCGACTGCGGCCGCATTCTTGCCGGGTGAAGTCGTGACGGTCACTCCGAGCTCGTGCGCCGCCTCCACGTCGACGTTGACGGGACCGCCTCGGGCGCAGCCGATGAACCTGACCTCGGGGTTGGCCTCCAAGACGTCGCGCGTGATGGGCGCACCGTGCAGCATGAGGATCTCGTGGCCCGCCAGTCTGGCGGACACCTCGGCCGGATCGCCCTCGAATTCGCGGATGCCTGCCGTGCCCAACGACGGCCTGGCCTGCGACATACGCATGACGTCGACTTCCAGTCCAAGGTTGTTGGCCGTGATGGCATCGACGAAGCACTGCTCCGACATGTAGCTGTCACCGACGACAAGGATCCGGCTCATGTGGTGTCTCCTTCTGAATGGACTCGAGAGGTCATCGTCAAGGTGGCCCCGTTCGACACGTCGTCGTCGTGGCCGGAGTCCACGGTGATGCGGAGCCGATCGGTCCGCACGGTTGCTTTGGAGATGTCGACGGGGGCCCCGGTGGCGTCGTACGCGACGAGCTCGACAACGACCACCGGATGCCCCTCCTCGATTGCCAGCAGACGTGCCATTTGACGGTCAGCAAGCGCGGCCTCGACGGTGCGATGCATCCTCGCGATGTGCACGTCGGCTACGCGCGCTAGGGCCGCATACAGGCTCGCGTGTGGGTCGCGAAGGTCCGGGATGACGCCGGCGAACGCCCGAGGCAAGTAGTTGACAACGTGGAGCGCCGGGAGACTCTTCACAGAGCGCACCCGCTCGATGACTGTCCCGACGCCGTTCGGGCTTCCAAACGCGGCAGACACGAACGGAGGCAGCGGCTCGATTCCGGCACGCAAGACTTTGGACGCGAGGGGGCTCGCGCCGGCGCGCTCGAACGGGTCGAAGACGCTCGCCGCTCCCGGCATCGTCCATGACCAGGGTGCAGGGACGGCCTCCACAAAGGCGCCTGCGCCCTGACGGCGGCTGATGAGCCCGGCTTCCTCGAGCTTCTCCAGCGCTGCCCGAACGCTCGTTCGAGAGATACTGAAGCTGCTGCAGAAGTCTCGCTCCGTCGGCAGACGATCCCCCGGCGCCCAGTGTCCGCTGGCGATTGCTTGCTCGATCGCTCGCATCAACTGCAACCACAGCGGCACGGTGCTGTCACGGTCGACAGCGAAACCGGGGACGAGTGACTGAGATGACAACACGAGCTCCATTGGTTCGGTGTGGTCACAGTCAACTGGTCTATTGGTCGAGCGCATAGAGACCAATAGTCACAACGCAACTTGGTTGCACTGGCGGCCTTTCGGCATCTGACCGGCGATTTTCGTCCCTGGGCTCTGATGGGATCGGCCTCGGGTCGAGCGCTGATTTTGACGAGCAGGGACCAATGTCGCCGGTGCCCTCATTGCTCGTTGAGAGTGGGCGGTGCAGAGAGGTCCGAAGTTAACTTCGGATGAGGTACACGGCTCTTACCCGCGAGCGACAGGACGGCCGCGCCCGGCGCGCCAGCGATCCATTGAGGGAGGGCGCGACGCCGAACATCGGGTTGTTGGCCTGCACGCCGTCCGTAGCGGATCGGCGGTGCTCGAGACGGCGCGCATACTAGCCGGCGGTCTCGCGTTCGTATCGGCGGCGCTACTCGATGGGTAGATCAGGCAACTCGCCGTGCGTCGCGCGACTGACGACGTTCGAGTTGGTTGTCCTGGAACCGGAGTCTCCCCCGTGGCAACGTTAACGTCTTGCGAGGTACGAGCGAGCACGGGGCTCGCTGCGCCTCATGCGCGGCTATCTGAACACCGAGATCGGCCTCGACGGCGTTGTCCCTTGGTCGTTGAGATCGCTCAACTGCGCACATTCTCATCGGCCCTGATGCCGCCGCGCACCGCGCGGTCCTGCTTCGTGAACGCCCCTTCGCGGGCATCGGCCGCGCCATGGCGTGCACGCCGGTTGCCCGGGCGGCTCTCGTCGGCGCCCCGACTTAGGACTTCGCAGTCAACACCGGAATCGGGTACGCAAAAGCCCCGGAGTCCACATGACGCGGAACTCCGGGGCTTCTCGTACACCCCCCGGGACTCGAACCCGGAACCAATTGATTAAGAGTCAACTGCTCTGCCAATTGAGCTAGGGGTGCATGGTGCTTGCCACCGAGGATCAATCGTAGCACGACGCTGAGGCCGGCTCACGCCGACCGCTCCGCGCTGGTTGGATGGAGGGGATGACGCACCTCGAACCCGGCATGCCTGCACCCGACTTCACGCTCCCCGACCAGCACGGGCAGCCCGTCTCGCTCGCCTCGCTGCGCGGTCGGCGGGTGATCGTCTACTTCTACCCGGAGGCGCTCACCTCCGCGTGCAAGCAGCAGGCGTGCGACTTCCGCGACGCGCTCCCCGACCTCGGGCGCCACGGCTACGCCGTGCTCGGCGTATCGCGCGACGGCGTCGAGAAGCTCGCGCGTGCCAGCGACGTCGACGGGCTGCCGTTCCCGCTGCTCAGCGACGCCGATCTCGCCGTGCACCGGGCGTGGGGCACCTTCGGCGAGAAGAACAGCTACGGCCGGATCGTCGAGGGTGTGCGCCGCTCGACGTTCGTGCTCGACGAGGATGGCGTCATCACCCACGCGTTCTACAGCACGCGGGCGAAGGGCCACCTCGAGATGCTCGACAAGCGGCTCGCCTTCAGCGGCTGACGACGATCACGGCTCGCGGCGCAGCCAATCGGTGACGCTGCGCCGCAGCACGAGCACGAACCCCGCGACCGAGAGCCCGACCAGGACGAGCGCGAGCGGCACCGGGCCCTCGCCGCCGTCGAAGGTGCCGAACCCGACGCCGAGCTGCAGCACCTGCCACACGACGGTCGCGCTGCGCGACCATGCCCGGCCGTCGAGCATCGCGCGTCCCGCCGCGAGCAGGAAGGCCGCGGCGGCCGCGCAGAGCACCGCCAGGAAGAGGCCGCCGGCGATGTGCTCGACGGGATCTCCGAGGGCCCCGATGGCCAACCAGACGGCGACCGCGAGCATGCCGAGCGCCTCCACGAGGAGGATCGCAGCCGTCCATGTCGCCGTCCGCGGACGTGCTTCGGAACCTTCGCTCACGGAAGTGACCCTTGCCTCTCTGGGGGCGCTGTGAAACCATAGGACGTCGGGCAGCAGCGCTGCAGCGCCCGAAGACTTCCGCGCCGCGACTATCTCGCGAAGCGCGACCTCCCCCTCCAATGTACAAGGAGCACATGTATGGATTGGCGTGATGACGCTGCCTGCCTCACGGTGGACCCCGAGCTGTTCTTCCCGGTGGGCAACACCGGGCCGGCGCTCGAGCAGATCGAGAAGGCGAAGGCTGTCTGTGCGACGTGCCCGGTGACCGAGATGTGCCTGCAGTACGCACTCGAGACGAGCCAGGACTCGGGTGTGTGGGGCGGCCTCTCGGAGGACGAGCGACGCGCGCTCAAGCGCCGCGCCGCTCGCGCTCGCCGCGCGGGCTGACACAGCAGCACGGATGTTGAGCGGGGTCGCCGGAAGGCGGCCCCGCTTCCGTGTGCGGGGGCACCGATGGCTCAGACCTCGTCGTCCTCGCGGATGTACGAGATGGGCACCTTGACGGTGACCTCGGTCCCCTCGACCGCGCGTGCGCCCCAGTCGATCGAGCCCGACAGCTCCCCGGTGACGAGGGTCTTCACGATCTGCGTCCCGAGGCCCGACCCGACCCTCCCGGGCGGGAGGCCGGCGCCGTTGTCGCACACCTGCACGGTCAGCCAGCCGTCGGCCCGGTTCGCGGTGATCCGCACGAGCCCGTCCTGCCGACCCACGAGGCCGTGCTCGACGGCGTTCGTGATGAGCTCGGTGAGCGCGAGCGCGAGCGGCGTCGCATAGCCGCTCGGCAGCACGCCGAACGACCCCACCCGCTCCGTGCGCACCCGCGCGCCGTGGATCGACGCGAGCTCGCTCGTCAGCTTCATCGCGCGGTCGAACACGGCGTCGAAGTCGACCGACTGGCTCAGCCCCTCCGAGAGGGTGTCGTGCACGACGGCGATCGACGAGACCCGCCGCTCCGCATCCTGCAGAGCCGTGCGGGCCTCGACGCTCTTGGTGCGCCGCGACTGGATGCGCAGCAGCGCCGCGACGGTCTGCAGGTTGTTCTTGACGCGGTGATGGATCTCGCGGATCGTCGCGTCCTTCGTGATGAGCGTCTGCTCCTGCATGCGCAGGTCGGTCACGTCGCGGACGAGCACGATGGCGCCCAGCCGCGCCGCGCCGCTGCGCAGCGGCACGGCCCGCAGCGAGAGCGTCACCGACCGGGTCTCGATGTCGGTGCGCCAGGGTGCGCGACCGGTGACGACGAGCGGCAGCGCCTCGTCGACCTCGTGCGAGTCGTCGATGAGCTCGGTGGTGATCTCGGCGAGCGACTCCCCCTCGAGCTCGCCCGGGAACCCGAGCCTCGTGAAGGCCGACAGCGCGTTGGGGCTCGCGAACGTCACCGTGCCGGCCTGGTCGAGCCGGATCAGGCCATCGGATGCGCGCGCTGCGCCGCGACGCGGTCCGCTCGGTGCCGCTTGATCGGGGAAGTCGCCGTCGGCGATCATGCGAAAGAGCTCCGACGCGCACTCCCGGAAGGTGCGCTCCTGGCGGCCGGCGCTGCGGGTGTCGGCGTGGTTGGCGTGCCGGGTGACGACCGCGATGGGCTGCCGCACGAGCGCCGTCGACGGCTCGGCCTCACGGCGCCGGACCGGGAATGCCTTCACCTTCGCGTCGGTCTCCACGCCCCACTCGGGCGAATCGGCGTCGAGCGTCACGCCCTCCTCGAACGCGCGCCCCACCTGCTCCCGCCAGGAATTGCGGACCGGCTGCCCGACGATGTCGCGGTAGAACAGCGTCGCGGCACCCGCGGGGCGCGCGTGCTGGACGGCGATGTAGCCGTCGTCGTCGCCCGTGGGCAGCCACAGCACGATGTCGCCGATCGCGAGGTCGGCCAGCAGCTGGAAGTCCGCCACGAGGCGGTGCAGCCAGCGGAGGTCCTGCTCGCTCACTCGTCCGTAGCGCTCGGCGATCGACGTCAGGCTCGTCACCGGGTCAGCCTAGCGCCGGTGAGCCTGACGCCCGGTGAGCCTGGCGTCGGAGCAGCGCAGGCTCGATCAGCGCAGGGCCGCCCGCCAGGAGCGTCGCGGACGCTCCGCGGCCCGGAGCGACGCACGACTGACCGGCTCCTGCGGCGGCGCGAGGGCCGCGGCGAGCTCCTGGACCCGCCGTCGGAGCCTCGAACGACCGGCGACCTCGACGAGCGGCTTGCCCTCGAGCAGCGCCGCGTCGGCCGCGCGCCCGTCGAACGGCCAGCACGCGTCGGGCGTTACCTGGGCGAGCCGGCGCAGCGTCTCGTGCACCGCGCGCTCCGGCGCCACGCCCATCGCGCCGGGACGCACCTTGTTGACCACGACGCGCACGCGCGCCTGCGGAGCGACATCGCGCAGCTCGGGCAGTGCACGCACGAGGCGCCCGACAGCGACCGGGTCACCGCCGGCGACCACCACGACCTCGTCGGCGGCCTCGAGCACCGCGATCGTCGCCGCGTTGCGGCGCGGCGCGAACAGGTCGCTCGAGATCTCCTCGTCGCGCTCGAGGCTCGACGCCACGTCGACGACGGTCGCGTCGGTCCAGTCCCGGCACCGCGCGAGCACCTCCGTCACCCGATCGGCGCCGAGCTCGGGCCATCGGCTCGCGCGCCCGATGCCGGTGAGCACCCGCACGACGCCGCCCATGGTCGGCAGCGGCTGCGCGATCCGGTCGAGCTCGTCGACGGTGAGGCTGCCGGCGCGCGCCAGGCGCGCCGCGGCGGCGAACCCCGGCGACTCGTCGAGCAGCCCGAGGGCGGGCGCGATCGCGGCGCTCGTCGTGTCGGCGTCGACGAGCGCGACGCGCTGACCCAGCAGCGCGAGCTCGGCGGCGAGCGCGATCGCGGCAGTCGTCCGGCCGGGAGCCCCGGCCGGGCCCCAGACGGCGATGATCCGACCGCGCGGCCGCTCGGCGACGGCCTCGGAGCCGCCCGGTGCGACCGCAGCCTCGACGGCGGCGAAGCCGGCGGACCACGCGACCGCATCGAGCCCGAGCGTCGCAGCCCGCGCCCGCTCGGCGTCGTCGTCGGCGAGCGCCACGAGGCGGAGGCCACGCTCGTCGCACGCGCGCACGAGCTGCGTGCTCGCGTGCCGGGCATCCGCGGCGACGAGCACGAGGTCGATGCGCGGCTCTGCACCAGTGCCCCGCGCCGAGATCCGCTCCACCAGGTCGGCGGCCGTCGCGGCACGGATCACGACGCGATGGCCATGGCGCGCCGCCTCTCGCACGATCTCGTCCTCCCGCTCGAGCGGCGCCGAGACCGCGAGGCCGATCACGGCGACGCCTCCGCAGGCTGCGCGAGCGGCACGACGCTGAGCGCGTGCTCGTTCGACACCGCCTCGAGCAGCAGCGCGATCTGGTCGCGGGGCACGAGCAGCTCGAGCTGCACGGCCGAGGTCGCGAGGATGCCCTCGTCCTCGACGACGCCGGCGACGACCGCGTCGTGGACGAGCACGGCGGGCGCCGCGAACCCGCCGTCGGTCGGCGCCGCGGTCCAGACGTCGACGATCGCTCCCGCACGGACCGCGCGCGGCAGCGCGCTGTCGAGGTCGATCACCACGGCCGCACGATCGGCGCTCGACGCATCCCCGACGGCGCGCAGCGGCAGCACCTCACCCTCCCCGACCGTCCCCGCGACGACGAGCCCGATGGGATCGGCGGAGCCGGCGAGGTACCGCTCGTGCGACTGCGGCATCCGCAGCGCGACCGGCTGCACGTCGCCAGCCGCGATCGTCTCGCCCGGCAGCAGCGTGCGCGTCGCCGACCACGCCGCCTCGGTGCGCGACGACTGCTGCACGACGAGCCACACGCCCGCGAGCGACGCGAGCACCAGGACGACGCCGATCACGAGCCGCGGATCCATCCAGGTGCGGCGCGCTGCCATGGGTCCTCCCTCGTCGGAGCACCACGGTGGCAGGTCGGGCACGGCGGTCGCTGAAGTTCTCCACAGGCTCGGGCCGCCTTCTCGGCGACTGGCCCACAATGGGGCCATGGAGTTCGAAGCACGCCGATTCCTCGCCGTCGCGGACGTCGCCGACGTGCTCGGCATCACGCCCGCCGCGGTCGCCGAGCTGCTCGAGTCGGGCGAGCTGCGCGGCCTGCGGGTGCGCGGCGCCTGGCGCATCCCCGACGACGAGGTGCAGGCGTGGATCGACCGCGAGCTCGAGCTCGCGCGCCGCCGGGGGCTGTGGCGCCAGGCTCAGGCCGCGAGCATCACCGACCTCTTCGGCGGGCGCTGACGCCGCTCCCGCACCGAGCGCTCACGGCATCCGCACCCAGTCGAAGGACGAGAACGGCACGATCCGCCACGACCGGACGGTGCCGAGCCGGCGCGGCTGGCCGGGCTCGTGCTCGGCGAGGTCGAGGTGGTCGCGCCCGACCCGGTCGATGGTGCCGGTCAGCGGCATCGGTCCCTCGAGCATCACCGTCGCGCGACGGCGCGCGAGGTCGCGCAGCGCGAACGCGAAGCTCAGCCTCGCCTGCAGGTCGCGCTCCGCGGCAGGCCGCAGGGACGCTGCGGTGCCATCGGCGTCGAGGGTGACGCTCGCGATGGCGTGCAGCGGCACGAGCGCGCCCGTGTCGGCTGGCGCTCCCTCGACCACGATGCCGTTCAGCCAGTCGCGACCCAGCGCCATCCGCCGGATCCGGAGTCGTGCGCCGCCGCGCAGCGCGAGGTCGAGCTGGCGCGGGGCGGCCGCGATGCGGTCGCGCAGCTCGAGCCTGCCGACGCGGAAGCGCTCCTCCTCGGCGTCGAGGTCGCGGCGCTCGGCGCCGAGCTCGGCCTCGAGCTGGCTCTCGAGGTCGTCGAACAGGTCGTCGAACCGCACACGAGCGAATCTAATCGCGCCCTCATCGCGCGGGTGCGGCGTTCTCCACAGGAGAGAAGTGCCCCATCCCCTCACCTTCGCGGTTGGGTCTATCTTCTCCCGCACACGAGGGGGGCCGGCAGTGACGAGACGACGCATGACGACGGTGGACGCGGCGGAGTTCTTCGACTTCCAGCCCTGCTCGTCGGAGGGCCTGCCCGATCCGGTCTCGCTGCTCGAGAACCTCGCCACGAGCGTCATCGAGATCCTGCTCGGCGTGCGCGACGTGCAGCAGATCGCGCGCTTCGTGACCGAGCCGACCTACGACATGCTCGCCCGTCGCGCGCTCACCGCTCGGCGTGCGCGTGCCGTCGCGCGCGACCGCTCCGTGCCCGGGTTCTCGATCAGCAGCGTGCGCGCCTGCCATGCCGCGGACGGCGTCGTGGAGGGCGCCGTCGTCGTGCGGGCGGCGCACCGATCGAGGGCGGTCGCCATCCGCCTGGAGGGCCTCGACGATCACTGGCGCGCGACCGCCATCGCCGTGCTGTGACCGCGCGAGCAGTCGGGTGCGGCGCTACGCGCCGGGGCGCGGGGCGTCACCGCTCGGCGCCTCGGCTCCGCCCGCCGCTGGCTCCGGCGCGGGCGCCGCCTGCTGCGCTGCGAGCTCGGCGTCGATGCGCGCCTTCACGTCGGCGCGATCGTTGATGCGCCGGACGCGGCGGTTGAAGTCCCACATCAGCAGCATGATGACGGTCGCGACGAGCGCGGTGACGGCGAAGCCGATCACGCCCGGCGTGACCTGATTCGGGTCGAACGGCAGCCGCTCGGCGCTCAGGATGTGCATCAGTCCTCCTCGACGCCGGCGAACAGGTCGTCCTCCAGCACGTCGTGCGTGGCGCGGGGACGCACCAGCTCGTAGTCGTCCGTCGGCCACGTGCCGAGCAGCAGCTCGTGCGGCCAGAAGAAGAAGCGCGAGTCCGGCTCCACCTGGCTCGCGTGCGCCCGCAGGGCCGCGTCGCGCTCGGCGAGATAGGGGCCGACGTCCACCCGGGTCGTCATCGTCTCGCCGCGCTCGCCGAGCCGCTGCGCCCATTCGCGCATGAAGGGCAGCCGCTCGTCATCGGGCATCTGCGCCTCGACCGCCCCGAGCAGCGCGCGGAGCCGCGCCCCGCTCATGCTGCGGTCGAAGTACACCTTGGGCACGTCCCACGGTTCGCCGAGCTCCGGCAGACCGGCGTGGGCGTGCTCGACGGCCCACATCGTCACCTCGTGGCACCGGATGTGGTCGGGGTGCGGATACCCGCCGGTCTCGTCGTACGTGACCACGACGTGCGGCCGGAGCCGTCGGATGAGCCGTACGAGCGGGCGACCGGCGATCTCCAGCGGGATGGTCGCGAACGACAGCTCCCGGAGGGGCTCGCCCTCGTCCGGCAGGCCGGAGTCGACGTAGCCGAGCCAGACGTGCTCGACGCCGAGCGCAGCGCGAGCCTGCGCCATCTCGACGCGGCGGAGGCCGGTCATGTCGCGAGCGGCATGGTGCTTGGGCTCGAAGCCCTCGTTGAGCACGCTGCCGCTCTCACCGCCGGTGCAGGAGACGACCGTCACCTGCGCGCCCTCGGCGGCGTATCGGGCGAGCGTCCCGGCACCCTTGCTCGACTCGTCGTCAGGATGCGCATGCACCGCGAGCAGGCGTCGCACGGGTTCTCCTCCCCTGCCCCCGCCGGGCCGCGCCGGACGGCGCGACGACTAGACTGGGCAGGCTCCCATCCTCCCACGACAGGCCCTGATGACCGACCTCGATGCACGCTACGGGCGCACGCGCGACCGCACGCAGCGCGAGAAGACCCTGGGCTGGAGCGTCGGCCTCGGCATCCTGCTCATCGCGGTCGCCTGGGTGTGGTGGGTCGGCACCGATCCCGCCGCGACGCAGCTGCAGTCGCGCACCATCGGCTACGTCATCGAGGACGACTCGACCGTCTCGGTCACGTTCGAGGTCTCGGTCGATGCCGGCACCCCCGTGAGCTGCGCCGTCGAGGCGCTCAACACCGCGTACGGCGTCGTCGGCTGGGTCGAGCTCGATCTGCCGCCCGCAGACGCCCACACATCCAGTCATCGCGTCGATGTGCGCACGAGCGAGCTGGCCACGACCGGATTGGTCTCGGAGTGCTGGGTGCCATAGCATGTTCGGTGAGCCGGCCCACACGGGGCCGGTTCTCTGCATATCGGGAGACCACATGAACGGCACCACGGAGACCTGGCTGTCCCAGGAGGCGCACGACCGCCTGCGGGGCGAGCTGGAGCACCTGCAGGGGCCCGTGCGCGCCGAGATCGCCAAGCGCATCGAAGAGGCTCGGGACGAGGGCGACCTCAAGGAGAACGGCGGCTACCACGCCGCCAAGGACGACCAGGCGCAGATCGAGGCCCGCATCGCGCAGATCACGCAGCTGCTGCGCACCGCGAAGGTCGGCGACGCGCCCGAGGCATCCGGCGTCGTCGAGCCCGGCACCGTCGTCACGGCGACGATCGCGGGCGACGAGGCGACGTTCCTCGTCGGCAACCGCGAGATCCACGAGGCCGGCGACGACCTCGACGTCTACAGCGAGGCGAGCCCGCTCGGCGCCGCGATCATGGGCCTGAAGATCGGCGCCACGGCGTCGTACCAGACCCCCACCGGCGTCACGATCGACGTCGAGATCAAGGACGTCCAGACCTACGCAGGCTAGGACATCCGATGGCAGGGGCCCCGCGGCGTCGACCGCGGGGCCCCTCGTCGTCCCGCCCCGCTCCTCCTGCAGCGGCTACCGCACCTGCGGCTCGTAGCCCGCGCGGCGCAGCGCCGCGAGCACGCGCTGCGCGTGCTCCGGCCCCCGAGTCGTCATGGAGATGTCGAGCGACACGTCGGTGATCGAGGTCCACGCGTCGTGCTGGGTGTGGAGCACCTCCACGACGTTGGCCTGCTCGTCCGAGACGATCTGCGCGATGATCGCGAGCTGGCCGGGCCGGTCGGGCAGCGCGAGCCGCACCTTGAGGTAGCGCTCCGAGGCCGCGAGGCCGCGGGCGATGACCCGCTCCATGAACAGCGGGTCGATGTTGCCGCCCGAGAGCACCGCGACCGTCGGGCCGTCGGATGCGACGAGGCCCGTCATGATCGCGGCGGTCGTCACCGCGCCCGAGGGCTCCACCACGAGCTTGGCGCGCTCGAGCAGCACGATCATCGCGCGAGCGATGTCGTCGTCCGAGACGGTGACGATCTCGTCGACCGCAGCGCGGACGATCTCGAACGGCAGCGTGCCGGGCCGCGAGACGGCGATGCCGTCGGCGATCGTGGGGCGCGTGACGATGGTCGTCGGCTCGCCTGCCGCGAGCGAGTCGACGAACGACGCGGCGCGCTCGGCCTGGACGCCGACGATGCGGACGCTGCGACCGGTGAGCGCGGCACGCTGCCGCACCGCGGAGGCCACGCCCGCGGCGAGCCCGCCTCCCCCGAGCGGCACGACGATGGTCGCGACGTCCGGCACCTGCTCGAGGATCTCGAGCCCGACCGTGCCCTGGCCCGCGATGATCTGCGGATGGTCGTAGGGCGGCACGAAGGTCGCGCCCGTGCGCTCGACGTGCTCGAGGGCGGCGGCGAGCGCGGACTGGAAGTCCATGCCGCGCAGCTCGACGTCGGCGCCGTAGTCGCGCGTCGCCTGCAGCTTCGGCAGCGCGACGCCGAGCGGCATGAAGATCGTCGAGCGGATGCCGAGCTCGGTCGCGGAGAACGCGACCCCCTGCGCGTGGTTGCCGGCCGAGGCGGCGACCACGCCCTTGGCGCGCTGCTCGTCGTCGAGCTGCGCGAGCATGTTGTAGGCGCCGCGGATCTTGTAGGCGCCGGTGCGCTGCAGGTTCTCGCACTTCAGCAGCACGTCCGCGCCGAGCATGCCGCTGAGGTAGCGGGAGCGCTCCATGGGCGTCTCCTGCACGATCCCGCGGAGCCGCTCCCGCGCATGCTCGAAGTCGGCCAGGCTCGGTCCGGGCAGTGCGGTGTGCGCCGCGATGGTCGGCTCGGGTGTCGCGCGATCGATCATCGGACCACGTCCTCCAGGCTCGTTCGGGATGCCGTGCGCCACGAGCCCGAGGCGACCGTCGAGATGAAGCTGTTGAGGAAGGCGACGACCGGCACGGCGAAGAAGGCGCCGGCGATGCCCGCGATCGTGGAGCCGGCCGCGACGGCGAGCACGACGGCGAGCGGGTGCACCTTCACGGCGGTGCCCATGATGAGCGGCTGCAGCACGTGGCTCTCGATCTGCTGCACGAGCAGCACGATGCCGAGCATGATGACCGCGGGCCAGAACCCGAACGACACCATCACGACGAGGACGGCGATCGCGCCCGTGACCACGGCGCCGATGATCGGGATGAAGGAGCCGAGGAAGACGAGGATCGCGATCGGCAGCACGAGCGGCATGCCGCCCTCGAAGAACAGGCCGAGGATGAACGCGCCGAGCCCGATGCCGACGGCGTCGATGAAGGCGACGAGCACCTGCACGCGCACGAAGTTGCCGAGCGTGACCCAGCCGGTGCGCCCTGCACCGTCGGTCGCCGCGCGGGCGCCCGCGGGCAGCACGCCGACCAGCCAGCGCCAGATGCGGCGGCCGTCCGCGAGCGTGAAGATGAGCGCGAAGAGCGTCAGCACCGCGCCCGCGAGGAAGTGCCCGACGGACGAGCCGACGGACAGCGCGCTCGAGAGGATCGACGAGAGGTCGTCGCGCACGGTCTCGAGCACGCCCTCGACCGAGGCCTGCAGATCGGCCTGATCGATGCCGAACGGCAGCGAGAGGACCCACGCCTGCGTCTCTGCCCAGAACTCCACCGCCCGCTCCCGCAGCGCCGGGTACTCGCCGCGGATCTGCGAGATCGCGAGCCAGCCGAGCCCCGAGACGATCACGAGCAGCGAGAGGATCGCGAGCGCCACCGCGAGGCCTCGCGGCCACCGCGCCCGCACGAGCACGTCGACGACCGGCACGAGCAGCGCCGTGAGGAGCGCGGCGACGACCATCGGGATGACGACGATGCGGAACTGCACGACGAGCCACAGCACGATGGCCGCAGCCACCGCGAGCGCGATGAATCGCCACGCCCAAGCGCCCGCGACCCGCATGCCCCTGGGCACGACCTCGTCGGGTGCGACGGCAGCGCGCCCGCACGCGGACGGGCTGGGCGCCTCGATGCGAGGCCGTCGGAGCATCATCCTGCGATCCTACGGCGCGGGCCTGTCACCGCCGCGCCATGCGTCGGCGGTCGTTGCTAGCCTCCGACGCGTGACCGCTCCCGACAGGATCTCCGCCGCGCAGGCCCGCCGCATCGCGATCGCCGCCGGCTCCCTCGACGGCGCGATGCCCGGCGAGCGCGGCCGCACGGGCGCCCGCACCCTCGAGCGGGCGATCGAGCGGCTCGGCCTCCTGCAGATCGACTCCGTCAACGTGTTCGAGCGCAGCCACTACCTGCCGCTGCTGTCGCGGCTCGGCCCCTACGACCGCGCGGCGCTCGACCGCCTGCTGCACCACGACCATCCGCGCCGCCCGCGCATCGGCGGCTACACGGAGTACGTCGCGCACGAGGCCGCCGCGATCGCCGTCGACGACTGGCCGCTGTGGGCGTGGAAGCGCCGGCAGCTCATGCGCGGCAATGACGAGCGGTGGGCGGCGGAGCACGCCTCGCTCATCGACGGGGTGCTGTCGGAGTTCGCCGAGCGCGGCCCCATGCGGCCGAGCGACATGGAGCATCCGGCGCACGAGCGGCTGCCCGGCGGCTGGTGGAACAAGTCGGATGCGTACTGGGCGACGGCGGTGCTCTTCCGTCGCGGTGACCTCATCACGGTCGGCCGCACGCGGTTCGAGCGCCAGTACGCGGTCGCCGACCGGGTGCTGCCCGCGTCGGCGCAGGTCGAGGTGGAGCGCGGCGAGGCGCAGCGCGTGCTCGTCGCGCGCGCCGCCCGTGCGCATGGCGTCGCGACCCTCGACGACCTGGCCGACTACCACCGGCTCGCGATCAAGGACGCGAAGGCCGCGGTCGACGACCTCGTCGACGACGGCAGCCTCGAGCCGGTCGAGGTCGAGGGCTGGGGCAGGCCCGCCTGGCTGTGGGCTGGCGCCCGGAGGCCGCGGCGCGTGCGGGCGACCGCGCTGCTGTCGCCGTTCGACCCGCTCGTCTGGCACCGGCCGAGGGCGGAGCGGCTGTTCGGCTTCGCGTACCGCATCAGCATCTACACGCCCGCGGCGGAGCGCCAGCACGGGTACTACGTGCTGCCCGTGCTCGTCGACGACGAGCTCGTCGGCCGCGTCGACCTCAAGAGCGATCGGCGCGCTCGCGTCCTCCGGCTGCAGCACGCCACGATCGAGCCCGCGCACGCGCATCGAGCCGACGAGCTCGCCGCGCGGCTCGTGCCGGTGCTCGAGGAGGCGGCGGCGTGGCAGGGGCTGGAGCGGGTGGAGGTGGCGGGGCCGGGGACGTGGGCGGGCGCGGTCACCCGAGCGCTGTAGCACGAGGTCTCGGTACGCGGCCGGCTTCGCCGGCTGCTACTCGACCCTGACACCGGAGCGCTCAACGCTGCTTCGCAGCATTGAGCGCTCCGGTGTCAGAACTGGATGCGGGGCGGCTCGGCGACCGCGCCCGTCTGGTCGACCTCGAAGAACTGGCGCGGCACGGCAGCGGCCTTCGCCCAGAGCGAGGTCGGGAAGCGGCGCCCCTTCGCGTTGAGCTCGCGCGCGCCGGTGTTGTAGTCGCGGCGGCGGGCCTGCGCCTCGTCGTCGAGCGCTGCGAGCGCGGTGCGCGCCTCGGCCGCCTCGGATCCGAGCGGCTGCGCGGCCGCAGCCTGGACGAGCGGCCGCAGCACGCGCTGCACCTCGGCCTCCGCCTCGGCCTTCGATCCCGGGAGCCGCGCGCTGTCGAGCGCGGCGAACACCTGCTCGACCTGCTGGCGCTTGGCATCGGTGGCGGTCGCGAGCAGCGGCGCCGCCACGGTGCGTCGGCGCTCCAGGGTGGTCTCGAGCGCGCTCCAGCGCTCGTCCACCGAGGCGCTCAGGCGACGCATCGACACGAGCGCGCCGCCCGTCCAGATCGCGCCGATGACGCCGAGCACGACCAGCGCACCGACGACGATCCAGATGACGGTCTGCGTGTCCATGCCATCCACTGTAAGCGGCTCAGTCGCCGAGGACCCTCCTGGTCCAGCTGCTCGCGAAGGTGCGATCGGGGTCGAGCTCGTCGCGCGCCGCGACGAAGTCGGCGAAGCCCGGGAACCGCTCGGCCAGCTCAGGCGCGCGGAGCGAGTGGAGCTTGCCCCAGTGCGGTCGGCCGTCGTGCGCGAGCAGGATCGGCTCGACGATGTCGAACAGCGGCCGCGGGTCCTCGCGCCACCAGCGGTGGGCGGCGATGTAGCCGGTGTCGCGGCCGTTCGCGGTCGACAGGTGCGCGTCGTCGGCGGCGCTCGCGCGAGCCTCGAACGGGAAGGTCAGCACGAGGTCCGCCCGCCGCAGGGCACGGTCGATCTCGCGCAGCGCATCCGGCACCGCCCCCACGGGGAGCCCGTACTCGAGCTCGCGGAACCGCACGGTGCGCGGCGCCGTGAACACCTGGTGGCTCGGCTCGGTGAAGGCGCCCCTGGGCATCGCGCGCGCGGCGAGCGTGTTGACGGCGGGTGCGAGCGCCGGCACGAGCGCCGCGGTGGTGAGCAGCGCCCGGTGGCCGGCATCGGTGAGCACGCGCTCGTCGAGGAACCGACCCGCGGCGGAGCGCGGCCGCAGCGGCCCCTGGACGCGCGTGTTCGACTTCGTCGCGGCCAGGCGAGTGCCGGCGAACCAGTAGAGCTCGAAGTGATCGGTGCGCTCGTTGAGCCCCATCCAGTCGTCGAGCACCGCGTCGAGCCCGAGCGTCGTCTCGACCGCCCGGAGCGCGAACGCGGGCACGCACTGCACGGTGACGTCGACGAGGACGCCGAGCGCGCCCAGCCCCAGGCGGACGGCCGGCAGCAGATCCGGCCGCTCGGTCTCGCTCACGCGCACGATCTCGCCGCTGCCCGACACGAGCGTCGCCGCGACCACGGTGGCGCCGATCGACGGATGCCGCAGGCCCGTGCCGTGCGTGCCCGTCGAGATCGCGCCGGCGATCGTCTGGGCGTCGATGTCGCCGAGGCAGTCCATCGCGAGGCCGCTCGGCGCGAGCAGCGCCGGCACCTCGCGCAGCGTGGTGCCGGCGAGCAGCGTGGCGCGGCCGCGCTGGCTGTCGACGTGCAGCAGCCCGGCGAGGCCGTCGAGGGACAGCTGCGCGTCGTCGGGGCGCGCAGCGCCCGAGAACGAGTGCCCGCTGCCGACCGGGCGGAGCGTGCCGCCCCGAGCGCGCACGCGCTCGACGACGCGCTGCACGCCCTCGGTGGTGACCGGGGCATGGACCTCGCGGGGCTCGGCCGACTGCGACCTCGCCCAGTTCCTCCACGTCACGCGTCGCCTCCCCGGCTCAGAGCAGCTTCCTGCCCTCCCCACGATACGTGGCGACGCTGCCGATGACCTCATCGCCGGCGACGACGTGGAGCGCCTCGGTGCGCTCGCACAGCTCCCCCGCCTTCGCGTGGCGCAGCCAGACGCGGTCGCCGAGCAGCAGCCGGTCCGCGGCCGCGCCGAGCACGGGCGTCTGCACCTCGCCGGCGCCCTCCTGCGGGTCGATCCGCAGGCCCTTCGGCCACGCGACGACGGGCTCCCGATCGGGACCGTGCGGGCCGGAGGCGATCCATCCGCCACCGAGGAGCGTGACGCATCCGGGCCCGGGCCGCCGCACGACCGGCAGCGCGAACGCGAGCGCCGGCGCCGGCGAGAACCGCCGGTAGCCGTCGAAGAGGTGCGGCCCGAAGAGGCCGCTGCCCGCGCCGATCTCGGTCACCGACGGATCGGCCGCCGTGAGCTCGATCGAGCCGGTGCCGCCGCCGTTGACGAACTCGATCGGCGCCATGCCGCGCAGGGTCTCGACGGCCGCACCGCGCCGCTCGCGCAGCTCGGCCACCGACATCCGCTGCATCGCCCGCAGCACGGCCGCGGGCGTGAAGCCGCGCCGACGCCCGTCCTGCACGCCGGCGACCTGCGCCTCGTAGGCCATGAGCCCGACGAGCGTGAAGCCGGGTCGCGCGGCGACCGCCTGAGCGAGCGCGTGCAGCTGCTCCGGGTCGCGCAGCGGGGACCGCCGCACGCCGGCGCGCACCGGTCCTCGCTCGAACGCTGCGTCGAGCTCGAGCGCGATCCTGATCGGGGGGTGGCCGGGTGCGGCCGCGTCGACGAGGTCGAGGTGCTCGACGCTGTCGATCATGAGCGTGACGCGAGCGAGCGCGCGCTCGTCCCCCGCGAGCGCCCGGAGCGCCGCGCGGTCGACCGTCGGGTAGCCGACGAGCACGTCGTCGATCGTGGCCGACAGCCACAGGCCCTCGGGAAGCGTCGCGGCGAGGACGCCGCGGAAGCCCGGCAGCCGCAGCACCGCGTCGAGCACGGCGCGGCTGCGCACCGACTTCGTCGCGACCCGCAGCCGGGTGCCCGCGGCCCGGGCGACCATGCTGCGCGCGTTGTGCGCGAGCGCCTCGAGCGACAGCGCCGCGAACGGCCCGTCGATCGCGGCCGTGGCACCGTCCATCCGCTCCCAGTGCCCCTCCGCGCGCCAGGTCGGGGCATCCTCGAGCCGCAGCATCAGCCCCGCCCCGTCATGGCGGCGGCGAGCGGGGGCACCGCGAGGTCGATCATGCGGTGGGATGCGGCCGTGTCGCGCGTGCGCAGCCAGGCGTAGGTGATGCCGTCGGTGACGTGGACGAGGAGCGACGCGACCTCGCGGGAGCTCGGTCCTCCGACGACCTCGAATCGTGCGCGCAGCACCTGCAGCACGCTCTCGACGACCTCGACATAGCGCTCCTGGACCTGCGCGGGCAGGTGTGCGAGCGCCGGCGTGCGACTGCAGAACGCCATGATCTCCATGATCGCCAGCTCGTACTCGGGGTGCTGCAGGAAGCGCTCGAACCAGTGCGTGAGCATCGCCCGGACGGCGTCCTCTGGGGTGGCGCCCGCCGGGACGAGCCTCGCGAGGTCGTCCTCGGGCTGCACGGCGACGTACGCGTACGCCTCGCCGATCATCTCCTCGCGCGAGGCGAAGACGTAGTGGAACGTCGCGAGCGGCACCCCCGCCTCCGCCACGATCGCGCGAACGGTCGCGCCGTGCATCCCCTCGCGAGCGATGACCCGCAGGCCGGCTTCGATGAGCTGCCCGCGGCGCTCGAGCGCCGACATCCGTGCCACGCTGCCTCCGACCCCTGCCGTCTTGGACAAGCGTCCGAGTAGAGCCTAGGACACACGACAGCGCCGCGCCTCCCGAGGGGGGCGCGGCGCTGTCGTGTCGCGGAGCGGGTCGCCCTACGCGTCGACCTTCGGCTTCGGGCGCGACGCGAACGTCTCGAAGGCGAGTCGCGGGTGCTCGCGCTCCGAGAGCTCGACGATGTCGCGGCCGAGCCAGAAGTTGTTCCACCAGCCGCCGAAGACGCGCAGCTTGCGCTCCCACATCGGCATCGCCATGACGTGGTAGCCGCGGTGCGCGAGCCACGCGAGCGGGCCCTTGATCGCGATCTTGCCGCTCTGGAAGACGCCGTTGCCGATGCCGAGGCCCGCGACGGCGCCGAGGTTGTCGTGGATGTACTCGCGCGGCGCCTCGCCGCGGAGCACCGCGACGATGTTCTTCGCGAGCAGCTTCGCCTGGCGCACCGCGTGCTGGGCGTTGGGCACGCAGAAGCCGCCGGGGCCGGGGGTCTTCGACTTGTCGGGCACCGCCGACACGTCGCCAGCGGTCCACGCGTCGGGCACGACGACGCCGTCCGCGGCGACCTGCAGGGTCGCGAGCGCGGTGATGCGGCCGCGCTCGTCGAGCGGCAGGTCGGTCTGGCGCACGACCGGGTTCGCCATGACGCCCGCCGTCCAGATGATGAGGTCGGAGGCGAAGCGCTCGCCGGTCGAGAGCTCGCAGACGCCGTCGAGCGCGCTCTGCAGCTGGGTCTCGAGGTGCACGTCGATGCCGCGCTTGCGCATGTCGGCCACGACCCAGTCGGCGGTCGTCGCGCTGACCTCGGGCATGATGCGGCCCATCGCCTCGACGAGGTGGAAGCGCACGTCGTCGAAGGCGATCTCGGGGAAGCGCGAGAGCAGGTGCGTCGCGAAGTCGCGGAGCTCGGCGATCGTCTCGATGCCGGCGAAGCCGCCGCCCACGACGACGACCGTGAGCAGGCGGTCGCGCTCGGGGCCGACGGGCAGGGCCGCGGCGCGGGCGAAGTTGCCGATCAGGCGGTCGCGCACGGCGGCGGCCTCCTCGATCGTCTTCATGCCGATGGCTTCGTCGGCGACGCCCGCGATCGGGAAGGTGCGCGAGACCGAGCCTGCGGTCATGACGAGCACGTCGTACTCGAGGGTCGACGGCTCGCCGATCTCGGGCTGGATCGTCGCGACCTTGCTGGCGTGGTCGACGTAGGTGACCTTCGCCTGCACGACGCGGGTGCGCGCGAGGTGGCGGCGCAGCGAGACCACGGCGTGACGGGGCTCGATCGAGCCCGCTGCCACCTCCGGGAGGAACGGCAGGTAGGTCATGTACGGCAGCGGGTCGACGATGGTGATCTCGGCCTCCGCGGAGCCGAGCTGGCGCTCGAGGCCGCGCGCGGTGTACAGGCCGGCGTAGCCGCCGCCGACGATGAGGATCTTGGTCAAAGCACGCTTCTTCCGCGGTATCAGATGAGGATGTGCGGCAAGTCTATCGCGGCTCGGGATCCGCGACGCGGTCGGCGGCTCCCCGGGCGTCCGGCGAGCAGGCGCAGACCTCCGGTGACCAGTCCGCGAGCGCGAGCGCCTCATCGCCGATGGGGTTGACGCCCGGGCCTGCCGCGAGGGCGTGGGCGATCACCGCGTGCAGGCACTTGACGCGGCTCGGCATCCCGCCGGCGCTGATGCCCGAGATCTCGTCGACGCGGCCGTGGAGCTCGCGGTCGGCGAGGTACGCCGCGTGCGCCGCGGCGTACGCATCCGCCGTGGCGGGGTCGGCGAGGCGCTCCTGCAGCCGGCCCATCGTGCCGTCGGCCTCGAGCCGGGAGGCGGCAGCGGTCGCCGCGGGATGCGTCAGGTAGTAGAAGGTGGGGAACGGCGTCCCGTCGGGCAGCCGCGGGCTGGTCACGACGACCGTGGGGGCACCGCACGCGCAGCGCGCGCCGACGCCGAGCACGCCGCGCATCGTGCGGCCGAGCTGCAGCGCCATGATCTCGAGGTCGCGGTCGGTCGCGGGGTCGATCGCCGCAGGCATCATTGCGGCTCCGGCGCGACGCCGACGAACGAGCTCGGGCCCTCCTGGGTCAGGCCCGCGAGCAGGAAGGAGGTCGCCGCGGCGGACGCCCAGTCGCTCGAGGGCTCCTCGAGCGTCGCGGACGGCACGTCGGCAGCGGCGACGTCGAGCGGCGAGCGGTCGTCGAGCACGACGAAGCTCGTCTCGCCCGGGTACACGAAGAACAGGCGGTCGCGCGCCTGCGCCTCGATGTAGGCGGGATCGTCCCAGCGCGCCTGCTCGGTCTGCAGCGCCTCGACGTTGGCCTGCTGCGCCGCGACCTGCGCCTCCATCGCGGCGATGTCGCGGCGCTGCTCGAGCAGCAGCCCGACCGTCGGCGCGAGCACGACGAAGCCGGCGACCACGAGCCCCACGACGACGAGCAGCAGCCACGACACGCGGAGCTGTCCGGAGGCGGCAGAACGAGAGGAGGGCACCGACCGAGGATATCGGCGGGTGCCCTCCTGGCGTCACAGAACCGCGGTCAGCCCTCGAACCGCGGGAACGCAGCGGCGCCCGCGTACTCGGCGGCCTCGCCGAGGTCCTCCTCGATGCGCAGCAGCTGGTTGTACTTGGCGACGCGCTCGCTGCGGGCGGGGGCACCGGTCTTGATCTGGCCGGCGTTCACGGCGACCGCGATGTCGGCGATCGTCGTGTCCTCCGTCTCGCCGGAGCGGTGCGAGAGCACGGACGAGTACCCGGCCTGCGTCGCGATCCGGATGGCGTCGAACGTCTCCGAGAGCGTGCCGATCTGGTTCACCTTCACGAGCAGCGCGTTCGCGGCGCCGCGCTCGATGCCCTCGATGAGCCGCTCCGGGTTGGTGACGAAGAGGTCGTCGCCGACGATCTGGACGCGGTCGTCGAGGCGCTCGGTGAGCGCGGCCCAGCCGTCCCAGTCCTCCTCGTTCATCGGGTCCTCGATGGACACGAGCGGGTACGAGTCGACGAGGTCGGCGAAGTAGTCGGTCATGTCGGCGCTCGACCGGTCCTGGCCCTCGAAGCGGTACACGCCGTTCTCGAAGAACTCGGAGGCGGCGACGTCGAGACCGAGCGCGATGTCGCTGCCGGGCTTGAAGCCGGCCTTCTCGATCGCCTGCACGAGCAGGTCGAGCGCGAGCCGGTTGCTCGCGAGGTCGGGCGCGAAGCCGCCCTCGTCGCCGAGCCCGGTCGAGAGGCCCTGCTCCTTGAGGATGCTCTTGAGCGCGTGGTAGGTCTCCGCACCCCAGCGCAGCCCCTCGCGGAAGGTCTCGGCGCCGATCGGCAGCACCATGAACTCCTGGATGTCGACGCCGGTGTCGGCGTGCGCACCGCCGTTGATGACGTTCATCATCGGCACGGGCAGCAGGAACGCGTTCGGTCCGCCGAGGTAGCGGAACAGCGGGAGCTTCGCCGAGTCGGCAGCGGCCTTCGCGACGGCGAGCGAGACGCCCAGGATCGCGTTCGCGCCGAGGTTCTTCTTGTTGTCGCTGCCGTCGAGCTCGATGAGCGTCGAGTCGACGATGCGCTGGTCGTCGGCGGAGAGGCCCTCGATGGCCTCGGCGATCTCCTCGTTCACGGCGTCGACGGCCTGCTCGACGCCCTTGCCGAGGTAGCGCGCGCTGTCGCCGTCACGCAGCTCGAACGCCTCGAAGGCGCCGGTGGATGCGCCGCTCGGCACGGCGGCGCGACCGACCGTGCCGTCGGACAGCAGCACCTCGACCTCGACGGTCGGGTTGCCGCGGGAGTCGAGGATCTCGCGAGCCTGCAGGGTGTCGATGAGTGCCACGGGTGCTCCTTGGATCGCAGTGGATGGCCGCTGTCGAGCCTAGTCGGGCTCGCCTCCGTGTCAGGAGATGGGCTTGACGTCGAGCGTCGCCGCCGCGTCGCCGGGCCGCACGAAGGCGAAGTGCGTGGCTCCGGATGCGGCCAGCTGCTCGAGCAGGCCGGTCACGTTCTTCGTGCGCCGCTGCATGCGGACGGTCTGGCCGGCCGCGACGAGGTCGCGCTTGATGGCGAGCGCCGCCGAGGGCGCGACGGCCTTGTCGACGAGCAGGGCGATGGCCTCTCGGCCACCGCTCTCGGGCAGCGCGACGAGGTCGACGAGCCGCTCGAAGCCGAGCGAGATGCCCACCGCGGGCAGCTGCTGCCCGAGGAAGCGCCCCACCATGCCGTCGTAGCGGCCCCCGCCGCCGATCGAGTACGGCAGCTCGGGGTGCGCGATCTCGAAGATCGGCCCCGTGTAGTAGCCCATGCCGCGCACGAGCGTGGGATCGAACTCGAGCCGGATGCCGACGCTCGCGCCGAGCAGCTCGCGCACGCCGTCGAGGACGGCGTCGTCGAAGCCCTCGAGCGGCTGCGGCTCGCCGGCCGGCTCGACGAGGGCGCGGATCGCGTCGAGCGTCGCGAGCAGGCGCGCGCCGTCGATGCCGCGGCTGCCGAGCTCCTCGGTCACGCCCTCCCGGCCGATCTTGTCGAGCTTGTCGATCGTGACGAGCGCGCCCTCGCGCAGCTCCTCCGCCACCCCCGCGTGCTCGAGGGCGGCGCCGAGGATGCGCCGGTCGTTGATGCGGATGAACGCGTCGGGGATGCCGAGCCGCGTGAGCGCATCCGCGGTCGCCGCGAGCAGCTCGAGCTCCGCGGCGATGCCGGGCTCCCCCGCGATGTCGATGTCGCACTGCATGAACTGGCGGAAGCGGCCGCGCTGCGGGCGCTCCGCGCGCCAGACGGGAGCGATCTGGATGGCGCGGAAGACCGGCGGCAGCGCCGAGCGGTTCGAGGCGATGAAGCGCGCGAGCGGCACCGTCAGGTCGAAGCGCAGCCCGAGGTCGGCGAGCGCGAGCGGCGCCTCGGCCGCGCGCAGGTCGTCGACGGTCAGGCCGCGACGCATGACGGCGAAGGCGAGCTTCTCGTTGTCGCCGCCCAGCCCCGCGTGCAGGCGGCTCGCGTCCTCCACGACCGGCGTCTCGATCTCCTCGAAGCCGTGGTCCTCGTAGGCGTCCCGGATGACGCGGAGCACGCGCTCGCGGCGCCGCTTCTCGACGGGCAGGAAGTCGCGCATGCCGCGCGCCGGGTGCACCTGGGTTGCCATGGGGACCATTCTCCCGCACGCGCTCCACACCCGGCGCCGCGACCGCATCCGACCCGTCCGTCGCGTGCCAGGATGTCGCCATGCGACAGCGATGGCCCCTGCACGACCGGGCGGTCCCGGTGGTCGCGTGGCGCATCCTCATCGTGCTCGTCGCGGTGCTCGCCGAGGCCTGGAACATCGTCAACATGATGCGCTCCGGCGAGCCGGCGACCGAGCACTTCGCCTACTTCACGGTGCAGGCGAACATCCTCGTCATCGTCGTGATGCTGGTGCTCCTGGGCACGCGCGAGGAGCATCGACCGCGCTGGTTCGACCACGTGCGCGGCGCCGTCACCGCCTACATCGTGCTCACCGGCATCGTCTACGCCGTGCTGCTCGCCCAGCCCGACGAGGTGTGGTCGTGGACGATCGAGTACACGAACGCCGCGCAGCACCGCTTCATCCCCTGGATGGTCGGCCTCGACTGGCTGCTCGTGCCGACCGCGGGCCGCATCCGCCTGTCGCGTGCTGCGTGGTGGATGGCCTACCCGATCGCCTACCTCGCCGCGGCGCTGCTGCGCGGCGGGCTCGTCGACGGCTGGTTCCCCTACCCGTTCCTAGACCCGGGCGTGCACGGCGGCTGGGCCGGCGTCGTGTGGCCGACCGGGCAGGTGCTGCTGGCCTTCCTCGTCGGCATCGTCGTCGTCGCGGCCATCGGGCGGCTGCGCTACCGGGGGTCGGGCGCGGCCGCCGCGAGCCGGGCGTCCAGCCCGTCGAGCACGAGGTCGAGGCCGTACGCGAACTCGTCGCCGTAGTCGTAGGAGCGCCCGACGATCACCTGCTCGATGAAGGCCGCCATCCGGGGGAACGCGTCGGCCGGCAGCGCGAGCTCCTCGGCGAGGTCGTCGACGCCGCCGCCGGGCTCGAACGGCAGGCTCTGCTCGGTGAGCACGAAGCCGTAGACGTAGGCGTCGAGCACCGAGAACGCGTGGGCGGCCAGCTGCACGGGGAACCCGCCCCGATGCAGGCAGTCGAGCACCGACTCGAGGTGGCCGAGCAGCGCCATGCCGGGCGCTCGGCGCGACTCGACGATCGCCGGTCCCCACGGGTGGTCGCGCATGACCTCGCGCAGCGAGACGCATCGGGCCCGGATGCCCTCCCTCCAGCCGACGTCGGCGGCGGGGCGCTGCACCTGCGCCATCAGCCAGTCCCCGAGGGCGTCGAGCAGCGCGTCCTTGCCTGCGACGTGGTGGTACAGCGACATCGCCTCGACGCCGAGCTCGCGCCCGACGCGGCGCATGCTGACGCCGTGCAGGCCCTCGCGGTCCGCGACCGCGGCTGCCGCCTCCACGATCCGCTCCTTCGTGAGCCCGGGCCGCGCGGCCGCGGGCCGCCGGTCTGCGGTGCTCGTCACGGTGCCTCCCATCCCTTGCGGTCTTACGAATGTAAGGATACGCTCGCCGACGCATCGACTTACACCTGTAAGGAGTACGGCATGCGTGCAGTCGTCGTCGATCGGTACGGACCTCCGAGCGTTGCCCGGGTCGCGGAGGTCGCCGACCCCGTGCCCCGACAGGGCCAGGTGGTGGTGCGGGTCGCCGCCGCCGCGGTGACGTCGGGCGACGCGCGGATGCGCGCCGCCCGCTTCCCCCGCGGGATGGCACTCCCAGCGCGGCTCGGGATCGGCCTGCGCGGTCCGCGCCAGCGCATCCTCGGGATCGCGCTCTCCGGCACCGTGACGGCGCTCGGCGAGGGCGTCACCAGCCTCGCCGTGGGCGATGAGGTCGCAGGCATGGCGAGCCGAGCGCACGCGGAGCTCGTCGCGGTGCGCGCCGATCGGCTCGTGCGCAAGCCCGCCGACGTCTCGCACGACGCCGCGGCCGCGGTGCTGTTCGGCGGCACGACCGCGATGCACTTCCTGCTCGACGTCGCGAAGGTGCGAGCGGGTCAGTCGGTGCTCGTCATCGGCGCCTCCGGCGCGGTCGGCTCGAGCGCCGTGCAGGTCGCGCGGGTCTCCGGCGCGCACGTGACGGGCGTCACGAGCGGCCGCAACGCGGCGCTCGTGCGCCGTCTCGGCGCGGAGACCGTGGTCGACCACACCCGGACGCCCGTCGACCGCATCGCCGAGCGCTTCGACGTCGTGGTCCACACCGCAGGGCCCCTCTCGACGGCGGCCGGGCGATCGCTGCTCGCGGACGGGGGCACGCTCATCCTCGTGCTCGCGACGCTCGGCCAGATGATCACGGCCCGCGGGCCGGTGAAGGCGGGCGTCTCGGCCTCGCGGCCCGAGCACATGGCGCGGCTGCTGTCGCTGGTCGGCAGCGGCGAGCTCGACCCGGTGATCCAGGAGTCGATGCCGATGGCCGACATCGCCCGCGCCTACGAGATCGCCGACTCCGAGCGCAAGGTCGGCAACGTGCTCATCCGCCCGTAGGCGCGGGCGACCGCGCGTCAGTCGGTCGCGCGGCGGCGGAGCGCCGCGAAGGCGGCGAGCGCGGCGGCGAGGATGGCGACGACCAGCGCCGCGATCGCGATCGGCATCGCCGCGGACGTCGCGTCGACGGAGGCTGCCGAGCCGACCGCAGACGCAGCGTCCTCGGCGTCCGTGTCGGCCGAGGCGCCATGCCCGTGCTCGGCCGCCTCCCCGATCGTGAGGATCGGTGCGGGGGCGTCGGCCTCCTGATCGACGCTGCTCCAGTCGGTCTCGCCGACCTCGCACGTCTGGAGCGCGGGGAAGGCGAGCTCGGTGCCGTCGGCGACGCCGTCGGGCAGCGTCACCTCGAGCTCGAGGGTCTCGCGGATGCCGTCGGGCAGCGGCTCGTCGGCGGTGAACCGCACGACGCGCGGGTCTCCCGCGGCGCCGCCCGCGGTGTCGACCGCGACCTCCCAGCCGGGGTTCGCGATCAGGCCGACCGCGGCGATCTCCTCGGGGATGGTGACGGCGACGCCCGTGGTGGGCGAGCCGTCGCAGCCGTGGCCGAACGAGAAGGCGAGCTCGCTCGTCGAGCCCGCCTCCGTGCTCGACGGGGTGACGTGCACGTGGGCGCTCGCCGCGGTGGGCGCGAGCAGCACGAGCGCTGCGGCGGCGATGGTGGCACCGACGCCGGCGGCGACGGTGCGGGGACGGATGGTGGACGTGGGCATGGTGCTCCTGCTCTGCTGCGCGCGAGCGCGCGGTCGACTGGTCGGCGCCGCTCGAGCGGTCGCCGAAGGGGGTCGCGGGCCGAGGGCCTCGCGTGGGATCAGCCGACGGGCAGGGGCGGCCCGCGCCGCTCGAGCGCGTCGCGGAGCACGTCGAGCGCCGCGCGCGGGGCCGGGCGCGACGCCGTGACGGATGCGCGCCGGCGCGCGGGCGGCGGCGTCCCGTCGAGCGTCGCGACGGCCAGTCGCAGCGACACGGCGTCGAGCAGCGCGGCGACCGCGCTGGGGCCGACGCGGAGGAGCCAGAGCGTGGTGAGCCCCGCAGCGAGGTGCGCGAGCGGCATCGCCGCGTGGGCGTGCACGACCGCGAGCGAACCGAGCGCTGCGGAGGGATCGTGGTGATGCCCTGCGGCAGCGGCCGACGCGTCGGGCAGCGCGTACAGGCCGTGCTGGAGCAGCTGCGCGATCGCGACGGCCGCCACCCGGCGCCCGAGCGACGCCCGGCTGCCGAGCACCGGGGCGAGCACGAGCAGCGTCGCGACGAGGGCGGCGAGCAGCAGCAGCGCGTCGGGCGCGGTGCCGCCGCCGAGCGCGTGCGCGCAGCCCGTGGCGACGGTGGTGGCGGCCGCCACGACGAGCGAGGCCGCGAGCGCGCGCCGGCGACGCTCCACGCGGGCCTCGACGGCCGGGACGCCGGTCATGCCCCCGCCGCCTCCTGGGCGCGCAGCTCCTGCTCGAGGGACCGCGTCGCGGTGCGCAGCGCGCGCTCGGCGTCGAGCCCGCGATCGCTCGCGGTGCGCACGAGGGCGAGGAGGGCTGCGCCGAGCGCCGCCTCGTCGCGCGCGTCGGCGCCGCCGGCGGGCGGCTCGGGCAGCGCGAGGCCCGCGCGCCGAGCGCGGCTCATCGTCTTCTCGGCGCGCGCGAGCGCCGGCAGCGTCACGGGGATGCCGTCGAGCGCGCTCGACCGCTCCGGCTTCTCTGCTCGCTTGATCGTGTCCCAGTTGGCGACGACGTCGGCCACGCCGGCGACCGCGAGGTCGTCGAAGACGTGCGGATGCCTGCGGCGCAGCTTCTCGATCAGCGTGCGCGCGACGTCGTCCACGTCGAAGCGGCCCTCGGCGCGCGCGATGTCGGCGTGGAAGACGACCTGCAGCAGCACGTCGCCGAGCTCCTCGCGCAGGTTCTCGTCGTCGCCGAGCCCCGCCTCCCTCGCCTCCACGGCCTCGGCGAGCTCGTGCGCCTCCTCGATGGCGTACGGGACGAGCGACGCGTGCGTCTGCTCCGCGTCCCACGGGCAGCCACCCGGGCCCCGCAGCCGCGCCATCACGGCGACGAGCTCGTCGAGGGCGCTCACGAAGCGGCCTCCGCCGACCCGCCGGCCTCGTCCTTCGCGGGCGGGAAGATCGCCGTCAGCAGAGCATCCACCCACGCGATGAGCTCGACGTCGGGCAGCGGCTCGGCCTGCGTGCCCGCGAGCCGCCCGCCGCCGGCGGTCGGGATCGGCACGACGATGCTCTTCGCCTGCGCGTTGAGCTTCGACCCGGGGTACATGCGGCGCAGCCGCAGCTGCACGGACTCGGGGAGGTCGGCGGGCCCGACGCGCAGGTTCGGTCCGACGGTGATGACCTCCGACAGCTTCGCCTGCTGCGCCTTGCGCCGCAGCCGCGCCATGGCGACGAGCGCCGTCACCTGGGCCGGCGGCTCGCCGTAGCGGTCGCGCAGCTCCTCGAGCACGTGGTCGACGCCGAAGTCGTCGCGCGACGATGCCGCGGCCGAGAGCTTCTGGTACGCCTCGAGCCGCAGGCGCTCGGCGTCGACGTACTCCTCGGGGATGACCGCGTCGACGGGCAGCTCGAGCCGCAGCTCGCGCGGCCCCTCGTCCTCCTCGCCGCGGAAGACCGAGACGGCCTCCCCCACCATCCGCAGGTAGAGGTCGAAGCCGACGCCCGCGATGTGCCCGGACTGCTCGCCGCCGAGCAGATTGCCGGCGCCTCGGATCTCGAGGTCCTTCATCGCCACCTGCATGCCGGCGCCGAGCTCGTTGTGCACGGCGATCGTCTCGAGCCGGTCGTGCGCGAGCTCGGAGAGCGGCTTCTCGGCGTCGTAGAGGAAGTACGCGTAGGCCCGCTCGCGGCCGCGGCCGACGCGACCGCGCAGCTGGTGCAGCTGGCTGAGCCCGTAGCGCTCGGCGTGATCGAGGATGAGCGTGTTCGCGTTCGGGATGTCGAGTCCCGTCTCGACGATCGTCGTGGAGACGAGCACGTCGTACTCCTTCTCCCAGAAGTCGACGATCACCCGCTCGAGCGCCGTCTCGGGCATCTTGCCGTGCGCGACGCCGATGCGGGCCTCCGGCACGAGCTCTGCGAGGTGCGCCGCGACGCGGTTGATCGACGAGACGCGGTTGTGCACGAAGAAGACCTGCCCCTCGCGGAGCATCTCGCGCCGGATCGCGGCGGCCACCTGCTGGTCGTTGTAGGCGCCGACGAAGGTGAGCACGGGGTGCCGGGCCTCCGGCGGCGTCGCGAGCGTCGACATCTCTCGGATGCCGGTGACGGCCATCTCGAGCGTGCGCGGGATGGGCGTGGCCGACATGGCGAGCACGTCGACGTTCGTCTTGAGCGCCTTGAGCCGCTCCTTGTGCTCGACGCCGAAGCGCTGCTCCTCGTCGATGATGACGAGGCCGAGCTCCTTGAAGCGGATCGACTCGGAGAGCAGCCGGTGCGTGCCGATCACGACGTCGACGGTGCCGTCGGCGAGGCCCTCGAGCGTCTGGCGGTGCTCCTTGTCGGTCTGGAAGCGGCTGAGCGCGCGCACCTGCACGGGGAAGCCGGCGAACCGGGCGGCGAAGGTCTCGAAGTGCTGCCGCACGAGCAGCGTCGTCGGCACGAGCACCGCGACCTGCGCGCCGTCCTGCACGGCCTTGAAGGCTGCACGCACGGCGACCTCCGTCTTGCCGTAGCCGACGTCGCCCGAGAGCAGCCGGTCCATCGGCACCTCGCGCTCCATGTCGCGCTTGACCTCGTCGATGGTGGTCAGCTGGTCCGGCGTCTCGGCGTACGGGAACGCGTCCTCGAGCTCGCGCTGCCAGGGCGTGTCAGGCCCGAACGCGCGACCGCGCGACGCCATCCGCGCCGAGTACAGCTGCACGAGCTCGACCGCGATCTCGCGCACGGCCTTCCGCGCCTTCGCCTTCGACTGCTGCCAGTCGCTGCCGCCCATCTTGGACAGCTGCGGAGCTTCGCCGCCGACGTAGCGGTTCAGCTGGTCGAGCTGATCGGTCGGCACCGAGAGCCGGTCGCCGGGGTGGCCTCGCTTCGACGCCGCGTACTCGATCACGAGGTACTCGCGCGTCGTCTTCACGGGGTTCCGGCCACCGGTCGAGACGGTGCGCTGCGTGAGCTCGACGAAGCGGCCGACGCCGTGCGTCTCGTGCACGACGAAGTCCCCCGGCTTCAGCTGCAGCGGGTCGACGGTGCTGCGGCGACGGGTCGCGAGCCGGCGCGACTGCCTCGCGTCGACGCCGACCGCGCGGCCGAAGAACTCCGCCTCGCTCACGAGCTCGATGCGGTCGTCGGGCAGCGAGAAGCCGTGCTCGATCGACGCCTGCGTGACGTGGACGATGCCGGGCTCGAGCGGCGCGGGCAGCGCCTCGACCTCGCGGGCGGCGACCTCGTGCTCGCTCAGCACCTGCGCCGCGCGCTCGACGAGGCCGTGCCCCGCGGCGGTGACGACGACCCGCCATCCGGCCTGCGCTCGCTCGCGCAGATGGTCGACGGCGCCGTCCGCCCGGCCCGCGAAGGTCGGCACGGGCTGGCCCTCGATCGCCGTCACGGACTCGTCGGCCTGCAGCGTCGAGAACGTCCACCACGGTGCCTGCACCGCGTCGCGCAGCTCGTCGAGGCTCAAGAAGCCGCCCGCGAGGTCGACGGGCGCCTCGCCGCCCGCGGTCGCGGCGCTCCACGCCGCCTCGAGGAACTCGTGGTTCGTGTCGTTGAGGCTCGCGACGCGGTCGCGGATGCGCTCGGGGCCGAGCACGATGACGCCGGCTCCCGGCAGGTAGTGCGTGATGGGCACGAGCCGCGGCAGCAGCGCGGGCGCGAGCGACTCCATGCCCTCGACCGGGATGCCCTCGGCGATGCGCTCGAGCATCTGCTGGATGCCGGGGAACTCGGGGGCGAGCTGGCGCGCGCGGGCCCGCACCGCATCCGTCAGCAGCATCTCGCGCGTGGGGGGCAGCACGACGCGCTCGATCGGCTCGGCGTCGGAGCGCTGGTCGGCGACGTGGAACCAGCGCATCTGCTCGACCTCGTCGCCGAAGAGCTCGATGCGCACGGGGTAGTCGTCGGCGGGCGCGAAGACGTCGACGATGCCGCCGCGCACCGCGAACTCCCCGCGGCGCGTGACCATGTCGACGCGCGAGTACGCGAGGTCGACGAGCCGTCGAGAGAGCGCCGCGAGGTCGACCCCTCGCGCGCCCGCGGTCAGCTCGACGGGGATGACCGAGAGCAGGTTGTCGGCGACCGGCTGCAGCGCGGCGCGCACGGAGGCGACCACGATCGTCGGCCGGCCGGGCTCCCGCTCGGCGACGGCCCGCAGGGTCGCGCCGCGGCGGCCGACGGTCTCGGCCGACGGGCTGAGGCGCTCGTGCGGCAGCGTCTCCCACGCGGGCAGGTCGAGCACCTGCGCCTCGGGGATCCACGCGCCGAGGTCGTCGCGGACGGCCTCCGCCTCGCGGCGGGTCGCCGTGATGACGAGCAGCGGCCGGTCGTGCGCGCCCGCGATCGACGCCACGACGGGCGCGCGCATCGACTCGATGCCCGTCAGCGCCCCTCCGCGGCTCGCCCCGACGACCGGGGCGAGCGCGCCGCGCTCGAGCAGCTCGAGCAGTGGCCGCAGGCTCACCGGCTCACCGTGCCCAGCTCCGTGCGGTGCTGCTCACTGGGCCATGATGACGGCGCCCGCGCCGTCGTAGACCTCGACGCTGTACGCGCCCTCGCCGGTGACCGGCGGCATCACGCCGGCGAACACGGGCGGCGCGTCCTCCGGCGTGTTCTCGCCGCGCTGGAGCTCGACCTCCTGGCCGTACCACTGCATGACGGCGCGCTCGGCGCCGGCGGGACCGATGACGAGCGCGCCGCGAGCCTCGTCGGTGCCGCCGACGCACAGCAGCGGGCCGGTGCCGAGGCAGGAGGCGAACATGCGGCCGTCGGCGTCCTCGAGCATGAGGTCGGTGAGGCCGGTCTCGTCGCCGCCGTCCCACCAGAGGATGGATCCGTCGTCGAAGGTCGCCGAGAGCGTGTAGCCGTTCGGACCGTCGGGCGCGGTGCTCTCCGGCTCGGAGCTCCCGCAGCCGACGAGCGCGAGGCTCACCGCGATGGCGGCAGCGGCAAGCGGTGCGGTTCGGCGCAAGGGCGCGCTCCTCTCGATCGGCTCCATGCTAGCGGCGCACCCTGGGTCAGCTCGGCGCGTGGATGCGCTGCTGGGCCTCGGCGAAGCCCTCGGCCACGATCCGCTCGACCGCGTCGGCACCGAGCTGCACGAGCAGCTCGGCCTCCTCCTGCTCGGCCTTCGCGAAGGGCTTGAGGACGAAGTCGGCGGGATCCTGCCGGCCGGGCGGGCGTCCGACGCCCAGTCGCACGCGCAGCACGTCGCCGCCGCGCGCCGCGATGATGTCGCGCATCCCGTTGTGGCCGCCGTGGCCGCCGCCCTGCTTGAGCCGCACGGTGCCGAGCGGCAGGTCGAGCTCGTCGTGCAGCACGATCACGTGCTCGGGGTCGACGCCGTAGAAGTCCATGAGCGTCGCGACGGGGCCGCCGGAGCGGTTCATCCAGCTCGTCGGGAAGGCCGTCACGACCTTCGGCCCGCCGACGACGCGCGACTCCGCGACGAGCGCCTGGGCGCGCCCGTGCCGCTTCGGCGTCGCGCCGGCGCGGCGCTCCACCTCGGCGAGGGCGCGCCGGCCGATGTTGTGGCGGGTGCGCTCGTAGTCGGGCCCGGGATTCCCGAGCCCGACCACGAGCCATGTCTGCGCCATGCCGGCGCGGTCGCCCGGTGGTTACTCCGCCGAGCCCGAGTCGTCCGAGGCCTCGCCGCTCTCGCCGGTGCCGGTGGCGACGGCGCCCTCGTCCTCGTCCTGCGGGGCGGCCGGCACCATGATGCCGATGATGAGCGCCTCGGGGTCGGTGAGCAGCGTCGCGCCGGCCGGCAGCTCGATGCCGCCGGCGAGGATGTGCGCGCCCTCCTCGAGGCCGTCGATCGAGACCACGAGGTTGTTCGGGATCTGCATCGCGTCGACCTCGATCGAGAGGCTCGTGAGCTCGAGGTTCGTGATCGTGCCGGGAGCCGACTCGCCCTCGACGTGCACGGGCACGTCGACGACGACCTTCTCGCCGCGCGTGACGATGACGAGGTCGAGGTGCTCGATCGCGTCCGCGCCCTGGAGGACGGGGTTGCGCTGGATGTCCTTCACGAGCGCGAGCTGCGAGGCACCCTCGATGTCGAGGTCGAAGATCGCGTTCGAGCGGCGCACGAGCATGAAGACGTCGTGCGCGTTGAGCGTGAGGTGCTGCGGCTCCGAGCCGTGGCCGTAGAGGACCGCGGGGATCTTGCCGACGGCGCGCAGCTTGCGCGCCGCGCCCTTGCCGAATGCCGTGCGGATCTCGGTGACGAGCTTGCTGGCGTCAGTCATGGAAGTGCTCCTAGTGGGCCGCGGCCCGTCGATGGTCGACTCGAACGCGCGAAGCGTGAGGACTGGGTCCGCTGCTGCCACTGCGTCGATCACGGATGCGTCCGCACCCCTCGCCGAAGTTCAGCCTCAGACTCTATCACTCCCCACGCCGCGCGCCCCCGGGGTCAGCCGAACATCCCGCCGACGAGGTAGATGACGTAGGAGATCGCGAAGCCGACGATCGCCATGAGCCCCTGCGCGACCGTCCACGTCTTGAGCGTCGTCTTGACGTCGAGGCCGAAGAACTTGCTCACGAGCCAGAAGCCGGAGTCGTTGACGTGGCTGAAGCCGACCGAGCCGGCAGCGGTGGCGAGCACGATCGCGGCCGTCTCGACCGGGTTGAAGCCGCCGTCGATGACGACGCCCGCCATGAGCGATGCCGCGGTCGTGAGCGCGACCGTGGCGGAGCCCTGCGCGATGCGCACGATCTGCGCGATGAGGAACGCCGCGACGATGACCGGCATGCCGACCGAGTTGAGCGACTCGGCGATCGCGTCGCCGATGCCGGTGACGCGGAGCACGCCGCCGAACATGCCGCCCGCGCCGGTGACGAGCACGACGGAGGCGATCGGTCCGAGCGCGCTGTCCGCGACCTTGTCGAGCAGCGAGCCCTTCTTGCCCATGCCCCAGCCGAGCAGCCAGAACGACACGAGCACGGTGATGAGGAGCGCGATCGGCGTCTCGCCGAGCGTGCGGAGCAGCGCGATGAGGGGCTCGGCCTTGAAGGCATCCGGGTCGTCGGTCGTGGCCGCGTACATGTTGAGGCCGGTGTTGAGCAGGATGAGCACGAGCGGCAGCACGAGCAGGAAGATGACCTTGCCGAACGCCGGGTTCGACTCCATCTCGCGCTCCTGGTCGGGGGTGCCGCTGAGGATCGTGGGGACCTCGACGTGGTACTTGCGGCCCACCCAGCCACCGAAGAGCACGCCGACGAGGTACCAGACCGGCAGCGCTACGACGAGGCCGAGGATGAGCACGAGGCCGACGTCGGCACCCAGGATCGCGGATGCGCTCACGGGGCCCGGGTGCGGCGGCACGAAGATGTGCATCGAGCTGAACGCGAGCGCCGAGGGGAACGCGACCGACAGCAGCGAGCCGCCGAGCCTGCGCGCGACGGCGTAGATGATGGGCAGCATCACGACGAGGCCGGCGTCGAAGAAGATCGGGAAGCCCATGAGCAGGCTCGCGATGCCGACGGCCATGCCGGCGCGCTGCTCGCCGAAGCGGGCGATGAGCCGGTCGGTGAGCACGCGCGCGCCGCCGGAGGTCTCGATCATGCGCCCGAGCATCGCGCCGAGCGCGACGAGCAGCATCACGCTGCCGAGCGTCGGGTTGAAGCCGAACTGGATGGCCGCGATGAGCCGGTCGAACGGGATGCCCGCGGCGACCGCGGTCAGCAGGCTCGTGATCATCAGCGCCAGGAAGGCGTGGATCTTGAAGGCCATGATGAGGACGAGCAGCAGCGCGATGGACGCGGCTGCGAGCAGCAGGAGCCCTCCGGTGCCGAGGTCCCAGTTGAGGACGAGATCTTCCATCGGTGTCTCCTGTGTGCGAGGTGGTGCGGTGGGGTCAGCGCGGCTCAGGCCGGCTGCACATCGATGGCGCCGGTGACGACCGCGCCCGGCCGAGGATCGACGGCACGGCCGGCGGCGCGCCCGGTGAGGATGCGCGTGACCTCGTCGACGATCGCCTCGGGGCGCTGCTCGATCGAGATCACGATGCCCTGCTCCCAGTCGGCGAGCGGCTCGAGCGTCTCGATCTGGCTGTCGAGCAGCGTCGTCGGCATGTACTCGTGGTCGCGATGCGCGAGCCGGTCGGCGACCAGCGACCTGTCGCCGCTCAGGTGCACGAACACGAGGCCCTGGTCGCTCGAGCGCAGCAGCTCGCGGTACCAGCGCTTGAGCGCCGAGCACGCGACGATGGTGATGCGGCCATCGGCCCGGCCGTCGGCGATCGTCTGCCCGATGGTCTTGAGCCAGGGCACGCGGTCCTCGTCGGTGAGGGGGTGGCCTGCGGCCATCTTCTCCTTGTTGGCCTTCGGGTGCAGGTCGTCGCCGTCGATGAAGTCGATGTTGAGCCGCTCCGCGAGCGCCTTGCCGATCGTCGACTTGCCGGATCCCTGCACGCCCATGATGATCATCGGCGGGTACCGCGTCTCGTTCATCGCCTCGCTCCTCCATCGGTCTCGGCTGCGAACGTCAGCAGCACCTTCGAGGATACGGATGCGTCGCGCGCGAGCGCGAGCGCTTCCAGCCCGTCCTCGATCGGCAGCGCGTGGCTGATCGCCGCGCCCGCGTCGAGCGAGCCGTCCGCGAGGGCGGCCAGCACGTCGTCGATCTCGTCGTTGAACCGGAAGGAGCCGACGAGGGTCAGCTCCCGCGTGATCGCGCTCGCCATCGGCACGGCGACCTCGCCCGCGCGCTGCAGGCCGAGCATCACGACCGTGCCGCCGCGGCGCGCGCCCCCGATGGCCGCGGCGAGCCCTGGCACGGTGCCGGACGACTCGATCACGACGTCGGCGTGCACGGCCGCGATGGCATCCGCATCCGTCGCGTCGAGGGCACGAGCGCCGAGCCGCTCGGCGAGCGCCCTGGGGTGCTCGTGCAGGTCGGTCGCGACGATCTCGGCGGCACCGTGGTGCCGGGCGACGGCGATCGCGAGCGCGCCGATCGGGCCGGTGCCGATCACGAGCACGCGTGCCCCGGCGATGTCGCCCGCCTGCCCGACGCCGTGCCAGGCGACGGCGGCGGGCTCGGCGAGCGCGGCGAGCCGCAGGTCGAGCCCTTCGGGGATGGCGCGCAGCATGCGGGCGGGCAGCGCGACGCGGCGCGCGAACGCCCCCGCGGTGTGCGGCAGCCGCGCCGCCGAGCCGAGGTAGGTGCCGGCGGGGCTGAGGTTGGGGCGATCGGCGGGGAACGGGGCGGAGCCGTCGTCGACCGGCGTGGCCGGGTGCACGGCGACGCGCGTGCCGGCCGCAGGCCCCGTGCCGTCCGCCGCGGCCCGCAGGACGGTGCCGACGATCTCGTGGCCCAGCACCATCGGCTCGCGCAGGATCGACTGGCCGGCCGCGCCGTGCAGCCAGTAGTGGAGGTCGGAGCCGCAGATGCCGCCGTAGGCGATCGCGACGACCGCCTCGTCGGGCGCGGGCTCCGGCTCGGGCAGCGCCTCGACGCGCACGTCCTCCTTGGCGTGGGCCACGAGTGCCAGGTTGTCGCTCATGTCGTCCCCCTCCGCGGTGGGCATCAGACGACGGCCGTCATGCCGCCGTCGACGTAGATGGTCTGGCCGTTCACGAACGCGCTCGCGTCGCTCGCGAGGAAGACGAGGGCGCCCACGAGGTCCTCGACCCTCCCCCACCGCCCGGCGGGCGTGCGCTGCGCGACCCACGCCGAGAACTCGGCGTCGTCGACGAGCCGCTGCGTGAGCTCGGTCGCGAAGTAGCCGGGTGCGAGCGCGTTCACGCTGATCCCGTGCGGCGCGAGGTCGGCGCACAGGCCCTTCGTGAGCATGACGATCGCGCCCTTCGTCGCGCCGTAGGGCGCGATGGAGGGGCGCGCGAGCTGCGACTGCACGCTGCCGATCGACACGATGCGGCCGGAGCCGCGCCCGATCATGCCGCGGGCGACCCGGCGCGACAGCAGGAAGGCGCTCGTGAGGTTCGTGGCGAGGAGGTCGTGCCAGTCCTCGTCGGTGAACTCCGCGATCGGGTTGCGCCGCTGGATGCCGGCGTTGTTCACCAGGATGTCGGGCGTGCCGAGGTGCGCCTCGACCTCCGCGATCCCGGCGTCGACGGCCGACGCATCCGTCACGTCGAAGATCGCGACGTGCGCCTCGCGACCCGTCGACGCGGTGATCTCGCCGGCCGCGCGCTCGGCCTTGGCGCGGTCGCGGCCGTGCACGACGACGGTCGCGCCCGCCTCGGCGAGGCCCTGCGCGAGCGCGCGGCCGATGCCCTGGCTCGAGCCGGTGACGAGCGCGGTGCGCCCCGTGAGGTCGAACAGCGCGGCGCCCGTCGTCATCAGTAGAACTCCTTCGTCGACATGACGTTCTGCAGCGGCTCGCCGTCGAGCAGCCGGGTGGCGTTCGCGGCGAAGAGCTCGGCGATGCGGCGCGGCTCCTGCACCGAGAGCGCCGCGGTGTGCGGGCTGAGCAGCACGCGCGGGTGCTCCCAGAGGCGCGACTCGACGGGCAGCGGCTCGACGGCGGTGACGTCGAGCGCGGCGAAGCCGATGCGGCCGGCGTCGAGCGCCTCGAGCAGCGCGTCCTCGTCGACGACGGTGCCGCGGCCGACGTTGACGAGGATCGTGCCGTCCCGGACGGCGCCGAGCACGTCGGCGCCGATGAGGCCCGTCGTGTGCGCGGTGCCGGGGAGGGTCGCGACGATCGCGTCGACCTGCCCAGCGGCCCCGGCGAGCTCGTCGATCGGCACGAGCCGGTCGACGTGCTCGACGGGCTCTCCCGAGCGGGTCGTGCCCCACACGGTCGCGCCGAGCGCCGAGAAGCGCTCGGCGACGACCTTCCCGATGCCGCCGAGGCCGACGACGAGCACGGTCATCTCGTTCACGTGGCGCATGAGCCGACGGCCGTCGCCCCACGTGCGCGATGCCTGGTCGGCCTCGAGCTGCCGCAGGTCCTTCGCACCGGCGAGCACGCCGAAGAGCGCCCACTCGGCGAGCGTGGTCGCGTGCATGCCGGCGCTCGTCGTCACGACGACCCGCTCGAGCTCCTCGTCGGTCAGCTGCGCGGCCTTCACCTGGCCGCCGCCACCGGCGGCGGTCGTGTGCAGCCAGCGCAGGCGCGGGTTCGCGCGCACGGTGCGGGCGAGCGCGGGGGGCGAGACGTCCGGCACGCCGAAGAGCGCATCCGCCCCGTCGAGCATCGCCTCGAAGGCGGTCTGCTGCTCCGGGCTCCGCTCCCAGTCGGGGTCGCCCTCCCAGTCGCCCGTCCAGCGCCAGGGCCGGGTGAGCGAGGGATCGCGCAGCAGCTCGACGCGCGGCTCGAGCTCGCGGATGCGCTCGGCGTTGGCGTCGTCGAGCGTCACGGCGACGACGACCTTCAGGGTGGGCTCTGGCATGGCTGGTCTCCTTCGGTGCAAGGCTATCGAGGCGCGGTCCGCGGCGGCGCGGATCAGCGCAGCGGTGTCTCGAGCCGCGCATCGCCGACGACGACCGCGACGGTCGAGCCGGCGGCGGCCTCGTGGTTCGAGAGCGGTGCGCCGGCCATGATGACGTCGCCGGGGCCGAGCCGCACCCATCGGGCGACGTAGGCGATCGACTCGCGCACCGGCACGGGCATCGCCTGGGCGCTCGAGTCGCGCACGCGGCGCCCGTCGATCTCGAGCGCGAGCGGCAGCTCGTCGATCGATGCGTCGGTGTCGATCCACGGGCCGAGCGGCGTGGAGCCGTCGCCGCCCTTCGACTCGAAGTTGCGCACGTCGAGCTCGGCACGCTCCGGGTAGGAGATGTCGTCGACGGCGGTGACGCCCAGCACGAACTCGTGGGCGTTGGCGTCCGTGACCGCCGTCGCGGCGGGGTCGCCCGTGTCGCGGCCGATGACGACGGCGATCTCCGCCTCGACGACGACGCGGCCGGCGTCCCGCCGCACGCGCACGGGCTCGCCGTGCGCGACCACGCCGCGCGGGCTCTTGAGCCAGGCCTGCACGGGCAGCGGATGGTCGGAGGCGCCGCGGTTCTGCGCGATGCCGACCAGCACGGTCGGCACGGCCGGCGGCAGCAGCGTCGCGTCGGCGGCGGCGATCCGGGCGCCCGCATCGGCGGGCTCCCGGCCGGCCGCGAGCGCCGCGTACGGGTCCTCGATCGGGATCCATCCCTCGCCGTCGTCGCGCGCGTGCAGCACCCTGCCGCCGATCGCGATGCGGGCGATCCGCATCAGCGGGCGGCCGACGGGACGGGCAGGTCCGCGTCGCGGTCGTGACCCTCGTCGGTGGACACGTTGACCGCATCCTCGAGGCGCAGGAGGTCGCGGCCGCGCGTCTCGGGCACGAGGAACGTCGACGCGGTCGTGATGAGCGCGAGGGCCGCCATGTAGATGGCGGGCAGCAGCCAGTCGCCGTCCGAGACGGCGAGCAGGTAGGCGCCCAGCACGCCGGCGAGGCCGCCCGCGAGCACCGCGGAGATCTCGCGCGCCATCGCGACGCCGAGGTAGCGGTGGCGGTTGCCGAACAGCTCGGGGAGCATCGCGCACTGCGGGCCGAGCATGGTGTTGACGGCGATGCCGATGCCGAGCGCGATGACGATCACGACCGTCACGGGGTCGCCCTGGGAGAGCAGCCACCAGGCGGGGAAGGCGTAGACGAGCATGAGCACCGCGCCGGCACGGTAGACGATCCGGCGGCCGAACCGGTCGGAGAGGTGGCCGGTGAGCGGGAGCACGAGCATGGCGATGAGCGAGCCGATCGTGACGCCCCAGGTCGCCACGCCTCGGTCGACGGGGTTCGCGAGGAAGCTGCCGGCCACGAACGCGAGCGCGAGCGTCTGGAACATGTAGGAGCCGCCGTTCTCGGCCATCCGCAGTCCCACGCCGACGGTGACGCCGGCGAGGCCCTTCGTGAAGATCTCGCGGATCGGCCGGCTCGCGACCTGCTCGTGCTTCTCGAGCTCGACGAACGTCGGCGTCTCCTTGAGCCGGAGGCGGATGAAGAGCGCGAGCAGGATGAGCACGAAGGAGGCGAGGAACGGGATGCGCCAGGCCCAGCCGAAGAAGACCTCGTCGGGCAGCAGCGACATGAGCGAGAACACGAGCGCGGCGAGCAGCGTGCCGAGCTGGATGCCGATGAACGGCAGCGCCGAGAAGAACCCGCGTCGCCGCACGGGCGAGTACTCGGCCATGAGCACGGTGGCACCCGCCTGCTCGGCGCCCGCGCCGAAGCCCTGCGCGAGGCGGAGGACGGTGAGCAGGATGGGCGCCCAGATGCCGATCTGGTCGAAGGTGGGCAGCGCCCCGATGAGCGTGGTCGCACCGCCCATGAGCAGGATCGTGACGACGAGCACCCACTTGCGACCGAGCCGGTCGCCGAGCGTGCCGAAGAAGAGGCCGCCGAGCGGCCGGGCGAGGAAGCCCACGCCGAACGAGGCGAGGGAGGCCACCACGGCGAACTCGGGCGGCAGGTTCGAGAAGAACAGCTGCCCGAAGACGAGCGCGGAGAAGAGCCCGTAGAGGGCGAAGTCGAAGTACTCGAGCGCGCTGCCCACGCTCGAGGCGAGTGTCGCCCGGCGCAGGTTCGCCGCGTACTCCGGGTCGTCGGTGTGCGCGGGGTGCTGCTGCGCGGTGGTCTCGGTCACGGTCCATCTCCTTCGACAGTCGTGCAGGTGCATCGTTGCTGGAGCGACCGTACCACTCGGCTGAACACTGTTCAACCCTTTGGACGCTGGTTCAGGCGGGCGTGCCGCCCCGCAGCGGATTGGTGAGGACGCGCGCGACCTCCTGCAGCGCGGCGCTGACCTCGCGGATGCGCGTCTCGTCCGCCTGCTCGGCCGGCAGCGCGGCGCCCATCGCGAGCGGCGGGTCGGCGGGCGCCCACGGCTCCAGGGCGACGGCCACGCCCGTGATGCCGCCGAACGAGCCGCCGCGGTCGATCGCGAACCCTCGCTCGCGCACCTCGCGCAGCTGCGGCAGCACCTCGTCGACGGTCGTGATGCTGCCGGGCGTCAGGGCCGGGAACGGCTCGGCCGGCGCCAGCAGCCCGCGCGCCTCGTCGTCGTCGAACCGCGCGAGCAGGGCGAGCCCCGTCGCGCTCAGCGCCGCCGGCAGCCGCGACCCGAGCGGCGTACCGAGCCGGTAGGGCGAGCGCCCCTCATGCCGCGCGAGGTAGAGGGCATCGGCGCCGTCGAGCATCGCGATCTGCACGACCTCCCGGTGCAGCACGGACGACGCCGCGACCACGCGGTAGAACTCGCGCACCTGGTTGAACTGCTGCGCGAAGGCGCCGCCCAGCTCGGCGGTGCGCCGGCCGAGCCGGTAGCCGTTCGCCTCGCGCTCCACCATCCCGCCCTCCTCGAGCGCGGCGCAGAGGTTCGCGGTCGACGACTTCGCGAGGCCGAGCGCGCGCGCGATGTCGCTCAGCGTCATCGGCACCCCCTCGGCGTCGGCGAGCGAGGTGAGGATGCGCAGCGCTCGCGAGACCGCCGGTGCCGGGTCGCGGTCCGCCCGCTCCCCCACCCGTGCCCTGGTCGCCTGCTCGGTCCTCGCATCGTGCTGCGTCATGGTGCGCTCCTTCGCGGGTCGTGTGCCGCCCACCCTAGACGTCGATCCAGGCGGTCGGACGGCGTCCGGCATGCTGGCCGCGCGTCCGCGTCGCCCGTAGCCTGACGGCATGACCAGCGCACCCTCGGCCCCCGCACCCGCCCGCGACGACACGATCGGCGTGCTGGGCCTCGGTGCGATGGGCGAACCGATGGTGCGGCGGCTGCTCGCCGCGGGGCGCCCGGTCGTCATCACGGGCCGCTCGGCGCGACCCGCGCTCGTCGCGGCCGGTGCGGTGTGGGCCGCGTCGCCCCGCGAGCTCGCGGCGCGCGCCGGCACCGTGCTCTCGATGCTGCCCGACGTGCCGGAGCTGGAGCTCGCCCTCGAAGGGCCCGACGGCCTGCTCGCCGGGATGGGCGACGGGGAGCTGCTCGTGCTCGTCGGGTCGACGTCGTCGGCGACGGGCGTCCGCGCGCTCGCCGAGCGGCTCGCCGATGCGACGGAGGGCCGCGCCCGCGTCGCCGACTCCCCCGTCTCCGGCGGCGTCGACGGCGCCGAGGCCGGATCGCTCTCGATCATGCTCGGCGGCGACGCGGCCGACGCGGCTCGCGCGAGCGAGCTGCTCTCGCCGTGCGGGCGTGCGGTGCACCTCGGGCCGCTGGGCGCGGGCCAGGTGGCGAAGGCCTGCAACCAGCTCGTCGTCGCGGCGACCATCACCGCGCTCGGCGAGGCGACCGTGCTCGCCGACCGCTCGGGGCTCGACCTCGAGGCGATGTGGACGCTGCTGGGTGGCGGCTACGCGGGCTCGAACCTGCTCGAGAGCCGCCGCGACAGGCTCGTGCACGGCGACGACGCACCCTCCGGCATCGCGCGCTACATGATCAAGGACCTCGGCTTCGCCGCCGACGTCGCCGCCGCGACGGGCACGAACCCCGCGCTGCTGCCGACGCTGCGCGCGTTCTTCGACGAGATCGTGGAGCGCGGCCACGGCGAGCGCGACATCGCGGTCGCGCGCCGGGTCATCGCCGAGCGCTAGGCCGACGCGCGCAGCCGCGGTCCCAGCTCGTCGTGGAAGAAGGCGAAGAACGCGTCGGGGTCGGGGCCGCCGTCCATGAGCGCGAGGTGGTCGAAGCCGGCATCGCGGAACTCGGCGAACGCCGCCGCGTGCACCTCGACGTCGGGGCCGCACGCGAACGCATCCTCCATGTCCTCGACGCGCACGAACTGCGTCGCCTGGTCGAACGCGGTCGGGTCGGGCAGCTCGGCGAGCACCTTCCAGCCGAGCGGCCCGAAGCGGAACCGCGCGTGCGCCGCCTCCGCACCCGCGCGCACGTCGGGTGCGAACGCCGTCGGCACCTCGCCGTAGCGGGGCCCGTCGCCGCCCGCCGCGGTCCACGCCTCGATGAGCGACGCATCCGGGTCGGTCGCGAAGAGGCCGTCGCCGAGCTCGGCGGCGAGCGACGCCGCCTGCGGGCCGCCGGCCGCGACGACGATCTCGGGGAGCGTCTCGGGCAGGTCGTAGACCCGCGCGTCCTCGAGCCGCAGGAAGTCGCCGCGGTAGGAGTGGCTGCCGCCGCTCCACAGCAGGCGGATGATCTCGAGCGCCTCGCGAAGCCGCGCGTGGCGGTCGCCCACCTCGGGCCAGCCCGCACCGACGATGTGCTCGCTGAGCCGCTCGCCCGCGCCGACGCCGAGCGTGAAGCGCCCGTCGGAGATGATCTGCAGGGTCGCCGCCGCCTGCGCGATGATCGCCGGGTGGTAGCGGATCGAGGGGCACGTGACGCCCGTCGCGAGCCGCAGCGTCTCGGTCTTCGCGGCGATCGCCGACAGGATCGCCCACGCGAAGGAGGAGTGCTGGTGCTCCGGCAGCCAGGGGTGGAAGTGGTCGCTGATCTCGACGAAGTCGAAGCCCGCACGCTCGGCCTCCACCGCTCGCCGGATCAGCTCCTTGGGCGCGACGTCCTCGGCGAAGAGCTTGTATCCGATCTGCATGCGCCGACGCTAGGCGCCGCACCTGGACGTCGGGTGGGGGACAGCCGTCACGCCCCGCGGGTGGCCGTCCGGACGCGGTAGACGCTCGTCGTCGCGGCGATCCACAGCCAGCCGTCGTCCCCGAAGCAGAGGTTGGCGACCGTTTCGGGCACCGGGATGTGCGCCATGCGCTGCCCATCGGGTGCGATGACGTGCACGCCGTCGGCGCTCGACGACCAGACGCGCCCCTCGGCGTCCACCGCGATGCCGTCGGGGGTGCCCGCATCCATCGCGAAGATGCGGCGCCCGTCGACGGCGCGCGTGCCCGCGCCCTCGCCCTCGAGCCGGTACGCGCGGATGGTGTTCGCCTCGGTCGTCTCGTCGTCGCTGCCCGACTCGGTGACGTAGAGGGTCGCGAGGTCGGGGCTGAAGGCGATGCCGTTCGGCCGCGCCATGTCCGTGACGACGGCACGGATGCCCTCGCTCGCGGTCCAGCGGAACACGAAGCGCCCGCCGTACTCCTCCACGCCCGGGTGGCCCTCCTCCGGCTTCTCGATGCCGTAGGGCGGGTCGGTGAACCAGACGGAGCCGTCGGGGTGGACGGCGAGGTCGTTGGGCGAGTTGAGCCGCGCGCCCTCGAAGCGATCGACGAGCACGGAGACCTCGCCGTCGACCTCGAGCTCGATCGCCCTGCGGCCGTGCGAGCACTGCACGACGCCGCCGAGGCCGAGGCCGCGCCCGTTCGTGAACTCCACGCCCGTGCGGTGCTCGCGCATCCGGCCGGCCTCGTCGACCTCGAGGATGCGGTCGTTGTGGATGTCGCTCCAGCGCAGCACGCGCAGGTCGGGCAGCCACAGCGGCCCCTCGCTCCACGCCGCGCCGGTCGCCATCCGCTCGAGCGCGGCGCCGGGCGCCAGGAGGCCTGCGGGATCGTGCGGTGCTGCGATGTCCATGCCGCGATGCAACCAGGCCCGCCTCCGTATCACCAGGGAGCGCGGCGACACCGCCGCGCATGCGCGAGCGCATAGCCTGGGACCGCCACTTCGAGAGGACCCTGCCATGCCTTCCGCCAACATCGCCGTCGTCGGCCTCGCCGTGATGGGTTCGAACCTCGCCCGCAACCTCGCCAGCCGGGAGGGGAACACGGTCGCCGTCTACAACCGCACGACGTCGAAGACCGACGACCTCATCGCCGCGCACCCCGAGGCGGGCTTCGTGCGCGCCGCCACGATGCGGGAGCTCGCCGACGCGCTGCAGACCCCCCGGACCGCGATCATCATGGTCAAGGCGGGGCGGGCGACCGACGCGGTGATCGACGAGCTCGTGTCGGTGTTCGAGCCGGGCGACATCATCGTCGACGGCGGCAACGCGCTGTTCACCGACACCATCCGCCGGGAGGCGGCGGTGCGCGAGACGGGCATCCACTTCGTCGGCTGCGGCATCTCCGGCGGCGAGGAGGGCGCCCTGAACGGTCCCTCGCTCATGCCCGGCGGCACGGCGGAGTCGTACGCGACGCTCGGCCCGATCCTCACAGGCATCGCCGCGGTCGCCGAGGGCGAGCCGTGCGTGACGCACGTGGGCACCGACGGCGCCGGCCACTTCGTGAAGATGGTGCACAACGGCATCGAGTACGCCGACATGCAGCTCATCGCCGAGGCCTATGACCTCATCCGCCGCGGCACCGGCAAGTCCCCCGCCGAGATCGCCGACGTGTTCGACGAGTGGAACCGGGGCGAGCTCGAGTCGTACCTCATCGAGATCACCGCCGAGGTGCTCCGCCAGGTCGACGCCGCCACCGGGCAGCCGCTCGTGGACGTCATCCTCGACGCCGCCGGCGCCAAGGGCACCGGCGCCTGGACGGTGCAGACCGCGCTCGACCTGGGCGTGCCCGTCTCGGGCATCGCCGAGGCCGTCTTCGCCCGATCCCTCTCGTCGAAGCTCGCGCAGCGCGCCGCCGCGACCGACCTGCCCGGACCGTCGGACGCGTGGCAGGTGGACGACGCGGACGCGTTCATCGAGGACGTGCGGCAGGCGCTGTTCGCGTCGAAGATCGTCGCCTACTCGCAGGGCTTCGACGAGATCGTCGCCGCCGCCGAGGAGCACGGCTGGGACATCCAGAAGGGCGAGGTCGCCCGCATCTGGCGCGCCGGCTGCATCATCCGCGCCCGCTTCCTCAACGACATCACGAACGCGTACGCCGAGAACCCCGACCTGCCCGCGCTCATCGTCGCCCCCTACTTCCGCGACGCGATGGCCTCGACGCACGAGGCGTGGCGCCGCACGGTCGTCGCGGCCGCGCAGGCCGGCATCCCCTCCCCCGCGTTCTCGTCGAGCCTCGCCTACTACGACGGGCTGCGCGCCGACCGCCTCCCTGCTGCCCTCATCCAGGGGCAGCGCGACTTCTTCGGCGCCCACACCTACCGCCGCACCGACCGCGAGGGCACCTTCCACACCCAGTGGTCCGGCGACCGCACCGAGATCGAGGCGACCGACACGCACTGACCCCGTCTCGCGCGGCGCCGCTCAGCGGCGCAGCAGCGCGCGGGCGCCGAGGCCGAGCGCGAGCCAGGCCGCCGCGGCGAGCACGCCCTGCCAGGGCAGCGTCAGCACCACGACGAGGCACGCCGCAGCGCCCACCCACGGCAGCCACGCGGGCAGCCACATGCGCACGCGGCCGCGCCGACGCATCCGGATCGCCGAGAGATGCGCGACCGCGTAGTAGGTGAGCACGCACGTGGACGAGAACGCGACGAGGCTGCCGGCCGGCAGCAGCAGCGCGCCGGCGATCGCCACGACGGCGACGGATGCCTCGGCCACGACGGGCGTGCGGGTGCGGCCGGAGATCCGCGACAGCGGGCCGGGCAGGTCGCGCTCCCGCGCCATCGCGAGGCCGGTGCGGCTGAGGCCGGCGAGGATGCCCATGAGCGAGCCGAGGCAGGCGAGCGCGCCCGCGCCGAGCACGACCCCGTGCAGCACCGGGTCACCGACGAGGTCGGCGAGCGGGGTCGCCGACGAGGGCAGGTCGGCGCCCAGCCGCGCGGAGGTCGCCCAGCCGACGGCCGCGTAGAGCCCGAGCACGATGGCGAGGCCGAGCACGATCGCGACGGGCAGGGTGCGGCGGGGCTCGCGCACCTCCTCGCCGAGCGTCGCCATGCGCGCGTAGCCGGCGAAGGCGAAGAAGAGGAGCCCCGCGGCGGTCAGCACCGGCACGGGGCTCGACGGCGGTGCGACGGCCGAGGTCGGCGTGAGCGTCGTCGCGCCGCCCGTCGCCGCCCAGCCGAGCGCGATGAGCACGACGACGAGCACGACCGCGACGATGCCGCTCGAGACCCAGGCGGTCACGCGCACGCCGAGCATGTTGAGCCCGGCGAGCAGCGCGACCGCGACGGCCGCGACCCACGAGGCGTGCTCAGGCCACAGGTGCTGGCCGGCGATGACGGCGATCGCCGCTGCCGAGGCCGTCTTGCCGGTGAGGAACATCCAGCCGGCCGTGAAGCCGACCCGCTCCCCGACCTCCGCGCGGCCGAAGGCGTACGCGCCGCCCGAGACCGGATGCTCCATGGCGAGCTGGGCGGTCGAGAGCGCGTTGAGCACCGCGATGGCCGCCGCCAGACCGATGGCGGCAGGCAGCCACGGACCGGCGAGCGCCGCGGCCGGCGCCCACACGAAGAAGAGCCCGGCGCCGATCATCGCGCCCAGCCCGATCGCGATGGCGCCGGGCACCCCGATGCGCCGCTCGAGCTGGGTCATGCGACCGACCCTAGGTGCGCCAGGTGAACGGCAGGTGCGTCAGCGGCGCTCGAGCTCGACGAGCACCTCGGCGTGCGCGGTGTGCGGGAACATGTCGAAGACCCGGCCCCGCACGGGGCGCAGGCTCGGCATCGCCGCGAGGTCGCGCGCGAGGCTGGCGGGGTTGCAGCTCGAGTACACGACGCGGCGCGCCGCGCTCGCCTCGAGCCTGGCCGCCAGGTCGCCGATGCCGCGCCGCGGCGGGTTGACGACGACGAGCTCCGGCGCGCTCGGGCCCTCGAGGTCGACGGCGGTCGCGTCGCCGACGATGAACGAGGCGTCCGCCCCGAGCTCCGCCGCGGTCTCGCGCGCGGCGGCGATCGCCTCGGACGTCACCTCGACCCCGGTGACGCGCCGATCCGCGCGCGCGGCGTGCAGCGCGAAGCCGCCGACGCCGCAGTAGAGGTCGAGCACGCTCGCGGGCGCCGCCTCGTCGATCCACGCGGTCGCCTGCCGGTAGAGCGCTGCCGCGACGGCGGTGTTCGTCTGGAAGAAGCTGCGCGGCCGCAACCGCAGGCCGATGCCGTTCACGCGCATCCGCAGCGCCCCCTCGCCCGCGAGCAGCAGCTCGTCGGCGCCCTCGAGCACCGCCTTGTGCTCCGGCTGCAGGTTCGCCGAGACGCTCACGAGCGGCAGGTCGGTCAGGATCCCGAGGTGCTTGCGGATGCGAGGCAGCGCCTCGCTGGAGCGCAGCACGATGCGCAGCGCGAGCTCGCCATCGGGCGATGCGGTGAGGATGAGGTGCTTCAGCTCACCGCGCCGGCTCGGCACGTCGTAGGGCGTGATGCGCGCCTCGCGCACGAGCGACTCGAGCGCGGGCATGGCGTCGACGAGGGGCTGCTCGTGCAGCGGGCACGCCTGCAGGTCGATGCCGGAGCCGTCGGCCGCGAGGATGCCGAGCGTCGGCGCGTCGACGGTGCCGGCGACGGCCATCTTGGCCTTGTTGCGGAACCCGCCGACAGCGCTCGCGTGCGGCGCATCCCACGGCATCGGCGGCAGCAGCGCCTCGATGCGCGCCTGCTGCTCGGCGAGCTGCTGCTCGTACGGCGTCGCGAGGAGCGTGCACGAGCGGCAGCGCCAGGCGTCGAAGTAGGCGCAGTCGAGCGCGACGCTCGTCGTGACCGCCGCGTGCGGGTCGTCAGTCGTCACGGGGCTCGACGGCTGCGGGCCCCCCGGCGTCCTCGATCTGCTCGATGAGGAAGGCGTCGAGGATGTCGGCACGCAGCGCGTCGATGCGGGCGCGGAGCCGCTTCCGGTCGGCGCTCGAGCCGCCGGGGCCGAGCAGCGCCACCGCGTGCTCGAGCTTCGTGAGCGACCCGGCCCACGCCTTCGCGCGCAGTCGCTCCGCCTCGTCGTCGGCGCTGTCCCGCAGGTACTCGACCTGCTCGCGCATCGCCTTGAGGCTCGCCCGCATCGCTTCGGGATCCTCACCCGAGGAGCGCCGCAGGCGCTGCGCCTCCTGGCGGATGCGGTCGGCGACGTCGGGGTTCGCACTCAGCCATGCCCACACGAGTGGGCCGTACTTCGCGCCGTTCTTCAGCAGCGGGAAGATCCAGGTCGGGATCGCCATGGGCACCTCCGGTCGATCGATGCTACCGGGAGTCGCCGAGGCCGACCCCCTTGAACCAGAACGGCAGTTGCCACGCGTCCGGCCGGGCGTAGTCGCGGTAAGCACTCGTCCACGGCACGGGGTCGCGCGTGACGGCTGCCAGCACGAGCGACCTGCGGTCATGCGTGCGGCGGGCGCCGCGCACGGCGACCACGAGCGCGAGGACGAGCACGGCGAGACCGGGCGCGATGAGCCAGGCCAGCGCGTCGAACCGCACGTCGGCCTGGACCGGCTCGAGGAGACGCATCGAGGCCGGGGCTCCGGCGACGGCGACGAGTACCCAGCCGACGGCGCCGAGCGCGGAAGCGGCTCGCTCGAGCGGACCCGCGTCGATGACGATCGCATCCACGTGCCAGAGCGGTGGCGCCTCGCCCCGTTCGATGGTGCGGATCGCGGCCGCGTCGCGCCTCGACCTCACGACGAGCCAGATGCCTGCGCCGACGACGACGATGAGGATCGAGCCTGCCGCCAGCACACCGCTCCCCACGACCACGAGCACATCGACGACGGCCTCCCCGATCGAGTCCCAGGTGCGACGATCGGCGTCGCGGCCGGGCCGCCGCATCCACACGCCGGCGAGGAAGGCGGCGAGGCCGATCGCGAGGGGTGCGATGGTCAGCGCGAGGAGCAGTCGGCGCCACGGCCGCTCCGCGCGCTGGACGGGCGAGATCGAGACGCGCCATCGGAGCGATGCGCGGCTCCAGAGCCGATCCCAGCGCCGCCTGGATGCCCCGCGACGGCGGTTCGGGATGGCGAGCGCGAGGCCGCCGGCCAGCGACGCGAGGGGGATCACCAGCGCGAGCACGCGCGCGATCGGTGAGTGCGAGTCGTCGGGGACGAACCAGGCGCCCATCACGCCTGCGGCCACGGCTCCGAGCCCGATGCACCACGCGCCCGTCTGGAGCAGCACGGGCTGCGGTCCGCGTGTGAGCGTCCGCCGCTCGGCGGCGGGCGGGGCTGCGCGCACGGTGCTCGCGTCGACCAGCGCGGCGCGCAGGAGCGTCACGCGCTCTGCCGCCAGCCGCAAGGGCTCCGCGAGCGCGATGCATGGCGCGAGCACCATGAGCGGCAGCACCAGCGCGCGCGACAGCAGCGCGATCCCGGCGTCGTCGATCGTCTCCTCGTTCACGACGCCGCCGATGATCGTCACGATCAGCAGCAGCACCACTCCGATCGCGCCGCCCACCGTGACGGCGCGAGCCGCGCGGACGAGCGCGAGCCGCGGGGACAGCGGCAGCGGCGCCACCGGCGCCCCGTCCTCCCGATGCCAGCTCACGCGATGCCCGAGCGCTCCGAGCGCTCGGCGGCGAGCGCGACGTCGCGCACGGCGTCGGCGCGGCGATCGGCGGGCGCATCCGGGTCCTCGGTCGGGATCGGGTCCCGCAGCAGTGCCGCGTGCACGCGCGCGCGGCGGGTGGACGAGCGGGCGACCCCGACGGATGCGAGCAGCCAGGCGAGCGCGAGAGCGATCGCCGCCGGCGTCCCGACCACCGTGAGCGGCTGCAGCGGTGCCGCCTGTGCCGCATCCTCGAGCACCACCGCCCACCCGTGCGCCCACGCGACCGAGAGCGCGAGCCACGCGGCGACGCCGAGCGCCATCGCGGCGCGCTCGAGCGGGCTGGCGTCGAGCAGCACGGCGTCGAGCTGCTCGAGCCGGGCCCGATCCCCGTGCTCGAGCGCGCGCACGGCGCGCGCGTCCTGCACTGCGGTGAGCGCCAGCAGCGTCGCCCCGGCCAGCAGCAGCACGATCGTCGCGATGACCATCACGACCGATCCCGTGAGGACGAGCCCGTCGATCGCGAGCTCGCCCGGCTCGTCGAACGATCGCGGATCCGCGTCGCGTCCGGGCTGCCGCAGGGAGACGCCCGCCATGAGCACCATGCCGCCGACGCCGAGCGCGAAGCTGGCCGCCCCGAGCACGCCGAACCGCACGCGCCGGTGCGATCGCGGCTGCGGCTGCGGCCCGCCGCGCCAGCGCCGGGCGACGGCCCCGAGGCGCGCGCCCCACGCGGCGCGAGCGCCTCCTCGCGCGCGGGCGATGCGCGCGAGCACGACGCCGACGACCAGCAGGAGCGCGGCGATCAGCGGCGCGAGCGCCCGGGCGAGCGGCGACTCGCCGTCGTCGGCGGCGAAGATGAGGGTGATCGGCAGCGCGATGCCGGCGGCGATCGCCAGGAAGAGGCCCAGGCCCCAGAGCGCCTCGTGCGGTCCCGCGTCGAGCGCGGTGCGCTCGACGAGCGGCGGCGAGGCGTCGTGCTCCGCCCGCTCCGCCGAGCGGAGCAGCAGCGTGCGCTCGAGCGCGAGCCGCAGCGGCTCGCCGATCGCCGCGACGAGCGCGAGCGGCAGCAGGCACCCCATGGTGGCGCGGAAGAACAGCTGCGCGATGCCGTCGCCCGTGCGCAGCACCTCCTCGTCGAGGATGCCCAGCACGCAGACGCCGAGCAGCAGCAGTCCTCCGCCGATCGCGGCGCCCCTCGTCAGCACGACCGCTCCGCGCACGAGCGAGGCGAGCGGTCCGCGCGCGATGGGACCACGGGCATCCGCATCGCCCCTCGAGCGCGACGGCGCGCGTCGTCGTCACCGCCGCCGCGGTGCCGGATCACGTCGAGGAGCGCGGGCGCGTCACGCCGCGCCGTCGAAGAGGCTCGTGACCGAGCCTGCTTCACCGACCAGCGCCTGACGGCGGCTCAGGAGGTCACCTCCGGGGCCCAACGAGATGAAGGGCCGCCGAGGTCCTCCATTCGCTCCTCGACGAACGCCTCACTGACCTTCGTGCGCAGACGCTCCAGCTGACCCTTCAGTCGCTGCCGTTCTGCTTTTCGTTCAGCGTACGACGGTGCCCGGCGCGCGAGGTCGAAGGCATGGCGCAGCGCCCCGAGCTCGCGTCGCCACTCCGACGCCACCCGCGCTTCGCTGTCGTTGTCCGCGCTCTCAAGCAGGTAGTCGAGGTGGCCCTCCAGCGCGTCGATAGTCGCGGAGGTGGAATCGAGCCTGCCAGCGGCCCATCTGAACCCCGCCAACATCGCGGCGACGATTCCCAGAGCTTCTTTCTTGTTTTCCCAGATCCACTTCGCGATATCCGGGCCACGCCGCTTCGCGAACTCGGTCAACCAGGAGACCGCCATGTTCGCCATTGGATTGATTGGCATCCCGAGATCCTCAGCCCTCTCGCTTGGTCGAGCGCGGGCGCGTCACGCCGCGCCGTCGAAGAGGCTCGTGACCGAGCCGTCCTCGAAGACCTCGGTGATCGCGCGGGCCAGCAGCGGCGCGATCGAGAGCACCTGCAGCTTGTCGAAGCGCTGCTCGTCCTTGAGCGGCAGGGTGTCGGTGACGACCACCTTGTCGATGCACTCGGAGTTCAGGATCTCCGGCGCGGGGCCGGAGAAGATCGCGTGGGTCGCGGCGACGACGACGCTCGTGGCGCCGTTCTTCTTGAGCGCCTCGGCCGCCTTCACGATGGTGCGGCCGGTGTCGATCATGTCGTCGACGAGCAGGCAGACGCGGCCCTCGACCTGGCCGACGATCTCGTGCACCGACACCTGGTTCGGCACGAGCGGGTCGCGACGCTTGTGGATGATCGCGAGCGGCGCGCCGAGCTTGTCGCTCCAGACGTCGGCGACGCGCACGCGGCCCATGTCGGGCGAGACGACGGTGACGGTGTCGGGGTCGAGCGCCTTGCGGAAGTGCTCCAGCAGCACCGGCATCGCGAAGAGGTGGTCGAAGGGGCCGTCGAAGAAGCCCTGGATCTGCGACGCGTGGATGTCGATCGACATGATGCGGTCGGCGCCGGCGGTCTTGAAGAGGTCGGCGATGAGGCGGGCCGAGATCGGCTCGCGGCCGCGGCCCTTCTTGTCCTGCCGGGAGTACGGGTAGTACGGCATGACCACGGTGATGCGCTTCGCGGACGCGCGCTTGAGCGCATCCACCATGATGAGCTGCTCCATGAGCCACTCGTTCACGGGGGCGCCGTACGACTGCATGATGAACGCGTCGGAGCCGCGCACCGAGCCCTCGTAGCGCGCGTAGATCTCGCCGTTCGAGAACGTGCGGCTGTCGACGTCCATCAGGTCGGCGCCCATCTCGGCGGCCACCGACCTCGCGAGCTCCGGGTGCGACCGGCCGGTCGCCAGCACCAGGTGCTTGCGGTTCTTCGTGACGATCGATGCCACTCGGGTGCCTCCTAGGCGTTCGGTGCTTGCGTGTTCGCCGCCGCTGCCGCGTCGGCTGCCGTCGTCCCGGGGCGATTCGCAGCGACCCAGCCCGTCATGTTGCGCTGCGGTGCGACGTTGATCGCCAGCGCGCCCGGCTCGACGTCCTTGCGGACGACCGTGCCTGCTCCAGTGTAGGCGCCGTCGCCGATGGCCACGGGGGCCACGAAGACGTTGTGGCTGCCGGTGCGCACGTGCGAGCCGACGGTCGTGCGGTGCTTCTGCTGGCCGTCGTAGTTGGCGGTGATGGTGCCGGCGCCGATGTTCGAGCCCTCCCCCACGACCGTGTCGCCGATGTACGACAGGTGCGGCACCTTGCTGCCGGCGCCGATCTGCGTGTTCTTCGTCTCGACGAAGGTGCCGACCTTGCCGTCGTCGCCGATCACCGAGTTCGGCCGCAGGTACGCCCACGGGCCGACGGATGCGCGGGCCCCGATGACCGAGAGGGTCGCGTCGGTGCGCTTCACGACCGCGTCCTCGCCCACCTCGGTGTCGACGAGGGTGGTGTCGGGACCGATGGTCGCGCCGGCCGCGATGGCGGTGGCGCCGTGCAGCTGCGTGCCGGGCAGGATCGTGACGTCCTCGGCGAGGGTGACGTCGACGTCGATCCACGTCGAGGCCGGGTCGGTCACCGTGACGCCGGCCGCCTGCCAGCGGCGGATGATGCGGTCGTTCAGCTCGTGCGCGGCAGCGGCGAGCTGGATGCGGTCGTTGATGCCCCAGATCGCCCAGATGTCCGAGGCGGGGACCGCCTGGATGCGGCCGCCGGAGGACTGGATGCGCGTCGCCGCGTCGGTGAGGTACATCTCGCCCTGCGCGTTGTCGCGATCGATGCTGCCGAGGGCGTCGCGCAGCGCCGCGGCGTCGAACACGTAGATGCCGCCGTTGACCTCATCGATGGCGCGCTCGGTGTCGCTCGCGTCCTTCTGCTCCACGATGCGCACGAACGAGCCGGCCTCGTCGCGCACGATGCGGCCGAGGCCGGTCGGGTCGCCGAGGTGGGCGGAGAGCAGCGTCATCTGGTTGCCCTCGCGCTCGTGGCGCTCGATGAGGGAGCGCAGCGTGTCGGCGTCGATGAGCGGCACGTCGCCCGAGAGGACGACCACGTGGCCGTCGAAGCCGGCGAGCGCCTGGAGCCCCTGCTCGACGGCGCGGCCGGTGCCGGGCACGTCGTCCTGGTCGGCGATCCGCACGTGCGGGGCGAACTCGAGCACGGCCTCGGCCATCCGCTCGCGCTCGTGGCGCACGACCGCGACGATCGCCTCCGGATGCAGCTCGCCGGCCGTGCGCAGCACGTGGGCGATGAGCGGCTTGCCCGCGAGCGGGTGCAGCGGCTTCGGGGTGCGGCTCTTCATGCGCGTGCCGGCGCCTGCGGCGAGCACGATGACGGCGATCGAGGGCACGGGGTCTCCCAACGGTGTGCGGTATTCGGGTCCAGGCTATCGGCGCCGGGCGCACGATCGACGCGCACGGCCGCAGTACCCTGATGGCTGCGATCCGCCATGGTGTAACGGCAGCACAGCGGCCTTTGGAGCCGTTTGTCCAGGTTCGAATCCTGGTGGCGGAGCAGACGCGGAGCCCACCAGCCTGTTGAGCGTTTGCGTCCGAGTTGAGGCGCCGCAGGACGCAAACCCTCAACCGGGGAATCCTTCCGGAGCAGCAGTCGAGGGTTTGCGTCCGAGTCGAGAGCAACTCGGACGCAAACCCTCGACGGGGGCCGCTCTGCCACCCTGGTGCGGTGCCGACCGCGATGCTCACCGCCTATGCGCATCCCAGCCGCCGCTGGGCGTCGGGCTTCGGGCGCGCGCTCAGCTGGCTCGGCGTCGTGATCTTCGCCGGGCTCGCCCTGGTGAGCGCCGGGTGGACGGCGCTTTTCGTCGTCGTGGTGGCGCTGAGCATCGCCGTGCGGATCCGCACCGGCCGGCGGCGCTGGGAGCTCGACGAGCCAGGCCCCGACGCGCGCTTCCGGTTCGGGCCGCGGGCGACGCGCAGCGTGCGGCTCGCGGATGTCGCGGGCGTCGTCATCGTCGACGCGCCGGGGGCGTCCTCGCGCGGCATCCCCGTCACGGTCCATCACGAGCGCTGGTGGCTCGTCGACGACGCGGGGCGAGCGATCGGCCAGGCGAGCACCGAGGGGCTCGACCCCGCCGACGTCGCGCGCTTCCGCGCGGCGCTCGGCGTGCCGTTCGTGCCGCTCGCGGTCGCTCGCCGCGCAGACGCCCTTCCCGTCGGGCTGCCCTGGTATCAGGCGCACCCGAGCGTCGCGATCACCGTCGCGGTGCTCGTCGCGGCGGCGGTGATGCTCGCCGTCCTGGTCGTGCCGCCGTACTGGGCATGAGGCTGCGCGCGGGCGCTCGGCCGGCCTGGTGCGAGGATGAGCGCATGACCGATGACGTCGACCGCATCATGGCGCAGTGGATGCGCGTGCGGCCGGATGCCGACGTCTCGCCGCTCGCCGTGCTCAGCCGCATGACGCGCATCTCGCGCCAGCTCGGCCGCGTGCGCGCCGAGGCGTTCCAGCTCGCGGGCCTCGAGCCGTGGCAGTGGGACGTGCTCGCGGCGCTCCGCCGCGCGGACGGCCCGCTGAGCCCGAAGGACCTCATCGCGCAGACGATGGTGACGAGCGGGACGATGACGAACCGCATCGACAACCTCGTCGCATCCGGCCTCATCGAGCGCGTCGACGGGCCCTCCGACCGTCGCGTCCGGCTCGTCGGGCTCACCGACGAGGGGGTCGACCGCGTCGACGTCGCGCTCGACGCGCTGCTCGAGGCGGAGCGGCGCCTGCTGCGCGGCATCCCCGCCGACGACCAGGCGCGGCTCGCCGAGCTGCTGCGCGTGCTCGCCGACGCGATGCTCTGAGCTCAGGCCTGCTCGAGCTCGACCCTCCAGAGCCGCAGCTCCGTCTCCAGCGATCGCAGCTCCTCGTGCCGCAGGCCGAGAGCGGCGGCTCGGGCGACGCAGGCTCCGTCGTGGTCGAGCGCCTCCCAGACGTCGTAGACCCGACCGTGCCCTCCGCCGACCAGCCTGCGGCGGATCCGCGCCACGGATGCGAGCGGCACGCGTCGGCGCCCGAACGCATTGCCGAGCTCGAGCATCGGCTCGGGGCTCGTCTCGAGCACGAATCGCGTCGTCGCGGCCCGCACGCCGATGACGACCATCCACACCACCATGGCGCCGGCGCCGAGGGTGAGCGGCCACGCCGGCCACGAGAGGCTCAGCAGCATGACGAGCAGGACGATGATGCCGATGGGGACCAGCTCGAGGGGCGTCCTGCCTCGGAGTCGGACGTCCCGCACGTCAGTAGCGGTAGTGCTCGGGCTTGAAGGGGCCCTCGACCGGCACGCCGATGTAGGCGGCCTGCTCGGGGCTCAGCGTCGTCAGACGCGCGCCGAGCGCGTCGAGGTGGAGGCGCGCAACCTCCTCGTCGAGCACCTTGGGCAGGCGGAAGACGCCGAGCTCGTAGTCCTTCGTGGCGAGCTCGATCTGCGCGAGCACCTGGTTCGAGAACGAGTTCGACATCACGAACGACGGGTGGCCGGTCGCGTTGCCGAGGTTCATGAGCCGGCCCTCGGAGAGCACGAGGATCGAGCGGCCCGACGGCATCCGCCACTCGTGCACCTGCGGCTTGATCTCGATGCGCTCGGCACCGGAGCGCTCGAGCGCGGCGATGTCGATCTCGTTGTCGAAGTGGCCGACGTTCGCGACGATCGCGAGGTGCTTCATGCCCTGCAGGTGCTCGAGCGTGATGACGTGCTCGTTGCCGGTCGTCGTGACCCAGATGTCGGCCGTCTCGAGCGCATCCTCGACGCGCGCGACCTGGAAGCCGTCCATCGCCGCCTGCAGCGCGCAGATCGGGTCGACCTCGCTCACGATCACGCGCGCGCCCTGGCCCTTGAGCGCCTCCGCCGCGCCCTTGCCCACGTCGCCGTAGCCGACCACGAACGCGGTCTTGCCGCCGATGAGCACGTCCGTGGCGCGGTTGAGGCCGTCGGGCAGCGAGTGGCGGATGCCGTAGCGGTTGTCGAACTTCGACTTCGTCACCGAGTCGTTCACGTTGATCGCCGGGAAGCGCAGCCTGCCGACGGCGAACAGCTGCTCGAGCCGGTGCACGCCGGTGGTCGTCTCCTCCGTGACGCCGCGCAGCTGCTCGGCGATGCGCGTCCAGCGCTGCGGGTCCTCGGCGAGCGTGCGGGCGATGAGCGCGTCGATGACGCGCAGCTCGTCCGGCGCGCCCTTCGGCGTGACGGGCGCGGCACCCGCGAGCTCCGCATCGCGGCCGCGGTGCACGAGCATGGTCGCGTCACCGCCGTCGTCGAGGATGAGCGTGGGCCCGTCCGCGAAGTCGAAGATGCGGGTCGTGCACGCCCAGTACTCCTCGAGCGTCTCGCCCTTCCAGGCGAACACGGGCACGCCGGCGGGCGCGTCGGGCGTGCCGGAGCCGACGACGATCGCCGCAGCCGCCTCGTCCTGCGTCGAGAAGATGTTGCAGCTCGCCCAGCGCACGTCGGCACCGAGGGCGACGAGCGTCTCGATGAGCACCGCCGTCTGCACGGTCATGTGGAGGCTGCCCGCGATGCGCTGCCCGGCGAGCGGCTGCTCGTCGGCGTAGCGGCGGCGCAGCTCCATGAGGCCGGGCATCTCGTGCTCGGCGAGGCGGATCTGGTGGCGGCCGGACTCGGCGAGGCCGAGGTCGCGCACGCGGTGCTCGAGGGTGCGGGAGGCGGTGTCGGTCATGGCGACCATCCTCCCACTCCCACGGGCACGCCGCTCAGGCGCCCGGCAGCGACCGCACGTACTCCTCGAGCATCGCGAACTGGTCGCGCGGGGTGAAGCCGGTCGACTCGAGCTTCGCGAGCCGCATCGCGCTGTGGCGGGGTCGCGGCGCGATGCCGGTCTTCGACGAGAAGTACTCGTCGGTCGAGACCGGCGAGACCTTCGCGGCATCGCTGCCCGCGAGCGCGAACACGCGCCGCGCGATCTCCGCCCAGCTCACCGCCTCGCCGCCGTTCGAGACGTTGTACAGCCCGTGCGGCGCGCCGCTCGCGAGCAGGTGGTCGATGGCGCGAGCGAGCTCGCTCGCGAACGTGAGCCTGCCGACCTGGTCGTCCACGACCTGCGGCGCCACGCCGCGCTGCGCGAGCGACGCCATCGTCGAGACGAAGTTGCGCCCCTCGCCGACCACCCACGACGTGCGCACGATGTAGTGCTTCGGAGCCGCGGCGACGGCGAGGTCGCCCGCCGCCTTCGTCTGGGCGTACACGCCCAGGGGTCCGAGCGCATCCTGCTCGTCGCGCTCCCCCTCGCAGTCGTCGAAGACGTAGTCGCTCGAGACGTGCACGAGCGTCAGCCGGTGCTCCGCGGCGATCGCCGCGAGGCGAGCGGGCCCGCTCGCGTTCACGGCCCAGGCATCCCGCCGGCCCTCCGCGGTCTCGGCGGCGTCGACGGCGGTGAAGCCGGCGGCGTTGACGATCGTGTCGTACGCCGACCAGCGGATGCCGTCGAGCGACGCGGGCGCACCGAGATCGACCCGGTCGCGGCCGGCGAAGTCGACGTCCGCGCGGTCGGCCCACAGCGCCTGCAGCGCGCGCCCGAGCTGGCCGTTCGCGCCGACCACGAGGGTGCGGCGCGGCGGCATCGGCGTGACGTCGGCGAGCATCGGGTGCGCGCGGTCCTTGTCGCTCAGCTCCGCCTGCTCGAGCGGGATCGGCCACGCGATCGCGGCGGTCGGGTCGGCGAGGTTGAGGAAGGTGTACTCGCTCTGCGCCTCGGCCGACCAGTGGTCGTTCACGAGGTAGGAGTACGCGGTGTCCACCTCGAGCGCCTGGAACGCGTTGCCGACGCCGCGCGGCACGAAGACGGCGATCGAGGGGTCGATCTCGATGCTGAAGGTCGCGCCGAACGACGGTCCCTCGCGCAGGTCGACCCAGGCGCCGAAGACGCGACCGGAGGCGACCGAGATGTACTTGTCCCACGGCTCGGCGTGGATGCCGCGCGTCACGCCCGCGGTCGCGTTGAAGGAGATGTTGTTCTGCACCGGCCCGAAGTCGGGCAGACCGAGCGCGAGCTGCTTCTCGCGCTGCCAGTTCTCCTTGAACCAGCCGCGGTTGTCGCCGTGCACCGGCAGGTCGATGACCCGGAACCCGGGGATCGGGGTCTCGCGCACGGCGAGCTGCTTGCCGGTCCTCATGGGCTCAGGCTGCATCGGCTCCGTCCTCACGCGCTGGCCCTCAGTGCCCGGCCTGGGCGTACTTCGCCTCGGCGTCGGCCTTCTGCTTGCGCCACCACGCCTCGTTCGAGCGGTACCACTCGATCGTGTCGGCGAGGCCCGACTCGAAGTCGGTGAACGCGGGCTCCCACTCGAGCTCGTCGCGCAGCTTCGAGGCGTCGATCGCGTAGCGCAGGTCGTGGCCGGCGCGGTCCTTCACGTGGTCGAAGGCGTCGGGCTCCCGACCCATGAGGCGCAGGATCGCCTGCACGACCTCGAGGTTGTTCTTCTCGCCGTCGGCGCCGATGAGGTACGTCTCGCCCGTGCGCCCGCGCTCGAGGATGCGCAGCACGGCGCTCGAGTGGTCGTCGGCGTGGATCCAGTCGCGCACGTTCTCGCCCGCGCCGTAGAGGCGGGGCCGCACGCCGTCGATCACGTTCGTGATCTGGCGCGGGATGAACTTCTCGACGTGCTGGCGCGGGCCGTAGTTGTTCGAGCAGTTCGAGATCGTCGCCTCGAGCCCGAACGAGCGCACCCAGGCGCGCACGAGCAGGTCGGAGCCCGCCTTCGTCGACGAGTAGGGGCTCGACGGGTTGTAGGGCGTCTCGGGCGTGAACTTCGCGGGGTCGTCGAGCTCGAGGTCGCCGTAGACCTCATCGGTCGAGATGTGGTGGAAGCGCGTGCTGTGGCGGCGGGCCGCCTCGAGGAGCGTGAACGTGCCGATCAGGTTCGTGTGGATGAACGGGGCCGGGTCGTGCAGCGAGTTGTCGTTGTGCGACTCGGCGGCGTAGTGCACGACCGCGTCGGCGTCCGCGACGAGCGGGTCGACGACCTCCGCGTCGGCGATGTCGCCGACGACGAGCCGCACGCGGTCCTCCGGCAGGCCCGCGAGCGTCTCGCGGTCGCCCGCGTAGGTGAGCTTGTCGAGCACCACCACGTCGTGGTCGGTGTTCGCGACGACGTAGTGGACGAAGTTCGAGCCGATGAAGCCGGCGCCGCCGGTGACCAGGAGCTTGCTCATGCCCTCAGCGTACTGGCCGGGCTCGGCGCACCGAGGCCGTCAGGCGCGGATGAGCGCGAGCACCTCGTCGCGGATCGCGACGAGCGTCGCCTCCTGCTCGGCCTCGGCGTTGAGCCGCAGCAGCGGCTCGGTGTTCGAGGGCCGCACCGAGAACCACCAGGCGCCGTCGGGTGCCGTCACGGTGAGGCCGTCGAGCTCGTCGAACTCACCGCGGCCCGCGAAGGCCTCCACGACGCGCGTGTAGGCGGCCGGCACATCGGCGACGGTCGAGTTGATCTCGCCGGACGCCGCGTAGGGCGAGTACCGCGCCGCGAGCTGCGACATCGGCTCATCGTCGGTGCCGAGCGTCGCGAGCACGTGCATCGCGGCGAGCATGCCGTTGTCGGCGCCCCAGAAGTCGCGGAAGTAGTAGTGCGCCGAGTGCTCGCCGCCGAAGACCGCTCCAGTCTCGGCCATCTTGTCCTTGATGAGCGAGTGGCCGACGCGGGTGCGCACCGCCGTGGCGCCGGCGGCCGCGATGACCTCCGGGACGACGCGGCTCGTGATGAGGTTGTGGAGCACGACGATGTCGCGCTCGCCCTCGGCGCGCACGCGGGCGATCTCGCGCTCGGCGACGATCGCCGCGACCGCCGACGGCGACACGGCGCCGCCGCGCTCGTCGATGACGAAGCAGCGGTCGGCGTCGCCATCGAAGGCGAGGCCGAGGTCGGCGCCGTGCTCGACGACGGCGGCCTGCAGGTCGACGAGGTTCTTGGGGTCGAGCGGGTTCGCCTCGTGGTTGGGGAAGGTGCCGTCGAGCTCGAAGTAGAGCGGCACGATCTCGAGCGGGAGCGCGCCGAGCCCGGCCGCGTCGCCCAGCACCGCCGGCACGGTCATCCCGCCCATGCCGTTGGCCGCATCCACCACGACCTTGAGGGGTCGGATGCCCGAGAGGTCGACGAGCGAGCGCAGGTGGGCGGCGTAGTCGGCGAGCACGTCGCGCTCCGCGATGCCGCCGCGCCGGGGCGCCTCGGCGAGCCCGTCGTCGAGGTAGCGCTGCGCGCCATCGCGGATCGCGGCGAGGCCGGTGTCGAGGCTCACGCCACGAGCGCCGGCGCGCGAGAACTTGATGCCGTTGTAGGAGGCCGGGTTGTGGGATGCGGTGAACATCATCGCGGGCGCGTGGAGCGTGCCGGAGGCGAAGTACGTGCCGTCGGTCGAGCAGAGCCCGATGAGCACCACGTCAGCGCCGCGGGTGCGCGCGCCATCGGCCGCGGCGGCGGCGAGGGCGGGCGACGAGGGGCGCATGTCGTGGCCGATGACGATCGGGGCGGCGGTGCCGACCTCGTCGGCGAAGGCGGCGCCGAGGGCGCGGACGACATCCTCGGTGAGCTGTCCGTCGACGAGCCCTCGCACGTCGTACGCCTTCACGATGTCGGTCAGCGCCATGGTTCCTCTTCGTGTGTGTCGGTCATCGGGCGGTCCTCAGCGCGGTGCGCGGTCGGGCTCGTGGCGCACGACCTGCCAGCCGTTCGGGCCGGATGCGCGGTCGGCGTGCGGGTCGCACAGGTCGTAGCTGCCCTCGATCGCCCCCTGCCGGCTCGCGCGCTGCAGCGGACCGACCACGAGCAGCTGCGCTGCGTAGTCGACGGTGACGGTGCGGTCGGCGTACCGGCGGCAGCCGGGTCGAGAGCACATCGCGACATCCATCGGCCCAAGGGTACCTGCGCCCGGCCGGGCCGCCGGGCGACACGTAGGATGACGCCATGCATGCGCGCACGCACTCCCGCGGCTCCCGCCACGGCCGGGAGATGCGATCGTCGGTCGCGGGGCCGGTGCTGCCGTTCCTGTCGTCGCGCGAGACGCGCTTCGAGGACATCGCCGCCGACGCGGCCGACTACGTGATGGCGCTGTGGCCCGCGGAGCTCGGCGACGTGCTCTTCCAGTGGGCCGACATGCCGCCCCGGTCGATCGCCGACCGCGTCGACGAGGTGCCCGAGTGGGCCGTCGACACCGCGCAGCGGACGATCACGATCTACCGCCTGCCGCTGCAGCGGCTGCCGCGCGTGCACGTCGACGATCCCTGGCACCGTCAGGTGGCGATCGAGGGCGCCGTCTTCCGCGCGGCGGCGGAGCTGATCGGGCGCGACCCGTGGGAGGTCGCACCGGACCGCTGGCGGCACCACTAGCCGATCGCCCTTGCCGGTCGAGCCGCACGGTCGCGCCAGCGGCCGCGCGAGTCGAGACCACGCAGACGCCGGATGGTCTCGACTCGCGCGGCGCCCGGGGGCGCCGAGCGGCTCGACCAGCGAGCCGAGCGGGCACGGTCAGTGCAGCACGAGCACGCCCTCGGCAGCGGGCCCCTGCGGGCTCGCCGTGAAGCCGCCCGCCTCGCGGTCGCTGCGGTAGCTGACCGCGATGACGAGCTCCTGGCCGTCGACGTCGACGGAGCCGGCCTCGACGCGCTGCTCGTGGACGCCGTTCGCGGCGATCGTCACGGGCTCGCCGGCGACGGTGACCTGCTGCTCCTCGTCGGACAGGCTGACGATGTGGAGCGCCGCGCCGGGCCCGGGCGGCACGGCGATGGCCGACGGGCCGGAGCGCGGCTGGCCGCCCGCGACCCAGTCGAAGTCGAGCCCGTCGGCCGACGTCGCGATGGTGCGCGCGCCGGCCACGACCGGCGCATCCGCGTCGACCCGGATCGCGAGCGTGCCGACGGGCAGCTCGTCGAGCGGGAAGTCCGTGACGACGCCTGCCTCGAGCTCGCCCTCCGACTCGATGACGGAGCCGTCGGCCGACTGGAACGCGAGCCGCAGCGCGCCCCCGGTCGGCGAGAGGAGGCGCAGCACCGGCACGGTGTCGTCGAAGTCGGTCTGCGTCTCGAGCCCCGTCGGCTCGTCGACCCGCACGCCGGGCAGCACCGTGGAGGTGCCGATCACGACCGGGTCGATGACGTCGAACCCGCCGCGCTCGAGGCCGCGCGTGGTGGTCTGCTGCAGGTGCGCGGCGACGGGCGCGCCGCTCGAGGTGACGTGCACGACCGCGTCGGGCACGCCGGGCGCGATCGCGGCCAGGTCGAGCACCGTCTCGGTGCCCGGCGCGATCGCGAGGCCGGTCGAGCCGACCGACTCGATGGGCCCCTCGGGCCCATACACGGTGACGTCGACGCTCGCGCCGACCTCGGATGCGTTGGCGATCGTGAGCACCGTCTGCCGGCCCGTGCGCGTGGAGCCGCCGACGAGCCACTGGTCGAGCCGCGTCTCGCCGCAATCGCTCGCGGCGAAGCCGGCGACCTCGTCGACCTCGACGTCGAGCGTCTGCGCGGCGGACAGGGTCGACGCCTCGCCGCGCTGCACGACGGCGTCGCCGCCGTTGAGCCCCTCGACGCTCGGCACGATCAGCTGCGTCTCCGACACGTCGCCGCCGCGGCTGCCGACGACGACCTGCGCGTCGGCGAGCGCCGCGATCGCGAGCGCGTCCTGGCCGTCGGAGGTGCCGACGCGCAGCGCCGGTCCCGCGCAGACGCGCGACTGCAGCGGCGAGGCGGGCTGCACGAGCGTGGAGGGGGCCGCTGCCGTGATGCGGACGTCGTCGGGCAGCGCGTCCGCCCCGAGCACCGCACCGACGCCGAGCGCGATGGCCGCGAGCCCTGCCGCACCGCGCGCGCTCCACCGCGCGAGGCCGCGACGACGATCCACGCGCCGCACGGTCTCGGCGGCATCGTTCGCGGCCGCCTCGCGGTCGGTGAGGACGACGTCGCTCGCGATGTCGCCCTCGGATGCCGTCGCGGCGGCCTCGGCCTCGAGGGCGAGCTCCTCGGCGGTCGGCTCGTGCGCGCGCGGCGGCTCCGGCTCGCCGATGGGCGACGGGTCGTCGAACTGCTGGGACTCGTCGAGCGGGCCGCTCGCGCCGGTGTCGGTCACTGCCACTCCCCCGCTCCCTCGAGCCGCTTGGTGCGCACGCGCGCACCGCGGCGCAGCGACGGCAGCGCGGCGACCACGGCGGCGCCGAGCGCCGCGAGCTGGCCGAGCAGCAGCCATCCGGCCCACGACGGTCGCTCGATGGGCGGCGCCGGCACCGCCTCGAGCCGCTGCCACAGCAGCCCTGCCTCGGTCTGGCCGATCGTCTGCAGGTCGCCGCGCGCGTCGAGCGACCGCTGCGCGCGGTCGTGGAGCCCGGCCGCGCCCTCGCGCTCCTGCTCGAGCAGCACGAACCGCACGCCCTGCGCGTCGAGCAGCGCGTCGACGTCCACGTCCGCGCCGGAGGCGAGGTCGACCGCGGCCTGCGCGAGCTCCGCGTCGCGCCCGTCGGGCGCCGTGCGCACGAGCTCGCCGGTCGAGAGGTCGTCGAGCGTCGTGCCGTGGCCGCGCTCGACGTCGACGGCGAGCACACCCTCGGCGAGCGGGTGCAGCACGATCGTGCCCACGCGGGGATCGTCGGCGGTCGCCGCGTCGACGAAGGCCGGCATGCGGCGGTCCGGCGCGGGGGCGATCACGTCGGGCGCGAGGAACGTCGCGACGACGACCGGCACGGCAGCGACGACCGCCACGACCGCCACGAGGCCGCCCGGCACGCCCGCGCGGCGGTCGTCGAGCGCGGCGGCGGTGACGGCGAGCGCGATGAGCGCCGCGAGCGCGAGCGAGGCGCCGGAGCCGGCCCAGACGGTGACGGGATCGCCGTCGATGCTCGTGAGCGCGAGCCGGGAGGCGCCGACCGCGGTGGCGTAGCCCGCGAGCAGCAGCAGCACCCAGGGCCACGCGAGGGCCGGCCGCAGCACGACGCCCGCGAGCGCGGCGAGGGCGAGCGGCGCGAGCAGCCCGAGCGCGAACCAGTGCGCATCGAGCTGCGCGAGCGCGACAGCGCCCTCGAGCCCGGCGAGCGTGCTGTCAGGGGCGAGCAGCGCCGCCTCCACCGCGGTGGGCGGGGCGGACGGACGCGGCAGGCCGGGATCCGCGAGCGCCGCGAGCGGGTCGCCCGCCATCCACCGCGCGACGACCACCGGTCCGAGGAGCGCGATCGCCGGCAGGAGCGCGGCGAGCGGGCGCAGCGGCGAGCGCCAGCCGATGCCGGTGCCGAGCAGCACGAGCAGCAGCATCGCGGGCAGCAGGACGGGCGCTCCGGTCACGACGACCGCGAGCGGGATCGCGGCTGCGCCCGCGGCGCGCCACGAGCGGTGCGCGAGCAGCACCCCGGCGGCGGCGAGCGGCAGCGCGACGTGCGCGAGCACGGCGCCGAGGCGGCCGTCGACGACCGCCTCGAGGAGCGTCGGCGACAGCGACCAGACGGCGGCGGCGACCGCGGGCACCCAGCGCGAGTCGGTCATCCACCGCACCGCGAAGAACGCGGCGACCGCGGCGATCGCCGGCGCGAGGAAGAGCAGGAGCACGATCGCGGTCGACGGCTCCCAGGGCGTGAGCGTGCCGAGCAGCGCGAGCACGATCGCGAACGGGTCGGCCGGTCCGACGAGCTGGCCGAGGGCGTCGCGCGGCCCGGCGAGCGCGTTCGCCCACAGGTCGCCCAGGGAGTCGGAGAGCGGCAGCAGCGCACCGCCGGTCGCGGCGGCCGCGCCGAGCAGCTGCGGGTGGAGCACGACGCCGACGATGAGCGCCGCGGCGGCCACCCACAGACCGGCGCCCTCCACGAAGCCGACTCGCTCGTCCGCCGCGAGCTGCATGCGCTCGGGGTCGCCCACCGCACGGCGGTGCGAGCGCACGGTGCGCCAGGACGCCCGCAGCGGTCGGAGCGTCGACCAGCGGGCCGTGCGCGTGCGCGCGATGCGGCGGCGGGCGCGGACGGCGCCCGGCACGTCGACGAGCGCGATCAGCGTCGCACTCCACTCGGCGAGCACGGCAGCGGGCCGCTTCGCGAGCAGGTGGGCGATCGAGCGCAGGATCGCGTTGGGCAGCAGCAGCAGCCAGTGCACGATGAGCGCGACCGGGTTGGCGTAGACGAGCCGGCGGTGGAGCTGTGCGCGCCGGGCGACCGCGACGCGACCCGCGTCGCTCACCGCCCGCGCGGAGAAGTGCTCTGGGCCGCCCGCGCGGCGCACCCTCGCCCGCGGCTCGACGGCGACGCGGTGCCCGGCGAGGCGGGCGCGCACGCCGAGGTCGAGTCCCGCGTCGATCGACGGCAGCCTGGGGTCGAAGCCGCCGAGCGCCGCGAAGGCGTCGCGGCGCACGAGCACGCCCGTCTCGGCGACGCCCAGCCGATCGGAGTCGTCGTCGTGCTGGCCCTGGTCGAGCTCGCCCTCGTGCAGCAGCAGGCTGCGCCCGAAGGGCGTCATCGACTGCCCGAACTCGGCGAAGCGGTCGGGCTCGTCGGCGCGCATGACCTTCGCGCCGACGACGGCGACGCTCGGGTGCGACTCGGCGTGGGCGAGCAGCGCCTCGAGCGCGCTCGGGTGCGGCGCGGCGTCGTGCGCGAGCAGCCAGAGCCAGTCGCCGTCCTCGGCGGGTGGGAGCGCGGCGACCCCCTTGGCGATCAGCGCGCCGTAGGGCAGCCGCTGCGCGACGACCACGGTGCTCGCGGCCGAGGCCTCGAGCAGGGCGCGCGAGTCGTCGCGGGATGCGCCGTCGACCGCGACGAGCCGCTCGGGCTGCGTCGTCTGCGCAGCGATCGCCGCGAGGGTCGCCGGCAGGTACGCGGCGCCATTGCTGGCCGCGAGCACGGCGAAGACCCTCGGATGCACCCGGCAAGGCTAGGTGCGAACCCCGCTTCGGCCAGGGGTTGCCGGCGGTGTGCCGTCCTATCGGGCCGCGGGCCGGGACTGGCGGTCAGCCGCGGCGGACGACGCGCTTCACGGCGCTCGCCGCGCGCATCGCGGGGTGCTCGCGCAGGCGCTGCAGCTGCGACGACGCCTGATCGCGTCCGGCGATCGCACGCGCCGCCTGCTCGCGCGCGTCGGCCAGCTGGCCCTCGAGCGCACGCCGCGCCGGCGCGGCGGCCTCGAGCCCCGCGAGCCATGCCTCCTCGCGCTCCGCGGCGATGCGCGCCGCGACGCCGGGGATCGCGTCGAGCGTCTCGCGCTCGAGGCGCAGCCGGTAGAGCTCGGTGTTGCGGGCGTCGAGCTCGTCGCGCAGCGCGACGATGTCATCCTGCGCGACCTGGTCGAGCGGCGCGAGCAGCTCGGCGAGGGCGCGCTGCTCCTCGATCTCGCGGGTGGTGAACGGCTCGTCGGCGTGGTCGTCGAGCACCGCGGCGAGCCGCTCGGGCAGCAGCGGCTCGAGCCGCTCGAGGCTCTCGAGCAGCGACCGGTCCTCGCGGTAGCCCGGCACGTCGAGCTCGTCGGCGGTGGGCATGCGGCGGGCGAGGAACGGCAGCAGCACGCCGGCGCGCATCCGCCGCCAGTCGCGCATGCCGTGGTGGTTCGCGCTCGGCCGCAGGTCGGGGTTCCGCTCGTAGGCGCGGCCCATGTTCTCGATCTTCCGCTCGAACTGCGACGACGAGCGCCACGGCAGGTGGAGCACCTCGAGCGCGGCCTCGGCGGGCGGCTCGCCCTGCTGCTCGATGGAGACGAAGTGGTTGCCGTGCGCGACCTCGATGTCGCCGCTGCCGACGTGGATGGCGTTGGGCGTCGGGTGCGCGTGCACGCCCGCGGCGCGCAGCGCCTCGAGCGAGCGCTCGTCGCGGAGCACGAGCCGGCGGAGGCCGGAGCCGCGCTGGGCCATCGCGCCGACGAGGTTCACGACCGGGACGGTGAACGCGCCGATCTCGCGCGGCGTGCGCCCGAGCGCCTCCGCGATCGTCAGCGACGGGTCGACCGCGCGCACGAACTCGTCGGCGTCGCCGTTGACGACCCAGTCGGCGCCGTGCTCCTCGAACGCGAGCCGGGCCATCCGCGTGACGACCTGCGCCTGCTGCTTGCGGTGCTCCGGGTCGTCGAAGACGGTGACCGGCGCGATGCTCGCGTACTCGGCGAGGATCTCCCTCGTGCCGTCGACGGAGGCGTTGTCGGTCACGAGGATGCGGTCGATCCCCTGGGCGAGGTGGTGCTCGATCGTGGCGGCGATGATGTCCGCCTCGTCGCGCACCATCATGGTCATCACGACGGTCATGGGGTGAGCCTAATGCTCAGTGAGCCACGCTCAGCAGCAACGCCCGCTCCCGCGGACGACTCAGGCCAGCTTGCGGAGCTTGCGGCGCTCCCGCTCGGAGAGCCCGCCCCAGATGCCGAAGCGCTCGTCGTTCTCGAGCGCGTACTCGAGGCACTGCTGGCGCACGTCGCACGACTCGCAGATGCGCTTGGCGTCTCGCGTCGAGCCGCCCTTCTCGGGGAAGAACGCCTCGGGGTCGGTCTGGGCGCAGAGCGCGTCGGCCTGCCAGCCGAGGGGTGCGTCGTCGACGTCGTCGCTGCGCACTCCCGGGACGCCGAGCATGACCGGGTCGACGAACCAGTCCCCCGGCACTCCGCGACGCAGGCCGCCATCGTCGATGGCCTGCGCTGCAGTGCTGCGCTGCACTCCTTCTCGCATGGCGATTCCCCCGGGTTCTGCAGGACCCCGGCCGGGCCTGCGCTGCACCAATTACACCGGTGTAGTTCGCCTCGCGTCAAGTCGAGGATTCTAGGAGTGTCGCGGCCCCGCGGCCCGGCACCACGCCGTCACGGCGTGTCGCGCTCGAGCGCGAGCCATGCCTCGGCGGCCTCGATCCGGAACGGCTCGGGCGTGTCGATCCACGCGGCATCCGCCCGTCGCATGCGTCGGGGCTCGCCGTCCACCGTCGCCGTGCCCGATGAGACCGAGAGCAGCAGCCCCCTGCCGGCATCGACGTCGTGGGTGCCCGCGATGCGCCGCAGCTCGAACGGCGCGGCGGGGCGGTAGGCGGTCGCGCCGTCGAGCGGCTCGCCCGGCAGGCGCGGATCCGCGAGCGGCGTCGGGTCGACGACGGCGAGCAGCTCGGCGACGTCGACGTGCTTGGGCGTGAGCCCGCCGCGCAGCACGTTGTCGCTCGGGCCCATGAGCTCGATGCCGAGCCCGGAGAGGTAGGCGTGCAGGTTGCCGGCGGGCAGGAAGAGCGCCTCGCCGGGCGCGAGCGAGACGCGGTTCAGCAGCAGTGCCACGAGGATGCCGGGGTCGCCGGGATGGGTGGCCGCGAGCCTCGCGACCGTGTCGGCCTCGACGGGCCGCGACCTCGCGAGCGCGGGGGCCACCGCGACGGCCGCCTCGACGACCTCGGCGACCTCGGCGTCGCCGGAGAGCAGCCACGCCAGCGCGTCACCGGCGCGCACGTGCTCCTCGAGCGGGCGGAGGCGCTCGTCGGCCGCGGCGAGCGCCGCCGCGACGTCGCGCGCCTCCGCCGTCGGCCGGAAGCCGCTCAGCGCCTCGAAGGGCGTGACGGCGACGATGATCTCGGGCTTCGGGTGCGGGTCGCGGTAGTTGCGGTGGGGCGCGTCGCGCGGGATGCCCGCCGCGTCCTCGCGCGCGCACCCCTCCCTCGCCCGAGCCTCGTCGGGGTGCGCCTGGAGCGAGAGCGGCTGCGCGGCCGCGAGCACCTTGAGCAGCATCGCGGGCTGCCTGCCGCGCTCGGCGGCGATCGCCGCGCCGAGGTCGAGGCCCGCGTGCGCACCACCGGTGACGATCGAGGGAGAGCCCGCGTGGGCGCCGAGCCAGAGCTCCGCCTCGGGCCCGCCGGAGGCGTCGCGGCCGAGGTACGACGCGAGCAGGGTCGAGCTGCCCCAGGCGTAGTCCCTCGGCTCGTTGGCGATCGGCACAAACACAGCCGCGGTCTCCTTCCGGCAGTTTGGCTCGAGCGTACCAACGGCCCGGGGCCCGCCCGTGGGTGCGGCATAGCCTTGCCGCGACGGCCAGGAAAGGCCGGGAGATCGAGGAGCAATGACGTTCACCCCGCTCGCGAGCGACTTCTACGGGTTCGCCGCCGACCTGACCGACGAGGAGCGCGCGTCGCTCGCCGAGATCCGCACCTTCATGGAGGAGCGCGTCCGTCCGCTCATCCTCGACCACTGGCATCGCGACGCCTTCCCGACCGAGCTCATCCCCGAGCTCGGCGCGCTCGGCGTCGTCGGCGGCGCATGGCCCGAGACGGCGCGGTTCGAGAACTCGGCGGTCTACCGCGGCTGGGTGGCGCTCGAGATGAGCCGGGTCGACGCATCCGTCTCGACGTTCATCGGGGTGCAGAACGGGCTCGTCGCCGGCACCATCGGCGTCACCGGCAGCGCCGAGCAGCGCGCCGAGTGGCTGCCGCGCCTCGCCGACTGCTCGACCGTCGGCGCATTCGGTCTCACGGAGCCGCTCTCCGGGTCCGACTCCGCGCAGGGCCTCCGCACCACGGCCCGTCGCGACGGCGACGAGTGGGTGCTCGACGGCGAGAAGCGCTGGATCGGCAACGCCACCCAGGCCGACATCGTCGTCATCTGGGCGAAGGACGTCGAGGACGGCCGCGTGAAGGGCTTCATCGTCCCCACCACGACGCCCGGCTTCGCGGCGACGAAGATCGAGCGCAAGATCTCGCTCCGCATGGTGCAGAACGCCGACATCGTGCTCGAGGGCGTCCGCGTGCCCGAGTCGCTGCGGCTGCAGGGCGCCGACAGCTTCCGCGACACCGCGCGGGTGCTGCGCCTCACGCGCGCAGAGGTCGCGTGGAGCGCCGCGGGCGTGATGATGGGCGCCTACGAGGCTGCCGTCCGCTACACCGCCGAGCGCGTGCAGTTCGGCAAGCCGATCGCCGGGCACCAGCTCGTGCAGGACATGCTCGCCAAGTCGCTCGGCCACATCACGGCCTCGATCGCGCTGTGCGTGCAGGTGTCGCGCATGCTCGACGAGGGCCGTCAGGAGGACGCCCACTCCGCGCTCGCGAAGGCGTACGTGACGAGCCGGATGCGCGAGGTCGTCGGCTGGTGCCGCGAGGTGTGCGGCGGCAACGGCATCGTCACCGACTACGAGGTGGCGCGCTTCTTCGCCGACGCCGAGGCGCTCTACACCTACGAGGGCACGGCGCAGATGAACGCGCTCATCGTCGGCCGGGCGATCACGGGGCAGTCCGCGTTCGCGTGAGCACCCGGACCGGCGGCGATTAGGCTGACCGGCATGGATGCGAACGCGCCCGAACGGGACGAGATCGAGCGACTGCGGAGCGAGCTGTCGCGGCTCGAGCGGGAGCGCGCCACGGAGTTCGCGGAGCTGCGCTCCGCGCAGCACCGCGTGATGGAGCTCGAGGCGCAGCTCGCGGCGAGCCGCGATCGGCTGCCGCACCCGCGCGCCATGGCGGTGCGCGCCAAGCGCGTCGCACGGCGCGGCGTCGGCTCGCTGCTGCGCAGGCTGCGGAACCGCTAGTGCGGCTCGCCAACCTCGACGCGGTGCGCCGCGTCGGCATCTTCTTCTTCTACGACGGCGACGGCATCGCCGACGAGACGGTGCGCACGCTGCTCGACGGCGTGCAGCCGCACTTCGAGCGCACGATCGTGGTCGTGAACGGCGCGCTCGACGACGAGAGCCGGGCCGAGTTCGAGCGCCGGCCGGGCACCGAGCTGCTGCAGCGCGACAACCGCGGCTTCGACTCGTGGGCCTACAAGACGGCGATCGAGCACATCGGCTGGGACGCGATGGCCGAGATCGACGAGCTCGTGCTCTACAACTTCACCATCCTCGGCCCCGTCGCGAGCGTCGAGGCGATGTTCGACGACATGGATGCGCGCGACCTCGACTTCTGGGGCGTCACGGTGCACCACGGCGCCCCGTTCGACCCGTGGGGGCTGCTCGAGACGCCGACGCTGCCCGAGCACCTGCAGTCGCACTGGATCGCGGTGCGCGCGTCGATGCTGCAGTCGGAGCCGTTCCGCCGCTACTGGGACGACCTGCCGCCCATCCCCGACTACGCGCACGCGGTCGCGAAGCACGAGGCGCGCTTCACCCACCACTTCTCGTCGTTCGGGTTCCGGTGGGCGCCGTACATCGACACCGCCGATCTGCGGCAGACCACCTTCTACCCGCTCAACTCGATGCCGGTGGAGCTCATCCGCGACCGCGGCTGCCCGATCTTCAAGCGCAAGACGCTCTTCGCGGGCATCGACTCGGTCATCGACGAGCACGCGACCGGCAACGCCCGGGACCTCTACCGCTTCCTCGCCGCGTCGGGCCGCTACGACATGGCGGTGCTCGACCGGCACCTCGCCCGCTCCGCCGACCAGCGCGACGTGTTCGAGACGATGCACGAGTGGCGCATCCTCTCCCCCGCGCCGCCGACGCCGGCGACCGGGCCGCAGCCCTCGACGGTCGCGCTCGTCGAGGCCTCGGAGGGCTGGGAGCAGCGCGTCGCGGCCGTCCGAGCCGCCGACCGCATCGTGCTCGCCGGCGCACCCGGCACGATCGCCGCGATCGAGGCGAGCGGCGCGCATGTCGACGGCGTCGAGCTCGTGGGCGTCCGCGCGCATCCGCTCGAGGCGCTCGCCGGCGCCTCCGAGGAGCTCGCGGTGCTCGCCCTCGCCGACGGCATCCCCGCCGAGCTGCCGGGCCTCGACCGCGACGACCGCCGCGCCGACGCGCGCGAGTCGCTCGGGCTCCCGGACCGGCTGGCGGATGCGACGGCCGCGTTCGAGGACCCGTGGGTGGGCGCGCTCGTGTCGGCGCCCGCGCTGCAGCGCGGCTGGTTCGGCGAGCTCGGCCACGAGGCCGACGGGGCGACCGCCCGGCTCGAGCTGGCCGCCGGCCGGCTCGCCATCCGCGCGCGCTCGAACGCGCCCGTCGTGCTGCAGGCGGGCGCCGCGATCCTGCGCGGCTGCGTGGCCGCGTCGCTCGGTGCCCGCGTGCGCGACGCCGCGCCCGAGCTGCCCCAGCTGTCGGTCGACGAGTGGGCGCGGCTCATCGCGCTCGCCGTGCAGGACGAGGGGATGCGGGCGCGCGTCTCGATCTCGCCGCGGCTCGCGGAGCAGCGGCTGTCGGTCATGCAGCACCAGCTGCGGGGGCTCGCGGGCGCCGTCGGTCGCGGCGGCGGCGAGTCCTACACGCAGCTGCTCGGCCGGCTCCGCTAGCGCGGCAGCAGCGCGCGCAGCTCCGCGGCACGGCGGCCGATGCCCCAGCCGGTGACCTTCGTGAGCGCCTCGCCGATGATCGAGCCCGACATCTTCGACTCGCCCGCCTCGCGATCGCGGAACTGGATGGGCACCTCGCTGATGGTCGCGCCCGCGTCGTGGGAGCGCACCGTCATGTCGATCTGGAAGCAGTAGCCGCGGCTCTCGAGCGAGTCGAGGTCGAGCCGGCGCAGCAGCTCGGTGCTGTAGACGCGGAAGCCCGCGGTCATGTCGTGCGCGGGCACGCCGAGCATGAGCCTGGCGTAGACGTTGGCGCCGCGGCTGAGCGCCTCGCGGCGCTTCGGCCAGTCGACGACGCTGCCGCCGGGCATCCACCGCGAGCCGATGACGAGCTCGTCGCCGGCAGCGGCGCGGTCGAGCATCGCGCGCAGCCGCTCCGGCGGGTGCGAGCCGTCGGCGTCGATCTCGATGACGTGCGTGTAGCCGCGCTCCAAGGCGAGGGCGAAGCCGTCGAGGTAGGCGGCACCGAGGCCGAGCTTGCCGGCGCGGTGCCGCACGGTGATGCGCGGGTCGACCGCGGCCATGCGGTCGGCGAGCTCGCCCGTGCCGTCGGGGCTCGCGTCGTCCAGGATGAGCACGTCGAGCTCCGGCACCGCGGCGAGCAGCCGGTCGACGAGCACCGGCAGCGACTCGATCTCGTCGTAGGTGGGGATGAGCGCGAGCGCCTTCATGGATGGTCCCTTCACGGCGCATCGACGATCGTCGGGCAGTCGAGCGCCAGCTCACGATTGTAGGGCGCGATGAGGAGGAGCTCGGGGTCGTCGCCGCGCTCGCAGACGGACGCCTGGCGCTCGACCTGCTCGCTCCAGGGCTCGACGCCGATGCGGTGGGAGCCGGCGTCGGGCGACTGCCAGGCCATCGCGCCGATGAACGCCGCGAGCCCCAGGGCGAGCACGGGCCGCGCGATCACCAGCGACCGGCCGCGCATCCGCTCGGCCACGACGGATGCCGCGATGGGCACGATCGCGGCCAGCAGCATCCCCGCTGCACCGCCGTAGCGGAGGTCGACGATCGCGGTCAGCCAGTCGTCGCCCTGCATCGACGCGTACTGGAACTGCTCGATCGGCGACGCGAGCAGCGAGCCGCCGAACGACGAGGCGGAGGCGAGCAGCACCACGGCGCCCGCGATGCGCGCGCGCCACGACCCCAGCACGATCACCACGATCGCCGCGACCGCGAAGCCCGCCAGGATCGGCGCGGCCGCGAGCGGCCCCTGGCTCGCGAACGCCTCGCGGATGCCCTGCTCGGTCGGGCGCAGCGTCGGCATCACGACGTTCGCGAGCCAGCCGACCACGACATCCGGGATGCCGATCGGCACGCCGTCGTAGCCGGAGCGCGGGGCGAGCAGCCAGGACAGCGCCTGCCCCGCGAGCCCCAGCAGGAAGCCGCCGATCACCGGCCACAGCAGCGGACGGCGCACGTGGATGCGCAGCAGCAGCACCGGCAGCATGAGCAGCAGCTGCACCTCGGTCATCGCGGCGACGAATGCCGCGACGGCGATGAGCCACGACTCCGTGCGGGAGGTCGGCATCGACAGCGCGATCCAGACGCCGAGCCAGAGCATGAAGGTGTGGAGGTCGGCGAGGTTGCCGATGATCTCGGGCGCGACGAGCGGCACCACGACCGGCACGAGGCCCAGCGCGATGCGTGCGGGCAGCCACGGCACCGCCCAGCGCGCGAGCGGGATCGTCGCGGCGCAGGCGAGCGCTCCCACGATCGCGCTCGCCCAGAAGACCACCGCGGCGTAGCTCGCGAGCGGTGCGAGCGCCACGATGGCGCCCGCGAGCAGCCGCGGCAGCAGGTGCTGGTAGCCGGCGTAGGGCGCGAGGATCGAGCCGACGGGGTCCTCGAGCGCCCCCAGCAGGAAGATCGCGCCGTCCTCCGCCCAGACGACGTCGTGCTCGAGCTGCGGGATGCGGGCGACCTGGAAGGCGAGCGCGGCGAGGAAGACGGCTGCCGCGGCTGCCCACGCGAGCCCAGGCCGCGACGCACCGGCCGTCCGGGGCTCTCGTTCCAACGCCTGCTCCATCCCACCGCTCCCCTCGAGCGGATCCGCTCCTCGGCGAGACTACGACACGGCTGCCGGGCGAGCCGCGCGTGCGAGAATCGCCATCATGCTCGTGCGCGCCCCCCATCGGCTGCTCGCGACCTTCATCATCCTGCAGCTCGCGTGCGGCGACCTCGTGCGGAACCTCCTCGGCTGGCAGCTGTGGGCGGCGATCAGCGGCGCGACGCTCGTGTGGGCGCTCGTCGCGCTGCGGCAGTCGGGCGCCAGCTGGCGCTGGCTGCCCGCGCCGCTGCTCGCCTTCGTCGGGGTCGCGGTCGCGACCCTCATCGTCACCCCGCACCCGCTCGCGACCCTGCTCGGCATCGCGCTCCTGCTCGTCCACGTGCTCGTCGGCGTGCTGCTCGCGACGCTGCCGCTCGACGCGCTGCTCGAGGTGCTCCACCGCTGCCTGCAGGGCCTCCTCATCGCCTCGCTCGCGTTCGAGGTCGGCGTCGCCCTCTTCGTGCAGGGCCCCGTCTACCCGATCTGGCTCGTGCCGGGCGGCGACCTGCCCATGATCCCCTGGTCGACCGGCGGCATCTTCTGGGGCCACCGCATCCAGGGCATCACCGGCAACCCCAACCTCACCGCGATGCTCGCGCTGCTCGCGCTCATCGTGGCGATCGGCCGCCACCGCGCGGGCCTCGACCGCAGGCTCTGGTGGCTCTGGACGGCGCTGCCGGTGCTCGTGCTCGCCCTCACGCGCTCGATGACCGTGCTCGTGGCGGCGGTCGTGGTCGTGCTCTCGTTCTGGCTCGTCTACACGTGGCGCCGTCGACCCCGGGGCGCGTTCCGCCCCGCCGTCGTGGTCGCCGCCGGGCTCATGGCCGTGCTCACGGCGTGGGCGATCAGCAACTGGGACCGCATCGTCGAGGCCCTGGGCCGCGAGGCATCGATGGAGGACCGCTTCCAGATCTGGGCCGCGGCGCTCGACTGGTGGCGCGGCTCCCCGCTGCTCGGCCGCGGGTGGCTGAGCTACTGGATGCCCTGGGTGGAGCCGTACGACCGGCTCGGCCTGCAGGACGGCATCCTCTACCTGCAGGCGCACAGCGTCTGGATCGACGTGCTCATGCAGGCGGGCATCCTCGGCGTGCTCGCGTGGGCGTGGCTGCTCGGCTCGACGATGCGCGGCGCGGGGCGCGATCTCGCGGAGGCGCCGACCGGCGCTGGCCCGATCGCGGCCGTGCCGCTCATGATCCTCGTCGCCGAGGCCGTGCAGGGGCTCGCCGAGTCGCGACCGCTCATCGAGCTCGGGATGGTGCTGCTGCTCGTCTTCGCGGTGCGCCAGCACCGAGCCCGGGTCGAGGTCGGGAGGCTGCGCACGATGGCCCTCCCGCTCCCCCTGCGGCGCGACGAGTAGCATCGAACGGTGATGGAGAACACCCAGACTGCCCAGCACATCCTCGTCACCGGCGCGGGCGGCTACATCGGTCGGCACGTCGTCGCCGCGCTGCTCGACCGGGGCGCGCGCGTGACGGCCGTGGTCCGCCACTTCCGCGCCTACCGGATCGACGAGCGCGCGACGGTCGTCGAGGCCGACCTGCTCGACCCGCACACCGATCTCGACGCGCTCCTGCAGGACCGGCCGGATGCGGTCGTGCACCTCGCGTGGGAGGCGGGCTTCGCGCACAACTCGCCCGTGCACATGCTGCGGCTCTCCGATCACTTCCGCGTGCTGACGCACTTCGCGAAGGCCGGCGTCACGCGCCTCGCCGTGCTCGGCACGATGCACGAGATCGGCCGCCACGAGGGCGCCATCACCGCGGACACGCCGACCGCCCCCGCATCGCTCTACGGGATCGCCAAGGACGCGCTGCGCCGCGCCGTGCTCGCGAACCTCGGCGACACGACGATCCAGTGGCTGCGCGCGTACTACATCTACGGCGACGACCGGAACAACCAGTCGATCTTCACGAAGCTCCTCGAGGCCGCGGAGCAGGGCAAGCGCACGTTCCCGTTCACCTCCGGCAAGAACCAGTTCGACTTCATCCACGTCGACGAGCTCGGCCGGCAGATCGCGGCGGTCGCGATGCAGGACGAGGTGGCAGGGGTCATCAACGTCTGCTCCGGCGAGCCGGTCGCACTGGGCACCCAGGTCGAGCGCTTCATCGCCGACCACGGGCTCGACATCCAGCTCGAGTACGGCGCCTTCCCCGACCGCCCCTACGACTCGAAGGTCGTCTACGGCGACGCCACCGCCATCCGGGCCCTGATGGCGAAGCAGGCATGACCGGAGCCGGCGACCCCGACCGGATCGAGCTGCAGCAGCAGATCGACAGCCTGCGGGCGCAGCTCGAGCAGGCTGAGGCCCGCGCCGAGCGGCCCGACGCGTGGGACCCGAAGGTGTGGGCATCGCGCGCGAGCCGCATCGGCTCGATGGGTGCGCGCGCCGTCCGCCGGGCGAAGGCGGCCGCGAGCGGACCCCGCGCGAAGCGCGCCGCCGACCGCACCCGGCCCTCGTCCTTCCCCGCGTGGCAGCGCCGGCTCGAGGGCGCGCGCTTCGTCGGCTTCCCCACGCACTGGCGCGAGCGCACCGGGCCCGCGACGCCGGCGCCGATCGCGGTCGTGCTCCACTGCCACTACGCCGAGCTGCTCGACGAGCTGCTCGCGGCGCTCCCCGCCATCGGCGGGCCCTTCGACCTCTACGTGACCAACTCCTCCGGCGAGTCGATCTCGGCCGCGCGGCTCAGCGCCGCGGGTGCGGCGCACGCCGAGGTGCTCACGGTCGAGAACCACGGGCGCGACATCTGGCCGCTCGTGCAGGTCGTGAACGCCGGCATCCTCGACCCCTATGACGTCGTGCTCAAGGTCCACACGAAGCGCAGCGAGTGGCGCGAGGGCCACGGCGAGCTCGCCGGCTCGGGCGCCGAATGGCGCGCCGCGCTCGTCGGCTCGCTCCTCGGCTCCGTCGAGCAGACCGCGACGATCGTCGACGCCTTCCGGCGCGACCGCTCGATCGGCATCGTCACCGCGGCTGGCAGCGTCGCCGGCGCCGAGCACTGGGGCTCGAACCTCGACCTCGTGCGCGGCTTCCTGGAGCGCCTCTCGATGCCGCTCGAGCCCGACGACCTGCGCTTCGCCGCCGGCTCGATGTACTGGATCCGCGGCTTCCTGCTGCAGTCGCTGCGCGCGCTGCGCATCGACCGCGCCGACTTCGAGGACGAGGCCGGCCAGATCGACGGCACCGCCGCCCACGCCATCGAGCGCATCATCGGCATCGGCGCGATCGAGGCGGGCATGGACGTGCTCGCGCTGCCGGAGCTGGGCGCCCGCGCCGACCGCGCATCCGTCGACGGCCGCGTCATCGCCTTCTACCTGCCGCAGTTCCACCGCACCGCGGAGAACGACCGCTGGTGGGGCGCCGGCTTCACCGAGTGGGCGAACGTCGCCAAGGCGAAGCCCCTCTACCCGGGTCACCAGGTGCCGCTCATGCCCGGCGAGCTCGGCTTCTACGACCTCTCGCTCGACGAGGTGCGGCAGCGGCAGCGCGACATGGCGGCCGCGCACGGCGTCGCCGGGTTCATGTACTACCACTACTGGTTCGCCGGGCGCCGCGTGCTCGGCCTGCCGCTGCAGCGGCTCGCCGAGGGCGACGTCGACCAGCCCTTCTGCGTCATGTGGGCGAACGAGAACTGGACCCGCCGCTGGGACGGGCTCGACGCGAACGTGCTCATCGGCCAGGACTACGACCGGGTGCCCGCGACCGAGTTCATCGACGACATCCTGCCGATGCTGCGCGACCCTCGCTGGGTGCGCGTCGACGGCGCCGCGGTGGTCGCCGTGTACAAGATCGGCACGGTGCCGGATGCGGCGGCCACGATCGCGCACTGGCGCGAGCGGGCGCGCGAGGAGGGCGCGGGCGAGCTGCACGTGCTCGCCGTCGACATCGGCGAGCAGATGGGCGGCCTCCCGCGCGGGGAGCTGACCGGTCTCGCCGACGGCACGCTCACGTTCGCGCCGCACAACCTGCCGTGGATCCCGTCGGACCGCGCCGGTGAGGCGGACGAGCGCTTCGCGGGCAACCTCATGGGCTACCGCGGCACGGCGGACGCCGCGATCGCGCAGCTCGCCACCCTCGACGAGCACCACTACCCCGGTGTGATGGTCACGTTCGACAACACCGCGCGCAAGCAGTGGACGCCGATGGCGTTCACGGGCGCGAATCCGTGGACGTTCCGCCGCTGGCTCGCCGCCGCGCTCGAGGCGCAGGCGGACCGGCCGGCCGAGCGGCGCATCGTCTTCGTCAACGCCTGGAACGAGTGGGCGGAATCGGCCGTGCTCGAGCCGACGGAGCAGTTCGGGCAGACCTACCTGCTCGCCTGCCGTCAGGTGTCGCCGCCGCGCTAGCAGTCGGGGCGGGCTGCGTGCTGTCGCTGGCCTGAGCGCGATCGTTCGGGCCGTCGCGTCCTCGGGCCTTCGCGTTCTCGGGCCTTCGGGCGGTCGGTCGGTCGCGCGGTCGGGTCAGAACGGGAGCGGCGGGTCGCCGGGTGGTGCGGCGCCGACCGTCTCGGGTGTCGCCCAGATGTCGGATCGCTCGGTGAACAGGGGTCCTTGGGGTTCGGGTTCGTCGCGGAAGGCGGTGCCGAGCGGTGAGGTCCATTCGAGGACGCCGCCGGGCACCTGCTGCACCTTCCAGGCGGTCGAGTGCTTCATCACGTGATGTCGGCGGCAG
>JBNJKM010000007.1:0-170592 GCA_051751085.1 Actinomycetota bacterium | reverse complement strand
TGCCCCGAGCCTCGCGGACCCCTTGCCCCGACCGGGACCCGGTGCACCGGGTCCCGTTCGGTGCAAGGGGTCCCGTTGCGCGACGTGCGCGCGGACGTCCGCGCGACGCTAGAGCGTGCGCTCCCGGATCATGCGCGAGAGCGCGAGCCCGGAGTCCTTCACCGTGCGCTCCTGCGTGTCGTAGTCGACCCGCACGATGCCGAAGCGCTTGTGGTAGCCCCACGCCCACTCGTAGTTGTCGAGCAGCGACCAGTACATGTAGCCCTTGACCGGCACGCCCGCGTCGATCGCGTCGAGCACGGCGCCGACGTGGCCGCGGAGGAACTCGACCCGCTCCGCGTCGTGGATGCGCGGCTCGCCCGTGGCCGCATCCGTCTCGACCTCGTCGTCGTACGCGGCGCCGTTCTCGGTCACCCACAGCTCGATGCCCTTCGACCCGGTGTACTGCTCGTGCAGCCGCTGCAGCAGCGCCGTGAGGCCGGCCGGGTTGACCTCCCAGCCCATGCTCGTCGTCGGCACGTCGCGCGGGTGGGCGTGCACGCCCTCGGCAGCCGGGTACGGGCTCGAGATCGGGCGGTCGGTGGGCGCGTCGTTGACGACCGGTACCGCGGGCACCGCGAACGAGACGATGTCGTCGTGGTAGTAGTTCACGCCCAGCACGTCGATCGGCGCGGAGATGGTCTCGAGGTCGCCCGGCTGCACCACGGCGTCGAGTCCGAGGTGGCCGACGTCGGCGAGCAGCGACTCGGGATAGGCCCCGAGCACGATCGGCTCGATGAAGAAGCGGTTGTACTGGTCGTCGAGGCGGCGGGCGGCGTCGCGGTCGGATGCGCTCGTCGGGTCGACCGGTGCGGCCGGCTGGAAGTTGAGGGTGATGCCGACCCGCTCGGCGCCGGCTTCGCGCAGCGCAGTGACGGCCATGCCGTGCGCGAGCAGCAGGTGGTGGGCGGCCTGGAGCCCGGCCTCGACGCTCTGCCGCCCCGGCGCGTGGGCGCCCGCGGTGTACGAGAGGAAGGACGAGCACCACGGCTCGTTCATGGTCGTCCAGTTCGTGACGCGGTCGCCGAGCGTCTCGTGCACGGTGAGCGCGTACTCGACGAAGCGGCTCGCGGTGTCGCGGTTCGTCCAGCCGCCGACGTCCTCGAGCGCCTGCGGCAGGTCCCAGTGGTAGAGCGTGAGCCACGGCATGACGTCGGCGTCGAGCAGCTCGTCGACGAGCCGCGAGTAGAAGTCGAGGCCCTTCGGGTTCGCAGCGCCGCCGTCGGGCCGCACGCGCGCCCAGCTGGTCGAGAAGCGGTAGGTCTGCAGGCCCAGCTCGCGCATGAGCGCGACGTCCTCGGGCATGCGGTGGTAGTGATCGCAGGCGACGTCGCCGGTGTGGCCGTCGATCACGGCTCCCGGCACGCGCGAGAACGTGTCCCAGATGCTGGGGCGGCGGCCGTCCTCGGCCGCGGCGCCCTCGATCTGGTAGGCGGCGGTCGCGCCGCCGAGGATGAGGTCTGTGGGGATGCTGCGGTGCACGGCTCGAGCGTATCCCGATCGGATGCGACCGTCGGATGCGCCGCCTGGATGCGGTAGATTCGTCCAGTCCCGACGCGCGAGCGGCGGGGCGCGCGGGCGTAGCTCAATGGTAGAGCCTCAGTCTTCCAAACTGATTACGCGGGTTCGATTCCCGTCGCCCGCTCCATTGCTCCCCCACCCGCCGTCCGGCGCCCTCGGCCGCTCACAGCCGCGGGCAGTAGCGTTCCGGTGTGCAGGAGAGGCTGATCACCCGCCCGCGCCGGCAGGGCTCGACCCGGCTGGGCGCGGCCCTCGTCGCCGCCGCCACGCTCACGCTCGTCGCCTGCGTCGCGATGCCGCCGACCACGCCCGAGGACCCCGCGATCCCGACGACCCCGTCGCCCGCCTTCACCGACGTCGCCCCGGCGCCGACGACGAACGGCCCGACCGATCCCCCGGTGCCTACGACAGCACCGGGCGAGTTCGCCTACGGCGACACCGTGACCATCCACACCGACCGCGGCTCGACGTGGGAGGTCACGGCGATCCGCTCGATCGACCCGGCGGACACCCTCGCCGCCTCGACCGGCGCGACGCCCCGCTCGGGCGAGCGCTTCGTCATCCTCGAGCTCGAGATCGCGAACGTCGGCGTCATCACGACGCATCCGATGCACGACATGACGTTCGCCTACCAGCCCGACGGCGGACCCTTCACCGACCAGAACTCGGCGTCGACCGCCGCCGCCCCCAACGACCTCGGCTACATCTGGGACTTCGCGCCCGGCGACCGGGAGGTGGCGCAGGTGATCGTCGCCGTGCGCGAGGACGACCCGACCGGCTCGTGGGTGATCAGCCCCTCGGAGTCGGGGATCGACGGGTCGACGCTGTATCGGTGGCGCTGACCGACGCAGGGGCGTGATCTCGACTCGCGCGCGGCCCGGGGGCCGCGAGCGGCTCGATCAGCGTCAGAGCTGGCAGCCGGGGCACCAATAGAGCTTGCGGCCCTGCATCGTCTCGAGCGCGATCGACGTGCCGCAGCGGCGGCACGGCAGCCCCTCGCGCTTGTAGACCCAGTGCCGGTCGGCGCGGTTCGCGAGCGCCGCGGCCCGTCGCGCGCCCCGCAGCCCATCGATCGTCAGCATCTGGCCCGTCTCGACGCCGATGCGCAGCAGCTTCACCCAGTCGCGCCAGAGCGCGCGCAGCTCGTCCTCCGGCACGGCGTTCCCGGGGCGATGCGGGGCCATGCGCGCCCGGAACAGCAGCTCCGCGCGGTAGACGTTGCCGATCCCGGCGACGACCGACTGATCCATGAGCAGCTGCCCGATCGCCTGCCCCGATCGCGATGCGCGAGCGACGAAGCGATCCTCGGCACGACGGCGCGACTCGGTCGGCGCCTCCGGGTCGGGGCCGAGCCGGTCGGCGAGCGCCCGCACCTGCGAGGGCTCCAGCACCTCGCAGACGATCGGGCCGCGCAGGTCGGCGACCGCGGTCGGCGTGAGGATGCGCACGCGCACCTGCCCGACCGGCGCCGGCGGGAAGTCCTCGACCTCGCTCGTCGTCTCGCGCTCCCCCGCACGCAGCCGCGCGAGCCGGGGCGCGCCGATCGATGCGATCGAGTCCTCGTGCTCGCCGTCGGTGCCGGCGCCCCGCATGCCCGTCTGCCCCATCCGGGACGCCCCGGCTGCCGAGGTCGAGGCGAGGATCGTCGGATCGACCGAGATCGCGCCGGCGAAGTCCCACGCTCCGTAGATGCCCAGGTGCACGTGCAGCACCCGATCCGGCGTCGTCTCGGTGCCGTCGAAGCCGAGCAGCAGGTGCTTGCCGATCGCCGCCGACGACGTGATCGTGCGCCCGTCGAGCTCCGCTGCGCCCACCTCGAACCGGCCCTGCGGGCTCGACACGGCCGCCGCGCTGCCCACGAAGTTCGCCGCGAACTGCCGAGCGATGCGATGGACGGAATGCCCCTCAGGCATCGGACACCGCAGGCATCAGCGGATCTCGTGGCCCGCGATGCCGCCCGTCGTCTCGTACTCGCCGAGCTGCGCGATGCGCCGCGCGTGCCGCTCGACCCCGGTGAAGGGGGTCGCGAGGAACGTGTCGATGATCGCGAGCATCTCCTCCTCGGAGTGCTGGCGGGCGCCGACGGCGACGACGTTCGCATCGTTGTGCTCACGCGCGAGCTCGGCGGTCGGCAGGCTCCAGGCGAGCGCGGCGCGCGCGCCCTCCACCTTGTTCGCCGCCATCTGCTCGCCGTTGCCCGAGCCGCCGAAGACGACCCCGAGCGCCTCGACGCCCGCGCGCTGGTCGCGCACGACGGCGCGCGCCGCGTTGATGCAGAACGCCGGGTAGTCGTCCTCGGCGTCGTACTCGGCAGGGCCGTGGTCGACGACCTCGTGACCGCGGTCGGTGAGGTGCGCGACGAGCCGCTTCGACATCTCGAAGCCGGCGTGGTCGGTGGCGACGTGGACGCGCATCACGCCTCCTGCCCGTCGGACCCGACCCGGTCGAACACCGGGCCGCGAGTCCGCGAGCGCTTGAGCTCGAAGAACCCGTCGACCGATGCCGCGGCGACGACGCCGTCGAAGAGGCGCAGCGCCTCAGCACCCGTCGGCGCGGGGCTCACGACCGGGCCGAAGAACGCGACGTCGCCCACCGCGACGACGGGGGTGCCGACGTCGTCGCCGACGAGGTCCATGGCCGCCTGGTGGGTGCCGTGCAGGGTCTCGTCGTGCGCCTCGGTCTCCTCGGCGAGCGACGCGTCGAGGCCGACCTCCGCGAGCGCCTCGGCGACGATCGCGTCGTCGTCCTTCCGGGCGTCGTGGTGGATGCGCGTGCCGAGCGCGTCGTACATGGCCTTCACCGCGGCGTCGCCACCCGCGTCGCGCGCCGCGGTCACGAGCCGGGTGAGGCGCATCGAGCGCGGCATCCGCGCGAGGTAGGACTCCGGCAGATCGCGCCCCTCGTTGAGGATGGCGAGGCTCATCACCTGCCAGTCGACCTCGAAGCCGCGGGTGTCGGCGACCTCGCCGAGCCAGCGGGACGTCATCCACGCCCACGGGCACGTCGGGTCGAACCACATCCGCACGCTGGGCTGGTCGGCCGCGGCGGTCTCGGCCTGGACGGTGGTCTCCTGCGGCGTCGATGCACTCATGCCTCGATGCTACCGAGGGCTCGGCGGAGCCCCGGTCCCTCGGCAGTACGCTGGTCGGACCTGCCACAGTCACAAGGAGTCCAGCGTGCCCGGAGAGAACCTCACTCGCGTCGAGGCCCAGGAGCGCGCAGCGCTCGTCCAGGTCGACAGCTACGACGTCGCCCTCGACCTCACGACCGGCGAGGAGGTGTTCCGGTCGACGACGACCGTGCGCTTCACGGCCGAGGCCGGCGCGTCGACGTTCATCGACCACATCTCCCGCACCGTGCACGCGGTCACGCTCAACGGCGCCGAGCTCGACGTCGCCAGCGTGAACGACGGCGTGCGCATCCAGCTCGACGACCTCGCCGCCGAGAACGAGCTGACGGTCGTCTCCGACGCCCTCTACGTGAACACCGGTGAGGGCCTGCACCGCTTCGTCGACCCCGTCGACGGCGAGGTCTACCTCTACTCGCAGTTCGAGGTGCCCGACTCGCGGCGCGTGTTCGCCGTCTTCGAGCAGCCCGACCTCAAGGCGACGTTCCGCTTCACCGTCACCGCCCCCGCCCGCTGGCAGGTCGTCTCGAACCAGCCGACGCCCGAGCCGGTCGTCGACGGCGAGACGGGCACGTGGAGCTTCGCGCCGACGCCGCGCATCTCGAGCTACATCACCGCCCTCGTCGCGGGGCCCTACGAGGTCACCCGCTCCGAGCTCGCCTCGAGCGACGGCCGCACGATCCCGCTCGGCATCTTCTGCCGCGCCTCGCTCGCCGAGCACATGGACGCGGACTACATCTTCGACACCACCCGCAAGGGCTTCGCCTTCTTCGAGTCGCAGTTCGGCGTGCCCTACCCGTTCGAGAAGTACGACCAGCTCTTCGTGCCCGAGTTCAACGCGGGCGCGATGGAGAACGCCGGATGCGTGACCTTCACCGAGTCGTACGTGTTCCGCGCCCAGGTGACCGACGCCATCCGTGAGCGCCGGGTCGTCACCGTGCTGCACGAGCTCGCCCACATGTGGTTCGGCGACCTCGTCACGATGCGCTGGTGGAACGACCTGTGGCTCAACGAGTCGTTCGCCGAGTGGGCGTCGACGCTCGCCACCGCCGAGGCGACCGAGTGGACCAACGCGTGGACGACCTTCCAGGCGATGGAGAAGACCTGGGCGTACCGCCAGGACCAGCTGCCCTCGACGCACCCGATCGTCGCGGAGATCCGCGACCTCGAGGACGTGCAGGTCAACTTCGACGGCATCACCTACGCGAAGGGCGGCTCGGTGCTCAAGCAGCTCGTCGCCTGGGTGGGCATCGAGGCCTTCATGCAGGGCGTCGGCGCCTACTTCCGCAAGCACGCGTGGGGCAACACCGAGCTCTCCGACCTGCTCACCGAGCTCGAGGCCGCGAGCGGCCGCGACCTCACCGAGTGGAGCCGCCTGTGGCTCGAGACGGCCGGCGTCAACACCCTCCGCCCGAAGCTCGGCACGACCGTCGACGGCATCATCACCTCCTTCGCGATCGAGCAGACCGCGCCCGCGGAGTGGCCGACGCTGCGACCGCACCGCCTCGCGATCGGCTTCTACGAGGAGGCGGACGAGAAGCTGCGCCGCACCCACCGCGTCGAGCTCGACGTCGACGGCGCCGAGACGCTCGTGCCCTCGCTCGTCGGCCACATCCGCCCGGCGCTCATCCTCGTGAACGACGACGACCTCGCCTACGCGAAGATCCGGCTCGACGAGTCGTCGATGCAGACCGCGCTCGGCAGCCTCCGCGACATCGAGGACCCGCTCGCGCGCGCCCTGGTCTGGGGTGCCGCCTGGGACGCGACGCGCGACGCTGAGACGCCCGCGAGCGACTACGTCGAGCTCGTGCTCGCCAACATCGGCGCCGAGACCGAGTCGACGACCATCCGCCTCGCGCTCTCGCAGCTCGGCCTCGCCGCGCGCTCGTACGTGCACCCGTCGCGCCGGGCCGAGACCATCCGGCGCGTCGGCGACGGCCTGTGGCAGCTCGCCGCCTCCGCCGAGGCAGGGTCGGATGCGCAGTTCCAGTTCGCGGGCGCGTTCGCGGGCCTCGCGTCCACGCCCGACCACGTCGACGTCCTCCGCGGCCTGCTGAGCGGCTCGACCGCCCTCGAGGGCCTCGAGATCGATGCCGACCTGCGCTGGCAGCTGCTCGACGGGCTCGTGCTCAACGGTGCCGCCGGGGATGCGGAGATCGACGCCGAGCTCGCCGCCGACGACACCGCGACCGGCCGCCAGTTCGCCGCCCGCGCTCGCGCGACCATCCCCACGCCCGAGGCGAAGGAGGCCGCGTTCGCCTCGGTCGCCGACCAGGCGGGCGCGTCGAACATGATCGTGCGCTACACCGGCCTGGGCCTCGCGCACGTCAACGACGCATCCGTCCTCACGGGTCTCGTCGCGCGCTACCACGACGCCATCGAGCAGATCTGGGAGTCGCGCACCTACCAGGTCGCCGAGGGCCTGCTCGTCGGCCTCTACCCGGGTGCCCTCGCGAGCGAGGAGCTCGCGGTCGCGACCCGCGGCTGGCTGTCGGCGAACGCGTCGGCCGTGCCGGCGCTCCGGCGCATCGTCATCGAGCACCTCGCGGGCGTCGAGCGGGCGCTCGCCGCGCAGGAGCGGGACGCCTGATCGGAGCCTCGGAGATGCAGCAGACGAGCACGCCGGACGGCGTCGACTGGGCGGCCTGGTCCGCCTGGTGGGAGGCGTGGGGCGCCCCCATCGGCGTGCTGCTCGTGGTCGTCGGCGCGTTCGTCGCGTTCTGGATCGTCAAGACCCTCATCGCCCGCGTGGTCGGCGGCGTCGTCAGCGGTGTGAAGCGCCGCGCCGACGCCGCCGACACCGAGGCGCTGTCGAACTCCCCGCTCGCCCAGGTGCGCGTCGTACAGCGCACCAGGGCGATCGGCAGCGTGCTCAACACGATGGTCGCGTGGGTGATCGGCGGGCTCGCGCTCATCCTCATCCTCAGCATCCTAGGCGTGAACGCCGCGTCGCTCGTCGCGATGGCGGGCTTCCTCGGCGCCGCGGCCGGCATCGGCGCGCAGGGCGTCATCAAGGACTTCCTCAACGGCCTGTTCATGGTGTTCGAGGACCAGGTGGGCATCGGCGACGTCGTCGACCTCGGTGCCGCATCCGGCGTCGTCGAGTCGGTCGGCATCCGCGTCACGCAGGTGCGCGACGTGCAGGGCACGCTCTGGTACGTGCGCAACGGCGAGATCCTGCGGGTCGGCAACAAGTCGCAGGGCTGGGCTCGCGTGATCGTCGACCAGGCGGTGCCGTACGACGCCGACGTCGACCGCGTCGAGCAGCGACTGCTCGACGTCGCCACGGCGATGAGCGAGGAGCCCGCCTGGACGAACCGCATCATCGACAAGCCCGAGACCTGGGGCATCGAGTCGGTCTCGGCGGATGCGGTCGTGCTGCGGCTCGTCGTGCGGACCCGGGCGAACGCTCGCGACGATGTGGCGCGCGAGCTGCGCCGCCGCGTGAAGGACGGGCTCGACGAGCTGGGGATCGCCCTGCCGTCGGTGCAGAAGGTCGTGGACGACGGGATGGGGGTGCCCGCGTGAGCCAGTCCCTGCACGACGCCGTCGGCGGCGAGGCGTTCTTCCGCGCGCTCGTGCACGAGTTCTACGAGCGGGTCTGGGCCGACGACGTGCTGCGGCCCATGTACCCGCAGGACGACCGCGCCGGCGCCGAGGACCGCTTCCGCATGTTCCTGGAGCAGTACTGGGGCGGCGCCGAGACCTACAGCGAGCAGCGCGGCCACCCCCGCCTGCGCATGCGGCACGCACCGTTCCCGGTCGACCCCCTCGCGCGCGAGCGCTGGCTCGCGTGCATGCGCGGCGCGCTCGACGTGCTCGACCCCGCGCCGCTGCACCGCGCGGAGCTCGACGACTACTTCGAGCGCGCCGCGACGGCGATGCTCAACCGCAACCCGCTCATCCGCTGACCGAAGGACCGCCGGTGCCCGATCGCTTCCCAGACCCGGACGTCATCGTGATCGGCGCCGGCCTCGCCGGTCTCGTCACCGCGTGCGAGGCCCTCGACCGCGGCCGCACCGTGGCGCTGATCGAGCAGGAGGGGCCGCAGTCGATCGGCGGGCAGGCCTACTGGTCGTTCGGCGGGCTCCTGCTCGTCGACTCCCCCGAGCAGCGCCGGCTCGGCATCGTCGACTCGCCCGACCTCGCCCGCGTCGACTGGCTCGACGCCGCCGGGTTCGACCGCGACGAGGATGCGTGGGGCCGGCAGTGGGCGGATGCCTACCTCGAGTTCGCCCACCGCGACCTGCGCCCCTGGCTGCGCCGGCTCGGCGTGCGGCTCTTCCCCGTCGTCGGCCACGCGGAGCGCGGCGCGCGCACGCCCGGCGGTCACGGCAACACGGTGCCGCGCTTCCACCTCGTGTGGGGCACGGGTCCCGGCCTGGTCGCGCCCTTCACCCGCCGCCTGCGCGACGCCGTCGCCGAGGGCCGCGCCCAGCTGTCATTCCGGCACCGGGCGACGCGCCTGCTCGTCGAGGACGGCCGCGTCGTCGGCGTCGCGGGCGATCTGCTGGCCGCCGACGTCACGGTGCGCGGCGAGCCGTCGAGCCGCGAGGTCGCCGGCGGCTTCGAGCTGCGGGCGGCATCGGTCGTGGTCGCGACCGGCGGCATCGGCGGTGAGCTCGACCGCGTGCGCGAGCTGTGGCCCGCGCGCCTCGGCACCGCCCCGCGCGAGGCGGTGCGCGGGGTGCCGCTGCACGTCGACGGCTCCGGGCTCGCGATCGCGAACGACGCCGGAGCGCGGCTCGTGAACGGCGACCGCATGTGGCACTACACCGAGGGCATCGCCAACTGGGATCCGGTCTGGCCGCAGCACGGCATCCGCATCCTGCCCGGCCCCTCGAGCCTGTGGCTCGACCACCGCGGGCGCCGGCTGCCGTCGCCGAACTACCCCGGCTTCGACACCCTCGCGACGCTCACCCACCTGCGGCAGGTGGGGGCCGAGCACTCCTGGTTCGTGCTCACGCAGTCGATCGTCGAGAAGGAGTTCACGCTCTCGGGATCCGAGCAGAACCCCGACCTCACGGGCCGCAGCGTGCGCAGGCTCGCGCAGCGGGTGCTGCCGGGAGCGCCCGCGCCCGTGCAGGCCTTCCTCGACCACGGCGAGGACTTCGTCGTCGCGGGGTCGCTCACCGAGCTGCTCGACGGCATGCAGCGCCTCGAGGCGGGTCTCGAGGGGCCGGGCATCGACCGTGCCGCGGTCGTCGCGGCGATCGAGGAGCGCGACGCCGCCGTCGCCGACCCGGGCTCCACCGACCCGCAGGCGGTCGAGATCCGGCGTGCCCGCGAGTACGTCGGCGACCGGCTCGTGCGCACGGCCGCGCCCCACCGCATCCTCGACGAGCGGCACTGGCCGCTCATCGCCGTGCGGCTGCGCACCCTCACCCGGAAGACGCTCGGCGGCATCCAGACCGATCTCGACTCGCGGGCGCTCGGCGCGGACGGGGCACCCATCCCCGGCCTCTTCGCCGTCGGTGAGGCGGCGGGCTTCGGCGGCGGCGGCGTGCACGGCTACCGCGCGCTCGAGGGCACCTTCCTCGGCGGCTGCCTGCACACCGGGCTGCGGGCCGGCCGCGCCGTCTGAGACCGCCGCGCACGACGAAGCGCCCCGCCGATCATCCGGCGGGGCGCTTCGTCGATGGCGTCAGCGGCTGAAGTTGCCGCGGTAGTGCTCGTAGACCCAGCCGACCATCACGATGGCGAGCAGGCCTGCGCCGATCGGGATGAGGAACGTCGGGCCGGCGAGCGACAGGAAGAGCAGCGCGAGCGCACCGGCGAGCGAGATGGGCCACCAGCTCCACGGGGAGAAGTGCCCCTCGTCGGGGTCGGCGTCGTCGATCTCGGCGTCGAAGACGTCGGAGGGGTGCTCGCCGCCCTGACCGCGCCGCGTGAGCACGAGGTAGAAGGCGATGAACGTCGACATGACACCGGTGAGCGCAAGCCCGAGGGTGCCGGCCCACTCCACGCGGCCGTCGTACGACCCCATGTGCCACAGCGTGTATGCAGCGGCGCAGACGTAGAAGAAGACCGCGAGCACGACCAGGATGATGATGTTCGAGCGCATGTCAGCGCACCTCTCCGTCTGCCAGGTCGACCACGGGGCGCTCCGGCGCATCCTTCAGGTTGCCGATGCCCACGCCGTACTGCGGACCGGCGTTCGGGTGGTGCAGGTCGAAGGCCGGCGACTCCGAGCGGATGCGCGGGATCGACGAGAAGTTGTGCCGCGGCGGCGGGCAGCTGGTCGCCCACTCGAGCGAGCGGCCCGTGCCCCACGGGTCGTCGACCGTGACCTTCGGCGCGGTGCGCGCGGTGATCCAGACGTTCCAGAGGAACGGGATCATCGACAGGCCGAGGATCATCGCGCCGACGGTCGACACCTGGTTCATCCAGGTGAAGCCGTCCTCCTGGAGGTACGTGTAGTAGCGGCGCGGCATGCCGATGACGCCCAGCCAGTGCTGGATCAGGAACGTCATGTGGAAGCCGACGAACAGCATCCAGAAGTGCACGTGACCGAGTCGGTCGTTGAGCATCTTGCCGGTCCACTTGGGCCACCAGAAGTAGAAGCCCGAGAACATCGCGAAGACGACGGTGCCGAAGACCACGTAGTGGAAGTGCGCGACGACGAAGTACGTGTCGGAGATGTGGAAGTCGAGCGGCGGCGAGGCGAGGATGACGCCCGTGAGACCGCCGAACGTGAACGTCACGAGGAAGCCGAGCGCCCACAGCATGGGCGACTCCCACGTGATCGAGCCTCGCCACATCGTGCCGATCCAGTTGAAGATCTTCACGCCCGTCGGCACCGCGATCAGCATCGTCATGAGCGCGAACCACGGCAGCAGCACCGTGCCGGTGACGTACATGTGGTGGGCCCACACCGTGACCGACAGCGCCGCGATCGCGATCGTCGCGCCGACGAGGGTGTTGTAGCCGAAGATCGGCTTCCTCGAGAAGACGGGGATGACCTCGGAGATGATGCCGAAGAACGGCAGGGCGATGATGTAGACCTCTGGGTGGCCGAAGAACCAGAAGAGGTGCTGCCACAGCACAGCTCCGCCGTTGGCGGGGTCGTAGATGTGGCCGCCGAAGATGCGGTCGAGCGCGAGGCCGAAGAGCGCGGCTGCGAGCACCGGGAAGACGATGATCACCAGGAGCGAGGTGACGAGCGTGTTCCAGGTGAAGATCGACATGCGGAACATCGTCATGCCGGGCGCGCGCATCGTGATGATCGTGGTGATGAAGTTGACGCCACCCATGATCGTGCCGAAGCCGGTGAGGGCGAGGCCGAGCACCCAGAGGTGCCCGCCGATGCCGGGCGAGAACGCCGAGGTGCTCAGCGGCGTGTACGCGAACCAGCCGAACGAGGCCGCGCCCTGGGGCGTGAGGAAGCCTGCGACGGCGATGAGCGAGCCGAACAGGTACATCCACAGCGCGAGCGCGTTGAGACGCGGGAACGCGACGTCGGGCGCGCCGATCTGCAGCGGCATGAGCACGTTCGCGAAGCCCGAGAACAGCGGGGTCGCGAACATCAGCAGCATGATCGTGCCGTGCATGGTGAAGAGCTGGTTGTACTGCTCCTCGGTCGGCACGACCTCCAGGCCCGGCGCGAACAGCTGGGCGCGGATCAGCAGCGCCATGACGCCGCCGATCAGGAAGAAGACGAACGAACCGATCAGGTACATGTACCCGATGGTCTTGTGGTCAGTGGAGGTGATCCACTTCACCAGGATGTTGCCCTTGCGCTCCGCGGTCGGGCTGACCGTGGTGGGGGGCGTCGCCGTGGCGGTCATCAGTTGCCCTCGTTCTCGTTGGTCGTGTCCACGTCCTCGTCGCGGTCCGGGTCGATGTTGCCATCACCGGTCGCCGGGTTCAGCGTCTCGTCGATCGGGCCGACGAAGCCCTGCTGCTCGAGGCTCTCGAGGTAGGCGTCGTACTCCTCGGGGCTGACGAGCTCGACGTTGAAGAGCATCGACGAGTGGTACTCACCGCAGAGCTCGGCGCACTTGCCGGTGAAGACGCCCTCCTGGTCACCCGTCTCGAAGTACATGTGGTTCGTGACGCCCGGCAGCATGTCCTTCTTGTAGAGGAACTCGACGATCCAGAACGAGTGCGCGACGTCGCGCGCCTCGAGCGTGATCTCGATGCTGGAGTTCGTCGGCAGGTAGAGCGTGGGCAGCGTGCTCGCGTCGAGGTCGCTCGAGCCCGGCAGCTGCTGCACCTGGATGCTCTGGTAGTGCACGGGGTCCTGGCCCTCGCGGTCGTAGACGAAGTCCCACGCCCAGCGCTTGCCGTAGACGGTGATCGAGTAGTCCGGGTCGTCGATGGGCTCCTCGATGATCGCCTGGTCACGCGCCGTGAAGGCGAAGAAGCCGGCGACGAGGATGACGGGGACGATCGTGAAGAAGATCTCGATGGGCATGTGGTAGCGCAGCTGCACCGGGAGACCGGTCTGGCCCCGGCGGCGGCGGTACGCGACGGCGGCCCAGATCATGAGGCCCCAGGTGACGAGACCGACGATGAGCAGCACGATCCAGGAGGTCGTCCACAGGCCCATGATGCGGTCGACGTGGTTCGTCAGGCCGGGCGTCGACGGCATCCACCCCTGCATCTGCGCCTGGGTGCATCCGGCCAGCGCCAGAGCGACCACCACCGCGAGCGGGGCGGCGATCCAACGGGTTCGACGATTGCGCAATGTCTTCCTCCGGCTCGGTCAGCGTCTCCATCGATCCTAGTACCCACAGACCCCGCCCAGGACCCTGCCACGCGCTCCACAACCGGGGATGGAACACGAGAACGCCGCCGATCCGGAGGGGATCGGCGGCGTGTCGTCGGCGGGTGCCGCGGGGCCTAGTGGAAGGAGTCTCCGCACGCGCACGAGCCGCCCGCGTTGGGGTTGTCCATCGTGAAGCCCTGCTTCTGGATGGTGTCCTCGAAGTCGACCGTGGAGCCGTCGAGGTAGGGCACGCTCATGCGGTCGACGACCACCTCGACGCCGTCGAAGTCGCGCACGACGTCGCCGTCGAGCATCCGCTCGTCGAAGTAGAGCTGGTAGATGAGGCCCGAGCATCCGCCCGGCTGCACGGCGACGCGCAGCCGGAGGTCGTCACGGCCCTCCTGGTCGAGCAGTCGGCGCACCTTGTCGGCTGCGGTCGCGGTCAGGGTGACGCCGTGCGTCGCCGCTTCGGGCGCGGCCACCTCGGATACCTGCTGATCCGTCATGTGCGGCTCCTCTCGTCAGACTCTGCCTGGACAACGCCGGGCATGCCCATCCTATTCCGAGCGGTCGCCGGCGCGTGCGAGCAGCAGCGCCTCCGCGCCGATCGCGCGGCGCAGCACGCCGAGGTGCTGCGACTCGTTCGGGCTGTGCGCCATGGTGGCCGGGTCCTCGACCCCGGTCACGAGGATCTGCGCGCCGGGGAACTGGCGCACGAGGTCGGCGATGAACGGGATGGACCCGCCGATGCCGGCCTCCACGGGAGCCGCGCCCCACGCATCCGCCATCGCCTGCTTCGCCGCGGTCGCGCCCCAGCCCGTCGCGTCGACGAGGAACGGGTCGCCGAGGTCGATGCTGTCGAGCTCGATGTGCGCGCCGAACGGCGTGTGCGCGCGGATGTGCCGCTGGATCGCCTCGAAGGCGTCGGCCGCCGACTGCCCGGGCGCGATGCGGGTCGAGAGGCGGAACCGCACGGTGGGCAGGATCGTGTTGGATGCGTCGGGCACGCTGGGCGCGTCGACACCCGTGATGGTGGCGGCCGGCTTCGCCCACAGCCGGCGCAGCAGCGGGCCGGTGCCGATGAGCTCGACGCCCTCGAGCAGGGCGGCGTCCTCGCGCAGCTGCTCCTCCGACTGCTCGGGCACGTCGAGGTCGGCCTCGGTGAGCCCCCCGATCGCCACGGAGCCCTGCTCGTCCCAGAAGGTCGCCGCGAGCTTGGCGAAGGCCATCATCGCGTCGGGCACCGCACCGCCGACCATGCCGGAGTGGCTCGCATGGCCGAGCGTCGTGAGGCGCACGTTGAGGGCGACGTTGCCGCGCAGCGCGACGGTGAGCGACGGCACCTCGGTCGACCAGTTGTCGCTGTCGGCGACGACGATGAGGTCTGCGCTCAGCACGTCGGCGTGGAGCTCGAGGAAGCGCGAGAAGGAGCGCGAGCCGTGCTCCTCCTCCCCCTCGATGAAGAGCGCGATCCCGACCTCCGGGTCGAGCACCTCGGCGAGCGCGCGGACCGCGGCGATGTGGGTGACGACGCCCGCCTTGTCGTCGGAGGCTCCTCGACCGTGCAGTCGGCCGTCGACCTCGGTCGGCTCGAACGGCGGCGTGCGCCAGAGCGCCTCGTCGCCCCACGGCTGCACGTCGTGGTGGGCGTAGAGCAGCACGGACGGCTTGCCGTTCCTCGCCGCGCGGGTCGCGAGCACCGCGGGCTGGCCGAGCGTCTCGGTGTCGCCGATCGGCGCGCGCTCGATCGAGACGCGCTCGAAGACGCCGGTGCCCTCGGCGAGCGCGGCGACCGCCTCGGCGCTCGCCTGCACGTGCGCGGGGTCGTACGCGTCCCACGCGACGCTCGGGATGCGCACGAGCGCCTTCAGGTCGTCGACGGCGCGATCGAAGCCCGCGTCGACGGCGGCGAGCACCGCGCGGTCGCGGTCGGAGAGGTCAGCTGCGTGGGTCATGGGCTCGATCCTAGGCGGCGCACCGGCACGCGCCCGGCGGTACGATGGGACCATCCCCGCTTGGGGAGAAGCCCCAGCGTCGACGCTCGCGTCGCCGCGACCGACGTCGAGAAGGACCCCCGTGCCGCTCTTCAGCCGCTCTGACGCACGCAAGGCTCAGCCCGAGCCGCAGCCCGAGGTGCGCCGCACGCCGAAGCAGTCCGAGCAGGTCGCGCGCAACCGACGTCCCCTCGTCCCGTCCGACCGCAAGGAAGCGCGCAAGCAGTCGCAGGACAAGATGCGCGCGGCGCGCGAGAAGGCGCGGAAGGGCTTCGAGCAGGGCGACGAGAAGTACCTGCCGGCGCGCGACAAGGGCCCGGTGCGCCGCTACGTGCGCGACTTCGTCGACGCGCGCCTCTCCCTCGGCACGCTCGCGATGCCGATGATGATCGTGGTGCTCGTGCTCACGTTCATCAACGACGACCAGTGGCGCCTGATCGCCAACCTCGTGCTGTGGGGCTTCGTCGTCATGGTGGTGCTCGACTCCGTCGTCATGGCGTGGCAGCTGCGCCGCGCCATCCGCAGCAAGTTCGGCGACAAGGATGCGAAGGGTCACGGCTGGTACGCGGCCATGCGGTCCGTGCAGCTGCCCTTCATGCGCATGCCGAAGCCGCAGACGAAGCTCTTCAAGTACCCGGTCTGAGCCCGGCCCCGCCGCCGCTCCCCGTCCGTTGGGTGGTCAGGACACGCCGTGTGCGGCGCCTGCCACCCGGCGCGTCGTGACCACCCGCCGGCGATCGCCCGGCGCGTCGTGACCACCCGCGGCTAGAACTGGGCTGCGAGGGCTCGGTTGAGCTCGCGCGCCCAGCCGGGCCCGCGGTAGATGAAGCCGGTGTAGCCCTGCACGAGGGCGGCGCCCGCGGCGAGCCGCTCGCGCACGTCTGCGGCCGTCTCGACGCCACCGACCGACACGACGTCGATCCCGGCCGGGAGCGTCGCGCGGAGCAGCCGCAGCACCGCGAGCGACCGCGCGGCCACCGGCGGCCCCGAGAGCCCGCCCTGCCCGGCCGCGGCCACGGCATCCGCGGGGCTCGAGAGCCCGTCGCGGCGGATCGTCGTGTTCGTCGCGATGACGCCCGCGAGGTCGAGGCGGCCGGCGAGGGCGGCGATGCCCTCGACCTGCGCGTCGTCGAGGTCGGGCGCGATCTTCACGAGCACCGGCACGTCGCCCGCGGCGCCGCGGATGGCGGCGAGCAGCGGCTCGAGCAGCCGCTCGTCCTGCAGGCCGCGGAGCCCCGGCGTGTTCGGCGACGAGACGTTCACGGCGAGGTAGTCGGCGACCGGGGCGAGCAGCCTCGTCGACGTCAGGTAGTCGCGCTCGACCGCGGCAGCGTCCTCGGCGTCGACGACGCGGCTCTTTCCGATGTTCACGCCGATCACGGGCCGCGAGCGGGCCTCGCGCGCCGCCGCGATGCGGTCGGCTGCCGCCGCCGCGCCCTGGTTGTTGAAGCCCATCCGGTTGACGAGCGCGCGGTCGTCGACCAGCCGGAACAGGCGCGGCTTCGGATTGCCGGGCTGCGCCTGCGCGGTCAGCGTGCCGACCTCGACGTGGCCGAAGCCGAGCGCGCCGAGGCCGCCGATCATCGTCGCGTCCTTGTCGAAGCCCGCGGCGACGCCGAACGGGGTCGGGAACTCGCGGCCGAGCGCTCGGGTGCGGAGCGTCGCGTCGGTGCGCACGCCGGGACGGGCGGCGCCGATCGCCCGGATGGCGGCGGCGCCCAGGTGGTGGGCGGACTCCGGGTCGACGCGGGAGAGCCCGTGCCGGAACAGCTGCTCGTAGGCGGTCATCGGGCCGGCTCCTCGTCGGGACGCTGGTCCTCGCGGAGCGCGCTGATGGCGTCCTCGAAGTCGTCGAGCGAGTCGAACGCCTTGTAGACGCTCGCGAACCGCAGGTAGGCGACCTCGTCGAGCCGGCGCAGCGGCGGCAGCACCGCGAGGCCGATCTCGTTCGCGTCGATCTGGCTCGCGCCGGTCGCGCGGATCGTCTCCTCGACCGACTGCGCGACCGCGGCGAGGTCGGCGTCGGTGACGGGGCGGCCGCGCACGGCCTTCCGCACGCCCTCGATGACCTTCTCGCGGCGGAACGGCTCGAGCACGCCGGAGCGCTTCACGACCGAGAGGCTCGCCGTCTCGGTCGTCGTGAACCTCCGGCCGCACGCGGTGCACTGGCGGCGACGCCGGATGGAGGTGCCGTCGTCGCTCGTCCGCGAGTCGACGACGCGCGAGTCGGGGTTGCGGCAGAACGGGCAGTGCATCAGCGCTCGTCCCCCTCGAAGCGCGCCTCGATGGCCTCGCCGTGGGCGGGCAGCCCCTCGGCGTCCGCGAGCGCCGTGACCGCCCCGCGCACCTCGGCGAGCGCGGCGCGGTCGTAGCGCACGACCTGCTGCGGCCGCAGGAAGGTCGCGGCGCCGAGCCCTGCGACCCGCCTGGCCTGCCCGCCCGTGGGCAGCACGTGGTTGGAGCCGGCCGCGTAGTCGCCGAGGCTCACCGGGGCGTGCGGCCCGACGAAGATGGCGCCCGCGTGCCGGATGCGCGCGAGCAGCGCGTCGTCGTCCCGGGTCAGCAGCTCGAGGTGCTCCGGCGCGTAGGCGTCGCTCACGCGTGCGGCGGCCTCGAGGTCGGCGACGAGCACGATCGCGGACTGCTCCCCCGTGAGCGACGCGTGCACCCGCTGAGCGGCGGGCGTCTCGGCGGCGCGGCGAGCGACGGCCTCGTCGACGAGGTCGGCGAGGTCGGCGTCGTCGGTGACGAGCACCGCGCTCGCGAGCTCGTCGTGCTCGGCCTGGCTGACGAGGTCGGCGGCGACGAGCTCCGGGTCGGCGCTCGCATCGGCGATGACGACGATCTCGGTGGGCCCGGCTTCCGCGTCGACGCGCACGACACCCGAGACCACGCGCTTCGCGGCGGCCACGAACACGTTGCCCGGGCCGGTGACGACGTCGACGGCCTCCAGCCCGATGCCGGGCACGCCGTGGGCGAGGGCGCCGATCGCGCCGGCCCCGCCCATCGCGTAGACCTCGTCGACCCCGAGCAGGGCGCAGGCGGCGAGGATGGTCGGGTGCGGCAGGCCCGCGTGCTCGGCCTGGGCGGGGCTCGCGACCGCGATCGAGGCGACGCCCGCCGCCTGAGCGGCGACGACGTTCATGACGACGCTCGAGGGGTAGACGGCCTTGCCGCCCGGCACGTACAGGCCGACACGGTCGACCGGCTGCCAGCGCAGCTCGACGACGGCGCCCGGCGCGAGCTCGACGCGGGAGGGCGGGGGCACCTGCGCCGCCGAGCCCACGCGCACGCGGGCGATCGCGGTCTCGAGCGCCTCGCGCACGCGGGGCGGGAGGCTCGCCAGGGCATCCGCGATCGTCTCGGCGGGCACGCGCAGCGCCTCGGGCCGCACCCGGTCGAAGCGCTCCGCCTGCTCGAGGAGCGCCGCCTCGCCGCGCTCCCGCACGTCGCGGATGAGCTCAGCGACCGCCGGCAGCGCCGCCTCGACGTCGATCGCGGGCCGGGGCAGCAGCGCGCGGAGCTCGCGATCGTCGGGGAGGGTCGTCAGGTCGATTCGTCGGAGCACGGGTTCCATCGTATTCGCCGCCGAAGGACGACCCCGTCGAGCCGGTTGAGGGTTTGCGTCCGAGTTGCCCTCGACTCGGACGCAAACGCTCAACCGGGAGGAGGGCTAGGCGATCGAGGCTGGGCCCAGCAGGCTCTTCAGCTCGCCGAAGAGGTCGCTCGAGACGCGCACCCGCAGCGGCAGCGCGAAGACGCGCTCCACCTCGGGCCGCTCGAGCGACAGCCGCACGTCGGTCGGTCCCGCGTGCCGCTCGAGCAGGCTGCGCAGCTCGCGCATCGCCGTCATCGAGGCGCGCCGCTCCGGGATCCGCAGCTCGAGCGGCCGCGTCTCGTCGATCGGCTGCACGTCGGGGGTGTCGATGCTGTTCGCGTGGATCGTGAAGCCGTCGTCGCGCGTGCGCACACGGCCCCGCACGACCACGACCTGGTCGGCCTGCAGCGTGTGGCGGAACTCGGTGTAGCTCTTGCCGAGCACCATCACCTCGAGCTCGCCGCCGAAGTCCTGCAGCGCGAAGATGCCGTACGGATTGCCGGAGTTGCGTGCCACGCGGTGCTGCACGCTCGTGACGAGCCCGGCGAGGATGACGGTGTCGCCGTCCTCGGCGGTCTCGGCGAGGTCCTGGATCTGGTGCGTCGCGTGCTTCGCGAGCTCGAGCTCGAGCCCCGCAAGCGGGTGGTCGGAGACGTAGAGGCCGAGCATCTCCCGCTCGAACGCGAGCTTGTCCTGCTTGCCCCACTCCGGACGGTCCGGCACCCGGTCGGCGACGGTGTCGAGGTCGTCGAAGAAGTCGCCGAAGAGGTCGACCTGCCCGTTCGCCTCGTTGCGCTTGATCGAGATGGCCGCGTCGACCGCATCCTCGTGGATCTCGAGCATCGCGCGGCGCGTGCCGGCCATGGTGTCGAACGCACCGGACTTGATGAGCGACTCCAGCGTGCGCTTGTTCGCGACGCCGAGCGGCACCTTCTTGAGGAAGTCGTGGAACGAGGCGTAGGCGCCCTCGCGCTTCCGCGCCGCCATGATCCCCTCGACGACGCCCTCCCCCACGTTGCGCACCGCGCCGAGGCCGAAGCGGATGTCGTCGCCGACGGCCGTGAAGTAGAGCGTCGACTCGTTGACGTCCGGCGGCAGCACCGTGATGCCCATCCGTCGGCACTCCGACAGGTAGATCGCCATCTTGTCCTTGGAGTCGCCGACGCTCGTGAGGAGCGCCGCCATGTACTCGGCCGGGTAGCGCGCCTTGAGGTAGGCGGTCCAGTAGGAGATGACGCCGTAGGCGGCGGAGTGCGCCTTGTTGAAGGCGTAGTCGGAGAACGGCAGCAGCACGTCCCACAGCGCCTTGACGGCGGCGGCGGAGTAGCCGCGCTCGCGCATGCCGCCGGAGAAGGCCTCGAACTGCTTGTCGAGCTCGGACTTCTTCTTCTTGCCCATCGCGCGCCGCAGGATGTCGGCCTGGCCGAGCGTGTATCCGGCCACCTTCTGCGCGACCGCCATCACCTGCTCCTGGTAGATGATGAGGCCGTAGCTCTCGCCCAGGATCTCGGCGAGCGGCTCCTCGAGCTCCGGGTGGATGGGCGTGATCGGCTGCTGGCCGTTCTTGCGCAGCGCGTAGTTCGTGTGGGAGTCGGCGCCCATGGGGCCGGGCCGGTAGAGCGCGATGACGGCCGAGATGTCGCCGAACGAGTCGGGCTTCATGAGCCGCAGGAGCGAGCGCAGCGGACCGCCGTCGAGCTGGAAGACGCCGAGCGTGTCGCCCCGCTGCAGCAGCTCGTAGGCGGCGGGGTCGTCGAGCGGCAGCGTGTCGAGGTCGATCTCCTCGCCGCGGTTCGCGCGGATGTTGTCGAGCGCATCCGAGACGATCGTGAGGTTGCGCAGCCCCAGGAAGTCCATCTTGATGAGGCCGAGCGCCTCGCACGCCGGGTAGTCGAACTGGGTGATGATCGCGCCGTCCTGCTCGCGCTTCATCACCGGGATGATGTCGATGAGCGGGTCGGACGACATGATGACGCCGGCGGCGTGCACGCCCCACTGGCGCTTGAGGTTCTCGAGCCCGCGCGCGGTCTCGAAGACCGTCTTCGCCTCGGCGTCGGTCTCGATGAGGGCGCGGAGGTCGCCCGCCTCCTTGTAGCGCGGGTGGTCGGCGTCGAAGATGCCGGAGAGGGGGATGTCCTTGCCCATCACCGCGGGCGGCATGGCCTTCGTGAGCTTCTCGCCCATGCCGAACGGGAAGCCGAGCACGCGCGAGGAGTCCTTGAGCGCCTGCTTCGACTTGATCGTGCCGTAGGTGACGATCTGCGCGACGCGCTCAGTGCCGTACTTCTCGGTGACGTAGCGGATGACCTCGCCGCGCCGCCGGTCGTCGAAGTCGATGTCGAAGTCGGGCATCGAGACGCGGTCGGGGTTGAGGAAGCGCTCGAAGATGAGGCCGTGCTCGAGCGGGTCGAGGTCGGTGATGCGCATCGCGTACGCGGCCATCGATCCGGCGCCGGAGCCGCGGCCCGGTCCGACCCGGATGCCGTTGTCCTTCGCCCAGTTGATGAAGTCGGCGACGACCAGGAAGTAGCCCGGGAACCCCATGTTCGAGATGACGTCCATCTCGTACGCGGCCTGCCGGTGCACCTTCTCGGGCACGCCGCCCGGGTAGCGGCGCTCGAGGCCGACGCCCACCTCGTGCCGGAACCAGGTGTCCTCGGTGTGCCCCTCGGGCACCGGGTACCGCGGCATGTAGTTGGCCTGCTCGTCGAACTCGACGGTGCAGCGCTCGGCGATGAGCAGGGTGTTGTCGCACGCCTCCGGCAGCTCGCGGAAGAGGTGCCGCATCTCGGCGGCCGACTTGACGTAGTAGCCGCCGCCCTCGAGCTTGAAGCGGTTGGGGTCGTCCATCGTCGAGCCGGACTGCACGCACAGCAGCGCCTCGTGGCTCTTCGCGTCCTCCGCGTGCGTGTAGTGCAGGTCGTTCGTCGCGAGCAGCGGCAGGTCGAGCCGACGGCCGATCTCGAGCAGGTCCTCGCGCACGCGCTTCTCGATCTCGAGGCCGTGGTCCATGATCTCGAGGAAGTAGCTCTCGGCGCCGAACAGGTCGCGGTAGGAGGCCGCGGCGGCCATGGCGGCGTCGAACTGGCCGAGCCTGAGGCGCGTCTGCACCTCGCCAGAGGGGCAGCCGGTCGTCGCGATGAGGCCCGCCGAGTGCCGCTCGAGGAGCTCGCGGTCCATGCGCGGCTTGAAGTAGAAGCCCTCGAGGGAGGCGTAGGACGAGAGCCGGAAGAGGTTCTTGAGCCCCTCGTTGTTCTCGGCGAGCAGCGTCATGTGCGTGTACGCGCCGCCGCCGGAGACGTCGTCGCCCGACGAGGCATCCCCGCCGCCCCACTTGACGCGCGTCTTGTCGGAGCGGTGCGTGCCGGGCGTGATGTAGGCCTCGGTGCCGATGATGGGCTTCACGCCCTGCGCCTTCGCCGCGCGCCAGAACTCGTAGGCGCCGAAGACGTTGCCGTGGTCGGTCATCGCGACGGCGGGCATCCGCTGGTCCTCGACGGCCTGCATCAGCTCGCTGATGCGGGCTGCGCCGTCGAGCATCGAGTACTCGGTGTGGACGTGGAGGTGCGCGAAGGAGTCTGCCATGGCCCCTCGATCCTACGGCCGGGCGCCCATGAGAGCCGTCTCATGGTGCTCTCACCGGCGGCTCGCCGGGGCCCTCCATCGTGGTGGGACGTCGGACGGGATCCCATCCGATGAGGGCCAGAGAGGAAAGCGGCACATGAGCGTTCGGATCGTCCTGTACTCGCACGACTCGGTCGGGCTCGGCCACATCCGCCGCAACCTCGCCCTCGCGCACGCGCTGAGCGAGGGCCTGCCCGGCATCTCGGGCGAGTCGGTCACGGGCCTGCTCGTCGCCGGCCGTCCGGAGGCGACCGAGTTCCCCGTGCCCGAGGGATGGGACTGGCTCATCCTGCCGGGCGTCGAGCGCAGCCGCGGCGGCTACGCGTCGCGCGCGCTCGACATCGACCTCTCGTCCGCGACCGCGATGCGCGGCGAGGTGTTCCGCTCCGCCGTGCTCGCCTTCGACCCCGACCTCGTCATCGTCGACCGGCATCCGCTCGGTGTCGGGCGGGAGCTCGAGAGCGCGCTGCGCACCCTGCGGGTCGTCCGGCCGCAGTGCCGCATCGTGCTCGGCCTGCGCGACGTGCTCGACGCACCGGAGGTCGCGGCCGCCGAGTGGGCGGCCGTCGGCGGCAGCTCCGTGCTGCGCTCGCTGCTCGACGCCGTGTGGGTCTACGGCGACCCCCGGATCCACGACCTCGCCGCCAACGGCGAGCTGCCGGGCGGCCTGCGCGATCTCGTGGCGCACACCGGCTACCTCTCCACGGGCCGCACGATCGGCGCGGACTTCCGCATCGACGATCCCTTCGTGCTCACGACCGTCGGCGGCGGCTCCGACGGCGCGGCGCTCGCCGAGGCGGCGGCGGCCGCGACGGTGCCGGAGGGGTTCCGCCACCTCGTCGTCGCCGGCCCGCAGATGCCGGACGAGGATCGCCGACGTGTGCGGCGCGCCGCGGGGCCGCGCACTCGCGTGGTCCGCCGCGTGCCCGACATGCTCCCGCTGCTGCATCGCGCGGCCGCCGTCGTCTGCATGGGCGGCTACAACACCGTCTGCGAGCTCATGAGCACCGACACCCCCGCCCTCGTCGTGCCGCGCGTCGAGCGCCGTGCGGAGCAGCGGATGCGGGTGGCCGCCCTCGTCGCCGTCGGCGCCGTCGAGTCGAGCGGTCCCGCCGAGGCCAGCGCCGAGCGGATCGGCGACTGGTTCGCATCGACCGCGGGCACCTCGGTCTCGCGAGCGTCGATCGCGCTCGACGGGCTCGCCTCGGTGCCCGGGCTCGCCGCCGCGCTCCTCGCGGGCGCCGCTGCGGAGGCGGGTGACCTCGTTGCTGTCTGACCGCATGGGCGAGTCCAGCACCGACGAGGCCCGGATCGGCTACGTCGTCAAGGTGTACCCGCGATTCTCGGAGACGTTCGTCGTCACCGAGCTGCTCGCGCGCGAGGCCGCGGGCGAGCGCATCACCGTCTTCGCGCTGCGCGCCTCGGAGGACCCGCGCTTCCACCCCGAGCTCGCCCGCGTCGCGGCGGAGGTGCGCTACCTGCCCCGCCCCGTCAAGTCGTCGGGGCTCTGGGAGGTGCTGCGGGAGAGCGCCGCGACGCCGTCGCTGACCGCCGGCATCGCGCGCGCGCTCCCCGAGCTGCTCGCCGCCGACGTCGACGACGCCGTGCAGGCGATCGCGCTCGCGCACCGCGTGCAGGTCGAGGGCATCACGCACCTGCACGCCCACTTCGCGACCTCCGCCACCACCGTCGCGAGGCTCGCGAGCCTGCTGACGCAGGTGCCGTACTCCTTCACCGCGCACGCCAAGGACATCTTCCACGAATCGGTCGACGCTGCCGATCTGCGGCGCAAGGCGGCCGATGCCGCGTACGTCGCGACGGTGAGCGAGTTCAACGTCCGCCACCTCCGGGCGCGGATGCCGGAGGTCGCCGACCGCGTGCACCTCGTGCGCAACGGCCTCGAGCTCGAGCGGTTCCCGTTCGTGCCCCGCGAGCCGCACGCCGCACCGCTGCGCATCGCGGCGGTCGGGCGGCTCGTCGAGAAGAAGGGCTTCGACGTGCTCATCGACGCCGTCGCCGCGCTGCGCGACGCGGGCGTGCACGTGGAGGTCGACCTCGCCGGCGGCGGCGAGCTGACGGATGCGCTGCAGCAGCAGGTGCGCGACCTCGCGCTCGACGGCGTCGTGCGACTGCTCGGTCCGCTGCCGCAGGACGCGATCGCGGCCCTCCTGCGTCGTGCCGACGTCTTCGTCGCCCCGTGCATCGTGGGCGCCGACGGCAACGCGGATGGGCTGCCGACCGTCCTGCTCGAGGCGATGGCGTCGGGCGTGCCGTGCGTCTCCACGGCTGTGACGGGCATCCCCGAGGTCGTCATCGACGGCGAGACCGGCATCCTCCTCGAGCCCGGCGACGTGCCCGCGCTCGCCGACGCCTTCCGCCGCATCGCCGAGCGCGAGGTCGACGCGCTCGCGCTCGCCCGCAGCGCGCGCGCCCTCGTCGAGGGTCGGTTCGCCGCGCCGCTCCTCGCCGCCCGCCACGCCGAGCTCATGCAGTGCGCGTCGGCCGACGAGCTGGCGGTGGCATGATGCGCGTCGCCTACCTCTGCGCCGACCCCGGCATCCCGGTGACGGGCACGAAGGGCGCCTCGATCCACGTGCAGCAGATCGTCCGTGCCTTCCTCCGTCGCGGCGACGACGTCACGGTCTACTGCACGAGGCTCGGGGACGGCGCACCCGCCGGTCTCGAGGACGTGCGCTTCGTCACCCGACCGATCACGTCGCCGAGCGGGGGCAGGCTCGACGCTGCGGCGCGGGAGCACGCCGTGGCGGTGGCCGCGGCCGAGCTCGCCGAGCTCGCGCGGCAGGACGGCTGCGACCTGGTCTACGAGCGCTACACGCTCTTCTCCGACGCATCCGCCCGGATCGACGCGCCGACGATCGTCGAGGTGAACGCACCCCTCATCGACGAGCAGCGCCGCTACCGCGCCCTCGTGGACGAGCGCGGCGCGCTCGCAGCGACGAGCGCGGTCCTCGCCGCGGCCGACTCGGTCGCGTGCGTCTCGGAGCCCGTCGCGGCATGGGCGCGGCAGGTGAGCGGCAGCGCGCGCACCGTCGTGACCCCCAACGGCGTCGACACCGGAGCGTACGCGCCGGCAACCACCGACCCGGCTGGCCCGCTGCGGCTCGCGTTCGTCGGCTCCCTCAAGCCGTGGCACGGCGTGGACGTCGCGATCGACGCGGTCGCACGGCTCGACGGCGTCGAGCTGACGATCATCGGCGACGGCCCGGAGCGCGAGGCCCTCGACGCGCGCGCCGCCGACCGCGGCGCCGACGTGCGGTGGACGGGCGCGCTCCCTCACGACCGTGTGGCCGGGGTGCTCGCGGGCATGGACGTCGGGCTCGCCCCCTACCCGTCGCACGCCGACGCCTACTTCTCGCCGCTCAAGGTCTACGAGTACCTCGCGGCAGGCCTCGCGGTCGTCGCGTCGGACGTCGGGCAGCTGCCGTCCATCGTCGACCACGGGCGGACGGGCCTGCTCACCCCGCCCGACGACGCCGACGCGCTCGCGCGGGCGCTCGCCGCGCTCCGCGACGACCGTGCTCGCGCCCGGGCGCTCGGCGAGGCCGCGCGCGCCGAGGCGGTCGCGCGCCACGACTGGTCGACGGTGCTCGAGCGCATCCTGGCTTCCCTGCCGGCGGCTGCGGCGAGGCGGCCGGCATGACGGGCTCCTCGAAGCGACCGACGGAGGTGCGCGGCTCGCTCGCGCGCACGCTCTCGCTCGTGCGGCCGCACCTGCGGCAGCACGCGCTGCTGCTCGTCGTCGGGCTCGTGACGATGCTCGCCGAGGTCGTGCTGCGCGTGCTCGAGCCGTGGCCGATCAAGTTCGTCATCGACGCCGTGACCGTGAGCCTCGGCGCCACGGGCGGCGCGACCGCGGGCGTGCCGGCGGCGAGCGCATCGCTGCTGCTCTCCTGCGGCCTGCTGCTGCTGGGGATCGTGGGGCTGCGCGCGCTCATGCAGTACGCGTCGACCGTCGCGTTCGCCCTCGCGGGCTCGAAGATCGCGACCCGGGTGCGCTCGCGCGTCTTCGCGCACCTGCAGTCGCTCACGCTCCGGTACCACTCGATGGCGCGCGCGGGCGACACGGTGCAGCGCCTCATCGGCGACGTCGGCCGGCTGCAGGAGGTCGCGGTCACCGCGGGGCTGCCGCTCGTCGGCAACCTCATCACGCTCGTCGTGCTCTCGGTGGTCATGTGGTTCCTCGACCCGCTGCTCGCCCTCGTCGTGCTCGTCGCGGCGGTCGCGTACGTGCTCGTCTCGCGCGGCGGGGCGCGTCGGATCACCGTCGCGTCGCGCTCGACGCGCAAGAGCGAGGGCGACCTCGCCAACCTCGCGGCCGAGACGCTCGGCGCGATCCGGGTCGTGCAGGCCTACGGCCTCGAGGGCCAGCGCGGTCGCGCGTTCGAGCGCGGCAACGACCGCGCGCTCTCGGAGGGCGTGGAGGCTCGCAGGCTCGCAGCGGGCCTCGAGCGGCAGACCGACGTCATCGTCGGCCTCGCGCTCGCCGTCGTGCTCGTGGGCGGCGGATGGCGCGTGGTCGAGGGCGCGATGACGCCCGGCGACCTCGTCGTCTTCACGATGTACATCAAGATCGCCCTGCGGCCGCTCAAGGACCTCGCGAAGCACACGGGCCGCATCGCGCGCGCGACCGCGTCCGGGGAGCGGATCGCCGACCTGCTCGACGAGCGCGCCGAGATCGTCGACTCCCCGAGCGCGCGGCCGCTGCGGGCGGTGCGCGGAGCGCTCGCGTTCTCGGGCGTCACGGTGCGCGACGGCCACGGGCGACCGCTCTTCCGCGACCTCGACCTGGACATCCCCGCGGGCACCTCGGTGTGCGTGCTGGGACCCTCCGGCGCCGGCAAGTCGACGCTCGCGGGGCTGCTGACGCGCGTCGCGGACCCCTCGCAGGGCTCCATCACGATCGACGGCATCGACCTGCGCGACGTCACGCTCGAGAGCCTGCGGGCGAACGTCGCCGTCGTGCTGCAGGACTCGATCCTCTTCGCGGACAGCGTGCGCGAGAACATCCGCGTCGGCCGCGCCGACGCGACGGACGCCGAGGTCGAGCTCGCCGCCCGACGCGCCCTCGCGCACGACTTCGTGCGCGCGCTCCCGGACGGCTACGACACGGTGCTCGGCGGCCGCGGCGACACGCTCTCGGGCGGTCAGCGGCAGCGCATCGCCATCGCGAGGGCGCTCCTGCGCGACGCGCCCGTCGTGGTGCTCGACGAGGCGACGACGGGACTCGACCCCGCCTCGAAGGCGAGCGTCGCCGCATCGATCGAGAGCCTCACGGCCGGCCGCACGACGATCGCCGTCACGCACGACCCGAGCGCGATCCGCATGGCCGACCGCATCCTGTGGGTCGATGACGGGCGGATCGTCGAGGACGGCTCCCCCGACGCGCTGCTGGCGCGATCCGACTCGCAGGTCGCCCGCTGGATGCGCACGGCGATGCCAGGGGACGCAGCGTGAGGCGCGGCTCGCCCTCGGCGCGCGAGGCGGTCGAGTCGCTGCGGGGGCGCGACCGCGCGCTGCCCGACCTCGCGCTCGTGCTCGACGCGCACGCGCTCGAGGCGGAGCTGGGGTTCGCGCCCGTCGTGCAGCGCGTGCGCTACAAGCCCGGGTCGAGCGCCGTCGTCGCCGTGCGCGACCCGGAGGGCGGGAGCCACTGGATCGCCACGTACGCGGACGGCGCGAAGCTCGCGAAGGGCGTGGGCCGCGCGGCACGGGTCGGCGCGGAGGTCACGTGGCTCTCGCCGCGCACCCTCACGGGGCCCGTCGCGGCCGATCGGCTGCTGGCGCGGGTCCTCGCGCGGGCGCGGCGGGCCGCCCCTGCGCTGCTCGAGGGTGCGGCGGTGCTGCGCTACAACCCGCATCGCCGGCTCGTCCTGCGCGGTCGGGGCAGCGCGATCAAGCTCGCGGCGCACCCGAGCGATCGGGGCGACGAGGTCGCGCGACGGCTGGCCGCGGCCGGCGCGGCCGTCCTCGCGCCCTCGTCCCTCCGGCCCGGCGTCACGGTCACGCCGTGGTGGGGCACCTCCGACCTCGCGCATGCGCCCGACTCGGCGCTCGAGCGGCTCGCGGGGGCCGCCATCGCCCGCGTGCACCGCATGCCCGCGGCCTCGCTCCCCCCGCTGCCGTCCGTCGACGCGGCACGCGAGGCAGACGCGGCGGCGCGCGCGATCGGCGCCGTGCTGCCGGGACTCGCCGGGCGCGCCGCTGCGCTCGCGGCGCGGCTGCGCCGCGCCGTCGGGCCGGGAAGGCCGGAGGTGCTCGTGCACGGCGACTGGTCGCCCGACCAGGTGCTCGCCGACGGCGGCGAGATCCGGTTCATCGACTTCGACCGAGCGGCGATGGCGCCGGCGGAGCGCGACCTGGGCTCGGCGCTCGCGAGCGGTGGCTCGGCCTCCGGCGCGGAGGGCTACCTCGAGGCGGGCGGCCGCATCGACGTCGATGCGCTCGACGCCTGGACGTCGCTCTCGCTCCTGCAGCGCGCGATCGACCCGTTCCGCACCGGCGCCTCCGAGTGGCCGACGGCCGTCGAGCTCGCGCTCTCGCGCGCCGAGGAGGCGCTGCCGTGACACGCCGGTTCGGGGTGCCCCTCCACGTCGAGCTCGACGGCGACGCGTGGACGGTCGAGCGCGCCTGGCCGCCGCGCGGGGACGACCCGCGCATCCCGCTCGAGGCGCGCTCGCGCGGCCGCGTGCGCGGCGGGCACTGGAGCGAGCAGGGCGGCGTCGAGCTGCTCGCGCCCGACGACGACGCGGGGCTGGCCGCGCTCGGCGCGATCGCGAGGGTCGGCACGGTCGTCGCCCACCGACCGGGCAGGCGCGCGGTGGTCCGGCTCGACGACGGCAGCGGCTTCGCCAAGGTCGTCGCGCGCGGTCGCGCTGGGCGGGTGCTCGACGCGCACGCGCGCGGCGCGGCCTTCGGACGCCGCTTCCGCGTGCCGGAGGTCGGGGCGCACGCGTTCCCACCGACCGAGGTGGTGCGCTTCACGCCGATCGGCGGGCGCACGGTGGCCGAGCTGGGCGCCGACCCGCACCTCGACGAGGCGGCGTGGGGTGAGCTGTGGCGGGCGTGGGCGCACCACTGGCCGGATGTCGTCGTGAGCCCGGATGCCGGACTCCCGACCCACGACGCCGCCGACGAGGCTCGCGTGATGGCGGACTGGGCCGCCAGGGTGGGCGACTTCGAGACCGGCTGCCTGGCCGAGCGCCTGCGTGCGACCGCTGCGGCGCTCGCCGCCGAGCTCGCGGCGCTGCCGCCCGTGGCGCCCGTGCTCGCGCACCGCGACCTCCACGACACGCAGCTCCTCTGGAGCCGCGACGAGGGCATCGGCGTGCTCGACCTCGACACGAGCGCGCTCGCCGACCCGGCGCTCGACCTCGGCAACCTCTCGGCGCACGTCGACCTCGCGGTCGCGCAGGGCGGGTGGTCGCGCGCGCGCGCCGCGGTCGCCGAGCACGCGATCGCGCGCGCCGCCGCCGAGCTCGGGGTCACGGCCGACCGACTGGCCGTGTGGCGCGCGGCGGCGCGGTTCCGGGTCGCGTGCGTGCACCGCATCCGACCGCGCTGGCGCGACCGGGCCGGTCGGGACCTCTGGGCCTACGCGTCGCGCAGCAGCTCGAGCGCCGCCGCGAGGTCGGCGGGGTAGGCCGACTCGAAGGTCACGCGCTCCCCCGTGCCGGGGTGGCGGAAGCCGAGGCGCATGGCGTGCAGCCACTGCCGGGTGAGGCCGAGCCTCGCCGCGACGGTGGGGTCGGCGCCGTACATGGTGTCGCCCAGGCACGGATGCCGGCGGGCGGCCATGTGCACGCGGATCTGGTGGGTGCGCCCCGTCTCGAGCTCGATCTCGAGCAGGCTGCCGCCGCGGTGGGCCTCGAGCGTCTCGTAGTGGGTGACGGCGTGCTTGCCGCTCGAGACGACCGCGAACCGCCACTCGCTGCTGGGGTGCCTGCCGATCGGCGCGTCGATCGTGCCGACGAACGGATCGGGGTGGCCCTGCACCGCCGCGTGGTAGATCTTCTCGACCTCGCGGTCGTGGAAGGCGGCCTTGAGCGACGTGTACGCCCGCTCGCTCTTCGCGACGACCATGAGCCCGCTCGTGCCGGCGTCGAGCCGGTGCACGACGCCCTGCCGCTCGGCGGCCCCCGAGGTGGCGACCTGGAAGCCCGCGGCCGCGAGCGCGCCGACGACCGTGGCGCCCTGCCAGCCGACGCTCGGGTGCGCGGCGACGCCAGCAGGCTTGTCGACCACGACGATGTCGTCGTCGTCGTGCACGATGCCGAGGTCCGGCACGGGCGTCGGGACGAGGCGCGGCTCCTCGCGCGGGCGCCAGCTCAGGTCGAGCCAGGCGTCGGCGCGCAGCCGGTCGGACTTGCCGAGCACCGTGCCGTCCTGGACGGCCCCGCCGTCGTCGAGCATCGTCACGACGGCGGTGCGCGAGAGCCCGAGCAGCTTCGCGAGCCCGGCGTCGGCGCGCGTGCCGTCGAGGCCGGGGGGCACCTGCAGGAAGCGGCTCTCCATCAGGGGCGGTCCTCCGGGTCGAGGGGCTGCGTCGCGTCGCGGTCGGCGTCGACGGTGCGGGTCGGCTCATCGGTGCGGCGCACGCCGTCGAGCCCGATGTTCAGCAGCACGAGCAGGACGACGCCGATCATCGACGAGACGATGAAGATGTCGGCGATGTTGAAGATCGCCGGGAAGCCCCACACCTGGATGAAGTCGATGACGTGGCCGACGAAGAAGCCCGGCTCGCGGGTGAGCCGGTCGGTGAGGTTGCCGAGCGTGCCGCCCAGCAGCCCGCCGAAGGCGACCGCCCACAGGCGCGAGCGGATGCTGCGCAGCTGGGTGACGATGAAGACGACGACGGCGGCGGCGAGGATCGTGAAGATCCAGGTGGAGCCCGCGGCGAAGGAGAACGCCGCGCCGGGATTGCGCACGAAGTGCCACTGGAGCAGCTCCCCGAGCACGGGACGCTGCTCGCCCTCCGCCATCTGCGCGAGCACCCACTCCTTCGAGAGCAGGTCCGCGACCCAGACGACGGCGGCGGTCCCGAGGACGAGCCCCAGCATCCGCCAGGTCGACCTCGGGACCGCCGTGCTGTCGTCGTCAGTCACCCGAAGCGGGCTCAAGCGCCGCCCTGGCCGCCGAAGGCGAGCGAGGACGAGCGGTCGAGGTCGCGCAGCTGGCTCTCGATGTAGCCGCGCAGCTTGAGGCGGTAGTCGCGCTCGAAGCTCTTGAGCTCGTCGATCTTCTGCTCGAGGCTGACCTTCTGCTGCTCGAGCTTCGCCTTCTTGTCGTCGTACTCCTGCTCGAGCACCGTCTTGCGCTGCTCGGCGTCGTCCTCGATCTGCTGCGCGGCCGCCTCGGCGGCGGCGATGAGCTCGTCGCGGCGGGCCTCGCCGGCGGCGACGTGCTCGTCGTGGAGGCGCGTCGCGAGGGCGATGAGGCCGTTCGCCTCGTTGCCCGCGGAGGCCGGAGCCTCGGCGGGGGCCGCCTCGGCGGGAGCCGCCTCGGCCTGGGGCTGCTGCTCCTCGGCGGCGGCCGCGGCCTCGACCTGACGGGCCTCGGCGTCGGCGAGCTGCTGCTTGAGCTGCTCGTTCTCGGAGCGGAGGCTGTCGAGCTCCGCGGTGTCGACGGGCTGGCTCTCGGCGACCGGCTGGCTCTCGGCGACGGGCTGGCTCTCCGCGACGGGCGCCGCAACGGCGCCGCCCTGCTTCAGCTGCTCGTTCTCGGCGCGCAGCGCGTCGTTCTCCTCGGTGAGTCGACGGAGCTCCGTCACCACCTCGTCGAGGAAGTCATCGACCTCGTCCTGGTCGTAGCCGTCGCGGAAGCGCGTCGTCTCGAAGCGCTTGTGGACGACGTCGTCAGGAGTCAGAGCCATGGCGTGCCTTTCTTGCTCGGCTGCCGCCCCGATCGGGCCTGCAGCGCAGATTCACTGTACCCGTCGCAGAGGGGCGTGTTCGATCCTAGCCCGAGGGCGCGGGAGGCCCTGCGTCACACGAATCGGAACGGGCTGATGATCGCGATGAGCAGGATGAGCGCGAGCATGAGCACGAGCATGGCGAGGTCGAGCATGGCCCCGCCGATGCGCACGGGCTTGATGAAGCGGCGCACGAAGCGCAGCGGAGGATCGGTCACGCGGAGCAGCCACACCGACAGCACGAGCCAGAAGCCCGCAGGCTTCCAGTCGCGCCGCAGCTGCCGCACGAGGTCGAGGATGATCCGCGCCCAGAGGACGTAGAGCACGAGGTTCGCGGCGGTGTAGAGGATCCACGCGAGGACCGACACGATCGTCACGGTATCGAAGGGAGGGGTGTCGGCACGGACGGCAGCTCAGCCGTCAGTGGGCGAAGACGGCCGCGTCCGTGTCCTCGTCGACCGAGCGGCCGCCGGAGACGGCGATGTGCTCGGGCGTCAGGAGGTAGACCTTGGTCGTCACGCGCTCGATGCGACCCTCGAGGCCCTGGGTGAGGCCCGCGGAGAAGTCGATCAGGCGACGCGCGTCGCTGTCGGTCATCTGCGAGAGGTTGATGATCACAGGGGTCCCGTCGCGGAACGCCTCCGCGATCGGCTTGGCGTCCTTGTACTGGCGCGGGTGCACCGTCAGGATCTCGCTCATGTCGCTCACCTTCTGAGCCGGGCGGAGCGTGGTGACGGGCGCGCGGCGCGGCTCCTCGACCCGCTCTCGCGGCTGTGGGGCACGGTCGTGCCGGTTCTGCTCTTCGGTCCGCTCGACAGGGCGGACCTCCTGTGTCAGCTCGTCCTCTTCGGCGAAGCCGAAGTAGATCGCAGCCTTCTTCAGTGCATTGCTCATGGGATCCTCCTCGTGGCTGGGTTCACGCTATCCGGCGGCCGGGCGGTTGCCCGTGATTGCCGTGCCGATTCGCAGGTGTGTCGCGCCGTGCTCCAGGGCCTCGCGCCAGTCGGCGCTCATGCCCGCGGAGATCCAGTCGGCGTCGGGTTCGATGGCGCGCACGCGATCGGCGTGGCGCGCGAGTCGCTCGAAGGCACGGCCGGGCTCCTCGCCCAGCGGCGCCACGGCCATCACGCCGCGCAGGCGCAGGGCCGGCGATGCCGCGACGCGCTCGGCGAGCGCGTCGAGCGCTGCCGGGGCGACGCCGCCTCGGGAGGGGTCGTCGGTGAGGTTCACCTGCACGAGGGCGTCGCGCACGGGTCGCTCGTCCTCGCCGCCCTCGAGCGCGTCGACGAGGTCCGGCGAGTCGATGGAGTGCAGCACGTCCGCGTAGCGCGCCACCTGGCGCGCCTTGTTGCGCTGCAGCTGGCCGACGAAGTGCCACGTCAGGTCGAGGTCGGCGAGCGCCGCCGCCTTGTCGCGCGACTCCGGGTGCCTGCTCTCGCCGAAGTGCCGCTGCCCCGCCTCTGCGAGGTCGCGGACGAGCGCCGCAGGGTGCCACTTCGTGACGACGATGAGCGTGACGCCGCGCGCCCGGCGCGCGTCCTCGAGATCCTCGAGGAACGCGGCCAGGCGCGCGGCGGGGGCGTCGGTCACGTCGCTCAGCGCAGGAAGTCGGGGAGGAACTCGTCCTCCTCCTCGTCCACCTGCGTGAGCGGCTGCACGGGACCGGTGAGGTGGTCGGCGACCGGCGGCGTCGGCACCGCGTGCGTCGACACCGGGCGGCGGTCGACCTCGGGCTCGGCGGCGGCGGCCGACGGGCGCAGGCCCATCTCGGAGCGCGCCGCGGTGCGGATGACGGAGTCGTCCTCCTTCGCCACCGGGCCGGGGCCGTCGAAGCCGGCGGCGATGACCGTCACGCGCACCTCGTCGCCGAGGGTGTCGTCGATCACCGTGCCGAAGATGATGTTCGCCTCCGGGTGCACGGCCTCCTGCACGAGCTTCGCCGCGTCGTAGGTCTCGTGGATGCCGAGGTTGCTGCCCGCCTGGATCGACAGCAGCACGCCGTGCGCGCCGTCGATCTTCGCCTCGAGCAGCGGGCTCGCCACGGCGAGCTCCGCGGCCTTGATGGCGCGGTCGGCGCCGCGCGACGAGCCGATGCCCATGAGGGCGCTGCCCGCGCCCTGCATGACGCTCTTCACATCGGCGAAGTCGACGTTGATGAGGCCCGGCGTCGTGATCAGGTCGGTGATGCCCTGCACGCCCGCGAGCAGCACCTGGTCGGCGGTCTCGAAGGCCTCGACCATCGAGATGCCCATGTCGCTGATCTCGAGCAGGCGGTCGTTCGGCACGACGATGAGCGTGTCGACCTCGTTCTTGAGCGCCTCGACGCCGGTCTCGGCCTGCTGCCGACGGCGGTTGCCCTCGAACGAGAACGGCTTCGTCACCACGCCGACGGTGAGCGCACCCAGGCTCTTCGCGATGCGCGCCACGACGGGAGCGCCACCGGTGCCGGTGCCGCCGCCCTCGCCCGCGGTCACGAAGACCATGTCGGCGCCCGCGAGCGCCTCCTCGATCTCCTCCGCGTGGTCCTCTGCTGCCCGGCGGCCGACCTCGGGGTCGGCGCCTGCGCCGAGGCCCTTGGTGAGCTCGCGGCCGACGTCGAGCTTGACGTCGGCGTCGCTGAGCAGCAGCGCCTGCGCATCGGTGTTGATGGCGATGAACTCGACCCCTCGCAGGCCGAGATCGATCATGCGGTTCACGGCGTTCACGCCGCCGCCGCCCACGCCGACCACCTTGATGACGGCGAGGTAGTTGTTGTTGGAAGTCACGGTTCCGGCCCCTCGATCGAACTCTCAACCTCTAGTTGAAGTTTAGAGAATTCCTCACTTCATGCTGACGAGTCCGACGCTACGGGCGCCCGTGCCATGCGAGCGGGAGCGACTCGGTGTGTCGCGACCGCGCCACCCAAGAAAAAGATTCGTCAGGTTCGGCTGCTCAGGAGCCGCGCACGACGGGGTGGTCGGGAGCCCGCACGTCGAGCACGCGCGCGACCTCCGGGTCCTGCGTCGCGATGAGCGCCGCCACCACGTCGGCCTTGAGCACGCTCTCCTCCGCGCCGCCCCACTGCACGACCTGGCCGCTCGCGAGCGTGAGCCGGATGTCGGATGCCGTGGGCGCCTCGATGGACTGCGTCGTGGAGAGCACCTCGGTGGGCACCGAGACGAGCACCGTCGCGACGGCCTCGAACTCCGGGCTGCCCGGCTCGACCCCGACGAGCCGCGGGAGCGATCCTGATGCCGCGTCGACGCCGCCCAGCTCGACCCCGGCGGCATCGATCACGCGCTCGCCGCCATCGCCGGGCACGATCGCCACCGGGCGGCGCTCGACGATGTGCACGATCATCGTCGACGGCGGCACGACGTCGAGCCGGAACGACTCGATCTGCGGGATCGCCTGCAGCTGCGCGGCGACGCCCGCCTCGGTCACGGTCGCGATCGGCTCGCCGACGTGGCTGCCGAGCGCGGCCTGCACCGCCGCCGGATCGAGCCGGTCGGCGCCCGCGACGCGCACCTCGCGCACCGCCATGAGCGGCGACCACACGAGCCCGACGAGCAGCAGCAGCGCGAGCACGAGCCCGCCGGCGGTGAGGAGCCCGGCGCGCAGCTGCCGCCGCCGGCCCGCCGTGAAGCGCCGCACCTCCGCGCGCTCGCTGCGGATGCGCGCGCGACGCGCCTGCGCCGCCGCCCGCTTCGCCTCGCGCGCCTGCTCGCGCTCCTCGGCGCGCCGGTCCTTCTCCGCGGCCCGCCACTCCCTGTCGACGCGCTGCGCGTGCGAGCCGCGCTCGGGCACGGGCTCGGCCGTCGGCTGCGGCGCGTCGTCCTCGAGGCCCTCGTAGGCGCTCAGCGCCCAGCGCCGCCGAGGCGGCTCCGCGGGCTCGGCCTGCTCGTCGCCGTCAGCGGCCTCGACCGGGCGCCCGGCGTCGGCGGATGCGTCCGGCGTCGACCCGAGCGCGGCGTCGGCGCGGCGGCGCCACGGGCGCGGTGCTGCCGCGTCGACCGTGCGCTCCTCCTGACCCTCGTCGGGCCGATGGTCGAACCCGTCGGGTCGCCTCACGCGCGATCGCCCACCTCGAGGGCCGACAGCACCTGCGGGATGATCCGGTACACGTCGCCGCACGAGAGCGTGACGATGATGTCGCCCTCGCGCGCGATCGCCGCCGCGCGCTCGGCGGCCTGCTGCCAGTCGGGCAGGAAGTCGACGTCGCTCGGATCCTCGAACCGCTCCGCCACGAGCGCGCCCGTGACGCCCGGGATGGGGTCCTCGCGCGCGCCGTACACGTCGAGCACGACCGTGTGGTCGGCGACGCGCTCGTAGACGGCCGCGAACTCTCCGGCCATGTCGCGCGTGCGGGTGTAGAGGTGCGGCTGGTGGATCGCGATGATCCGCCCGTCGCCGATCACCGTGCGCGCGGCGGTGAGGGCGGCGTCGACCTCCGCCGGGTGGTGCGCGTAGTCGTCGAAGACGCGCACGCCGCGTCGCTCGCCGTGCAGCTCGAACCGGCGGCCGGTGCCGCGGAAGGCGGCGAGCGCGTGCGCCGCGTCGGCGGGGGCGATGCCCATCGCGACGAGGGTCGCGAGGGCGCCGGCCGCGTTCACGGCGTTGTGGCGGCCGGGCACGCCGGCCTCGAGCTCGATCCGCTCCCCCGCGACCTCGACGGTGCAGGAGGCGACGTCGCCGACCCGGATGTCGACGATGCGCACGTCGGCATCCTCGGCCTCGCCGAACGTGACGACGTGCTCGTGGCGCATGAGCGCGCGGACCCGCTGGGCGCCGGGGTCGTCCGCCGAGATGACGACGGCCTGGCTCGCCCGGTCGGCGAACTCGGCGAACGCCGCGTCGAAGGCCGCTGCCGTGCCGTAGTGGTCGAGGTGGTCGGTGTCGACGTTCGTGATGAGCGCGACGGCGACGTCGTAGAGCAGGAAGGAGCCGTCCGACTCGTCGGCCTCGAGCACGAAGACGTCGGAGGTGCCGTGGCCGCTCGACGCGTCGATGCCTGCGATGACGCCGCCGTTGACGAAGCCGGCGTCGATGCCGAGCCCGTGCAGGCCGACGACGAGCATGCCCGTCGTGGTGGTCTTGCCGTGCGCGCCGGCGACCGCGACGACGCGCTTGCCGCGCGCGAGCACGTGGAGCGCCTGCGACCGGTGCAGCACGGGGATGCCGAGCTCGCGCGCCGCGACGAGCTCCGGGTTGTCGGGCCAGAGGGCGCTCGTCACGACGACCGCGTCGGCGTCGGCATCGAGGTGCGCGGCGTCGTGGCCGATGCCCACGCGCGCGCCCCGCTCGACGAGCCGGTCGACGGTCGCCGAGCCGGAGCGGTCGGAGCCGGAGACCCGCATGCCGGCGTCGAGCATCATGTGGGCGATGCCGGACATGCCGGAGCCGCCGATGCCGATGAAGTGGACCCGCTCGATCGTCTCCGGGATCCGCTGGGTGAGATCGGGTTCGATCACGACTGCCTCCTCGTGGCCGCGGCCCGTTCGATGAGATCGCTCATCCGGTCGCTGCCGTCCGTCGCGCCCGCACCCGCACTGGCGGAGGCCATCTCGGCGATGGCGTCGGCGTCCCGCAGCAGCGGCACGAGCCGAGCGCGCACCCATTCTGCCGTGAAATCGGCGTCGTCGACGAGCAGTGCGCCACCAGCGGAAACCTGGTCGGCGGCGTTGAGCCCCTGCTCGCCGTTGCCGTAGGGCAGCGGCACGTAGACCGCGGGCAGGCCGACCGCCATGAGCTCCGAGACCGTCAGGCTGCCGGCGCGGCAGACGACGAGGTCGGCTGCCGCGAGCGCGAGGTGCATGCGATCGAGGTACTCGATCGCCACGTAGTGCTCCACCGACGCGGGCTGGAAGTCGGTCTGCCGACCCCCGGAGAGGTGCAGGATCTGCCAGCCGGCCGCCACGATGTCGTCGGCCGCGGCGACGATCGCGCGGTTGATGGAGCGCGCGCCCTGCGAGCCGCCCGTGACGAGCAGCGTGGGCCTCGCCGGGTCGAGCCCGAGCTCGGCGCACGCGGCGTCGCGGCCTCCCGCTCGGTCGAGGCCGGTGATCTCCGGCCGCAGCGGCATCCCGACGAGCTCGCCGCGCAGCTTGGTGGCGCGATAGGAGAGCCCGACGAACGTGGTCCAGCGGGCGCCGAGCAGGTTCGCCATGCCGGGCTTCGCGTTCGCCTCGTGGATGACGATCGGCACGCGCTCGAGCCTGGCGGCACGGTAGGCGGGAGCGGCCGCATAGCCGCCGAAGCCGACCACGACGTCGATGCGGCGGTCGCGGATGATCGCGCGGGCCTCGCGCACCGCGCGCCGCCACCGCGCGGGGAAGCGCAGCGCCGCCACGTCGGGGCGCCGTGGGAAGGGCAGCTTCTCGATCGTGAGGAGCTCGAGCCCGGCGCGCGGCACGAGCTCGCGCTCGAGGCCCTCGCGCGTGCCGAGCACGACGAGCTCCGCGTCGGGGTGGCGCTCGCGCAGCCGCTGGGCGGTCGCGAGCAGGGGGTTCACGTGGCCGGCGGTGCCGCCGCCGGCCAGCAGGGCGCGCATCACGCCCTCGCCGCGGACAGCTCGCCGCGGTAGCGCGGGTTGTCGACCCGTTCGAGCGAGAGCACGATCCCGACCACGAGCAGCGCCGCGATGAGCTGCGATCCGCCGGAGGAGATGAAGGGCAGCGGCACGCCGAGCACCGGCAGGAGGCCCAGCACGACGCCGATGTTGACGATCGCCTGGCCGACGAGCCACACCGTCGCGGCCCCCGTGACGACGCGCGTCATCTGCAGCTTGGCCTGGCGCACGATGCGCAGCATCGTCCAGGCGAGCAGGGCGAAGAGGGCGAGCACGACGGCGCCGCCGAGCAGGCCCAGCTCCTCGCCGATGATGGCGAAGATGTAGTCGTTGTCGGCCGCCGGCAGCCACGACCACTTCGCGCGCGAGTTGCCGAGCCCGACGCCGAACAGGCCACCGGCGGAGAGCGCCCACGTGCCGTGCAGCTGCTGCCAGCATCCCGAGTAGTAGTCGGCGTCGGTGCAGCCGTCGACGAACGCCGTGATGCGCCGCACACGCGACGGGCTCGCGAGCACCACGGGCACGGTCAGCAGCGCGAGACCGGCGACGGGCAGCAGCAGGTGCCACCACTTGACGCCCGCGAACCAGAGCGCGCCGAACGACAGCATCACCATGATGACCACGGTGCCGAGGTCGCTGCCGAGCAGCACGAGGCCGATCGAGAGGCCCGCGACGGGAGCCGCCGGGATCCAGGCCTGCCAGAAGCTGTCGATCCGCTTCTGCTTGCGCGTCATGATCATGGCGAGCCACACGCAGAGCGCGACCTTCACGAGCTCGGAGGGCTGCATGGAGACGCCCCCGAACCCGATCCAGTTGCGGTTGCCGCCGGCGCCGAAGCCGATCGGCGTGAAGACGAGCATCTGGAGCACGATGCCGAGCACGATCGCGGACCACGCGAGGCGCTGCCAGAGCGTGGCGGGCATGCGAGCGGCGAAGAGCATGACCACCACGCCGACGGCCGCGAAGGCCACCTGCTTGGCGAAGTCCGTGAAGAACGAGGCGTTCGCGACGTAGCTCTCGACCGAGGAGGACGAGAGCACCATGATGAGGCCGAACGCGACGAGGAACAGCGTCGTGCCGAGCAGCAGTGCCGCGTTGAGCGTCGGCGCCCCGAACATCGATCGCACGCGCACGCGCACGAGCGCGCGCCGACCCATCCGCTCGGTGCGGCCGCCCTCAGCGCTCGAGGCGGGAGCCGTCGTCGTCGCCATCGGCTCCCCCTTCACGATCTCGCTCGGTTCGATCTCTCTGGGCCCGCACGGCCTCGGCGAAGCGGTCGCCTCGGGCTGCGTAGTCCTCGAACTGGTCCATGGATGCGGCCGCCGGCGCCAGCAGGACCGTCACGCCGGGCGCGGCGTGCGACGCGGCGGCCTCGACGGCCAGTCGCATCACGGCTCCAGTCTCCGCCGTCTCGACCTCGACGAGCGGGATGCCCGGCGCGTGTCGCGCGAACGCCTCGCGCACCGGCGCCCGGTCGACGCCGATCGCCACGACGGCGACGATCCGGCGCGCGTGCCGCTCGACGAGCGGGGCGACGTCCGCGCCCTTGAACAGCCCGCCGACGATCCACACGACGCGGTCGAAGGCGCTCAGCGAGCCCTCGGCCGCGTGCGGGTTGGTCGCCTTCGAGTCGTCGATCCAGCGCACGCCGTCGATCTCGGCGATGAGCTCGGTGCGGTGGCGGTCGAGCCGGAACGATCGGATCGCGTCGCGCACGTGCACGGGATCCGCGCCGAAGCCGCGGGCGAGGGCCGCTGCGGCGAGCACGTTGCGCGCCATGTGCGGCGATCGGAGGCCCGCGGGCTCGAGGTCGTCCAGGGCGGCGAGCTCGAGCGCCTGGCTGCGTCGCTCGTCGAGGAACGCGCGATCGACCAGGATGCCGTCGACGAGGCCGAGGTCGCTGGGGCCGGGCACGCCGAGGCCGAAGCCGATGGCACGGCAGCCCTCGACCACCTCGGCCTCCTCGACCATCCGCTGCGTCGCGGGGTCGTCGATGCCGTAGACGGCGGCGACGCGCGCGTTCCGGTACACCTTCGCCTTCGCCGCACGGTACGCATCCGCCGATCCGTGCCAGTCGAGGTGGTCGTCGTCGATGTTGAGGCACGCAGCGGAGTGCGGCCACAGCGCGCCGGGGCCGTCGCTCGCCATCGTGTGCAGCTGGAAGCTCGAGAGCTCCACGACGAGCACGTCGAAGCCCTCGGGGTCGCGCACGGCGTCGAGCACCGGCGTGCCGATGTTGCCGACCGGCGCGACGCGGAAGCCCGCCTCGCGCAGCATGTGGGCCGTGAGCTGGGTCGTGGTGGTCTTGCCGTTCGTGCCGGTGACGAGGATCCACTCGGCCGCGCGCACCTTGTCGCGCACCCGCCACGCGAGCTCGATGTCGCCCCAGACCGGGATGCCGCGCGCTCCGGCGGCGACGAGCCACGGGTGGTCGGGGCGCAGGCCCGGCGAGGCGACGACGAGCTCGGCCACGGCGAGGGCGTCGGGCACCGCATCGCGACCCGCGAGGGCGATCGGCACGCCGAGCACGCCGAGGATCGTGCGGCGCTCGTCGTCGACGCGCTCGGCGACGGCCGTGACCGTCGCACCGAGCTCGACGAGCGTGTCGACGGCCGCGAAGCCGGTCACGCCGACGCCGAGCACGGCGACGCGCAGCCCGCGCCAGTCGGCGTGCCAGGAGGTGAGGTCGTCGAGGCGGCTCATGCGGTGGTGATCGCCCACTCGAAGTAGAAGAGCGCGACGCCCGCCGCGACGCAGAGGCCGGCGATGATCCAGAAGCGCACGACGACCGTGATCTCGGCCCAGCCCTTGAGCTCGAAGTGGTGGTGGAGCGGGCTCATGAGGAAGATGCGCTTGCCGCCGGAGACCTTGAAGTAGGCGCGCTGCAGGATGACCGACCCGGTCGTGATGATGGGCAGGCCGGCCATGAGCAGCAGCAGCAGGTGCGTGTCGGTCATGACGGCGAGGCCCGCGAGCGCGCCGCCGAGCGCGAGCGAGCCGACGTCGCCCATGAAGACCTGCGCCGGGCTCGTGTTCCACCACAGGAAGCCGATGAGCGCAGCGGCGATCGTGGCGGCGAGCGTCGCCGAGTCGAGCGGCTGCACGACGTCGTAGCACCGGTAGAGGTTCTCCTCGGCGGCGCCGGGCGAGAAGCACGACTGGTTGAACTGCCAGAACGCGATGAAGGCGTAGCCGATCATCGAGAGGATCATCGCGCCGGTCGCGAGGCCGTCGAGGCCGTCGGTGACGTTGACGGCGTTCGCCGCCGAGACGTTGATGATCGTGATCCAGAGCACGAAGAGGATGGCGCCGGCCGCGCCCCACGGCGCGAGGTCGAGCCACGGGATGTCGCGCACGCCGGAGATGACGGGGTCGACGACCGGCGGGCCCCCCGGCCCCACGGGCACGGTGATCGCGAGCACGCCGAAGGCCACGGAGACGACGACCTGGCCCGCCACCTTCGCCCAGCCGCCGAGGCCGAGCGAGCGCTGGTTCGAGACCTTGAGGAAGTCGTCGAGGAAGCCGACGGCGCCCATCCCCACGATGAGGAGCAGCACGAGCAGCGCCGGCAGCGTCGGCGGGTCCTGCCCGAGCAGCTTCCCGCCGAAGTAGCCGGCGAGGATCGCGACGATGAAGATGAGCCCGCCCATGGTGGGCGTGCCGCGCTTCGTGTGATGCGACTGCGGGCCGTCGTCGCGGATGAACTGGCCCCAGCCGATGCGCGCGAAGCCGCGGATGAACAGCGGCGTCGCGAGCAGCGAGACGAGCAGGGCGATCCCCGCGGAGGCGATGAGCACGAGCATCAGGCGCCGCCGATCCGGTCTGCGAGGGGCAGCAGGCCCGACACGTTGGAGGACTTGAAGAGCACGACGTCGCCGTCGACGAGCTCGCGGCGCAGCAGCGCCTCCGCCTCGTCGGCCGTGGCCACCCAGGTGGTCTCCTGGCCGAACGACGACTCGAGCTCCGCCGCGTCGTGGATGGCCTTCGCGCCCTCGCCGACCACGACGAGCCGGTCGATGCGCACGCGCACCGCGAGCCGGCCGAGCCGATCGTGCTCCTCGACCGCGTGCGGGCCGAGCTCCGCCATCTCGCCGAGCACGGCGATCGAGCGGCGCCCCGCCTGGCGGGTCATGTGGGCGAGCGAGCGCAGCGCAGCCGCGGTCGAGTCGGGGCTCGCGTTGTACGCGTCGTTGATGACGGTGATGCCGCCGCCGGGCTCGAGCAGCTCCATGCGACCTCGCTCGGCGCGCGGCATCGTGCTGAGCGCCTCGATCGCCTGCGCGAGGTCGAGCCCGAGCGCGTCGGCGACGGTGAGCGCCGCGAGCGCGTTCATGACGTGGTGCTCGCCCAGGATCCGCAGTCGCAGCGGCCAGGACTCCTCGCCGCGGTGGATGGTGGCGACGGTGCCCTCGAGCGTCGAGTCGATGTCGCTCGCGCGCAGCGCGACGGGCTCGTCGGCGGTGCCCTCGTCGGTGCCGAACCAGGCGATGCGCGCCGCCGTCGCGTCGGCCATGCCGCGCACCCGCTCGTCGTCGCGGTTGAGCACCGCCACCTGGCCCGCGGTGAGGTCGCGCACCATCTCGGTCTTCGCGCGCGTGGTCGCCTCGACGCCGCCGAACTCGCCGGCGTGCGCGAGCCCGACCTTGAGCACGACGCCCAGGTCGGGATGCGCCATGGCCGTCAGGCGGGCGATATCGCCCTCGACGCTCGCGCCCATCTCGAGCACCAGGTAGCGGGTCGACTCGTCGATGCGCAGCATCGTCATCGGTGCGCCGACCTCGTTGTTGAACGACTTCACGGGGCTCACGGTGGGGCCGTGCTGCTCGAGGATCGCCTGCAGCATGTTCTTCGTCGTGGTCTTGCCGTTCGAGCCCGTCACGCCGATGACGGTGAGCTCGCCCGCCTCGCGGACGCGGCGGATGACGTCGGCCGCGAGCGCGCCGAGCGCGACGACGCCGTCGGGCACCACCACGTGCGGCACGTCCTGCTCGAGCGGTCGCTCCGCGACCACGAGCACGGCGCCGGCCGCGATCGCGGCATCGATGAAGCGGTGGCCGTCGGTGACCTCGCCCGGCATCGCGAAGAAGACGGAGCCGTCGGTGAGCAGCCGGGAGTCCGTCTCCACCGACCCCGTGACGATGACGTCGTCCCCGTGGAGCACGCCGTCGACGGCGGTCGCGATCTCGCTCGCGCGCAGCCGGAGCATCAGTGCCTGCTCCCCATCAGGCCCAGCCGGCCTCGTGCAGGGCGAGCCTCGCCTCGTCGCGCGCCACGAAGGGCTCGCGACGGCCGGCGACGTCGCGGTAGTCGGCGTCGCCGGGGCCGGCCCACAGCACGGTGTCGCCCGGACCGGCGAGGCTGATCGCGGCGCGGATGGCCGCCTCCTCGGGCGACGACTCGATGACGGGCTTGCCGCCGGCGGCGGCGCGGGCGCCCTCGAGCACCTGCGCGCGGATGCTCGCCGGGTCCTCCGAGCGCGGGTTGAAGTCGGTGACGATCACGACGTCGGCGAGCTCGGCGGCGATGCGGCCCATGTCGGCGCGCTTCGTCGTGTCGCGGTCGCCGTCGGCGCCGAAGACCATCACGAGCCTGCCCTCCGTGACGCGTCGCAGCGCCTGCAGCGTCTGCGCGAAGGCGTCGGGGCTGTGCCCGTAGTCGACGAAGACCGACGGGCCCTCGTCGCCCGAGACGCGCTCGACGCGTCCCGGCAGGGTCGCGCGCATGCCGCGGTCGATGACCTCGGCGACGCCCTCGATCTCGAACCCGTCCTCGACGAGCATGAGGATCGCGATCGCGGCGTCGACCGCCATGTGGCGGCCGATGAACGGGATCTGCACCTCGATGGCGCCGCCGTCGATGCCGGTGAGCGTGAACGACGTGGAGACGGCCGTCTCCTCCCAGATGTCGACGTGCCAGTCGGCGCTGCGCTCCGGATCGCTCGTCACGGTGGTGACGGGGACTCGGCTGCGCTCAGCCACCCGGACGCCCCAGTCGGTGTCGACGCAGACGACGCCGCGCTGCGCGCGATCCGGGGTGAACAGGTCGAGCTTGACGTCGAAGTACGCGTCCATCGACCCGTAGTCGTCGAGGTGGTCGTGGCTGAGGTTCGTGAACGCGACGACGTCGAAGACGACGCCGTCGACGCGGTGGCGCTCGAGCGCCTGCGCGCTCACCTCGAGCACGGCGGCGCGCACGCCTGCCTCGCGCATGCGCGCGAGCAGCGCGTGTAGCTCGCTCGCCTCCGGCGTGGTGAGCTTGGACGTGACGACGAGGTCGCCGACGTGGCGCTCCGCCGTGGTCGACAGGCCGGTCACGAAGCCGAGGTCGGCGAGCAGGCCCTCGAGCATGAACGCCGTGGAGGTCTTGCCGTTCGTGCCGGTGATGCCGAAGAGCTTGGGCCGCTCCTCCGCGGAGCGGTAGACCCACGCGGCGATCTCGCCGAGCGCGCTGCGGGGGTCGTCGACGACGATCACCGGCGCATCCGTCTCAAGCATCGCGGCGCCCGATGGATCGGTGACGATCGCCACAGCGCCGCGCTCGAGCGCGCCGGCCGCGAACTCCGCGCCGTGCCGGTTCGAGCCGGGCAGCGCCGCGAAGATGTCGCCGGGCTGCACGTCGGAGGAATCGATCGTGATGCCGGTGACCTCGATGCCGTCGAGGTCGGCCGTCACCGGCAGCTCGAACGCGTCGACGAGCCCCGTGATCGGCCGGGCCGCGGGGTGCTCGGGTCGCAGGATCCTCGGGGTCACGCCCGCCACGGACATCCTCTCCTCGTTCTCATCCACCGCGGTGCTGCGATCGGCAGCGCCGCGGGCAGTCACGGCTGATCCGCCGTCCACTCGAGCGGCAAGTCGGACGCCGGGGTGGTGCTCGGGGGGATGTCGTAGTGGCGGATCAGAAGGTTCACCATATCGTGGAAGGCCGGGATGGCTCCGCCGCTGGTGCGGATCGTCTGCGGGCTGTCGAACAGCGTGAGCACCACGAACTGCGGGTCGTCGACGGGGAAGACGCCCGCGACCGAGATCATCATCCGCGACGGGTCGTAGCCCGATCCGTCCTCGTACGCCATCTGCGCGGTGCCCGTCTTCGCGGCGATCCGGTAGCCCTCGATCGGGAAGGTGTCGTAGCCGTAGTCGGTCACGACGTGCTCGAGCACCTCGAGCGTCTGCCGGGCCGTCGACTCGCTCACGACCCGCTCGGCTCCACCGACCTCCGGCGTCGTGACGGTGCCGTCGGCGTCGGTGCAGCTCGCGATGAGCCGTGCGGGCAGGTGCTCGCCGCCGTTCGCGAGGGCCTGGTAGCCGGAGGCCACCTGGATGGGCGTGGCGGCGATGCCCTGCCCGAAGAGCACGTTGAGCCGGGTCTGCGGGTCGTACCGCTCGGCGGGGCGCATCGGCACGGCCTGCTCACCGGCGAAGCCGACCGCGGTCTGCTCGCCGAAGCCGAAGCGCTCGAGGTAGTCCTGGTAGTCGGCGCGGTCCATGTCCTCGGCGAGCCGCACCATGCCGGAGTTCGACGAGTTCACGAGGATGCCGGCGGCCGTCCACTGCTCGACCGGGTGCGAGTGGGCGTCGCGCACGCGCACGCCGGGCTCCGTGTACGTCCACGGCACGCTCAGCTCGTCGCGCGGGGAGATGAGACCGAGGTCGAGCATCGCGGCGAACGAGAAGGTCTTGAAGATCGAGCCAGGCTCGTAGGCGGCGGTGAAGGCCCGCGAGCCGCGGTCGCGCTGGTCGCTGGCGGTCGGGTCGTTGGGGTCGACGGTCGCCGACTCCGCGATCGCGGCGATCGTGCCGTCGGTGCGCATGACGATCGTCGTGCCGCTGCGGGCGCGGAGCTGCGCGGTGTACTGCTCGGTCAGCTGCTGCGCCTGGAACTGCAGGTCGGCGTCGATCGTGAGCTGCACGGTGCCGCCGTCGACGGCCGGCTCGGTGACCATCGAGCCGGGGATGGGGGTGCCGTCGGCGGAGCGGTCGAAGGTGCGACCGCCGTCCTCGGCCGAGAGGCACGCGTCCTCGCTGCGCTCGACGCCGGCGAGCGGCTCGCTCTGCCCCATGAAGCCCACGAGGTTGCCGGCCGCGGAGCCCGCGGGGTAGACCCGCTGCGGGTTGAGCCGCAGGTACACGTAGGGCAGGTTCAGGTCGCGCACCGCCTCGTACTGCGAGGCGGTGAGGCCGCTCGTGAGCAGCAGGTAGTCGGAGTCGGGGTTGCGCTCGAGCTCCGCCAGGATCATCGCCTCGAGGTCGCGCGGATCCTGGCCCGTGATCGCGCCGATCCGCTCGAGCGCCTGGCCGCCGGTCACCGTCTCGTCGACGCCGTCGACCTCGGGGCGCAGGTCGCGCGTGTACTGCGGGGAGATCGTCAGGTCCCACCGGTCGACGCTCTCGGCGAGCACCGTGCCGGCGGCGTCGACGACCGGTCCACGGGTGCCGAAGATCGTCTGCGAGACGCCGCGCCGCCCATCCGCCTCGGTGTTGAGCGCCTCCGCGCGCACGAGCTGGATGTCGGCGAGCCGCACGACGAACATCGCGAGCAGCGCGAACGTCAGCACTGCGACGACCGTCGTGCGCACGCGGTTGCGGCTGCGGATCCGCTTCACGCCCACGAGCACCTCCGCTTCAGTCGCTCGCCGCTGCGAGCCTCGATCGAGTCACCGCACGGTAGCGGCCGCGCGACGCCGTGGCTGGCCGCCACGCCCTCACTCCCCCGCGGCGGTCGGCAGCAGTGTGCCGGGCGCGGGCTGGTCGACGGTCTCGGCGGGCGTCGGCGCGCCGGCGACGGCGCTCTCGCCGACCGGCAGCAGCATCCCCGGGTAGGAGCGCACGACCTCCGCCTGCACGTGCTGCACGGTCGCCGCCACCTGCGGGGCCTCGGACAGCAGCGCGTTGGGCACGTACATGCCGAACGCGTCGAGCGCGGGCGCCTGCATGTGCAGCGCGTCGGGGCCCCCCGCGGTCGCCTCGCCCGAGAGCGTGAGGAACTGGGAGGGCTGGCCGGCGAGCATGCCGAGCTCGTCGGCGGCGACGGCGACGTGCTGCGGCGAGGAGAGCACGGCGATGTCCTCGGCGAGCGTCTGCTCGGTGCGCGCGAGCGCGGTCGACTCGCCCTGCAGGGCGCTCAGCCGGTACGCGCCCTCGCTGATGACGACCGAGAGGCCGAGCTGCGCGATGACGATGCCGCTCAGCCCGATGAGGGCGACGATGCCGTGCGCGAGGCGGGGCGCGCGGCGCGGGGCGACGAGCGGCAGCGCTCGCAGGTGGCGCTCGCGCTCCGGCTGCGGGTGCCCGAGCGGCGCACGCGACGTCGGCAGGGCGTGGATGTCGATGATGGCGGCGGTGCTCATGACGGCTCCCCGGTGGTCGATGCGGAGTTCGAGGCGAGCGACACCGGACGGATGCGCTGCGCTGCTCGGAGTCGGACGGGTGCGGATCGGGGGTTGGCGGCGCGCTCGGCCTCGTCGGCGAGCTCGGCGCCCTTGACGAGCAGCCGCAGGTGCGGGGCGTGCTCGGGCAGCTCGGCCGGGAGGTCGAGCGGGGCGGTGGTGGAGGTGGCGGCCTGGATGGCGCGCTTGACGATGCGGTCCTCGAGCGACTGGTACGCCAGCACGACGAGCCTGCCGTCGACCGCGAGCGCGTCGATCGCGGCGGGCATCGTCTGCTCGAGGATCGCCAGCTCCTGGTTGACCTCGATGCGCAGCGCCTGGAAGACGCGCTTCGCGGGGTGGCCCTGGTTCGACAGCGCGCGGGGCGTCGCCGCCTGCAGGATGTCGACGAGGCGCTTCGAGGTCTCGATCGGCGCCTCCGCTCGAGCGGCGACGATGGCACGGGCGTAGCGGTCGGCGAGCTTCTCGTCGCCGTACTCGCGGAAGAGCCGCGCGAGCTCGCGAGCACTGCGCTCGGCGAGGATCGTGGCCGCGGTGACGTCGCCGTCCTGACCCATCCGCATGTCGAGCGGCGCGTCCTTCGCGTAGGCGAAGCCGCGGTCGGCGGCGTCGAGCTGCAGGCTCGAGACGCCGAGGTCGAGCAGGATGCCATCGGCGGCAGGCGCACCGGCGGCCTCGAGCGCGAGGTCGATGCGGTCGTAGGTCGCCTCGACGGGCCGGAAGCGGTCGCCGAAGCGGGCGAGGCGCTCGCTCGCGAGCCGGATGGCGTCGGGGTCGCGGTCGATGCCGGCGACCACGAGCGCCGGGTGCGCGGCGAGCAGCGCCTCGGTGTGGCCGCCCATGCCGAGCGTGCCGTCGACGACGACGGGCGTGCGGCCGGAGGCGGCTGCGGCCTCGATTGCCGGGGCGAGCAGCTCGAGCGTGCGAGCGAGCATCACCGGGGTGTGGAGTGCGGATGCGTCCATGTCGTGCCCGCTCCCGTCCCGACCCCTGATCCCCATCCGTTCGACGCGCCACCGGGGAAGGTGCGGCGCGGCGGACAGCTGGGAGTCACGAGCCGGGTCAGAAGATGCCGGGGATCACCTCCTCGGTGGTGCTCGCGAAGTCGGCCTCCTTGGCCGCGTAGTACTCGTTCCAGGCCGTCGTGTCCCAGATCTCGGCGCGCGTGCCCGCACCGATGACGGTGAGGTCGCGCCCGAGGCCCGCGTACTCGCGGAGGTTCCCGGGGATGGTCACGCGGTGCTGGCTGTCGGGCTGCTCGCTCGATGCGCCGGAGAGGAAGAGGCGGAGGAAGTCGCGCGCGCCGGAGGAGGTGAGCGGCGCCTGCCGGATCTGCTCGTGCACGCGCTCGAACTCGCGGATGGAGAAGACGTAGATGCAGCGCTCCTGGCCGCGGGTGAGCACGAGGCCGCCCTCGAGCTCCTGGCGGAACCGGGCGGGGAGGATGACGCGGCCCTTGTCGTCGAGCTTGGGCGTGTGGGTGCCGAGGAACACATCGCCCCCTCTCGTCCGGCCTGCGAGAACGTCGGCTCCTGCCAACATCCTCCACTCTACTCCACAGACCGCCACTTTGACCGGGAAGGGTCAGACGAATCGCGGGAGAGACCAGAGATCTGGCGGGAAATGAAGGTGGAGGGATCTTCGACGATCAGGCGCGGCGCAGCGCGCGGCACGCACGACGAAGGGGCCAGCGCGATCGCGCTGGCCCCTTCGTGGAGGTGTGTGGAGGGGTGAGCCCTAGCCCCTCGTGTTCCGGTCGTCCCACTCCTGGGCGAGTCGATCCATGAGGCCGGGACCCTGCTTCGCGGCTGCCGGGCCCTGACCCGGCCGGCCCGGCGCGGCCACGTCGTCGCCCGTCGCGGGCTTCGAGGCCGACAGCGCCCACAGTGCGCCCGCCACCGCGACGCCGAAGCCGACGACGCCGATGATCGCGAGCTTCATGAGCACGCCGACCACCACGAGGACGAGGCCGACCGCGATGCCCAGCAGCCCGACGGCGACCTTCGTGTAGTCGACGGTGCGCGGACCGCTCGACGTGTTCACGATGTCTGCCTCGTGCTTGTAGAGATTGCGCTCCATCTCGTCGAGCAGACGCTGCTCGTGCTCGGAGAGGCCCATCTCGCACCCCCTTCGCTCGACTGGTGCGGATGACCAGTCTACGCGTCTCCGCTGTCAATAGCATGTGGGATGTGTCGGCCCAGCAGCGATTCTCCCGAGCCGTCGACGGCTCGATCCAGCAGTACCTGGATGCGCGCGAGCGCGCGCTCACCGAGATCTCCCCGGACGCGGCGCCGCTCCTGCGACTCGTGCGCGAGATGGTCTCCGGCGGCAAGCGCGTGCGCAGCGCGTTCGTGCTCTGGGGCTGGCACGCGGTGGCTGCGGCCAGGGAGGGTGCGCCGCACACGACGGGCACCGAGCAGGACCCCGAGTGGGCCGACGTCGTCGGCGTCGCGACGGCGATGGAGCTGTTCCACGCCGCCGCGCTCGTGCACGACGACATCATCGACGCATCCGACACCCGCAGGGGCAAGCCGGCCATGCACCGCGCCCTCGAGTCGGTGCATCGCGAGGGCGAGTGGGTCGGCGACGCCGCGTCGTGGGGCTCGAGCGCCGCGCTGCTCGCCGGCGACCTGCTGCTCAACTGGGCCGACGACCGCATGCTGCTCGCGTGCCGCAGCACGCCGCACGGCGACGCCGTGCACGACGCGTACCGGCGGATGCGCGAGGAGGTCACGTTCGGCCAGTACCTCGACGTGCTCGAGGAGGCCGCGTGGATCCGGCAGGAGCCCGCAGCGCTGCTCGATCGCGCCCACACCGTCGCGATCTACAAGTCGGCGAAGTACTCGGTCGAGGCGCCGCTCTCGCTCGGCGCGCTGCTCGGCGGCGCGAGCGAGCGGCAGCTCGACGCGCTCGCCGGGTACGGGCTGCCGGTCGGCGTCGCGTTCCAGATGCGCGACGACCTGCTCGGCGTCTTCGGCGACCCCGCGGTGACCGGCAAGCCCGCGGGCGACGACCTGCGCGAGGGCAAGCGCACCGTGCTCATCGAGATCGCCCGGCAGCGGCTCTCCCCCGGCGTGCGCACGATGCTCGACGAGCTGCTCGGCGACCGCGGGCTCGACGAGCGGCAGGTGGCGATCCTGCAGGATGCGATCCAGCGCTCCGACGCGCCGGCGCGGCTCGAGGCGCTCATCGATCGGTCGGTCGGCGAGGCGCTCGAGGCGCTGCACGACGGCGAGCTGTCGCGCTCGGCGGTGCTCGAGCTCGAGCGGCTCGCCGACACGGTCTCGAAGCGCGTCAGCTGAGCCGTGCCCGCTCGCCGCAGGTTCCCGACCGCCAAGCCGGCAGCGCGCGCCCGCTACGCGAAGCGGCGGCAGCGGCGGCTCGCCCTCGTCGACAACGACCTCACCGCCGCGCAGTGGGCCGACCTGCTCGCGGCGTGGGCGGGGTGCGCCTACTGCGGCACCGAGGGCCCGGCGCTGCAGCGCGACTGCGTCCTGCCGATCTCGCGCGGCGGCCGCTACACCGTGGAGAACGTCGTCCCAGCGTGCGCGTCGTGCAACGCGAGCAAGCACTCGAGCGAGGTCACCGGCTGGCTGCGACGGAAGGGGCTCGACGAGCGCGCGTTCCTGCTCCGCCACGCGACGATCCTGCCGACGCTCCGGCCTCCGGGCGAGGCGCGCGCCCAGGACGGCTAGCCGAGCAGCTGTGCGGCCTTCCGCACTGACGACTTGCCGCCGGCGCGCATCGCGGCGATCGGCGACATCCCGAGGAAGTCGTCCTCCGCGAGCAGCCAGTCGATGGCCTCGTCCTCGGTGACGCCCTGGTCGAGCAGCACGAGCAGGGTGCCGCGCAGCTCGGTGAGCGGCTCGCCGTCCCGCACGCACAGGGCGGGCACCTGGAGCATGCCGTTGCGGCGGGTGGCGGGCAGGCGGTGCTCCTCGATGAGGCGGTGGATGCGACCGACCGGCTGACCCAGCAGGGTCACGAGGTCGGGCACGGTGAGCCATGCGGTGTCTTGTGTCACGCCCCCATCCTGGCATTGCGGCGTGGGTCATCGGCAAGCGCGGATCCGCCGCCTATCCTCGCCATCGTGCCCGTCGACCCCCGCGATCCCGTCATCGGACGCACCATCGACCGCCGATACGCGGTCGGCGAGCGGATCGCGCGCGGCGGCATGGCGAGCGTCTACGAGGGGCTCGACCTGCGGCTCGACCGCAAGGTGGCCGTCAAGGTCATGCACCCGCACCTCGGCGACGACGAGCACTTCCGCGAGCGCTTCATCCAGGAGGCGAAGGCGGCCGCGAGGCTCGCGCACCCGAACGTCGTGAACACCTACGACCAGGGGGAGGAGGAGGGGCTCGCGTGGCTCGTCATGGAGCTCGTGCCGTCGATCACGCTCCGCGACCTGCTCGCCGAGCGGGGCAGGATCACCTCGGAGCAGTCGCTCGACGTGCTCGAGGCCATCCTCGCGGGCCTCGCGGCCGCGCACCGCGCCGGGATCGTGCACCGCGACCTCAAGCCCGAGAACATCCTGCTCGCCCACGACGGGCGCATCAAGATCGGCGACTTCGGCCTCGCGCGCGCCGCGACGCAGAACACCGCGACCGGCAAGGCGCTGCTCGGCACGATCGCCTACCTCTCCCCCGAGCTCGTCACGCGCGGCCTCGCCGACGCCCGCAGCGACATCTACGCGGTCGGCATCATGCTGTTCGAGATGCTCACGGGCCAGCAGCCGTTCACGGGCGACGAGCCGATGCAGATCGCGTTCCAGCACGCGAACGAGCAGGTGCCGCTGCCCTCGAGCGTCGCAGCCGGGGTGCCGGAGGCGCTCGACGCGCTCGTGCACTGGGCGACGCAGCCCGACCCGAACCTGCGCCCCTCCGACGCTGCCGAGATGCTCGCGGAGCTGCACGCCGTGCGCGAGCGCGGCCTCGACCGCCCGACCACCGTCATGCCGTTCGTCACCGAGGACGACCGCTCGACGACCGTCATCGATCGGCCGCGACCGCAGCGGCGCCGCCAGCTCGTCGCCGAGCCGGACATCGTGCAGGACGGCGGCGACGGCGCCGCGACCACCGCCCTCGCCCGCCGCGTGACGGTGCGGCGGCGGCGCGGACTGCTGTGGCTCGCGATCGTCGTGCTCGGCGCGCTGCTCGCGGCCGGCATCGGCTGGTGGTTCAACCTGGGCCCGGGCGGCAGCGCCACCGTGCCGCAGGTCGCGGGCGAGACGCAGGAGGCCGCGGCAGCGCTGCTGGCCGAGGAGGGCATCGAGGTCTCGGGCACCGTGACCGAGCCCGACTACGACATGCCGACGGGCCATGCGCTCCGCACCGACCCCGGCGCGGGCGCCGTGCTCGCGAACGGCGAGCCCGTGCAGCTCGTGGTCTCCTCCGGCCGCCGCAGCCTGCCGCCGCCCGCGGTCGCCGGGATGCCGGTGGACGAGGCGCGCGCGGCCATCGAGTCGGCCGAGTTCACGGTCGCGGACGGCGACCCGGATGCGGTCTTCGACGGCGCCGCGCCCGGCATCGTGCTCGCCGCCTTCACGCCGGACGGCACCGACGTCTCGCAGCTCGAGGCGATCGAGGAGCGCACGCCGATCGCGCTGCGCGTCTCGCTCGGACCGGTGCCGGCGGAGGCCGGCCAGGTCGCCGCTGACGCGCAGGCCGCGCTCGAGCAGGCGGGCCTCGTCGTCGACTTCTCCGCCGAGGAGCACTCGACCGAGGTCGAGCAGGGCCGCCTCATCTCGCTCGCGATCCCCTCGGACGGTCCGCTCCGCAGGGGCGCGACGATCAGCGGCGTCGTCTCGCTGGGACCGGTGATGGTGGACGTGCCCGACGTCGTCGGCCGATCCATCCCCGAGGCCGTGCAGGCCATCCGCGACGCGGGACTCGTGCCCGACCTGCGCACGAACGTGCCGGAGCCGCTGCAGGCGCTCGCGACGATCCTGACGCAGGATCCGGGCGCCCCCGGCCCGGTCGTCGAGGGCACGACGATCGTGATCGACGCGACCTACTGAGCGCTCGGCCGGCTGGCTGGCAGCAGGAGGGCACGATCCCCTCGAGTGACCGACGACCCGGTGGAGATCCCGGCTACGGGCGCTGCGCCGCGCGCAGCTCCTCGGCGACCAGGAACGCGAGCTCGAGCGACTGCATGTGGTTGAGCCGCGGGTCGCACAGCGACTCGTAGCGCGACTCGAGGCCCAGCTCGTCGATCTCCTCCGAGCCGCCGAGGCACTCGGTGACGTCGTCGCCCGTGAGCTCCACGTGGATGCCGCCCGGGAACGTCCCGACCGCGCGGTGCGCCTCGAAGAACCCGCGCACCTCGTCGACCACGTCGTCGAAGCGGCGCGACTTGTAGCCGTTCTTCGTCGTGATGCCGTTGCCGTGCATCGGGTCGGTGACCCACAGCGGCGTCGACTCGAGCGACTTCGATGCCTCGAGCAGCGGGGGCAGCGCGTCCCGGATGCGACCGGCACCCATCCGGGTGATGAAGGTGATGCGGCCGGGCTCGCGCTCGGGGTCGAGCCGGTCGACGAGCGCCTCCATGTCGGCCGGCGTCGTCGAGGGGCCGAGCTTCACGCCGATGGGGTTGCGCACCCGCGAGAAGAAGTCGACGTGCGCGCCCTCGAGCTCGCGCGTGCGCTCGCCGATCCACTGGAAGTGGCTCGACGTGTTGTACGCGAGGCCCGTGCGCGAGTCGATGCGCGTCATGGCGCGCTCGTAGTCCATGAGCAGGCCCTCGTGGCCGGTGAAGAACTCGACGCCCTTGAGCTCGTCGAAGTTGGCGCCCGCGGCCTCCATGAACCGCACCGCGCGGTCGATCTCGCCGGCGAGCGCCTCGTAGCGCGCGAACGACGGGTTCTGCGCGAAGCCCTTGTTCCACGAGTGCACCTGGCGCAGGTCGGCGAAGCCGCCCTGCGTGAAGGCGCGCACGAGGTTGAGCGTCGATGCAGCCATGTGGTAGCCGCGCAGCATGCGCTGCGGGTCGGCGGTGCGCGACTCGAGCGTGAAGTCGAAGCCGTTGACGATGTCGCCGCGGTAGGCGGGCAGGGTGAGGTCTCCGCGAGTCTCCGCATCGCTCGAGCGCGGCTTCGCGAACTGGCCCGCCATGCGGCCCATCTTGATGACCGGCATCGCCGAGCCGTACGTGAGCACGACCGCCATCTGCAGGATCGTCTTCACGCGGTTGCGGATGTTGTCGGCCGTCGCCCCCGCGAAGGTCTCGGCGCAGTCGCCGCCCTGCAGCAGGAAGGCACGGCCCTGGGCCGCGGCGGCGAGCCGCTCGCGCAGCATGTCGACCTCGCCGGCGAAGACGAGCGGCGGCGCGCTGCGCAGCTCGCGGCGCACCTGCTCGAGCGCGTCCTCGTCGGGCCACGCCGGCTGCTGCTTGACGGGCAGTGCGCGATACGCGTCGAGGCCCTGCTCGATGGAGCGGCGCTCGTCGGCGTCGGGGATCGCGATCGTGTCAGTCATGCTCGCCTTCGCTTCCAGCGGCGCCGTGCGCGCCACGGATCAGTCTACCGAGCGGGTCAGCGGCTGCGGTTCGCGGCGATCGCCTTGCGCTCCGCCTCGACCCGCGACTTCACGCTCGACGCGTAGACGTCGATGTACTCCTGGTCGGAGATGCGGTTGAGCGCCACCATGATCTCGTCGGTGATCGAGCGGAGCACGAAGCGGTCGCCCTCGAGGTTGTAGTAGCGCGAGAAGTCGAGCGGCTCGCCGAAGATGATGCCGATGCGACCGACCTTCGGCAGCCGCCGGCCGATGGGCATGATCTTCTCGGTGTCGACCATGACGCACGGGACGACCGGCACGCGGGCGTCGAGCACCATGCGGGCCACGCCGGTGCGACCGCGGTACAGCTTGCCGTCGGGGCTGCGCGTGCCCTCGGGGTAGATCCCGATCAGCCCGCCGTCCTGCAGCTTCTGCAGCGCGGCGTCGAGGCTCTGCGAGCTCTTCTCGCCCCCGGAGCGGTCCATCGGCAGCTGCCCGACCGCGAGGAAGAACCAGCGGATGAGCCTGCCCTTGAGCCCGGGACCGTTGAAGTAGTCCGACTTCGCGAGGAAGTAGACGCGACGGTCGATCACGAGCGGCATGAGGAAGGAGTCGATCACCGACAGGTGGTTGCCCGCGATGATCGCGCCCCCGTGCTCGGGGATGTTGTCGAGTCCCGCGACCCAGGGACGGAAGACGCGCGTCATGTACGGGCCGACGACCCAGTGCCGCATCAGCCAGTAGAACATCGCGCCTCCCAAGACGCATCGAGCCTAGGGCAGGGCGCGAGCGCGGCCGACATGCGTCGCGGGTGCGGTCCCCCGATCCCCGCGACCATATGATGAGGAAAAGCACGAGAGCCGAAGGAGTCCCAGTGCCACAGCTCACCGTCCCCGAGGGCGTCACGCCACCCGTCGTCCCCGCGGACCCTGAGGCGAACGTCACGGACCTGCTCGAGGAGACGCTCCTCAACCACCCGGACGCACCGCTGTTCGCGGTGCCCGACGGCGAGGGCTGGCGCGACATCTCGACGCGCGAGTTCCACCGCCAGGTGGTCGCGCTCGCCAAGGGCCTCGTCGCCGCGGGCGTGCAGCCCGGCGACTCGGTCGGCTTCATGTGCAAGGTGCGCTACGAGTTCTCGCTCGTCGACTTCGCGCTCTGGTACGCCGGCGCCCGCATGGTGCCCGTCTACGAGACGTCGGCCCCGTCGCAGATCCAGTGGATCCTCTCGGACGGCGGCGCCACGCGCGCCATCCTCGAGGACGCCGAGCTCGTGTCGCGCTTCGACGAGGCGCACGGCGACCTGCCCGCGGTCACCGACGTGTGGCGCATCGACCGCGGCGACCTCGACCGGCTCGTCGAGCAGGGCAAGGACGTCCCCGACGACGAGATCGAGCGCCGCCGCTCGCTCGCGGTCGGCAGCGACGTCGCGACCATCATCTACACGTCGGGCTCCACCGGCCGCCCCAAGGGCACGATGATCACCCACGCGAACTTCGTCGAGCTGTGCCGCAACGCCCGCGTCGTGATGAAGGATGTCGTGGGCCCCGGCACGTCGACGCTGCTCTTCGTGACGCAGGCGCACGTGTTCGCCCGCTTCATCTCGGTGCTCGCCGTCGCGGCGACCGTGCGCGTGGGCCACCAGTCCGACACGAAGAAGCTGCTCGCATCGCTCGGCACCTTCCGCCCCACCTTCTTCCTCGCCGTGCCGCGCGTGTTCGAGAAGGTCTACAACGCGAGCGAGCAGAAGGCCGAGGCAGGCGGGAAGGGCAAGATCTTCCGCCGTGCCGCGCAGGTCGCCGTCGCGCACTCGAAGGCGCTCGACGCGGGTCACGTGCCGCTGCCGCTCAAGCTGCAGTTCGCGCTGTTCGACCGGCTCGTGCTCAACAAGCTGCGCACGGCGATGGGCGGCCGGGTGAAGTACGCCGTCTCCGGCTCCGCCCCGCTGTCGACGTTCCTCGCGCACTTCTACCGCTCGCTCGGCATCCGCATCCTCGAGGGCTACGGCCTCACCGAGACCACCGCTCCCCTCACCGTCGGGCTGCCCGACCGCTTCAAGATCGGCACGGTCGGACCGGCGCTGCCCGGCAACGGCGTGAAGATCGCCGAGGACGGCGAGGTGCTCGGCAAGGGCGTGGCCGTGTTCGCCGGCTACTGGCAGAACGAGCAGGCGACGAAGGAGGCGTTCACCGAGGACGGCTGGTTCCACACCGGCGACATCGGCTCCCTCGACGAGGACGGCTACCTCACCATCACGGGTCGCAAGAAGGAGCTCATCGTCACCGCCGCGGGCAAGAACGTCGCGCCGAACACGCTCGAGGACCCCATCCGCTCCAACACGATCATCGGGCAGCCGGTCATCGTCGGCGACCAGAAGCCCTTCGTCGCGGCGCTCATCACCCTCGACGCCGAGATGCTCGCCACCTGGCTCGAGAACCACGGCCACGACAAGACGATGTCGCTCGAGCAGGCCGCGGCCCACCCCGCGGTCCTCGAGGAGGTCCGGAGCGCGATCCAGCGCGCCAACCGGCTCGTCTCGCGCGCGGAGTCGGTGCGCAAGTTCGCGATCCTGCCGATCGAGTTCGTCGAGTCAAGCGGCTACCTGACGCCGAAGATGTCGATCAAGCGGCACAACATCATGAACGACTTCAAGCCGCAGATCGACGACATCTACGCGTCGAACTCGACGGCGCACGACGTCGGCGAGTGAGCCGGCCCGCATGATCGTCCCGGCCGCGCCGCAGGACGCCGCTGCCGTCGCGGATCACTACGACGAGCTCGACCTCATCTACCGCCGCGTGTGGGGCGAGCACGTCCACCACGGGCTCTGGACGACGGGACGCGAGTCCCCCGTCCAGGCCGTGGAGGCGCTCGTCGACACGGTCGGCGACCGGCTGCGCCTCGAGCCCGGGCAGACGGCCGTCGACATCGGCTGCGGCTACGGCGGCACCGCGCGTCGGCTCGCCGCGACGCGCGGCGCCCGGGTGACCGGGCTCACGCTCTCGGCGGAGCAGGCGGCGTACGCCGCCGAGCACGCCGCTGCCGACGTCGACATCCGGGTCGCCGACTGGCTCGAGAACGACCTGCCGGATGCCTCGGCCGACGCCGCGTGGTCGATCGAGTCGAGCGAGCACATGGTCGACAAGCCCGCGTTCTTCGCGCAGGCGCATCGCGTGCTCGCGCCGGGCGGCCGCCTCGTCGTCTGCGCGTGGCTCGCCGAGACGGGCGCGAGCGGCTGGAAGGTGCGCCACCTGCTCGAGCCGATCTGCCGCGAGGGCCGCCTGCCATCGATGGGCACGCGCGAGGAGTACGAGGCGATGGCACGAGCGGCGGGCTTCGAGGTCGCCGGCTACGAGGACGTCAGCCGCCGCGTCGCGCGGACCTGGACGATCTGCGCCCGCCGGCTCGCGCGAGCGCTCGTCGTCGACCGCGAGATCCGCCGCATCGCGCTCCCCGCGCGCAACCGGGTCTTCGCCCTGTCGTTCCCCCGGCTGATCCTCGCCTACCGCACGGGCGCCATGCGCTACGGCATCTTCACGCTCGTGAAGGCCTAGTACCAGGCGGCCTTCCGCACCTCGGCCATCGCGACCGCTCGCATCTCCTTCTCGAGCGCCTGCAGGTAGAGCCTGCCGTCGAGGTGCGCCATCTCGTGCTGCAGCAGCTGCGCCATGAGGCCCTCGCCCTCGAGCACGACCTCGGCGCCGTCGAGGTCGACGCCGACGACGCGCGCGAAGGGGTGCCTCGGGGTCGGGAAGCCGAGCTCCGGCACCGAGAGGCAGCCCTCGTCGACGAGCTCCGGCTCGCCACGCACCTCGACGATGCGCGGGTTCAGCACGTAGCCCACGTCGCCGTCGACGTTGTAGGAGAAGGCCGCCTTCGCGACGCCGATCTGGTTGGCGGCGACCCCGGCGCGGCCGGGCAGCCGCACGGTGTCGAGCAGGTCCTGCACGAGCGCCGCGGTCGCGGGCGCCGCGGGGTCGACCGCAACGGCGCGCTCGCGCAGCACCGGGTCGCCGAAGACACGGATCTCTCGCACGCTCATGCCGGGCGCACCACCGCGATGAGGTCGCCGGCCTCGACCGGCGTCGTGCCCGTGAGCGCCATGCGCTCGACGGTGCCGGCGACGGAGGTCGTGATCGCCGCCTCCATCTTCATCGCCTCGATCGTCGCGATCGGGTCGCCTGCCGCGACGGTGTCGCCCTCGGCGACCTTCACCGTCACCGCGCCCGCGAACGGGGCCGCGACGTGGCCCGGTGCCGACGCATCCGCCTTCTCCGCCTTCGGCTTGTCGACCGTCACGGAGCGGTCGCGCACGTAGACGGGGCGCAGCTGGCCGTTGAGCACCGTCATGACGGTGACGATGCCGTCGTCGTCGGGCTCGCCGACCGCCTCGAGCGAGACGTTGAGGGTGACCCCGCGGCCGATGCCGACATGGTGCTCCTCGCCGTGCTGCATGCCGTAGAGGTAGTCGATCGTGTCGACGACCGAGAGGTCGCCGTACTGCTCGCGGGTCTCCTTGAACGCGGTCGTCGGGCCGGCGAAGAGCAGCTCGTTGAGCGCATCCTGCCGGTCGGCGCCGGGCGTCCGGAGCCGGTCGCGCTGCTCGGGCGCGAGCGGCGCGACCGAGATGTCGACGTCGCGGCCCTCGAGCACCTTCGAGCGGAACGGCTCGGGCCAGCCGCCCGGCAGGTCGCCGAGCTCGCCGGCCATGAAGCCGATGACCGAGTCGGGGATGTCGTACTTGCGCGGGTCGCGCTCGAAGTCGTCGGGGTCGACGCCCTGCGCGACGAGCTGCAGGGCGAGGTCGCCGACGACCTTCGACGAGGGCGTCACCTTCGTCGGGCGGCCGAGGATGCGCGATGCCGCGGCGTACCAGTCCTCGATCTTCTCGAAGTCGTCGGCGAGGCCGAGCGCGATCGCCTGCTGGCGGAGGTTCGACAGCTGGCCGCCCGGGATCTCGTGGCGGTAGACGCGGCCGGTGGGGCCTGGGAGGCCCGACTCGAACGGCTTGTACAGGCGGCGGACCGCCTCCCAGTAGGGCTCGAGGTCGCTCGCCGCGTCGAGCGAGATGCCGGTGTCGCGGTCGGTGTGGGCGACGGCCGCGATGAGGGCGGAGAGCGACGGCTGGCTCGTGGTGCCGGCCATCGGCGCGCTCGCGACGTCGACGGCGTCGACGCCGGCGGCGGATGCGGCGAGCAGCGTCGCGAGCTGGCCGCCTGCTGTGTCGTGGGTGTGGAGGTGCACGGGCAGGTCGAAGCGCTCGCGCAGCGCAGCGACGAGCGTCGACGCCGCACCGGCGCGCAGCAGCCCCGCCATGTCCTTGATCGCGAGCACGTGGGCGCCCGCGTCGACGATGCGCTCCGCGAGCGCGAGGTAGTAGTCGAGCGTGTAGAGGTCCTCGGCGGGGTTCAGCAGGTCGCCGGAGTAGCAGAGCGCGACCTCCGCGACCGTCGTGCCGGTCGCGAGCACCGCGTCGATCGCCGGCCGCATCTGGTCGACGTCGTTGAGCGCGTCGAAGATGCGGAAGACGTCGATGCCGGTGGCTGCGGCCTCCTCGACGAACGCCTCCGTCACCTCCGTCGGGTACGGCGTGTAGCCGACGGTGTTGCGGCCGCGCAGCAGCATCTGCAGCGGGATGTTCGGCATGCACTCGCGGATCTCCGCGAGCCGCTCCCACGGGTCCTCGCCCAGGAAGCGCAGCGCCACGTCGTAGGTGGCGCCGCCCCACGCCTCCATCGAGAGCAGCTGCGGCGTCATGCGGGAGACGTGCGGGGCGACGGCGACGAGGTCGGCGGTGCGCACGCGCGTCGCGAGCAGCGACTGGTGCGCGTCGCGGAAGGTGGTCTCGGTGACGGCGAGCGAGGTGCGCTCGCGCAGCGCCTTCGCCCAGCCGGCCGGCCCGAGCTCCTGCAGCCGCTGCCGCTCGCCGTCGGGCGCCGGCGCCTCGAGGTCGATCGCGGGCAGCTTGATCGCCGGGTTGATGACGTCGACCGCGGCGCCGTTCGGCTGGTTGACCGTGACGTCGGCGAGCCACGCGAGCACCTTCGACGCGCGGTCCTTCGGCGGGTTGATGCGGGTCAGCTCGGGGTGCTCGTCGATGAAGTGCGTCGAGACGTCGCCCGAGCGGAAGTCGGGGCTGTCGAGCAGGTTGAGCAGGAACGGGATGTTCGTGGCGACGCCGCGGATGCGGAACTCGCTCACGGCGCGGTGCGCGCGACGGATGGCGGTGTCGAGGTCGCGGCCGCGGCAGGTGACCTTCGCGAGCATCGAGTCGAAGTGCGGGCTCACCTCGGTGCCGGGGTTGATCGTGCCGCCGTCGAGGCGCACCCCCGCGCCGCCGGGCGAGCGGTAGGCGGTGATGCGGCCGGTGTCGGGGCGGAAGCCGTCCGCCGGGTTCTCGGTCGTGACGCGGCACTGCAGCGCCGCGCCGTGCATCCGGATCTCGTCCTGCGTGAGTCCGAGCTCGGCGAGCGACTCGCCCGCGGCGATGCGGATCTGGCTCGCGACGAGGTCGACGTCGGTGATCTCCTCGGTGACGGTGTGCTCGACCTGGATGCGCGGGTTCATCTCGATGAAGACGTGGCGGCCCTCGCGCTCCCCCGCCGTCTCGAGCAGGAACTCGACGGTGCCCGCGTTGACGTAGCCGATCGAGCGGGCGAAGGCGACGGCGTCGCGGTAGAGGCCGTCGCGCTGCTCCTGCGAGAGGTTCGGGGCCGGGGCGAGCTCGACGACCTTCTGGTGGCGCCGCTGCACCGAGCAGTCGCGCTCGAACAGGTGCACGGTGTCGCCCGCCGCGTCGGCGAGGATCTGCACCTCGATGTGCCGCGGTCGCACGACCGCCTGCTCGATGAACATGGTCGCGTCGCCGAAGGCGCTGTCGGCCTCGCGCATCGCTGCCTCGAGCGCGCCGGGCAGGTCCTCGCGGCGCTCGACCAGCCGCATCCCGCGGCCGCCGCCGCCCGCGACGGCCTTGCAGAAGACCGGGAAGCCGATCTCGTCCGCACCGGCGATGAGCACGTCGAGGTCGGTCGTGGCGGGGGTCGACGCGAGCACCGGCACGCCCGCGGCGATCGCGTGCTCCTTGGCGGTCACCTTGTTGCCCGCCATCGCGAGCACCTTCGGCCCGGGCCCCACGAACGCGATCCCGGCCTCGGCGGCCGCGGTCGCGAGCTCGGGGTTCTCGCTCAGGAAGCCGTAGCCGGGGTAGATCGCGTCGGCGCCGGCGTCCTTCGCGACGCGGATGATCTCGCTCACCGTCAGGTAGGCGCGCACCGGGCGGCCCGGCTCGCCGATCTGGTAGGCCTCGTCGGCCTTCTGGCAGTGGAGCGAGTTGCGGTCCTCGTGCGCGTACACGGCGACGGTGCGGATGCCCAGCTCGTTGGCTGCCCGGAAGGCGCGGATCGCGATCTCGCCTCGGTTGGCGACAAGCAGCTTCGAGAACATGCGGATCCCTCCGAAGGGTGCGGCGACGCGGGTTTCCCAATCTAGTGCCGCTAGGCTTGGCCGCCGTGCACGTACTCTCGATCAGCTCGCTCAAAGGCGGTGTCGGCAAGACGACCGTGACGCTCGGCCTCGCCTCCGCCGCCTTCGCCAAGGGCCTCCGGACCCTCGTGGTCGACCTCGACCCGCAGTCCGATGCCTCGACCGGCATGGACATCGAGATCGAGGGCCGCCTCAACGTCGCGGACGTGCTCGCGAACCCCAAGGACAAGATCGTCCAGCAGGCGATCTCGCCCTCCGGCTGGACGCAGGGGCACGGCGGCACGATCGACGTGCTCATCGGCTCGCCCTCCGCGATCAACTTCGACGGACCGCATCCGACCATCAAGGACATCTGGAAGCTCGAGACGGCGCTCACGACCGTCGAGAACGACTACGACCTCGTGCTCGTCGACTGCGCCCCCTCGCTCAACGCGCTCACCCGCACGGCGTGGGCCGCCTCCGACCGCGTGCTCGTCGTGACCGAGCCCGGCCTGTTCTCGGTCGCCGCCGCCGACCGCGCGCTGCGCGCGATCGAGGAGATCCGTCGCGGCCTGAGCCCGCGCCTGCAGCCGCTCGGCATCGTCGTGAACCGCGCCCGGCCGCAGTCGCTCGAGCACCAGTACCGCATCCAGGAGCTCAAGGACATGTTCGGGCCGCTCGTGCTCGAGACGATCCTGCCGGAGCGCACGTCGATGCAGCAGGCGCAGGGCGCCGCGCGTCCCCTGCACGTGTGGCCGGGCGAGGGCGCCCAGGAGATGGCGCTCCAGTTCGACGAGCTGCTGCAGACGGTGCTGACCGCCTCCGGCCGCATGGGCGACGAGGCGGCATCCGGGCGCAAGGTGCCCGCGCCGACCGCCGCGGTCGACGCGACCGCCGCTGCCGAGCTCGAGGAGGCGGTCGCGGCCGAGTCCGAGGCGACGTCCGAGACCGGTGCGGGCGCTCCCGCAGCCGACAAGCAGCCGTAGCGCGGCGCAGGGCTCCCTCCCCTGCTCGCCGCCCCGCCCTCCCGCGCGCGAGTGGCGCCTCCCGCAGGAGCTGCGGCTCGCGCGCCACGCGGGGAACGCCGCGGCGAGTGTCGGCCTGCGGTCGGAGTGTCGCGACACCCGAGCAACGAGGCGACACTCGTGCTCACGCCGCGGACCTCCGCGCAGCGAGTGTCGGACTGCGGTCAGGCGGTGCGGCTGCGGCGCGCGCGGCGCGCGGCGAGCTCGTCGACGTGGCTGTCGTCGACCTTCGTGACCTCGAGCTCGATGAGCTGGGTCTCGACCTCGCGCAGCACCTTGCCGACGGCGATGCCGAAGACGCCCTGACCGCGGCCGAGCAGGTCGATGACCTCGTCGCTCGAGGTGCAGAGGTAGACGCTCGCGCCGTCGGAGATCAGCGTCGTCTGGGTGAGGTCTCGCACGCCGGCCTCGTGGAGCTGCTGGATCGCGACCCGGATCTGCTGCAGCGAGATGCCGGTGTCGAGCAGGCGCTTCACGAGCTTGAGCACGAGGATGTCGCGGAACGAGTAGAGCCGCTGGCTGCCGGACCCCTGGGCGGTGCGCACCGTGGGCTCGACGAGCCCCGTGCGAGCCCAGTAGTCGAGCTGGCGGTAGGTGATGCCCGCGGCCTCTGCGGCGATCGCGCCGCGGTAGCCGACCGCGTCGGACTCCTCGGGGAGGCCGTCGGTGAACAGCAGGCCCGCCTCGAAGCGGCCGGCGTCGGCCGCGTCGGAGCCGCCTCGGGTCTCGTCCAGGCCGCCGTCGCGCATCGCCGTTCCTTCCGCAGTGCTGGGCTCAACCTTCAAGAAGAGATTGAGTGTTAGGCCCCACCGTAGCGACCCGATCCCCCGCCGCCGTGCAATCGAGCCAGGGGCGGCGTGTCGAGCCGAGTCTACGCCCTGCCGCCCACGAGCGGCTCGACGCGCTGAGGTCAGGCGCCGAGCGCGTCGCGGGTGAGCAGCTCGCGCACCGACTGGATCTGGCTGGCGAGGTCGCGCGCGGCCTCCGCGGCCTTCGCCTGGCTGCCCGTCTCGCGGCGGCCCCGCATGGGCTTGAGCGCCGACTCGATGAGCGCGGCCTCGCGCTGCGCGGACTGCCGCATGCCGCGCAGGTGGCGCGGCTCGATGCCGTAGCGCTGCAGCTCGACGAGGGCTCGGAGCGCCTGCACCGCCTCGTCGCCGAACGGCTCTGCGCCCGGCACGAGCTGCGCGGAGATCGCGTCGGCCACGAGCTGCTTCGTGGCTCCTGCCTCCGCCTGCAGCTCGGCGCGCGACAGGCGCCGCTCGACGCCGAGGATCGACGGCGCCTCGACGCGCACGTTCGCGCCCGGGATCTGCGGGGTGCGGCCGGCGTCGATGTCGTCGAGGTGACCGAGGATCACCTTGAGCGGCAGGTAGTGGTCGCGCTGGAGCGTGAGGATGTAGCGCAGCCGCTCGAGGTCTGCGGCGTCGAACTTGCGGTAGCCCGACGGCGTGCGCTGCGGCGAGATGAGCCCCTGGTCCTCGAGGAAGCGCAGCTTCGAGGGCGAGAGGTCGGGGAACTCGGGACCGAGCTTCGCCAGCACCTGGCCGATGGAGAGGAGTCCCGCGGGCTTCCTCGAGGCCTGTGCGCTCACGCCCGAGGTTCGAGGTCGAGGCGGGAGCGGTAGAACGTGAGGCGGAACTTGCCGACCTGCACCTCGGCCCCGTCGTGCAGCACGGCGCGATCGACGCGCTCGCCGTCGAAGTAGGTGCCGTTGAGCGAGCCGAGGTCGCGCAGCTCGAAGGTCGTGCCGGCGCGCGTGAAGTCGGCGTGACGGCGCGAGACGGTGACGTCGTCGAGGAAGATGTCGGCGTCGGGGTGACGACCGGCGATCGTGGAGTCCTGGTCGAGCAGGAAGCGCGCGCCCACGTTCGGGCCGCGACGCACGACGAGGATGGCCGAGCCGGAGGGCAGCGAGGCGACCGCCTCGCGGTCCTCGGCCGAGGTGCCCGAGAGCATCGCGGCGAGCTGCGCGCGGTAGTCGTCACCCCACGACTGCGTGCTGTCGCCGTCGGGGCCCGGGTTCCCGGCGTCGTGCTCGGTCATGCGCTTTCCTCCACGCGGACGGCGCCGGCGGAGCCGGCGGGTGTCGTTCAGCATACGGGTCGCAGGCTGCGTCGGGACTGAAGCCGCCATCGCCTGAGAGGCCAACCCTAGCGAATCCCCGGGCGCCGCGTGACGCTCACGGGAGGCCCGCGAACTGGCGCAGCAGCGCCGCCGTCGCGGCGGCCGCCGCGACCGCCACGATGAAGGGCGCGCGCACCGCGAACAGGCCCGCGGCGACCGCGACGGCGGGGATCCTGGCGTCGAGCACGATGCCGTCGCCGCCGCCGAGCGCCTGCACGGCGACGAGCCCCGACAGCAGCGAGACGGTCAGCAGCTCGAGCGTGCGGCGGGGGCGGGGACTGTCGAACAGCCGCGGCGGCACCGCGTAGCCGAGCAGCTTGATGGCGAGCACGGCGATGCTCGCGAGCAGGATGAGGTGCCAGGTGGTCACGCGTGCTCCCCTCGCGGATGCGTGGCGTCGGGATGCCGTGCGCCGGGATCCGCGCCGGGATCGGGCAGGGGCGACTCGTGCTTCGGGCCGAGCCAGTTCGTCAGCCCGACGACGACGCCGACGACGGCCGCGACGATCACCGGCAGGCCCGCAGGCAGCACGGGCAGCAGCGCCGTCGCGAGCACCGCGCTCGCCGCCGCGACGGCGACGGCCTGCCGCGCGACGAGCCGCGGCCACAGCAGCCCGACGAAGGCCGCAGCCGCCGCGGCGTCGAGCCCCCACTGCTTCGGGTCCCCCAGCAGGTCGCCGAGCAGCGCACCCGCCAGCGTCGCGAGGTTCCAGCCGACCCAGATGCCGACGCCCGTCACCCAGAACCCCACCCGCTGCGACCGCGGCTCCGGCTGCGCGAGCGCGACGGCCGTCGACTCGTCGATCGTCACGTGCGCGGCGAGCGGGATCATGGCGCCGCGCGGCTCGACCACCCGGCGCATGCTCATCCCGTAGAGCGCGTTCCGCAGGCCGAGCATGGCCGCGCTCGCGACGCCCGCGATGCCGCCGCCGGCCGCCATCACGCCGATGAAGGCGAACTGCGAGCCGCCGGAGAACATCAGGAGGCTCAGCACCATCGTCTGCCACAGGTCGAGGCCCGACGAGATGGCGAGGGCGCCGAACGAGAGGCCGTAGGCGCTCGTGGCGACGACGACGCTGAGCCCGGCGCGCCACGCGCGTCGCACCGCATCCGTCTGCACCGATCCAGCCTACGCACGGCGCGCACCGCACCCTGCCCCCGGCTAGCGTGGTCCCATGCACCTGATCGTCGGCGAGGACGGCCTCGCGCGCCCGCCGTGGGCGGCGAGCGACCCGCTGCTGCGCGACTACTACGACCGCGAGTGGGGCATGCCCGTGCGCGACGAGACCGGGCTCTTCGAGCGGCTCTCGCTCGAGGCCTTCCAGTCGGGGCTCTCGTGGGCGACGATCCTGCGCAAGCGACCGGCCTTCCGCGCGGCGTTCGCGGGCTTCGAGGCGGATGCGGTGGCCCGCTTCGACGAGGACGACGTCGAGCGCCTGCTCGCCGACGCCGCCATCGTGCGCAACCGTCGCAAGGTCGAGGCCACGATCCGCAACGCCCGGGCGACGGTCGCGCTCCGCGAGCAGGGCGGGCTCGCCGAGCTCATCTGGTCGTTCCAGCCGGAGCGGACGCCGATGCCGGCGTCGCCCGCGCACGTGCCGACGGTGTCGGCCGAGTCGCTCGCGCTGTCGAAGGCGCTCAAGCGGCACGGCTTCGCGCACGTCGGGCCGACGACGATGCACGCGCTCATGGAGGCGGTCGGCGTGATCGACACGCACGTGGTCGACTCGCACCGGCGCGGCTCGAGCGGCGTGTGGGCGCCGGACGGGCAGCGGATGCCCGATGGACGGACCGCGGAGGGGCAACGGGCATGGGCAGCATCCTGATCGTGCAGTCGCGACCGGAGGACGACGTCGCCGGTGCCGAGCTCGAGGCGATGGTGCGCTTCGGCCGGCTCGACGAGTCGCGCATCCGCCGCGTGCGGCTCGACCGCGACCAGCCGGAGATCGATCTCGCCGACGTCGACGCCGTGCTCATCGGCGGCGGACCGGCGAACTTCAGCGACGACCCCGAGCTGCGGCCGGTGGCGCACGCGGGCGTCGTGCCGTGGCTCACGGCCCTCGGCGTGGGGGTCATCCGGGACGACATCCCCTACCTCGGCGCGTGCCTCGGCCTCGGCGCGGTCGTGCACGCGCTCGGCGACCGCATGATCCGCGGCGTCGCCGAGTCGGTCGCGCCCGTGGAGCTCAGCCTCGTCGGCGAGGACTGGCTCACCGAGGGGCTGCCGCGCGCGTTCACCGCCTTCGGCGGGCACAAGGAGGGCATCCGCGAGGCGCCCGCGAGCATGCCCGGCCTGCCCGTGGCGACCCTCGCGGTCTCCGCCGCGTGCGTGCACATGCTGCGCATCGGCGAGCACGTCGTCGCGACGCAGTTCCATCCCGAGCTCGACGCCGACGGGCTCGAGCAGCGCATCCGCGCCTACCGCGACCACGGCTACTTCTCCCCCGACGAGGTCGACGACCTCGTGCGGGCGGGCAGGGCCGCGCACGTCGAGCATCCGCAGACGATCCTCGCGCGGTTCGCCGAGCGCTACGCTCTGACGCGATGACGCACACCCAGGAACCGGTCGTCGTCGCCTTCGACGCGTTCAAGGGCAGCCTGACGGCGCTCGAGGCGTGCGAGGCGGCCGCACGGGGCGTGCGCGACGCGGTGCCGGGCGCCGAGGTCGTGCTCGTGCCGATGGCCGACGGCGGCGAGGGCAGCCTCGACGCGCTGCTCGCCCGCGGCGGCGATCGGCGCTCGACCGAGACGGTCGACGCGATCGGCCGGGCCGCGCTCGCGCACTGGGCGCTCGACGGCGAGCACGCCGTGATCGAGCTCGCGCAGGCGGCCGGTCTGCCGCAGGTCGAGGACGCGCCGCTGCAGCCGCTCGAGGCCTCGACCGCGGGGCTCGGCCGCGTGGTGCGCGCGGCGCTCGACCAGGGCGCGACCGAGCTGACGCTGCTGCTCGGCGGCTCCGCCACGACCGACGGCGGCACCGGGCTGCTGCGCGCCCTCGGCGCGCGGCTGACGGATGCGTCGGGCCGGCCGGTCGCGGACGGCGGCGGGGGCCTCGGCGCGCTCGAGCGCGTCGACCTGAGCGGTGTCGACCCGCGCGCGCTCGCCGCCCGGTGGCGCTTCGTCACCGACGTCGACGCGCCGCTCACGGGCCCGCGCGGAGCCGCAGCCGTGTTCGGGCCGCAGAAGGGCGCGACGGCGGCGGAGGTCGCGGCGCTGGACGACGGCCTCGGCCGTCTCGCGCGCCTCGCGGCCGCCGAGCTCGGCGTGGAGGCCTCCGCGATCGACGACGTGCCCGGGGCCGGCGCCGCGGGCGGCGTCGCGAGCGTGCTGCGCGCCCTCACCGATGGCGAGATCGTCGCGGGCGGCGCGTGGTTCGCCGCGCTCGCCGGCCTCGACGGCGCGATCGCGGGCGGCGCGCTCGTGCTGACCGGCGAGGGCTCCTTCGACGGGCAGTCCGCGTGCGGGAAGGTCGTCTCGGTCGTGCACGACGCCGCCGAGCGGCACGGGGTGCCCCTGTGCGTGCTCGCGGGCGCCGTCGACGCGCGAGCCGCCGCCGCGATGGGCGTGCCCGCGTTCTCGATCGCGACCGGCGCGGCGAGCCTCGCGACCATGCAGCGCGACGCGGCCGACCTGCTCGCGGCCGCCGCCGCATCCGTCGCCCGGCTCGCGCTCGGGTAGCCGCTCGTCGCGCTCGCACGCGGCGTCTGGACACGTCGCCCGGTGAGGGTCAGACTGCCAGCATGGATGAGGCGGGCCCGCCGATCCGCACGCCCGACCAGCACCTGCGCGTCTTCGTCAGCTCCACGCTGAAGGAGCTGGCGGAGGAGCGTCGGGCGGTCCGGTCGGCCATCGAGTCGCTGCAGCTCGCGCCGGTGATGTTCGAGCTCGGATCGCGACCGCATCCGCCCCGCTCGCTCTACCGCTCCTACCTCGCGCAGAGCGACGTCTTCGTCGGCGTCTACGGCGAGCGCTACGGCTGGGTGGCGCCCGGGGAGTCGGTGTCCGGCCTCGAGGACGAGTACGCGCTCTCGGGCGAGCTGCCCTCGCTCATCTACGTGCTCGATCCGGCGCCCGACCGCGAGCCCCGGCTCGCGGCCCTGCTCGACCGGGTGCGCGCCGACGACCGCACCTCCTACCGCTCCTACCGGGATGCCGCGGAGCTCGCCGAGCTCGTGCGGCAGGACCTCGCCACGCTGCTCGCGGAGCGCTTCGACGCCGGCAGGGCTCGCGCGGGCAGGTCGACGGCACCCGGCATCCCCGCCCCCTACAGCGCCATCATCGGCCGCGACGACGAGCGCGACGCGCTGCTCGCGCTGCTCGCCCGCTCCGACGTGCGGCTCGTGACGATCGTCGGCGACGGCGGCATCGGCAAGTCGAGGCTCGCGATCGAGGTCGCGAGCGCCGCTGCCGCCGCGGGCACGAGCGCCGCCTTCGCGATGCTCGAGACCATCACGGTGCCGGAGCGGGTCATCACCGTCATCGCGCGGTCGCTCGGCGTGCGCGACACGGGCGACGCGCCGCTCGAGGAGAAGGTGATCGATGCCGTCGCGGGCCGGGATGTGCTGCTCGTCGTCGACAACGTGGAGCACGTCCTCGGCGCCGTGGGGCTGCTGGTGCGCCTCATCAGCGCCGCGCCGAGGCTCACGCTGCTCGTCACCAGCCGCTCGCCGCTGCGCGTGCGGGCGGAGCGGCTCTTCCCGCTCGGACCGCTCTGCCTGCCGCCGCCCGACGCCGGCCCGGAGGCGATCGCGGCGGCCCCCGCTGTCGCCCTCTTCGCCGAGCGTGCCGCCGCCGTGCGCCCGGGGTTCCGCCTCGGCCCCGACAACGCCGCGACGATCGCCGAGATCTGCCGTCGGCTCGACGGCAGCCCGCTCGCGATCGAGCTCGCGGCGGCACGGATGCTGTGGATGCCCGTCGACGAGCTGCTGCGGCGGCTCGAGTCGGCGCTCACCCTGCTCGTCGGCGGCGCGCGCGACCTGCCGGAGCGCCAGCAGGCCCTGCGCAGCACGATCCAGTGGAGCGTCGACCTGCTCGAGCCCGGCGCCGGCGACGCGCTCACCGCCCTGTCGGTGCCGTCGGGCCCGTTCCTCGGCGCGACGGCCGAGGCCGTGCTGGGCGCGGCCGGCATCGCCGACCCGCTCGCTGCCATCACCGCCCTCGCCGAGGCGAGCCTGCTGCGCTCCGAGGACCGCCGCGGCACGCCCGTGTTCTCGCTCCCCTCGCTCGTGCGCGCCTTCGCCCGGGAGGGCGGCCCGGCGCTGCTCGAGGCGGCCCGCTCCGCGTGGATCGACCACTACCGGGAGGTATCCGCGGACGCCTCGCACGCGCTGCGCGGCGCCGAGCAGCTCGCGGCGCTGCAGCGGCTCGAGCTCGAGGCCGAGAACCTCGGCGGCGTCGTGCGGCTGCTGCTCGACGATCGCCGGCTCGACATCGCCGCCGAGCACGCCTGGTCGCTGTACCTCTACCTGTGGATCGGCGGCTACCTCGGGCTCGTCCGCGAGTGGATGACCGAGCTGCTCGACATCGCCGAGCGCGAGTCGCTCGCGCTCGCGGTGCGCACGCGCGCCATCGCGCTCTACTACACCCACGCCATCCGCTTCTGGCAGGAGCCCACGGCCGATGTCGTGCCGGGCGTGCAGGCGTCGCGCGAGCTGTTCGCCGAGGCGGGCGATCCCGGCGGGGCGGCGCTCGCGGATGTGTCGATCGGTCTCGGCCTGCTGGCCCGGCCGGAGGGTCCGGACGTCCCCGGCGCCGCGGCGGTGCTCGAGCGCTCCCGCGCCGGCTTCCGCGAGCTCGGCGATGCGTGGGGCGAGGCGATGACCCTCGTGATGCTCGGCCGCATCGCGCTGCTGACGGGCGAGGTCGCCGACGCGCGCGACCGGTTCGAGGAGAGCCTCGCGCTCGCCTCGGCGCAGGGCGAGCTGCTCGGCATCGTCATCGCGCGCAATCATCGCGGTTGGGCGCAGCTGCTCGCGGGCGACCTCGAGGGGGCTGCGGACGACTTCGCCACGAGCCTCGACGAGTCGCTGGCCCTCGGGCATGACGAGGGCGTCGCCTATGGCCTCGAGGGCTTCGTCGGCGTGCGCGGCGCCCAGGGCGACGCCTCCGCGGCGGGGCTGCTGCAGGGCGCGGCGCAGGCGCTGCGGCGGCGCAAGGGCCTGCTCAACCGCAGCGGCTTCGACTTCTCGACGCCGGTCGTGCAGCGGCTCCGCGACGCCGGCGCGGGCAACGCCTTCGACGAGGCGGCCGAGCGGGGCGCTGCGATGCCGCTCGCCGAGGTGCTCGCACTCGTGCGCGCGCCATGAGCATGGGGCGGCACCGCCGGCACCGCCCCGGCGACGACCGGCTGCTCGCGGCGACGCGCTGGACCGCGATCGCGATCGTGCCGTTCCTCGTCGTCGCGGTGGCCGTCCTCTTCGCCGCGCCCGACCGCAGCGGCGAGCTGTTCGCGTGGCCGATCGCTCCCCCGATGTCGGCCTTCCTGCTCGCCTCCGCGTACCTCGGCGGCATCGCCTACTTCGTCGGCGTGTGGCGCGAGCACCGCTGGCACCGCGTGCGCCACGGGCTGCCCGCCGTGCTCGTGTTCGCGGCCTCGCTGCTCGTCGTGACCCTCCTCCACCTCGATCGCTTCTCGCCGAACCTGCCCTTCGCGGTCTGGCTCGTGCTCTACGCGACCACGCCCGCGGCGATGGTCGCGCTGCTCGTGCTGCAGCGCGAGGCGGATGCCGGCAGGCCCGACACGGCGGAGGTCGCGGTGCCGCGGGGCGTCCGGCTCGCGCTCGCCGCCATCGGGCTCGGCGCGCTCGTCGCGGGCGCCGCGGCGCTCGTCGCGCCCTCGTGGATCGCCGAGGTGTGGGCGTGGCAGCTGACGCCCCTGACCGCGCGCGTCACCGGCGCCGTGCTCACGCTCACGGGCGTCGTGAACCTCGCGATGCTGCGCGACGAGCGCTGGAGCGCCTTCCGCATCCTGTTCGGCGCGCAGCTGCTGAGCCTCGCCGCGATCATCGTCGCGCTGCTCCTGCGCCGCGACGACCTGCTGTGGGACCGGCCGCTGACGGTGCCGTTCCTCGCGCTCATCGCCCTCGCGGCGATCGCCTACAGCGGCGTGACCGCGTGGGGCGAGCGCCGGCTGCGCGCTGCGCGCGCGTGAGTCAGGCCGCGGCGTCCTCGAGGGCCCCGGCCGACTCCAGCAGCTCGAGCGCGCGCACGCGCTCGGCCGTCGTGCCGTGCACGGCCATGATGAGCTCGTCCGCGTCGGCCTCCACCTGGAAGCGGCGGAGCGTCGAGACCGCCTCGTCGCCGGTGCCGAGCGCGGTGACGCGCACCATCGACGCGATGGGCGCCGCCTGCGGGCTCGCCGCCAGCGCATCCAGCTCGTCGTCGCCCACCTGCTGCGCGACCGGGCTGTCGCGCAGCAGCAGGCCGCGCACGCGGGCGCGCACGAGCTGCCGCTGCATCGTCATCGCCTCGTCGCGCGTGGGGGCGACGACCGCGTTGATGCCGGCGATCACGAACGGCGCGTCGAGCTGCGCGCTCGGCTGGAACCGCTCGCGGTAGACCGCGACCGCCTGGTGCAGCGCGTCGGGCGCGAAGTGCGAGGCGAAGGCGTACGGCAGGCCGAGCGCGGCCGCGAGCTGCGCGCCGAAGAGCGAGGAGCCGAGGATCGTCAGCGGCACGTTCGTGCCGTGGCCGGGCACGGCGCGGATGCCGGGCACGGTCGGCGCCCCGGTCAGGTAGCCCTGCAGCTCGACGACGTCGTCGGGGAAGTGCTCGGATGCGCGGATGTCGCGCCGCAGCGCGGTCCAGGTGCGCTGGTCGGTGCCGGGCGCGCGACCGAGGCCGAGGTCGATGCGGCCCGGGTGCAGCTCGGCGAGCGTGCCGAACTGCTCGGCGATCACGAGCGGCGAGTGGTTGGGCAGCATGACGCCGCCGGCGCCGAGACGGATCGTCGAGGTGTGCGCCGCGACGTGCGCGATGAGCACGCTCGTCGCGCTCGAGGCGATCGTCGCCATGTTGTGGTGCTCGGCGTACCAGACCCGTGCATAGCCGAGCCGCTCGGCCGCCTGCGCGAGGTCGACGGAGCCCGCGAGGCTCGCGCCTGCCGTCTCTCCGGGGGCGATCGGGGCGAGGTCGAGCACGGAGAGACGCATCCGTCCAGCCTAGGCCGGGCGGATGCGCGGGCGGCGTGCCCTTCGCTCTCAGCGGATCAGATCGCCTCGAGCACCACCGCGGAGCCCTGGCCGCCGCCGCCGCAGATGCCGCTCGCGCCGAGCGAGCCGCTGCCGAGCTGCTGCAGCCGGCGGGCGAGATGCCCCACGATGCGGGCGCCGGACGCGCCGATCGGGTGGCCGAGCGACACGGCGCCGCCGTTGGCGTTGACGATCTCGGGGTCGATGCCGAGCTGCCGCGTCGACGCGACGCCGACGGCGGCGAACGCCTCGTTGATCTCGACGGCCTGCAGGTCGCTCGTCGACCTGCCCGCTCGCGCGAGCGCCTGCTCGATCGCGTCGGCCGGCTGGGAGTGGAGCGAGACGTCGGAGCCGGCCACGAAGCCGGTCGCGACGATGCGCGCGAGCCCGGCGATCCCGTGCTCGGTCGCGTAGCGGTCCGAGACGAGCACGAGCGCGGCCGCCCCGTCGGTGATCTGCGACGCGTTGCCCGCCGTGATCGAGCCGTCGGGCCGGAAGGCGGGCCGCAGCGCGGCGAGCGACTCCACGGTCGTCTCGGCGCGCACGCCGTCGTCGGTCGAGACCGTGACCGTCTTCCTGCCCGCCTTCACCTCGATCGGCACGATCTCGCCGTCGAGGGCGCCGTCGGCCTGCGCGCGCACGAGGCGCGCGTGCGAGGCGGCGGCGAACTCGTCCTGCTGCTCGCGCGTGATGTCGAAGGTCGCGTTGTAGCCGTCGGTGGACTCGCCCATCGGCACGTGCTCGAACGCATCCGTCAGCCCGTCGAACTGCATCGTGTCGGTGAGCGCGAGCTGGCCGAACTTCGCGCCGGCGCGCATCGGTGCCGCGTGGGGCGCGAGCGTCATCGACTCCTGGCCGACCGCGACGACGACGTCGGCCTCGCCGAGCTGGATCATCCGGTGGCCGGTGACGATCGCCTCGGTGCCCGAGAGGCAGACGGCGTTCACACCGAGCGCGGGCACGGTCATGGGGATGCCCGCCCCGACCGCGGTCTGGCGCGGCGGGTTCTGCCCGACCGCCGCCTGGAGGACCTGCCCGACGATGACGGCATCGACCTCGGTCGCGGCCACTCCCGCCTTCTCGAGCGCGTGCTTGGCCGCGTGCGCCCCGAGCTGCGTCGAGGGGGTCTGGGCGAGCTGCCCCAGGAACTTGGCGAACGGGGTGCGCGCGTAACCGGCGATGATCGTCTCGGGCATGGTGCTGCTCCTTCGCAGTCGGATGCGTCAACGATACCGAAGCGCGCCGCGGCCTGCCGCGCGCCGCTTGCGCTCTGCATCGACACACGTCAATATAGAAGCATGTCGATGCAAGAGGATGCCGGGACGCTGCTCGAGGATGCTCCCTGCGATCGCGCGCTCGCCTCGAGCGCGATGGATGCGTCGACCGCGCAGGCGATCGCGCGCGCCGCGAAGGCGATGGCCGACCCGCTGCGGATCCGCATGCTCTCGCTCATCGCGACGTCACCGGCCGCAGAGGCCTGCGTCTGCGATCTCGCCGAGCTCGCGGACCTCTCGCAGCCGACCGTCTCGCACCACCTCAAGGTGCTGCGCGACGCGGGCGTCGTCACCTCCGAGCGGCGCGGCACATGGGTCTACTACCGGGTCGAGCACGCGATGCGGCCCGTCGTCGCGGCGCTCGTCGACGGTCTGCGCGGTGCGCTCGCCGAGCGCGAGGGGCCGTCGCCTCGTGGCGGCGCAGGCGACCTGCCGCTGGTCGACGTCGACGCGAAGCTCTCGCGCACCGCGCAGCGCATCGCCGACAGCACCCCTGGCCTGCCTGACGATGCGGTGCTGCGGATCGTGCGCGAGTCCTACGCCGCACTCGCCCGCTCCGCGCACGTCTCGTCGCACCTGCTCGTGCTGACCGAGCGCTTCGCTCGGCAGCGCATCGCCGACGTGCTGCGCGATCGGGGGTCCGGCGCCCCGCACGTGCTGTTCGTGTGCGTGCAGAACGCGGGACGCTCCCAGCTGGCGGCCGCCCTCGTCGAGCATCGCTCCGGGGGCGCCGTCGTCGCGCGATCGGCCGGGTCGACGCCCGCGGCCGACGTGCACCCGGACGTGCGCGCGCTCATCGACGAGCTGGGGGTCGCCGGCGACCCCTTCCCGAAGCCGCTCACCGACGACGCGGTGCGCGCCGCAGACGTCGTCGTCACGATGGGCTGCGGCGACGTGTGCCCCATCATCCCGGGCGTCCGCTACGAGGACTGGCAGATCGGCGACCCCGCCCTGGCCTCGCCCGAGGGCGTGCGCGCGATCCGCGACGACATCGAGCGGCGGGTCGAGCGCCTGCTCGCCGAGCTCGCGCCCACCGACTGACCGCAACCCACCCACGGAGGACACCATGACCGACTCCCCCACCGCCCTGTTCGTCTGCGTGCACAACGCGGGGCGCTCGCAGATGGCCGCCGGCTTCCTGCGCGACCTCTCCGGCGGCGCCGTCGAGGTGCGCTCGGCCGGCTCCATGCCTGCGGACCGGATCAACCCGGTCGCGGTCGGCGCGATGCAGGAGGTCGGCATCGACATCACGGCAGAGGTGCCCAAGGTGCTCACGACGGATGCGGTGCGCGACTCCGACGTCGTGATCACGATGGGCTGCGGCGACGCGTGCCCCGTGTTCCCCGGCAAGCGCTACGAGGACTGGGAGCTCGACGACCCCGCCGGTCAGGGGATCGACTCGGTGCGGCCGATCCGCGACGACATCGAGCGCCGGGTGCGCGGGCTGCTCGACTCGCTCGGCGTCCAGGCCGTTCGCTGATTGCGCGAGTACAACGGAGTGCACCGATGAGAGGAGACGCAGCCATGAGCGATCAGCAGCACCAGCAGAGCCCCGACGACCTCACCGTCGACCCGGAGGACCGCGACGTCGACCCGCTCGACGAGCGGCAGGACCCGGAGACCGAGGAGGACACCGTCTCGGGCGGTGCACCGCAGCCGCCGGAGTGAGCGGTGACGAGGGGCCGGGCGCGAGCGCCCGGCCCCTCGTCGTGCGTCAGCGGTCGGTGCCCGGGCGGTCCGCCTGCCACTGGTCGGCGGTGTCCTCGTGGCCGGCGGTCGCGGTCGGCGCCGCGCCCTCCTCGTACCACTGCTCGGCGGCGTCCTGGTGGCCGCCCTCGGTGGGCGCTCCCGTCGTCGCTCCCTCGGAGCCGGTCGACGCCGCCGTCGCTCCGCTCCCCTCGCCTGCGATGTTCACCATCCACAGCACCCCCCAACGGTCGATGAGCATGCCGAACGTGTCGCCCCACGGCGCCTCCACGAGCGGCTCCAGGATCTTGGCACCATCGCGCAGCCCCTCCCAGTAGCGGGTCAGCGCCGCTGCATCGTCGCCGGAGAGCGAGAGCTGCTGGGTGCCGGTCGGCTGCGGCATCGACGACGGCGTGTCGGCGCCCATCACGGTGTGGCCGTCGGCGGTCGTCAGCTGCGCATGCATGACGAGGTCCGCATCCTCCGGCCCCTCGGCCATGCCGGACTCGCCGAAGGTGCTCACGACGAGGTCGCCGCCGAAGACGCCGTGGTAGAAGTTCATCGCCTCGCGCGCGTCCCGGCCGAACGCGAGATACGGGTTGAGCAGGGTTGCCATGCTGACTCCTCTGGTGCGGCCGCTCGGCCGCGTGCGGCCCAGCATGCCGCAGGCGCACCGCTCGCGCCAGGGCCATCGGCCGATCGGTGCGCGCGCGATGCGCACCCCGTAGCATCGTCGTGCACATCATGCACGGAGTGAGGCCACGTGGACGAGGAGACCGAGCGCGCCCCAGCGCTCGACGCTGCCGCGGAGGAGCGCCGTCGCGCCGTCGTCCTGGCAGAGCTGGCCCGCAAGCGCCGCAAGCGCCGCTGGATCACCGGCCTCTCCGTGCTCGCCGTCTCCGCGATCGTGATCGCGGGGTCGATCATCGCCTGGAACTCGCAGGGGAAGGCCGGCTGGCTCGCGCGCCAGATCGATGCGTGGCACGTGGAGCACGACCGCGCGGCCTGCGAGCTCGAGGAGCGGATCGTCAGCGCCGTGGGCGTGCAGGAGCGCACCGAGGACGTGCTGGATGCGGCCGAGTACGTGCCGAGCGCCGAGGATCTGCTGGGCGACCGGGAGCGGGCGTCGTTCGCCGCGCAGCGCGAGGAGCTGCTGCGGGTGCTCCGCGACGGCGGCTTCGTGAACGACGATGACCGCGCCCTCGCTCGCGCGTGGGACGTGCGCGCCGCGGCGGCCGGCGACCCCGAGTCGTTCGACGTGCTGGCGACGTGCGTCGCCGACGCGGAGGCGGCGAGGGAGCCGCTCGCCGACGTGACGCCCGAGCAGGTCCCCGGGCTCGAGCGCGAGCTCCGCGCCCTGGGCGACCCTCGCGACTTCGACGACGCGCGCATCGACCAGCTCGAGGCTGCCATCGCGCGGCTCGAGACGACGGCGGTCGCGGTCGCCGAGAGCCGCGCCGACCTCGCGACGATCGAGACCGGCTTCGGCCTCGCCCCCGAGCAGGCCCTGGCCTCCGTGCGCGACGCCGACGCGCACATCCGGACGGTGCTGGCAGCCGTCGCCGAGAGCCACTCGCCCGGCGACGTGCTCGACCTCGTCGAGGCCCTCGCGCTGCACGTGGCCGCCGGCTGGATGGCGGAGGCGTGGCAGCTGGAGGCGGCAGGCGAGCGCGACGCGGCGGCCGCGCGCGCCGCCGCCGCGCAGGCGTCGCGGGATGCGATCGCGCAGGCGCTGCCGCGGCCGGTCACCGACCCGACGCAGCCGGCACCGGCACGGCCGCCGCTCAGCGAGCCGCCGCCCCCACCCGCCGAGACGGTGGAGCCGCCGCCCGTCACCCCGCCTGCTCCGCCGCCGGTGATTCCCACGACTCCCCCGGTCACGCCCGAGCCCGGGCCCTCGACGCCGGCTCCGGTCGATCCGCCGGTCCCGACGACACCGGGCCCGGAACCGGTCCCGGAGCCGGAGCCGGGGACATCGCCCGGTCCCGCGCCCGCGCCCGCGGTGCCGCCCGGCGAGGAATCGCCGCCTCAGCCCCCTGCCGAGGGCACCTGAGCGCTCGCGCAGGCGGGCTCGCGTAGCCTCGACGGCATGAGCGACTCGACGATCCAGGTGTACGGCGCCGACTGGTGCAGGGACTGCCGCCGCACGAAGCAGCAGCTCGAGGGCCTCGCGGTCGACTTCGCCTACATCGATGTCGAGCACGACGACGACGCGGCGAAGCGGGCGCAGCAGATCGCCGGTCGCATGAACATCCCGGTCGTGGTCTTCCCCGACGGCACGCACCAGGTGGAGCCCTCGAACGCCGACGTCGAGTCCAAGCTCCGCGAGCTCAGCCTGCTCTGACCCGCGCGCTCGTCATCGCCGGTCGGCGACGGGCAGTCGCAGCTGCGCGGTGAGGCCGCCCTCGCCGTTGCGCCGCAGCGCGACGTCGCCGCCGTTCCGCCGCGCGAGCTCCGCGACGATCGCGAGCCCGAGCCCCGTCCCCGCGACGTTCTCGCGCTCCGCGCCCGGCGCCCGGTAGAAGCGCTCGAACGCCTGCGCGATCTCCTCGTCGGCCATGCCCGGGCCGGTGTCGGCCACCTCGAGCAGCGCGACGCCGCCCTCCCGCCTGGCGGTCAGACGGATGCGTCCGCCGTCCGGCGTGAACTTGATCGCGTTCATGAGCAGGTTCGTGACGGCGCGCCCGAGGTCGTTGCGCGCGCCGAGCACCGGCGCGTCGCACGGCCCGACGAGCACCTCGAGCCCCTTCCTGTCGCTCTCGACCCGCAGGTTCGCCACGACCTCCTCGAAGAGCTCGCCGCAGTCGATGGGCTCGGGATGCTGGGGGCGGGTCGGTGCCGTCGTCCCGCCGCTGAGGGTCAGCAGGTCCTCCACGAGCTCCGAGAGCCGATGGGCGTTGCGGTCGATGACGTCGAGCCACACCCGCTTGTCGTCCGAGACGGCATCGGACTCGGCCAGCAGCTCGGCGTAGCCGACGATGCTCGTGATCGGGGTGCGCAGCTCGTGGCTCGTCGTGGCGAGGAAGTCGTCGCGCTGCCGCTCGAGCTCCGCGCGGATCGCGCGCGCCGACTCCCGCTCGACCTCCGCTTCCACCTGCGCCTGCTGCGCGCGCAGGATCGAGGTCACGTCGAGCAGCTGCACCGCGAACCGCGACCCGTCGCCCTCGATCGCGTTCGCCGCCATCGTGATGGTGCGGCCCTCCTCGGTCGAGACCGTCGTCTGCTCCGCGCCGTCGAGCGCGCCTGCCGCCGCCTGCTGGATGCGCCCTGCCCACGCGTCACCGGGGCCGAGCTCGGGGGCGAGCAGCCGACGAGCCGCGCGATTCATCCAGATGATCCGTGTCGCAGCCTCGTCCCGCTGCGCGATCGCGAGTCCCACCCTGGCGTCGACGAGGCTCCCGCCCAGCAGCAGCGTCGACGCGGCGAGCCGGCGCGAGACGGCGCGCAGCTCGTACTGCGCGGCCGTCAGCACGACGGCGAAGCCTGCATAGGTCACGAGCAGGGTCTCGAGCAGGGCGGCGCCGACCGTCACGTCGAGGCCCTCGGCCCTGAACGGGCCCCCGCCCGCGAGCGTGAGCCCGAGCATCGCGAGCGAGGCGAGGAGGCTCTCCACGAGCACGACGCGGATCGGGAATCGCATCGCGCCCCACGCGAGGAACGGGTAGAGCATGAACGTGAGCGGCAGCGCCTGGTCGAGGTTGAACACCAGCCCGATCGCCACGGTGAGCAGCACGGCCTGCACCGCCATCTCGATCCGGCTCGCCCGCACCGGCACGCGTCGCGGGAGGACCGCGAACGGGGCGATCATGAGCACCGCGGCAGCGTGGGAGGCGGCGGCGAACGGCGCGGTGGGGAGGAAGGCCCCGCCGTCGACGACCACGATGGCTCCGACGAGCAGTCCGGCGACGACCGCAGCGGTCGCCGAGGCGAGCGCGAACCGGAGCGCGGCCTGGAGCGAGGAGAGCCGGAAGGGGCGCCGCCAGGCGCGCAGCACCCCGAGCGCGACCGCCACCTCGATGGCGTTCGCGACGCCGAACGCGACCGACACGAGGATCGGGAGCCCGGCGAAGGCGTTCGCCGCCGTCGTCACCACCAGCACGAGCACGAGCGCCGCCGGGATGCGCTCGAAGGGCACCGCGAGCGCGATCGCGAGCGAGATGCCGGCCGCGGGCCACCAGACCGCGACCCAGGTGCCCTGCGGCGCGAGGATCGCTCCGGCGAAGGACGCGGCGAACAGCAGCACGGCCGCGAGCACCCACGCCCACCCCGGCGCACGCCCCCGCGGCGGCTCATCCACGTCCGCGTAGGGCGCGGCGTCGACGGCAGTGGTGCTCATACTCGTGCACGCTACAAGTCGAAGCCGGGCCATCGGCCCGCACCGCTCGGGATCAGCGCAGATCGACGGGTTCGAGCACGATCACCGGCGTGCGGCGACGGCGCCGCCGCGAGTACTCCTCCATCGTCGGCCCCGTGCTGAAGGCGTCGAACCCGGCCCAGAGCCGCTCGCGCTCGAGGCCCTGCGCCTCGCGCGCGAGCACCGACCGCGTGCCGTCCGGCAGGTCGACGAGAGCCTGCGGATGCGCGCGCAGGTTGAGCCACCATGCGGGGTGCGCGTCGTCCCACCCGTTCATCGCCATCGTGACGAGGTCGGCGCCGTCCTGGTAGTACGCGACGATCGCGGTGCGCGGCCTCCCGGAACGGCGCCCGACCGTGTGGAGCCGGAGCATCCCGTACTTCCCCGGTCTCGGGCGGGTGAGGCCGAACCTGCCGCGGGTGACGCGGTAGAGGGCCCTATGGACGACCCAGGCGGTGCGCACGAACCAGCGCGGCGGCACCTTCGGCAGCTGCTCGACCTCGGCCATCTCTGGGCTCCTCTCAGCCGCTGGCATCAGGCTAGGCGCGCGGCGGCCGACCGCACAGGGGGTCATCCCCCACCCCGGCGTACGCTCGGCCCCCACGCGAAGGAGCACGCGATGCGAACACCAGCGGCGACGATCGCCATCACCGCCGTCGCGCTGGCCGTGACCGCGTGCACGCCCGCAGAGCCCGAGCCGCCCTCGATCAGCGCCATCGCGAGCGAGGCGCCGAGCGCGGCACCCAGCGCCGCACCCGGCGCGCCGAGCGCATCCGCGGTGCCACCGGTCTTCGAGGCCGGCTCCCTCGACGCCCCGGCGGTCGTGGCGCGCGACCTGACCTCGCCCTGGTCGATCGCGTTCACCGACTCGGGCGCCGCGCTCGTGAGCGAGCGCGACACCGCGACGATCGTCGAGCTCTCGTCGAGCGGGCGGTCGACGCCGCTCGCGCAGCTCGCGGGCGTCGAGCACGGCGGGGAGGGCGGCCTGCTCGGCATCGCCGTGGGCGACGGGCACCTGTACGCCGCCATCACGACCGCCGCCGACAACCGGGTCGTGCGCGTGGCGCTCTCGGGCGAGCCTGGCAGCCTCACGCTCGGCCAGCCCGAGACGGTGCTCGAGGGGCTGCCCGCTGCCGGCAACCACAACGGCGGCCGCATCGCCTTCGGCCCCGACGGCATGCTGTACGTGACCGCCGGCGATGCCGGTCGGCCCAGCACCGCGCAGGACCCGACGAGCCTCGCGGGCAAGATCCTCCGGGTCGAGCCGGATGGCGCGATCCCCGACGACAATCCGATCCCCGGCTCCCCCGTGTACTCGCTCGGCCACCGCAACCCGCAGGGGCTCGCGTGGGCCGCCGACGGCTCGCTCTGGGCGACGGAGTTCGGCCAGGACACGTGGGACGAGCTCAACCGCATCGAGCCGGGCGCGAACTACGGCTGGCCGGAGGTCGAGGGTGCGGCCGGCGACGCGCGCTTCACCGACCCCGTGCAGCAGTGGACGCCGAGCGAGGCGAGTCCGAGCGGCATGGCGCACGCGGACGGCCGGCTGTGGATCGCGAACCTGCGCGGGCGGTCGCTGCGCGAGGTCGACCTCGCGACGCCCGGTGCATCGACCGTGCACTGGCTCGCCGAGGTCGGGCGGATGCGCGACGTCGTCCGGGCGCCGGACGGCGCGCTCTGGGTGCTCACGGGCAACACCGACGGCCGCGGCGACCCCGCCGAGGGCGACGACCGCATCCTCGCCTTCGTCCCATAGCTCGGCACACGCCGGGCGCGGCGCTGGCCACAGGCTCAGATGTGCGGCATGGTCGATCCCATGACGCAGAGCAATGACGCTCGCCTCGGCCTCGACTCGATCGCGGTCCATGCGGGCAGGGACGACCTGACGGCGCTGGGCGTGCACGCCGCCCCCATCGACCTCTCCTCCGCCTACGCGCTCCCCGGCGTCGATGCCGGCGGGGACGCGTACGAGCGGCTCGCGACCGGTGGCGACGTGGGCGACGGCTCCGCCGTGTACCAGCGGCTGTGGAACCCGACGGTCGCGCGGTTCGAGCGGGCGCTGGCCCAGCTCGAGGGCGCGGACGAGGCCGTCGCCTTCGCCTCCGGCATGGCGACGACGACCGCCGTGCTCACGGCCGCGCGCCAGCGCCGCGGCGCGCACGTCGTCGCGGTGCGGCCGCTCTACGGCGGCACCGATCACCTGCTCGCGAGCGGTCTGCTCGGCACCCAGACCACCTTCGTCGACCGCGTCGACCAGGTCGCGGCTGCCGTGCGGGCCGACACCGGCCTCGTGATGGCCGAGACCCCGGGCAACCCGACGCTCGAGCTCATCGACCTCGACGCGCTCGTCGCTGCTGCTGGCGACGCACCCGTGCTGATCGACAGCACGTTCGCGACCCCGGTGCTGCAGCGGCCGCTCGACCACGGCGTCGCGCTCTCGCTCCACTCGGCGACGAAGTACATCGGCGGCCACGGCGACGTGATGGGCGGCGTCGTCGCGTGCGACGGCGACTGGGCCCGCGCCATCCGCCCGATCCGCGCCATCACGGGCGCCATCGCGCATCCGCTCAGCGCCTACCTCATGCACCGGGGGCTGCAGACGCTGCCGCTGCGCGTGCGCGCGCAGCAGGCGAGCGCGGAGCTCGTGGCGGAGGCGGCCGCGGGCATGCCGGGTGTGCGCGAGGTGCGCTACCCCGGCCTCGCGGGCTGCGACCCGCTGGGGCTCGTGGGCCCCGGCCGGCAGATGGCCGGGCCCGGCTCGGTGCTCGCGCTCGACGTCGGGTCGTACGCGCGCGCCGCCGCGGTCGCCGAGGGCGTGCGGCTGTTCACGCACGCGGTGTCGCTCGGCAGCGTCGACTCGCTCATCCAGCACCCCGCCTCGCTCACGCACCGGCCGGTCGCGGCGGAGGCGAAGCCCCACGCGGGCGTGCTGCGGCTCTCGATCGGGCTCGAGGACGCCGCCGACCTCATCGCCGATCTGCGGCAGGCGCTCGAGGCGGCTGCCGGCTAGAGCTCCTCGTAGACGGCAGGGTCCTGATCGCTCAGCCGGCCGTCGGGCCGGCCGAGGGCGGTGATCGCGTCGATCTCTCCGTCGGAGAGGGCGAGATCGATCGCACCGAGGTTCTCGCGCTGCCGGGCCTCGGAGGCCGCCTTCGGCAGCGGGACCGCGCCGCGCGCGATGGCCCAGGCGAGCACGACCTGCGCGGGGGTCGCGTCATGCGCGGCTGCGATCTCCGTGATCTCCGGCCGCTCGAGCAGGTCGTTGCCGCGGCCGAGCGGGCTCCACGCCTGGGTGATGATGCCGTGCTCGCGGTCGTAGGCGAGCTGCTCCTCCTGCGGGAAGTACGGGTGCAGCTCGACCTGGTTGACCTCGGGCAGCACGCCGGTCTCCGCCCGCAGCCGCTCGAGGTGCTCGGGCAGGAAGTTGCAGACGCCGATCGCGCCGACGAGCCCGCGCTCCTTCGCCTCGATGAGCGCGCCCCACGCCTCCACGAACCTCCCGACCTGCGGGTTCGGCCAGTGGATGAGGTAGAGGTCGATCCGCTCGAGCCCGGTCCGGGCGACGCTCTCCTCGATCGTCGGGCTCGCCGCGTCGCGCTCGTGGTGGCGCCCGGGCAGCTTCGACGTGACGATGAGGTCGTCGCGCTCGACGTCGTGCTCGGCGGATGCGCGCGCGGCAGCGCCCACGCTGCCCTCGTTCTCGTAGTTGAAGGCGGAGTCCAGCAGTCGGTAGCCCGCGGCGACCGCTCGCGCGATCGCCGCGGTGCCGTCGCGCCCCTTGAGCCCGTACGTGCCGAAGCCGAGCACCGGGAGGGTCAGGCCGCCGTGGGCGGTGGTGGTGGGGATCATCGAGCGCTCCTCTCGCGCACACCCTACGCGCGCGGCGAGCTCAGGGTCGCAGCAGCACCTTGCCGACGCGGCCAGGGGTCAGGCTGGCGCGCACGGCTCCCTCGACGTCGTCGAAGGGATGGATGCTCGACACCGGGAGCGTCAGGTCGCCGGCCGCGATGCGCTCCGAGAGCTCGGCGAACAGGCGTTGCTTCTCGGCCGGGTCCATCGTCCGGCCGACGATGCTGCCCCAGAAGCCACGGACGGTCACCTGACGGAAGATGAGGTCGCCCACGGAGAGCTCGAGCGTCGGCGCCGCCATGGCTCCGAACGCGACGAGCGTGCCGCCGTCGCCGATGACCGAGAGCACCTCGCCCGCGGCAGCGCCGCCGACGGAGTCGACACCGGCCACGATCGACTCGCCGCCGGTGACCTCCCGCACGCGGTCGGCCCAGCCCTCCTCCGAGGTCGCGACGATGTCGCCGATGCCCGCGTCGCGCAGCTCGTCGATCGCCTCGGGGCGGCGCACGAGGCCCACCACGCGGATGCCGCGAGCTCGGGCGAGCTGCGCGACCATCCGCCCGACGGCGCCGTTCGCGGCGTTCTGGACGAGCCACTGGCCGGGCTGGAGCGCGAGGTCGTGCAGCAGGCTGATGGCGCTGAACGGCATGGCGACGAGCTGGGCCGCGGCCTCGTCGGGCAGGCCCTCGGGCGCGGGCACGAGCCCTGCGGCGTCGGCGACGAACTGCTCGGCCCAGACCCCGAACGCACCGGCGATCACGCGGTCGCCGACGGCGAGCGCCTCCACGCCCTCGCCGAGCGCCTCGACGACGCCGACCGCCTCCGTCCCGCTCCCGGCGGGGAGCTCTGGCACGAAGCCGTAGGTGCCGCGCACCGTCCAGAGGTCGTGGTTGTGGATCGTGGCGAGCGTGGTGCGCACGCGCACCTGGCCGGGCCCGGGCTCGGGTGCGGGGAGGTCGGCGACGTGCAGCACGTCCTCGGGCTCGCCGAACTGCTCATGGACGATGGCTCGCATGGTGGTCCTCTCGATGACAGGTGGGTGATGGATGGGTTCAGGCCGCACGGCGGGACCGCTCGCGCCACCAGCGGCGCAGCGCATCCCATGCGCCGGTCGACCAGAGGGCGCCCGCGACGAGCACGGGCTGGAAGAAGAGGCGCCCGAAGCGGGCCGCGTCCGTGTCGAGGCCGAAGCCGTCGCGGGCGTGCAGCCACTGGGAGACGTTGCCCGGGAAGACGGCGACGAAGAAGGCCGCCGCGATGAGCCCGACCCAGACGCGCCAGCGCCGCAGCACGAGCAGCGCGAGCCCGAGCACGATCTCGACGACGCCGGAGGCGACGACGGTCACGTCGGGGTCGAGCGGCACGAAGTCGGGGACCTGCGCCTGGAACTCCCCGCGAGCGACGGTGAGGTGGGCGATGCCCGCGAGCACGAGCGAGGCGCCGAGCAGCACGCGGGCGATCGTGCGACCGATCGACCGACGCGCGGCCGGCGCCGGCTCAGTCATCCGAGACCGAGATCGACACGTCGATGTTGCCGCGCGTGGCGTTGGAGTAGGGGCAGACGGTGTGGGCGGCGTCGACGAGCTCGCGAGCGCGGTCCTCGTCGATGCCGGGGAGCACGACCTCGAGGTGCACGGCGAGCGTGAAGCCGCCGGAGCCGTCCGGGCCGATCTGCACGCGGCTGCCGACGCTGGAGTCGGTCAGCTTCGCGCGCTTCGCGCGGGCGACCGACTGCAGCGCGGAGTGGAAGCAGGCGGCGTAGCCGGCCGCGAAGAGCTGCTCGGGGTTCGAGCCGGCGCCGGTGCCGCCCATCTCCGCCGGCACGGCCATGTCCAGGTCGAGCGTCCCGTCGATGGTCGCGACGCGGCCGTCGCGGCCTGCCCCGGTCGACAGTGCCTCTGCGGTGTACAGCACGTCCATGGTGCTCCTCTCGTCTCTCACGGCGCGGATGCGCCGTCACGCTGATCCGGTGACCGACGAGGGATCGTCGGCCACCGCGTGCATCGATGCCGTGATGCCGTGCAGGGTCTCGAGCAGCCGCTCGCCGTCGACGGCGCCGTCCAGGCCGAGGCCGCGGGCGACCGCGGCGGGCACGTGCGCGAGCTGGTCGCGCAGCTCGGCGCCGCGCGCGGCGGTGCTGACCTCGACGACGCGCGCATCGGCGTCGCTGCGCGCGCGCGCGACGAGGCCGTCGCGCTCCATGCGGGCGAGCAGCGGCGACAGGGTGCCGCTGTCGAGCTGCATCCGCTCCCCCAGGTCCTTGACGCTCTGCGGCCCTTCGACCCAGAGCGTCACGAGCACGAGGTACTGCGGGTACGTCAGCCCCCACGGCTCGAGGAGGCTGCGGTAGGCCTGCGTGGTCGCCCGTGCCGCCGAGTAGAGCGCGAAGCAGACCATCCGGTCGGTGACGGGCTGAGCGGCGGGCATGCTCCGAGCCTCGCACACAATTGCATTGTGCACAACCTATTGGCGAGGGCGCGGTCGGCGGCGCCGCTTGGCGTATGGTCGCGCCATGCGCCTCTCCCTCGCCGCCGCCTGCGTGGCACTGCTCGCGCTCAGCGGGTGTGCCGCTGCCGACGGGAGCCCGGCGATCGAGGCGGAGCCCAGCCCGTCGATCGGCGTGCAGCTCGAGGGGTCCTATGAGCCGCTCACGAGCGGCCCGGTCGAGCCGACACCCGACGGTCCGCGGGGCGCGGGGGCCGCAGCCCCGTCGCTCGTCGCGACCGGCGACGCAGGCCACACCGCGCTGCTGCAGGCCGAGGCGCTCGGGCCGACGACCGACGTGGCTGTCGGCGTGCTGCGCGTCGAGGACGGCTGCCTCGAGGTGGCGCTCGAGGCCGACCCGACCCGCTACGGCGCAGTCCTCGTCGGTGGCGTCGGCCATAGTGCCGATCAGCTCGTCATCGACGGAGCGGTGCTCCCGTTCGACGAGCGACTCGAGCTGCCGTGGGCCGACATCGCGCCGATGCACGAGGCTCCCGCCGAGTACCGCTCGGCGTGCCCCGGCGTGGTCAGCCTCTTCGGCATCGGCCCCTGACCGGCTCAGCGCTCAGGCGCTCGCCGCGACCGCATCTGCGCGAGCGGCAGGGCGAGCCGCGGGTTGCCCTCGAGCACCGCCTCGTGCCGCTGCAGGAAGTCCCAGTAGCCCTCGGTGAACGCCGACTCCTTCGCCGCCTGCTGCGACGGCCACCACCGGCCCATCCGCTGCAGGTACACGCCGCCCGAGACGTAGGGCTTCGTGCCGACCATGCCGCCGTCGGCGAACTGGCTCATCCCGAAGACGTTCGGCACCATCACCCACGGGTAGGCGTCGACGAAGAGCGAGAGGAACCAGCGGTTGACCGACGCGGGCGCGTAGCCCTCGAGCAGGAACCAGTTGCCGAGCACCATGAGCCGCTCGATGTGGTGCGCGTAGCCGTGCCGCAGCACGCGCTCGAGCACGGTGCGGACCGGGATCGGCAGGTCGTCGGGGACGCCCTCGCCCGAGTACCACCACGGCTCGAGCTCGCGGGTCAGCCCCAGCGCGTTCGCGCCCTCGAGCTCCGGATGCGCCCGGTACATGCCGCGCATGTACTCGCGCCAGCCGATCACCTGGCGCAGGAAGCCCTCGAGCGACGGCAGCGGCACGTCGCCGCTCGCCTCGAGCACCCCATCCACGACGTCGTGCGGCGTCAGCAGGCCGGTGTTGAGGGCGGGCGTCAGCACCGAGTGGAACAGGAACGGCTCGTCCGCCGCCATGGCGTCCTCGAAGCGGCCGAAGTCGCCCAGCCGCTCGTCGACGAAGGCGGTGAGCCACGCCCGGGCGTCGTCGTGCGTGACCGGGAGCCAGAAGTCGCGCGCGTCGCCGGGGTGGTCCGGGAAGCGCTCGCGCACCTCGGCGATGACCTGCCGCGTGATCGCGTCGGGCTCGAGGCGAGGGAGGCGAGGGATGTCGATGCCCGCCTTCGGGAGCGGCTCGCGGTTGTCGGCGTCGTAGTTCCAGCGGCCGCCCGCCGGGCTCTCGCCCTCCATGAGGATCCCGGTGCGCTGCCGCTGCCAGCGGTAGAAGTCCTCCATGCGCGCTCGCGGGTGCTCGCGGAACCACGCGTCGAGCTCCGCCTCGGGAGTGAGGAAGGCGCGGTCGGGCCAGCGCTTCGTCTCGACGCCCGCGCGAGCCGCGATCCGGTCGATGCGCCGGTCGACGCCGCGATCCGCGGCTCGCATCCACGCGAGCCCGGCGATGCTGTGCCGGTCGAGCAGGTGCGCGACGCCGTCGGAGAAGGAGCGGCCCTCGGTGTGGGGCACGTGCCGGACCACCCGGCCCTGCTCGCGCATCCGCTCGACGTAGTGGCGCATGGCCGAGAGCACGAGCACGATCTTGTGCTGGTGGTAGGGCAGGCGGTCGAAGAGCTCGGCCGATTCGACGAGCAGCAGCTCGCCGATGTCGTCGTCGTCGAGCGCCGGGTGCCGCTCGAGCAGCTGCGTGCCGAGGACGAGCGCCGCCCTCCGCGCCTCCTCGCGATGCATGCCCGGCACGTCGGCTCCGCCCTCAGCCGACCGGCCGGAGGCCCTCGGACGTCTCGATGAGCAGCTCGAGCGCATCGGGCGACGGCCAGCCGGGCAGCTCGTGCACGCCCCGATCGGCCTCCATCCACGCGATCCGCGCATCGTCGCTCCAGTCGCGGCCCTCGCCGATGGAGAGCACGGCGAGCCGGCCGTCCTGCACGCCGAGCGCGACATCGAACGAACGACCGTCGAGCGCGGGGTACCTGCCGATCACCGGGAAGCTCGCGTCGCCCGGCACGGCGAGCGGCGCGTCCGCGGGCACGGCGAAGCCGATGCCGGGCCAGAAGGCCTCGGGCTCCGGCCCCTCCCAGACGGCTGCGCGGCCCGCGGCCAGCTGCGCCCGCAGCTCGGGGGCGCCGAAGCCGTCGGTCGCGGCGAGGAGCCGCTCGGCGATCGCGCGCACGTCGTCGGGCACGTCGATGAGCTGCTCGGTCGCCTCGTCGACCCCGCCCGCGACGGTCGCGACCTCCGCCGCGCTCGAGCGCCGGCCGAGCCACCAGCCGGTGAGCGAGAGCGCGCCGGCGGCGGCGGCGAGGAGCGCGCGCGGACGACCGACGCCCGCGGCCCGCAGCCGGTCGTGCATGCGGGCGTCGAGCGCCTCGCCCGCCTCGGCGACGCCGAGCGTGGCGCCCGCTGCGCCCACGACCATCCCGAGCCTGGCGCCGGGCGAGAGCGCCGCGGCGTCGGTGCGGACGACGGCCCACGTCGTCCACGCGGTGACGCCGGCGACGACGGCGCGGTAGAGCAGGCGGCTTCCCGGGCGGAGGTCTCGCGGGTCGATGAGCGTCAGGCCCGCGACCGCGGCCGTCGAGGCGACGCCGTGGGCGACGCTGTCGGCATCGCCGAGGTCGACGAGAGCGGCGCGGAGCGGAGTCGGCATGGTCGCGAGCGTACCGAGGACCGCTGTCAGTCGGCTCGCTCGCGCTCGTCGCGATGCACGGGCCTGCGCTCCCCCGCCGTCACCGCGAGGTCGAGCCGGTTGCCGGGAGGCGGCATGGGGCAGACGTAGTGGTCGCTGAACGCGCAGGGCGGGAGGAACGCGCGGTTGAGGTCGAGCGTCGTCGCGCCCTTCGCGTCCGGCAGCGGCGGGCGCAGGAAGCGGAACGGGTAGGCGTCGCCATCCCCGGTCGCGTCGCGGAAGACGACCGCGAGCTCGGTCGCGGTGCGCGTGGCGAGGAGCGTGCGCGAGCGCCCGTCGAGCTCGAGCTCGAGGGTGCCCGCGCCGCCCTGCTCGGTGTGGTGCCCGTCGACCTGCTCGATCTGGAGCGGCTCATCGCGCGGCGTCCAGTGCGCCTGCACGACCCAGGCCGGGTCGGGGCGGTGCGCCTCGATCGCGACGAGGCTCAGGCGACGCTCGGTGTGCGGGTCGATGCGGCGGAGCGCCGGCACGCCCTCGCGCTCGAACGCTCGGAGCAGGCCGTCGCCCGCGTGGAGCGTCTCGCCCGCGTGCAGGGTGACGGCGTCTCCGACCGGCGTGCCGTCGGTGCGCGTGATGCCGGATGCGGTGAGACCGGTGCCCAGGACGGCGTCGCCCTCCGCCCGCCATCGGCCCGCGACACCCTCGACCGGCTGCTCCTCGGGCGTCAGCCAGACCGTCGCCGCGAGCGCCGCGATCCCGTGCGGGCCCGCGACGAGCCGCCAGCGCGCCTCCTGCCACCGCTGCCAGGCGGTCTTGAAGTCCGCCGCATCCCCGATCCGCTGCTGCATGCTCGTGCCTCCGCAGCCAGGCTAGCGATGCACGTGCGCGCCTAGACTCGGAGGGTGACGTTCACCGGCAGCATCATCGCCGTCGCCGACGCGGATCCTGGCCGGCTCGCGCTCGCCGGGGACGGGGAGCGCTCGACCTACGGCGAGCTGCTGCTCGAGTGCACGCGCATCCGCAGCGGCATCGAGCACCTGCTCGCGGGTCGCCCCGCGAGCCGCACCGATGCCGAGACCGGCGGCGTGCCGATCATCGCCGTCTCGCTCTCGCGCGCGATCGACGTCGCCCGGTGGGTGAGCGGCGTCGGCTCCTTCGGCGCCATCGTCGCGGTGCTCGACCCGCTGTGGCCCGAGGAGCACCGGCTCGAGACGATCCGGCGCGTCGACCCGGCGCTCGTCGTCACCGACGATGCCGGCTTCGAGGCCGCGCTGGCCGTTCTCGAGCCGTGGAGCGGCACCGCCGTCTCGCTCGAGCGCTTCGACGCGGCGGCGGAGACCGCGCCGGTGTCGGCCGGTCCCGAGGTGCGCCCGCGCGACGAGCCGTTCCTGCTGCTGTTCACGTCCGGGACGACCGACCTGCCGAAGGGCTTCCTGCGCTCGCGCGGCAGCTGGGAGCCGAACGTGCGCGTCAGCCGCACGTACCTCGGTGCCGAGCAGGGCATCGCCACCATCGCGCCCGGTCCGGTCTCCTACAGCCTCACGCTCTACGCGCTCGTGGAGGTGCTCGCGACCGGCGGCTCGCTGCACCTGCAGTCGGGCTTCGACGCGGTCGCCGCGGTGCGCACGATCGGCGAGGAGCGCGTCGAGCGCTTCGTGGGCGTGCCGTCGATGCTGCTCGCGCTGGTCAAGGCCGCCGAGCGCTCGACGAGCGGCGCCGCGGCGCTCGCATCCCTCCGCACCGCCATCACCGGTGGCGCGAACCAGAGCGAGCGCATCCGCGCGATGTTCGAGGCGACCGCGCCGCGCGCGCGGCTGCGCAGCTACTACGGCGCCTCCGAGATCGGCTTCATCGGCTACAGCGATGCCGGCGACGGCACGCGGCTCACGCCGTTCGACGGCGTCGAGGTGAGCGTGCGCGACGACGCCGGGCGGCCGGTGCCGGACGGCGAGATCGGCACCCTCCACGTGCGCGTCGCCTCGGCGGTCGAGCGGTACGTCGCCGCGACGAGCGACGAGCGGATCACCGATGACGACGGCTGGTCGAGCGTGCACGACCTCGCTGCCGTCGAGGGCGGCGCCATCGTGCTCGCGGGGCGGGCCGGCGACATCGCGGTCTCCGGCGGGCACAAGGTCTCGCTCCCCCAGGTCGAGCGCGCGCTCGCGACGGTGCCCGGCTGCGAGTCGTGCTGCGCGGTGGCGCTGCCGGATGCGTCGCTCGGCTCGATCGTCGCGGTGGTCGTCGAGGGCGATGCGGAGTCCGTGCCCCCGAAGCCGCGGCTCCAGCAGGAGCTGCGCCGCCTCCTCGCGCCGCAGTTCGTGCCGCACCGCTACTACCGGATCGCCGAGCTGCCGCGCACGGCCGGCGGCAAGATCCGCCGGGTCGCGGTCGCCGAGCGCATCGCCGACGGGACGGCGGAGCGGCTGTGAGCACCTCGCGCGCGCTCGTCACCGGCATCGGCGCCGTGACGCCGAACGGTCTCGACCTGCGCGCGACGTGGGATGCCGTCGTCGCCGGCCGCAGCGGCATCCGCGCGCTCGAGGGCGTCGACGTCTCCGACCTCGCGGTGCAGGTGGGCGGCGAGGTGCGCGGCTTCGACCCGCTCGACCACGTGTCGCGCTCCGACGCGCGACGGCTCGACCGGCACGCGCTCTACGCGGTCGCGGCGGCGGCCGAGGCGATGGCCGGCTTCACCGCGGCGGACCCCGCGCGCTTCGGCGTCACCGCGGCGACCGGCTCGGGCGCGGTGTCGCTCACGCAGGAGGCGGTGCGGGCGCTCGATGCGCACGGGCCGCGGCGCGTGCCGCCGGGCGTCGTCGTCTACGGCGGTCCGGATGCCGCGGCCGCGTTCCTCAGCGAGCGGTACGACGCGCGCGGCGCGGGCGTCGGCACCGCGGCGACGTGCGCGAGCGGCGCCGTCGGGCTGGGCGATGCGCTGCGCGCGATCCGCCACGGCTACGCCGACGCGGTGCTCGTGGTGGGCGCGGACGACTGCCTGAACCGCGTGAACCTCGCCGTGAACTCGATGCTCGGGGCGCTCGCGCCCGGGTACGCCGACGAGCCGTGGCGCGCGTGCCGGCCGTTCGACCGCGCGCGCAGCGGCTTCGTCATGTCGTCCGGCGCGACGGCGCTGCTCGTCGAGTCGGAGGAGCACGCGCGGCGTCGCGGTGCCGACGTGCTGGCCGAGATCGCCGGGTACGGCGTCTCGTCGGACGCCTACCACGCGACCGCGCCGCGCCCCGACGGCAGCGGCGCGGCCGCCGCGATGCGCCAGGCGCTCGACGACGCGCGCGTCTCCCCCGCCGACGTCGACCACGTCAACGCGCACGGCACGGGCACCCCGCTCAACGACGCGATGGAGACCGCCGCGCTGCGCAGCGTCTTCGGCGACGCGCTCGGCTCGGTGCCGGTCACCTCGACGAAGTCGACCACCGGGCACCTGCTCGGCGCGGCCGGCACCCTCGAGGCGGCGCTGTCGCTGCTCGCGATGCGCGACGGCGTCATCCCGCCGACGATCAACCTCGACGACCCCGAGTTCCCCGAGCTCGACGTCGTCGCCCACCAGGCCAGGGCGGCCGCGTCGCGCACCGTGCTGTCGAACTCGTTCGGCTTCGGCGGGCACAACGCGGCGCTCGTGCTGCGCGCGGTCTGAGCGGCCTCAGAACGCCGGCGGCACCCCGAGCCCCTCGAGCACCTCGCGCACGCGGTCGCTCGTGAGGGCGCGCTGCAGCGCGGCGATCGCGGCCGAGTCGGCATTGCCCTCGCGTGTCACGAGCGCCACCTCGAAGCGCTCGTCCTGCTCGACGACGAGCCCGTCGTCCTGGGGCGTCAGGCCGATCTGCCGAGCGAACGACGGCAGGTTGTAGACGGCATCCGCCTCGTCGTAGGCGGTGTTGAGCTGCAGCAGGTCGACCTCGCTGATCCGCAGGTTCCGCGGGTTCTCGACGATGTCGCTCACGCGCGCGGCGTAGCGCTCGACCGCCGGGTCGAGCGTGATGATCCCGTTGTCGGCGAGCAGCTGCAGCGCGCGGGCCGAGTTCGCCTTGTCGTTCGCGATCACGACGCTGCCGCCGTCGGGCAGCTCGTCGAGCGAGTCGAGCGAGCGCGAGTAGAAGGCGACGACGGTCGCGTAGACGGGCTGCACGACGACGAGGTCGGCGCCGTTGCGCTCGTTGAACTCCTCCATGAACGACTCGAACTGCACGACGTTGGCGTCGATCTCGTCGTTCTGCACGAGCACGTTCGGCTGCACGTAGTCCGAGACGGGCACGAGCTCGACCTCGTAGCCCTCCTCGATCACCTCGGCAGCCGCCTCGACGGCGTCGGTCATCGGGGTGACCGTCGCCGCGACGCGGATCGTGACGGTCTCCGACGCATCCGCACCGCCCGTCGCTGCGCAGCCCGTCATGAGCAGCGCCGCGGCGGCCGCGAGCGCGGCGACGGTGTGGCGGATGGGTCGTGCGGTTCGGGTGGTCATGGCTGCCTTCCGGAGGTCGGGCGCGGTCATCGCTTGTCGAGCGCGCTGGAGACGCGCTCGCCGACCGTCTGCAGCAGGAGCACGCAGACGATGACGATCGCGATGATCGAGTACATGAGCGGGTAGTCGTACTCCTGGTAGCCGAAGCGGAGGGCGAAGTCGCCGATGCCGCCGCCGCCGACGATGCCGAGCACGGTGGAGTACGAGATGAGGCTGATCGCGGCCGAGGTCAGCGCGTAGACGAGCCCTGAGCGCCCCTCGACGAGCAGGAAGTGCACGACGGTCTGGCGCACATCCGCCCCCATCGACCTCGCCGCGTGCAGCACGCCCGGCGGGATCTCGAGCAGGATCTGCTCGACGAGCCGCGCGTAGATCGCGACGCCGACGAAGCAGAGCGGGAAGGTGGCCGCCGCCGTGCCGAAGGTGGTGCCGTAGAGCGCGCGGGTGAGCGGGATGAGGAAGACGACGAGCAGCAGGAACGGGAAGGAGCGGATCACCGACACGTACAGGTTGGCGACGCGCCACACGGGCCTGCGCTCGCGGGGGCCGCCTGGGCGGGTGAGGAAGATGGTGACGCCGAGGGGCAGCCCGATGACGATCGCGGCGGTGAGCGACACGGCGAGCATGTAGCCGGTCTCGGCGAGCGCGACGCCGATCTCGTCCGCGTTCGCGGCGAGGGATGCGAGCGCGTCGGTCATGCGCCGAGCACCCGCTCGGCGTGCGCGAGGTAGCTCGCGTGCTCGCGCGCGTAGTCGGTCCTCACGACCGGGAAGACGCGCTGCAGCACGCCGCGCTCGAGCACGGCGACGCGGTCGCAGATGGCGCCGACGGCCTCGAGCTCGTGGGTCACGAGCACGACGGTCGTGCCGAAGTCGCGGCGCGCGTCGGCGAGCAGGCCGAGGATGCCCTCGGTCGTGCGGGTGTCGAGGGCGCTCGTCGGCTCGTCGGCGAGCAGGAGCCCTGGCCGGGTGACGAGGGCGCGGGCGATGGCGACCCGCTGCTGCTGCCCGCCGGAGAGCTGCGCCGGGTAGTGGTCGGCGCGGTCGGCGAGCCCGACGTAGTCGAGGAGGCTCGCGACGTGCTGGGCGTCGTCCGCCCGCTGCAGCTTGAGCGGCAGGGCGACGTTCTGCCGCACCGTGCGGTTCGAGAGCAGGTTGAAGCCCTGGAAGACCATCCCGATGCGGCGGCGCAGATCGCGGATCTCGCGGCCGCGGAGCCCGGACGGATCGGTGCCGAGCACGCGCACGGTGCCGTCGGTCGGGTGCTGGGCCGCGTCCAGCAGGGCGAGCAGCGTCGACTTGCCCGCGCCCGACTCCCCGATGACGCCGAGGATCTCGCCGTGCTCGATCTCGAGCGAGACGTCGTCGAGGGCCTTCGCGGCACCGTAGGCGACCGTCACGTGCTCGAGGGATGCGACGGGATCGCTCGTGGGCATGGCTCGACCTTCTGGGTGCCGGTATTGTTGCTCTCGGTTCAACAATAGCGGTCGGGCGTCGCTTCCCCGCGCCCGCTCAGTCGGTCGGCGCCACCAGGCGGTCGGCGAGCAGCCCCAGCGCGTCGCCGCCGGCGAGGTCGCCGGGCAGCAGCGGGACCTGCACGACCGGGATGCCGTGCACGGCAGCGCGCAGCCGATCGAGGTGCTGCTCCTCCTGCAGCCGGCGCTCGGCGAGCAGGTCGCCCGCGTCGGCGGGGGACCGGCGGTTCACGACGATCGCGGCGAGGTCGATGCCGAGCGCGGTGAGCTGCCGCACGACCTCGATCGACTCGGCGACGGGCAGCCGCTCCGCGACGCTCACCACGACGAACGACGTCTGCTCCGCATCCGTCACGATGCTGTGCATGCGCGCGAACCGATCGCGGCGCGCGACCAGGGTGCGCCGGAGCTCCGCGTCGGCGGTCGGCTGCTCGTCCTTCACACCGACGATGCTGCGGGCGGTGGCGGCGAAGCGGTCCGAGCGGTCCCGACTGGCGAGCAGCGTCTCGGTCCAGGTGCCCAGCTGCTCGGGCAGCGCGAGCAGGTGCAGCGTGTGACCGGAGGGCGCGGTGTCGAAGATCACGAGATCGTAGGCGTCGAGGCTGCTCACGACCAGCTCGGCGACGCGCTCGAGCACGGCCGACTCGTGGCTGCCGGGCGCCGACCGCGCCTGATCGAGGTGCTGCTGCGCCGAGGCGTGGAGCCGGTCGGGCAGCAGCCACCGCATGGTCGCGGCGACCGAGGCGAAGTGGCGGTCGATCGTCGCCTGCGGGTCGAGCTCGACCGCATCCACCGATCCCCGCTCGAGCGTGAGGACGCGCACCGGCTCGTCGAAGAGCTCGCGGGCCCAGATGTGCCCGAGGTTGTGCGCGGGATCGGTGGAGACGAGCAGCACGCGGCCGCCGTCGCGGGCGCGCGCCACCGCGAGCGCGGCCGAGACCGAGGTCTTGCCCACGCCGCCCTTGCCCCCGACGAAGAGGATGCGGCGCGACCGCGCGATCTCTAGCAGCATGCGATGTGGTCCAGCGGCGAGCGCGGGATGCCGATGCGCCGGTGCCACGCGTGGAAGTCGCCCCAGACGGCCGGGAGCAGCTCGGCGGAGTAGTAGGCGGCCGGGTCGGGCACGCCGAGCGCCTCCCCCAGGACGGCGACCATGAACAGGTCGTCCTCGTCGCGCTGCTCGCGCAGGAACGTGCGACGGTAGGGACCGGCGTAGTACTCCTGGAGCCCGTCGCGGAACGCCGCCCAGCGCCGGGAGCGCTGCTCCCGGCGCTGGGACCCGCCGTCGGCGGGGGTCACGCGCTCAGACGTGCTCTCGCGCGGCGGTCAGCTGGGCGTCCTCGTCCTCGTGCTCCTGGGGCTCCTTCACGGCCCGGCGCATGGCCAGCACGGCTTCGATCGCCACCCAGACGCTCGAGACGATGATGATGACGTCGAGCGCGAACAGCAGCCAGTCGGGGTTCTCCGGCGCCGCGAACCGGGTGAGCTGCTCGATCGCCGCCCAGAACGACATGACGAAGACCAGCACGAGCGGGACGATCGCCGGCCACGGGTTGCGCCGCTTGCGGATGAGCATCACGGCGATGATCGACAGCGTCAGCGATGCGAGGAGCTGGTTCGTGGTGCCGAAGAGCGGCCAGATGCGCAGGCCGCCCTCGCCGCCGAGGCCCTGCGAGAACGTGAGGCCGAGCCCGACGACGACGACCACGAGGGTCGCGGGGATCTTCGTGATCCTGACCTTGAACGCATCCCCGATCTCCTGGACCACGAAGCGGAGCAGGCGCATGCCGGTGTCCATCGTCGTGGCGGCGAAGAGCACCGCCATCGTGGCGAGCACCGTGGCGCTCAGCGAGGCCGGCAGGCCGAGGCCGTTCTCCATGAGCGCTCCACCGCCCTGGACGAACGCGGTGACGCCGCCGGCGCCGAACTCGCTGTAGATGCTCTCCCACTCGGCGACCGACTGGAAGCCGCCGATCACGGCGAGGATCGTGCCGAGCGAGAGCATGCCCTCGCCGACCGCGCCGAAGTAGCCGACGAACCGGGCGTCGGTCTCCTTGTCGATCTGCTTCGAGGTCGTGCCCGACGAGACCATGCCGTGGAAGCCGGAGATGGCGCCGCACGCGATCGTCACGAACAGCAGCGGCACCATGCTGGGCGTGCCGTCGGGCAGGTTGTTGTTGATCATCGGCGCGACGATGTCGGGCGGGTTCGCCGAGAACAGCGCGCCGATGAGCACGGCGCCGAAGAGCAGGATCAGGCCGACGAAGAGCTGCACGCCGTTGATGTAGTCGCGCGGCTGCAGCAGCACCCAGACCGGCAGCAGCGAGGCGATCGCCCCGTAGATGAAGAGGGCCAGGATCCACACCGTCGCGGGGCTCATGCCGAGGAACGACTCGGGGAGCACGACCGGGACGCTGTCGCCGAGCACGATGAGGGCGTAGAGCGCGATGACGCCGACGACCGTGACCGGGATGAGCGGCCACCGCATGCGGTAGACGGCGACGCCGACGAGGAGGGCCACGACGATCGCGCCCCAGGTCGGGATGACGGCGGTCGGGGTGCTGATGAGCAGGTTCTTGATCACGACGGCGAAGGCGGCGATGACCATGAGCAGCAGCAGGAAGATGACGACGAGGAAGAGGTTCGCGCCGCGCTTGCCGATGTAGCGGCCGGAGAGCGCACCGATCGACTTGCCCTTGTTGCGGAGCGACGCCCACAGGGCGCCGAGGTCGTGCATGCCGGCGAAGAAGACCGTGCCGATCGTCACCCACAGCAGCGCCGGGAGCCAGCCCCAGATGACGGCGATCGCCGGGCCGACGATCGGTGCGGCACCCGCGACCGATGTGAAGTGGTGGCCCCAGAGGATGAACTTGTTCGTCGGCACGTAGTCGACGCCGTCCTTCAGCTCGTGCGCCGGCGTCCTGAACCCGGCGTCGAGCTGGTACACCCGTCTGGCGAGGTACTTGGAGTAGAAGAAGTAGCCGGCGGCGAACATCGCCAGGCCGATGACCATGAGCACAAGGGAACCCATCGGGTCCTCCCCTTTCGTCGCGCCTTCGCGGATCCGGTCCGGCACCGTCGGTGCCGCATGGCAACGACCATAGCCGAATCTACGAATCTGCCCAGGATTGGCCGGGCGTGCGCGCCGATCGCCGTCATCCCTCCGGCGGACCCCGCGGCAGCCGATGTCACTCCCCCGACCGATGCCCGCTCGGCCCGGGGCGGCGAGGCTGGGAGCATGAACTCCTCAGTGCTGCATGCCAGCGGGCTCGTCAAGACCTACGGCCCGACCACCGCCCTCGCCGGCGTCGACCTCACCATCCACCGCGGGGAGTCCGTCGCCGTGATGGGCGCGTCGGGCTCGGGCAAGACGACGCTGCTGCACGTGCTCGCGGGCATCACCGCTCCCGATCAGGGTCGCGTGACCTTCTCCCCGGCCTCGGGCGCGCCGGTCGACGTCACCGCGCTGGGCGAGAACGGGCGGTCGAGGCTCCGTCGGCAGAGCTTCGGGTTCGTCTTCCAGCAGGGGCTGCTCATCCCCGAGCTCACGGCGATCGAGAACGTCGCGATCGCACTCATGATCACGGGCACGGGTCGCGCCGAGTCGCTCGAGCGCGCGGCGTCGTGGTTCGCCGCGCTCGGCCTCGCCGGCCTCGAGGAGCGCCGCATCGGCGAGCTCTCGGGCGGCCAGGCCCAGCGGGTGGCGATCGCGCGCGCGCAGGTGACCGGCGCCGAGGTCGTGTTCGCCGACGAGCCCACGGGTGCGCTCGACTCGCGCACCTCATCCGAGGTGATGGATGCGCTCCTCTGGGCGACGACGGAGCAGGGACGCACGCTCGTGACCGTGACGCATGACCCCGAGGTCGCCGCTCGCTGCTCGCGCACGCTCTCCGTGCGCGACGGCCGGCTCGTCGCCGAGGGGGTGTCGGCGTGAACCCGCAGGTCCTCGCGCTGCTGCTGCGCCCGACCGCCGGCACGAAGGACGTGCTGGCGCTCCCGTTCCTCGCCTTCGCGACCGTGAGCGCGCTCGTGCTCACGGTCGTCGGCGGCGCCCAGCCGTTCTGGAGGTGGACCGACGCCGAGGCGCCGATCTACCACGCGCTCGCCGCGATCGCGATCGTGCTGCTCGTCGTGCCGCTCGTCGCGCTCGGCGGCGCCGCCGCGCGGCTCTCGGCGCGCCGCCGCGACGAGCGCCTGTCCACGCTGCGGCTGCTCGGCGTCTCCCCCGCGGGCGTCGTGCTCGCCACCGTCGTCGAGTCGGCCGCCGTCGCGGCCGCCGGTGCGGTCGTCGGGATCGTCGTGCACCTCGTCGCGTCGCCGCTCATCGGCCTCATCCCGTTCCGGGACCAGGCTCCCGGCGCGGCCGCGGTGCTGCTGCCCGTCTCGGCCGTCCTCGGCATCGCCGTCGCCCTCGTGCTGCTCGCCGCCGCGAGCGCCGCGATCGGACTGCGCAAGGTCATCATCTCGCCGCTCGGCGTGCGCACCCGTGCCGTCACGACGACGCCGCACTGGATCCGCGGGGTGCTCGCCGTGCTCGCCATGGTCGTCGCCTTCGCCCTCATCTCGGTCATCCCCGACTCGGCCGAGGCGCTGCCCACGATCATCGTGCTCTCCGCGGCCTTCGCGGTCGCGTTCGCCGTGCTCAACCTCATCGGCCCGTGGGCGATCGGCGTGCAGGCACGACGCGCGCTGCGCCGGGCGGACCTCCCGGCGCAGCTGCTCTCGGCACGCACGGTGCTCGAGTCGCCGAAGGCGGCGTGGCGGCAGGTGAGTGGGATCGCGATGGCGAGCTTCATCGCGGTGTTCGCAGGCTCCGCTGCGGCCACGCTCGAGGTGATGGGGAACGGCTCGGCCGTCGACCTCGCGCTCGCCGCCGACATCCGCACGGGCGTGACCATCACGCTCGTCGCGTCCTTCCTCATGGTGGCGACGTCCGTGGGCCTCAACCAGGCCGCGGAGATCCTCGACCGCCAGGAGCTCCACCGCAGCCTCCACCGCCTCGGCATGCCGATCGAGACCGTGGAGCGCGCGCGCCAGCACGCGATCATGCGCCCCTTGCTGCTCACCGCGCTCGGCTCGGCCCTGGCCGCAGGCGTGCTCATCCTGCCGCTGCTCGGCATCGCGATCGTCACGGCACCGGTCTCGCTCCTCACGATCTCGGTGGTCGTCGCGGTCGGCATCGCGATCGTGTGGCTGAGCACCCGGGCGACGCGGCCGATCCTGCGGCGGGCGTTCGCGGCGGCGTGACCGCGGCGCGTCGAGCGCTGCTGCCGCGGGCGCGGCGCGCGGGGCGCGTCGGCCGGTCGCTAGGGTCGGATCGTGCAAGCACCTGACCGCGTACCCGCACGCCCACGGGCGCACTTCGGAGCCGCAGCCGCCCTCGCGATCGATGCGGTGCTCGTCGCCGGCTTCGCGGCCATCGGCCGCGCGACCCACGAGTCGGGCGTGCTCGGGGAGGGCGGCGTCGGGCTGCTCACGACGGCGTGGCCGTTCCTCGCCGCCCTCGGCGTCGGGTGGCTCGTGAGCGCGGCGTGGCGAGCGCCGCGCGCGCCATGGCGCACGGGGCTGCCGGTCTGGGGCGTGACGGTCGTGGGCGGGATGCTGCTGCGTGCGCTCTCGGGGCAGGGCACGGCGGTGCCGTTCATCGTCGTCGCGACGCTCACGCTGCTCGCCCTGCTCGTCGGATGGCGGCTCGTGGCAGCGCTGGCCGCTCGGGCGCGACGATGACGACGACGCCCTCCCGCCGGGAGCGGCTGCGGGCATGGAACGAGCGGTTCCTCGTCGAGGAGCGACACCTCCCGCCCACGGCTCGGCGGCGGCTCTACGCCACGTCGTGCGTGCTCGTCGCGACGGGGCTGGTGGCGTTCACGGTCCTGCTCGTCGGTGTGCTGACGCAGTCGGGGCTCGCGCGGGTGGACGAGCCGGTCGACGCGTGGTTCGACGGCTTCCGCTCGCCCGACACCACGGCGCTCATGATCGCGCTCGCGATCGTCTTCGGCCCGATCGCGCTGCCGGCCATCGTGCTGCTCGTCGTCACGGTCTGGACGATCGCCGCGAAGCACATCTGGCGACCGCTCATGCTGGCGGTCGGCATGCTGGCGGGCGTCGTGCTCGCACTCGTCATCGCGCCGATCGTGGGGCGGCCACGGCCGCCGATCGCCGACATGCTGTTCGGCGCCGACCACACGTCGTCGTTCCCCTCCGGGCACGTGCTCGGCGCATCCGACTTCTTCCTGCTGCTCGCGTTCCTGCTCGCGAGCCGCATCCAGAAGGCGTGGTTCACCGCATCGGCGGTCGCGGTCGCCGTGGTGATGATCGTGGCGCAGGCGGCGGGGCGCATCTACCTCGGCTACCACTACCTGAGCGACGTGAGCGCGTCGATCGCGCTGTCGATGGTGATCGTCGGCGTCGTGATCGCCGTGGACACGCGGAGGACCGCGAAGGTGCCGGGCGAGCGCGCGGCGGCGACGCCGATCGTGGCGGAGCGCTGACGCCCGGACGAGCCGTCAGGGGCGCTGCAGCGCCTGGGCGAGCATCACGAGGATGCCGCTCGGCCCGCGGAGGTAGGTGAGCCGGTAGAGGTCCCGGTAGTTCGCCACCCCGCGCAGCGGATGGCATCCGTGCCTCGCCGCGATCGCGAGCGCATCGTCGATGTCGTCCACCGAGAACGCGACGCGATGCATGCCGATCTCGTGGGGACGCGTCGGCTCGGTCTCGATCGCGTCGGGGTGGATGTACTCGAAGAGCTCGATCCGCCCGTGCCCGTCTGGCGTCGCGAGCATCGCGATCCTCGCGTGGTTGCCGTCGAGGCCGACGGCGGTGTCGGTCCACTCGCCGCGCACGGTGTCGCGGCCGACGACGGTCAGGCCGAGGTCGGTGAAGAACGAGATCGCCTCGTCGAGGTCGCGGACCGCGATGCCGACGTTGTCGAGCTGGATGGCCACGCTTTGGATGCTAGCGAGCCGGGACGAACGGCTCTACGCCCGCACCGCGGGGCGCTCACTGGGGCCGAGGAGCGTGATCCTCGACATCCGGTTCGGCACGGAGCGCGTCGGCGATCTCCTCCTCCGGACGCGGCGGATCGGTCTGGTCGATCTCGAGCTCGGGGATGCTGTGCTCGCCCTGGCCGGGAACGTGGTCGTGGTCGTGCGGGGCGTGCGAGTCGTGGGAAGACACGGCGGGTCCTTCGGTCGATGAGGGCCACAGCGTATGCGATGCCGCTGCCCCGCCGACGCAGTGCGGCTGCCGCCCTCCTGCGAGGACGGCAGCCGCCGGACGAGCTCAGGCGCGGCTCAGCACGCGTTGCCCCGCTTCCCGGATGCCGACGGGTTCATGACGCACATCTCGCCGAGCCCGCGCACGTCGGTCGCGACGATGGAGGCTCCGGCCGTCGCGGTCTCCACGACGAGCGGCTCGATCTCGGCGCTCGTCACGGTCACGATCGGTGCTGCGGGGACCGTCGCGGTGGCCGGCTCGAATCGCGTGTCGCCGTCGGTCTCGGTGATCACCGGTGCGATCGGCGCGCACTCGACGTCAGACTCCACCGGACCGGGGCGAGACGCGGCGGTCACGACCGGCGTGCCCGGGACGACCGCCTCCGTCACGACGGGCGTGCCGGGAGCGGTGGAGGCCGTCACCGTCGGTGCACCGGTCGGTGTCGGGATGTCGGCGTTGCGCGGGAACGCGTACGTCGTGACCGTCGTGGTCGTCGTCCGCGTGGTCGGCTGCACGGCGGTCGCCGTGCGCTCTGTCTGCTGCGTCGACATCGTCGCGATCAGCGTCTCGTACGTGGTGGTGGTGCAGGACTCGCGCTGCTGCGTGCTGGTGAAGACCTCGGTGTACGGCGTCGTCGTCGTGATGAGCGTCTCGCGCGGCTGCGTCGTCGTGGTGACCCGCTCCTGCGGCGTCGTGGTCGTCGTGATGATCGTCGTCGGGGTGGTCGTCGTGGTGAGGATCGCGCGCTCGCACTTCTCGACGGGCTTCGCCGCCCGCTCGTCGTTCACCCGGTGGCAGGCGATGACCGTGGGCGTCTCGACGGCCCTCGGCGTGCCGGTCTCCGTCCGCTGCGTCGACGTGGGCGAGCCCGCGACAACGACGTGCTCGCTCGCCGCGTCGCCCGCATCCCGATCCTCGGATGCGACCTCGGGGGTGCCGGCGCGCTCCGTGCGGACGACCGTCGGCTCGCCGACGTTGCGCTCCTCGCTCGTCACCGCCGGGTCGGGCTGCCGGACCGGGAGCGACGTGTCGACGGAGACCGCGTCGCCGACCGGTCGGTCAGCGCTGTACGTGACCGTCGGCGTGCTGGACGCGACATCCGGCGCGACGACGACCGTCGTGACCGTGCAGACCTGGTTGGTGCCGTTGCCGCTGAGCGTGCCGCCCAGGGCAGCGCAGTTCGCCTGCTTCTCTGCAGGTCCTGCGAAAGCGGGGGTGGCCGCGCCCAGCGCGAGGGCGAGCCCCAGTGCTGTTGCGGCTGCCATGGAAGTGAGACGCATGGAGACTCCATCTCGAACGAGGGCCCGCGAGTGCGGGTTTCCGCGAACGTACGGCCGGTTCGAGAAAGCACAACGGAACCGAGGTCAACCCTCGGCGTCCGTTCAGTGAGCGGACCTCACCTGGCCGCTTCGGTGCGAAACGCGATCGCGTTCCCCAGCATTCGCCTTGGGCTGCGGCCTCCATCGGGCGGCGCCGCCACGCCGTCTTCCCCGTCACGGCCCGACGGGGGCGATCGTTGACTTCGCCCCCCCCTCACCGCCGACGATGAGGGCAGCTCGACGAGGCTCGGACCACGAGTCCCGGGCGATATCTCCGCCCGTCGACGGGCCAGGACGTCGATGACGCGGTCGAGGAGTTCGATCTCGTCTGGCTTCAGGACGGCACCTACACCGTCCTCGACGTCGTTGCACCTGACGACGGAAGCCGGTTGTCCATCGCCGGCATGCTGGCACGCGGCGCAGCCCGAGCAGCGTGCGGGACGACGGAAGATCTCGACTCCGCTACGAGGAACGGCCTCTGACCGGAGCTTCTCGCTCCAGCCAGAGACCGTCGTGGTCGGGCTGACAGGATTTGAACCTGCGACCCCCTGACCCCCAGTCAGGTGCGCTACCAAGCTGCGCCACAGCCCGTCGATCTTGCGATCGATCTGCCCGAAGGCAACTGCAACAGACTAGCGCATCCGTGTGACCCGGGGCACGCCAGCGCGCCGAGCGGCCCCGATCGCGGCTCTCCACAGGGCTCGGGCGATGTCAGTGGCCCGTGGGAGAGTGCGGTCATGTCGAAGGAGGCAGTGGCCACCAGCCGGGCACCGCGCGCGGTGCTGCCGGTGCCGCTCGACCCGGCGGCGCTCGAGGGCCCGCTGTGGCTGCGCGGGCCTCGGCCCGGCGAAGTAGTGGGCACGTCCGCTCTCGATTCGGCCGAGGTCGCGGAACCGACCGAGGGTCCCGTCGTCCCCGGGGCGCCGACCGTGGCGGATGTCGCCGAGACCGCGATGCAGGCGGTCGTAGGGATCGACGAGGCGATCGCGTCGCTGCAGGCGATGCGCACCCACTTCCTCGCCGGCCTCGGCCGGCTCGCGATCGACCAGGCCGCCACCGAGCGGCTCGACCCCGGGGTCGCGATCCGCGACCTCGCGAGCGAGCTCGCCCTGCGCCAGCGGCGCTCCGACCGCACCGTCGAGGCGGAGGTGTCGCAGGCCATGGCCACCGTCGAGGAATGGCCGGCGACGCTGCGAGCGTGGGGCGAAGCTCGGATCGGCCGCGGCCACGTGCACGTGATCGCCGAGATCGGCGCGCCCCTGAAGACACCAGAGTCGCGGGCGGCGTTCGAGGTGGCGCTGCTGCCCCACGCGGCGACCACGACGCCGGGCCGGTTGCGCGCCATTGCGCGACGCGAGCTGGCCGGGCTGCTCGAGCAGCCGCTCGCCGAGCGGCACCGCACCGCGCGCGACCGGCGCGAGGTGTTCGTCACCGACCTCGACGACGGCATGTCGATGCTGCGCGCGATCGTGCCGACCGTGCTCGCCCACGGCATCCTCGACCGGCTCACCCAGCTGGCCAGAGCCGGCGACACCGACCCCGACGACCCGCGCACCTACGACCAGCGCCGCGCCGACGCGTGCTGCGACCTGCTCCTCACCGGCGAGGCCACCGACACCGCCCTGCGCGGCATCCGCGCACAGGTCTCCATCGTCATCCCCGCCACCGCCCTCACCGGCGACGACACCGGCACCGACGACGCCAGGCTCCGCACCGGCCAGCTCGTCGACCCGGAGACGGCCAGGACGCTCGCCGGCATGACGAAGCTCTGGACCCGGGTGTTCACCGACCCCGTCAAGGGGCACGTGGTCGCCGTGGACGGGTATCGGGTGCCGCGGAAGCTGCGCCGGCTGCTGCGCGAACGCGACCAGCGCTGCCGATGGCCCGGCTGCACCGCGAAGGCCGAGCATGCCGACATCGACCACACCGTCCCCTGGGCCGACGGCGGACCGACCGAACTCGGCAACCTCGCTAGTCGCTAAGCTGACCTCGCGCTATCTTGCTGCGAACGGTGTGGCAGCATTCAGGCATGGAGGTCATTCCCAACCTGCCCGCGCGCTACGAGGATCTCGATCCGAGCTTTCGCGGGCGACTTCGACCGAGCTCTGAGCTGAAGGCTTTGGTGCAGCAGGCGTACCGAAGCATGAAGGTCAGCGGCGGGGTGAGATTCCTCCCTCTCTTTGGTCGCAGCGGTTCGGGAAAGAGCTCCGCTGCTCGCGAGCTCGAGACTCACCTGGAGGGGTCAAGGGTCGTCGAACTCTCTCGCGCTGACGTCGAGGACGAAGCGACGCTGCTGTCAACGATTGAGCGCGCATGGGGCAACACCAAGCACCCCGAGCTGCTGATCGCAATCGTGGATCAGTTCGAGGACTCCGTCATGGATCGAGCTTCCGTGCCAGTGAAGTTCGTGGAGCGAATCAGCCGACTGGACAAGCACGAGCTGCGAGGCAAGCCGATCTTATTTGTTTGGCTTACGACGGACCGTGATTTCCAAGCGGCTCTCGCGGATGCGACCAGCCAGCGAGAGAGACTGCTGGTCAGCTCTGACTTCGAACTCGTCGGCCCGCCGCGCACGGAATGGGCAGACATCGTCGAGGAGACGTTCGAGTTCCACAACGCGGGCCGCGAGCTCGCCGATGCTGGGGTGCTCCACGGAACAATCAGCGAGATCGCGGAGGTCTCCGAGACCATTGGCGACACGATCGAGAAGGTCGGGCGCGAGCTGTCCGCAGACATCGCGGGGCTCAACGACTTGTCGCGCTACCAAGTGATCATGCTTTGGCCAGTCACGGATGGCATCCGCATCCAACGGATTCAGTCTTTCACTCACCCTAGGGACGGATACAAGCTGAACTGGGGCGCGTTCTGGCGTGAACTCAACCCCGAAGACCGTGCGCAGCTCCCGCTCGAGCAACTGAATCGAGCTCGGCTCTACTTCGATGTTCGGCTGATTCCCATCGCCGTGGCGGATCTGGCTCCAATCGGCAAGAACCTTGACCAAGCAGAGCCCGAGATCGGGAAGTCATACTTTGAGCGGCCGAAACAGACCCATTTCTACTCGGTGTTGACCGACAAGTGGGATCCTTCCAGCTATGCGCCCATGCGAGAGATCAAGTCGAAGCGCGCGGATGAAGGGCGGGCGTGGTACGCCGGTGTGACGACTAATCCAACTGGCCTGGGCAGACGCATCGCCTTTGTGCTGCGCGAACTGGGTCTCGATGCGAGGCACGAGGTCGACGTCAAGAGTCATCACGCGACCGTGCGCGCGGACGTCTTAGTCAAGCGGCCAGACCACGACCAGCCCGAGGTGATCGTCGAACTCAAGGCGTACTCGCCCGAGCACACCATGCCGTCTTCGATTCGGGATCAGATCAAGGTGACGCTGCGCCGACACGCGGTGCTCGCCGGATTCTTGCAGCGGCAATAGAGCGACCGTACGACCCCGGCCCGCGGCACGCGGTCTGTAGCTCGGCTGCTTCGCCCGTTTATGCTCACTCCCATGGGAATAGAGCTTCCACCGGATCTGCCTGCTTGGCTCGGGTGGATCCTGTTTGGCGCGACGGCTCTCTTGTGGCTGTTGACGGGACTGAGCAAGCTTCGTACGGAATCGACAGCCCGCGACAAGTCCGGTACCGAGGCGCTCAAGCTGAGGCTCGACATGCTGAGCGAGCAGGCCGAGAACTACAAGGGCCAGCTGACCGCGATGTCCGATGTTCTGCAGGCTGATGCGAGGGATGCCCCGACCGACTCCGAGATTGACGCCGTGGCTGCCGCTGGCGCCACCGGCAACCTCGCGTACGCCAGCACGGCACGGCATCTTCGCGCTCGTGCAGAGGCTCGGACACGGTTGCCCGATGTGCTCGCGCGGCTCTCGAACGTTCAAGCACGCCAGATGGAGCTGATGAGAGATTTGGCACTCGGCGTGACAGTCGAGGGTGCTGAGCTTCCGAAGCTTCGCGCTGATCTGGACGGCGTCGCTCGGGAGGTCACAGAGCTGGTGAAAGAGCTTTCTATATCCCCTCGCATCACGGTGGGATGGGGTCCGCCGCCCGAGCACGGTGGCCGGAACGGCGACCTCTATCTCCGGATACCAGGAGATCCTCCGAGCGATCGCGCGTAGCGCGGCGCAGCCGCGCGCTTCACTTGAATCTGCAACGTAACTCGGGAGCCGTCTGACGAGCAGTGGCAAGGGCTCGCCGTCAGGCGAGTCCGCGGCAGCTGTTGCGTCGACGGCGCACTATGCGGTTTGATTGCGGAACTGCACGCGGTTAGGGCGTTTCCTAGATCCCGTACGCGTGGGAGTGGACATGAGTAGAGGGGCCCCGGTCTAGGGGGGCTGCGCAAACCAACCGGCCTGGGCCCGTTGCGCGAAACGAACCGAACAGATGAGGCCGTCTGTTTTGTCGACGCCTCCGAACGGTCCACTCATGTCTGACTCTTCCGCCTCACCTCTGACAGTTCTCTCGCGCCCGGATGCCGGGTGGTCGTTCACCCTCTGCCCGGACGCGGGCGAGGGCGGTGGCTCGTTCCAGCGCAGCGTCCGCACAGTTCCCGAGTACGTCGCTCGCGGCAACGCTCGCGACCCCGAACGTGCCGCCGCGGAGGCGGGTCGCCGTGCGCGAGCGAAGCTGCGCCGCTATTGCGCCGCGAACAGGCTGAATCGGCTCGGGACGCTGACCTATCGTGGTGCGGGCAATCACGACCCGGCGCTGTTGCGCGAGCATCTCGGCGACTTCTTCCGCCAGCTGCGCACCGGTCTCGACGGCAAGCCACTGCCATACGTATGGGTGCCCGAATGGCACAAGACCGACCATGGCCTGCACGCACACTTCGCGGTCGGGCGATACATCAAGCGCAGCGTCATCAACGACGCGTGGGGGCACGGCTTCGTCCACATCAAGCTCATCGGCGATCTGCCGGTCGGCTCGACGGCGCTCACCGAGGCGCGGAGAGCGGCGGGGTACCTGTCGAAGTACGTCGCAAAGACATTCACCGATGTGCACGCGCGCGACATGGGCGTGCACCGCTACGACGTGGCGCAGGGCTTCCAGCCAGAGACGATGCGCCTGTCGGGCACGTCAGCGCACGCGGTGCTATCGGAGGCGTCGGAGCTGATGGGCGGCGCGCCCGCGACTGAATGGTCGTCTCTCGAGAGCCCCGATTGGCAGGGCGCTCCGGCGATCTGGGCGCAGTGGGGGCGGTGATGGGTCAGCCGGACTCGGAGGCGGTGCGCCAGTGGCTGGTCGCCTCGTGCGCAGCACAGGGTGTGCCGGTGCAGGTCACCGATGCGGTGCTCGTCGCCAAACTCGGCGTGCTCCTGGGGGCATCCGGGGAGGCGGCGCGCGGCGCCGTAGGTGCGGCGCCGCCTGCCCGGAGCGCCTAGGACACCCAGGTCGGCACGATCCGGGCGGGATCCAGCTTCTGCGCCCCGGGCGTGCCGGGCATAATCGCGGCGTACTCCAGGACGGCGCGGACGATCGCATGCTGCCGGTCGAGGTTCAGCTGCGACCACGACCCCTGCAGCTCTGCCCCGTTGCCGACGAGACCGTGGAGCGCGTGGGCTCCGTTGATCTGGTCGAGCTGCCGCTGCGCCGTCACGATGCGCGCTTCGGCGGGCTTGCGCGCTGAGAGCCACTCGGGTCGAGAGATCTGGCTTGCGCCGAACATCTCTGCGAGCTCGGTCAGGGCGGTCTGCGCGCTGTCGATCTCCGCGATGAGTGCGCTCTGCCGCTCGTCGGCTGCGGCGCGGCCCGCGAGCGCGTCCGTCATGGCGGGGGTGTCGAGGCGCATCAGCACCGCTGCCGCAATCCATTCCTCGACGGGGGCCGCGACGATGGTCATGCGACCGCATCCGCCGTGGTCAGGCCCTTTGGAGCAGACGTATCGGCGCGTGTCCTGTCGGGCTGCGCTGTAGAGGCGGCTACCGCACCTGCCGCACGTCAGCAGGCCGCTGAGGAGGTAGCGGCGCGGGGCTCGTCGGCCTTGCCGCTGCTTCGACCGCTGGAGCGCCAGAATCTGCTCGTGCTGCGCCAGGGTGATGATCGCCGGCCACACTGCCTTGCCGGCCGGCTTGCCCTTGTGGTCGCGCAGGCCGGCGATCCGGCCACTGCTGAGGATCGTGCGCAGCGTCGGCGTTCGCCACACCTCGGCCTTGCCGGTGCGCGGGACTTCCTGGTCGTTCATCCAGTTCGCGAGCGACCGCATGGACTCGCCCGCGAGGTAGCGGGCGGCGACCTCCCGGATGATCTTCGCCTCCGACTCGCGCACCGTCACGCGGTCCTCCTCGTACCCGAACGGCCTGGTCGAACCGCCATGCGGCAGGCCAGCCTCGACGTTCTGCTGCATCTTCCGCTTCACGCGCTCCGACTTCCTCGCCGACTCGTTCGCAGCCACCGCCGCAGTGATGCGGGCAATGAGCATGCCGTTGTCGTTGCCGAACGCGATGTCCGAGGTAACAGTGGCGAGCTGCTCGACCCCCGTCCGGTCGCACAACTCAACGAACTGCTCCCACTCCATCGGCCTCCGCGTGAGCCGATCCTGGTGGTACGCGACGACGGCATCCACGCGCCCGGCCTCGATGTCTTGCAGCATCCTGGCGTACTCGGGACGGTGCTTGCTCCGGTAGGCGGAGATGTCGTTGTCGACGTAGACCTCGCTGACCGGCCAGCCCTTGCTCTCGGCCAAACGGTGGCAGTCTTCGAGCTGCCGGGTGACGCCCAACCCTTCGCCGGTCTGGTCGCTCGAGATGCGGGCGTAGATGGCTGCTGCGCGTACCTGCTTCACGGGGTCAGGTTAACGCTTAGCCAAAAACCTCGCCCACCTGTGCAGGCGACATCACACCCTGAAGGGCACCATCCTGGCCGGCGGTCGGCATTGGACGGTGCGGCAGCTCGGGCACGGGGTGCTCGAGTGGGCCTCCCCCGACGGACGCGTCTACGTCGACGAGCCCCAACCCGTCGGGCCCAGGTTCGACGAGAACCCCACCGGGTGGAACTGGAAGGGCATCATCGGCCCGCTGCCCGAGATGCCGTTCTCGACCGTGGCTGGCCCGTCAGCGACCCGAGTGGCGGCGCACGAAGTCTGCGAGGTCGGCCGACTGCGCGAGGCGCGACGGCTCGTGCACGTACATCATGTGCCCGGCCTCGTAGTAGCGGTGCTCGAGGTTGTCGCGCAGCGCCTCCGGGATCTGCAGGTGCGCCACGGAGTCCTCCGCGGCCGAGAACGGCGTCGCCCCGTCGAACCAGCCGTAGGCGAGGTGCACCGCGAGGTGCGGGTTCTGCCGCATCGCGCGCGAGAGCCGATCGATGACGTACACCGGGGCGTTCTCGAACTCCTTGTAGCTCCACTGCTCGTTGACGTCGAGGCCGAACACGTGGAAGGGTCCGGTGTCGCGCACCCCGAGCTCGTGGTGCAGGTAGTGCTGGAACGCGGCGGCGTACGGGCCGAGGATCGCATCCATCGACGGGTCCGCATCCATGTGCTCCGCGATCCCGCTGGCGGCAGGACCGGTGAACCGCGAGTCGAGCCTGCCCACGGTGAGGCCGCGGTCGCGCAGCAGCTCGCCGAAGTACCGCCAGTGCTCGATGCGCAGGTCGGCGCCGTCGACGTACGCCTCCGACAGCCCGGTGAGCCGCGCGACGGTCGCCAGCGCATCCGCCCGCTCCGACGCGGTGAGGCGCGCGCCTCGCGACAGCACGTAGGGGTAGTCGCGCGCCGCGTACTCGCGCGCCTCGTCGATGACCTCTTCGAGCGAGCGGCCGTCGTGGAACCCGTGCTGCCACGCGGTCGCCGCGTAGAACGGCAGGTACATCGCGTGCGCCCGGTCGCCGCCGCGCTCGAAGTTGGCGGTCGAGAAGTCGAGCACGCTCGAGATGAGCAGCAGCCCGTTGAGGTACATGCCCAGCTGCCCCTGCAGGTGCTGCGCGAGGCCGGCCGCTCGCGTGGTGCCGTACGACTCCCCCGCCAGGAACTTCGGGCTCAGCCACCGCCCCTCCGCCGTCACCCACTGGCGGATGATCTCGGCGACCGACTCGATGTCGGCGGTGAAGCCGTGGAAGTCCTTCGCCTTCTGCCCCTCGACGGGCCGGGAGCGACCCGTGGACACCGGGTCGATGAAGACGAGGTCCGAGACGGCGAGCAGCGACTCGGGGTTGTCGGCGATCGCGTACGGCGGTGCCGCGAGCGAGCCCGCATCACCCATCACGACCCGCTTCGGGCCGAGCACGCCCATGTGCAGCCAGACGCTCGCGGATCCGGGGCCGCCGTTGAACGCGAACGTCACCGGCCGCGTCGTCGGATCGGCGTCATCGGCCGTGTACGCCGTGATCGCGACCTGGGCCCGAGCCTTGCGGCCGCGGAACACGTCCTCCTCGACCTTCTCCTCCCACAGCACGACGCGACCCGCGCGCGCGGTGTAGGCGAGCTCGCCGTCGGGCGTGGTCAGCCGGTGCTTGGTGATGACGAGCTCGTCGACCGCGTGCACCTCCGGCGTCGCGGCGGTCTCGGGGGCGGTGGTCTTGGCGTCGTTGCTGTCGGTCACCCGACCGACCCTATCGAGTGCGCTCGATCACCATGGCCGATGCCATGCCGCCGCCCACGCAGAGCGTCACGAGCGCCCGCCGGCCGCCGCGCCGCTCGAGCTCGTCGAGCGCGGTGCCGAGCAGAATCGCACCGGTCGCCCCGAGCGGATGCCCCATGGCGATCGCGCCGCCGTTCACGTTCGTGCGGTCCGCGTCGACGCCGGTCTCGCGCATCCAGTGCAGCACGACGGAGGCGAATGCCTCGTTCACCTCGAACAGGTCGATGTCGTCCAGGCCGAGACCCGCACGCGCGAGCACCCGCTGGGTGGCGGCGACCGGCCCGGTGAGCATGAGCGTCGGGTCGGAGGCGATCGACGTCGCCGCGACGATCCGCGCGCGCGGCTCGAGGCCGAGGGAGGCGGCCGCCGACGCGCTGCCGACGACCACGACGCCCGCGCCGTCGACGATGCCCGAGGAGTTCCCCGCCGTGTGCACGTGCTCGATCCGGCCGAGCTCGGGGTGGTGCCGCAGCACGACGTCGTCGAACCCCGCCTCGCCGTACGCGGCGAACGCCGGCGCGAGCGACCGGAGCGCCTCGAGCGTCGTGCCGGGCCTGGCGTGCTCGTCGCGGTCGAGCAGCACGGTGCCGTCCGCGCTCCGCACCGGCACGATCGAGCCGGCGAAGCGCTGCTGCTCCCACGCGGCCGCCGTCCGCTGCTGCGACAGCAGCGCGAAGCGGTCGACGGCGTCGCGGTCGAAGCCGTCGAGCGACGCGATGGCGTCGGCGCTCACACCCTGCGGCACGAGGCTCCACGGCTCGACGTCGCTGGGGTCGCTCGCGTAGGGGCCGCCGTCGCTGCCGAGGGCCACGCGCGACATCGACTCGATGCCACCGGCCACGATGAGATCGTCGAAGCCGGCCGCGATGCGCCCTGCGGCGGTGGTGAGGGCCTCGAGCCCGGATGCGCAGTACCGGTTGACCTGCATCCCCGGCACCGTGTCGGGCAGCCCGGCCGCGTGCACGGCCGCGCGCGCGAGCACACCGCCCTGCTCCCCCACGGCCGACACCGTGCCGAGCACGACGTCGTCGATCCGATCGGCGGCGACGCCGCGCGCCTCGAGCGACGCGAGCAGGCCGCCGGCGAGCCGCACAGGGTGCACCTCGGCGAGCGCCCCGCGCCGCCGCCCCCGCGGCGTCCGCAGGGCGTCGAGGATGAACGCGTCAGCCATCGCGCGCATCCCGCAGCGCCCGCTCGACGCGAGCGGCGAATCCGGTCACGCGACCGAGCAGCCCATCGGCGCGCGCCGCGATGCGGTCGCGGTTCAGCAGGTGCGGCGGTCCGGTCCGGATGAGGTGCGAGCACGCGAGGTCCTCGCAGATGTACGTGCCGATGGAGCTGCCGGTGTCGCCGCCGGGGCCCGCCAGGCGGGCGCTGAACATGCGCACCTGCGTCGCGGGCTGCGTCGAGTGGCACAGCGCGCACATCGCCGCGATGCCGGGGCGGAGTCCGCCCGGCGCCGACCGCACGACGAGGCCGACGAGCCGCTCGCCCTGCCAGAGCACCATGTAGCCGAGCCGCGACGAGTGCGGGTCGCGCCAGCCCAGGTACTCCCGCTCGGCCCAGATCGTCTCGTGCAGCCCGGGGATGGGCAGCTGCTGGAGCTCGCGCGGCGTGGCGTTCACGAAGCACGCCCGGAGCTCGGTCTCGGTCACCTCGCGCATGGCGTCGACGGTAGCGGATCCGCCTGCGAGGCGAAGGGGGTTTGCCGCCGCCGGGCTTCCACCCAGGAGAGTCCCGACGGCGGCAAGTCTGTGTCAGGCGGGCAGCAGCTGCCGGGCCTTGGCCATCTGGTCGGCCATGTGCTCGATGACGCGCACGACCTGCGAGGAGTAGCCGTACTCGTTGTCGTACCAGACGTAGAGCACGAGGTGTCGGCCGGTCGCGATGGTCGCGAGGCCGTCGACGATGCCCGCCCGGTTGTTGCCGACGAAGTCGGTGGAGACGACCTCGGCGGAGTCGGTGAAGTCGATCTGCGCGCGCAGCGCGCCGGTGAGCGACGTCTGCCGCAGCAGCTCGTTGACCTGCTCGCGATCGACGTCCTCCTCGAGCGTGAGGTTGAGGATCGCCATCGACACGTCGGGCGTGGGCACGCGGATCGCGTTGCCGGTCAGCTTGCCCTCGAGCTGCGGCAGCGCCTTCGCGACGGCCTTGGCCGCCCCGGTCTCGGTGAGCACCATGTTGAGCGCCGCCGAGCGGCCGCGGCGCGCGCCCTTGTGGAAGTTGTCGATGAGGTTCTGGTCGTTCGTGTACGAGTGCACGGTCTCGACGTGCCCGTGCTCGATGCCGTACGCGTCGTCGATGACCTGCAGCACCGGCGTGATCGCGTTCGTCGTGCAGGAGGCCGCCGTGACGATCGTGTCGTCGGCGGCGATCATGTCGTGGTTCACGCCGAAGACGATGTTCTTCAGCGGGCTCTTGCCGGGAGCGGTCAGCACGACGCGCTCGACGCCCGGCCTCGACAGGTGCTGGGCCAGACCGGCCTCGTCACGCCACCGGCCGGTGTTGTCGACGACGATCGCGCGCTGGATGCCGAACTCGGTGTAGTCGACCGTCGTCGGGTCGTCCGAGTAGATGACCTGGATGAGCGTGCCGTTGGCGAGGATCGTGGACGCGTCGCGGTCGATCTCGATCGTCCCCTGGAAGGCTCCGTGCACCGAGTCGCGGCGCAGCAGGCTCGCGCGCTTCTCGAGGTCGTCCTCGCCGCCGCGGCGCACGACGATGGCGCGCAGGCGGAGTCCCAGCCCGCTGCCGGCGTGGCCGATGAGGATGCGGGCGAGCAGGCGCCCGATGCGGCCGAAGCCGTAGAGCACGACGTCGGTCGAGTCGTCCTGCGACCAGGACGGGAGGGCGGCGACGTGCTCGCGCACCCACGCGCCGAAGCCGGTCGCGGGCGCCTCGGCGAGGATCAGGCCGAGGTCCAGCGAGATGCCGCGCAGGCCCAGCTCGTCGACGACGCGCAGCACCTGGATGGAGTCGTCGATGCTCAGCACGCGCTCGCCGACCCGGCGGGCCCACTTGTGCGCCTTCAGGATGTCGATCGGCGACTGGTTGACGAGCTTCTTGCCGTGCACGTGGGTGACGACGTCCCGCTCGCGGTAGAGGCGGCCGATGATCGGCACGGCGGATTCTGCGAGGGCGAGGCGATCGAGCCACGCCTGGTGGGCGCTCTCGACGGCGGGCGAGGAAGCGTTGGTCACGTCTTCACGATAGGCAAGCGCAGCGTCCGCCAACGGCTCGACCGGGGGTCAGGATGCTCGCAACGTCACCGTGGCGAAACTTCGACCGAACTTTCCCGGGCGGCGCTCAGTCGACGTACGACTTGCCGAGCTTCCAGTAGCCCGTGAACGTGATGCGCCGCTTGTCGATGCCGCGGTCGCGCACGAGATGGCGGCGAGCGCCGGTCGCGAGCGCCTGCTCCCCCGCGTTGTACGCGTAGCCGAACTCCTCGGGCATCCGCAGCCCGCGCAGCTCCTCGAGCGCGGCCTGGCCCTCGCGCACGTCCCCGCGCTCGACCCAGCGGATCTCGACGTCGGCGGGGCGCGCGAACTCCTGGATGTCGTCGCGGTGGCCCACCTCGATGAGCGCCGTCCCGCGCGCGTCGTCCGCGAGCGAGCCGCAGATGCCGGCGATCGCGGGCAGCGCAGACTCGTCGCCCACCATGAGCACCTCGCCCTCGAGCCCGTCGTCGTTGTAGAGGAGCCCTTCGTCGAGCAGCACCGCTCGTTCGCCCGGCTGGGCCGACATCGCCCACGCGGCGCCCGGACCCGGGTCCTCGTGGCAGACGAAGTCGATGTCGAGCTCGCCCGCATCGAGGCGGAAGCCGCGCACCGTGTAGTTGCGGATCCACGGCCGGTGCGAGGCGCGCATCGCCAGGTACTGCGGGAACCACGTCGAGGGGCTCTCCGGCAGGCGCAGCGCGTCCTGCCCCTCGCGGCGCATGAAGAAGCGGAACCACTGGTCGTAGCCCTGCGGCGTCATCGCGTGCACCTCGTCACCGCCGAGCGTGACCCGGCGGATGTGCGGCGAGAGCTGCTGGTTCGCGAGCACCTCGAGCTCGACGAACCTCGGTGCGACCGCTGCGACGCGCTCGGGTCCCGCCATGCTGCCCTCCAGGATGCTCGTGGCCTCGAGTGAGGCAAGCCTTACCTCTCGAGCGTAGCAACCCTCGCGTGCCACCGCATCCGCGTCCCGCCCGTACGATCGAGGCAGCATGCAGCTCACTCCTGGACGACGGCTCGCCGCGCTCTTCACCCTCGCGCTCGGCGGCTTCGGCATCGGCACCACCGAGTTCGCGACGATGGGCATCCTGCCGCTCGCGGCCGCCGACCTCGTGCCCGGCTTCGCCGACGACCCGGCGGTCGGCATCGCGCACGCGGGCTGGATCATCACCGCGTACGCGCTCGGCGTCGTCGTCGGCGCACCGCTCGTGTCGATGTGGGCGGCGCGGATGTCGCAGCGCACGCTCGTGCTGCTGCTCGTCGCCGCGTTCACGGTCGCGAACCTCGCGAGCGGGCTCATGCCGAGCTTCGAGCTCACGCTCGTCGCCCGATTCGTCGCCGCGATCCCCCACGGCGCCTACTTCGGCGTCGCCTCGCTGCTCGCCGCGCGCATCATGGGCCCGGGCAAGCAGGGCGCCGGCATCGCGCTCGCCCTCTCCGGCCTGACGATCGCGAACGTGGTCGGCGTGCCGCTCGGCACGTGGCTGGGCCAGGTCGCGGGCTGGCGCTGGACGTACGTCGCCGTCGCCGTCATCTTCGCCCTGACGCTCGCGCTCGCGCTCGCGTTCCTGCCGCACGTGCCCGGCGACCCGACCCGGAGCGCGAAGCGCGAGCTCGCCGCGTTCCGCAGCCCTCGCCTGTGGCTCATGATCGCGGTCGCGTGCGTGGGCTTCGGCGGCTTCTTCGCCGTCTACTCGTACGCGGCCGAGACCGTCACGCGCGTCGCGCTGCTGCCGGAGTCGGCCATCGCGTGGCTGCTCGCGACCGTCGGCCTCGGCATGACGGTCGGCAACATCGTCGGCGGCTGGGCGAGCGACAAGAGCCTCCGCCGCACCATCCTCATCGCGTTCCCCGCCTTCATCGTCTCGCTCGCCCTCTTCGCGCTGCTCGGGGCGATCCCGGTCGCGCTGTTCGTGCTCGCGTTCTGCATCGGCGCCGCGAGCTCGGCGCTCATCCCCACGATCCAGGCGCGCATCATCCGCACGGCCGGCGAGGCCGAGCTGCTCGGCGCCGCGACGAACCACGCCGCCTTCAACGTCGGCAACGCGCTGGGCGCCGCGCTCGGCGGCGCGGTCATCGCCGCGGGCCTCGGCTACCTCGCACCCGCGTGGCTCGGCGTCGCCCTCGCGACCGCCGGCTTCGCGCTCGCCCTCTGGAGCCTCGGGGTCGATCGCGGTCCCGACACCGCCGCGCACTCCGTCGTCGCGACCGTGCTCGGCCCGACCACGGCGGGCATCGAGGTGGTCCGACGATGAGCGAGCCGATGCCCAGCGAGCCGATGCACAGCGACGAGTGGGCCACCATCCTCTGGAACGACGAGGTGACGCTCCAGTCGTACGTCGTGCACGTGCTCGTGCGCCGCTTCGGGTGCAGCCCCGAAAGGGCACGCGAGCTCATGGAGCTCGCGCAGCGCGACGGCCGGGCCCCCGTGGCGCGCGGTGCGCGCGAGGAGCAGGAGATGCACGTCGCGGGGCTCCACGCCGACGGGCTGCTCGCGACGCTCGAGCGGGTGCTGCCGTGAGGTCGTGGCAGGCGGTCGGCGACGGCGCGAGCTGCTCGATGCTCGCCGAGGAGGCAGACATGCTCGCGACGCTCGGGCGGCAGGTGCTCGGCCTGCACCGCGCCGTCATCGATCGCACCGCGGTGGAGTCCGATCCCGTCATGGCGCGCCTCTACCCCGACGCGTACGCCGACGTCGCCGACGCGGCGGAGTTCCGTCGGCTCGCGTCCGGCGACATCGCGTACGCGCGCATGCAGTCGATGACGCGGATGGTCGTCGACCTCGAGTCGGCGATGCCGACCGAGGCGGACAGCGATGTGGTGCAGCTCGAGGTCGACGCGGAGGGCGCGGATGCGTGGCTCCGGGCCCTGGGCGAGGTGCGGCTCGTGCTGCACGTGCGCACGGGGCAGGACAGGACGCAGCTGCCGGACGACGTCACCGACGACGACATCGCGCAGCTGCGCGACGTGATCGACTGGGTGGGCTTCGTGCAGAGCACGCTGCTCGAGGCGCTCGATGGGAGGATGTTGCGATGAGGTACCTGTCGATCCAGTCGCACGTCGCCTACGGGCACGTCGGCAACTCCGCCGCCGTCTTCCCGCTGCAGCGCATGGGGCACGAGGTCTGGCCCGTGCTCACCGTCAACTTCTCGAACCACACGGGCTACGGCTCGTGGGGCGGACCGCTCATCCCGGCCGACGACGTGCGCGCGGTCGTGCAGGGCATCGAGGACCGCGGCGTGCTCGGCACGGTCGACGGCGTGCTCTCCGGCTACCTCGGCGGCGAGGAGATCGTCGACGTCGTGCTCGACGCGGTCGCGCGCGTCAAGGCAGCGAACCCGCTCGCCACGTACACGTGCGACCCGGTGATGGGCAACGCGAGCTCCGGCTGCTTCGTGGCGCCCACGATCCCGCCCCTCATCCGCGAGAAGGCGCTCCCCCACGCCGACATCCTCACGCCCAACCAGTTCGAGCTCGGCTTCATGACCGACACCTCCCCCGACACGGTCGCGTCGACGCTCGAGTCGGCCGACCGCATCCGCGACCTCGGCCCGCGCACCGTGCTCGTCACGAGCGTGCTGCGGCCCGACCGGGAGCCGGACACGATCGAGATGCTCGCCGTCGACGACGAGGGCGCCTGGATCCTGCAGACGCCCCGCCTGCCGTTCAAGGCGAACGGCTCGGGCGACGTGACGAGCGCGGTCTTCACGGCGCACTACCGCGAGACCGGCTCGGCTGCCACGGCGCTCGAGCGCACCGCGTCGAGCGTCTTCGACCTCCTGCAGACGACGCTGGACTCCGGCGAGCGCGAGCTGCGCCTCGTGCAGGCGCAGGACGCGTTCGCCCACCCCCGGATGCAGTTCAGCGCCCGCCAGGTCCGCTAGCACGCACGCTCGTCGAGGAGCAGCCGGCGAAACCGGCCGCGTCTCGAGACGACCCTACGTGCGTCGCTCGCGCTTCTCGCGCACGCGCATGTTCACCTGGATGGGCGTGCCCTCGAAGCCGTAGTCCTCGCGCAGGCGGCGCGTGATGAAGCGGCGGTAGCCCGGGTCGAGGAAGCCGGTCGTGAAGAGCACGAAGGTCGGCGGCCGCGTCGATGCCTGCGTCGCGAACAGGATGCGCGGCTGCTTGCCGCCGCGCAGCGGGTGCGGGTGCGCCGCGACGATCTCGGCGATGAACGCGTTGAGCTTGCCGGTCGGCACGCGCATGTCCCACGACTCCAGCGCGGTCTCGAGCGCCGGCACGAGCTTCTCGAGGTGGCGGCCGGTGCGCGCGGAGATGTTCACGCGCGGCGCCCAGTCGACGTGCGCGAGGTCCTGCTCGATCTCGCGCTCGAGGTAGCGGCGGCGCTCGTCGTCGAGCTGGTCCCACTTGTTGAAGCCGAGCACGAGCGCCCGGCCCGACTCGAGCACGAGGTCGATGATGCGCACGTCCTGCTCGGAGATCGGCTCGGTCACGTCCATGAGGACGACCGCGACCTCCGCCTTCTCGAGCGCGGCCTGCGTGCGCAGGGTCGCGTAGAAGTCGGCGCCCTGCTGCAGGTGCACGCGGCGGCGGATGCCGGCGGTGTCGACGAAGCGCCACACCCTGCCGCCGAGCTCGATCTGCTCGTCGACCGGGTCGCGCGTCGTGCCCGCGATCTCGTTGACGACGACGCGCTCCTCGCCGGCCGCCTTGTTCAGCAGGCTCGACTTGCCGACGTTGGGGCGGCCGAGGATGGCGACGCGGCGCGGACCGCCGATCTCCTCCTTGGCGACGGCGGAGATCTCCGGCAGCTTCTCCATCGCGAGGTCGAGCATGTCGGCGACGCCGCGCCCGTGGACGGCCGACACGGGGATCGGCTCGCCGAGGCCGAGGCTCCAGAGCGATGCGGCCTCGAGGTCGCGGCGCGCGTCGTCCGACTTGTTCGCGACGAGCAGCACGGGCCGGTTCGACTGGCGCAGCATGCGCACGACGTGCTCGTCGGTCGAGGTCGGTCCGACGTTGACGTCGACGACGAACAGCACCGCGTCGGCGAGGTCGACGGCGATCTCCGCCTGCAGCGCGACCGAGCGGTCGATGCCGCGCGCATCGGGCTCCCACCCGCCCGTGTCGACGAGCGTGAACTGGCGACCCGACCACTCCGCCTTGTACGAGACGCGGTCGCGGGTGACGCCCGGCGTGTCCTCGACGACGGCCTCGCGGCGGCCGAGGATGCGGTTCACGAGCGCCGACTTGCCGACGTTCGGCCGGCCGACGATCGCGAGCACGGGGAGCGCGGGCATGATGCGGATCGCATCGGGGCCCTCGTCGGCGAGCTCGAGGAGGGCGGCGTCCTCCTCGTCGAGCTCGTAGTCGGAGAGGCCGGCGCGCAGCGCGGAGACGCGGGCCTGCTCGGTCTCGAGGTCGTCGTGCTCGATCGGGTTCTCGTCAGTCATGGTTCTCCTCGGTCACGAGGCGCACGATGGCCTCGACCGTCTCGTCGAAGGTCAGGTGGGTGGAGTCGACGACGGTCACGCCGTCGGCTGCGGTCAGGAAGTCGACGACCGTCGAGTCGGCGGCGTCGCGGGCGGTGAGCCGCGCGCCGACCTGCTGCTGGTCGCCGCCGACGTCGCCGAACCGGCGGCGGATGCGCACGGCCTCGTCCGCGGTCAGCAGCACCCGCACGTCGGCGTCGGGCGCGACGACGGTCGTGATGTCGCGGCCCTCGGCGACGATGCCGGGCTCCGCGACTCGGATGATCTCGCGGAAGCGCTCGTTGACGGCGCTGCGGACCGCCTGCACGCGGGCGACGCCCGAGACGGCGGCCGAGACGCGCTCCGTGCGGATGGCGTCGGTCACGTCGTGCCCGGCGATCGTCACGCGCTGCCCGGCCGCGTCGACCGTGACGTCGACGTCGAGGCCGTCGAGCGCGGCGACGACGGTCGCCTCGTCGTCGGTCGATCCGCCCTGCTCGAGGATGAGCCACGCGATCGCGCGGTAGGCGGCGCCGGTGTCGAGGAAGCGGAAGCCGAGCGAGCGGGCGACGGCGCGAGCGACCGACGACTTGCCGCTGCCGGCCGGCCCGTCGATCGCGACGACGGTGCGGGAGGGCGCACTCATGCGACGACCTGCCAGCCGAGCGCCTCCAGCGAGTCGTGCAGGTGGCGCACGGCCTCCGGCAGCACGGTGATCTCGGCGACCCCGAACTGCGCGCCCTCGGCGTGGTCGAGGCGCACGTCCTCGAGGTTCACCTCGGCGTCGCCGATGTCGACGAGCAGCCGCGCGAGCTGGCCGGGCCGGTCGTCGACGCGCACCTGCACGCGGGTGAAGCGGGTGTGGGTGCCGTGCTTGCCGGGCAGGCGCGCGACGCCCTCGTTGCCGGCCCGCAGGGCATCCGCGACCGCCTTGCGGCTGCCGGATGCGTCGACGTCGTCGAGCGCGTCGGCGAGCACGCGCAGGTCGTCCTGCAGCGCGCGCAGCTGCTCGACGACCGCCGGCGCGTTCGCGCCCAGGATCTGGATCCACAGCGCCGGGTCGCTCGCCGCGATGCGCGTCACGTCGCGCACGCCGCCGCCGGCGAGCCGCAGCGCCTCATCGGGCGCGTCCGCGAGGCGGGCGGCCATGAGCGACGAGACGAGCTGCGGCAGGTGGCTGATGATCGCGACCGAGCGGTCGTGCTCCTCGGGCGTGGACTCGACCGGCACGGCGCCCAGGTCGAGGATGAGGTCGTCGACGAGGCTGCCGCGCTCGTAGGAGATCCCGTCGTGGCCCGCGATCACCCAGGGGCGGCCGACGAACAGGTCGCCGGAGCCCGCGAGCGCACCGGAGCGCTCACGCCCGGCCATCGGGTGCGTGCCGAGGTAGCGGCTGATGTCGGCGCCGAGCTCGCGCAGCTGCGCGAGCGGCACGGCCTTGACCGACGCGACGTCGGTGACCACCGCATCCGGGAACGCCGCGAGCTCGTCGGCGACGACCCGCGCGGTCACGTCGGGCGGCACCGCGACGACGATGAGCTCTGGGGCGTCCCCGGGCTCGGCGAGCCGGCCGGCGCCGTAGTCGGCGGCCAGGCGCATCGCGGTCGGGCTCGCGTCGGCGAGCTGCACCTCGACGCCGCGGGCGGCGAGGCCGAGGCCGATGGACGTGCCGAGCAGTCCGGTGCCCACGATGCGCACGGGGCCGCGCAGTCGGTGGGTCACGAACGCTCCTTGCGTGCAGGGGGTGGGGTCAGGGCTGCGACCTCGAGATCGTGAGGATGGCGCCTCGTTCCATGGTAGTGAGTTCCCGCACCTGTCCCGACCGCAGCGTGCCGAGGTGCAGCGGGCCGAAGCTGCGCCGCACGAGCTCGACCACCGGGTGCCCGACGTGGTCGAGCATCCGCCGCACGATGCGGTTGCGACCGGAGTGGAGCGTCAGCTCGACCATCGAGTGGCCCTGCGAGGGCTTGCCGATGAGTCGCGCCGCGTCGGCGTGGATCTCGCCGTCCTCGAGCTCGAACCCGTCCAGCAGGCGGCGGATGACGCGCTGGTCGACCGTGCCGCGCACCTTCGCGACGTACGTCTTCTCGACCCCGAACGAGGGATGCGCGAGCACGTGGGCGAGGTCGCCGTCGTTCGTGAGCAGCAGCAGGCCGGAGGTGTCGGTGTCGAGCCTGCCGACGTTGTAGACGCGCTCCTCGATGGGGTCGGTGAACTCGCGGAGGTCCGGCCTCCCCTGCTCGTCGGCCATGGTCGAGATGACCCCGGTCGGCTTGTTGAGCATCAGGTAGCGCTTCGTCGCGTCGAGCTGGATCGCCGTCCCGTCGACGAGCACCTGGGCGTCGGGTCGGATGCGGCTGCCGAGCTCGGTCACGACCGTCCCGTCGACCGAGATGCGGCCCGCGACGATCATGTCCTCGACGACGCGGCGGCTCGCGACGCCGGCGGCGGCGAGCACCTTCTGCAGGCGCTCGCCCTCGCTGTTCGGTTCCTTCGGGCTCACAGTCCCAGCTCCTCTTCCCCGTCCGGCAGGAGGGGCGATATCGGTGGCAGCTCGTCGAGCGAGTTGAGGCCCAGCTGGGTCAGCAGCAGCTCGCTCGTCTCGTAGTGGATGGCGCCGGTCTCGGCGTCGGCGAACGCTTCGCGGATGAGCCCGCGGCCGAGCAGCGTGCGCACGACGGAGTCGACGTTCACCGCGCGAATCGCGGCGACGGCGCCGCGGGTGATGGGCTGCTTGTAGGCGATGACGGCGAGCGTCTCGAGCGCGGCCTGCGACAGGCGGGTCGGCTGCTGCGTGAGCACGAAGTCGGCGGCGTCCACGTCGTACGCCGCGCGCACGTAGACGCGCCAGCCGCCGCCCACCTCGCGCAGCTCGAAGCCCCGCTCGGGGCCGCCGGCGCGGCCGTCGTAGTCGGCGCGCAGCGCCTCGATCGCCGCCTTGACGTCCTTGACGGGCGCGTGGAGCGCCGTCGCGAGGTGCACGGCGCCCTGCGGCTCGTCGGCGACCATGAGGATCGCCTCGATGCGGCGCTCGAGCGGCAGGTGGGAGCGGCCGACGGCGACCGCCTCGTCCGTCACCGCATCCGTCTCACGCATGGTCATAGTCTGCCCCCAGGCTGACGAGGTCCTCGTCGCGGAAGTCGTGGCCGGTCCAGCTGATCGACAGCTCGCCGAGCGGCTCGAGCTGCTCGAACGTGACCGCCGCATGCCGGTAGAGCTCGAGCACCGCGAGGAACCGCGCCACGATCACGCCGCGCGTCCCCTCCCCCGCGATGAGCTCGCGGAACGTCGTGGTGCCCGACTGCCGCAGCATCGCGACGATGTGCGCGGCCTGCTCCCTGATCGACACGAGCGGCGCGTGCAGGTGGTCGAAGCCGACGGTCGGCAGCTCCTTCGGCGTGAGCGCGAGCAGCGCGAGCGCGGCGAAGTCGTCGGGCGAGAGCGTCCACTTGAGCTCCGGGGTGCGCTGCCGGAAGCGCTCCTCGAGGCGCACCGAGCGCGCGTGCCGGACCGATTCGATCGCGAGCCGCTCGCTGAGCCACAGCGCGGCCTGCTTGAACGCGCGGTACTGCAGCAGCCGCGCGAAGAGCAGGTCGCGGGCCTCGAGCAGCGCGACGTCCTCGCTGTCGACGACGTCGCCCGCCGGCAGCAGCGACGCGATCTTCAGGTCGAGCAGGGTGGCGGCGACGACGATGAACTCGCTCGCCTGCTCGAGCTCCTCGTGCGTGTCGAGCGTGCGCACGTAGGCGATGAACTCGTTGGTCACGCGGCCGAGCGAGATCTCGGTCACGTCCATCGACCGGTTGCCGATGAGCGTCAGCAGCAGGTCGAACGGGCCGTCGAAGTTGTCGAGCGCGAGCCGGAAGCCGCGCTCCTCGTCATCGGCGCCCGCGCCGTCAGGCGATCGCGCCACGGGAGATGAGCTCGCGGGCGAGCTGGCGGTGCGCCTCCGCCGCCGCGTGCTCGGGCGCGAACTGCGTCACGGGCTGGCCGGCGACGGATGCGTCGGGGAACTTCACGGTGCGGCGGATGACGGTGTGGAGCACGACGTCGTCGAAGGCCTGCACGACGCGCTCCATCACCTCGCGGGCGTGGAGCGTGCGCGCGTCGTACATGGTGACGAGGATGCCGTCGAGCTGCAGCGCGGGGTTCAGGCGGTCCTGCACCTTGTCGATCGTCTCCTTGAGGAGCGCGACGCCGCGGAGCGCGAAGAACTCGCTCTCGAGCGGGATGAGCACGCCGTGCGCGGCGGTGAGCGCGTTGACGGTGAGCAGGCCGAGCGAGGGCTGGCAGTCGATGAGGATGAGGTCGTAGTCGTCGGCGACGCGGCGGAGCACGCGGGCGAGGATCTGCTCGCGCGCGACCTCGTTGACGAGGTGCACCTCGGCGGCGGAGAGGTCGATGTTCGCAGGGATGACGTCGAGGCCCTCGACGCTCGTGTGCTGGATCGCGTCCTTCGGGTCGAGGCGCGGGTTCAGCAGCAGGTCGTAGATCGTCGTCGCGTCGTGGTTGTCGACGCCGAGGCCGGCGCTCAGCGCGCCCTGCGGGTCGAAGTCGACGGCGAGCACGCGGCGGCCGTACTCGGCGACGGCGGCACCCAGGTTGATGGTGGTCGTCGTCTTGCCGACGCCGCCCTTCTGGTTGCACATCGTGATGATGCGCGCGGGGCCGTGGCTGCGCAGCGGCGCGGGCTCCGGGAAGTCGCGGGCCGGACGCCCGGTGGGCCCGAGCGTGGGTGCCTCCATGCCGGTCAGGGTCTCGTTGCGCGTGCTCACGCATCCGAGTCTAGGAACGCCGGGGCGCATCGCCGGGAGGCCGGTGCGGCGTGTATCTCAACCTCTGGTTGAGGCTGACCGTATGATCCGCTACCGGATCGCGGCGCAGCGAGCGTCGTCAGCTCCAGGGGAAGATGCCCGAGTAGGCGTTGAGCGCCGGCTGCCCGCCGAGGTGGGCGTAGAGCACCGTCGAGTCGCTCGGGATGTCGCCCGATCGCACGAGGTCGATGAGTCCGGCCATCGACTTGCCCTCGTAGACGGGGTCGATGATCATCGCCTCCGTGCGGCCGGAGGTGAGGATCGCGTCGATCGTCGACTCGACCGGGATGCCGTACTCGTCGCCCGCCCATCCCTCGAGCACGGTGATCTCGTCGTCACGCAGCTCGCGCTCGAGGCCGATGAGCTCGGCGGTGCGGCGTGCGATGCGGGTCACCTGGTCGCGCGTCTGCTCGATCGTCGCGGATGCGTCGATGCCGATCACGCGTCGCGGCCTGCCGCCCGCGTCCTCGAGGGCCGCGAACCCGGCGATCATGCCCGCGTGCGTCGAGCCCGTCACGGTGCAGACGACGATGGTGTCGAAGAACACGCCGAGCTCGCGCTCCTGCTCGGCCACCTCGTACGCCCAGTTGACGAAGCCGAGGCCGCCGAGCCGGTGCTCGCTCGCGCCCGCGGGGATGCCGTAGGGCCTGCCGCCGGCCTCCTCCACCTCGCGCAGCGCGTCCTCCCACGACGAGCGGATGCCGATGTCGAAGCCCGCCGGGTCGAGCCTGCTGTCCGCGCCCATGATGCGCGTCAGCAGCAGGTTCCCGACCTGGTCGTTGACGGGGTCGTCCCAGTCGACCCATCGCTCCTGCACGAGCCGGCACGCCAGCCCGAGCTTCGCGGCGACGGCGGCGACCTGCCGCGTGTGGTTCGACTGGACGCCGCCGATCGACACGAGCGTGTCGGCGCCGGAGGCGAGCACGTCGGGCACGATGTACTCGAGCTTGCGCGTCTTGTTGCCGCCGAACGCCAGGCCAGAGGCGACGTCCTCCCGCTTCGCCCACACGGCTGCACCGCCCAGGTGCTTCGTGAGGTTCTCGAGCGGATGCACGGGGCTCGGCCCGAAGGTCAGCGGATAGCGGTCGAAGTCGGTGATGGCCATGGCCGATGCTAGCCCCGCTCGAGGACGACGAAGAGGAAGCACAGGAACGCCGTCCGCTCGCCGCTCGCGATGCGCGGCGGCATGAGCTCCGGCGGCGTCAGCGGTGAGGGCGGCGGCTCCTCGATCGCGACGATCGAGAATCCTGCACCGGTGAAGGCCGCGGTCATCGTGCTCAGCGGCCGGTGCCACATCGTCAGCACCGCGGGCTCGCCGTCGAAGTCGAAGTCGTCGGAGTACCGGCGGGTGGCGAAGTAGTCCTCCTGCGGATGCGTGAGGAGCCGCACCGTCGGGTGGTTGACCGAGACGATGAGCCGGCCGCCCGGGCGGAGCACCCGGTGCAGCTCCGCGAGCGGCGCATCCCAGTCCTCGAGGTAGTGGAGCACGAGCGAGGCGATCACGTCGTCGAACGCGCCGTCCGCGAACGGCAGGGGCTCGGCGAGGTCGCCGACGTGGAGCGGCACGTCGTCGCCGAGCCGGCCGCGGGCGAGCGCGATCATGGCGGGGCTCACGTCGATCCCTGTCACCGTGGCCCCCTGCTCGCGCAGCGCGGCCGTCAGCGGACCGGAGCCGCACCCGGCGTCGAGGATCGCGCGGCCGGCCACCTCGCCGGCGAGGTCGAGGACCGCCGGACGCTCGTAGTGGGCGTTCAGCAGGCTCCCGGCGTTCTCGGCGTCGTAGCGCTCGGCGAAGGCGTCGTAGTGGGCGGTGTCCATCCGTGCACGCTAATGGGCCCGGGGGTGCGCGGTCGTGTACATGTCGCGGAGCGTGTCGGCCGTGACGTGCGTGTAGATCTGCGTGGTCGCGACGGATGCGTGGCCGAGCAGCTCCTGGACGACGCGCACGTCGGCGCCGCCCTCCAGCAGGTGGGTGGCGAAGGAGTGGCGGAAGGTGTGGGGCGAGACGTGCGGCACGCCCGCCTCCTCGGCGACCCGCTGGATGATCTCCCACGCGGCCTGCCTGCTGAGGCGCCCGCCGCGCGCGCCCAGCAGCAGCGCCGGGCCGCCGCGGCCTTTCGCCGCGAGCACCGTGCGCCCGCGCACGAGCCACGCGTCGAGCGCGTCCCGCGCATAGGAGCCGACCGGCACGAGCCGCTGCTTCGCGCCCTTGCCCGTCACCTTCACGAGCGACTCCGCGACGTCGTCGACGTCGAGCGCGATGAGCTCGGAGATGCGGGCGCCGGTCGCGTAGAGCAGCTCGAGCAGCGCGCGATCGCGCAGGCTCGCGGGGTCGTCGCCGCCCACCGTCTCGAGCAGCCGCTGCATCTGCGTCACCGAGATCGCCTTCGGCAGCCGCGACGGCTGCTTCGGCGGGCGCTGGTCCTTCGCGACGTCCTCGTCGGCGACGCGCTCGTCCACGAGCCAGCGGTGCAGCGCCTTCACGGCCGAGAGGTGCCGCGCGACCGAGGCCGGGGCGAGCTCGCGGTCGGCGAGCGAGGAGCGGAAGGCCGTGACGTCGTCGCCCGAGATGCTCGACGCATCCGACACGCCCCGGGCGTCGAGCACCGCGAGGTAGCCGGTCAGGTCGCGCCGGTAGGCGGCGATCGTGTGCTTCGACAGGCCCCGCTCGATCGCCAGCTGCCGCAGCAGCCGCTCGACGGCCTGCGCCGGGCTCATCGGTGCGCCGGATGCCAGTCGAACGGCAGATCCGCGGCGTGCGCGTCGGAGCCGCGATCGCGCATCGCGGTGAGCACGAGCACCGCCGACAGCAGCGTCGCGTTGTGCAGGCGCATCGCGAGCGCCGCGTCCACGATGTCGTCGAGCGGCACCCAGCGGCGCTCCATCTCGGCCTCCTCGTGGAACCGCTCGAACGCATCCGGCAGCTCGTGCACGTCGGTCGCGAGGTACACGCGGATGATCTCGGTCGAGCCGCCGCCGCTGGTCGAGACGTCGACGAGCGTGCGCCAGGTGCCGGCGGCCAGGTCGGTCTCCTCGGCGAGCTCGCGCTGCGCCGCGGTGAGCGGGTCCTCGCCGTCGACGTCGAGCAGGCCGGCCGGCAGCTCCCAGAGCGTGCCCCCGGCGGGGTGCCGGTACTGGTGCACGAGCATGACCTCGCCCCGGTCGTTCATCGCGACGACCGCGACCGCGCCCGGGTGCACGATCACCTCGCGGCGGATGCGGGTGCCGGCGAGCTCGAACTCCTGGGCCTCGACGTCCCAGACCCGACCGTCGAGCAGCCGCTCGCGGGCGAGCACGGGCTGCGCGCCGAGCGCGTCGGCGAGCATCAGGCGATCGCCTCTGCCTCGTCCGTCTCGTCCGTCTCGTCGAACAGCTTGGAGGCGCGCTGGCGGTCGAGCGCGGCCGCGATGAGGCCGCGGAAGAGGGGATGCGCGTGGTTCGGGCGGCTGCGCAGCTCGGGGTGGGCCTGCGTCGCGATGTAGAACGGGTGGTCGGGCATCTCGACGTACTCGACGAGCGTGCCGTCGGGCGAGAGGCCGCTGAAGGCGAGGCCCGCCGCGCCGATCTCGTCGCGGTACGCGTTGTTCACCTCGTAGCGGTGGCGGTGGCGCTCGTGCGAGACGTCGGCGCCGTACAGCCGCGCCGCGAGCGAGCCCTCGGCGAGCTTCGCCTCGTAGAGGCCGAGGCGCATCGTGCCGCCCAGGTCGCCGCCGTGGATGTGCTGCTCCTGCTCCGCCATGGTCGCGATCACCGGGGCGGGCGTGGCCTCGTCGAACTCGGTCGACGACGCGCCCTCGATGCCCGCGAGGTTGCGGGCCGCCTCGATCACCATGCACTGCAGGCCGAGGCAGATGCCGAGCGTGGGGATCTCGTTCTCGCGCGTGAACTTCAGCGCGCCGAGCTTGCCCTCGATGCCGCGGATGCCGAAGCCGCCGGGCACGACGATGCCGTCGAGCTCGCCGAGCTGCGCGGCCGCGCCCTCATGCGTCTCGCAGTCGTCGGAGCGGATCCAGCGGATGTTGACCTTCGTCTGGTTCGCGAAGCCGCCGGCCTTCACCGCCTCGGTCACCGACAGGTACGCATCCGGCAGGTCGATGTACTTGCCGACGAGGCCGATCGTCACCTCGTGCTTGGGGTTGTGCACGCCGTCGAGCACGGGCTGCCAGCGCGACCAGTCGACCTCACCGGCGACGAGCCCGAGCTGCTCGATGATGTACGAGTCGAGCCCCTGCTCGGTGAGCATCGTGGGGATGTCGTAGATCGAGGGCTTGTCGATCGCGTTGACGACCGCCCGCTCCTCGACGTCGCACATGAGCGCGATCTTCTTGCGGTTCGCGTCCGAGACGGGCCGGTCGCTGCGCAGCACCAGGGCGTCGGGCTGGATGCCGATCGAGCGGAGCGTCGTGACCGAGTGCTGCGTGGGCTTCGTCTTCTGCTCGCCGGAGGCGCCGAGGAACGGCACGAGCGAGACGTGCACGAAGAAGATGTTCTGCCTGCCCAGCTCGTGGCGGATCTGCCTCGCCGACTCGATGAACGGCTGCGACTCGATGTCGCCGACCGTGCCGCCGATCTCGGTGATGATCACGTCGGGCTGCGGGTCGCCCTCGGCCTGCAGTCGCATGCGGCGCTTGATCTCGTCCGAGATGTGCGGGATGACCTGCACGGTGTCGCCGAGGTACTCGCCGCGGCGCTCGCGCTCGATGACGCGAGAGTAGATCTGCCCGGTCGTGACGTTCGCGGCCTGCGACAGGTTCACGTCGAGGAAGCGCTCGTAGTGCCCGATGTCGAGGTCGGTCTCCGCGCCGTCGTCGGTGACGAAGACCTCGCCGTGCTGGAACGGGTTCATCGTGCCGGGGTCGACGTTGAGGTACGGGTCGAGCTTCTGCATCACGACATGCAGTCCGCGAGCCGTGAGGAGGTTGCCGAGCGAGGCGGCGGTGAGCCCCTTGCCGAGCGACGAGACGACACCACCCGTGACGAAGATCTGCTTGGTCACCTTGGGTCTGGGCGCGGTCCCGTTTGCACTTTGGTTCACGGGCTTCGAGCCTAACCCACGACCCGCGCGCCGACCAGCAACTCGCGGGCATGGGCCAAGGCGGTGTCGGACGCGGTGCCAGAGAGCATGCGGGCGAGCTCGGCCAGCCGCTCGTCCCCTTCGACGCGGCCGACCTGCGATGCCGTGATGCGCCCGTCGGTGCCCTTCACGACCCGCACGTGGCTCTCGGCGAAGGCTGCGACCTGCGCGAGGTGCGTGACGACGATCACCTGGCAGTGCTCGGCGAGCCTCGCGAGCCGCCGGCCGATCTCGGTCGCGGCGGCACCGCCGACGCCGGCGTCGACCTCGTCGAACACCATGGTCGGCACGCTCTCGTCGGCGAGCGCCACCTCGATCGCGAGCATGATGCGGCTGAGCTCGCCGCCCGATGCACCCTTCTGCACCGGTCGCGGATCCGCGCCGGGGTGCGGGGCGAGCAGCATCGTGACGCGGTCGCGGCCGTCGGGCCCGAGCTGCGGTCCCTGCTCGACCTCGACGACGAGCCGAGCGTCGGGCATCGCCAGCGCGCGCAGCTCCGCGCCCACCGCTTGCTCGAGGCGCCGTGCCGCGTCCTGCCGCATCGCGCTCAGCCGGTCGGCGACGGCGGTCGCGGCCTCCAGGCGCCGAGCCTCCTCGGCGTCGAGGCGCGCGAGCTCCGCGTCGTCGCCCTCGAGCTCGACGAGCCGCAGCGCCGCCGCCGGCGCCGCCTCGAGCGCCTCGTCGAGCGGGCGGCCGAGCCGGCGCTCGAGCGCCGTGAGCGCCGCGCGCCGCTCCTGCACCTCGTCGAGGCTCCGCTCGGGGCGCTCGAGGTCGTCGAGCGCCCGGACGATCGACGACGACGCCTCCAGCAGCAGCGCATCCGCCTGCACGAGCAGGTCGAGGGCATCGGCGAGCGACGCGTCGTCCCCTGATGCGCGCTCGACGAGCCAGCGAGCGTGCCCGGCGAGCGTGAGCGCATCCGGAGCGTCGTCGTCGCTCGAGAGCGCCGCGCGGGCCTCGGCGAGCTGCATGCGCAGCGCCTCGGCGTGATCGAGCCGGTGCGCGAGGGCCGCGAGCGCGTCCTGCTCGCCCGGTTGGGGGTCGACGGCCTCGAGGTCCTCGAGCTCGGCGCGGATCGCGTCGGCCTCGGCGACGCGCGCGTCGTGCTGCGCTCGGATGCTCGCGGCCGCCGCGCGCGCGCCTGCCCACGCCTCGTGCTCGGCGCGGTACGCGACCAGCAGCTCCCGCAGCGGCTCCCCGGCGGCGCGATCGAGCGCATCCGCCTGGGCATCGGCCGAGCGGAGCCGCTGCTGGTCGGCCTGCCCGTGCACGGCGACGAGCCGGTCGGCGAGCTCGCGCAGCAGTCCGGCGGGGACGGCCGCGCCGCCCGCCTGCGCCCTCGAGCGCCCCTCGCGGGTGAGGGCGCGGCCGAGGATGAGCTCGCCGTCGTCGACGGTGCCGCCCGCGTCCTCGACGAGCGCCGCGGCCTCCGCATCGTCGAGGAGCCAGACGCCCTGCACCGCAGCGCGCGCCTCGCCGGCGCGGATGACGCCGGCATCGGCGCGCTCGCCGCGCAGCAGCGCGAGCGCCTGGACGAGCATCGTCTTGCCTGCGCCGGTCTCGCCCGTGATGGCCGTGAAGCCGGCGCCGAGCGGCACGCGCGCCTCGTCGATCACGCCCAGCGAGCGGATCGTCAGCTCGTCGAGGCGCGTCACGGCCGTGGCCGCCGGAAGCCCTCGACGGGCAGGTGGAACTTGGCGACGAGCCGGTCGGCGAACGGCGCGCGCGACAGCCTGGCGAGCCGCAGCGGCCGGTCGTCGCGCGTCGCCTCGACGCGCGAGCCCGGGGGCAGCGGGAAGGAGCGGCGCGAGTCGCACCACAGCATCGCGGCGCTCGTCGAGTCGTCGGCGATCGTGACGGCGGGCGTCGCTGTGGGGGCGACGACGAGCGGCCGCGTGAAGAGGGCGTGCGCGCCGAGCGGCACCACGAGCAGCACCTCGGCGGTCGGCCAGACGACGGGTCCGCCCGCGGAGAAGGAGTAGGCCGTCGAGCCGGTGGGTGTCGCGAGGATGACCGCGTCGGTGCCGAACGACGAGATGGGGTGGCCGTCGATCTCGAGCAGCGCCGAGATCATGCGGCCCGCGCCATCCTTCTCGATCGCCGCCTCGTTGATCGCCCAGGTCTCGTGCACGAGCTCGTCGCGCTGGAAGACGCGCACGCACAGCGTCAGGCGCTCCTCGACCTCGTAGTCGCGCAGCAGCGCGCGCTCGACCACCTCGGCGGTCTCCGCCACCTCCGCCTCGGCGAGGAAGCCGACGTGCCCCAGGTTGATGCCGAGCAGCGGCGCCCCGATCTCGCGCTGCAGCTCGGCCGCGCGCAGGATCGTCCCGTCGCCGCCGAGCGTCATGATGAGCTCGACCTCGCGACCGTCGTCCGGGTCGTGCGGCTCGACCTCCTCGAGCCCGTGGCGCCCCTCCAGCAGCACGTCACGGTCCTCGGCCAGCACGACCGGGATCACGCCCGCGGCCAGGAGCCGCGCCGCGATGGAGGCCGCGGTGTCGACCGCCTCCTCGCGCCCCGGGTGGAACGCGAGCAGGAACCTGCGGTCGGTCACCGGGCCTCCCTCGACAGTCGCGCGGACACGTCCAGCCATTCTGTCGGATTCGTGCCGCCGATCGCCGTGAGGTGCGCGAGGTACTCGAGGTTGCCGCGGGCGCCGGCGATGGGGCTGCCGATGATCCCCGCGGTGCCGAGCCCCGCATCCCACGCAGACCAGAGCACCTGCTCGATCGCCTGCGCCCGCAGGCCGGGATCGGTCACGATGCCCTCGCGCACGCCCGTCCTGCCCACCTCGAACTGCGGCTTGATGAGCACGATCCAGTCGGCGTCCGGCGCGGCGACGCCGCGCAGCGGCGGGATCGCGAGCCCGAGCGAGATGAACGAGAGGTCGGCGGTGATGATCGTCGGCGGCGGATCGATCGAGCCCGGCTCGAGGTCGCGCACGTTCGAGCCCTCGACGAGGGTGATGGGATGCGACGCGACGTCGAGCTGGAACTGGTCGTGGCCGACGTCGAGCGCTGTCACGTGCGCGGCGCCGCGCGCGAGCAGCACCTGGGTGAAGCCGCCCGTGGACGCCCCGGCGTCGAGGGCGCGACGGCCGGTGGGGTCGACGCCGAACGCGTCGAGCGCGGCCAGCAGCTTGTGCGCGGCGCGCGAGACCCACGCGTCGCCGCCCGAGACGGCGATGTCGACGTCGGGATCCACCCGGAGGCTCGCCTTCAGCGCCGTGCGGCCTCCGACCGTCACGAGGCCGTCAGCGATCCGCTGCTGCGCCTGGCTCCGGCTGCGGACGAGGCCGCGCTCGACGAGCGCCTGGTCGAGCCTGGGGGCGCCGCCGGCTGAGTCAGCCACGCACCGCCCCGAGCTCGGCCTGCAGCCGGTCGTGGATGCGCGCGAGCTGGTCCGCGCGCTCCTCGAGCGGCTGCTGCTCGAGCAGCTCGAGCTCGTCGACGAGCCCGCCCGCGCTGTCGTGGTCGGTCATGCCCTCGAGGCTAGCGAATCGATCGCCGCGAGCTCGTCGGCGCGCGAGAGCCTCGACGGACTCGCACGATCGAGCCCTCGGCTGCGCTCGTCGGCGAGCGCGGCCTCGAGCGTCTCGCGCATGGGCCGGTGGTCGCCGCCCGCGGCTCGGTAGCGGGCGCTCGAGCGCTGCGCGTGCGACGCGATCGCCGCGGGCAGCGTGAGCGGCAGCGCGCGAGGCCCGGCCCAGTGGCCGATGCCCTGCGCCTCGAGCTCTGTGTCGCTCGCGAGCACGAGCTCGCCAGAGTGACCGGCGAGCTCCCTCGCCATGGCGAGGTGCGCGTGCAGCGTCATCTCGGCGCCCACCGCGTTCACGATGTCGTTGCGCTCGGGCGCGCGCTCGACGATGAACGCCGCGACGTCGCGCACGTCGATCGTCTGGGTGGGCTGGTCCCTGGCCGGCGCGAGCACGGGGCCGTCGGCGGCGAGCGCGAACCTGCCGACCCAGTACCCGAAGCGGTCGCTGTCGTCTCCGGGCCCGCCGATGAGGCCCGGGCGCACGATCGCGAGCCGCTCCCCCAGCCGCTCGCGCGACGCGCGCTCGATCCATGCCTTCGCGCCGCCGTACTCCGCGCCTGACGCGTCCTCCGGCACGAGCTCGTCGTCCTCGTCCGCCCCGACCGGTGCACCCTCGAGGCGCTGTGCCGAGACCGACGAGACGAAGGTCCAGTGGCGCGCGCGATCGGCGAGCTCGTCGAGCGCGCCCGAGGCGTGCGCGGGCAGCCGGCAGACGTCGACGACCTCGTCCCACTCCCCCTCGAGCGCGTCGTAGGCGCCGCCGCGATCGCGGTCGCCGACGACGAGGTGCGCGCCGTCGGGCACGGGACCGGAGGAGCCGCGCGCGAGGCACACGACCTCGGCGCCTCGGGCCACGTGGCCGGCGGCGACGGCGCCGCTCAGCCAGCCGGTGCCGCCGAGCACGAGCACCCGGCGCGCTCCGGTGGGCGCCGCTGGTGTGGACGCATCCGTCATGGTCAGTCGACCCCTGCCGCGCGAGCCGCCGCGACCGCGGCCCCGATGCCCTCGAGCCACGGGTCGCCGTGCCCGGGCAGCACCGCGGTCGCGGCGGTGCCCTCGAGCACGGCGAGCGAGGCGAGGGCCAGCTCGGGGTCGTTGGTGGCTGCCGCCGCGACGACGCGGGGACCGGTCTTCGCGGTGTACGGGTCGAGCGTCACGAGCGCATCGCCGACGATCACCGCATCGCGATCCGGCAGGTGCAGCGCGACGTGGCCATCGGTGTGGCCGGGCGTCGCGAGCACGCGCGGCGCTCCCGGCACGTCGAGCGTCGTGCCGTGCTCGAGCGACGCGTGCTCACGGATGCCCTGCACCTCGAGCGCGCCCACCGTCACCATCGCGGTGAGGATCGGGATGCCCGCGGGGAAGCGGAACGGGTAGAGCAGCCGTGGACGAGCAGGCCGGTAGCTGTAGGGATGCGCCGCGATGGGCGCATCGGCAGGGTGGAGCCAGATGGGCACCCCTGCGTCGCGCAGGCCGGCCGCCATGCCGAGGTGGTCGAAGTGCGCGTGCGTCAGCACGAGGGCGCGCACGTCGGCGCGCTCGCGCCCGATCGCCGCGAGGGCCCGCTCGAGGTGCCGGCGGCTCGCGGGGAAGAGCGCGTCGACGAGCGTCACCGCGTCGCCGTCCTCGATGAGGTAGGCGTTCGTGGACGCGTGCTGCAGCAGGTGCACGCCCGGGGCGATGTCACGGCGAAGCACCGCCCGCTGGCGGCGGCGCACCGCGCCGAGGGGACGTCGTGCGACAGGAGTCATGCTCATGGGCCCCATCACACTCCACGTCGGCGCTCCGCGCCAGCCCCATGAGGGCATGAAAAAAGGGGCCCCAGATGAACTGGGGCCCCTTTCCAAAGAAAGTCCGGCGGTGTCCTACTCTCCCACAGGGTCCCCCCTGCAGTACCATCGGCGCTGAGAGCCTTAGCTTCCGGGTTCGGAATGTGACCGGGCGTTTCCCTCTCGCTATGGCCGCCGAAACACTGTTGATGTTTCAGTCTGCACAGCTCTCCACTGTCGTGGAGGGCTGCAGTTCCCGACCGTACATCGGGAACCACAAAGTGGACGCGAGCAGCAAGCTCATATAGGTGTTATCAAATTATCGGCTTATTAGTACCGGTCAGCTTCATGGGTCTGTAGTCCCCACTTCCACATCCGGCCTATCAACCCAGTAGTCTGGCTGGGAGCCTCTCGCCCGAAGGCATGGAAGTCTCATCTTGAGGCCGGCTTCCCGCTTAGATGCTTTCAGCGGTTATCCATCCCGAACGTAGCTAATCAGCGGTGCTCCTGGCGGAACAACTGACACACCAGAGGTTCGTCCAACCCGGTCCTCTCGTACTAGGGTCAGATCCTCTCAAACTTCCTACGCGCGCAGCGGATAGGGACCGAACTGTCTCACGACGTTCTAAACCCAGCTCGCGTGCCGCTTTAATGGGCGAACAGCCCAACCCTTGGGACCTACTCCAGCCCCAGGATGCGACGAGCCGACATCGAGGTGCCAAACCATGCCGTCGATATGGACTCTTGGGCAAGATCAGCCTGTTATCCCCGAGGTACCTTTTATCCGTTGAGCGACAGCGCTTCCACAAGCCACTGCCGGATCACTAGTCCCGACTTTCGTCCCTGCTCCAGTTGTCACTGTCACAGTCAAGCTCCCTTGTGCACTTACACTCGACACCTGATTGCCAACCAGGTTGAGGGAACCTTTGGGCGCCTCCGTTACTTTTTGGGAGGCAACCGCCCCAGTTAAACTACCCACCAGGCACTGTCCCTGAACCGGATTACGGTTCGAAGTTAGATATCCAGAGTGACCAGAGTGGTATTTCAACATTGACTCCACCCGAACTAGCGTCCGAGCTTCACAGTCTCCCACCTATCCTACACAAGCCACACCGAACACCAATACCAAGCTGTAGTAAAGGTCACGGGGTCTTTCCGTCCTGCTGCGCGTAACGAGCATCTTTACTCGTAGTGCAATTTCGCCGAGTTCGCGGTTGAGACAGCTGGGAAGTCGTTACGCCATTCGTGCAGGTCGGAACTTACCCGACAAGGAATTTCGCTACCTTAGGATGGTTATAGTTACCACCGCCGTTTACTGGGGCTTAAATTCTGAGCTTCGCTTGCGCTAACCCTTCCTCTTAACCTTCCAGCACCGGGCAGGCGTCAGTCCGTATACATCGTCTTGCGACTTAGCACGGACCTGTGTTTTTAGTAAACAGTCGCTTCCCACTGGTCTCTGCGGCCTTCAAACGCTCGGGCAGCTAGTGCCGTCACGCCTCAGGCCCCCCTTCTCCCGAAGTTACGGGGGCATTTTGCCGAGTTCCTTAACCACGATTCTCTCGATCTCCTTGGTATTCTCTACCTGACCACCTGAGTCGGTTTGGGGTACGGGTGACTTGAACCTCGCGTCGATGCTTTTCTAGGCAGCATAGGATCACAGACTTCCCTCTAAGGGTTCGGCAAAGCTCTCAGGCTTCATGTGGAACGGATTTGCCTATCCCACGCCCTACGGCTTACCCGGACTCAACCATCGGCCCGGTTCTGCTACCTTCCTGCGTCACACCTGTTAATACGCTAGCCGCACCAGCATAGGGTCGAGTGCTAGCCCAGGGACGTCACCCCGAAGGGATCGGTCCAAGGATTCGGACTCTTAGCATTACTGGATTGACTTGGGCGGTTCTTCGCCAGCTCAGGAGTATCAACCTGATGTCCATCGACTACGCCTGTCGGCCTCGCCTTAGGTCCCGGCTTACCCAGGGAAGATTAGCTTGACCCTGGAACCCTTGGTCTTTCGGAGGACATGTTTCTCACATGTCTTTCGCTACTCATGCCTGCATTCTCACTCGTGTGGCGTCCACGGCTGGATCACTCCGCCGCTTCACTCGCCACACGACGCTCTCCTACCACTCCGTACGCCTGGACCGCCCGAAGGCAGCCGAGCTGTTGTACGAAGTCCACGACTTCGGTGATGTGCTTGAGCCCCGCTAAATTGTCGGCGCAGAATCACTTGACCAGTGAGCTATTACGCACTCTTTCAAGGGTGGCTGCTTCTAAGCCAACCTCCTGGTTGTCTAAGCAACTCCACATCCTTTTCCACTTAGCACATGCTTAGGGACCTTAGTCGGTGGTCTGGGTTGTTTCCCTCTCGACGATGAAGCTTATCCCCCACCGTCTCACTGCTGCGCTCTCACTTACCGGCATTCGGAGTTTGGCTGACGTCAGTAACCTTTTGGGGCCCATCGGCCATCCAGTAGCTCTACCTCCGGCAAGAAACACGCAACGCTGCACCTAAATGCATTTCGGAGAGAACCAGCTATCACGAAGTTTGATTGGCCTTTCACCCCTATCCACAGCTCATCCCCTCAGTTTTCAACCTAAGTGGGTTCGGTCCTCCACGAGGTCTTACCCTCGCTTCAACCTGGCCATGGATAGATCACTTCGCTTCGGGTCTAGGACATGCGACTGAATCGCCCTATTCAGACTCGCTTTCGCTACGGCTACCCCTCACGGGTTAACCTCGCCACATATCGCTAACTCGCAGGCTCATTCTTCAAAAGGCACGCTGTCACAGCTACTAAGGCTGCTCCAACGGTTTGTAAGCAAACGGTTTCAGGTACTATTTCACTCCCCTCCCGGGGTACTTTTCACCTTTCCCTCACGGTACTTGTCCGCTATCGGTCATCTGGGAGTATTTAGGCTTACCAGGTGGTCCTGGCGGATTCACACGGGATTTCTCGGGCCCCGTGCTACTTGGGATGAACTTCACGCCATCGCATGGTTTCGGCTACGGGATTGTCACCCTCTTCGATGGACCTTTCCAAGTCCTTCGCCTACCACGGTCTGTAACGTTTGCTGCTCGGCAGAGCAGCTGAAATGTCCCACAACCCCGATCGTGCAACTCCTGCCGGATATCACACACGATCGGTTTAGCCTCTTCCGCGTTCGCTCGCCACTACTTACGGAATCACTGTTGTTTTCTCTTCCTGTGGGTACTGAGATGTTTCACTTCCCCACGTTCCCTCTACCCGCCCTATATATTCAGGCGGGAGTCACTGGGTCGGCACGCCGCCCAGCGGGGTTTCCCCATTCGGAGATCCTCGGATCGAAGCTCGTTTATCAGCTCCCCGAGGCTTATCGCAGATTACTACGTCCTTCATCGGCTCCAGATGCCAAGGCATCCACCGTTTGCTCTTAGAAATTTGACCACATACATGAGTATTTTGGTTAATCGGCAGCCCGAAGGCTGCTGACCAATGATCTAAATTAGATCATCTGACTCGAGCCGAAGCTCGAATCTAAGATGCTCGCGTCCACTGTGTAGTTCTCAACTTACGGTCGGTACCGTCAACCCCGGCTCAAGAGCCGAGACCATACGGTCCAAGAGGATCCGAAGACGCCAAAAGGCGCCGTCTGGTCCCTCAGGACCCAACAGCGTGCATGCACCCGATACCCCGAGCCCCACTCTTCCTCGCTGCAAGCAGCGGTACTAGATGAGACTCGATCCCTCGAGAGCCAATGTCAATGTTCCACCCTTGAGCTGACCACCGGTCGACGTATGCGACCGAAGTGGCTCTGCGCCGGCAAGCCGGCGAGATGCTCCTTAGAAAGGAGGTGATCCAGCCGCACCTTCCGGTACGGCTACCTTGTTACGACTTAGTCCTAATCACCGATCCCACCTTCGACAGCTCCCTCCGTGAGGTTAGGCCACTGGCTTCGGGTGTTACCGACTTTCATGACTTGACGGGCGGTGTGTACAAGGCCCGGGAACGTATTCACCGTAGCGTTGCTGATCTACGATTACTAGCGACTCCGACTTCATGAGGTCGAGTTGCAGACCTCAATCCGAACTGAGACCGGCTTTTTGGGATTCGCTCCACCTTACGGTATTGCAGCCCATTGTACCGGCCATTGTAGCATGCGTGAAGCCCAAGACATAAGGGGCATGATGATTTGACCTCATCCCCACCTTCCTCCGAGTTGACCCCGGCAGTATCCCATGAGTTCCCACCATTACGTGCTGGCAACATAGGACGAGGGTTGCGCTCGTTGCGGGACTTAACCCAACATCTCACGACACGAGCTGACGACAACCATGCACCACCTGTATACGAGTGTCCAAAGAGTTCACTGTCTCCAGTGCGTTCTCGTATATGTCAAGCCTTGGTAAGGTTCTTCGCGTTGCATCGAATTAATCCGCATGCTCCGCCGCTTGTGCGGGCCCCCGTCAATTCCTTTGAGTTTTAGCCTTGCGGCCGTACTCCCCAGGCGGGGAACTTAATGCGTTAGCTACGACACGGAGACCGTGGAATGGTCCCCACATCTAGTTCCCAACGTTTACGGCATGGACTACCAGGGTATCTAAGCCTGTTTGCTCCCCATGCTTTCGCTCCTCAGCGTCAGTTACGGCCCAGAGATCTGCCTTCGCCATCGGTGTTCCTCCTGATATCTGCGCATTCCACCGCTACACCAGGAATTCCAATCTCCCCTACCGCACTCTAGTCTGCCCGTACCCACTGCAAGCCCGAGGTTGAGCCTCGGGTTTTCACAGCAGACGTGACAAACCGCCTACGAGCTCTTTACGCCCAATAATTCCGGACAACGCTTGCACCCTACGTATTACCGCGGCTGCTGGCACGTAGTTAGCCGGTGCTTTTTCTGCAGGTACCGTCACTTTCGCTTCTTCCCTGCTAAAAGAGGTTTACAACCCGAAGGCCTTCGTCCCTCACGCGGCGTTGCTGCATCAGGCTTGCGCCCATTGTGCAATATTCCCCACTGCTGCCTCCCGTAGGAGTCTGGGCCGTGTCTCAGTCCCAGTGTGGCCGGTCACCCTCTCAGGCCGGCTACCCGTCGTCGTCTTGGTGAGCCATTACCTCACCAACTAACTGATAGGCCGTGAGCTGATCCTTGACCGAAGTTCTTTCCACGACCAGGAGATGCCTCCGATCGTCGTATCCGGTATTAGACGCCGTTTCCAGCGCTTATCCCAGAGTCAAGGGCACATTGCTCACGTATTACTCACCCGTTCGCCACTAATCAGGAGGAGCAAGCTCCTCCGTCATCGTTCGACTTGCATGTGTTAAGCACGCCGCCAGCGTTCGTCCTGAGCCAGGATCAAACTCTCCGTAAAGAAAAGTTGCATACCGCCGGCGAACCGGACGGCAGCGAGCTTGATGCTGACAAAATAGACTGTCTACTGACAATCTGTCTCATCCAAAGGAATCGTAGTGTCCGAAGACACGACGAGTTAATATTTTGGCATTTGACATTGTGCACGCTGTTGAGTTCTCAAGGATCAGACGCTCCCGTGCTTCACCCTCTCAGGATCCGCGCCGAGGCAACTTCTCAATCATAACCACTTCTTGCTCGGTGTCAAATCGACACACCGTGCGGAGCAAAGCTCACACCAGACTTCCAGTCCTGGCTCGTGGCAACCTGTCTAGGTTACACGATCGAGAGGCGCCGGCAAACCGGCGTGTCGCGCTCGGCAGCTCTGCTGTCCGACGCGCTGTGCGCTCCGCACCTTCGTCTTCGAAGTGGGATGTCAGCGTATCAGAGCAGGAGCAGGTCCGGCGACACGCGCAGCCCGAGGACCGGTCGGTCTGCCGACCACACCGCTGCGCACGCGGCGCGGATGGTGTCGACCGGCCGCTCCCCCGCACGCACGAGCGAGATGTCGATGCCGGATCGGCGCACGGCTGCGGCCCCCACCTCGAAGTAGACGTCGCCCGTCGAGGTCTCGAGCGTCTCGCGCACAGGGAGGATCGGCTCCGTGAGGTCACGGAGATCCTCGACCACATGGTCGGGGCGCATCGAGGCATCGGCGCCGATGAGGCTCGCGCCACGGTCGATGCCCGTCAGCACGAGGATCGACCGGATGCCCGTGCGTCGGGCGCCGAGGATGTCGGTGTCGAGCCTGTCGCCGATCATGGCCGGCGCCTTCGCGCCGAATCGCTCGGTCGCGAGCTCGAACATGGGCGTCTCGGGCTTGCCGGCGAAGTCGGCGAGCCTGCCGACCGCTGTATGGACGGCCGACACGAGCGTGCCGTTGCCCGGGGCGATGCCGCCCGCGACCGGGATCGTCCAGTCGCCGTTCGTCGCGATCCACGGGATGCCGCCATCCGCCGGCTTCCGCTGCAGCGCGAACGACGCCTCCGCCAGGTCCTTCCAGCCGACCGAGGGATGGAAGCCCTGCACGACGGCCTTCGGCTGCTCCGCCGCGGTGCGGACCACGCGCCAGCCGCGCGCCTCGATCTCGACCACGATGCCGGCGCCGCCGACGACGAGCACCGGGTCACCCGGCTCCAGGTGGACGGCGAGCAGGCGCATCGCCGCTTGCGGACTCGTGACCACCTGCTCCGGCTGCACGTCGAGCCCGAAGGACGACAGGTGCTCCGCGACCTCGGCGTCGGTGCGGGATGCGTTGTTCGTCAGGTACGCGACCGGCAGACCGGTGCCGCGGATGCTGTCCACGGCGTGCGGGATCGCATCGGCGCCCTTGTAGACGACGCCGTCGAGATCGACGTAGAGGCAGTCGATCCCGTCGAGCGGCGTGGGGGCAGCGGCACTCTTGCGGAACAGTGCCATCAGTCCTTGGAGTCCCGCCGCTCGTCGATCATGTCGTCGCCGAACAGCGCGTCGCCGAACAGCGCGTCGCCGTGGGGCGCGGGCTCCTCGGCGGCGGGCACCTCGTCGCTCGCGGGAGCATCGAGCACTGCATCGTCGGCGTCCGCGTCGGCCTCGGCGTCCACGTCCACGTCCGCGGTGTCAGCAGCAGCATCCGCGTCGTCGACCCCGTCGACATCTGCATCAGCAGCATCGACGACGTCAGCATCCGCATCCGCCGGGACCGCCTCGCGCTCGAGGTGCTCGGTCACGATCGTGACCTCCTCGAGCTCACCGGGCGCGAGCGCTGCCTCGAGCGCATCGATCGCGCGCTCGGCGAGGCTCATCCACTCTGCCGCCTCCTCGTGACGGCCCAGCTCCTCGAGCACGCCGGCATAGCTGGCGAAGAGGGCGGGGCTGTACTCGAACGCCTTGTCCTTCTGCAGCTCCGGGATGCGGAGCTCCTCGAGCGCTGCCTCGGGCTGACCCAGATCGAGCCGGGCACCGGACTTCACGATCGCGAGCTCGACGCGCACCGGCGTCTCGAGCGTCGACGACTCGACCGAGCGCGCGAGCTCCAGCGCCTTGTCCGGCCGGCCCAGACCGCGCTCGCAGTCCGCCATGAGCGGCAGCTGGTCGTCTCGGCCGGTGATCCGCCGATAGGTGCGCAGCTCTCGGAGCGCGAGCGCGAAGTCGCCGAGCTGGTAGGCCGTGATCGCGAGCGTCTCACGCACGACACCGATCCGGCCGGCACGGCGGGCAGCGGTGAGCGCATGCTCGTGCGCGAGCTGGGGGTTGTCGTCGATGTAGCGCGACGCCATCGCCATGTGCTTGGCGACGAACTCGGCGTTGTCCTTCGTGAGCGTCTTCAGCTGCATGCGGGCGCCGACGTCGAGATCCTCGGCCACGACGTCGTGCGGCAGCGGCGGCGGCACGACCTCCTCGTCACGGACCTGCTTGAAGCTCTCGCCGGAGCCCTCACCGCGGTGCTCGAAGTCCCGCCCCGGACGGGCGGCATCGCGCTGCGGCCCCTGGTTGCGATCGCGCTGCGTGTCGCGACGTCGCTGGTCGTCGCGACCGAAGCGATCGTGCTCGTCGCGCTGCGGTGCGCGGCGCTCGGCGTCGCGCTCGAGTCGCCCGTCGCTGCCGTCGGCGCGGTAGCCGGTGTCGCCAGGGCGCAGGGCCTTGCGCTCGGGCTGCGGACGCGAATCGCGGTCGCCGAAGCGCCGCTCCCCGTCACGCTGCGGCGGACGACGGTCGCCATCGCGCTGGGGACGGCGGTCGCCATCACGCGCCGGTCGCGCGTCGCGGTCGCCGAAGCGCCGCTCCCCGTCGCGCTGCGGCGGACGACGGTCCCCGTCACGCGGAGGACGACGGTCGCCATCACGAGGAGGCCGACGGTCACCATCACGGGCGGGACGAGCGTCGCGGTCGCCGAAGCGCCGCTCGCCATCGCGCTGCGGCGGACGACGGTCACCGTCACGCGGAGGACGACGGTCGCCATCACGAGGAGGCCGACGGTCACCATCACGGGCGGGACGAGCGTCGCGGTCGCCGAACCGCCGCTCGCCATCGCGCTGCGGCGGACGACGGTCGCCGTCACGAGCAGGGCGCGCGTCGCGGTCGCCGAAGCGCCGCTCGCCATCGCGCTGCGGCGGGCGACGGTCACCGTCACGAGGAGGTCGACGGTCGCCTTCACGGGGCGGACGGCGGTCACCGGCGGCCGGCGGACGACGGTCGCCGTCACGAGCCCGACGCGCATCGCGGTCGCCGAAGCGCCGCTCACCATCGCGCTGCGGCGGACGACGGTCACCGTCACGCGCAGGACGGCGGTCGCCATCACGGGGCGCGCGGCGGTCACCGTCTCGCAGCGGTCGGCTCTCACCGCTTCGCTGCGGCCGCGCATCGCGCTGCGGACGCCCTCGATCGCCGGCTGGCCGGCGTCGGTCGTCCCGATCGGAGCTCGTATCTGGCTGGTCGTTCATGGCACCATGCTCCCATCAGGGTCGTACAAATGAAAAAAGGGGCCCCAGATGAACTGGGGCCCCTTTCCAAAGAAAGTCCGGCGGTGTCCTACTCTCCCACAGGGTCCCCCCTGCAGTACCATCGGCGCTGAGAGCCTTAGCTTCCGGGTTCGGAATGTGACCGGGCGTTTCCCTCTCGCTATGGCCGCCGAAACACTGTTGATGTTTCAGTCTGCACAGCTCTCCACTGTCGTGGAGGGCTGCAGTTCCCGACCGTACATCGGGAACCACAAAGTGGACGCGAGCAGCAAGCTCATATAGGTGTTATCAAATTATCGGCTTATTAGTACCGGTCAGCTTCATGGGTCTGTAGTCCCCACTTCCACATCCGGCCTATCAACCCAGTAGTCTGGCTGGGAGCCTCTCGCCCGAAGGCATGGAAGTCTCATCTTGAGGCCGGCTTCCCGCTTAGATGCTTTCAGCGGTTATCCATCCCGAACGTAGCTAATCAGCGGTGCTCCTGGCGGAACAACTGACACACCAGAGGTTCGTCCAACCCGGTCCTCTCGTACTAGGGTCAGATCCTCTCAAACTTCCTACGCGCGCAGCGGATAGGGACCGAACTGTCTCACGACGTTCTAAACCCAGCTCGCGTGCCGCTTTAATGGGCGAACAGCCCAACCCTTGGGACCTACTCCAGCCCCAGGATGCGACGAGCCGACATCGAGGTGCCAAACCATGCCGTCGATATGGACTCTTGGGCAAGATCAGCCTGTTATCCCCGAGGTACCTTTTATCCGTTGAGCGACAGCGCTTCCACAAGCCACTGCCGGATCACTAGTCCCGACTTTCGTCCCTGCTCCAGTTGTCACTGTCACAGTCAAGCTCCCTTGTGCACTTACACTCGACACCTGATTGCCAACCAGGTTGAGGGAACCTTTGGGCGCCTCCGTTACTTTTTGGGAGGCAACCGCCCCAGTTAAACTACCCACCAGGCACTGTCCCTGAACCGGATTACGGTTCGAAGTTAGATATCCAGAGTGACCAGAGTGGTATTTCAACATTGACTCCACCCGAACTAGCGTCCGAGCTTCACAGTCTCCCACCTATCCTACACAAGCCACACCGAACACCAATACCAAGCTGTAGTAAAGGTCACGGGGTCTTTCCGTCCTGCTGCGCGTAACGAGCATCTTTACTCGTAGTGCAATTTCGCCGAGTTCGCGGTTGAGACAGCTGGGAAGTCGTTACGCCATTCGTGCAGGTCGGAACTTACCCGACAAGGAATTTCGCTACCTTAGGATGGTTATAGTTACCACCGCCGTTTACTGGGGCTTAAATTCTGAGCTTCGCTTGCGCTAACCCTTCCTCTTAACCTTCCAGCACCGGGCAGGCGTCAGTCCGTATACATCGTCTTGCGACTTAGCACGGACCTGTGTTTTTAGTAAACAGTCGCTTCCCACTGGTCTCTGCGGCCTTCAAACGCTCGGGCAGCTAGTGCCGTCACGCCTCAGGCCCCCCTTCTCCCGAAGTTACGGGGGCATTTTGCCGAGTTCCTTAACCACGATTCTCTCGATCTCCTTGGTATTCTCTACCTGACCACCTGAGTCGGTTTGGGGTACGGGTGACTTGAACCTCGCGTCGATGCTTTTCTAGGCAGCATAGGATCACAGACTTCCCTCTAAGGGTTCGGCAAAGCTCTCAGGCTTCATGTGGAACGGATTTGCCTATCCCACGCCCTACGGCTTACCCGGACTCAACCATCGGCCCGGTTCTGCTACCTTCCTGCGTCACACCTGTTAATACGCTAGCCGCACCAGCATAGGGTCGAGTGCTAGCCCAGGGACGTCACCCCGAAGGGATCGGTCCAAGGATTCGGACTCTTAGCATTACTGGATTGACTTGGGCGGTTCTTCGCCAGCTCAGGAGTATCAACCTGATGTCCATCGACTACGCCTGTCGGCCTCGCCTTAGGTCCCGGCTTACCCAGGGAAGATTAGCTTGACCCTGGAACCCTTGGTCTTTCGGAGGACATGTTTCTCACATGTCTTTCGCTACTCATGCCTGCATTCTCACTCGTGTGGCGTCCACGGCTGGATCACTCCGCCGCTTCACTCGCCACACGACGCTCTCCTACCACTCCGTACGCCTGGACCGCCCGAAGGCAGCCGAGCTGTTGTACGAAGTCCACGACTTCGGTGATGTGCTTGAGCCCCGCTAAATTGTCGGCGCAGAATCACTTGACCAGTGAGCTATTACGCACTCTTTCAAGGGTGGCTGCTTCTAAGCCAACCTCCTGGTTGTCTAAGCAACTCCACATCCTTTTCCACTTAGCACATGCTTAGGGACCTTAGTCGGTGGTCTGGGTTGTTTCCCTCTCGACGATGAAGCTTATCCCCCACCGTCTCACTGCTGCGCTCTCACTTACCGGCATTCGGAGTTTGGCTGACGTCAGTAACCTTTTGGGGCCCATCGGCCATCCAGTAGCTCTACCTCCGGCAAGAAACACGCAACGCTGCACCTAAATGCATTTCGGAGAGAACCAGCTATCACGAAGTTTGATTGGCCTTTCACCCCTATCCACAGCTCATCCCCTCAGTTTTCAACCTAAGTGGGTTCGGTCCTCCACGAGGTCTTACCCTCGCTTCAACCTGGCCATGGATAGATCACTTCGCTTCGGGTCTAGGACATGCGACTGAATCGCCCTATTCAGACTCGCTTTCGCTACGGCTACCCCTCACGGGTTAACCTCGCCACATATCGCTAACTCGCAGGCTCATTCTTCAAAAGGCACGCTGTCACAGCTACTAAGGCTGCTCCAACGGTTTGTAAGCAAACGGTTTCAGGTACTATTTCACTCCCCTCCCGGGGTACTTTTCACCTTTCCCTCACGGTACTTGTCCGCTATCGGTCATCTGGGAGTATTTAGGCTTACCAGGTGGTCCTGGCGGATTCACACGGGATTTCTCGGGCCCCGTGCTACTTGGGATGAACTTCACGCCATCGCATGGTTTCGGCTACGGGATTGTCACCCTCTTCGATGGACCTTTCCAAGTCCTTCGCCTACCACGGTCTGTAACGTTTGCTGCTCGGCAGAGCAGCTGAAATGTCCCACAACCCCGATCGTGCAACTCCTGCCGGATATCACACACGATCGGTTTAGCCTCTTCCGCGTTCGCTCGCCACTACTTACGGAATCACTGTTGTTTTCTCTTCCTGTGGGTACTGAGATGTTTCACTTCCCCACGTTCCCTCTACCCGCCCTATATATTCAGGCGGGAGTCACTGGGTCGGCACGCCGCCCAGCGGGGTTTCCCCATTCGGAGATCCTCGGATCGAAGCTCGTTTATCAGCTCCCCGAGGCTTATCGCAGATTACTACGTCCTTCATCGGCTCCAGATGCCAAGGCATCCACCGTTTGCTCTTAGAAATTTGACCACATACATGAGTATTTTGGTTAATCGGCAGCCCGAAGGCTGCTGACCAATGATCTAAATTAGATCATCTGACTCGAGCCGAAGCTCGAATCTAAGATGCTCGCGTCCACTGTGTAGTTCTCAACTTACGGTCGGTACCGTCAACCCCGGCTCAAGAGCCGAGACCATACGGTCCAAGAGGATCCGAAGACGCCAAAAGGCGCCGTCTGGTCCCTCAGGACCCAACAGCGTGCATGCACCCGATACCCCGAGCCCCACTCTTCCTCGCTGCAAGCAGCGGTACTAGATGAGACTCGATCCCTCGAGAGCCAATGTCAATGTTCCACCCTTGAGCTGACCACCGGTCGACGTATGCGACCGAAGTGGCTCTGCGCCGGCAAGCCGGCGAGATGCTCCTTAGAAAGGAGGTGATCCAGCCGCACCTTCCGGTACGGCTACCTTGTTACGACTTAGTCCTAATCACCGATCCCACCTTCGACAGCTCCCTCCGTGAGGTTAGGCCACTGGCTTCGGGTGTTACCGACTTTCATGACTTGACGGGCGGTGTGTACAAGGCCCGGGAACGTATTCACCGTAGCGTTGCTGATCTACGATTACTAGCGACTCCGACTTCATGAGGTCGAGTTGCAGACCTCAATCCGAACTGAGACCGGCTTTTTGGGATTCGCTCCACCTTACGGTATTGCAGCCCATTGTACCGGCCATTGTAGCATGCGTGAAGCCCAAGACATAAGGGGCATGATGATTTGACCTCATCCCCACCTTCCTCCGAGTTGACCCCGGCAGTATCCCATGAGTTCCCACCATTACGTGCTGGCAACATAGGACGAGGGTTGCGCTCGTTGCGGGACTTAACCCAACATCTCACGACACGAGCTGACGACAACCATGCACCACCTGTATACGAGTGTCCAAAGAGTTCACTGTCTCCAGTGCGTTCTCGTATATGTCAAGCCTTGGTAAGGTTCTTCGCGTTGCATCGAATTAATCCGCATGCTCCGCCGCTTGTGCGGGCCCCCGTCAATTCCTTTGAGTTTTAGCCTTGCGGCCGTACTCCCCAGGCGGGGAACTTAATGCGTTAGCTACGACACGGAGACCGTGGAATGGTCCCCACATCTAGTTCCCAACGTTTACGGCATGGACTACCAGGGTATCTAAGCCTGTTTGCTCCCCATGCTTTCGCTCCTCAGCGTCAGTTACGGCCCAGAGATCTGCCTTCGCCATCGGTGTTCCTCCTGATATCTGCGCATTCCACCGCTACACCAGGAATTCCAATCTCCCCTACCGCACTCTAGTCTGCCCGTACCCACTGCAAGCCCGAGGTTGAGCCTCGGGTTTTCACAGCAGACGTGACAAACCGCCTACGAGCTCTTTACGCCCAATAATTCCGGACAACGCTTGCACCCTACGTATTACCGCGGCTGCTGGCACGTAGTTAGCCGGTGCTTTTTCTGCAGGTACCGTCACTTTCGCTTCTTCCCTGCTAAAAGAGGTTTACAACCCGAAGGCCTTCGTCCCTCACGCGGCGTTGCTGCATCAGGCTTGCGCCCATTGTGCAATATTCCCCACTGCTGCCTCCCGTAGGAGTCTGGGCCGTGTCTCAGTCCCAGTGTGGCCGGTCACCCTCTCAGGCCGGCTACCCGTCGTCGTCTTGGTGAGCCATTACCTCACCAACTAACTGATAGGCCGTGAGCTGATCCTTGACCGAAGTTCTTTCCACGACCAGGAGATGCCTCCGATCGTCGTATCCGGTATTAGACGCCGTTTCCAGCGCTTATCCCAGAGTCAAGGGCACATTGCTCACGTATTACTCACCCGTTCGCCACTAATCAGGAGGAGCAAGCTCCTCCGTCATCGTTCGACTTGCATGTGTTAAGCACGCCGCCAGCGTTCGTCCTGAGCCAGGATCAAACTCTCCGTAAAGAAAAGTTGCATACCGCCGGCGAACCGGACGGCAGCGAGCTTGATGCTGACAAAATAGACTGTCTACTGACAATCTGTCTCATCCAAAGGAATCGTAGTGTCCGAAGACACGACGAGTTAATATTTTGGCATTTGACATTGTGCACGCTGTTGAGTTCTCAAGGATCAGACGCTCCCGTGCTTCACCCTCTCAGGATCCGCGCCGAGGCAACTTCTCAATCATAACCACTTCTCAGAGCGTGTCAAATCGACACGCGGTGCGGGCTCCCTCGCTCTGGCCGGCTGCATGCTGCTGCCGTCCGTCGCGCTGGGCGCTCCGCACTGTCGTCATTGAAGTGGCTTGTCACCGTACTCGCATCCGGCGCGACACGCTACTGCGTGTGGCCTTTCGGCGAGGAGGTGGTCCCTCTTGATCCGCTGGCCTGACCGGCTCTGCGTCTTTGGGGTGACGAGTGATTACGTTACACGGGCCGGGGCTCACTCCCCCAAACCGCGTGCAGCCCGGGCGTGTCTCCCCGGATTTCCGCGGAGGACGGCTTCAGCGTCGCTCAGACCGCAGCGGGCACGGCGGTGTCGACGCCCGCGAGCGTCTTCTTGCCGCGCCGCAGGACGGCGAAGCGCCCGTGGAGCAGCCGACCCTCGAGCGTGGCCGCCGGGTCGTCGATCCGCTCGTTGTTGACCGACACCCCGCCCTGCGCGATCGCCCGTCGCCCGTCGGAGAGCGAGTCGACGAGACCCGTCTCCTGCAGGAGCTGCAGCAACGGTGCATCCGGCGTCGCCGTCGCCAGCTTGTCGAGCGAGCCGACCGCGGCCGCGAGGGTCTGGGCGTCGAGGGCGGAGAGGTCCCCGCTGCCGAAGAGCGCGTGCGAGGCGTCGATCGCCTGCTGCGTCGCGGTCGGACCGTGGATGAACGCGGTCGCCTCGAGCGCGAGCACCCGTTGCGCCTCACGCCGGAAGGGCGCCTCCGCGGTCGCGGTCTCGAGCGCGTCGATCCGCTCCTTCGGCAGGAAGGTGAACGACTTCAGGAGCTGGACCACGATCGCGTCGTCCTGGTTGAGCCAGAACTGGTACATCGCGTACGGCGTGGTGAGGTTCGCGTCGAGCCAGACCGCGTTGCCCTCGCTCTTGCCGAACTTGCGGCCCTCCGCGTCGGTGATGAGCGGCGTGCCGATCGCGTGGGCGTGCACGCCGTCGGCCTTGCGGAGCAGCTCCGTGCCGGCGGTCAGGTTCCCCCACTGGTCGCTGCCACCGGTCTGCATCAGGCAGCCGTAGCGGCGGTGCAGCTCGAGGAAGTCCATGCCCTGCAGCACCTGGTAGCTGAACTCCGCGTAGGAGATGCCCTCGTCCGACTCCATCCGCGCCGCGACCGCGTCCTTCCTCAGCATGGTGCCGACGCGGAAGTGCTTGCCGACCTCTCGCAGGAAGTCGACGGTCGAGAGCGGAGCGGTCCAGTCGAGGTTGTTCACGAGCCGCACGGCGCTCTCGCCCTCGTCAGAGAGGAAGCGCAGCACCTGCGCCTGCAGGTAGGTCACCCACTCGGCGACGGTCTCGCGGGTGTTCAGCTGCCGCTCGCTCGTCGGCTTCGGGTCGCCGATGAGCCCGGTCGAGCCGCCCACGAGTGCGAGCGGTCGGTGCCCGGCGAGCTGCAGTCGTCGCATGACGATGAGCTGGGCGAGGTTGCCCAGGTGCAGGCTCGGCGCCGTCGGGTCGAATCCGCAGTAGAAGGTGATCGGGTCGCCGCCGAGCAGCGAGCGCAGCGCATCCGGGTCGGTCGAGACGTGCACGCTGCCGCGGTACTGCAGCTCGTCCCACACGTTGTCGAAGGCGGGGTCGAGCTGGATGGGCGAAGGATCGATCACCACGCGATGGTACCGGGGCTCAGCGCGCTTCCAGGCGCGCGAGCCGCGCGTCGAGCGAGGCGAGCTGCGCGTCGACCGCCGAGCGGGCCGTGCCGCCGACGCCGTCGCGGGCCGCGATGGCGCCGTCGACCGTCAGCACCTGCCGCACCTCGGGCGAGAGGTGCTCGCTGACGCCGCGGTACTCGTCGTCGGATGCCTCGTCGAGCTCGATGCCGCGCTGCTCGCACAGCCGCACGAGCGCGCCCGAGATCTCGTGCGCCTCCCGGAACGGCACGCGCCGCTTGACGAGCCACTCGGCCACGTCGGTCGCGAGGGCGTATCCGCCTGCGGCGCCCGCGCGCATCCTCGCCTCGTCGAAGTCGAGCGTGGCCACCATCCCGGCGAACGCCGGCAGCAGCACCTGCAGCTGGTCGACCGCGTCGAAGACGGGCTCCTTGTCCTCCTGCAGGTCGCGGTTGTACGCGAGCGGCAGCGCCTTGAGCGTCGCGAGCAGGCCGACGTGGTCGCCGATCAGGCGGCCGGCCTTGCCGCGCGCGAGCTCGGCGATGTCGGGGTTCTTCTTCTGCGGCATGATCGACGACCCGGTCGAGAAGCCGTCGTGCAGCTTCGCGAAGCCGACGTCGCGCGTCGACCAGAAGATGACCTCCTCGGCGAGCCGCGAGAGGTCGATCGCCGTCATCGTCAGCACGAAGGTCAGCTCGGCGACCACGTCGCGAGCGCTCGTCGCGTCGATCGAGTTGGGGCTCGGGGCCGCGAGTCCCAGCTCGCTCGCGACGAGCGCCGGATCGAGGCCGAGCGTCGAGCCGGCGAGCGCGCCGGCGCCGTAGGGCGACTCGCTCGCGCGCACCCGCCAGTCGGCGAGCCGCTCGAGGTCGCGCAGCAGCGGCCACGCGTGCGCGAGCAGGTGGTGGGCGAGCAGCACGGGCTGCGCGTGCTGCAGGTGCGTCCTGCCGGGCATCGGAGCGGTCGGATGCGCTGCCGCCTGCATGCGCAGCGCCTCGATCACCGCGCGGATGCCGCGCTCGACCTCGTCGGTCTCCTCCAGCATCCACACGCGCACGAGCGTCGCGATCTGGTCGTTGCGGCTGCGGCCGGCGCGGAGTCTGCCGCCGAGCTCGGCGCCAGCGATCTCGATGAGGCCGCGCTCGAGCGCGCCGTGGACGTCCTCATCCGACTCGGCCGCCGTGAACGCGCCGGTCCGGACGCGCTCGCCGAGCTCGTCGAGCGCGGCCCGCATGGCGCTGAGCTCCTCGTCGTCGAGCAGGCCGGCGGCGTGGAGGGCCAGGGCGTGCGCCTTCGAGCCGCGGATGTCGAGCTGCGCGAGCCGCCAGTCGAACTGGGTCGACTTCGACAGCCGCGCCATCTCCGGACTGGGACCGGAGGCGAACCTGCCGCCCCACAGCGAGCCCTCGTTCGTCGCCTGCTGGTCGCTCACGCGTCCACCCCCTCGGTCCCGGCGCGCTCGAGCAGCCACGCGAGCAGCGCCTTCTGCGCGTGCAGCCGGTTCTCGGCCTCGTCCCAGATGATCGACTGCGGCCCGTCGATGACGTCGGCGGCGACCTCGAACCCGCGGTCGGCGGGCAGGCAGTGCATGAAGGCCGCGTCAGGCTTCGCCTGGTCCATGAGGGCCTGGTCGACCTTGAAGCCGCCGAAGGTCGCGACCCGCTCGGCCTTCTCGTCCTCCTTGCCCATCGACACCCACGTGTCGGTGACGACGACGTCGGCGTCGGCGACGGCTGCGGATGCGCTCGTCACGACGGTCGCGCTGCCACCGGTGGTCGCCGCGATGCGCTGGGCGTCCGCGACGACGCCGGCGTCCGGCTCGTACTCGGGCGGCGCCCCGACCCGCACGTGCATGCCCGCGGTCGCGCATGCGAGCAGGTACGACTGGGCCATGTTCGATCGGCCGTCGCCGACGAATCCGACCGTGAGGCCGGCGAGCTCGCCCTTGTGCTCCTGCATCGTGAGCAGGTCGGCGAGCAGCTGGCAGGGGTGGAAGTCGTCGGAGAGCGCGTTCACCACCGGGACGGTCGTGCCGGCCGCCATCTCCTCGAGCCCCGCCTGGGCGTAGGTGCGCCAGACGATCGCGGCGACCTGGCGCTCGAGCACGCGCGCGGTGTCGGTCGCGGTCTCCTTGCCGCCCAGCTGGCTCGAGGCGGTCGAGATGATGAGCGGCGAGCCGCCCAGGTCGGAGATGCCGACGTGGAACGAGACGCGCGTGCGGGTCGACGACTTGTCGAAGATGACCGCGACCGAGCGCGGCCCCTCGAGCGGTCGCTCGCCGAAGCGGTCCTGCTTCATGCGCCGCGCGCGCTCGAGCACCTCGCGCTGCTCGGCGGGGCTGAGGTCGTCGTCGCGCAGGAAGTGGCGGGTCATGCGGTCTCCTTGCTTGCCTGGTCGGTGCTTGGCTGTGCGCTGGCGGGCACGACCTCGGTGCCCGAGCCGGCGCTCGTGAAGATCTCGGTCAGGATCGAGTGGGGTGAGCGGCCGTCGATGATCGCGGCCTTCGGCACCCCGGCGCGCACGGCGGTGAGGCACGCCTGCATCTTCGGGATCATCCCGGACTCGAGCGTGGGCAGCAGCGCCTCGAGCTCGATGTCGTCGATCTCGCTGATGAGGGAGCCGCGATCGGGCCAGTCGCGGTACAGGCCCTCGATGTCGGTGAGGATGACGAGCTTCTGCGCGCCGAGCGCGGCGGCGAGCGCTGCCGCCGCGGCGTCGGCGTTGACGTTGAGCGTCTCCCCCGGCCGGTCGCCATCGGGCGCGATCGACGAGACGACCGGGATGAGCCCGGCGTCGAGCAGGCGGTGCACGCCCGCCGGGTCGACGGCGACGACGTCGCCCACCTGGCCCAGGTCCTGCATCTCGCCGTCGACGACGGTCCCGCGGCGACGGCCGGTGAAGAGTCCCGCATCCTCGCCGGAGAGGCTCGCGGCGAGCGGGCCGTGCGCGTTGATGAGCGAGACGAGCGTGCGCGCGACCTGACCGGTGAGCACCATCCGCACCACGTCCATGGCCTCCGGGCTCGTCACGCGGTATCCGCCGCGGAACTCGCTCTCGATGCCGTGGATGCGGAGGGCCTCGTTGATCTGCGGGCCCCCGCCGTGCACGACGACGGGCTGGATGCCGACGTGGCGCAGGTAGACCATGTCCTCGGCGAAGGCGCGCTGCAGCTCGGCGCTCACCATCGCGTTGCCGCCGTACTTCACGACGACCGTGGCGCCGCGGAAGCGCTCGAGCCACGGCAGCGACTCGATGAGCGTCTCGGCCTTCCGCGCCGCGTCGGCCGCGGCCTCCCTAGCTCGCATATGCCGAGTTCTCGTGCACGTAGTCGTGCGTCAGGTCGTTCGTGCGGACGGTCGCGGTCGCGTCGCCCGCGAAGAGGTCGATGCGGATGCGCGTCTCGCGCGGGGTCAGGTCGACCTCCTCGCGCGGGCGATCGGGGGTGCCGGCGTGGCACACCCGCACGTCGTTGAAGTGCACGTCGACCGCATACGGGTCGAACGACGCATCCGTCGTGCCGATCGCGGCGAGCACGCGGCCCCAGTTGGGGTCGTTGCCGAAGATCGCGGCCTTGAAGAGGTTGGAGCGCGCGACCGAGCGGGCGACGGCGACCGCCTCGTCCTCGCTCGCGGCGAGCCGGACCTCGATCGCGATGTCGTGGGTCGCGCCCTCGGCGTCGCCGTGCAGCTGGCGCGCGAGGTGGTCGCACACCGAGGTGACGGCGGCGGTGATCGCCGCCTCGTCGGGCCGGGCGCCGGAAGCGCCGGAGGCGAGCAGCAGCACGGTGTCGTTCGTCGACATGCAGCCGTCGGAGTCGAGCCGATCGAAGGTGACGCGGGTCGCAGCCCGCAGCGCCCGGTCGAGCACGTCGGCATCGGCCTCCGCGTCGGTCGTGAGCACGACGAGCATGGTGGCGAGCCCCGGCGCGAGCATGCCGGCGCCCTTCGCCATGCCGCCGACCGTGAAGCCGTCGGCGGTGACGACCGCCTGCTTGGGCCTCGAGTCGGTCGTCATGATGGCCTGCGCCGCCGCGAGCCCGGCCGCGTCGCCCTGCGAGAGCGCATCCGCCGCCAGGTCGACGCCGTGCAGCACCGCTGCCCGGAACGCCTCGTCGCCGACACCGATGAGGCCGGTCGAGCAGACCTGCACGTCGATCGCGCCGATCCCCAGCCGGTCGGCGACCCGCTCCGCGGTCTGGTGCGTCGTCTGGAAGCCGAACGCGCCGGTGAAGCAGTTCGCGCCGCCCGAGTTCAGGATGACGGCGCGCGCGCTGCCGCCGGCGATCGCCTGCTGGCTCCACAGCACCGGGTTGGCCTTCGCCCGGTTGGAGGTGAAGACGGCCGCGGCCGCGTCGAGCGGTCCGTCGTTGACGACGAGCGCCACGTCGGGCCCCTCGGAGCCCTTGACCCCGGCGTCGACGCCCGCGGCGCGGAATCCGGCGGCGGCCGTCACGCTCACGGCGCGACCCCGTCGACGGACAGGCCCGTGTGCTCGTCGAATCCGAGCGCGATGTTCGCGGACTGGATCGCGGCGCCCGCAGTGCCCTTGCCGAGGTTGTCGAGCGCGGCGATCGCCACGACGCGGCCGGCGGCCTCGTCGACGCCGACGCCGATGTGCACCGCGTTGGAGCCCACGACATCCGCGGTGCGCGGGTAGGAGCCCGCCGGCAGCACGTGCACGAAGCGCTCCTCGCCGTAGGCGGTGAACCAGGCGTTGCGCACCTGCTCGGCGGTCGCGCCGTCGACGAGCGGCGCGCTCACCGTCGCGAGGATCCCGCGCGACATCGGCACGAGCACGGGCGTGAAGGAGTGGCGGACCTCGGCCGCGCCGACCGCGCGCAGGTTCTGCGCGATCTCGGGCAGGTGGCGGTGCGTGCCGCCGACGCCGTAGGGCGTGGCCGAGCCGGTGAGCTCGGATGCGAGCAGGTGCGTCTTCGCCGACCGGCCGGCGCCCGAGGAGCCCACCGCGAGCACCGAGGTCAGGCCGGTCGGATCGACGAGCCCCGCAGCGATGCCGGGAGCGATCGCGAGCGTGACCGCGGTGGCGTTGCAGCCGGGCACGGCGATGCGTCGAGCCGCGCGCAGCTCGCGGCGCTGGCGGCCGCCGTCGGCGAGGATGAGCTCCGGCATGCCGTACGGCCAGGTGCCCGCGTGCTCGGTGTCGTAGAACGCGCCCCAGTCGTCGGCGTCGAGCAGCCGGTGGTCGGCCCCCGCGTCGACGACGAGGGTCGACTCCGGCAGCTGCGCGGCGAGGCCGCCCGAGTGCCCGTGCGGCAGGGCCAGGAACACGACGTCGTGGCCCGCGAGGACCTCCGCGGTCGTCTCCTGGAAGGTCAACGTGGCGAGGGAGCGCAGGTTCGGGTGGACGGAGACGAGGGGCTGCCCGGCGTTGGCGTGCGCCGTGACGGTGCGCACATCCAGCTCGGGGTGCTGGGCGAGCAGCCGCAGCAGCTCGCCGCCCGCGTATCCGCTCGCGCCTGCGACGGCGACGGAGAGGCTCATCCCCCCAGGCTAGTCGCCCGACCGATCCGCGCTCGCCGCGAACCCCACCTCGATGACGGCGCGCACCTCGAGCTCGCCGGCCGAGAGCTCGATCGCGCCACCCGCCTCGCTCGCCGCCATGAGCTCCGCGCCGCGGCGCTTCGCGAGCGGCGGCCGCGGTCCTCCCGACTGCGCCTCCGGCTCCCGGATGCTCGCGATGGCGGGGGCCGCCAGGCCCGCTGCGCCCGCGTAGTCGCCGGCTCGCGTCACGGCGTCGTCGATCGCGCGAGCGCGAGCCCGAGCTGCCAGCTCGCGCTCGGTGCCCTCCGCGAGCGACCAGTCGATCCCGCTCACCTCGTGCACCTGCAGGGCGCCGAGCTCGCCGATCCACGCGCCGAGCGCATCCACGTCGACGAACGTCGCCGTGACCGCCGCGGATGCGGTGAAGACGAGCCGCTGCGGCTGCCCCTCGCCGACCCACTCGCGGTGGTGCGAGACCCAGACGCGGTCGGCGTGCCACGACTCGACGGCGCCCGACTCGGCGAACGCGCGCGCCTCGGCCGCGACGCGCGCGTGCGCCTCGCCGACGAGCCCCATGGCCTCGTCCGGCGCATCCGCCTGCCACCGCGACTGCACCGTGACGCTCGCCCGCTCCGCGGGGGCCCGCTCGACGGCCTCGCCGCGCACCAGGATCTCGACCATGGTCGGGATGCTACTCGCGCGGCCTGGCGCTACTCACGCAGCCGGGCGCCGTGGCGCTCGGCCGCGACAGCGAGGCCGGCGAGCTTCGCCTCGGAGGCCTCGGCGGCCGTCAGCGTGCGGTCGGGCGCGCGGAAGCGCAGCGCGAACGTGAGCGACTTCTCGCCCGCCCCGAGTCCCGCGCCGCGGTAGTCGTCGACGAGCGCGATGTGCTCGAGCAGCGCACCGGCGCCGTCGCGCACGGCACGGCGCACGTCGCCCGCCGGCACGTCGACCGGGACGACGACCGAGAGGTCCTGCGTCGCGGCAGGCACCGGCGCGATGCGCTGCGTGTCGAGGCTCACACGCGCACGCTCGATGAGCAGGCTGAGGTCGAGCTCGGCGACGGCGACGACCCGCGGCAGGTCCGCCGCCGCGGCGACGGCGGGCAGCAGCTCGCCGGCGACGCCGACGACCGTCTCGCCGAGCAGCAGCTCTGCGGCGCGGCCGGGGTGCAGCCACGGCCGCTCCGCCTGTCGCAGCTCCAGCTCGAGGCCGAGCGTGCGCGCGACGCGCTCCGCCGCCTCGACCGCGTCGGCGATCCCGAAGCGCACGGCGGGCATCCCGGGCTGCTTGCGCACCCGCTCCCCCACGAGCAGCACGGCCGCGTGGTCGGGCTGCGCGGGCAGCCGGTCGAGCTCGGCGAGCTCGTCGTCGGCGGGCCGCGAGGCGGCGTCGGGCAGCGCGTCGGTGCCCTGGCCCTCGACCGCGTGGAAGACGCGGCCGAGCTCGAAGAGCGCGAGGTCGGTGAGGCCGCGGCCGAGGTTGCGATGCGCGGTGTCGAGCATGCCGGGGACGAGCGCGGTGCGCAGCCACGGCCGCTCCCCGTCGAGGGGGTTCTCGAGCCGCACCGGCTCGTCGCCGGTCAGCAGGGCCTGCTGCTCCGTGACGAACGGGGCGACGAGCACCTCGGTGTGCCCGGTGGAGGCGAGCGCGTCGGCGACCTTGCGGCGGAGGCGCTGGGCGCGCGTGTAGCCGCGCCCGGGCGGCGCGACGGGCAGCACGGAGGGGATGCGGTCGAAGCCGACGATGCGGGCGACCTCCTCGACGAGCCCCTCGCGGTCGACGAGGTCGCGGCGCCACGTCGGCGGCGTCACGGTCCACGCATCCGCACGGTCCCCGCTCCCCTCGACGATCTCGGCACCGATGCGCTCGAGCGCGTCGCGTGCCTCGTCGACGGTGTAGTCGGCGCCGGTGTGGTCGTTCCAGAAGCCGACCGGGATGCGGATGGGTGCCATCGCGGGCACCTCGCCCACGTCCGCGCCGAGCCCGTCGACCGTGCCGCCGGCCAGCTCGACGAGCAGCTGCGCGACGCGCGCTGCCGCGGCCGCCGCGACGGCGGGGTCGACGCCGCGCTCGTAGCGCTTCGACGCCTCGGAGAACAGCTTGTGGCGGCGGGCCGTGCGGCCGATCGTGACGGCGTCGAAGGTCGCCGCCTCGATGAGCACGTCGGTCGTCGACGCATCCATCTCGGTCTCCGCCCCGCCCATGACGCCCGCGAGGCCGATGGCACCGCGGTCGTCCGTGATGAGCAGGTCCTCGGTCGAGAGCGCGCGGTCGACCCCGTCGAGGGTCGTGAGCCGCTCCCCCGGAGTCGCGCGGCGCACGGTGATGCCGCCGCGGAGCTTGCCGAGGTCGTAGCCGTGGATCGGCTGGCCGAGCTCGAGCATCACGGCGTTCGTGATGTCGACCGGCAGCGAGATCGAGCGGATGCCCGCGAGCCGCAGGCGCGACGCGAGCCACGCCGGGGTCGGCCTGCTCGGGTCGATGCCGCGCACGACGCGGGCGACGAAGCGCGAGCAGCCGTCGCGGTCGCGGATGGGCGCGTCGTCGCGCAGCTCGACCGAGAAGCCGTTCGCGGTGCCCGTCTCGATCTGGGCCGGGTCGCGGAAGGGCTGCCCGGTCGCCGTCGCGACCTCGCGCGCGATGCCGCGGAGCGAGAGCGCGTAGCCGCGGTCGGGCGTGACGTTGATCTCGACCGCCTGGTCGTCGAGGCCGAGGATCGCGAGCGCGTCCTCGCCGATCTCGCCGGGGATGCCGAGCTCGTCGAGCCGCATGATGCCGTCGTGGTCGTCGCCGAGGCCGAGCTCGCGCTCGGACGCGATCATGCCGTCGGAGACGTGGCCGTAGGTCTTGCGGGCCGCGATCTCGAACCCACCCGGGAGCGCCGAGCCGGGCAGCGTGACGACGACCCGGTCGCCCTCGATGAAGTTGAGCGCCCCGCAGACGATGCCGCGCACGCCGCCGTTGGCCTCGCCGACGTCGACCTGGCACCAGCGGATGGTCTTGCCGTTCTTCTGCGGCTCCTCCACGATCTCGAGCACCCGACCGACGACGATCGGTCCGCGGAGCTCGCCGCCGTGGACGGCCTCCTCCTCGAAGCCGACGCGCACGAGGGTCGCGTGCAGCCAGTCGGCGGTGTCGTCCTTCGGGATCTCGACGAGCTCGCCGAGCCATGACAGCGGGATCCGCATCAGATCACCATCCCGAACTGCTCGGTGAAGCGCACGTCGCCCTCGATCATGTCGCGCATGTCGTCGAGCAGGTATCGGAACTGGAGGGTGCGCTCGATGCCCATGCCGAACGCGAAGCCGGAGTAGACCTCCGGGTCGACGCCCGCCGCGCGCAGCACGTTGGGGTTGACCATGCCGCAGCCGCCCCACTCGACCCAGCGCGCACCGCCGCGCATGCCGGGGTGCCACACGTCCATCTCGGCGCTCGGCTCGGTGAACGGGAAGTAGTTGGGGCGCAGGCGGATCTTCGCCTCCTCGCCGAACATGATGCGGGCGAGGTGCTCGAGCGTGCCGCGCAGGTGGGCCATCGTGATGCCCTTGTCGACCGCGAGGCCCTCCATCTGGGTGAAGACCGGCAGGTGCGTCGCGTCGATGTCGTCGGTGCGGTAGACCCGCCCCGGGGCGACGACGTAGACCGGCAGCGCACGCGTGAGCATCGAGCGCATCTGCACCGGGCTCGTCTGGGTGCGCAGCACCATGTGGCGCTCGGCGGGCGCGACGTAGAAGGTGTCGGACTCGCTCCGAGCGGGGTGATCGGGGTCGACGTTGAGGGCGTCGAAGTTGTACCACTCGTGCTCGAGCTCCGGTCCCTCGGCGACCTCCCACCCCATGCCCACGAACACGTCGCTCATGTCGTCCATGAGCATCGTGAGCGGATGCCGGCCACCGCGGGCGCGGATGCGCGGCAGCGCGGTGACGTCGACGCGCTCGGTCTCGAGCTGCGCGGCCTCCTCGGCGAGCGCGAGCTCCGCCTGGCGCGCGGCGATCACCTCGGCCACGCGCGAGCGACCGGCGCCGATCGTCTGGCCGGCGGCCTTGCGGTCCTCCGGCGCGATCTCGCGCAGGCTCGCGTTGAGCGAGGCGAGCTCGGAGCCTTGCCCGTTGTGGGCGGACTTCGCAGCCTGCAGGTCGGCGGTCGTCATGGCGGCGTCGATGGCGGCGAGCGCCGCGGTCACCGCGGCGTCGACGCGCGCGCCGAGGCCGGCGGGATCGTCTGGGGTTGGCACCCGACGATCCTACCGAGCCGTCGGCGTCAGCCGCCGCCGCCCGAGCCCATGCCGCCGCCGGGGAGCCGCGTGATCTCGGCCTGCGGGTCCTTGATCTCGCGCATCGCCTGCGTCGAGACGGGGATCGCCGTGGTCGCCGTGCCATCGAGGTTCGGTCCGCCCCGGCGCGGTCGGGCCATGCGCTTCGCCGCCCAGCGCACGAGGGCCGAGAGGGTCAGGTTGATCGCGAGGAAGATCGCGAGCATGACGAAGAACATCGACAGCGCGTACGGGCCGCCCTGGCGGTCGTAGAAGTCGACGAGCTGGCGACCGATCCGGATGATCTCCGGCGAGCCGACGATGTATCCGAGCGAGGTGTCCTTGAGCAGCACGATGAGCTGCGCCAGGATGATCGGCAGCATGATGCGGAGCGCTTGCGGCAGCTCGATCTCGAGCGTCGTCCGCAGCGGCGTCAGTCCGATCGCCAGCCCGCTCTCGCGCTGACCCTTCGGCAGCGACTTCATGCCGGCGCGCAGCGCCTCGCCGATGATGGCGCCGTTGTAGACGATGAGCGCCCAGACGACGGCCCAGTACGCGCCCGTCGAGAAGACGATGAGGATGAACAGCATCATGAGCAGCACGGGCATGCCGCGGAAGAACTCGAGCACGACCGTCGTCGGCACGCGCACCCATGCGGAGGTCGCGTTGCGCATGATCGAGAACACGACCCCGAGGATCATCGCGCCGACCGCCGCGATCGCCGCGATCGAGAGCGTCGTGCCGAGCCCGACCATGAGCCCGCGCGCGCCGAACCACAGCTGCGGGTCCTGGAAGATGTCCCAGCGGTCCTGGTAGAACGCGCCGCCGAGCCAGAGCTGGTAGGCGGCGAGCACGAGGGCGACGACCGCGACGACCGCGAAGACGATCGAGAGCATGCGCGAGCGCCGGATCGCGTTGGGTCCGGGGGCGTCGAAGAGGACGGAGCCGCTCATCGCTGCACGCTCCACTTTCGCTCGAGGTGGTCGACCAGCTGGCCGAGCGGCACCGTCAGGATCAGGTAGCTGAGCGCGATGCCCACGAAGATCTGCAGGCTCTGGTCGCCGTAGACGTTCGAGAGCCTCTGTGCCACGGAGACGAGCACGAAGACGAAGAAGCCCATCGCGACCGAGGTGTTCTTCACGAGCGCGATCACGACGTTGATCACGGGAGGCATGACGCTGCGGAACGCCTGCGGGAGGACGACGAGGCGCATCGTCGCGCCGAAGCCGAGGCCGATCGAGCGCGACGCCTCAGCCTGCCCGATGGGCACCGAGTTGATGCCGGAGCGCACCGCCTCGCCGAAGAACGCGCTCGTGTAGTAGGTGAGCGCGATGACCGCGCCGAGGGTGAAGTCGAGGACGATGCCGAGCTTCGGGAGCACGAAGGCGGTGAAGAAGAACACGAGCGTGAGCGGCGTGTTCCTCGCGACCTCGGTCCAGACGGCCGCGACGACGCGCAGCGCCGCGACCGGCGAGACGCGCATGCCCGCCAGCAGGATGCCGATGGGGAGTCCGATGAGCGTCACCACGGCGGTGAGCAGCAGCGTGGCGCCCATGCCCTGGAGCCAGAGCGGCCAGTTCTCGAGAAGTGCTTGCATCAGTCCCTCATCCGGCGGCCGGGTGCGGGAGGAAGCCCTCCCGCACCCGGCTCGACAGATCGATCAGTAGCGGTCGGGTGCGGGGAACTCGGGCGTCGGCAGGACGGTGCCTGCGGTCTGCTCCCACAGCGACGCCATGGTGCCGTCGGCGACCGCCTCCTCGAGGACCGTGTTGATCCAGTCGCGGAACGCGTCGTCGCCCTTCTCGAGGCCGATGCCGTAGGGCTCCTGCGTGAACGTCTCGCCCTCGTTGACGAGCTCGAACTCACCGGCGTTCTGGTCGACGAAGCCGGCCAGGATTACGTTGTCGGTCGTGACCGCGACGACCTGGCCGTTGCGCAGCGGGTCGAGGCAGTTGGAGTAGGTGTCGGTCGCGCTCAGGACGGCGCCGTACTCGTCGACGATGCGCGCCGCGGGCGTCGAGCCCTCGACGGAGCAGACCGCGAGGCCGGCGACGTCGTCCGGTCCGGTGAGGCCCTCGGGGTTGCCCGCCAGCACCATGAGCGCCTGACCGGCCTCGTAGTACGGGCCGGCGAAGTCGATCTTCTCCTTGCGGGCGTCGTTGATCGTGTAGGTCGCCGCGACGATGTCGACGGTGCCGTTCTCGATGAACGTCTCGCGGTTGGCCGAGACCGTCTCCTCCCACTGGACGCTCTCGAAGGGGATGCCGAGCTCGGCCGCGATGAGCGAGCCGACCGCGACGTCGAAGCCCTCGGGGGCACCGTCGGGGCCGACGAGGCCGAACAGCGGCTGGTCGAACTTCGTGCCGATCGTGATCGAGCCGGCCTCTGCCAGCTCGGCCATCGTCGAGCCCGCCTCGAACTCGGGCGACTCAGCGACCTCGAGGCCGTAGGGGTGCTCGCTCGTGGCGCCCGTCTCTGCGGGCTCCTCCGGGGCCTCGGACGACGTCGTGCCGGCCGGACCACCGCACGCGGTGAGGGCGAGGACCGCGAATGCGGCGACGCCCAGCGTCAGCTTGCTGCGCATGGGTGCTTCTCCTTGATTGGTGTGCTGTGAACAGGGGTCAGTGGGTGAGGATCTTCGAGAGGAAGTCCTGGGCCCGCGGTGTCTGCGGGTTCGAGAAGAACGACTCCGGCGTCGAGTCCTCGAGCACCTTGCCGTCGGCCATGAACAGCACGCGGTCGGCGGCCTTGCGCGCGAAGCCCATCTCATGGGTGACGGTGATCATCGTCATGCCGCCGTGGGCGAGCTCGACCATGACGTCGAGCACCTCGTTGATCATCTCGGGGTCGAGCGCGCTCGTCGGCTCGTCGAAGAGCATGAGCTTCGGCTCCATCGCGAGCGACCGCGCGATGGCGACGCGCTGCTGCTGGCCGCCGGAGAGCTGGGCGGGCATCTTGTGCGCCTGGTTGGCGATCCCGACGCGCTCGAGCAGCACCATCGCCTCGTCCTCGGCGTCCTTGCGCTTCTTGCCGCGCACCTTCATGGGGCCGAGCGTGACGTTGTCGAGGATCGACTTGTGGGCGAAGAGGTTGAACGACTGGAAGACCATGCCGACGTCGGCGCGCAGCTGCGCGAGGCCCTTGCCCTCGGACGGGAGCTTGACGCCGTCGATGCGGATCTCGCCGTCGTCGATGGTCTCGAGCCGGTTGATCGCGCGGCAGAAGGTCGACTTGCCGGAGCCCGACGGACCGATGACGACGACGACCTGGCCCTTGGGCACCGCGACGTTGATGTCGTTGAGCACGTGGAGGTCGCCGTAGTGCTTGTTGACGTGGTCGAGCTCGACGAGGGGCTGCATGTCGTCATCAAAGCACGACCTATGGCCGGGCTGATCGCACGCCGGCCGATCGCAACGAAATGGTTACACGCGTGTGCTCACGCGCCGCGCTGCGCGAACGCGCTCTGGTAGAGGCACACCGACGCGGCGGTCGCGAGGTTGAGCGATTCGGCGCGGCCGTACACGGGCAGCCGCACCGCGCGGTCGGCGAGCGCGAGGGTGCTCGCGTCGAGGCCGCGCGCCTCGTTGCCGAAGAGCCACGCGGTGGGGCGGGCCAGCACGCCCTCGGCCTGCAGGGCGACGAGGTCCTCCCCCGTCACGTCCGCGGCCAGCACCGAGAGGCCGGCGGCCGCTGCCGCCTCGACGGCGTCGATCGTGGTCGCGCCGACCGCGAGGTCGATGTGGAAGAGCGATCCCGTCGTGGCGCGCACGACCTTCGGCGAGAAGGGGTCGACGGAGTTGGCGGTGACGATCACCGCGGATGCGCCGGCGGCATCGGCCGCGCGCAGGATGGTGCCGAGGTTGCCCGGGTCGCGCACCTCGTGGAGGATCGCGACGAGCGGATGCTCGCTCGCGGCGGCGCGCTCGATGGCGTCCTCGAGCCGGACGGGCGCCTGCTTCGCCACGGCGACGATGCCCTGCGGGTGCACGGTGTCGGCGATCGCGGCGAGCGCGCGCTCCGAGACGTCGGTGAGCGGCGCGTGCTGCGCGGCACGCTTGAGCAGGTCGGTGTGGCGCTCGCGCGCCGCGTCGGTGACGAAGACCTCGACGAGCTGCGCGGGCTGCCAGCGCACCGCCTCGTCGAGCGACGCGGGGCCCTCCAACAGGAACAGCCCGGTCGATGACCGGGCTGCTCGCTGCTGGAGTCTCGCAGCCTCTCGCACGCGGGGCGCGCGGGGGCTGTCGAGCATGTCAGGCTGCGCTTCGCGGCGCCGAGGTGTCGGCGGGCAGGGCAGCCTTCGCTGCCTCGACGAGCGTCGCGAACGTGGCGGGCTCGTGCACGGCGAGCTCGGCCAGCATGCGGCGGTCGACGACGATGCCGGCGATGCCGAGGCCCTGGATCAGGCGGTTGTACGTCAGGCCGTTCGCGCGCGACGCGGCGTTGATGCGCTGGATCCACAGGCGGCGGAAGTCGCCCTTCTTCGCCTTGCGGTCGCGGAAGGCGTAGACGTGCGAGTGGAGCAGCTGCTCCTTCGCCTTGCGGTACAGGCGCGAGCGCTGTCCTCGGTAGCCCGAAGCCTGCTCGAGGATGACGCGGCGCTTCTTGTGGGCGTTGACCGCCCTCTTGACACGTGCCATGAGTCTGTTCTCTCTATCTCTTCGTCGCGCGCGTCAGCGAGCGAGCAGCTTCTTGATGATCTTGGCGTCCGCGGGAGCGAGGACCTTGTCCTTGCTGAGGCGGCGCGTCTGGACCGACGACTTCACCTCGAGGTTGTGGCGCATGCCAGCCCCCTGCTTGCGGATCTTGCCGGAACCGGTGATCTTGAAGCGCTTCTTCGCACCGGAGTGCGTCTTCTGCTTGGGCATTCTTCTTCTCCTACTCGGATGCGGGCTCGCCGGCGGGCGGACCTGCAGGCTTGGCCTTGGGCGCTGCGGGCTTGCTGGCCGCCGAAGGCGTCGCGGGCTTCGCCGCGGGCTTCGGGGTGCCGGGCTTCACAGCGGGCTTCGGGGCTGCCGGGGCGGCAGCGGGGGTGGCGGACGGCGTCGCCGCTGCGGCACCTGCGGGCCGGGGCGCGGCGGCCGCGGGGCGCGGGGCACCGGCGGGCGTCGGCTGCACCGTGCGCGGCTGCTGGCGAGGACGCGAGTCCGACGACGACTCCGACGACGGTCGCGACGAGCTCGACGGGCGGGAGGCGGCCGACGGCGGGCGAGTGGCACCGGTCGAGGGACGCGACGAGCCGGTCGAGGTCGACGAGCCGGATGCCGGACGCGACGAGCTCGACGAGCTCGTGGAGCCGGTCGACGGACGCGAACGGAGCTCGGCCTCAGCGGCCACCACCGCGCTGCTGGCGGGCAGCGCCGGGCGCTCGGGGCGCTCGGCGTCGAGGGCGGCCTGGCGCGCGGCCTGGCGCTCGGCCTCGACGCGGCGCTTCTCCTGGTCGGCAGCGCGCTGCGCCGAACGGACCGCGTTGAGCTCGGCCTTCGCGTCCGACTTCGAGCGCATCGGGCCGACGATCATGACCATGTTGCGGCCGTCGATCATCGGCGACGACTCGACGGAGCCGAAATCGGCCACGTCCTCGGCGAAGCGCTGCAGCAGGCGCACGCCCTGGTCGGGTCGCGACTGCTCGCGACCGCGGAACAGGATCATGGCCTTGACCTTGTCGCCGGCCTTGAGGAAGCCCTCGGCACGCTTGCGCTTGGTCTCGTAGTCGTGCTCGTCGATCTTGAGCCGGAACCGGACCTCCTTGAGGACCGTGTTCGCCTGGTTGCGACGAGCCTCCTTGACCTTCTGAGCCTGCTCGTACTTGAACTTGCCGAAGTCCATGATCTTGACGACGGGCGGGCGGGCCTCGGGCGCGACCTCGACGAGGTCGAGCTCTGCCTCGCGGGCAAGACGAAGGGCATCCTCGACCCGGACGACGCCGACCTGCTCGCCGGCAGGGCCGACCAGGCGTACTTCGGGGACGCGGATGCGCTCATTGGTGCGGGGGTCGCTGATCGCGGGCTCCTTCTCGTTGCGTGCTGTGTGCTGGTGCACGGCGAACGAGGAGCCAGAACGCGAATGCTGCTGCGCGGCTCAGCACCTGCGATGCCGAGCATCGCGGTGCCGTTGACCCGTTAGCCTGGAACGACTGCGGGTGGGATTGCTCCTCTTTCACCTTCCGGGCGCAATGCCCGAAACCTGCAGAAGCCTACCAGACACCGACCTTCGGGAGAAGAGTGCGATGAGCGACGCGATGCAGCACGACCACGACCACGACGGCGCCATCAACGAGATGCGCGACATCGCGGAGGTCCCGGCGGTCGAGCTCATCAACACCGTCGCCATCCACCTGCTCAGTGCCGCCGCCGTGAAGGTCGGGCTCGCCGACGACCCGGACCAGCAGCTCGACCTCGACGAGGCGCGCAAGCTCATCAACGCGCTCGCGGGGCTCGTGACGGCAGCGGCCGCCGAGATCGGCGGCATCCACGCCGCTCCCCTGCGCGATGGGCTGCGCTCGGTGCAGCTCGCGTTCCGCGAGGCGAGCGCGATCCCCGACGCGCCGGGCAAGGGCCCGGGCGAGAAGTTCACCGGGCCGGTCA
>JBNJKM010000006.1:0-229692 GCA_051751085.1 Actinomycetota bacterium | reverse complement strand
GGGGGGTTCGGGTGGGGGTGTGTCCACCCCCCTGGTTTTTTTGCCTTGGGGGCCACCGCGCGTTCTTTGGAGGTGGGGGGGCCCCCGCGCGCGGGGGGGGCCCCGGCCGGCGATCAGCGGTTCTGCCAGGCGTCCGGGAAGCCCGGGAGGTCGCTGCCCCCGAATCGGGCGTAGTGCCCGTCGGGCATGCCCTCGTTCGCGGCGAGGGCGTCGCTGCGCTCCTCCTCCGTGATGGGCGTCTGCGGCAGCACCCACTCGCTCGGCACCGGCTCGCCGTTCGCGATCATCTCGACCGCGAGCAGCGGCGTGCGCCACTGGAAGTTCGAGTAGACCGGGGCGAGGCCGGTCAGGCCCGTCGCCTCCCACTCGCGGAGGAAGCTCATCTCGTCCTCGCCCGTCATGACCGGCAGCTCGGCGCCCGCGTCCTCGAACGCCTCGATCGCCGCGACGGCGCCGTCTCCCGCGTCCATCCACACCCCGTGCACGTCCCCCGAGGAGAGCGCGTCGGTGATGATGCTCTTGATCTCGGTCGGGTCGGCGCCGGTGAAGAAGTCGTCCACGTTCATGCCGGCCTCGGTGAGCAGCCGGTCGGCGGCGGCCCAGCGGTGCTCGAGCACGTCGACGCCGGGCAGGATGCGCAGCGCGACGATGTTGGAGCCCGGCTCCAGGTTCTCGATCAGGAACTCCGCCGTGTCGATGCCCCACGCGTAGCCGCCGATGGGGTGGATGAAGGTCGTGGCGCAGTCGGTGTCGACCCCGCGGTCGAACACGATGACCGGGCGGCCGGTCTCGCATGCGCGCTCGACGGCCGGCGTGAGCGCCGCGGTCGAGTTCGGCGAGATGATGAACACGTCGCAGTCGCCCTGCGCGATGAAGTAGTCGATGTCGGCGATCTGCGTGTTGTCGTCGTCGCCGGCGTCGCGGACCTCCATCGACTCGACGACGCCCGACTCCTCGAGCACGGCGAGCTGCTGCTGCATCGTGATGAAGCCGGTCTGGCGCCAGGGGTTCGAGATCGACGCGTTGGCGAAGCAGACGCGCATCGCCTCGTCGGTCGCCCACTCGGCGGTGTCCGTGGTGGGCCCGTCGATGTACTGCAGCCAGGGCGTCTCGGGGTCGCCCTCGAAGGTCGCGGAGCGCTGCTCGAACTGCTCGTCGTAGACGGCCTGGTCGAACCACTCGCCGGACGCCTGCGTCTCTGCGGGCGGGGCGCTGGTGTCGGGCTCCGGGGTCGCCGACGGGCTGACGGTCCCGTCGGTGCTGCATGCGGCGAGGATCGTCGCGGCGCTGAGGGCCGCGACGACGAGGCCCATCCTGCTCTTGCGCATCATCTGTCTCCTGATCGTGAGGTGGTGTCCGCCGGGCTGGATGCCGCGGCGGGTCGGGACGTCGAGGTGGGGCGGCGAGCCGCACGCCAGGCGACCGCGCCGAGCGCGACCGCGAGGATGATGATCGCTCCCTGCACGCTGGGCCGCCAGGTGGCGTCGATGCCCACGATGTTGAGGAGCGTGAACAGCAGCTCGAGCGAGATCGCGCCCGCCGCGGCCGACAGCACCCAGCCGCGGCCGCCGCCCAGCACCGCGCCGCCGAGCACGACGGCGGTGATGGCCTGGAACTCGTAGCCGGCGCCGACGCTCGGGTGCACGCCGGCGTAGCCGACGAGCAGGATGCCCGCGACGGTCGCGGCGAGCGACGAGAGCACGAACGCCGAGGTCTTCACGAGCACGGTGCGCGTGCCGGCGAGCCGCGCGGTGGTCGGGTTGTCGCCGACCGCGAGCAGGGTCTGCCCGAAGGGTGCCCGCATGACGAGCCAGGCCGCGACGCCGACGGCGACGAGGATGAGCACCGGGTAGGGCATGATGCCGCCGAGCAGGCCGCGGCCGATCTCCCGGAAGCTGTCGACCGGGTTGCCGGTCGCCGCGCCGCCGGTGAGGAAGCGCACGAACCCGTACAGCGCGAGCATCATGCCGAGCGTGACGATGAAGCTCGGCACCTTCGCGACGGTCGTGAGCAGCCCGTTCACGACGCCGACGGCGACGCCGACGACGAGCATGAGCGCGATGCCGGGCAGGATCATCGCCTCGTCGTCGCCGATGACGTTGCCGGCGATCACCACCTGGGTGGCGATCACCGCGCCCATCGAGAGATCGAACTCGCCGGAGACGATGACGAAGAACTGGCCGATCGCCGCGATCGCGATGGGCGCGGTGCGCGCGAGGAAGCGCACGAGCTGCCCGGGCTCCGAGAAGTTCGGGTTGGCCGCGATCACGGCGATGAGCAGCACGACGAGCAGCACGAAGACGGCGCCGCTGGGGGTCGCGAGGGCGGCGAGGAAGCGCCGGCCGGGCGAGCGCTGCGCTGCGGCGATCATGCTCGGCCCGCCTTCCGGGCGAGGAACCTGGGTGGTCTGCGCTGGATGCTGCGCCAGGCGTAGAGGGCGACCGCGAGCACGATGACCGCGCCGCGGATGAAGTCCTTGAGGAACGGGTTGACCTCGAGCACGCTCATCACGTTGTCGAGCACCGCGAAGATCGCGACCCCGCCGATCGTGCCGAGCACGCTGCCGACGCCGCCGGAGAGCAGCGTGCCGCCGAGCACGACCGCCGCGATCGACATCAGGTCGTAGCCGCCCTGCGAGCCGATGGTGGGGCTGCCGACCGAGGTGCGGGAGAGCAGGAGCAGCCCGGCGAGGCCGGCGAGCATCGAGCACAGCGCGTGGGCGACCACGACGGGCACCTGGGTGCGCACGCCCGAGAGCCGCGCGATGGCCGCGCTGCCCCCGACGGCGTAGAGGTGGTGCCCCAGCCGTGTGCGGTGCAGCAGCAGCGACGCGAGCGCCGCGCACGCGAGCATGAGGATCGTCGACAGCGGGATGCCGGCGATGAGGGTGGCGCCGATGAGGCGGAACTCCGGCGGCGCGGAGCCGAAGGAACCCTGGAAGCTCGTGCCGAGCCAGCCGGAGATGATGAGGCCGACGCCGAGGGTGGCGATGAAGCCGTGGACCTTGAGCTTCGTGACGATGAGGCCGTTGACGACGCCGATCGCCCCGCACACGAGCAGCGCCGTGAGGATGCCCGGCACGATGCCGGCCGGTCCCTGGGCCATCACGCCCGCGCCGACGATCGACGCGGTGCTGACGACGTAGGGCACCGACAGGTCGAGGCTGCCTGCGAGGATCACGAGCGTCTGCCCGATGGCGACGAAGCCGAGGATCGACATGAGGGTCAGCACGGCGGCCAGGTTGCCCGCGGTGAAGAACGGCTTGCCCGCGGCGGTGACGAGGATCGCGCTCAGCACGAGGACGGCGGCGAGCACGAGGTAGACGATGGCGGTGGTCGACAGCCGCCGGCGGCGCACGGGACGCTTCCCCACGACGGCGCTCATGCTGCGGCCCCCTCGTCCATCGCGCCGGCGGCGAGCGCGAGCACGTCCTCCTCGCTGGACGAGCTGGGGAGCTCGCCCGCGATGCGCCCGTCCCGCATGACCAGGATGCGATCGCTCATGCCGAGCACCTCGGGCAGCTCGCTCGAGACCATGAGGATCGCGACGCCCGACGCCGCGAGCCGCCGCATCACCTGGTAGACCCCGAACTTCGCGCCGACGTCGATGCCGCGCGTGGGCTCGTCCATGAGCATCACGCGCGGGGCGACGGCGAGCCACCGCGCGAGCACGACCTTCTGCTGGTTGCCCCCGGAGAGGAACTGGACCTCCTGGTCGAGGCCCCGCGCGGCGAGCGCGAGCTCGTCGAGCGAGCCCGGCAGCGCCGCGCGCGCCGCGCGCGACCGCGAGGGGAAGACCGCGCGGACGACGCCGAGCGCGTTCTGCAGCACCGTGAGGTTGAGCGAGAGGCCCTGCCCCTTGCGGTCCTCGGTGATGAGCGCCAGCCCGGCGCGCACGCCCTCCCGTGGCGATCGCGGTCGCAGGACCGATCCCTCGACGCGCATCGTGCCGCGCGTGAAGGGGTCCGCGCCGAAGATCGCGCTCAGCAGCTCGGTGCGGCCGGCGCCCTGGAGCCCCGCGAGGCCGACGATCTCCCCGGCGCGCACCTCGAGCGAGACGTCGTCGACGAATCCGTTGCCGCTGCCCTCGAGCGCGAGCAGGATTTCCCCGACCTCGCTGTCGGCGTCGCGGTCCGGGAAGAACGACGAGAGCTCGCGACCCACCATGTGGCGCACGAGCTCGCGCTCGTCGAGCTCGCTCGCGGGCCAGCTGCCGACGAGGTGGCCGTCCTTCAGGACGGTGATGGTCGAGCACAGGTCGAACACCTCGCGCAGCCGGTGCGAGACGTACAGGATCGCGATGCCGCGCTCCGTCAGCCCGCGGATGATGCGGTACAGCAGCGTCACCTCGTGGTCGGCGAGCGCGGCCGTCGGCTCGTCCATCGAGATGATCTTCGCGTCGAGGCTGACGGCCTTCGCGATCTCGACGATCTGCTGCTCGGCGACCGACAGCTGGCGGACGGGGAGCGCCGGGTCGAGGTCTGGCACGCCGATGCTCGTGAGCAGGTCCCGCGTCTCGCGCAGCATGCGCCGACGGTCGACGAGGCCGCCCTTGCGAGGCTCGCGGCCGAGCCAGACGTTCTCGGCGATCGAGCGGTCGACCAGCAGGTTGAACTCCTGGTAGACGGTGGCGATGCCCGCGCGCTGCGCCTGCATCGGCGAGGCGAAGGCGACGCGCTCGCCGAGCAGCTCGAGCTCGCCCTCGTCGGGCTGGTTGGCCCCCGCGAGGATCTTCATGAGCGTCGACTTCCCGGCGCCGTTCTCGCCCACGAGGCCGTGGACCTCGCCGGCTCGCAGCTCGATGGCCACGCCGTGCAGCACCGTGGTGCCGAGGAACGACTGCACGAGGCCGCTCGCGCGCAGCAGCGGCGGCGCTCCTTGCGTCCTTGCATCGATGACGTCTTCGTCCACGGCCACACTCTGACACGATCCCGGGACTTTTGTCGAGACATCGGCAAAAGTTGCGCGATAGGTGTCGGAAGGGCACGGATGTGCTTCACTGCCAAGCATGCGCACGAGCGAGCTCTTCCACCTGCTGCGCGACGGTCGCGCCCGCACGCGCTCGGAGCTCGCGCGCACCGCTGGCGTCGCGCGCTCCTCGGTCGCGACGCACATCGACGCGCTCACGCGACTCGGCTACGTCGCGCCGGTGGGCGACGCGGCGTCGACCGGGGGCCGGCCCGCCTCGCTGTTCGCGCTCAACCCGCGCGCTCGCATGGTCGTGGGCGTCGACGTCGGCGCGACGCACGTCATCGTCGAGCTCGCCGACCTCGGCGGCGAGGCCATCGCGACGGCGCGCGCCGACCTCGATGTCGCGGAGGGTCCGGAGGCGGTGCTCGGCTGGGTGGTCGACGCCGTGCGCCGGCTCGTCGCCGCGGAGGGACGGGACCCGCGCGAGGTCGTCGCGCTCGGCATCGGCCTGCCCGGGCCGGTCGAGCACGCGACGGGCCGGCCCATCAGTCCGCCCATCATGCCCGGCTGGCATCGCTTCGACGTCGCCGGCTGGCTGCGGGAGCGGCTCGGCTGCCCCGTGCTCGTCGACAACGACGTGAACATCATGGCGCTCGGCGAGCAGCGCACCGCGTGGCCGGACGTCGACGACTTCGTGCTCGTGAAGGTCGCCACCGGGATCGGGGCCGGGCTCATCTCGGGCGGGCTGCTGCAGCGCGGCGCGCAGGGCACCGCTGGCGACCTGGGGCACGTGCGCGTGCCCGGCTCGACGGCCCCCTGCCGATGCGGCAACGAGGGGTGCCTCGAGGCCGTCGCCGCGGGGCCCGCGATCGCGGCAGCGCTCCGCGCGCAGGGCCTCGACGTGAGCGGCACGGGCGACGTCGTCGCGCTCGCGCGCCAGGGGTCGCCCGAGGCCGCGCGCGCGATGCGGCAGGCCGGGCGCGATCTCGGCGAGGTGCTCGCGACGCTCGTGAACCTCCTGAACCCCTCCGTCATCGTCGTCGGCGGACGGCTGGCGGGCGCCGGCGAGGACCTGCTGGCCGGCATCAGCGAGGTCGTCTACCGGCGATCGCTCCCGCTCGCGACGGAGCACCTGCGGATCGCCGCGAGCACGACGCAGGCCGACGCGGCCGTGCGGGGCGCGGTCGCGCTCGCGATCGAGCACGCGGTGTCGCCGGAGGTGCTCGACGCCGAGACGCGCTCGCTCGACTGACCGCCGCGTCAGCCGGTCGTGATGCGGTAGACGTCGTACACGCCGTCGATGCGGCGCACGGCGTTGAGCACGTGGTCGAGGTGCGTGACGTCGCCCATCTCGAACGAGAAGCGGCTGAGGGCGAGCCGGTCGGTGCCGGTGTGCACGCTCGCCGAGAGGATGTTCACGTGGTGCTCGGTGAGCACGCGCGTGATGTCGCTCAGGAGCCCGGAGCGGTCGAGCGCCTCGACCTGGGTGTTGACGAGGAACAGCCCCTTCGAGGTCTCCGCCCACTCGACCTCGATCATGCGCTCCGGCTCCGCGAGCAGGCCCTGCACGTTCGGGCACGAGCGCTGGTGCACGCTGACGCCCTGGCCGCGGGTGACGAAGCCGACGATCTCGTCGCCCGGCACGGGCGTGCAGCACTTCGAGAGCTTCACGAGGATGTCGTCGGCGCCGCGGACGAGCACGCCGGATGCGCTCGTCGACACGCGCGCGGCCGATCGGGTCGGGAGGGTGGTCTCCGGCTCGTCCTCGCTGCCCTCCTCGGCGCGGATCGCGGCGACGACCTTCTCGAGCACCGACTGCGTCGAGACGTGGCCCTCCCCCACGGCCGCGTAGAGCCCGGTGACGTCGTCATACTTGAGCTGCGCCGCGACCTGCGCGAACGCATCCCGCCCCATGAGCTTCTGCAGCGGCAGGTCGTGCCGGCGCATCGCCTTCGCGATCGCCTCCTTGCCGACCTCCACGGCCTCGTCCCGACGCTCGCGCTGGAACCACTGGCGGATCTTGCTGCGCGCGCGCGGCGACGTGACGAAGCCCTGCCAGTCCTGGCTGGGTCCCGCATCCGGGTTCTTCGAGGTGAGCACCTCGACGATGTCGCCGGTGACGAGCTTCGTGTCGAGCGGCACGAGCCTGCCGTTGACCTTCGCGCCCATCGTGCGGTGGCCGACCTCGGTGTGCACCGCGTAGGCGAAGTCGACGGGCGTCGCGCCCGCGGGCAGGCCGATGACCTTGCCCTTCGGGGTGAAGACGTAGAGCTCCTTGGCGCCGATCTCGAACCGCAGGGAGTCGAGGAACTCGCCCGGGTCGGTCGTCTCCTCCTGCCAGTCGTTGATGTGCGCGAGCCACGCCATGTCGGTCGACGACATGCCGCCGCCGCCCTGCTTGTACTTCCAGTGGGCCGCGACGCCGTACTCGGCGCGCCGGTGCATCTCCTCGGTGCGGATCTGGATCTCGACGTGGTGGCCGCGCGGACCGATGACCGTCGTGTGCAGCGACTGGTAGAGGTTGAACTTCGGCGTCGCGATGTAGTCCTTGAGGCGCCCGGGCATCGGCTGCCAGCGGGCGTGGATCGCGCCGAGCACCGCGTAGCAGTCGCGCACCGAGGGCACGATCACGCGCACGCCGACGAGGTCGTAGATGTCGGCGAAGTCGTGGCCCCGCAGCTGCATCTTGTTGTAGATCGAGTAGTACTGCTTCGGGCGGCCCGCGATCCGGCCGCGGATCTTCGCGGCCTTCATGTCCTCGGTGAGCCCGGAGACGACGTCGTCGAGGTAGCGCTCCCGCTCGGGCGCGCGCGCCTCGACGAGGTTCTTGATCTCGAGGTACACCTTGGGCTGCAGCACCGCGAACGACAGGTCCTCGAGCTCGACCTTGATGGTCTGGATGCCGAGGCGGTGCGCGAGCGGCGCGTAGATCTCGATCGTCTCGCGCGCCTTGCGCTGCGCCGACTCGTCCGAGACGAAGCCCCACGTGCGGGCGTTGTGCAGCCGGTCGGCGAGCTTGATGACGAGCACGCGGATGTCCTTCGACATCGCGACGACCATCTTGCGCACCGTCTCGGCCTGCGCGCTCTGGCCGTACTTCAGCTTGTCGAGCTTCGTCACGCCGTCGACGAGCATCGCGATCTCGTCGCCGAAGTCGGCCCTGCACTGCTCGAGCGTGTAGGTCGTGTCCTCGACCGTGTCGTGGAGGAGCGCCGCCGCGACGGTGATCGCGCCGATCCCGAGGTCGGCGAGGATCTGCGCGACGGCCACGGGGTGGGTGATGTACGGCTCGCCGGACTTCCGGTACTGGCCCTTGTGGGCCTCCTCGGCGACGATGTACGCCCGCTGGATGAGCCCGGTGTCGGCCTTGGGGTGCTGCGACCTGACGGTGCGGATGAGCTCGTCGACCGCGCCGGCGCGGTGCGAGCGCGAGAAGAGGAAGGGCAGCAGCGTGCGGAAGCCGCCGGACGGCTGCGTCTCGCTCATGCCCTTCCTCCTCCCGTGCGGGTCAGACGACCGCCCCGCGCTCGCGCTGCGGCTTGACGGCCTGCGCCGCGATCGTGTCGCCCCGACGGAGCCAGGCGTAGACCGGGGCGGCGACGAAGATCGACGACCAGGTGCCGACGATCGTGCCGATGAAGAGCGCGAGCGAGATGTCGCGGAGCGTCCCGGCGCCGAGCACCAGGGCGCCGATGAACAGGATGGAGGCGATCGGCAGGGTCGCGACGATCGACGTGTTGATCGAGCGCACGATCGTCTGGTTGACGGCGAGGTTGATGTTGTCGAGCAGCTCGCCGCTCATGCCGGGCGCGGTGTTCTCGCGCACCTTGTCGAACACGACCACGGTGTCGTACAGCGAGTAGCCGAGGATCGTCAGGAAGCCGATCACGGCCGCCGGGGTGACCTCGAAGCCGATGATGCCGTAGACGCCGGCGGTGACGAGCAGGTCGAAGGCGAGCGAGCTGAGCGCGGCGACGGCCATCTTCCAGGTGCGGAAGTAGATCGCGAGCACGATCGAGACGAGCACGAGGAAGGTGACGAGCGCCTGCAGCGCCTGCTGCGTGACGTCCTGCCCCCACGACGGTCCCACGAACGAGAACGCGATGTCGCCGGTCTCGACGCCATAGGCCTCGGCGAGCGCGCCGCGGATCTCGGCGGCCTGCTCCTCGGTGACGGCGTCGGTCTGCACGCGCACGGTGTCGCTGCCGAGCGTCGCGACGCGCGCCTCGGAGCCCGGGACGACCGAGTCGACCGCCTCCGAGGCGCCCTCGGTGGTGGCCGCCGAGAGCCCGGCGACGCGGAACTCGCTGCCGCCGGTGAACTCGATGCCGAAGACGAAGCCGCCGCGCAGCACGGTGCCGAGCGCGAGCAGGATGAGGATGCCGGCCGCGATCGACAGCCACAGCCTGCGCTTCGGCACGATCGGCAGCGACCGCTCTCCCGTGTAGAGCTGGTTGCCGACGGTGGTGAGGTTGGCCATCAGTTCTCCTTGCCGGTGCCGGGGCGGGGAGCGACACTCGCCCCTGCGCCCGCGCTGACGCCCGCACCGACGGCCGCCTTGCGCTCCGCGATGGTCTGGCGCTTCTGCGCCTCCTTCGACGAGCGGGACGCCGCGACGGGCTCGCGGAACTTCGCGCGCCCCCGGTAGACCGCGCCGAGCGCCTGGGGGTCGAGCCCGCTGAGCCTGTGGCCACCGGAGAAGAAGCTCGTGCGCGAGAGCAGGCGCAGGAGCGGGTGCGTGAACAGCGCGACCACGACGATGTCGATGAAGGTCGTGATGCCGAGCGTGAAGGCGAAGCCGCGCACGTTGCCGACCGACAGCAGGTAGAGGATGACGGCGGCGAGGAAGCTCACGGCGTCCGAGATCAGGATGGTGCGGAAGGCGCGCTTCCAGCCCGTCTCGAGCGCGGTCGACAGGTGCTTGCCCTCGCGCAGCTCGTCGCGGATGCGCTCGAAGTACACGATGAACGAGTCGGCGGTGATGCCGATCGCGATCACGAGGCCCGCGATGCCGGCGAGCGAGAGGCGGTAGCCCTCGGTGCTCGACAGGAAGGTCACGACGAGGTAGGTGAGGATCGCGGCGACGCCGAGCGAGAGCACGACCACGAGGCCGAGCGCGCGGTACTGGAGCACCGAGTACAGCACGACGAGGACGAGGCCGATGAGGCCGGCGAGGAGGCCCGCCTGCAGCTGGCTCGCGCCGAGCGTCGGCGAGATGGTCTCGTTCGACTGCACCTCGAAGCCGATCGGCAGCGCGCCGAAGCGCAGCTGGTCCGCGAGGCTCTGCGCGCCCTCCTGCGTGAAGCCGCCGGTGATCTGGGCGTTGCCGTCGGTGATGACGGCGTTCGACGTGATCGGCATGAGCACGGTCGCGTCGAGCACGACGGCGAACTGGTTCTGCGGCTCGGGAAGGCCGGTGATCGCGCGCGTGACCTCGTCGAACGCTGCGGGGCCCCCGCCGTCGAGCTCGAGGTTCACGCCCCAGCCGCCGGTCGCCTGGCCCTGGCTGTTCGTCGCGGCCGAGACCTGCGCGTCGGCGATGTCGGCGCCCTCGACCACGACGGGCCCGAGGATGAAGCGCGCGGCGCCGTCGGTCGAGCACGTGACGTACGGCTGGTCGGCCGGCGCCACCTGCGTCGTGTCGACATCGGCGCACTGGAACGCGTCGAACTCGGCCTGCACCTCCGGGGTGATCCACGCGAGGTCCCAGGCGGTCTCGGGCGTCGCGGTCGGCTCGGCCCCCTCGGGCGCGGGCTCGGCGGTCGGCTCGGCGCCGGGCACGTTCGCCGCGGCGGACTGCAGCACGGGCCGGAACTCCATCTTCGCGCTGGCCTGGATGCGCTGCATCGTCGCCGCGTCGGGCTCGCCCGGGAGCGCGACGACGATGTTGCGGCCGCCCTGCGTGGTGATCTCGGCCTCAGAGACACCGGAGGCGTCGACGCGCTGACGGATGATCGCCACCGCCTGGTCGAGCTGCTCCTGCGTCACCGAGGCGCCCTCGGCGAGCTGCGGCTCGAGGACGATCTGCGCACCGCCCTCGAGGTCGAGCGCGAGGCTCGGCGTCCACGAGCCGCCGCCCCACTGGACGGCGGAGAAGTTCACGCCGATGAGACCGGCGATGAGGACGACCAGCCAGATGAGGGCGCGACCTCCGCGCGAACGAGCCTTCGCCACGGATCAGGCGCGGTCGCGCGGCTCGTCCGCGTCGCCGGCGTCGTCCGCGCGGTCGTCGAGGATCTCGGCGTGGTCGTCGACGACGCGCGCGAGGGTCTGGCGGTGGACGCGGATGACGGTGCCGGGCGCGATCTCGACGTGCGCCTCGTTGCGCTCCTCGTCGATCGAGACGAGCTCGCCGAAGACGCCGAAGTTCGTCATCACCTCGGCGCCGGGGACCATCTTCGTCTGCAGGTCCTCGGCCTGCGCCTTCCGCTTCTTGTTGCTGCGGAACATGAAGAAGATCATCGCCGCGAGGACGACGAGCATGATGATCGTCAGCGGGTCCAGCGCGAACCCTTGCTGGGCGGTGGTCGTCGTCGTCAGGAACAGCATCCGGAAGGGGCCTCTCGAGGGTTGTTCATCCTGCGCGGCTGCGCGCGGGACCAAGGACTGATCATACCCCGTCGAGGGTGTCGTCCCGCGCGACGGCGGCGCCGACGTGGCGCATCCCGCTCGTGGTCGCGATCCTGCCTCGCGGCGTCCGGCCGATGAGGCCCTCCCTGACGAGGAAGGGCTCGACGACCGATTCGATCGTGTCCGCCTCCTCCCCCACGGCGGCGGCGAGCGTCGACAGGCCGACGGGCCCGCCGGCGAAGCGGTGCGCGATCGCGTGCAGCACCGCGCGGTCGATGCGGTCGAGGCCCGCCTCGTCGACGTCGTAGAGCTCGAGCGCCGCGCGGACGCCCTCGATGTCGCTCGACCCCGCGTGCACGAGCAGCCAGTCGCGCACGCGGCGCAGCAACCGGTTGGCGATGCGGGGCGTGCCGCGCGACCTGCTGGCGAGCTCGGCGAGCGCTGCCGGCTCGAGGTCGAGGTCCATGAGCCGCGACGACCGGGCGAGCACGCGCTCGAGGTCGGCGGTCTCGTAGAACTCGAGGTGCGCGGTGAACCCGAAGCGGTCGCGCAGCGGCGCGGGCAGCATGCCGGAGCGCGTCGTCGCGCCCACGAGCGTGAACGGCGAGAGCTCGAGCGGGATCGACGCCGCGCCCGCGCCCTTGCCCACCATGATGTCGATCCGGAAGTCCTCCATGGCGAGGTACAGCATCTCCTCGGCGGAGCGCGCCATGCGGTGGATCTCGTCGACGAACAGCACCTCGCCGGGCACGAGCGCCGACAGCACGGCGGCGAGGTCGCCCGCGTGCTGGATGGCCGGGCCCGAGGAGAAGCGGATGGGCCTGCCCGACTCGTGCCCGATGATCATCGCGAGCGTGGTCTTGCCGAGCCCGGGAGGCCCCGCGAGCAGGATGTGGTCGGGCGCGCGGTCCTGCATGCGCGCGGCCTGCAGCAGCACCTCGAGCTGCCCCCGCACCTTGGGCTGGCCGACGAAGTCGGCGAGGCTCGTCGGCCGCAGGGCACCCTCGAAGGCGATCTCGTCGGGCGTGACGGCGGGATCGATCAGCGGATCGCTCACGGTCGCGCCGCCGGGCCCAGGATGGCGAGCGCCGCGCGCAGCAGCGCACCGCTCGAGGCGGCGGCCTCCGGGGCGGCGATCGCGGCGCGCTCGATGGCGTCGACGGCCGTGCGCTCGGGCCAGCCGAGGCCCGTGAGCGCGGTGAGCACGTCGGCGCGAGCGTCGGGGGTCACCGCGCTGCGCGCCACCGGCGAGGGCACGAGCTTGCCGCTCAGCTGCAGGATGAGCAGCTTGGCGGTCTTCGGCCCGATGCCGCTCACCGCCTTGAACGCGCGCTCGTCGCCCGCGTCGATGGCTCGCGCGAGCTCGTCCGGCGTGAGGTGCGCGAGCACGCCGAGCGCCGACTTCGGTCCCACGCCGGTGACGCCGATGAGCAGCTCGAACGCCTCGAGCTCGGTCTCGGTCTCGAAGCCGTAGAGCGCGAGCTCGTCCTCGCGCACGACGAGGTGCGTGTGCAGCGCGATCGACCGGCCCGCGGCGGCGGTGAGCGAGGTCTGGGGCGTGACCGCGACGGCGAGCCCGACGCCGCCGATGCCGACGACGAGCCGCTGCCCGCGAGCGGACAGCACGGTTCCGTCGAGCCTGGAGATCACCGTCCGAGCCTAGGCCTGCACGACGCTCGGGGCCGCCTGCCGCGCCGGGCGGCGGCCGCTGATAGCCTGGCCGGACCCGCGGCCCACCGACCAGGAGTTCCCATGCACGTCGTCCAGTTCCTGCTCCTGTTCCTGCTGCTCGTGGGCTCCTTCGTCGTGATGAGCTACGCGATCGCGGTGCCGGGGCTCGAGGCCGTCATCTTCATCGCAGGCCTCTTCATGTTCATGGCCTCGATCCTCGGCGCCGTCGAGATCGGCCGCCGCGGGCTCCGCCGCTAGCCTCGCCCGCGAGCCGCGGCCTCTGCCGCGGCCCAGGCCCGCTGCGCCGGCGTCGTGACGCCCGCGGCCGTCCTGCCCGCGCGGGGCACGCGCGTGCGCCAGCCCTCCGCGATCGCGATCGCCAGCGCATCCGCCGCGTCCGCCGGCTTCGGTGCCTCGTCGAGCCGCAGCAGGCGTCGCACCATCTCGGCGACCTGCCGCTTGTCCGCCGCCCCGTAGCCGGTGACCGCGGCCTTCACCTCGGTGGGCGTCAGCATCGCCACCGGGATCTCGCGCTCCGCGGCGGCGCGCAGCACGATGCCGGAGATCTGCGCGACGCCCATGACGCTGCGCAGGTTCGCCTGCGCGAAGACGCGCTCGAGGGCGATCGCGTCGGGCCGGTGGGCATCGATCGCCGCTTCGACGCCACGGGCGATGCGCAGCAGTCGCTGCTCGATCGGGTCGGCGGCATCCGAGCGCACGACCTCGACGTGCACGAGCGTCGGCGCGCGGCGCTCGACGTCGACCACCCCGACGCCGCATCGCGTGAGTCCTGGATCGACGCCGAGCACGCGCACCGACGCCGACACGGCTACTCGTCCTCGTCGAGCTGCGCCTGCACCTCAGGGCTCAGGTCGTAGTTCGCGTAGACGTTCTGCACGTCCTCGCTGTCCTCGAGCGCGTCGATGAGCCGCATGACCTTGCGGGCCGTCTCGGCATCGACCTCGACCCTGAGGTTCGGCACGAACTCGATGTCGGCGGCGTCGTAGTCGATGCCCGCCTCCTGCAGCGACGTGCGGACCGCGACGAGGTCGCTCGGGTCGGAGAGGATCTCGAAGCCGCCGCCCTGGTCGGTGACCTCCTCGGCGCCAGCGTCGAGCACGGCGAGGAGGATGTCGTCCTCGGTGACCTCATCCGTCTTCGTGACCGAGACGACGCCCTTGCGCGTGAAGTTGTAGGCGACGGAGCCGGGGTCGGCCATCGTGCCGCCGTTGCGCGTCATGGCCGTGCGCACCTCGGCGGCGGCACGGTTCTTGTTGTCGGTGAGGCACTCGACCATGAGCGCGACGCCGTGCTGCGCGTAGCCCTCGTACATGATCGTCGTGTAGTCGATCGACTCGCCGGTGAGCCCGGCGCCGCGCTTGATGGCGCGGTCGATGTTGTCGTTGGGGACGCTCGTCTTCTTGGCCTTCTGGACGGCGTCGACGAGCGTCGGGTTGCCCGAGAGGTCGGCGCCGCCGATCTTCGCGGCGACCTCGATGTTCTTGATGAGCTTCGCGAACGACTTCGCGCGGCGGGCGTCGATGACGGCCTTCTTGTGCTTCGTCGTGGCCCACTTGGAATGTCCGGACATGCGTGCTTCCTGATCGCGAGACGGGGAGGGCCCATTCTACGCGCGAGCCCGAGCGCTCGCGCGCGGCTCACATCGGCTCGCCGCGCACGCCCGCGGTGCGCAGCTCGAGCGCGGCGAGCGCGCGCATCGCCGGCTCGTCGGCCGTGCGCAGCGCCGCGACCGGGTCGGGCACCGCCCGCAGCACCTTCGCCATCGGCTGGCCGACGAGCGCGCGCATCGCGAGCAGGTCCCGGCCCGCCTGCGACCGCACGAGCGCGCGCGTCGCGCGCGCTCGGGTCGCGAAGCGGAGCCGCGGCACGATCCAGAGCAGCACGACGAGCAGCACCGGCAGCAGCCAGAGCGCCGTCGCCACGGTCGCCGCGAGCGTGTCGACCGCGCTCGACAGCGCCGTGCCGGCGGCCGCGAGGTCGGTCGCCGAGCCCGAGGCGTCGCGGAACGGCTGCGCGACGCCCTCCCCCACGAACGGCACCTCCGCGAGTGCCTCGCCCGCATCGCCGAGCGTCGTCGAGAAGCCGCTGCCGGCCGTCTCGATCTGCTCGCCGAACGCGCCGAGCGACGAGATCGCGGCGCCCACCTGCTGCGACACCGAGACTGCGGCGGCGATGGTGCCGATGGCCACGACGTCGCCCACCGCCTGCCAGGTGGCCTGCCCGGGACGGCTGGAGTAGAGCTGCATGGTGCCAGTCAAACAGGTCGGCGCGGGCTCGATGCCGCACCGGCCGGATGCGTCAGGCGCCGGACCGTCGCACTCTCGGCTTCGCCTGCACGAGCACGCCGGCGCCGATCACGATCGCCGCGCCCGCGAGCTGCCACGGGCCCACCTCCTCGCCCAGCACGACCACGCCGAGCGTCACCGCGACCACGGGGATCAGGTAGGTGACGGTCGCCGCGACCGTGGGGCCGACGGCGCGCACGACCTCGAACTGCAGGATGTAGGCGACGCCCGTGCCCACGACGCCGAGCACGGCGACGGCGGCGAGCGCGAGCGGGAGCGCCTCGGCGGGCCCGTGCGCGGCGATCGGCGACCAGCCCTCGATCGCCGCCCACCCGAGCAGCGCGAGGAGCGTCATCGGCAGACCGGTGATCATCAGGGCGGTGGGATGCGCGAGCCCCGGCACCTCGCGGCGCCCGAGCAGCCGGCGGTTGAGCGTCCAGCCGACGCCGTACGAGGCGGCGCCGAGCACGGCGATCGCGACGCCGACGAGGTCCGGGCCCTGCTCCGTCGTCCACGGCTGCGCGATGAGCACGACGCCGACGAAGCCGAGCAGCACGGAGACGAGCTTGCGGGGCGTCAGCCGGTCGCTCGGCAGCAGCAGCAGGGCGAAGAGCACGGTCGCGACCGGCGTGAACGCGTTGGCGAGCCCGGTGAGGCCCGAGGAGATGCGGGTCTCGGCCACGACGAACGCGGTGAACGGCAGCGTCGTGAGGAAGAAGGAGCAGATCGCGAGCAGCCCCCACGTGCCCGCGTCGCGCGGCAGCCGGGTGCGCAGCACGGCGGAGAGGACGAGCAGCGTGCCGGCGGCGATCCCGATGCGGAGCGCGGCGATCTGCATCGGGTGCAGCGCCTCGAGGCCGAGCTTCATGAGCAGGAACGACGAGCCCCAGATGATCGCGAGCCCGATCCACAGCACCTGCCACGGCACGCGACCGATGCGCCCGTCGGTGCGGCCCGTCGCCGTCGCGGCGGGTGCGGCAGCCGCGCCGCCGGCTGCCGCCGCCCCTGTCGTCCTCGTCACCGACGCATCCGATCACGCACCGCTGACACACGCACCGCTGCCACGCGCGACGTGCGCGAGGAACCGGCGGTGGAAGCGCAGCTCGCCGCCGACCTCCGGGTGGAAGGCGGTGCCGAGCAGCGCGCCCTGCTCGACCGCGACGACCCGGCCGTCGACGCTCGCAAGCACGTCGACGCCGGCCCCGATGCGCTCGACCGCCGGCGCGCGGATGAAGGTCGCGTGCACGGGCTCCTCCCCCAGCGCGGGCACCGCGAGCTCCGCCTCGAACGAGTCGACCTGGCTGCCGAACGCGTTGCGGCGCACGTCGACGTCGAGGCCGCCGAAGGGCAGCTGGGTCGGCAGCCCGTCGAGGATGCGGTCGGCGAGCAGGATGAGCCCGGCGCAGGTGCCGTACACGGGCATCCCGTCGGCGATCCGCTCGCGGATCGGCTCCCGCACGGCGAAGAGCCGCGCGAGCTTGTCGATGACGCTCGACTCGCCGCCGGGCAGCACGAGGCCGTCGACGGCGGCGAGCTGCGCCGGCGTGCGCACGAGCGACACGGCGGCGCCCAGCGCCTCGAGCACGGCGACGTGCTCGCGCACGTCGCCCTGCAGGGCGAGGACGCCGACGCGGGGTCCGCCCGGTCGGCCCACCGCTACCAGCCGCGCTCGGAGAGGCGGTGCGGGGCCGGCAGGTCGGCCACGTTGATGCCGACCATGGCCTCGCCGAGCCCGCGCGACGCATCCGCGATCGCCTTCGGGTCGTCGAAGGCGGCCGTCGCGCGCACGATCGCGGCGGCGCGCCGCTCCGGCTGCCCCGACTTGAAGATGCCGGAGCCGACGAAGACGCCGTCGGCGCCGAGCTGCATCATGAGCGCCGCATCGGCGGGCGTCGCGACGCCGCCCGCGGTGAAGAGCACGACCGGGAGCGCACCGCGCTCGGCGACCTCGGCGACGAGCTCGAACGGCGCCTGCAGCTCCTTCGCGGCGACGTACAGCTCGTCCTTCGAGAGCCCCGCGAGCCGACGGATCTCGCCCTTGATGGTGCGGATGTGCTTCGTCGCCTCCGAGACGTCGCCCGTGCCGGCCTCACCCTTCGAGCGGATCATGGCGGCGCCCTCGGTGATGCGGCGGAGCGCCTCGCCGAGGTTCGTCGCGCCGCACACGAACGGCACCGTGAAAGGCCACTTGTCGATGTGGTTGACGTAGTCGGCGGGGCTCAGCACCTCGGACTCGTCGATGTAGTCGACCTCGAGCGCCTCGAGCACCTGCGCCTCGACGAAGTGGCCGATGCGGGCCTTCGCCATGACGGGGATCGAGACCTCTGCCTTGATCGCGTCGATGAGGTCGGGGTCCGACATGCGGGCGACGCCGCCCTGCGCGCGGATGTCGGCCGGCACGCGCTCGAGCGCCATGACGGCGACCGCGCCGGCGTCCTCGGCGATGCGCGCCTGGTCGGGGGTGACGACGTCCATGATGACGCCGCCCTTCAGCATCTCGGCGAGCCCGCGCTTGACGCGGGCCGAGCCGGTGGTGGACTCGTTCATGTCTGTGTGCTTTCCGCCTGGGTCGGTCAGACCGGCCAGGCTGCCTGGATGTCCCGGCGCATGTCCTCGAGGAGGATCGGCAGCGCCTTCGTCTTCGCGATGATCGGGAAGAAGTTCGAGTCGAGGCTCCACCGCGGCACGATGTGCTGGTGGAGGTGGTCGGCGATGCCGGCACCCGCGATGCGGCCCTGGTTCATGCCGATGTTGAAGCCCTGGCAGCGCGTGACCTGCGACAGCACGCGCATCGCCGTCTGCGTCAGCACCGCCATCTCGGCGACCTCGTCGGTCGTCGCCTGGTCGTACATGCCCACGTGCCGGTACGGGCAGACCATGATGTGGCCGGTGTTGTACGGGAACAGGTTGAGCAGCACGAAGCACGTCTCGCCGCGGTGCACGATGAGCCCCTGGTCGTCGGGCAGCTCGGGCGCGCGGCAGAAGGGGCACGCGTCCTGCTCGGGCATCTGCCCCTGCTGGATGTACACCATGCGGTACGGCGTCCAGAGTCGCTGGAAGTGGTCGGGCACGCCCGGCAGCTCGCTCGACATCTGGGTGGGCGCGCCCCACGCGTGCTCGCCGACGAGCGGCGGCTCCTGCGGCTCGGCGGGATCGAACGGCGGCAGGGCGTCGCGGTGCACCGCGGCACGCTCGGCCGGCTCGTCCATGTTCCTGTCGGTCACACGTGCGCCCTGGTCTCGATGGCCTCGACGATGCGGCGGATGGCCTCGTCGACCGGCACGCCGTTGTCCTGCGTGCCGTCGCGGAAGCGGAACGAGACGCTCCCGGCATCGCGGTCCTTCTCGCCGGCGATGAGCTGGAACGGCACCTTCATGAGCGTGTGCGTGCGGATCTTCTTCTGCATGCGCTCGTCGCTGCGGTCGACCTCGATGCGCACGCCCTTCGCACGAAGCTGCCGGGCGATGTCATCGAGGTAGTCGGCGTAGTCGGCCGCGACGGGCACGCCCACGACCTGCACGGGGGCGAGCCACACCGGGAACGCGCCCGCGTAGTGCTCGACGAGGATCGCGAAGAAGCGCTCGATCGAGCCGAAGAGGGCGCGGTGGATCATGATCGGCCGCTGCTTCGAGCCGTCGGCAGCGGTGTACTCGAGCTCGAAGCGCTCCGGGAGGTTGAAGTCGAGCTGCACGGTGGAGAGCTGCCAGGAGCGCCCGATCGCGTCGGTCACCTTGAGGTCGATCTTCGGGCCGTAGAAGGCGGCCTCGCCGGCCTCCTCGACCACCTCGAGGCCGGACGCGCGCGCGACGCGGCGCAGCGCATCCGTCGCCGTGTCCCAGACGGCCTCGTCGCCGATCCACTTCTCCTTCTCGTCGTCGCGCATCGAGAGCTCGAGCCTGAAGTCGGTGAGGCCGAAGTCCTGCAGCAGCGAGAGCACGAACTCGAGGACCTTGCCGGTCTCCTCCTCGAGCTGCTCGGGCGTGACGAAGAGGTGGGCGTCGTCCTGCGTGAAGCCGCGCACGCGGGTGAGGCCGTGGAGGGCGCCCGAGAGCTCGTTGCGGTAGACCGTGCCGTTCTCGGCGAGCCGCAGCGGCAGGTCGCGGTAGCTCCGCGCGCTGCTCTTGTAGACGAGGATGTGCATCGGGCAGTTCATGGGCTTGAGGTAGTAGTCGACGCCCTGCTTCGTGACGTTGCCGTCCTCGTCGCGCTCCTCGTCCATGTGGATGGGCGGCCACATGCCCTCGCCGTACGTCGCGAGGTGGCCGGAGGTGGCGAACAGGTCCTGCTTCGTGATGTGCGGCGTGTAGACGTAGCTGTAGCCGTGCTCGATGTGGCGGCGGCGCGCGTGCTGCTCCATCTCGCCGCGGGCGATCGCGCCGCGCGGATGCCAGACGGAGAGCCCGGAGCCGATCTCCTCGGGGAACGAGAAGAGGTCGAGCTCGCGGCCGAGCTTGCGGTGGTCGCGCTTCGCGGCCTCCTCGAGGCGCTGCTGGTAGGCGCGCAGCTCGTCCTTGGTCGGCCACGCGGTGCCGTAGATGCGCTGCAGCTGCGGCAGGTCGGTCTTGCCGCGCCAGTAGGCGCCCGCGACGCGCATGAGGGCGAAGCCGTTGCCGATGAGGCGCGTGGACGGCAGGTGCGGGCCGCGGCAGAGGTCCTTCCAGGCGACCTCGCCCGACTTCATGTCGACGTTGTCGTAGATGGTGAGCTCGCCGGCGCCGACCTCGACGGATGCGCCCTCCGCGGCCTTGTCGGCACCGCCCTTGAGACCGATGAGCTCGAGCTTGTACGGCTCGTCGGCGAGCTCCACGCGAGCCTCGTCGTCGGTCACGACGCGGCGCACGAAGCGCTGGCCTGCCTTGATGATCCGCTCCATCTCCTTCTGCAGCGCCTTGAGGTCGTCGCTCGAGAAGGGCTGGTCGACGTCGAAGTCGTAGTAGAAGCCGTCCTGCACGGGCGGGCCGATGCCGAGCCGCGCCTCGGAGTTGACGCGCTGCACGGCCTGCGCGAGCACGTGCGCGGCCGAGTGGCGGAGGATGTCGAGGCCGTCGGGGCTGTCGATCGTCACCGGCTCCACCGTCTGCGTGTCGGTCACCTCGCGCGCGAGGTCCTGCAGCTCGCCGTCGACGCGCATGGCGACGATGGCACGGTCGGCGTAGAGATCGAATCCGGTGGTCACTGCTCCATCGTAGGCGCGGCGCGATGCCTCAGGTGCCGCAGTAGGTGCGGTAGGCGCGGAAGCTGCGCTCCGGGCTCGGGGCGGCGTAGCGCTCGAGGCCCGGGCGCTCGTCGAGGGGCCGGCTGACCGCGTCGAGCAGCCGGCCGAACGGCTCCAGGTCGCCCTCGGTCGCGGCCTCGAGCGCCTCCTCGACGAGGTGGTTGCGCGGGATGTACACGGGATTGACGCGATCCATCGCGTCGGCATCCGGGTCGAGCTCGAGCCAGCGCTGCGCCCACGCGTCGAATGCCTCGCGATCGACGAACAGGTCGCGCACGGGGTCCCGCCGGCCGCGGACGACCCCGCTCAGGCCGCGGAAGAACGAGGTGACGTCGACCTGGCTGCCCTGGAGCATCGGCGGCAGCGCGGTGGCGACCGCCGACGCGGCCTCGAGGTCGACGCCGTCGGGGAGGCCGAGCTTGGCGCGCATCCCGGCCGACCACGCCGCGCTGTACTGCTCGGCGAACGCCTCGAGCTCGGCGAGGGCGAGCTCGACGGCGCGCTCCTGATCCTCGGCGAGGAGCGGCAGCAGCGTCTCCGCGAACCGGGCGAGGTTCCACTGGGCGACCGCCGGCTGGTTGCCGTAGGCGTAGCGGCCGCGGTGATCGATGGAGCTGAAGACGGTCGCCGGGTCGAAGCTCTCCATGAACGCGCACGGGCCGTAGTCGATCGTCTCGCCCGAGATCGTCATGTTGTCGGTGTTCATGACGCCGTGCACGAAGCCGACGAGCATCCACTGCGCCACGAGCGCCGCCTGCGCGGCGCACACGGACTGCAGCAGCGCGAGGTACGGCTCGTCGGCATCCGCGGCCTCGGGCGCGTGCCGGCGGATCGCGTGGTCGGCCAGCCGGCGCAGCAGCTCGAGGTCGCCGGTCGCCCGCGCGTACTGGAAGGTGCCGACGCGCAGGTGGCTGCTCGCCACGCGGGTGAGGACGGCGCCGGGGAGCAGCTCGTCGCGGCGCACGAAGCGCCCCGTCCCGACGACGGCGAGCGAGCGGGTCGTCGGGATGCCGAGCGCGTGCATGGCCTCGCTGACGACGTACTCGCGCAGCATCGGCCCCACCGCGGCGAGCCCGTCCCCGCCGCGGGCGAAGGGCGTGCGGCCGGAGCCCTTGAGGTGCAGGTCGCGCGCCGTGCCGTGCTCGTCGACGAGCTCGCCGAGCAGCAGCGCGCGGCCGTCGCCGAGCCGAGGCGAGTACGCGCCGAACTGGTGCCCGGCGTAGGCCTGCGCGACGGGGGTCGCGCCGTCGGGCACCGCGCCGCCGATGAGCAGGCGGATGCCGTCCGCCTCGCGCAGCGCTTCGGCGTCGAGCCCCAGCTCCCCGGCGAGCTGCGCGTTGAGCACGAGCAGCGTCGGGTCCGGGGCCTCCTCGGCCCGCCACGGGACGGCCAGCTCGGGGAGCTCGCGCGCGAAGCTCGTGCCCAGCTCGAGCGTGGAGGCGGAGGCTGCGATCACACCGCGAGGCTACTCCTGTACCCCAACGGCGCGCACGGGCGCGGCAGAGCACCGATCTCGCCCCGCGCGGCGACCGTGCACGGGCGTACCCTCAGGACATGGACCACCCCACACAGCACACCGTCTACTCCGCCGCCGACATCGCCGAGGTCCTCGCAGAGCTGCAGGCGTGCGGCACCGATCCGCTCGATCTGCGCCGCTGGGCCGGCCGGCGGGAGGTCCGCACCGCGCTCGTGCGCGCGGGCCGAGCGATCAGCTCCGTGCGGCTCACCGGCAAGGCGCCCGGCGGCGGATGGGTGGAGTTCAGCCTCGTCGACGGCGCCTGGGCCCGCACGCTCTGACGTCGCGGCGCGCACGCGCTGCAGCGCTCCCGGACATGCGAAAGCCCCCGGGAGGACCGGGGGCTTCGTGGTGGGCGATACTGGGTTCGAACCAGTGACCTCTTCCGTGTCAGGGAAGCGCGCTACCGCTGCGCCAATCGCCCTTGCGGTGTGCTCGAGGTGGAGACGGGATTCGAACCCGCGTAGACGGCTTTGCAGGCCGCTGCCTCACCACTCGGCCACCCCACCAGGTGGTGTGAGATTGACTCTCATGACATTGCTGTCGAGCGGATGACGAGATTCGAACTCGCGACCCTCACCTTGGCAAGGTGATGCGCTACCACTGCGCCACATCCGCGGGGCTCATCGCTGAGCACTCGCATGACTATACCCACGCCGCGAGCCCAACGCCAAATCGCCGGGCCTGTGTCGCGGATGCGCTCGACCTGTCCCGCACCGCCCGCGGGATGTGGCAGACTTGTGCGGTCCGCACCGCGATCATCGCGAGCGGGCACGGGCGATTGGCGCAGTTGGTAGCGCGCTTCGTTCACACCGAAGAGGTCATCAGTTCGAGTCTGGTATCGCCCACCGCGCAAGGCCCCGGCAGCAGCCGGGGCCTTCGTCGTCTGCGGATCAGGCCGCCTCGCACATCTCGGCGCACCGCTCGCACGCCTCGGCGCACGCGCGGCAGTGGTCGGTGTCGTGCCGCCGGCACTCTGCGGCGCACGCCCGGCACATCGCCGCGCACGCGGCGAGCAGCGCGTCGCTCGCCTCCTGCGGCAGCGACGCCCTGGCGAGGATGCGCGCGGCTGCCTCGCACAGCTCGGCGCACGCCTCGCACATGTCGGCGCAGTCGTCCATGCCCTCCTCGCGGTCCGCGCGAGCGCAGTCGCGGCATGCCGCGGCGCACGCCTCGAGCTCTGCCACGTGCGCGCCGAACGTGCTGACGTGCGCGTCGTCGCTCGCCTGCGCGCCGTGCTCGTGTCCCTCGTGCATCATTGCCTCCTCCCCGCGAGGCGGTCGCCCCGCGCTTCGTGCCGGCGACCGTACGCCCCGAACCTCGGCGCGCACCGGGAGTCGCCGATAGCGTGGCGGGCATGGATCTCCAGCTCTCCGACCACGTCGTCCTCATCGCAGGCGGCACCGGCCTCATCGGCGCGGCGGTCGCGGATGCGGCGCGCGCCGAGGGCGCGACCGTCGTGACCGCGGCGCGCGGCGACGGCGCCGACATCCGCCTCGACGGCGCCGACGACGCCTCGGTCGACGCGGCCGTCGCGCAGGTGCTCGCCCAGCACGGCAGGATCGACGCCCTCGTCGTGGCGGCCGCCCCGCCCGCGCAGTCGCTCGACCCGGCCCGCAGCGGCGACCCGGCGCAGGTGTCGACCGCGATCGAGGGAAAGGCGATGACCTTCCTGCGCATCGCGAACGCCGTCATCCCGTCCATGCGCACGGCCGGCTACGGCCGCATCGTCGGGCTCAGCGGGCAGAACGCGCTCCTCACCGGGAACATCACCGCCGCGGTGCGCAACGCCGCGCTCATCATCGCCGCGCAGAGCCTCGCCGACGACCTCGCCGGCACGGGGGTCGCGGTGAACGTCGTGAACCCGGGCCCGGTCACGCCGACGCCCCAGACGGAGGTCGCCCCGGGCAAGCCGGGCGAGTCGACGCCCGAGCAGGTCGCGTTCGCGGTGCTGCCGCTGCTCTCGCCCCGCTCGGCGATCTCGGCCGAGTCGATCGCCGTCGGGCACAAGGTGCGCGGGGCCGTCTCGCTGTAGACCGCACGACGAGAGGGGGCCGGCGCGAGCCGGCCCCCTCCGCTGTGCTGCCGCGCGTCAGATCCGCTCGCGCTCCAGCTCGTAGCCGTATGCCTGCTCGCCGTGCACGCTCTGGTCGACGCCGGCCAGCTCGTCCTCGTTCTTCACGCGGAAGCCGATCGTCTTCTCGATCGCGAAGCCGATCACGAACGCGATGACGAACGCGTAGAGCATCACGCCGACCGCGGCGATGACCTGCACGGCCAGCTGACCGATGCCGCCGCCGAGCAGCAGGCCGGTCTCGGTCGCGAAGAAGCCGAGGTAGATGGTGCCGATCAGGCCGCCGACGAGGTGGATGCCGACGACGTCGAGCGAGTCGTCGAAGCCGAGCTTCCACTTCAGCTCGACGGCGAGCGCGCAGACCGCACCGGCGATGGCGCCGAGCAGGAGCGCCCAGCCGGGCGTGAGGTTGGCGCATGCCGGGGTGATCGCGACGAGGCCCGCGACAGCGCCGGAGGCGGCGCCGACGGAGGTGGGCTTGCCGTCCTTGAGCTTCTCGACGAGCAGCCAGGCGCAGATCGAGGCCGCGGTCGCGCCGATCGTGTTGAGCGTGATGAGGCCAGCGTTGCCGAGCCCGTTGAGCCACTCCGCGCCGACGTTGAAGCCGAACCAGCCGAACCACAGGATGCTCGCGCCGAGGATGACGAACGGCACGTTGTGCGGCTTGTGCGCGCCCTTCGTGAAGCCGATGCGCTTGCCGAGCACGTAGGTGAGCGCGAGCGCCGCGGCGCCGGCGTTGATGTGCACGGCGGTGCCGCCCGCGTAGTCGATGACGGCCGGCAGGCCGAGCAGGTCGCCGAGCGAGTACGCCCAGCCGCCGCCCCAGACCCACGCGGCGATGGGGAAGTAGCCGAGCGTCGCGAAGGCGCCGGCGAAGAGCATCCACGCGCCGAACTTCGCGCGGTCGGCGATCGCGCCGGAGATGAGGGCGACGGTGATGATCGCGAACGTCGAGCCGTAGGCGACCCCGACGAGGTCGGTGTTGGCGCTCTCGCCCGCGGCGAGCGCTGCCAGCCCGAAGTCGCTGAAGGGGTTGCCGGAGAAGGCGAAGGGCGAGTCGACGGCCGCCATGTTGAACCCGTACAGGATCCAGAGTGTGCCGACGAGGCCGATGGCGCCGAACGACATCATCATCATGCTGATGACGCTCTTGGCGCGCACGAGGCCGCCGTAGAAGAACGCGAGCCCCGGGGTCATGAACAGCACGAGCGCTGTCGCGATGACGCCGAAGGCGATGCTGCCTGCATCCATGTGGTGCTCCTTGGGGGTATCCGGTAGGGACTCCCCACAGGCTCCACCCGCCCGGTTTCGGCAGCCGTCGTCGTCGCGTTTCCTGTCGGTTACGGATGCCTCGCGAGTGTTTCGGTCGCGTTTCCCGCGTGCCGCGAGCGACCGTGCTCGGTGGAAGGATGGTCGCATGACGTGGATCCGCAACCCCCAGGTGTCGGCGATGCTCCTCCTCGCGGCAGCGATCCTCGGCCTGGTGGTGGCCAACACCGCGCTCGGCCCGGGGCTCGACGCGGCGAAGCACGCCCACCTGCCGTTCACCGTCTTCGGCCTTGACCTCTCAGCCGCGCACTGGGTGACCGACGGCCTGCTCGTCGTCTTCTTCTTCGTCGTGGCGATCGAGCTGCGCTACGAGTTCACGCAGGGCGATCTCTCGAGCGTCTCGAAGGCCGCGGTGCCGACCATCGCCGCGCTCGGCGGCGTCGCGATCCCCGCGATCCTCTACTTCAACCTCGCGGGCCCCGATGGCGCCCAGGGCTGGCCGATCCCGACCGCCACCGACATCGCCTTCGCGCTCGGCGTGCTCGCGCTCGTCGGCAAGCGGCTGCCGTCGAACGTGCGCGCCCTGCTGCTCGCCCTCGCCGTCATCGACGACCTGATCGGCATCCTCTTCATCGCGGTGTTCTTCACCGACACCGTCTCGGTGCTGCACCTCGGCCTCGCGGCGCTCGGCGTCGTCGGGTTCTGGCTGCTCGGCCGCGTCTATCGCGGCAAGCGCGGCAGCTGGACGCTGCGCATCCTGCTGCTCGTGGTGGCGATCGTCACCTGGTGGCTGGTGGCGATGAGCGGCATCCACGCCACGATCGCCGGCGTCGCGCTCGGCCTCGTGCTCTCCCCCGCACCGGCGGAGTCGGCGCGCGAGAAGCTCGAGCCGTTCTCGAACGGCATCGTGCTGCCGCTGTTCGCGTTCACGTCCGCATCGGTCGTCATCCCCCAGGTGCCGCTCGGCGAGCTGAGCCCCGTCTTCTGGGCCATCGTCATCGCGCTGCCCGTCGGCAAGCTCGTCGGCATCACCGTCGCGGGGCTCATCGGCCAGTCGGCCCTGCGGGTGCCGAAGCTCGAGCGCGTGCGCCTCACCGAGCTCATCGGCGTGAGCCTGCTCGGCGGCATCGGCTTCACGGTCTCGCTGCTCATGAACGAGCTCGCGCACCGCTCGACCGAGGAGCTCATCGTCGAGGGCACGCTCGGTGTGCTCGCCGGCTCGCTCATCTCGGCGGTGCTCGGCGCCGTCTACCTCGCGGTGCTCAACCGCTCCTACGCGCCGATCGACCCGACCGCGCGCAGCGCCCGCGACGCCGAGGAGCAGCTCCACCGCACCGACGGCATCTGAGCCGCGGCCTCAGGGCTCGGGCTCAGGCCTCGTTCGCGAGCGCGACGAGGCGCGAGATGGCGCGCAGGTACTTCTTGCGGTAGCCGCCGCCCAGCATCTCCTCGCTGAAGACCTGGTCGAGGCTCGTGCCGCTCGCCCGCAGCGCGACCTGCGCGTCGTACAGCCGGTCGACGAGCGCGACGAAGCGCAGCGCGTCGTTCTGATCGGTCAGCACCCGCACGCCGCGGAGCCCCAGCCCCCGCAGGCCGTCGACGAGCCCGATGTAGCGGGAGGGGTGCACGTGCGCGAGGTGCGCGATGAGCGCGTCGAAGTCGTCGAGCGCCGTCGTGCCGTCGATCGCGTCGAGCGCTGCCGGGATCGCGCCGTCGTCGACGACCGGGGCGTGCCCCGTGATGTCGCGGTGGCGGTAGTCCTCGCCGTCGATCCGCATGATCTGGAACCGGTCGGCGATCGCGGTGATCTCGCGCAGGAAGTCGGCGGCGGCGAAGCGGCCGTCGCCGAGCGCGTTCGGAGGCGTGTTGCTCGTGGCAGCGAGCTTCGTGCCGCTCGCGACGAGCTCGCCGAGCAGGCGCGTCATCACCATCGTGTCGCCCGGGTCGTCGAGCTCGAACTCGTCGATGCAGACGATCCGCGATCCCTGCAGCTGCTGCACCGTCTCGGCGTAGCCGAGCGCGCCGACGAGCGCGGTGTACTCGATGAACGTGCCGAACACCTTGGGGCCGGGCATCGCCTTCCACAGCGACGCGAGCAGGTGCGTCTTGCCGACGCCGAAGCCGCCGTCGAGGTAGATGCCGGGCTTCACCTCCGGCGCCTTCCGGAAGAACCCGCGCTTCGGCTTCGTCCACGCCTCGACGAGCTCCTGCATCCGCTGCAGCGCCTCCCCCTGCGACGGATGCGCAGGGTCGGGCCGGTAGGTCTCGAACGTCGCGCCGTCGAACTGCGGCGGCGGCACGAGGCTCGCGACGATCTGCTCGGCGCCGACCTGGGGCCGGAGCTCCACGAGCGAGATCGGTGCTGGCATGGGCGCTCCTTGCGCGGCGCCGGAGCGCCTTGAGGGAAGATTCGATGGGAGGATGGCGTTCCCCCCACCGAGCCTAGTCAGGCCCACGAACCCGCCGGGCACCGCGCCCGAGAAGGAGACGCCGTGACCGAGTCCGAGCCCCGCTTCGCCGAGTACGCCGCCCCCGACCGCCTCGTCTCCACCGAGTGGGTCGCCGCGCACCTCGACGATCCGGACATCGTCATCGTCGAGTCCGACGAGGACGTGCTGCTCTACGAGGTCGGCCACATCCCGGGTGCCGTGAAGATCGACTGGCACACCGAGCTCAACGACCCCGTGCAGCGCGACTACCTCTCCCCCGAGGCGTTCGCGGCGCTGCTGGGCCGCAAGGGCATCGGCCGCGACACGACCGTCGTCTTCTACGGCGACAAGGCGAACTGGTGGGCGACCTACGCGCTCTGGGTCTTCGCCCTCTACGGCCACGACCGCACGCGCATCATGGACGGCGGGCGCGACGCCTGGATCGCCGAGGGCCGCGAGCTCACGCGCGAGCCCGCGCGCCGGCCGACGGTCGACTACCCCGTCGCCCCCCGCGACGACCGGACGCTGCGCGCCTTCCGCGACGACGTGCTCGCCCACCTCGGCAAGCCGCTCGTCGACGTGCGCAGCCCCGAGGAGTACTCCGGCGAGCGCACGACCGCCCCCGCCTACCCGGACGAGGGCGCGCTGCGTGCTGGCCACATCCCCACCGCCGCGAGCGTGCCGTGGGGCACGGCGGTCAACCCCGACGGCACCTTCCGCTCGCGCGCCGAGCTCGAGGCGATCTACCTCGACGGGGCGGGGCTGCGCGGCGCGGACGACGTGATCGCATACTGCCGCATCGGCGAGCGATCGAGCCACACGTGGTTCGTGCTCACGCACCTGCTGGGGCTGCCGGGCGTGCGCAACTACGACGGATCCTGGACCGAGTGGGGCTCGCTCGTGGGCGTGCCGATCGCGGTCGGCGCCGAGCCGGGAGAGGTGCCGTCGCGATGACGCTCACCCCCGCGCTGCAGCGCACCGTCGAGGACTTCCAGGCGATGGAGGAGCAGGACCGCCTGCAGCTGCTGCTCGAGTTCGCCGACGAGCTGCCCGAGCTGCCCGCGCGCTACGCCGAGCACCCCGACCTGCTCGAGCGCGTCGCCGAGTGCCAGTCGCCCGTCTTCCTGTTCGTCGAGGTCGACGGCGCCGAGCGCGGCGGCACGGTGCACGTGCACGCGACCGCCCCCGCGGAGTCGCCCACCACGCGCGGCTTCGCCTCGATCCTCGCGCAGGGGCTCGAGGGCGCGAGCGCCGACGAGGCGCTCGCGGTGCCCGCCGACATGCCCCGGCTCCTCGGCCTCGACCGCGCCGTCTCGCCGCTGCGGCTGCGCGGCATGGCCGGCATGCTCGGCCGCATCCAGCGGCAGGTGCGGGAGCGCACCGCCCCCTGACCCCTCCGGGTGGTCACGACACGCCGCGTCCGGGGCCTCGGGTGGTCACGACACGCCGTCGCCGACCGGGCCTGGACGGCGTGTCGTGACCACCCGTCGGCCGGACCGGCGGCGCTGCTCCCGCTGCGGGCGAGGGCGGCCGAAGGTCAGTCGAACGCCGTGATCCCGCGGTCGTCGAGCCAGCCGCCGATCTCGCGCAGGTAGCGCCCGCGGTCGAGGTTCCAGAGCTTCGTGTGCCTCGCCGTGCGCCACTCGCGGTAGTCGACGATGTCGGGCCGCGCCTCGGCGAGCGCGCGCGACGCGTCAGGCGGCACGAAGCCGTCATCGGCGGAGTGGAGCAGCAGGATCGGCTGCGTCAGCGCATCCGCGTGCAGCACGTTGTCGAGCTCGTCGAAGTCGAGGCTGCGGCTGCCCGAGAGCATCGATGCGGGCGACTCGAGCAGCCCGACCGCGGTCTCGCCGAGCCATGCCGGCATGCGCGCGAGCGCGACCTGCAGCCGCAGCGTCGGCCGCCAGCCGACGACCGGTGAGTCGAGCACGACCCCGACGATGCGGCGGCGGTGCCGGGAGCGGCGCGCGACCTGCAGGGCGATCTGGCCGCCCATCGACCAGCCCATGAGCACGATCCTGCGCGCGCCGCGGGCGACCGCGAGGCCGATCGCGTCGTCGACGTCGCGCCACTCGTCGAGCCCGAGCCGGAGCTTGCCGTCGCGGCTCGGCGGCGCCTCGGTGTCGTTGCGGTACGAGACGGCGATGCACGGGATGCCCCGCTCGAGGAACGCCGGCACCGCCCGGATGGTCTCGCGCCGCGTCACGCCGCGGCCGTGGATCTGGATGCACCAGGTCTGGGCGTCCTGGTCGCCCATGATCCAGGCCGGCGCGGGACCGAGCTCGGTCGGCACGTCGACGCGCTCGACCGCATCCGTGACATCGCGCGCCCGGTGGATCGCGTAGCCCGACCAGCGCGCGGTCGTCACCCCGGCGAGCAGCTCGCGCGCAGGGTCGTCGACGACGCGCGTGACGCTGTGCGCGTCCTCGGCGACGACGGCGCCGAGCACCGCGAGGCGCTCCCCCACCCACAGGGCGTAGACCCCCGGCAGCCCGGTGTCGGGCGTCCGGCCCAGGCGCACGCCGCGCTCGTCCACGCCCAGCACCCGGATGTTGTCGGGCTGCGTGCGCGGCGGCGTGACGAGCATCGACCCGAGCACCGCCGAGGCGCCGGTGACGGCGAGGCCCGCGCCGGCGACGAGCACGCCCGCCGCGACGAGCGCGAGCGTGGCTGCGCGCGGGGGCCCGGAACCGGCGCCCCCCTCGACTGCGGCGGCGCGCCTCGCTCTGGTGCTCACGGGGGAATCGTAGTCTTGCCGGGTGGACACGAGCAGTGCAGCCCCAGCGCCCGAACCGGAGGCGTTCCGCGCTGCCGTCGACCAGCTGCGGCGCGCGGAGCTGCGGAGCGAGCTCTCCGTGCGCGAGATCCCGGCGCCCGGGCGCATCGCGCCGCACTCGTTCGCGATCGCGGCCGACGTCGGCGCCCCGAGCCACGGCCGCGACTCCGACCTCGGCACCGGCCGGTTCATCCTCATGCACGACCCCGAGGAGCCCGAGGCGTGGGGCGGCGACTTCCGCATCGTGAGCTTCACCCAGGCCTCGCAGGATCCCGAGATCGGTGTCGACCCGTTCCTCGCCGAGGTGACCTGGACCTACCTGCTCGAGGCGTTGGAGCAGCGGGGCGCCGAGCACCACTCCGAGTCGGGCACCGCGACGAAGATCCTCTCGAGCGGCTTCGGCGAGCTCGCCGCCCAGGGCGACGGTGCGCAGATCGAGCTGCGGGCATCGTGGACGCCCACGGGACACGACTTCGGTGCGCACCTGACCGCCTGGACCGACCTCCTCTGCGCCATCGCGGGCCTGCCGGTGCAGCCGGGCGCGACGGGCCTCGACGCGCACAGGCGCACGCGTGGCTGAGGAGCAGGCGGCACCGCTGCCGGAAGCGGTCGCGCAGGGACCGTTCGAGGTCATCACCGACGCGGATGCGCTCGCGGCGGCCGCCGATCGGCTCGCGGCAGGCACGGGGCCGGTCGCCGTCGACGCAGAGCGCGCGAACGGCTTCCGCTACACCGCCAAGGCGTACCTCGTGCAGCTGCATCGGCGCGGCGCCGGCACGGTGCTCGTCGACCCGACGGCGATCGACGACCTCTCGCCGCTCCAGCAGGCGATCGGCGGCGAGGAGTGGATCATCCACGCCGCGAGCCAGGACCTGCCCTGCTTGCGGGAGGTGGGGCTCGAGCCGGCCACGCTCTTCGACACCGAGCTGGGCGCGCGCCTCGCGGGCTTCGAGCGGGTCGGCCTCGCCGCGGTCACCGAGCGGCTCGTCGGGCTGAGCCTGCGCAAGGAGCACGGCGCGAGCGACTGGTCGGCCCGCCCCATCCCGCGCGCGTGGCTCGAGTACGCCGCCCTCGACGTCGAGGTGCTGCCGGATGCGCGCGACGCGCTCGCCGAGGAGCTCGCCCGACAGGGCAAGCAGGAGCTCGCGGCGCAGGAGTTCGCCTACGCCCTCGAGCGCCGGCCGAAGCCGCCGGCCGCGGAGCCGTGGCGACGCCTCTCCGGCATCCAGGCGATCCGCGACCGGCGGCAGCTCGCGGTCGCGCGCGAGCTGTGGCTCGCTCGCGACGAGCTCGCCCGCGAGACCGACACGGCCCCGGGTCGCCTCGTGCCGGACCGCGCGCTGCTCGCCGCGGCCATGGCCGACGTCGAGGCGAAGGGCAGGCTCGCCGCCCGCCGCGACTTCACCGGGCGCGCGAGCCGCAGCGAGCTGGACCGCTGGTGGGCGGCGATCCAGGCCGGTCGTGCGGCGGAGGACCAGCCGGCGCTGCGCGTGCGCTCGGACGAGCCGCCGCCTCCGCGCTTCTGGAAGAGCCGGAAGCCCGAGGCCGACGTCCGGCTGCGCCACGCGCGAGCCGCGGTGCAGGCCGTCGCCGAGGAGCTGTCCATGCCCGCGGAGAACCTCGTGGCCCCCGACGCCGTGCGTCGACTCGCGTGGGACCGCATCGAGCCCACGGCCGAGGCCGTCGCCGAAGCGCTCCGCGCACGCGATGCGCGTCCCTGGCAGGTTGCGGCGACTGCACAGAGGATCGCCGCTGCGTTTGTAGAGGCCGACCAAGCCGGTCCCGACCCCTCGGACGCCTCCTCGTAGGAAGCGGCAACCGCCAGGCGGTCCCCTGGGCCGCCTTCCTACACTGGTGCCAATCACCCCAAGGAGGCACCGTGGCCAACGACGACGTCGTGTTCGTGGACGGCGTCCGCACCCCATTCGGGCGTGCGGGCGAGAAGGGCATGTACTGGCAGACCCGAGCGGATGACCTGGCGGTCAAGGCGCTCACGGGACTGCTCGAGCGGAATCCGAGCCTGCCGCTCGACCGCATCGACGACGTCGCGGTCGCCGCGACGACGCAGACGGGCGACCAGGGCCTCACGCTCGGCCGCACCGTCGGCATGCTCGCCGGGCTCCCGGTCACCGTGCCCGGCTACGCGCTCGACCGCATGTGCGCGGGCGCCATGACGGCCGTCACGACGGTCGCGGGCGGCATCGCGTTCGGCGCCTACGACGTCGCGATCGCCGGCGGCGTCGAGCACATGGGCCGCCACCCGATGGGCCTCGACGCCGACCCGAACCCCCGGTTCGTCGCCGAGAAGCTCGTCTCGATGGACGCGCTCAACATGGGCAAGACGGCCGAGCGCATCCACGACCGCTTCCCCCACCTCACCAAGGAGCGCTCGGACCGCTACGCCATGGCCTCGCAGCAGAAGTACGCCGCGGCCGTCGAGGCGGGCCACATCCAGCACGACCTCATCCCGGTCGCGACGCAGACCGCTGCCGGCTGGGGTCTCGCGACCGCCGACGAGGCGCCGCGCCCGACGACGACGATGGAGGGCCTCGCCGCCCTCAAGACGCCGTTCCGCGACCACGGTCGCGTGACGGCGGGCAACGCATCCGGCCTCAACGACGGCGCGACGATGTCGATCGTCGCCTCGGGCGCGGCGGCGAAGGAGCTCGGACTCTCCACGCGGATGCGGATGGTCTCGTTCGCGTTCGCCGGCGTCGACCCCGACATCATGGGCATCGGCCCGGTGCCGTCGACCGAGAAGGCGCTGCGCAAGGCCGGCCTGTCGATCGAGGACATCGGCCTCTTCGAGCTCAACGAGGCGTTCGCCGTGCAGGTGCTCGCCTTCACCGACCACTTCGGCATCGACGACGACGACCCCCGCATCAACCCGTGGGGCGGCGCGATCGCGATCGGCCACCCGCTCGCCTCCTCCGGCGTGCGCCTCATGCTGCAGCTCGCGCGCCAGTTCGAGCAGCGCCCCGATGTGCGCTTCGGCGTCACCGCGATGTGCGTCGGCCTCGGCCAGGGCGGCACCGTCATCTGGGAGAACCCCAACCACAAGCGCTACGGGAAGGGCATCTGATGGCCATCCAGGACGAGTTCCCCCTCCTCGCCGCCGCCGAGTTCGACGAGGTCGTCACGCGCAGCCACGTGCGCGACATCCCGCTGCCCTCCGGTCGCACGATGGCGCTCATCACGCTCGACAACGGCCGCGACCACACGCGCCCGTCGACGCTCGGCCCCGCCACGCTCTTCGAGCTCGGCGACACGCTCGAGGCGCAGCGCGAGCGCGCGGCGAACGGCGAGGTCGACGCGATCGCCGTCACGGGCAAGCCGTACTTCCTGGCCGCCGGCGCCGACCTCAGCAACGTCGGCTCGCTCCCGGACCGAGCCACGGCAGCGGAGCTGCCGAGGCTCGGCCACCGCGTGCTGGGGCTGCTCCACAAGGCCCCGGTACCGACGTTCGTGTTCATCAATGGGCTCGCCCTCGGCGGCGGCCTCGAGATCGGCCTGAACGCCGACTACCGCACGATCAGCGCCGCGGCTCCCGCGATCGCGCTGCCCGAGACCTTCCTGGGACTCGTGCCCGGCTGGGGCGGCGCGACCATCCTGCCCAACCTCATCGGCATCGAGCGCGCCCTCAAGGTCGTGATCGAGAACCCGCTCAAGCAGAACCGGGTGCTGAAGCCCGCCGAGGCGCTCGAGCTCGGCATCGCCGACGCCATGTTCGGTCCGGCGAGCTTCCTCGAGTCGTCGATCCGGTGGGCCGACGAGGTGCTCGGCGGCAAGAAGGTCGACCGCCCGCACGCGCCCGGCGCGATCGAGCGAACCGTCAAGTGGCCGATCGCGCTCCGTATCGCCCGCGAGACCCTCGAGAAGAAGATCGGCACCGTGCCGCTCGCGCCCTACCGCGCGCTCGACGTCATGGAGCTCGCGAAGCGGAACGACCGCGTCGCGGGCTTCGCGGCCGAGGACGCAGCGCTCGCCGAGCTCATCCCCGGCGACCAGTTCGTCGCGTCGATCTACGCGTTCGACCTCGTGCAGAAGCGCGCGAAGCGCCCGGCGGGAGCGCCCGACAAGGCGCTCGCCAAGCCGGTCACCAAGGTCGGCATCATCGGTGCGGGGCTCATGGCGAGCCAGTTCGCGCTGCTGTTCCTGCGGCGCCTGCAGGTGCCGGTGGTCATCACCGACCTCGACCAGGGACGCGTCGACAAGGCCGTCGCGGGCATCCGCAGCGAGATCGACACGCTCGTCGGCAAGGGCCGCGTCTCGGACGACGAGGGCAAGCGCCTCACCGCGCTCATCTCCGGCACCGTCGACAAGGCCGACTTCGCCGACTGCGACTGGGTGATCGAGGCCGTCTTCGAGGAGCTCGGGGTCAAGCAGCAGGTGTTCGCCGAGGTCGAGCCGCACCTGTCCGAGACCGCGGTGCTCGCGACGAACACGTCGAGCCTGTCGGTCGAGCAGATCGGGGCGAAGCTCGCGCACCCGGAGCGCCTGGTCGGCTTCCACTTCTTCAACCCGGTCGCGGTCATGCCGCTCATCGAGGTCGTCAAGACCCCGACGACCGACGACGCGACGCTCGCGACCGCGATGCGCGTGTCGAAGGACCTGAGGAAGAACGCGGTCATCACGCGCGACACCCCCGGGTTCGTCGTCAACCGCGTGCTCGCGAAGCTCCTCGGCGAGGCGATGCACGCCGTGGAGCAGGGCTCGTCGTTCGAGGACGTCGTCGCCGCGCAGCGCGCGTTCGGCTTCCCGATGGACCCATTCGTGCTGCTCGACCTCGTCGGGCTCAAGGTCGGCGCGCACGTGCTCGACACGCACCACCGCGCCTTCCCCGACCGCTTCTTCGAGTCGTCGGCGCTGCACGAGCTCGCCGAGGCCGGCGTGCTGCTCGAGAAGGACGGCAAGGGCGACCCCAAGGGCATCGACAAGCGCGCGCGCAGGATCGTCGCGAAGCACACGCCGAAGGATGCGGTGCCGCTGTCGGTCGACGAGCTGCGCCTGCGCATCGAGGACGGCCTCGCCGACGAGATCAAGCGCATGCTCGACGACGCGGTCGTCGAGGCCGCGGAGGACATCGACCTCTGCATGATCCTCGGCGCCGGCTGGCCCTTCCACATGGGCGGCATCACGCCGTACCTCGACCGGGTGGGAGCCTCGGAGCGCGTCTTCGGCGGCACCTTCCACGAGCCGCGGATCGCGGGGCCCTCGGCCTGATCCGGCAGACTGGCGGCATGCGCACCGCCGACGTCGACGCCCTCGCCCATGACCTCGCAGCAGCGGGACTCACGGGCGAGGGCGTTCGCTCGCTCGTCGGTGCGCACGCCGAGGCGGCGCTCGGTCGCATGGTCGCGGAGCCCGCGCGCCGCGCAGCGCTCCGCTCGCCCGGGCCGCTCGCGACGCTGCTGCGCGCGTTCGTGCTCGGCGACGCCGTCGACGACGCCGAGCTCGCGGATGCGCTGCCTGCGCTCGGCGTCGACGCCGCGGTCGCGCTCGGCATCGTCGAGCGGCGCGGCCCGTCGGTCGCTCCGCTCGTCGCCATCCGCCCCTACGCCTACCGCGACGCGCTCGGCGCGGGCGAGTGGTGGATCGCGAGCGACCTCGACGAGCTCTCGGGCGTCTCGCCGCTGCGCCCCGATCACGTGCTCGGCGTCGGGGGTGCCGCGAGGACGCTCGCCGCGCTGCTGCCGCCGGCCGCGGTCGACCGCGCGCTCGACCTCGGCACCGGCTGCGGGGTGATCGCGCTGCACCTGCGCCGCCTCGCCCGGCACGTCGTCGCGACCGACATCTCGGAGCGGGCGCTGTGGTGCACGGCGCTCAACGCACGGCTCAACGGCGTCGACGGCATCGAGACCCGGCTCGGCGACCGCTTCGAGCCGGTCGAGGGCGAGCGCTTCGACCTGATCGCCTCGAACCCGCCCTTCGTCATCACGCCGCGCGCGGAGGGCGTGCCCGCCTACGAGTACCGCGACGGCGGCACCACCGGCGACGCGCTCATGGAGACGGTCGTCGGCGGCCTCGCCGCGCACCTGCTGCCCGGGGGCGCGGCCCGGCTGCTCGGCAACTGGGAGACCGTCGGCGACGGCGCAGGCCTCGATCGGGTCGACGACTGGGTCGCGGGCCACCTCGACGTCTGGGCGATCGAGCGCGAGTCGCTCGATCCCGTGCGGTACGCCGAGCTCTGGCTGCGCGACGGGGGCACCCTCCCCCGCGACGACGTGCACGACGCGCTCCTCGACGCGTGGCTCGACGACTTCGACGCGCGCGGCGTGACGTCGATCGGGATGGGCTGGCTCGCGCTGCGCCGCCCGCCCGAGGCGACCCGCACGACGCTCTCCCGCTTCGAGCGGCTGCCGCAGGCCGTGGCGCTCGAGCACGTCGGCGCCCACCTGGCCGACGCGTTCGACGACGCGGCGTGGCTCGCCGGCCTGGACGACGCCGCCTTCGCCGCGGAGCACCTCGTCGTCGCCTCCGACGTCACGGAGGCACGGCACCAGCTGCCGGGCGCCGGGGGCCCCAACGTCATCGAGCTCCGGCAGGGCGGCGCCCTGGGGCGCACGATCTCGGTCGACACCGCGCTCGCGGCGCTCGTCGGCGCGAGCGACGGCGAGCTCCCGGTCGGCGTGCTGATCGGCGCCATCGCCGGACTGCTCGAGGTCGACGACGGCATCCTCGCGGCGGACCTGCTCCCGCGAGTGCGGGAGCTCGTGCTGGCAGGGATCTTGCGGCGCGGCTGATCCGGTCGCAGGCGCTGCCTCATGCCTCGAGGAACGGCTCCCTCGCTGCCGCGACGGCGAGCGCGACCCGGTTGCGGGCGTCGTACGCGCGCAGCAGCGCCTGCACGTGCGACTCCACGGTGCGCGGCGAGCGGCCGAGCTCGGCGGCGATCTCGCGGTCGGTCCAGCCTTCGACGACCAGCCGCAGCACGCCCGCCTGCGCGGGGGTGATCGACCGCTCGGGCAGCAGTCGCGCCCGGAGCCGCTCCAGCGCCACGCGCCGGTGCCCCTCCCACATCGACAGCAGGCGCAGGCCGCGCGCGATGTCCGCGGCAGCGGCGGTCGCGGACCCCTCGCGGATGCGCGCCTGCGCGCGCAGGCGCAGGGCGGCCGCCCGCTGCCACGGCGGCGCCGGCCCGTCGCACCACACGTCCAGCTCGCGGAGGCGCTGCCATGGCAGCGGTGCGGCGGTCCCCTCGACCAGCGAGGCCCAGGGCTCGGCCCACGCGGCCCGCTCGCCGAAGCACCGCTCGAGGAACCCGAGCACCTCGGGCGCCGGCGCGCCGGCCTCCAGCGCCACGAGTGCCGCTCGCATGGCGTAGTGCGGCTGAGCTCGATGCTTCTCCCGATCCACCGACCGGGCGACGGCGCGCAGGCTCGCGGTCATGGATCCGCCGCCGGCCGCCGCCGCGATCACGGCGCCCGAAGCCGCCCACAGCCGTGCCCAGACCGAGCTGCGCCCGGCGACCGAGGTGTGCACGAGCGCGCCGAGCGCTCGCGCCTCGGCGGGCATCCCGCGCTCGAGCGCGAGCATCGCGGCCTCGTACACGAGGCCGGCGCGCTCGGTCGGCGCGAGCGCGTCCTCCTGCAGCGCGTGCTGGGCCCACTCCCACGCCCGAGGCCAGTCGCCCATCGCGACCGCGGCGGTCACCGCTCGCCGATCGATCGTGCCGCGGGCGCCGAGGGTGTCGGCGAGCGTGCGCGCGTCGCCGATCGCGAGCAGCGCGTCGGCGTGGCCCGGCTCCCCCGGAGCGATGCCCACGCGCTCGAGCACGAGCATCTGCACCGAGAGGCGGTTGCTCGCGGCACGCACGGCGGTCGGCGATGCGTGGGCGTCCTCCTGCACCAGCTCGAGCGCCTCACGGACGGCGACGTCGAGCGCGGGCGTGTCGAGCCCGCCGATGCCGTCGGTGATGCGGAGCTCGAGCGCGAGCCGTCGGCGCAGCAGCGGCGGCAGCACGGCGCCGACGTCGCCTCGGAGCGACGCCCAGGCGTGCTCCGTCGGGACCGGCCCGAATCCCTGGACCGCCACTGCCAGCCGGAAGGCTGCGTCGTGGACGTCGAGGACGAGCCGATCCGCGTCGCTCGCCGCCCAGCGGCGCGCCTCCTCCATGAGCCGCGAGGCGTCGAGCGAGTGGCCCTCGCGCAGGGCGGCGCGCACGCGCTCGATCCGGTCATGGACGTCCATCTCCGTGATCCTACGGAGCATGCCTCATGACGCATCCCGCACAGTGAGGACATGCCCGACACGATGGCGCTGGAGACGCGCGCGCTCACGCGCTCGTTCCGCAGCAGGGGCGCGCCGGCACGCACCGCGCTCGATCGTCTCGACCTCGCGCTCGCCGCCGGCGGCATCCACGGGCTGCTGGGCCCGAACGGTGCTGGCAAGACGACGCTGTGCCGGATCGCGTCGACGGTGCTGCTGCCCAGCTCCGGCACCGCCCGGGTGCACGGCCACGACGTCGTGGCCGACGCGCCGCGCGTGCGCCGCTCGCTCTCGGTCGTCTTCGGTGGGGAGCGCGGCCTGTACACGCGGCTGACCGCCAGGGACAACCTCCGCTTCTGGGGCGCGATGGTCGGGCTCGACCGGCGAAGGGCGGCGGCCCGCGCTGACGCGATGCTCGAGGCCGTGGGGCTCGCCGACCGCGGGCGGGATCGCGTGGAGTCGTTCAGCCGAGGCATGCAGCAGCGCCTGCACCTCGCGCGGGGGCTGATGGGCGACGCTCGGGTGCTGCTGCTCGACGAGCCCACGCTCGGCATGGACCCGGTGTCGGCGCACGCGTTCCGCGAGCTCGTCCTGGCCGTGCGCGACGAGGGCCGGACCGTGCTGCTCACCACGCACGACATGGCCGAGGCGCAGGCGGTGTGCGACACGCTCACGTTCCTGGACCGTGGCCGTGTCGTCGCGACCGGCACGCCGCGCAGCATCACCCGCGAGGTGAGGACGGTCCGTGCGAGCGTCACCGACGTGCTCCCGGAGCATCGGCCGCTGCTCCAGGCTCGAGGCTTCGACCTCCGCGACGACGGCACCGCGGTGCGCAGCGTCGACCGCGACGACGTCGCCGAGCTCCTCGGCGCGCTGATGCGCGCCGGCATGGTGCACGTCGGTGTCGAGGCTCCCACGGTGGAGGACGCGTACCTCTCGCTCATCGGCGGCCGTCGGATGGACGTGTGAGCGCCAGGGGCGCGGCGATCGCATTCGCAGGCGGCGCGCGGCTGCAGCTGCGGGAGATGGGCCGCACCCCCGATTCGTTCCTCGCGTGGTTCACCACGCCGCTGACCGCGTCCGCGCTCGTGGCGGTGCTGGTGCACGCCGGTCGGGCGGACCTCGCGCCGTATGCCGTGGTCGCACCGGTGCTCATGGGGCTGTGGGTGGAGGCGCTCTACGTGGGCGGGGAGGTGGTCGCGGCCGAGCGGCGCGCGGGCCGCATGGATGCGCTGCTCGCCGCGCCCGCGTCGTTCGCCGCGCAGCATCTCGGGCGGATCGCGACGGTCTCCGCATGCTCGCTGGCGATCGTGCCGCTCGCGTGGGTGCCCGGGTCGCTGCTGCTCGGCGCCCCGGTGCCGATCGCGCACCCGCTGCTGCTCGTGACGACGCTGCTGCTGACCGCGTTCGCGATGTGCGGCACGGCCACGCTCATGTCGTGCGTCTTCGTCCTCGCGCGCAGCGCCCGCGCGGTGCAGAACGCGCTCTCCTATCCCTTCTTCGTGCTCGGCGGCGTGCTCGTGCCCGTGAGCCTGCTCCCCGCGTGGGTGGAGCTGCCCTCCTCGCTGTTCTTCCTCTCCTGGAGCAGCGACCTGCTGCGGGACGCGCTCACCGCTCCCGTCGTCGACGAGATGGGCTCGCGCCTCGCCGTCCTCGCCGGCCTCGCGCTCGCCTGCTGGGCGGCGGCGTTGCTCGCACTCGGCCGCACGCTTCGCACGGCGCGTCGCACGGGGCGGGTCGGCCATGCGTGAGGCGGTCCTGTCACCGCTGCGGATCGCCGGGGCGGCCACGCGAGTCGCGATGAGCGACCTGCGAGCGGTCCACTCCCCGCTGTCGTGGGGTGTCGGTTGGGTGGGCCGCGTGCTCGCGCAGGTGCTCTTCTTCGCCATGATCGGGCTGCTGCTGCAGGATCCGGATGTGATGCTGCGGCTCGCCGTCGGGCAGGCGGTGCTGCTGTGCTGGGCGGAGTCGATGCTGTCGGTGCAGTCCACCACGTGGGAGCGCGACACCGGGTCGTTCCCCTTGCTCGTCGCCGCCCCGGGCGCCCTGTGGCCGGTGCTCCTCGGTCGGTCCGTGCAGTGGATGGTCTCCGCGCTCGCGTCGTCGTCGATCGCGCTCTTCGGGCTGTGCACCGCGCTCGGCGTCCGCTGGACACCCGACGGGGTGGTGCTCGCACTGCTGGGGCTCGTCGCGACCGCCCTGGGGGGCTACGCCGTCGGACTCGCGGTCGGTGCGTGGGTGCTGCGGGCCCGCGCGCTGCGCAACGTCGTGCCGAACGTGCTGAACGGCGTGCTCGTGATGGCTGCGGGCGTCACGGTGCCGACCACGTTCTGGCCGGAGCCGCTGCAGGCCGCGGTGCAGGCGTTCCCGCTCACGCCTGCGCTCGCGTTCGTGCGCGGGGCGGCATCCCGCACGGCCGACGGCGCGCAGCTCGCGGCCGCGCTCGCGCTCGCCGGCTGCTGGCTCGTGGTGGCGTGCTGCTCGCTCGGCTGGTTCGTGCGGTCGTCGCGCCGCGACGGCACCCTCGCGTTCGACGACTGAGTCAGCGCTGCGCGTCGGCGAGGCGCTCCGCGACGTCGAGCGCCACGATCGGCACGTCTCCCGCTGCGGCGAGCATCGCGGCGCGTCCCTGGAGCCGCACCCCGGCCGCGACGAGCGACGCGAGGCGATCGCCGCGCGGGGCGTCGGCGGCGGTGGAGGCGAGCGCGGCGCCGAGCAGCCCGGCGAGCACGTCGCCGCTGCCGGCGACCGCGAGCCGGTGGGTCGGCGCGTGGACGGCCACGCTGGCAGCACCCGGCGCGACGACGCGCGTGGTGGCTCCCTTGAGCAGCACGACGACGTCGAGCGCGTCAGCGACGGATCGCGCGCTCTCATCGGGCGCTCCGCGCACGCCATCCGCATCGGCATCGCGGCCGAGCGCGCGCAGCATCCGCGCGAGCTCCCCCGCGTGGGGCGTCGCGACCGCGGCACCGCGGTGCTGACCCGCGAGGTCGAGCGCGCCGGCGTCGACGACGCACGGCGCACCGGAGTCGAGCGCGGCGTCCAGCAGGGTGCGGAGCGCGGCGGGCCGTTCGCGCGAGTCCTGCCCGGAGCCGAGCAGCCAGGCGTCGACCCCGGTCGCCGCTTCGTCCAGATCGTGGCAGACCGTCTCCGGCCGGCGCGCGAGCACCAGGTCCTGGACCCGGCGAGGCGCCCAGAGCCGCACCGTGCCGACGCCCGTGCGCCACGCCGCCTCGACGCCGAGCACCGCCGCACCCGGATAGCGCGCCGATCCCGTGACGACGCCCAGCACGCCCATCGACCGCTTGTCGTCGTCGGCACCGGGGGCGCGCAGCCAGCTCATGCCGCCACCCTACGGTGCGCCTCGACGTCGCTACTCGCCGCTGGGCCGGCGCCGCTGCTGCTTCGTCTGCGACCGCTGCTGCTTCGCCGCGAGCCGCCGCCGCACGGAGCCGCGCGTCGCCCGGGTCGCGCGGCGACGCGCGGCCTCCGGGGCCAGGCCGTCGGCGACGAGCTCGGCGAGCTTGCGCAGGGCGATCTCGCGATTGCGCAGCTGCGACCGGCGCTCGGATGCGGTGACGGTGATGGCGCCCGCGACCAGCCGGCGAGCCAGTCGCGCCGTCAGGAGCGCGCGCTGGTGCTCCGAGAGCACGGCCGAGTCGGCGACGCTCCAGACGAGCTCGACACGGCTGTCGGAGGTGTTGACGTGCTGCCCGCCAGGTCCCGACGACCGGGAGAAGCGCCAGCCGAGCTCCGAGGCGGGGATCGTGAGCGCGGTCGACACCTCCAGGTCCATGCTCCCAGCCTCGCATGTCGCGGCCGCGGCGATCGCATCACGCTGTCCCGCTGCCGCTCGGCCGGCTGGACTCGAGCAGCTCGACGCCGCCTCCGTGTGCGAGGAGGATGCCGCGCAGCGTGGCGCCGAGACCATCGCCAGCGCGCCGGATCGTCGCGTGCCACGCCCAGTCGTCGGGCGACGGCTCCGGCGGTCCCGGCCGCTCGAGCACGAAGGCGACCGACATGCCCGCCTCCGCGATGCCGCCCATGAGCTGGTGCAGTGCCGCGGTCGCCTCGGCCTCGGGCGTGACCGGGGTCTCGTCGATCTGCGTCAGCCGCGGCAGCATGATGCCGTCGCCATCGAGCAGCAGCAGCCAGAGCCGTGGCACGAGGCCCTCGCGGATGAGGCTCCTGGCGCGGTCGAGCAGCGCTGCGTCGTCGTCGATCGGGAAGTCGCCGAGCTCGAGCAGCCGCTCGACGCTCAGGTGCTCTCGGGTGCTGTCGTCCATGCCGCGCATGGAAGCGCATCCGAGCGCCGCTCCGTCGCTGCGAGCAGCGCGGCTGTGGAGAGCCTCAGTCGCCGGCGGCGCGGTGCCGAGCCTCAGTCGGCGGCGGCCTCGCCGCGCAGGCTCACGTCGGTGTCGAGCCGCAGCTCGTCCTCGCCCGGCAGCGGCCGGGCGATGGGCACCCGGCCCGTGCCGAGCACCTGCTGCACGATGTTGCGGGCGATCGTCTGCGCCGAGAGGCCCGCGTCGTCGAGGATCTCGGCGCGCTCCGCGTGGTCGATGAACGCATCCGGCAGCCCCAGCTCGTCGACCGCGGTATCGACGCCCGCTGCGCGCAGATCCTGCCGCACGCGCGTGCCGATCCCGCCGACGCGCACCCCGTCCTCGATGGTGATGACGATGCGGTGGTCGCGCGCGAGCGCGACGATCGACGGGGCGACCGGCACGACCCAGCGGGGGTCGACGACGGTGACGCCGATGCCCTGTGCCTGCACGCGCTGGGCGACGTCCATCGCGAGGTGCGCGAACGCCCCGATGGCGATGATGAGCACGTCGCGGTGCGCTGCCTCGAGCAGCACGTCGACGCCGTCGTCGGTGCGGCGGACCGCGTCGAGCTGGTTGGGCACGGAGCCCTTGGGGTAGCGGATGACCGTGGGAGCGTCGTCGACGAGCACCGCCTCGCGCAGGGCCTCCTCGAGCCGGGCCGCGTCGCGCGGGGCGTTGAGGCGGATGCCGGGCACGAACTGCAGCAGCGCGAGATCCCACATGCCGTGGTGGCTCGGACCGTCGGGACCCGTGACGCCGGCGCGGTCGAGCACGAACGTCACGCCCGCCTTGTGCAGGGCGACGTCCATGAGCACCTGGTCGAAGGCGCGGTTGATGAAGGTCGCGTAGATCGCCACGACGGGGTGCAGCCCGCCGAAGGCGAGCCCCGCCGCCGTCGTGACGGCGTGCTGCTCCGCGATGCCGACGTCGAGCACTCGGGATGCGTCGACCGCAGCGAGGCGGTCGAGGCCGGTCGGTCGCAGCATGGCGGCCGTGATGCCGACGATGCGATCGTCCTTGCGCGCGATGGAGACGAGCTCCTCGGCGAACACCGACGTCCATGACGGCCGGCCAGCGCTCGCGATGGCCTCGCCGGTCTCGGGATCGATCTGCCCGACCGCGTGGAACTGGTCCGCCTCGTCGTTGATGGCGGGGTCGAACCCCTGCCCCTTCTGGGTGATGACGTGCACGATGACCGGCGCGCCGAAGTCGCGCGCCTGCTGCATCGCCTCCTCGAGCGCCTCGAGGTCGTGCCCGTCGATCGGGCCGAGGTACTTGATGTCGAGGTTGGAGTAGAGCACCTCGTTGTTCACGAACCGGGTGAGGAAGCCGTGTGTGGCGCCGCGCACCCCGCGGTAGACGGCGCGGCCCGGGTGGCCGAAGCGCGAGAACAGCTGCTCCGAGCTGCTGCGCAGGGTCGTGTACGAGCGCTGCGTGCGCACGCCGTTGAGGAAGCGCGCCATGCCGCCGATCGTCGGGGCGTACGAGCGGCCGTTGTCGTTCACGACGATGACGAGCCGGCGACGGTTGTCGTCGGAGATGTTGTTGAGCGCCTCCCACGTCATGCCGCCCGTGAGCGCGCCGTCGCCCACCACCGCGACGACCGTGCGGTCGTGCTGGCCGGTGATGTCGAAGGCGCGGCTGATGCCGTCGGCCCACGACAGCGACGAGGATGCGTGGCTCGACTCGACGATGTCGTGCTCGCTCTCGGCGCGCTGCGGGTAGCCGGCGAGGCCGCCCTTCTGGCGCAGCCGCGAGAAGTCCTGCCGGCCCGTGAGCAGCTTGTGCACGTAGGACTGGTGCCCCGTGTCGAAGACGAAGGCGTCGCGCGGCGAGTGGAAGACCCGGTGCATCGCCATCGTCAGCTCGACGACGCCCAGGTTGGGCCCGAGGTGCCCGCCCGTGCGCGAGACCTCGCGGATGAGGAACGCGCGGATCTCCGCGGCCAGCTCAGCCAGCTGCTCGCGGGAGAGTCCGTCGAGGTCGCGAGGACCCGTGATCTGCTCGAGGATCGCCATAGACCCACCATGGTAGTCGGCGGAACCAGGAAGGCCCCCTCAACCAGGAGGGGGCCTTCCTGTGTGTCGCGGCGCGACTCAGACGAGCGAGCGCAGCACGTACTGCAGGATGCCGCCGTTGCGGTAGTACTCCGCCTCGCCGGGCGTGTCGATGCGGACGACCGCGTCGAACTCGACCGGCTGCTTGCCCTCGGGGCTGTGCTCCGTCGGGGTCGCGACGACGTGCACCGTCTTCGGGGTGACGCCCTCGTTGAGCTGCGTCAGGCCCGTGATCGAGATCTCCTCGGTGCCGTCGAGGCCGAGCGACTCCCACGTCTCGCCCGCCGGGAACTGCAGCGGCACGACGCCCATGCCGATGAGGTTGGAGCGGTGGATGCGCTCGAACGACTCGGTGATGACGGCGTTGACGCCGAGCAGGCTCGTGCCCTTGGCGGCCCAGTCGCGGCTCGAGCCCGAGCCGTACTCCTTGCCGCCGAGCACGACGAGCGGGGTGCCCTGCGCCTGGTAGTTCGCCGAGGCGTCGTAGATGAACGACTGCGCGCCGTCGGCGGTCGTGAAGTCGCGGGTGTAGCCGCCCTCCACGCCGTCGAGCAGCAGGTTCCGGAGCCGGATGTTCGCGAACGTGCCGCGGATCATCACCTCGTGGTTGCCGCGGCGCGAGCCGTAGGAGTTGAAGTCCGGGCGCGCGACGCCGTGCTCGGTGAGGTAGCGGCCGGCGGGGCTGTCGGCCTTGATGCTGCCTGCGGGCGAGATGTGGTCGGTCGTGACCGAGTCGCCGAGCTTGGCGAGCACCCGAGCGCCGGTGATGTCGGCGACCGGGGTCGTCTCCATCGTCATGCCGTCGAAGTACGGGGGCTTCCGCACGTACGTCGACGACTCATCCCACTCGAAGACGTCACCGGCGGGCGTCGGCAGGTTGCGCCAGCGCTCGTCGCCGTCGAAGACGGCCGCGTACTGCGTGGTGAACATCTCGGTGTCGATGGACGAGTCGATCGTCGCCTGCACCTCCTCGGCGGAGGGCCAGATGTCGGCGAGGAACACGTCCTGGCCGTCCTTGCCCTTGCCGAGCGGCTGCTGCTCGAAGTCGAAGTCCATCGTGCCGGCGAGCGCGTAGGCGATCACGAGCGGCGGCGACGCGAGGTAGTTCATCTTCACGTCGGGGTTGATGCGGCCCTCGAAGTTGCGGTTGCCCGAGAGCACCGCGGTGACGGCGAGGTCGTGGTCGTTGACGGCCGTCGAGACCTCTTCGATGATCGGGCCCGAGTTGCCGATGCACGTCGTGCAGCCGTAGCCGACCGTGTAGAAGCCCAGCTCGTCGAGGTCCTTCGTCAGGCCGGACTTGTCGTAGTAGTCCGTGACGACCTTCGACCCCGGTGCGAGCGTGGTCTTCACCCACGGCTTCGCCCGCAGGCCCCGCTCGACCGCGTTCCGCGCGAGCAGGCCGGCGGCGAGCATGACCGACGGGTTCGACGTGTTCGTGCACGAGGTGATCGCGGCGATCGCGACGTGGCCGTGGTCGAGCTCGAACGACTCCCCGTCGACCTCGACCGCGACGGGCTGCGAGATGCGCTCCGCCGTCGGGGTCGACGTCGGCGCTGCCGCCGTCGGCGCGACGAGCTCCTCGTCGGTGGCTGCCGTGAACGACGCGGGGTCGGATGCGGGGAAGCTCTCCTCGACCGCCTCGTCGACGACGTCCTTCTCGGTCGGCGCTCCCGCCTCCTGCTCGTCCGCCGTCGCGTAGTTCGTGAGGTCGCGCGAGAACTGCTGCTTCGCGTCCGTCAGCTGGATGCGGTCCTGCGGGCGCTTCGGGCCGGCGATCGACGCTACGACGGTCGAGAGGTCGAGCTCCATGTACTCGGAGAACGTCGGCTCGACCGCGGGGTCGTGCCACAGGCCCTGCTGCTTGGAGTACGCCTCGACGAGCGCGACCTGCTCCTCGCTGCGACCGGTGAAGCGCAGGTAGTCGAGCGTCACGTCGTCGATCGGGAAGATCGCGGCCGTCGAGCCGAACTCGGGGCTCATGTTGCCGATCGTGGCGCGGTTCGCGAGCGGCACCGAGGCGACGCCTGTGCCGTAGAACTCGACGAACTTGCCCACGACGCCGTGCTTGCGGAGCATCTCGGTGATTGTGAGCACGACATCCGTCGCCGTGACGCCCGGGGGGATCGCGCCGGTGAGCTTGAAGCCGACGACGCGCGGGATGAGCATCGACACGGGCTGGCCGAGCATGGCCGCCTCGGCCTCGATGCCGCCGACACCCCAGCCGAGCACGCCGAGGCCGTTGACCATCGTCGTGTGCGAGTCGGTGCCGACCACGGTGTCGGGGTAGGCGGTGAGCTCGCCGTTGAAGGTGCGCGCGTAGGTGACCTTCGCGAGGTGCTCGATGTTCACCTGGTGCACGATGCCGGTGCCCGGCGGGACGACCTTGAAGTCGTCGAACGCGGTCTGTCCCCAGCGCAGGAACTGGTAGCGCTCGCCGTTGCGCTCGTACTCGATCTCGACGTTGCGCTCGAGCGCGTCGGCGGAGCCGAAGAGGTCGGCGATCACGGAGTGGTCGATCACGAGCTCTGCGGGCGCGAGGGGGTTGATCTTCTTGGGGTCGCCGCCGAGCTCGGCCACGGCCTCGCGCATGGTGGCGAGGTCGACGATGCACGGCACGCCGGTGAAGTCCTGCATCACCACGCGCGCGGGCGTGAACTGGATCTCGGTGGAGGGCTCCGAGTCGGCGACCCAGGAGCCGACCGACTGGATCTGCTCCTTGGTGATGTTCGCGCCGTCCTCGGTGCGCAGGAGGTTCTCTAGCAGCACCTTGAGGCTGAACGGGAGGCGCTCGTGGCCCTCGACCTTGTCGATCCGGTACACCGTGTAGTCGGTGCCTCCGACCGACAGCGTGTCCTTGCTGTCGAAGCTGTTCGGGTTCGCCATCGTGACTCCTTAGGGGTCTCACGGGATGCGCTGGCTGCGCCTCGAGTGTATGCCTCGGACCGGCCTTCAGGGCTGGCAGAGAGCGAGATATCTTGACGTCAAGATATCTTACCGCGCGTCGGCCTCCGGCGCATCCGCTGGCGTGTCCAGCACGGCGCGCACCATGAGCCACGAGACCCAGAGCGCTGCCAGGTAGAGCGGCACGCCCATGGCGAGCTTCGTGGCCGCGAGCAGCTCGACCGCGCCGGGCGTGCCGGCATCGGCGGCGAAGTACATCGGCACCTGGAGCGCGAGGCGAGCGCCGATCACCGCGAGCCACAGCGCGGTCGCGCGCCACGCGACCGCGCGCTTCGCGCGCTCGGTGCGCCAGGCGTACGGGGTGCCGGTGAGGGCGCCCGCGACGATGCCGACGAGCGGGCGTCGCAGCAGCATGCTCACGACGAGCACGACGACGAGCACCGCGTTGACGGTGAAGCCCCAGAGGAAGTTGTCCTCGCCCTGCCCGGTGAGCAGCGCCACCGCGGCGGAGATGCCGACGCCGATGAGCCCCGCGAACGCGAGCACGGGCTGGCCCTTCTGCACCACGCGCCACGCGACGAAGCCGACCGAGACGACGAGCGGCACGAGCACCGCGATCAGGACGTCCTTCGTCGTGGCGTAGAGCACCAGGAAGAGGATGCCGGGCAGCAGCGACTCGACGAGGCCGCGCGCGCCGCCCATCGCGGCGAGCATCGCGTGCGGCGATGGCTTCGCGGTGGGATCGAGGTGCCCCAGGGTCGAGCCGCGGATGGCGGCCCCGACCTGCTCGGAGAACGTCGGCTCCTGTGCGTCAGGGCCGGGCGCGTCGCGGTTCGGCTCCGGCCTGGCGCGCTCGTCCGCCATCAGACCGACTTCGGCGCGGTGAGCGGGATCAGCTCGCGCGGCGGCATCGGCTGCACGCCGCGGCACACGACGGTGGAGCGGAACAGCTCGATCGCCTTGGCGGCCTGGTCGTCGTCGAGCGCCGCCTTCCCGCCGATCAGTCCCTGCAGCATCCATCGCGGTCCGTCGACGCCGATGATGCGCACGGCGCGCGGCGAGCCGTCGGGGCCCGACTGCAGGCGGGCACGGAGCTCGGGGCCGAGCACGCCATCCGCATCCTCGACCGTCGCGCCCTGGCGCTCGAGCTGCGCGCGGAGCACCTGGCGCACGGGCGCCCAGATGCCCTCGCTGCGCGGCGCGGCGAACGGCTGCAGCTGCACCGTCGATCCCTCGTGCTCGAGCGTGACGGCGACGATCCGCTTCGTCTTCTCCTCCACCTCGAGACGCATCTGCATGCCCGGTCGGGGCACGATCCGCAGACCGCCGAGGTCGACGTACGGGCGGACGGGCGCCTCGCCCTCGTCGAGCGGGCCGACCTCGGCCCGGTCCTCTGGCGCGCTCTTCTCGACGAGCGCCTCGTCGTCGGGCTGCTGCTGGCCCTCGGTGGTGTCGGTCATCGTGCGATCCCCTCTTGGATGGCGCCGCGGCCGGTCGATCCGTGCCCGCGCTCGCCCCGATCCGATCCCGGCAGCCGCTCGACCTCGATGAAGCGCACGCGCTCGACGCGCTGCACGATGAGCTGCGCGATGCGATCGCCCACCTCGATGCGGTGCGGCTCGCTGCCGGTGTTGAGCAGGTTGACCTTGATCTCGCCGCGGTAGCCCGCGTCGACCGTGCCCGGGGCGTTGACGATCGTGATGCCGTGCTTCGCGGCCAGGCCGCTGCGCGGATGCACGAACGCGGCGTAGCCGTCCGGGAGCGCGATCGCGACGCCCGTGCCGACCAGCGCTCGCTGGCCGGGCTCGAGCGTGACCGCCTCGGCGGCGTGGACGTCGGCGCCGGCGTCGCCCGGGTGCGCGTAGGACGGCACCGGCGTTCCGGTGACGAGGACTTCGACCTGCTCCATCGCAGTCGAGGCTAGCCGAGCCGCGGCCGGTCGGGAAACGGGCCGCGGCGGAGCGCGTCGTCGCGGGCGAGATGATCGCGTCGCCGCAGGCGGGATGATGGAGGCATGAACCCCGCCCCCTCGTACCGCGAACGGCTCGTGCCGCCGTGGTGGATGCTCCTCGTCCTGCTCCTCATCGTGCCCGCCGCGCTGCTGGTGTTCCTGCCGGTGGACATCCTCGTCGGCGCCGCGGTGGCGATCGGCCTCTACTCGGTGATCGTCGCGGTCCTCTGGCTGGGCGCTCCGGTCGTCGAGGTGCAGGACGGCACGCTCCGCGCCGGGCGCGCGCGGATCGATGTCGCGCACCTCGGGGCGACGGATGCGCTGCGCGGCCCGGATGCGACCGCGGCCCTGCGGGCGGACTGGAACCCGAGCGACCACCACGTCATCTCGCCGTGGACGAAGGCGGTCGTGCGGGTCGCGGTCGAGGACCCGAGCGATCCGACCGGCGCCTGGGTGATCAGCTCGCGCCGGCCGGAGCTGCTCGCAGCGGCGATCGGCGACGCGCGATCGGCGACCGCCCGGTCCTGACCGGGCGCCGCCAACGCGAAGCGCCCGCCGCCTCGAGGGCGACGGGCGCTGCCTGCGTCTGGATCAGTTGGCGCACTCGCGGCAGATCGGCCCGAGCTTCGTGTCGTGGTCGAACTGCAGGCGGTGCTTCACGAGGAAGCAGTGCACGCACGTGAACTCGTCCTCCTGCGGGGGCAGCACGACGACGTCGAGCTCGACATCGGCGAGGTCGGCGGCGGAGAGATCGAAGCTGCCGGGGTTGTCGGCGTCGTCATCCGTGGCGACGCTCTTGGCGGGGACTCGCTCCTTGAGCGCCTCGATCGACTCGTTCTCGCTGTCGTCGGTCTTGCGCGGGGCGTCGTAATCGGTGGCCATGAGGGCTGTCCTTGCTTGGGGTGGGAGCGGCGTCGGCGCACAGTCTGCACGAATCGGCACCGCACCGCAAATCAGATAGCCCGCTCGACGCTCCGGGAGGAGCCGCACGGGCCCGTGCATCCGTCCGAACGCACGGCGCGCCCGCTCCATTCCCGCGTGGCGCCCCGCCCGCGTGGGATGCTGTCGCGAACCGACACCGCCAGGAAGGAACGACGAATCATGCAGCAGCTGAGCGTCATCGGCGTCGAGGACGGCGTGCTCATCCTCGAGTCCGATTCCGGCGAGCGCTTCAGCGTGCCCGTCGATGCACTGCCCGAGCGTCGGAAGACGCCGAGCGCCATCCCGCACCGGGAGCGCAAGGCCAGTCCGCGCGACATCCAGTCCCTCATCCGCGGCGGCATGACCGCCGAGCAGGTCGCCGCGTCGACCGGTGAGGAGCTCGCCTACATCACGCGCTTCGAGGGCCCGGTGCTCGCGGAGCGCGCCCACGTGCTCGACTCCGCGCTGTCGATCCCGGTCGCCTCCGGGGACATCGACCCGCTCGCGCAGGAGACGACCTTCGGCGCCGCGATCGAGGAGCGCCTGGACGACCTTCGCGCATCCGATCGATCCTGGTCGTCCTGGAAGGACGCCGACGGCGGCGCGTGGACCGTCCGCCTGCGCTTCACGACCGAGGGCATCCAGCACGAGGCGCTCTGGGGATACGAGGCGAAGAAGGCCACGCTCACGCCGCGCGGCAAGGAGGCGATCTCGCTCAGCCAGTCCGGCGACGCGTCGAGCGTGCTCGTGCCCCGGCTGCGCGCGATCGATCGCCAGTCGCGACCGGCGGCTCCGGCGAGCGCTGCCGAGCCCGCCGCTCCCGCATCGACCCCGGCTCCCGACGACGAGCCGGCGGCGCCCCCGATCTCCCAGCGCGCCGCGACGAGCGACACCGGCCGCTTCGACTCGGATGCGTTCCGCATCCAGCGGGGCGCGTCGCGATCCGCGCCCGAGCCCGTGGAGCCCGGCGTCGGCCTCGAGGAGGCGGTGTCGTCCTCGGCTGCGGTCGAGAGCTCCGTCGAGGAGCGCCGCGAGCCGACGAAGGCCGACAACCCCTGGCTGCGGCGACGCGGCGGCGAGGTCGGCAGCCAGCCCGAGAACGTGCAGGCGGCGGCGATCAACCGGCCCGCCGCATCCTCGCAGCCGAACCACACGGCAGAGCTGCTCGATGCGCTGCGCCGCCGGCGCAGCGAGCGCGAGGCCGCCCTGCGCACCGCGGAGAGCGAGCCCACCCTGTTCGAGGGCGAGTCGCAGGAGCAGCAGCAGCAGCAGCAGCAGCCCGCCGAGCAGGAGGAGCAGCGCCCGCAGCGCGCCTCCGGCACGGGACCGGTCGGCGGCCGCAAGCGCGGCTCGCGCGCGTCGATGCCGAGCTGGGACGAGATCGTCTTCGGCTCCCGCACCGACGACGACCGGTAGCCGAGCACCAGCACCACCCGGCGCAGAGGGAGGGCCGCCCGCAAGGGCGCCCTCCCTCTGGCGTGTCGCAGACGCCGCGTCCCACCTGAACCGATCGTCATGTTAGATTCACGGCGCACAGTCCCGTGCACCTACGAGGAGGTAGGCATGACAGCATCTGCGCACGACACCACGCGCGACAACGACCGGAAGGGTCTGGGACGCGTCGTCACCGCATCCATGGCCGGCACCGTGGTCGAGTGGTATGAGTTCTTCCTGTACGCCACTGCGGCGACGATCGTCTTCAACCTGATCATGTTCCCGCAGAGCGACGATCCGTACTTCCCGATCATCAGCGCGTTCCTGACCTACGCGGTGGGCTTCATCGCCCGTCCGCTCGGCGGCATCGTCTTCGGCCACTTCGGCGACAAGTACGGCCGCAAGAAGATGCTGCAGTTCGCCATCATCCTGGTCGGCGTCGCCACGTTCCTCATGGGCTGCCTGCCCACGTTCGACCAGATCGGCTACTGGGCTCCCGCCCTGCTGGTGCTGCTCCGCTTCGCGCAGGGCTTCGCGGTCGGCGGCGAGTGGGGCGGCGGCGTGCTGCTCGTCGCAGAGCACTCCCCCAACAAGGAGCGCGGCTTCTGGTCGTCGTTCCCGCAGGCCGCCGTGCCTGCAGGAAACCTCATCGCCACGGTCGTGCTGCTGGTGCTCCAGGGTGTGCTCTCGGACGACGACTTCCTCGCGTGGGGCTGGCGCGTCGCGTTCTGGCTCTCCGTCGTCATCGTCGCGGTCGGCTACTACATCCGCACGCGCGTCACCGATGCCCCCATCTACCAGCAGGTCCGCAACGAGGTCGAGCAGTCGAACGCGCAGTCGTACGGCGTGCTCGAGGTCCTCAAGCGCTACCCCAAGGGCGTGCTCACGGCCATGGGGCTCCGCTTCGCGGAGAACGTCCTCTACTACCTCGTGGTGACGTTCTCGATCGTCTACCTGCGCACGTACCTCGAGTACGACGTCTCCCGCATCCTCGGGCTCATGGCGATCGCGCACGTCGCGCACTTCATCTTCGTGCCGATCGTGGGCAAGCTCACCGACATCGTCGGCCGCAAGCCGATGTACCTCGCGGGTGTGCTGCTGGGTGCGACCTGGGGCTTCATCGCCTTCCCGATGTTCGAGACCGGCAGCGACATCATCATCCTGCTCGGCATCATCATCGGCCTGCTGTTCCACGCCCTGATGTACGCCGGTCAGCCGGCCATCATGGCCGAGCTGTTCCCGACGCGCATGCGCTACTCGGGCGTCTCGCTCGGCTACCAGGTCACGTCGATCGTCGCGGGCTCGCTCGCGCCGATCATCGCGACGGCGCTGCTGAGCCAGTTCGACAGCTACATCCCGGTCGCGCTCTACATCGTCGCCGCGTGCGTCATCACGCTCATCGCGGTGCTCGCGCTCAAGGAGACGAAGGGCATCTCGCTCCACGATGTCGACGACGTCGACCGTGAGCGCCTGCTCGCCGAGAAGGGCACCCTCTGATCCTCGATCAGCACCGGTGATCGGAGCGGGCGGCGGGGGCGACCTCGCCGCCCGTTCTGCATCCACGGGATAGCGTTGCGCAACACCTACGGAAGGAATCGACGATGACGTCAATCGCCTGGATCGGACTCGGCAACATGGGGAGCCGGATGTCCTCCCACCTCGTCACGGCGGGGCACGAGGTGCGCGGCTTCGACGTCGTGGATGCGCTGCGGGAGCGCGCGGCCGAGCACGGCGTGCTCCCCGTGGGCTCGATCGCCGAGGCTGTCGAGGGCGCGGAGGTCGTGATCCTGAGCCTGCCCAAGGGCGAGCACGTGCGGCAGGTGCTCGAGAGCGACGACGGCGTCTTCGCGCACGCAGCCCTGGGCACGCTCATCCTCGACACGTCGACGGTCGACATCGAGACCTCGCAGTGGTGCCACGGCCAGGCGGGCTCGCGCGGCCTGCGCTTCGTCGACGCCCCCGTCTCGGGCGGCACGGCCGGCGCGCAGGCGGGCACGCTCACCTTCATGCTCGGCGGTGACGAGGGCGACGTCGCCGACGCGAAGGAGATCGTCGCGCCCATGGCCGGCAACGTCTTCGCCGTCGGCGAGGCGACCCACGGCATCGCCGCGAAGCTCGTCAACAACATGATGCTCGGCGTCTCGATCCTGGCGATGTCCGAGGGCTCGCAGCTCGCGAAGCAGCTCGGTCTCGACCCGAAGGCGTTCTTCGACGTCGCGCGCGTCTCCTCGGGCGACTCATGGGCCCTCCGCACGTGGTACCCCGTGCCGGGTGTCGTGCCGGGCGCCGCTGCCAACGACAACTTCGACGCCTCGTTCTCGGCCATGCTCTGCCACAAGGACGTCGCGCTCGCCGTCGCGGGCGCGGAGGCGACCGGCGTCAAGGTGCCCGCGGCGACGCTCATCCGCGACCAGCTGCAGCGCCTGCTCGACGAGGGCCTCGGCGGCAAGGACTGCACGCTCGTCGTGCGCGAGGCGAGCCCCGACGGCACGGTGGAGGGCTGGGACGGCTCGGCTCAGGACGACCGCTGATGCGCATCCGCGGAGCCGTGCTGCGCGCGATCGGCGCGGAGCGGCCCTTCGCCGAGTCGCGGCCGCTCGAGCTCGTCGAGCTCGAGCTCGACGAGCCGGGGCACGGCGAGCTGCTCGTGCGCATCGAGGCAGCCGGCCTGTGCCACAGCGACCTCTCGGTCGTCGACGGCGCGCGGCCGCGACCGACGCCGATGCTGCTCGGCCACGAGGCGGCGGGCATCGTCGAGGCGATCGGCCCGGGCGTCGACGACGTCGCGGTGGGCGATCGCATCGTCACGACGTTCCTGCCGCGCTGCGGCGAGTGCGCCGCGTGCGCGACCGACGGCCGACTCCCGTGCGAGCGCGGCTCCGCCTCGAACGGCGCGGGCGAGCTGCTCGGCGGCGGTCGCAGGCTCCACGAGGGCGACGGCGCGTCCGCCACGGACGTGCACCACCACCTCGGCGTCTCCGCGTTCGCGACGCACGCGGTCCTCGACCGCCGCTCGGTCGTGCCGGTCGGTGCCGACGTGCCGCCGCAGGTCGCCGCGGTGCTGGGCTGCGCGATGCTCACGGGTGGAGGCGCGGTCATCAATGCCGGCAAGCCGCGCGAGGGCGACGACATCGTCATCGTCGGGCTCGGCGGCGTCGGCATGGCGGCGCTGCTCGCCGCGGTCTCGCTCGGCCTCGGACGCGTCATCGGCGTGGATGCCGTGCCCGCGAAGCTCGAGACGGCGCTGCAGCTGGGCGCCGCCGTCGCGCTCTCCCCCGACGACGCGATCGCGCAGGGGCTGCGCGCACCGGTCGTGATCGAGGCCGCAGGGCACCCGAAGGCGTTCGAGACCGCGTTCGCGCTCACGGCGCCGGGCGGCACGACCGTGACCGTCGGGCTGCCTCGACCGGATGCCCGCTCCTCGCTCTCGCCGCTCACGTTCACGGCCGAGGCGCGCACTGTCATCGGCTCGTACCTCGGCTCGGCCGTGCCGTCGCGGGACATCCCGCGCTACGAGCAGCTGTGGCGGGAGGGCAAGCTGAACGTCGAGGCGCTCGTCACGAGCGAGATCGCGCTCGAGGACCTCAACGAGGCGCTCGACAACCTCGCGGACGGGAAGGCCATCCGCCAGGTCGTGATGCTTCCCGCTCCGGTCGTGTAGCGGCGGCAGGAGCTGTCCGCTGCCGCACGCCGCACTGCAGGGCGGGCGAGGTATGTCATCTGCGGGGGGACAAATGATGCATACTCAGCACATGTCCCAGCACGATGGTCCCGCAGGACCCCACCCGTCCACTCCCGCTCCCCAGCCTGTCCCCGCGTACCCCGGGTCGCAGCCGTCGCAGCAGCCGCCCTCCTACCAGGCGGCATCGGCTCCGGCCGGGTACCAGCCGGCTTCACCGGCCGGGTACCAGCCGTCGCCGCATGTCGCCGCTGGCGGTCCCACGCCGCCCGCGCCGAAGACCCGCAACACGATCGGGCTCATCGCACTCATCGTCGCCGTCGTGGGCTTCATCTTCGCCTGCATCCCGGGTGCACTCATCGTCGGGTGGGTGCTCCTCCCCGTCGCGTTCATCCTGTCGATCGTCTCGTTCTTCCAGCGCGGCAAGGGCAAGGGTCTCGGCATCGCCGCGCTCATCGTCTCGGTCGTCGGCACGATCGTCGGCGCCATCGTCTTCTTCGCGGTCGTCGCCTCGTCCTTCGAGCAGGCCTTCAGCGAGGGCAGCACGGTCGTCAGCGAGCCCGCCGACGACCCCGCTTCAGACGGAGCCGCGGCTCCTGCTGACGACGCTGCCGAGGAGCCGGCAGCCGCGCCCGAAGCCGCCGCCGGCGACGAAGGCTCGCGCGAGAGCCCTCTGGCGGTCGGCTCCACCATCAGCAACGACGAGTGGACGGTGACCGTCGACGCATTCAACGCCGACGGCAACGCGGTGGTCGCGGCAGGCCAGTTCAACGAAGCACCTCCTGCCGGCTCGCACTACGAGATCGTGACGTACACGGTCACGTACACCGGTGAGGATTCGAGCTTCGCCGCGATGGTCGGCGTCGACATGGTGACGAGCGCCGGCAACGTCATCAACAGCTACGACAACCTTGTGATCCTCGACGACTCGATCGGCGCCGACGAGCTCTTCTCCGGAGCCTCCGCGACGGGCTCCGCTGCGTTCCTCGTACCGGACGGCGAGACGCCGCTCCTTCGAGTCCGTCCAGGCATGTTCGGCGACGAGGTCTTCGTCCAGCCCTGACCCACCTCATCGAGGACGCGCCCCGTGCCACCATCCGGTCCAGGGCGCGTCCTCGCTTCCATATGCACTTCGAAGCGAGTCGGCCGCTCGAGCAGCCCGCGATGTCCGCGTCGGCGAGGGCCGCAGCGGCACGCTCAGCGGCGGCGCGACGACCCGTGTCCGCGCTTGCGGTCGCGGCGCTCGCCGACCTTCCGGGCGATGAACCCGACGAGAGCGGTGGCGACGGTCGTGATGAGCCATCTGCGCATGGTGGGGTCCTCTTCTCGGTTGCTCCACCGGGCGGCGTGCCCGGACTGATGGGCATCATCCTGTACCCCGCACCTGGACGCCGGGTGCAGGCGAGGCGGCGCGCGCCTACGGCTCGATCGGCGCAGGCGGCCCGTCGCACAGGAGATCCAGACCCGGGCCGTCGGCGAACGCCTGCGCATGCGATGGCGGCACCGCGGCCACCTCGATCGATGGCACGGCGTCGGCGTACATGCAGAGCCCGACGACGGGCCAGTCGTGGTACTCCTCGGGAGGCACGCCGTGGACGACCTCCTCGACGGCGCCGATGCCCGCAGCCACCCGCACGTCGATCATGCCGACCATGCCGCCCGGCGCCAGCGCGACGGCCTCTCCGATCGTCATCGCGGCTCTCGAGGAGTAGGCCGCCGAGAACTCGTCGAGCTGGTCCTGCGTCATGGGCGCCGGACCGGGGCGGGCGGCGCAGCCGGAGAGGACGAGCGCTGCGGACAGCACCAGCGCAGCCGCGACCTTCGAGCGATCGGGCATCGTCCCTGCCTCCCGGGCGTCGTCGCCCCTCGATCGCATGCTACGGCGCGAAGGCGCCGAAGCGGCGCAGCGGCACGCGCAGCTCGTCGGCCGTGAGCGAGCCGTGCTGGCCCACCATGCCGCGGGCAGGGTCGTCGCCGTCGAGGTACACCGCACCGCGGCCTCGCGCGGCGACGAAGACATCGCCGAGCCGAGGCGCCACATCCGCATCGACCTCGCCGAGCCAGCCGGCGTCGATGACCTGCCGCCGCGTCGCGACCCACGCGCCGGCGCCGATCCAGGCGCGCCAGGCGTCGGCGACCGCATCCGCCGTTCCGTCCGATGCCGCGCCGTCGGCGAGGTGCAGCTGCAGGCAGCGCGGCTCCCCCGCGACGTGCGCGATGCCCTTGAGCAGCTCGAGCGGCGCGATGCGGTGGGCGGATGGGTCGACGTCGACCATCCCGTGGTCCGCGGTGACGATGAGGCCCACGTCGCGCCGCAGCCCGGCCGCGAGCTCGGCCGTGTGGCCGTCGAGCTCCTCGAGCGCATCGATCCAGGCAGCGCTCTGCCAGCCCTGGTCGTGCCCGGCGCGGTCGAGCTCTGGCACGTAGAGGTAGACGAGCGCGCGCTCGCGTGCCGCCTGGGCGGCGAGCGCGAAGCGATCGGCCATCGTGCGGCCGCCCCGGAACTCCGCCCCGCGGAGCACCGCGGCCGTGAAGCCGCCGAGCGCGTGCCTCGGCTCGCCGATCGCGATGGCCGGAGTCCCCTCGGCCCGCATCGACTCGAAGACCGTCGGCACGCGCTGCCAGACGGCGGGATCCATCGGGCCGCCCCAGTCGCGCAGCTGGTTGCGCACGCCCGATCCCGGCACGAGCGCGTCGTAGCCGACGATGCCGTGCCGGCCCGCGAGCTCGCCGGTGGTGAGCGAGGCGAGCGCCACCGCGGTCGTCGAGGGGAAGCCCGAGTCGATCGAGCCGCCCGGTGCTCCCGCGATCGTGCGCGCGTGGCCGGCGCGCTGCCCGAGCTGCGCCGACCCGAGACCGTCGGCGAGCAGGACGATGGCGCCAGCGACCTTCGGCAGCCGCAGCGGGTTGTCCTCGCCGCGCATCGCGAGCGACGAGCTCACCGCAACGTCGGCAAGGCTCCGGGATCCGCGCGCTCGCGTCGGTAGCATTCCCCCAGCCTATGACTGCCTCGCCTCCTCCCCCGCCCTCGACCAGCCCGGTCTCCGAGCGCATCGACGACATCGATGTCGCTGCCGAGATGCAGGACTCGTTCCTCGAGTACGCGTACTCCGTGATCTATGCGCGCGCCCTGCCCGACGCGCGCGACGGGCTGAAGCCCGTCCAGCGGCGCATCCTGTTCCAGATGTCGGAGATGGGTCTGCGCCCCGAGCGCAGCCACGTGAAGTGCGCGCGCGTCGTCGGCGACGTCATGGGCAAGCTGCACCCGCACGGCGACTCCGCGATCTACGACGCGCTCGTGCGCCTCGCGCAGGACTTCAGCCTGCGGCTCCCGCTCGTCGACGGGCACGGCAACTTCGGCTCCCTCGACGACGGCCCGGCCGCCGCCCGCTACACGGAGGCTCGCCTCGCCGCTGCGGGCCTGTCGCTCACCGAGGGGCTCGACGAGGACGTCGTCGACTTCGTCCCCAACTACGACAACTCGTACCAGCAGCCCGACGTGCTGCCGGCCTCCTACCCGAACCTGCTCGTCAACGGCGCGAGCGGCATCGCGGTCGGCATGGCGACGAACATGGCGCCGCACAACCTCGTCGAGGTCGTGCAGGCGGCCAAGCACCTGCTCGCGCACCCCGACGCATCCACCGCCGATCTCATGCGGCACGTGCCCGGTCCCGATCTGCCCGGCGGCGGCATCATCGTCGGCCTCGACGGCGTGCGCGAGGCCTACGAGAGCGGCAAGGGCTCGTTCCGCACCCGTGCGCGGGCGTCGATCGAGCGCCAGGGCCGCAAGACCACGATCGTGTTCACCGAGCTGCCCTACCTCGTCGGCCCCGAGCGCGTCATCGAGAAGATCAAGGCCGGCGTGCTCGCGAAGAAGCTGCAGGGCCTCTCCGACGTGCAGGACCTCACCGACCGCAAGCACGGCCTGCGGCTCGTCGTCGGGGTGAAGACGGGCTTCGACCCGGAGGCCGTGCTCCAGCAGCTGTACCGCCAGACGCCGCTCGAGGACGGCTTCTCGATGAACAACGTGGCGCTCGTGAAGGGCGTGCCCGAGACGCTCGGCCTCAAGGACCTGCTGCGCGTCTACCTCGAGCACCGCGTGAGCGTCGTCCGCCGCCGCACCGAGTTCCGGCTGCGCAAGCGCCGCGACCGGCTGCACCTCGTCGAGGGGCTGCTCATCGCGGTGCTCGACATCGACGAGGTCATCCAGGTCATCCGCACCTCCGACGACACCGACCAGGCGCGCAGGCGGCTGCGCGACGTCTTCGACCTGTCGGAGCTGCAGGCCGAGCACATCCTCGAGCTGCGGCTGCGACGGCTCACGAAGTTCAGCCGCATCGAGCTCGAGACCGAGCGCGACGAGCTGCTCGCGCAGATCGCGGAGCTCGAGCGCATCCTCGCCACGCAGGCAGCGCTGCACGAGCTCGTCGCATCGGAGCTCGACGAGGTCGCCGAGCGCTTCGGCACGCCGCGGCGCTCGCTGCTCACCGAGGCGAACGGGCAGCAGTCGACGTCGGGCCGCTCGTCGGCGGCGAAGGCCGCCGCGACGCTCGAGATCGCGGATGCGCCCACGCGCGTGCTGCTGTCGGCGACCGGTCGCGTCGTCCGGGTCGACGGCGACGAGCCGATCCCCGCGCCGGCGCGCCGCAGCCGCCACGACGCGATCCGCTCGAGCATCGCGACGACGACGCGCGGCGCGTTCGGGCTCGTCACCTCCTCGGGTGCCGTGCTGCGCCTCACCCCCGCCGACCTGCCGTCGGTGCCGCCGGCATCCATCGGCCTGACCGCGGGCATCAAGGTGCGCGACCTCGGGGCGTTCGAGCGCGGCGAGGAGGCGGTGGCGCTCGTCGACCTCGCGAGCGAGGAGCCGTGGCTCGTCGCGACCGCGCAGGGCACCGTGAAGCGCATCCGCCCGAGCGAGCTGCGCGATCGCGACCGCGAGCCGGTCATCGCGCTCAAGGATGGCGACCGCGTGATCGGCATCGCGCCGGCGCCCGACGACGAGTGGATCGTGCTCATCACGAGCGACGCGCAGCTGCTGCGCTTCCCGGCGGGCCAGGTGAATCCGCAGGGTCCCGGTGCCGCAGGCATGAAGGGCATGGGGCTCAAGGCCGGTGCCGCGCTGCGGTTCGCGGGCGTCGTCGCCGACGGCGCGGAGGTCGTGACGGTGACGGAGCCGGCCGAGACGCTCGCCGGGCTCGACGAGCCGCGCGCGAAGGTCTCGGACCTCGCGGAGTTCCCGCCCAAGGGGCGCGGCACGGGCGGTGTGCAGGCGCACCGGCTGCTCAAGGGCGAGGCTGGGATCGCGCTCGCGTGGGCAGGCCCATCGCCGCTCGCGGTCGGCACGGACGGCTCGCAGCGGCAGCTGCCGCCCGGCGGTGCGCCTCGCGCAGGCTCCGGCGTCTCGGTGGACGGCGCGATCGGCGCGATCGGCTCACGCCTCGGCGACTGACGCGCCCGCCGCGCCCGCGCCCGGCGGGCAGGAGGCGGTCAGCCGACGAGGTCGCCGAGGTCGACAAACGTGTAGCCGCGATCCCGCAGCTGCTCGATGATGCGAGGCAGCGCGTCGGCGTCGAGCGTCGTGCCGTCGTCGGGATTCGCGCCCACGTGCATGAGCACGATGTGGCCGGGAACGGCGGTGCGCACCACCCTGTCGACCACGGCATCCGCGCTCAGCCCGCCGCTCGTGCCCTTCCAGCCGAGCGAATCGACGCTCCAGCGGATCGGCAGGTAGCCCGCTTCGTTCACCACCCGGATGTCGTGGTCGGTTCGGGCGCCGAACGGGAAGCGGAACAGCGGCATCGCGGGGCTGCCGCTCGCCGCCTCGATGGAGGTCTCTGCCGCGGCCAGGTCGGCCCTGATGCGCACGTCAGTCAGCTCCGGGTAGGAGTCGTGGCGGTCGCTGTGGTTGCCGACCGGGTGGCCCGCCGCGGCGATCGCGCGCACCTGAGCCGGGTACGTCCGCGCGAACGCTCCGGTGACGAAGAACGTCGCGGGCGTGTCGTACCGGTCGAGCGTCGCGAGGATCGACCCGACCGAGGCATCCGAGCTGCCGCCGTCGAACGTGAGCGCCACCACGCTGCGGTCGGTCGGGATGCGCTCGAGGTCCATGCCCCGCCAGGCCGCCGGCAGCCCGGTCGCCGGCGGCTGCGGCGGCGCCGGCGGAGCTGCTGGCGCCGTCGGCGGGATGCCCGGCGAGGGCGGAGGCCGCGAGGGTGCCGCGGATGAGGGTGCCGGCGGCGTCGACGGCGTCGCGGGCGGCACCATCGTCGGAGCCGCCGACGGCGGCGCGGTCGACGGCGGTGCGGATGACGATGGCGCGGCGGCGGGCGGAGAGGTCTCGGCGCCGGGATCCATCGGGAGGCACGCGCTGATCGCCAGGCTCGCGATCAGCGCGAGCCCGGCCAGCACGCCGCGTGCCGCTCGCATGCCGCCAGTATCCGCACGGCGGGCGGTCGGGGGTAGCCCCGCCGGGTCACGATCAGGCGTCGATGCGCTCGCGGTCGACCTGGCTCGTCACGATGAGCTCGCGCCGCGGCGCGACCTCGTTGCCCATGAGCAGCTCGAAGATCTCGATCGCCCGCTCCGCGTCGCTGATCGTCACGCGGCGCAGGGTGCGCCGGCCGCGGTCCATCGTCGTCTCCGCGAGCTGGTCGGCATCCATCTCGCCGAGGCCTTTGTAGCGCTGCGGCGGCTCGTGCCAGGTCTTGCCGGCCTTCTTGAGCTTCGTGAGCGTGCGGTGCAGCTCGGCATCGGAGTAGGTGTAGACCGCCTCGTCGGGCTTGCCGCGGTGCTTCACGAGCACGCGGTGCAGCGGCGGCACGGCCGCGAACACGCGGCCCTCCTCGATGAGCGGGCGCATGTAGCGGTGGATGAGCGTGAGCAGCAGGGTGCGGATGTGCGCGCCGTCGACGTCGGCGTCCGACAGCATGATGATCTTGCCGTAGCGGGCGGCGTCGATGTCGAAGGAGCGGCCGGAGCCCGCGCCGATCGACTGGATGATCGCCGCGCACTCGGCGTTCGAGAGCATGTCGGCGACCGACGCCTTCTGCACGTTCAGGATCTTGCCTCGGATCGGCAGGATCGCCTGGAACTCGCTGTCGCGCGCGGGCTTCGCCGTGCCGAGCGCGCTGTCGCCCTCGACGATGAAGAGCTCGGTCTGCGCGACGTCGCTCGAGCGGCAGTCGACGAGCTTGACCGGCAGCGACGACGACTCGAGCGCCGTCTTGCGGCGCGCGGTCTCCTTGAGCGAGCGCGCCGAGATGCGCGCCTTCATCTCGCTGACGATCTTCTCGAGCAGCTGACCGGCCTGTGCCTTCTCGTCGCGCTTCGACGACGTGAGGATCGCCCCCAGCTCGCGCTGCACGACCTGCGCGACGATCTGGCGCACGGCGGGCGTGCCGAGCACCTCCTTCGTCTGCCCCTCGAACTGCGGCTCGGGCAGGCGCACGGTCACGACGGCGGAGAGCCCGGCGAGCGCGTCGTCCTTCTCGATCTTGTCGTTGCCGACCTTGAGCTTGCGCGCGTTCGCGGCGACCTGGTCGCGGATGAGCTTGAGCAGCGACTGCTCGAACCCGGCCAGGTGGGAGCCGCCCTTCGGCGTCGAGATGATGTTGACGTACGTCTGCACGACCGTGTCGTACCCCGTGCCCCAGCGCAGCGCGATGTCGACCTCGCACGTGCGATCCACCTCGCGCGTGACCATGTGCCCGGTGTCCTCGTCGAGCACCGGGATCGTCTCCTGGAACTCGCCCTCGCCGGTGAGCCGCCACGTCGCGGTGAGCGCGGGGTCGGGCGCGAGGTACTCGACGAACTCGCTGATGCCGCCGTCGTATTTGAAGTCGTGCACGACGCGCTCGTCGGCGCGGTCGTCGATGATCTGGAGCGAGAGTCCGGGCACGAGGAACGCCGTCTGGCGCGCTCGGCGGGCCAGTTCGTCCGCGAGGAACTCGGCGCCCTTCGTGAAGACCTGCGGGTCGGCCCAGTAGCGCACGCGCGTGCCGGTGACGCCCTTCGCGACCTTGGCCGTGCGGCGCAGGTGCGACGCATCCGTGAACGGCAGGAAGGTCGCGGTCGGCGAGGGCTCCCCGGAGTCGAGGAACTCGCCGGGCTCGCCGCGGTGGAACGACATCGCCCAGGTGGCGCCGTCGCGGTCGACCTCCACGTCGAGCCGTTCCGAGAGGGCGTTGACGACGGATGCGCCGACACCGTGGAGGCCGCCGGAGGACTTGTACGCGCCGCCGCCGAACTTGCCGCCCGCGTGCAGCTTCGTGAAGATGACCTCGACGCCGGAGAGCCCGGTGCGGGGCTCGATGTCGATCGGCAGCCCTCGGGCGCGGTCGCGCACCTCGACGGAGCCGTCGGCGTGCAGCACGACCACGATCTCGCTGCCGTGCCCGCCGAGCGCCTCGTCGACGGAGTTGTCGATGATCTCCCACAGGCAGTGCATGAGCCCGCGCGAGTCCGTCGAGCCGATGTACATGCCCGGGCGCTTCCGCACCGCCTCGAGACCCTCGAGCACCGTCAGGTGCCGTGCCGAGTAGTCGGATGCCGGCTGAGCCAACGGTCCCCCATTCCAAGCGTGTCGCGACCCCGCCGCCGGATGCCGCGCCTGCCAGCCTAGGGCGGCGGGCCCACGACGGCCGGCAGGGCGCGCGGCACCCTGTGGGTTGCGCCGCTGGCGAACCGTTACACGATTGGCACGGATTCACGGCGAGGACGTGCCACGATGGAGCCCGGACGGAAGAAGGAGGGCACCGTGAACGACACCCAGACCACGACGCTCGAGATCGAGCAGCCAGACGCCCCGCTCAGCGGGCTCGACCGCTGCGACAGCTGCGGCGCCCAGGCGTACGTCCGCGCAACGATGGAGAGCGGCACGCTGCTCTTCTGCGCGCACCACGCGGCGAAGCACCGCGAGGCCATGCAGCCGCTCGCCAAGGTGTGGCACGACGAGTCGGCCAAGCTCCAGGAGCGTTGAGCTCCGAGCGTTGAGCTCCGCGCGTTGAGCTCCGCGCGATGATCGCGCACTGACCACGGCAGCGGCCCGCCCCCTCGAGGGGCGGGCCGCTTCCGCGTTTGCGGCGGCGTCGGTCAGCGGCCGAACGGACCCTGCAGCCGCTGCAGGAAGCGACGGGTGCGCTCCTCGCGCGGCGCCCCGAACACCTCGTCGGGCGAGCCTCGCTCGACGACGACCCCTTCGTCGAAGAACGACACCTCGTCGGCCACCTCGCGCGCGAAGCCGAGCTCGTGCGTGACGACCGCCATCGTCCAGCCCTCGCCGGCGAGCTCGGTCATGACCGCGAGCACCTCGCCGACGAGCTCGGGGTCGAGCGACGACGTCGGCTCGTCGAACAGCAGCATCGACGGCTGCAGCGCGAGCGCGCGGACGATGCCGACGCGCTGCTGCTGGCCGCCCGAGAGCGACGACGGGTACGCGTCCGCCTTCTCGCGCAGGCCGACGCGGTCGAGCAGCGCGAGGCCGTCAGCCATCGCCTCGTCACGACCGCGGCCCTGCACGCGGATCGGCCCGATCGTCACGTTGCCGAGCACCGTGAGGTGCGGGAACAGGTGGTGCTGCTGGAACACCATGGCGGATGCGCGGTGCAGCGCCGCGCGCTCGCGGCCGGTGCGGGGCCGCGCGAGGTCGAGCTCGAGGTCGCCGATGCGCAGCGTGCCCGCCTCGGGCGTCTCGAGCCCGTTGAGGGACCGGAGCACGGTCGTCTTGCCCGAGCCGGACGGCCCGATGAGCGCGTGCACGGTGCCGGGCGCGATGTCGAGGTCGACGCCGCGCAGCACGTGGTTGTCGCCGAACGACTTGTGCAGGCCGCGGGCGGAGAGCAGCAGGTCAGACGGCATAGCGATCCAGCTTCTGCTCGAGGCGGTCCTGGCCGCCGGCCAGCACCAGGCAGATGACCCAGTAGACCGCGGCCGCGACGATGTAGATCGTGAGGAACTCGCCGCTCGGCGCCGCGATGCGCTGCGCGACCCGGAAGAGCTCGGTCATGGTGATGACCGAGGCCAGCGACGTGTCCTTCACGAGCGAGATGAGCGTGTTCGACAGCGGCGGCACCGACACCCGTGCCGCCTGCGGCAGCACGATCCGCCAGAGCGACTGGCCGCGCGACATGCCGATCATCGACGCTGCCTCCCACTGCCCGCGCGGGATCGACAGGATCGCGGCCCGGATGATCTCGGCCGCGTAGCCGCCGACGTTCATCGACAGCGCGATGATGGCGCTCGGCCAAGGATCGAGCGTGATGCCGATCTGCGGCATGCCGTAGAAGATCACGAACAGCTGGACGAGCAGCGGCGTGCCGCGGATCGCCGAGATGTAGGCCCGCGCGATGCCCGACAGCCACCTGATGCCGGAGATGCGGGCGAGCGCCAGCCCGATCGCGATGAGCAGGCCGAGCACGAACGACGCCGCCGCCAGCGGGATGGTGCCGGCCACCGCCCCGAGCGCGATCGGCCCGATCGACTCGAGGATCAGCTGCCAGTTCACGCGGCGAGCCTACGGGTCGCCGCGCGCACCGACGCGGCCCCGGCGAGCGCCGGGGCCGCGAGGGCAGAGCGGGGCCGCGTCACGGCTGCGAGACGTCCTCGCCGAAGTAGCGCGCCGAGATCTCGGCGAGCGTGCCGTCCGCGGCGAGCGAGGCGAGCGCCTCGTCGACCGCGGACACGAGCGACTCGCTGCCCGCGCGGAACGCGAGCGCGTTCTCGCTCGTCTCCTCGGTCTCGGCGACGTCGACGAGCCCCGTCTCGCCGCCCTGCGCCTGCACGTAGTCGAGGTAGGTGAGCCGGTCGTTGATCGTCGCGTCGACGCGGCCCGTGCGCAGCAGCTCGGCGGCCTGCGCGAACCCTTCGACCTCCTCGACGTCGGCGCCCGCCTCGCTCGCGATCTCGGCCCAGTTGCTCGTGAGCGACTGCGCGCTCGTGCGGCCCGTGAGGTCGTCGAAGGACGCGATGTCGCTGCCCTCGGCGACGATGAGCACGCCGGGCGAGTACGTGTACGGCTCGCTGAAGAGGTAGCGCTCGAGTCGCTCCGGAGTGATCGACACCTGGTTGGCGATGACATCGACGCGACCGGCGTCGAGCGCGGCGAAGATCGCGTCCCACTGGGTCTCGACGAACTCCACCTCGACGCCGAGCTCCTCGGCGACCGCGGTGATGATCTCGACGTCATAGCCGGTGAGCTCGCCGGCGCCGCCCTCGTGGAACGAGAACGGCGAGTAGGTGCCCTCGGTGCCGACGACCAGCGTGCCCGCCTCCTGGACCTGCTCGATGGTCAGGCCCGTCGAGGGCTCGGCCTCGCCGCTCGCGGCAGGTCCACCGGACGCGGAGCAGCCTACGAGGGCGACGGATGCGGCGGCGATGGCTGCGATCGGCGCCAGGCGGGACGCGGTGGTGCGGGGTCGAGGCATGAGCGCTCCTTCTCGGGGGTAATAGCCCATCTTAGAACGACGAACGATCCCGCGGCGACACGCGTCGGCTCGCGGAGCCGACGAAGGCCGCTCGCGCGGGCGAGCGGCCTTCGTCGTGCAGCGGTCCGGCGAGCCGGTCCGGGATCACTCCAGGTAGTCGCGCAGCTGCTGCGACCGCGACGGGTGGCGCAGCTTGGCCATCGTCTTCGACTCGATCTGCCGGATCCGCTCGCGCGTGACGCCGAACGTGTCGCCGATCTGGTCGAGCGTCTTCGGCATGCCGTCGCCCAGGCCGAAGCGCATGCGGATCACGCCCGCCTCACGCTCCGAGAGCGAGTCGAGCAGCGACTCGAGCTGGCGCTGCAGCATCGTGAAGCCGACGGCGTCGGCGGGCACGACCGCCTCGGTGTCCTCGATGAGGTCGCCGAACTCGCTGTCGCCGTCCTCGCCGAGGGGCGTGTGCAGCGAGATGGGCTCGCGGCCGTACTTCTGCACCTCGATGACCTTCTCGGGGGTCATGTCCAGCTCGCGCGCGAGCTCCTCGGGGCTCGGCTCGCGACCGAGGTCCTGCAGCATCTGCCGCTGCACGCGGGCGAGCTTGTTGATGACCTCGACCATGTGCACGGGGATGCGGATCGTGCGGGCCTGGTCGGCCATGGCGCGCGTGATCGCCTGGCGGATCCACCACGTCGCGTAGGTCGAGAACTTGAAGCCCTTGGTGTAGTCGAACTTCTCGACCGCGCGGATGAGACCGAGGTTGCCCTCCTGGATGAGGTCCAGGAACTGCATGCCGCGGCCGGTGTAGCGCTTCGCGAGCGAGACCACGAGGCGCAGGTTCGCGCCCAGCAGGTGGCTCTTCGCGCGCTGGCCGTCGCGCGCGATGCGCGTGAGGTCGCGCTTGAGCTGCCAGTCGAGGTCGGGCTCGAGCGAGAGCCGCTCCTCGGCGAACAGACCGGCCTCGATGCGCATCGCGAGGTCGACCTCCTGCTCGGCGTTGAGCAGCGCGACCTTGCCGATCTGCTTGAGGTAGTCCTTGACCGGGTCGGCCGTGGCGCCGGTGATGGCCGTCGACGGCGGCTCGTCGTCGTCGCCCGAGAGGCGCATGGCGCCGGTCGGGAGCTTCTCGACGTGGACCGTCTCCTCCTCCTCGGCCTCCTCCGGCTCCTCCGTGGCCTCCTCGGCCTCGGGCTCGGCGGCAGCGGCCTTGCGGCGGCCTCCGCGGGCGGCGGCGGGCTTCGTGGCGGCAGGACCGGTCCCGCCGGCGGCTGCTGCCTTCTTCGCCGCGGCCGTCTTCGCGGCCGTGGCCTTGGCAGCGGTGGTCTTCGCCGTCGTCGTCTTGGCGGCGGTCGTCTTGGCCGCCGTCGTCTTCGCAGCCGTCGTCTTCGCGGCCGTGGTCTTGGCAGCAGCGGCCTTCGCGGCGGTGGTCTTCGCCGCCGCAGGCGCCTTCGCCGCAGCGGTCGTCGCCTCCGCGGGCGCGGCGTCCGTCGACGCGGCGTCAGTCGCAGCAGCGGCCTTCGTCGAGGTTCGACGTGCTGTCGTGGTCGTTTCCTTGGCTGGCATGCGTCCTCCGCAGATCTCGGGCGCCCAGGCTTCGGGGCAGTCGAATGACCCAAGTCAAGTCCGCGACGCTCGCACGGTCTCGACTGGGTCGGTCTTGACAGTATAGCGCCGCGTATGGCATAGGCATTCCCAGGTCTTGCGCACCGGGAGGTCGAGGGCTCCTCAGGACTTGCGGTCGCGCATCCACTTCGCCACCGCGGTCCACACCGGCGCGACCTCGATGCCCTCCTCGCGCATGCGCGAGCGGGTGATGCGGCGCATCCGCACGATCATGACGAAGCCGAACGCGAGCACGACGAGCTGCGAGGCGAGCGCGATGCGGAAGCCCTCCCAGTCGTAGACGCCGACGGCTTCGCCGCCCGCCGTCCGCACGGAGTGCACGGCATCGAGGATGATGCCGATCGCGGGCATGAGCGCGAACGACGCCATGAAGCCGCCGACGTTGACGAAGCCGTTCGCCGAGCCGAGGATCCGCAGCGGGTTGAACGTGCGCGCGAAGTCGAAGCCGACCGTCGAGCCGGGACCCGCGATGCCGAGCACGACGACGAGGACGACGACGAGCCAGTCGGGCGGATGCCCGGGCCAGACGAGCACGACGGTCCAGGTCGCGACGACGATGCCGACGATCGCCAGCACGAGGGTCGACCGCCGGAGCGGGAAGCGCGCCGTCGCGATCCCCACGATCGGGCCGAAGACCATGCCCGTGCCCACGATGACGGCCATGAGCCCCGCCGCCTCGCCGCGCGCGTAGCCGAGCCCCTCGACGAGCATCGGGTAGCCCCACAGCAGCAGGAAGACGTTCGTCGAGCCGAGCAGCGAGAAGTGCGTCCAGAAGCCGAGGCGCGTGCCCGGCTGCCGGATGGCGCTGCGCAGCCGCGGCCACCAGCCCTCCGGCACGTCGATCGAGCCGGTCGCGGGAGCCCCGCCCCTCGGGGCGTCGAAGACCACGACGAGCACGAGCACGAAGGCGACCGCGCCGAGGACGGCCAGCGATCCGAACGACAGCGTCCAGCCGACCTGGTGGAGCAACCACGCGAACGGCACGACCGAGAGCAGCTGCCCGAGCTGACCCGTCGTGGCCGTCCACTGCGACATCTGCGCGACGATCGGCCCGCGGAACCACCCCGACTGCAGCCGGATCACCGAGATGAAGGTCGCGGCGTCACCGATGCCCAGCAGCATGCGCCCCGCGATCGCGAGCGGCAGCTCCTCGGCGACGGCGACCATCGTCTGACCGCCGACCATCACGGCGGCGCCGCTCGCGATGAGGATGCGCGGGCCGTAGCGATCGAGCAGCACGCCCACGGGGATCTGCATGGCGGCGTACACGCCCACCTGCACGGCGCCCAGGGTCGACAGCAGGGTCGCCTGCACCTCGAAGCGCTCCGCCGCCGCGGGCCCCGCGACGCCGAGCGAGGAGCGGTGGAGGATCGCGATCATGTACGCGATCGCGCCCGCGCCCCAGACGAACCAGGAGCGGGCGCTGTTCATCCGAGCGGGTCCGCTCCGGGGCGGCGCCGCTGCTGGAGGTAGCGCTCGAGCTCCTCGGCGATCTCGTCGGCGCTCGGCAGCGCCCCGTCCTCGTCGGTGAGCGGCGAGCGCACCGACGACTGCGCCATGAACGCGTCGTAGCGCGCCTCGAGCGTGAGCACGATGCGCTGCAGCTCCTCGTTCGTCTCCATCTGCTGCGCGACGAGCTGCTGGAACTCGCGATCTGCCTGGCGCAGCTCCTCGGTGCGGAACGCGAGCGACGTCGCGCTCGTCACGCCCTCGAGCGCTGCGAGCGCGGGGCCTGCCGAGCCCGACTCGCCGACGTAGTGCGGCACGAGCACGGTGAAGGTCACGACCGGCGCGATCGGGTGCAGCCGGTGCTCGATGCGGTGGATGACGGATCCCGGCACCTGCGAGACCGGCCGCCACGCGGAGTACTGCTCGATGAGCTCCGCGCGGTTGCCCGAGACGGTCGAGACGAGCGGGCGCGTGTGCGGCACGGGCATCCCGATCGACGTGATGATCGTGGTCGACGCGACGCCGAGCAGCTCGATGAGGTCGAGCAGCGCGTCCGTGAACCGCTCCCACATCCAGTCGGGCTCGGGCCCGGTCAGCAGCAGGAACGGCACGCCCGCGTCGTCCTCGACGACGAGCATGGTGAGCGAGTGCGGCAGGTACTCCTCGATCTTGTCCTCGTTGAAGAGGATGCGCGGTCGGCGCGACCGGTGGTCGATGAGGAGGTCGGTGTCGAACTCCACGATGCTGCGGTGCGGCAGCGTGTCGAGGATCGCGGCTGCCGCGGCCTCCGCGGCAGCGCCCGCGTCGACGAAGCCGTGGATGGCGATGACCAGGTCGAGCCCGTGCGGGACCGTATCGAGGTCCTCGAGGGACTGGGTCAGCTCGCGCGGATCGAACACGTCCCCAGCCTAGTGATCGCTCCGACGCCGCAGCCGCAGGCCCGATCCGCCGACGCCGGTATCCTCGTGACCCATGTCCATCCCCGCACTGTCCATCATCGCCAGCACCGACGACGCGACGGCCGAGCTCGTCGTGCACGGCGTGCGCGCCGGCGAGACCCCGGAGTCGCCCGGCTTCGATGCCGAGCTCCTGGCCGCGCTCGGCGTCACCGGGAAGCGCGAGCAGGTGGTGCGCGCCGTCGTGGACGGCCGCCGGGTCGCCTTCGCGGGCCTCGGCGACGACGTGACGCCCACGCGCCTCCGCGAGGTCGCGGGTGCCGCGGTGCGCTCGCTGCGCGACGTGCCCTCCATCGCGCTCGCCCTGCCGGTGGAGTCGAGCGAGGACGTGCGCGCCGTGCTCGAGGGCGCAGCGCTCGGCGCCTACCGCTTCACCGGGCTCAAGCGCGACGAGGCGCCCCGCATCTGCGAGATCGCCGTCGTCGCCGGCGCCGCCGACGTCTCCGCATCGGTCGTCACCGACGCGACGATCGCGGCGCGGGCCGTCTGGACGACGCGCGACCTCGCGAACACGCCGCCCAACCTGCTCAGCCCCGTCCACTTCGCCGACCGCGTGGCGGCCGAGGCGCCCGAGGCAGGCCTGACGGTCGTCGTGCGCGACGAGGAGCGCCTGCGCCGCGAGGGCTTCGGCGGCATCCTCGGCGTCGGCCAGGGGTCGAGCCGCCCGCCGCGGCTCGTCACGGTCGAGCACGCGCCGGAGGGCGCGAGCCGCCACGTCGTGCTGGTCGGCAAGGGCATCACGTTCGACTCGGGCGGCCTCTCGCTCAAGCCCGCCGCGTCGATGCAGCACATGAAGTACGACATGACGGGGGCCGCGACCGTCTACGCCGTGACCGTCGCCGCCGCAGCGCTGCAGCTGCCGATCCGCGTGACCGCCCACCTGTGCCTCGCCGAGAACCTCGTCTCGTCGACCTCCATCCGCCCCGACGACGTGCTCACGATGCGCGGCGGCACGACCGTCGAGGTGACGAACACCGACGCGGAGGGCCGGCTCGTGATGGCGGACGGCCTCGTGCTCGCGAGTGAGGCGCAGCCGGACGCGATCATCGACGTCGCGACCCTCACCGGCGCGCAGCAGGTCGCCCTCGGCGACCGGGTGAGCGCCATCATGGGCAACGACGGCGCCCTCGTGGATGCGGTGGTGACGGCATCGCGCGCGGCCGGCGAGCAGCTGTGGCCGATGCCGATCCCGGAGGAGATGCGGGCGATGCTCGACTCCGACGTCGCCGACCTCATGAACGCGAAGGTCGGCAACCGCGCCGGCGGCATGCTGCTCGCCGCGGCGTTCCTCGCGGAGTTCGTCGGCGAGCGCGCCGGGGCTCCCATCCCGTGGGCGCACCTCGACATCGCCGGCCCCTCGACGAACACCGGCTCGCCCTTCGGGCACACGCCCTCCGGCGCGACGGGCGTCACCGTGCGCGGGCTCATCCAGACCCTCGCACTGATGGCGCGCTCCGCCGACTGAGGCGCGGCGGCCGGGCGGTCCGCGCCCGGCTCGTGGCGACCGACCCGCCGCACAGGAGCATCCGACTAGGCTGGGACGGGCAAGAACTGCCGTGCACCGCCGCACCACCGTGCGGCAATGAAGACTCATAAGGAGCGACTGCGTGTCCGATCAGAGCTTTGACATCGTCGTCCTGGGCGGAGGCAGCGCGGGCTACGCCGTCGCGCTGCGCGCCGTGCAGCTCGGCAAGACCGTCGCGATCGTCGAGAAGGACAAGCTCGGCGGCACATGCCTCCACAAGGGCTGCATCCCGACAAAGGCGATGCTGCACTCCGCGGAGGTCGCCGACGTCGTGCGGGACTCCGAGGAAGCGGGCGTCCGGGCCGAGCTGCATGGGATCGACATCGAGCGCGTGACCGCGTTCCGCGAGGGCATCGTCGCGAAGAAGTTCAAGGGCCTGCAGGGCCTCATCAAGAGCAAGGGCATCGAGGTCTTCGCCGGCGAGGGCAGGCTCACGTCGCCCACGACCGTGCAGGTCGGCGAGCAGACGCTCACCGGCGGCAGCATCGTGCTCGCGACCGGCTCCTCCCCGAAGTCGCTGCCCGGGCTCGAGATCACCGGCAACGTCATCACGAGCGAGCAGGCGCTGCAGCTCGACTGGATCCCGCAGCGCGTCGCGATCCTCGGCGGCGGCGTCATCGGCGTCGAGTTCGCGAGCGTCTGGCGCTCGTTCGGCGTCGAGGTCACGATCATCGAGGGCCTCCCCCACCTCGTCCCGAACGAGGAGGAGTCGATCTCGAAGCAGTTCGAGCGCGCGTACAAGAAGCGCGGCATCCAGTTCAAGCTGGGCGCACGCTTCTCGGGCGTCACGCAGGACGAGTCGGGCGTGCACGTCTCGCTCGAGACCGGCGAGACGATCGACGCCGACCTGCTGCTCGTCGCCGTCGGCCGCGGCCCCGTCACGGCCGACCTCGGCTACGAGGAGGCCGGCATCGCCCTCGACCGCGGCTTCGTCACGGTCGACGAGCGCCTCCAGACCTCCGTGCCCGGCGTCTACGCGGTCGGCGACATCGTGCCCGGCCTGCAGCTCGCGCACCGCGGCTACCAGCAGGGCATCTTCGCCGCCGAGCAGATCGCGGGCCTCGAGCCGCGACCGGTCGCCGACGTCAACATCCCCAAGGTCACCTACTCCGACCCCGAGGTCGCATCCGTCGGCTACACCGAGGCGAAGGCCAAGGAGCAGTTCGGCGACGACCGGATCGAGACCTACGAGTACTCGCTCGGCGGCAACGCGAAGAGCGAGATCGTCGGCACGAGCGGCTCGGTCAAGGCCGTGCGCGTCAAGGACGGCCCCGTCGTCGGCGTGCACATGATCGGCCGCCGCGTCGGCGAGCTCATCGGCGAAGCCCAGCTGATCGTGAACTGGGAGGCGTACCCCGAGGACGTCTCGCAGCTCATCCACGCGCACCCCACGCAGCACGAGGCGCTCGGCGAGACCATGCTGAAGCTCGCGGGCACGCCGCTGCACGCCATCTGATCGACAGCCACAGGAGACACGAAGCATGACTGACATCCAGCTCCCCGCACTGGGCGAGAGCGTCACCGAGGGCACGATCACGCGCTGGCTCAAGGCGGTGGGCGACGAGGTCGCCGTCGACGAGCCCATCGTCGAGGTCTCGACCGACAAGGTCGACACCGAGGTGCCGTCGCCCGTCGCCGGCACGATCACCGAGATCCTCGCCGCCGAGGACGACACCGTCGACGTCGGCGCCGTGATCGCGCGCGTCGGCGACGCAGGTGCCGCTCCCGCGCAGGACGCCGCAAAGGAGGCGCCCGCGGAGGACGCCCCCGACGCCGAGGTCGCGACCGCCGGCACCGACAGCGAGGCCGACCAGGAGGCCGACGACGAGTCGGCCGCCGAGGCGCAGGACTCCCCCTCGCAGGAGGCCGACCAGCAGGCGGCACAGGCCGAGCAGCAGGACGAGCCGCAGCAGGATGAGCCGCAGCCGGCGCCCGAGGCCGGCACGAAGCCGGCAGCCGGCGGCGGCACGGACATCACCCTCCCCGCGCTCGGCGAGAGCGTCACCGAGGGCACGATCACGCGCTGGCTCAAGGCCGTGGGCGACGAGGTCGCCGTCGACGAGCCCATCGTCGAGGTCTCGACCGACAAGGTCGACACCGAGGTGCCGTCGCCCGTCGCCGGCACGATCACCGAGATCCTCGCCGCCGAGGACGACACCGTCGACGTCGGCGCGGTCATCGCGCGCGTCGGCGGGGCCGGGGACGCGCCCGCGGCCGACGAGCCCTCCGAGGAGCAGCAGGCGCAGGGCAGCGCGCAGGCGCAGGAGGCGGCTCCGGCAGCGCAGCCCGCACCCGCCCAGCCCTCGGTCGACCAGCCCGAGCCCGCGAAGGACGACGCTGCCGAGGAGGCCCCGAAGCAGGAGGCGCCCAAGCAGGAGGCCCCCAAGCAGGAGGCACCGAAGCAGGAGGCACCCGCGGCCCCGGTGCAGCCCAAGGCCCCGGCAGCGCCCGCAGCACCCGCTCCCGCGCAGTCGGCACCCGCGCAGGCGGCGCCCGCTCCCCAGGCGGCTCCGTCGGCGCCCGCGGCGTCCGGCACGCCGTACGTCACGCCGATCGTGCGCAAGCTCGCGAACGAGAAGGGCGTCGACCTGGCGTCCCTGACCGGCACGGGCGTGGGCGGCCGCATCCGCAAGGAGGACGTGGTGGCCGCCGCCGAGGCGGCCGCGCAGGCGCCCGCCGCCGATGGCGCGCAGGCAGCCGCGCCCGCCGAGGTCGAGGTCTCGCCGCTGCGCGGCACGACCGCGAAGATGTCGCGACTGCGCAAGGTCGTCGCGAAGCGCGCCGTCGAGTCGATGCAGACGCTCGCGCAGCTCACGACCGTCGTCGAGGTCGACGTGACGAAGGTCGCGCAGCTGCGCGAGGCCAAGAAGGCCGCCTTCCAGCAGGAGACGGGCCAGAAGCTCACCTTCCTGCCCTTCTTCACGCAGGCCGCCGTCGAGGCGCTCAAGTCGCACCCGCTCATCAACGCGACGGACGACGGGGAGCAGATCACCTACCCCGACACCGAGAACCTCGCGATGGCGGTCGACACCGAGCGGGGCCTGCTGACCCCGGTCATCCGCGACGCGGCCTCGAAGAGCATCCGTGAGCTGACGGCCGAGATCGCCGATCTCGCCCAGCGCACGCGCGACAACAAGCTGACGCCGGACGAGCTCGCCGGCGGCACCTTCACGCTGACGAACACGGGCTCGCGCGGCGCGCTGTTCGACACGCCCGTGGTGTTCCAGCCGCAGCGCGCGATCCTGGGCGTCGGCACGGTCGTCAAGCGCCCGGTCGTCGTGCAGGCCGACGGACAGGACTCGATCGCCATCCGCTCGATGGTGTTCCTCGCCCTGTCGTACGACCACCGCATCATCGACGGCGCCGACGCGGCGCGCTACCTCGGCCAGGTGAAGGCCCGGCTCGAGTCGGGCGCCTTCGAGGTCTAGCCAGACCACGCATCGCGCAGCGTCCAACCGGCCTCGGAGCTCATCACGAGCACCGAGGCCGGTTCGTCGTCGGAGACCACGCGCAGCAGCCACGCGTCGCCGAGCCGCTGCACGAGCTCGAGCCGCCCGTCCGCGGGCATCCGCCACGGCTGCTCCGCGGTCAGCTGCGGGCTCTCGGGCTCGTGGAGCCCGACGAGGCACGCGGCGTCGTCCGCGTCGAGGCATGCCTCCCGCTCCGCGAGCAGCAGCGCGGCCCCCGCGACGGGATCGTCCGTCGTCGGCGGCGCCTCGGATGCGGCGGGTGCGGCGAGCGGCGATGCGGCCGGCGGAGGCGCGGCCGACGGGGCAGGCGTGCCGGATCCGCCCGCAGCAGGTGCGGCGCTGCGCTCCACCGCGCCGGTTGCCGCCGCGCCCGAGTCCTGCGCATCCGCGCCCTGCGGCAGCAGCAGCACCGCGACAGCGACCGCGGCGGCCCCGACTCCAGCGACCGCCCAGTATCGGGGCCGCACGTCGCGGAGCGGCACGCGCAGCGTCGGGATCCGCGCGACGAGCCGGTCGAGCACCACCGCGATCCGCGCCCAGGCATCCGCGGCGGCGGTGCGCTCCCGCTGCCGCAGTCGTGCTCCGACGGGCGGCGCCGTCGACGCGGCCGGTTCGAGCGCGAGCGGCAGCGCTGGCCGGGCGGCCAGCAGCGCCTCCCCCGCCGCCGAGAGGTCGTGCGCCTCGAGCGCCCGCTCGACGGGCTCCGGGAGCTCGGTCCCGCTCGCCTCCAGCACGGTCTCGGCGAGCGCGCGCCACCCGGCCGCGTCGGCTGCGACCGCCGGGCTCGCCTCGCGCCACGCGGGCGACGGCCGAGCCGTCTCGACGCATGCCCCCTCGCCGAGCAGCAGCGGGGCGCCGTCGGCGTCGAGCCGCACCTGCTGAGCGCTCATGCCGCCGAGCGCTGCGCCCACCGCGTGCAGGGCGCCGAGCGCGGCCGCGATCGGGGCGAGCGCCGTGACCGCCTCGCCCGGCTGCGGCGAGCCGCGCTCGAGCAGCCAGCCGGCGAGCTCGAGCGGCAGCAGCGGGCGCACGATGACGACCCCCGCATCCGTCGCGACGTCGAGGATGGGCACGAGGTGCGCGTGGTCGGCCAGCAGCAGCGCCTCCACCTCCCTCGCGAGGGGCGCCTCCGCACCGGGCTGGCTGCGATGCAGCTCGACCCCGCGGCCGGATGCGTCCGAGGCCACCCAGACCTCGCGGGTCGCGTCGCGACGCAGCGCGCGCACGAGCGGGTGCCCCGCGATGGTCGCGGCGCTGTCGTCGCCGGTGTCGTCGCCGGTGTCGTCGCCGGTGTCGTCGTCCACGTCGGCGACCATGCCACCGGCGGCCGCGGATCCGGCGTGCGAGGGAGCGCGCCTGTGGAGAGCGAGCCCCCCGGGCCCCGGTATCCTTTCCCCATGGCACGCGACACCGAGAAGGAGCCCGGCAGGCTCAAGACGATGTGGTCGATCTTCCAGATGACCCGCAAGAACGACCGGGCCGCGCTGCCGCTGCTGCTGCTCGCCCTGCTCGGACCCATCGTGCTCGTCACGGTGCTGGCGATCGCCTTCCGGCAGGACCCGCTGTTCCTCGTCCTCTGGATCATCAGCGGTGTGCTCATCGGCCTGATGCTCATGATGATGACGCTCACGTGGCGCGCCGAGAAGATCGCGTTCGCGCAGATCGAGGGCCGACCCGGAGCGGTCGGCGCGGTGCTCAAGAACGGCCTGCGCGGCAACTGGAACACGAGCGAGATGCCCGTGGGCGTGAACCCGCGCACGCAGGACGCCGTCTACCGCGCCGTGGGCAAGCCCGGCGTCGTGCTCATCGCCGAGGGCCCGCAGGAGCGCGTCGCCCGACTCGTCTCGGAGGAGAAGCGCAAGGTCAAGCGCATCGTGCCGAACGTGCCCATCCACGTGATCTCGATCGGGCCGGACTCCAAGCTCGAGCTGCGCAAGCTCACACGCGCGATGCGGCGCCTGAAGCGCACCCTCAGCCGCGCCGAGGTGATGGCGGTCGCCAACCGGCTCACGTCGCTCGGGCAGTCGACCCTCCCGATCCCGAAGGGCATCGACCCGCGCCGCGTGCGCCCCGGTCGCCCGCGCTGACGTAACACGGCCGAAACATCGGCGTCACCGGCGGGCAACGGCTCCTGCGTAGCGTCGACGGCACGGCATTCGCCCACCCCCAACGCAGTTCAAGGAGCACCATGTTCAAGGATTCGTCCGAGGTCCTCGCCTACATCAAGGACGAGGAGGTGCTCTTCCTCGACATCCGCTTCACGGACCTGCCGGGCGTGCAGCAGCACTTCAACATCCCCGCCTCCACCGTCGACGAGGAGTTCTTCACCGTCGGCCAGCTGTTCGACGGCTCCTCCATCCGGGGCTTCGCGAACATCCACGAGTCCGACATGCAGCTCATCCCCGATGTGACGACGGCGTACATCGACCCGTTCCGCGACAACAAGACGCTCGTGATGATCTTCGACATCTACAACCCGCGCACGGGCGAGATCTACCACCGCGACCCCCGTCAGGTCGCGCACAAGGCGGAGCAGTACCTCGCCTCCACCGGCATCGCCGACACCGCCTTCTTCGCCGCCGAGGCCGAGTTCTACGTCTTCGACGACGTGCGCTACTCGGTGACGCAGAACCAGTCGTTCCACGTCGTCGACTCCGAGGAGGGCGCCTGGAACACCGGTCGCGTCGAGGAGGGCGGCAACCTCGCCAACAAGACGCCCTACAAGGGCGGCTACTTCCCGGTCTCCCCCGTCGACAAGCAGGCCGACCTGCGCGACGACATGGTGCTGAAGCTCGAGGGCATCGGCCTGCAGGTCGAGCGCAGCCACCACGAGGTGGGCACGGGCGGCCAGGCCGAGATCAACTACCGCTTCAACACGATGGTGAAGGCGGCCGACGAGGTCCTCGCCTTCAAGTACATCATCAAGAACACCGCCGAGCAGTGGGGCAAGACGGCGACGTTCATGCCGAAGCCGCTCTTCGGCGACAACGGCTCGGGCATGCACACGCACCAGTCGCTGTGGCTCGACGGCACGCCGCTCTTCTTCGACGAGAACGGCTACGGCAACCTCTCCGACGTCGCTCGCTGGTACATCGGCGGCCTGCTCGCCCACGCGCCCGCCGTGCTCGCGTTCACGAACCCGTCGATCAACTCCTACCGTCGCCTCGTCAAGGGCTTCGAGGCACCGGTCAACCTCGTCTACTCGGCCGGCAACCGCTCGGCGGCCATCCGCATCCCGATCACGGGCTCCAACCCGAAGGCGAAGCGCATCGAGTTCCGCGCCCCCGACGCGGCGTCGAACCCCTACCTCGCGTTCGCGGCGCAGATGATGGCCGGCCTCGACGGCATCAAGAACCGCATCGAGCCGCACGAGCCCGTCGACAAGGACCTCTACGAGCTGCCGCCCGAGGAGGCGAAGGACATCCCCCAGGTGCCCGGCACGCTCGAGGAGGCGCTCGTCGCGCTCGAGCAGGACCACGAGTTCCTGCTCGAGGGCAACGTGTTCACGAAGGACCTCATCGACACGTGGATCGCGATGAAGCGCGAGACCGAGATCCTGCCGATGGCGCTGCGACCGCACCCGTTCGAGTTCGAGCTCTACTACGGGGTCTGAGGTCTGACGCCAGACGGCACCGAGACGGGGGCCGGGTTCCTTGGGGGGACCCGGCCCCTCTGCGTCGCCGGGATGTCGCGCCGCCCGCCCGCATCGGCGAGATGCACGCTCTCGTCGCTCCAGATCGCCGCAGGCGACAGGAGCGTGCAGGTGCCGTGTGCGCGCCTCCGACGAGGTGCACGCTCCTGTCGGCCCGGGCCCCCGCAGGCGACAGGAGCGTGCACCTCGGGGCTCACACGGTGACGGCGTTGCCGCAGATGCTGCAGACCTCGAGCTCCTCGCGGCCCCAGCGCGCGAGCGGGATGAAGAAGAGCGTGAACTGCTTCGCCGTGCGGATGCGGCTCCACACCGTCGTGTTGCCGCAGCGGCCGCATGTGCGCGTCTGGCCCGCGCCGAGGTCGTGCTGCTTGCTGCCGAAGCCGAAGATGAAGAACATCGGGCAAGCGTAGGTGTCGTACCTGCGAGATCCCGAGGCGTCGTCTCGAGACGCGCCTTCGGTGCTCCTCGACGAGCGTGGTGGGTGCTCCTCGACGAGCAGGGCTGCTAGTCCTCGAAGAACCGCCGGTCGAAGACTCGCCTGGAGCGCCGCGTCGCCGCGAGGTAGTGCTCCTCCAGGTCGCGCGCGGATCCCGCGGGCATGCCCAGCAGCCGCGCGACGGCTTCGAGCTCGCCGCGGTCGACCGGCAGCAGGTCGATCGTGCGCGCGCGGGCGAGCGCGAGGCCGTTGCGGATGCGCGTCGCGAGCTTCCACGCCTCGCGCAGCACCTCGGCGTCGCGGTCGGAGAGCAGCTCCTCGCGTGCCGCGGCGGCGAGCGCCTCGAGCGTCGACGGGGTGCGGAGGCTCGGCACCCGGCCGGCGTGCCGCAGCTGCAGCAGCTGGACGAGCCACTCGACGTCGCTGAGCGCCCCGTCGCCGAGCTTCAGGTGGCGACGCCGGTCGGCGTTCGCCGGCAGCCGCTCCGACTCCACGCGCGCCTTGATGCGTCGCACCTCGCGCACCGAGGCGGCCGGGAAGTCGGCCGGATAGCGGCGCTCGTCGATGACTGCCATGAGCTCGTCGGCGAGCGCGGCGTCGCCCGCGAACGGCCGTGCCCGCAGCAGCGCCTGCGCCTCCCACGGCTCCGACCAGCGCTCGTAGTAGGCCCGGTAGCTCTCCACGGTGCGCACGAGCGGGCCCTGCCTGCCCTCGGGCCGCAGCGCCGCATCCAGCTCGAACGGCAGTGTCGGGTCGGCGAGCGTCTCCTGCACGCGGCGGATGACCGTGGTCGCCTTCGCGACCGGGTCGTCGCCGCCGCGCGCGACGTGCAGCACGTCGATGTCGGAGCCGAAGCTGATCTCGCGTCCGCCCGTGCGCCCCATCGTGATCGTCGCGAGCTCGAGCCCCTCCGGCCGGTGCAGGCGGATCGCCGCGTCGACGAGGGCGGCCGCGATCGCGGTCAGCGCGGCGCCGACCGCGCTCTCGTCGATGCGCTGCAGCGCGCTCGCCATCGCGACGCGCAGGTGCTCGCGGCGCCGGAGCGACCGGAGCGCCTGCCGCACGGCATCCGGGTCGTCGTGCCGAGCGAGGATCGCATGCGTCTCGTCGCGGAGCGCCTCCTCGCCGCGGGGCCGCAGCTGCTCGTCGCCGTCGAGCCAGGACGCCGCCTCCGGGATGCGCTCCATGAGCTGCGCGATGAGGCGCGACGACGACAGCAGGTGGCTGAGCCGCTTCGCCGCGACGGGCGAGTCGCGCAGCATGCGCAGGAACCAGGGGCTCTCCCCCAGCGCCTCGCTCAGGCGGCGGAAGGCGAGCAGGCCCATGTCGGGGTCGGCGCCCTCGGCGAACCAGCCGAGCAGCACCGGCAGCAGCAGCCGCTGGATCTGCGCGCGGCGGCTCACACCTGCGGTGAGCTCGCCGATGTGGGCGAGCGCGCCCTTGCCGTCGACATAGCCCGAGGCCTGCAGCCGCCGCATGGCGTGCTCCGGCGTCAGCTGCACGTCGTCGTGGCCGAGCGACGCCATCGCCCCCAGCAGCGGGCGGTAGAAGAGCCGCTCGTGCAGCGAGCGCACGGCGCGCCGCGTCGCCTGCCACTGCTGCTCGAGCGCGGCGGCATCCGGCAGCCCGGCCGAGCGGGCGAGCCGGCGCAGGTCGTCGTCGGCGAGCGGCATCAGGTGGGTGCGACGCATCCGCCAGAACTGGATGCGGTGCTCGAGCACGCGCAGGAACCGGTAGTGGGCGCCGAACTCGAGCCGGTCGGCGCGGCCGATCGTGCCGCGCGCGGCGAGTGCCTCGAGCGCCTCGAGCGTGCCGCGCCCCCGCAGCGACTCGTCGTCCGCGCCGTGCACGAGCTGCAGCAGCTGCACCGTGAACTCGATGTCGCGCAGCCCGCCGGGGCCGAGCTTCAGCTGCCGGGCGACCTCGTCGGCCGGGATGTGCTCGGTGACGCGTTCGCGCATCCGCTGCACCGACTCGACGAACCCCTCGCGGCTCGAGGACTCCCACACCTTCGAGCGCACGGCATCCTCGTAGGCGGCGCCGAGCGCCGCGTCGCCTGCGAGCGCCCTCGCCTTGAGCAGCGCCTGGAACTCCCACGACTTCGCCCAGCGGTCGTAGTAGGCGACGTGGGAGGAGAGGGTGCGGGTGAGCGCGCCGTCCTTGCCCTCGGGGCGCAGGTTCGCGTCGACCTCCCACAGCGGCGGCGCCGCCTGGAACTGCGCGCACGCCGCGGATGCCTCGCGCGCGAGCAGCGTCGCGACCTGCGTCGCGCGGGAGTCGTCGAGGCCGTCCGCCTCGTGCACGAAGATGACGTCGACGTCGCTGATGTAGTTGAGCTCGCGCGCGCCAGCCTTGCCCATGCCGATGATCGCGAGCCGCACCCGGTCGGCGTCGTCGCCGAAGCGCTCGCGCGCGGCGGACCGGGCGATCGCGAGGCCCGCCTCGAGCGCGGCGGCGGCGAGGTCGGCGAGCGCCGTCGAGACGGCGTCGACGGAGGCGGACGGGTCGTCGAGGCCGAGGTCCCACGCGACGAGCTCGGTGAGGTGACGGCGGTAGCGGCCGCGCATCGCGGCGATCGCGGCATCGCGCGGCATCGTCGTCACCCCGCCGTCGGCCGCGACCGCGTCGAGCAGGCTCGCGCGGTAGGCATCCGCGGTCTGCGGCGGCGCGGGGCGCGCGGCGACGTCGACGTCCTCCGCATGCCGCTCGAGGTGCTCGGCGATGCCCATCGATCCGCCCAGCACGCGCAGCAGCGACGCCCGAGCGAGCGGATCGTCGAGGGCGTCGCCGAGGTCGACCTCGGCGCGCACGAGCCGCACGAGCATCTGGAGCGCCGTGTCGGGGTCGGACGAATGCGCGCACTCCTCGACGAGCCCGTGCAGCGGCTCCGGCAGCTCCGCGAGGCACGCCTCGGCACGGCTCGGCTCGCGGAACCCCAGCCGCGCGAGGCGCGTCCGGGGCGACGGGATGCGCATCGGCTAGAGCGTCAGCAGGTTCGACTCGAGCTCGACGCGGGTGACCTGCGCGCGGTAGCGGTGCCAGTCCTCGCGCTTGTTGCGGAGGAAGTACGAGAACACCTGCTCGCCGAGCGTCTCGGCGACGAGCTCCGACTCCTCCATCGCGCCGATCGCGCGATCGAGGCTCGCGGGCAGCGGCGTGAAGCCGAGCGCCCTGCGCTCCTTGTCGGTCAGCTGCCAGATGTCGTCGACCGCCTCGTCCGGCAGCTCGTAGCCCTCCTCGATGCCCTTGAGGCCCGCGGCGAGCAGCACCGAGAACGCGAGGTAGGGGTTGGCCGCCGAGTCGAGCCCGCGGTACTCGATGCGGGCCGACTGCGCCTTGTTCGGCTTCGACAGCGGCACCCGCACGAGCGCCGAGCGGTTGTTGTGCCCCCAGCTGACGTAGCTGGGCGCCTCGTCGCCGGACCACATGCGCTTGTAGGAGTTGACGTACTGGTTCGTGACGGCCGTGAACTCGGGCGCGTGGTGCAGCAGCCCGGCCATGAACTGGCGGCCGATCTTCGACAGCCGGTACTGGCCGGATGCGTCGTAGAAGGCGTTGCGCTCCCCCTCGAAGAGGGAGAGGTGCGTGTGCATGCCGCTGCCCGGCTGGCCCTCGAAGGGCTTCGGCATGAAGGTCGCGTACACGCCCTCGGACTGCGCGACCTCCTTCACCACCGTGCGGAAGGTCATGATGTTGTCGGCGGTCGAGAGCGCATCCGCGTACCGCAGGTCGATCTCGTTCTGCCCGGGACCGGCCTCGTGGTGGCTGAACTCCACCGAGATGCCGATGTCCTCGAGCATCCGCACGCTCGCGCGCCGGAAGTCGTGGGCGGTGCCGCCGGGCACGTTGTCGAAGTAGCCGGCGTGGTCGACGGGCTCGGGCTTGGCGACGTCGGCCGACTTCAGCAGGTAGAACTCGCACTCGGGATGCGTGTAGAAGCTGAAGCCGCGATCGGCCGCCTTCGCGAGCGTGCGCTTGAGCACGTGCCGCGGGTCCGCCGCCGCCGGCTGGCCGTCGGGCGTGGAGATGTCGCAGAACATGCGCGCAGTCGGGTCGACCTCGCCGCGCCACGGGAGGATCTGGAAGGTCGAGGGATCGGCCTTCGCGATCACGTCGGCCTCGGACGAGCGCGAGAGCCCCTCGATCGACGATCCGTCGATGCCCAGGCCCTCGGTGAAGGCGCCCTCGACCTCTGCGGGCGCGATCGCGACCGACTTGAGCGTGCCGAGCACATCCGTGAACCAGAGGCGCACGAACTTGACGCCGCGCTCCTCGATCGTGCGCAGCACGAAGTCCCGCTGCTTGTCCATCCCGCACCTCTCTCTGCCTCCCCACAGGCTAGTGGTCGAGAGCCTCGGGTTAGGCTCGGGGGCATGGCACAGCGAGGTTCAGCAGAGGGCGGTCCGGCAGAGGCGGGTCAGGCGTCGGCAGGGCAGGCTCCGGCCGCGAGCGGGGGCACGGCGGAGGTCGCGGCGCCCTACGGCGGCGGCTCGAGCGGGCCGAAGCGCGTGCGCACGAGGCACTTCTCGCAGGCGAAGCGCGACGGGGTGAAGATCGTCGGGCTCACGAGCTACGACTACCTGTCGGCCGGGATCTTCGACCGCGCGGGCATCGACTTCCTGCTCGTCGGCGATTCCGCGGGCAACACGGTCTTCGGCTACGACACGACGCTGCCGGTGACCGTCGAGGAGCTCGTCCCCCTCACGCGAGCCGTCGCCCGTGCCGCGAAGCGCGCGCTCGTCGTCGCCGACCTGCCGTTCGGCTCCTACGAGACGAACCCGCGAGAGGCCGTGCACACGGCGATCCGCTTCATGAAGGAGACCGGCGCGCACGCCGTGAAGCTCGAGGGCGGCGAGCGCTCTGCCGAGCAGATCCGGCGCATCGTCGAGGCGGGCATCCCCGTCATGGGCCACATCGGCTACACGCCGCAGTCCGAGCACGGGCTCGGCGGCCATGTCATCCAGGCGCGCGGCGACGCCGGTGTCGAGCAGCTGCTGCGCGACGCGAAGGCGGTCGAGGATGCCGGCGCGTTCGCCGTCGTGCTCGAGATGGTGCCCTCGGAGTCGGCGCGGCGCGTGACCGAGGCGCTCTCGATCCCGACGATCTCGGTCGGCGCGGGTCCGCACTGCGACGGCCAGCTGCTCGTGTGGAGCGACTGGGCCGGGTTCACGAGCGGCCGCATCCCCAAGTTCGTCAAGCAGTACGCGCAGCTCGCGCAGACGCTCGAGGAGGCTGCGGTGTCGTTCCGCGAGGACGTGGCGAGCGGGTCATACCCCGCGCCGGAGCACGAGTACGAGTAGCCCATGCGCATCGCACTGCTGCTGCGCGGCGTCAACGTCGGCGGGGTGACCGTGCGATCGGCCGACCTGCGGTCGGTGCTGACGGATGCGGGGCTCGGCGACGTCGTCACGGTGCTGGCGAGCGGCAACGCCGTCGTGACCGCGACGAGTCCCGATGCCGCGGCCTCGGCCGCAGAGGCGGCGCTCGAGGCGCGGTACAGCCGCCGCATCCGCGTGCTCGGCATCGCGATCGACGCGCTGCAGGAGATCGTCGACGCCTATCCCCACGCTGAGGACGACGAGCACACCCCCTATGTGATCTTCGAGCTCGAGCCCGGGATCGTCGAGGCGCTCGCGCAGCTCGAGACGGCCGAGGAGGAGGCGATCGCACCGGGCGACGGGGTGCTCTACTGGTCGAACCCCAAGGGCACGACGCTCACGAGCGGCTTCGCGAAGGCGTCGGAGCGCGGGGCGAAGGGCGCGAAGGACGCGACCACGACGCGGAACGTGCGCACGCTGCGCAAGGTGCTCGCCGCGGCGTGAGCGCTCCCGCGGGACGCCCGCTGGTCGAGCCGCACGGCGCCCCCCGGGCGCCGAGTCGAGACCACTCCGCGCGCTGCAGGTGGTGGTCTCGACTCGGGCGGGGCGCTGGGCGCCCCGTCCGGCTCGACCAGCGACGGCTCAGCTGGCGGGCGGGACGTCGGCCGCGGCTTCCTCCGCCGCCCACTGCTGGGAGCGCCGCTTGAAGGCGCGCGACGACGACGCGGAACGTGCGCACGCTGCGGAAGGTCATCGCCGCGGCGTGAGCGCTCCCGCTCAGCGACGCTCGCTGGTCGAGCCGCACGGCGCCCCCCGGGCGCCGCGCGAGTCGAGACCACTCCGCGCGCTGGAGGTGGTGGTCTCGACTCGGGCGGGGCGCTGGGCGCCCCGTCCGGCTCGACCAGCGACGGCTCAGCTCGCGGGCGGGACATCAGCCGCGGCTTCCTCCGCCGCCCACTGCTGCGAGCGAAGGCGTCGGAGCGCGCGGAGAAGAGCTCGACGGGCGCGACCACGACGCGGAACGTGCGCACGCTGCGCAAGGTGCTCGCCGCGGCGTGAGCGCTCCGCGGGACACCCGCTGGTCGAGCCGCACGGCGCCCCCCGGGCGCCGCGCGAGTCGAGACCACTCCGCGCGCTGGAGATCGTGGTCTCGACTCGGGCGGGGCGCTGGGCGCCCGTCCGGCTCGACCAGCGGGTGGTGGTGGTCTCGACTCGGGCGGGGCGCTGGGCGCCCCGTCCGGCTCGACCAGCAACGGCTCAGCTGCTGCGCTTGCCCCAGTCGTCGGCCGCGGCTTCCTCCGCCGCCCACTGCTGGGAGCGCTGCTTGATGATCTCGGGCGCTCGGGCCGCCTCCTCGCGCGTCTTGAACGGCCCCGCTCGGTCGTAGCCGGGCGAGACCATGCCCTCCTCGACGACTCCGGTCTCGAGGTTGTACCAGTACTCGGCAGCGTTCATGCGCCCGAGTGTAGGCGACCGTCCTCGGCAAGCCCAGGGTGACCGGCGTCATCCCCGGTCGTCGCGTCACCGCGCTCGACCGCGGCGATCGTGAGGGCGGCGTTCACGAGGGCGAGGTGGCTGAGCGCCTGCGGCAGGTTGCCGAGGAACGCGCCGCTGTCGGCATCGATCATCTCGGCGAGCAGCCCCACGTCGTTCGGCGCCTCGGCGAGCAGCAGCGCCATCCGCTCGCGCGCCTCGTCCACCTGGCCGCAGAGGGCGCGCGCCGCGACCATCCAGAACGAGCACGCGACGAACGACGCCTCCTCGTCGCCGGCACCCGAGAACCGCACGAGGTGCGGGCCCCGCCCGAGCTCCGCGTCGAGGGCGTCGAGCGTGCGACGCATCCGCTCGCCACGATCGAAGCCGCTGATCGCGTGGAGCAGGATCGAGGCGTCGAGCCGGTCGGTGCCGGGGTGCCAGACGTACGCGCCGCGCTCCTCCGACCAGCAGTGCTCCTCCACCCACTCGCGGATCGCGTCGGCCTCGAAGCGCCACCGCTTCGCATCGCCGGGGATCTGCCCGAGGTCGGCGAGGTGCGCCGCCTGCTGCAGCGCGTGCCAGCACCCCAGCTTCGACGTCGTGTAGTGGTGATCCTCCTCGAGCTCCCACATGCCGGCGTCCTTGCGGTGCCAGCTGTCGGCGGCGAGGTCGCCGATCTCGGCCATGAGCCGACCGGTCGGGGCGTCGAGCACGTTCCCGGCGTCGACGTACATCGCGACGATGTTGAACAGGTCGCCGTAGACGCCCAGCTGGAGCTGCGATGCCGCGCGGTTGCCCGAGACGACGGGCTGCGCGCCGCGCCAGCCGGGCACGTCGTGCTCGACGACCACGTCGCCCGGCACGCTGCCGTCGAGGCCGTGCAGCACCGCCGTCGCCTCGTCCTGGCCGCGCAGGAGCCGGAGCAGCCACGTCATGGCGCCGTGCACCTCCTCGGTCACGCCCAGCTGCAGCAGCACCGAGAGCGAGTACGCGGTGTCGCGGAGCCACGAGTAGCGGTAGTCCCAGTTCTTGCCGCCCTCGAGCGCTTCGGGCAGCGAGGTCGTGGCGGCTGCCGTGATGCCGCCCGTGGGCCCGTAGATGAGCTGCTTGAGAACGAGCGCGCTGCGGTCCACCGCCTCGGGCCAGTCGCCCTCGTACGAGCACGACCCCGACCAGCGCGACCACGCCGCGATCGTGCGGTCGACGCCGGCATCCATCGCCGCCGGGTCAGGCAGCATGAGCGGCTCCTCGTCGGTGGCCACGAGCCCGAGGAGGTGCCGCGAGCCGGGCGAGGTGCGGAAGTGCGCGACGATGCCGCGCGGGCCGACCTCGACGCCGTCGTCGTGGAGCGTCCGCGGCGCGAGCGAGAGCCCGTTGAGCCGCAGCACCGTGCCGTGCACGGTGTCGCTCGCCCATGGCGACGCGGCCCCGAGCATGGTGCCGGGCGCGATCTCGCCGCGCAGGCGCACCTCGCCCTCGATGCCGTCGATGCGGCGCGCGAGCTCGCACCACGGCAGGCGACCGGCCTGCCCGGTGTTGAGGGAGTCGGTCACGCGCACGACGCCGGATGCCGTGACGAACGTCGTCTCGAGCACGTTGCCGCCGGGCAGGTAGCGCCGCTCGACCTCGTGCGGCTCGACCGGCGCGAGCGCGATGCGGCCGCCCGCCTCGGCGTCGAGCAGCGCCGCGAACGCCGGGGGCGAGTCGATCGCGGGGAGCGGCAGCCAGTCGATGCTGCCGTCGCGCGCGACGAGCGCGATCGTGCGGCCGTCGCCGATCGACGCGTACGTCCGCAGGTCGGCGTAGCCGTCCGCATCGCGCTCGTCGAGCGCCCCGCGGACGGGCGCGCCGCCGTGCCAGCGCAGCTGCGTCCCCACGGCGGCGCGGCCCGTCACGGCGTGGGCATCCCGCCGTTGACGTGGAGCGTCTCACCGAGGACGTAGCTCGACTCGGCCGAGGCGAGGAAGACGTACGCCGGCGCGAGCTCCGCCGGCTGGCCCGCACGCCCGAGCGGCGTCTGCTCGCCGAACTCGGGCAGCGCCTCCGTCGGCTGGCCGCCCGCGGTCTGCAGCGGCGTCCACACGGGGCCGGGCGCGACGACGTTCACGCGGATGCCGCGCGGCGCGAGCTGCTGCGAGAGGGCCTTGCTCATCGTGTTCATCGCGGCCTTCGTCGTCGCATAGTCGACGAGGTGCTCGGAGGGCTGGTAGGCCTGGATCGACGACGTCGCGATGATCGACGACCCCGGCGGCATGTGCGGCACAGCGTCCTTCGTCAGCCAGAACAGCGGATAGACGTTCGTCTTGAACGTCTCGTCGAACTGCTCGTCGGTGAGGTCCTCGAGCTGCTCGACGAACTGCTGCTTGCCGCCGTTCGACACGAGGATGTCGATGCCGCCGAGGCGCTCGACCGTCGTGCGCACGAGGTCGCTGCAGTAGGCGCGGTCGGTCAGGTCGCCCGGGAGCGCGACCGCCGTGCGCCCCGCCTCCTCGATGAGCGCGACGATGCGCTGCGCGTCGCTCTCCTCCTCGGGCAGGTACGAGATCGCGACGTCGGCGCCCTCGCGCGCGAACGCGATCGCGGTGGCGGCACCGATGCCCGAGTCGCCACCGGTGATGAGGGCCTTGCGCCCCTCGAGGCGGCCGCTGCCGCGGTAGGTCTCCTCACCGAGGTCGGCGCGGTCGCGCATCCCCGAGTCGAGCCCGGGGCCGTCCTGCGAGATCGCCTGGGTCGAGATGTCGGCGTAGAGCTTCGTGGGGTCCTGGAACGTGTACTGATCAGCCATGCCCCGACGCTATGGGCGTCGCCTGGCACCGGTTCGGAGCGGACGCTCGGCTCGCACCCAGGCGGCGCCGTGGGGACGCATGGGTGCGCCGGGCGAGGCCCCGCGGCCTGCCTAGGATGGACGCATGCCGAAGGACGCGACTGGTCACCTGATCCCCGGCCGCATCGGCCCCGAGCGCCGCGTCGACGCATCCATCGTCCGCCCCGAGTACGTGGGCAGGCCGGCGCCCGCGAAGCACGTCGGCGGCGACGTCTACGACGAGCCCACAATCGAGCGCATCCGCGCAGCTGGCACGATCGCCGCGGATGCGATCGCTGCCGTCGGCGCGGCCGTGCGGCCGGGCGTGACGACCGACGAGCTCGACCGCATCGGCCACGAGCACGTCACGAGCCGCGGCGCCTACCCGTCGACGCTCGGCTACCGCGGCTTCCCCAAGTCGGTGTGCTCGAGCGTGAACGAGGTGGTCTGCCACGGCATCCCCGACGACACCGTGCTGGAGCCGGGCGACATCGTCAACATCGACATCACCGCCTACCGCGACGGCGTCCACGGCGACTCGAACCGCACCTTCATCGTCGGCGAGGCGAGCGACGAGGTGACGCGGCTCGTCGAGCGCACCGAGGAGGCGCTGCGGCGCGGCATCAAGGCGGCGATGCCCGGCCGCCGCGTGAACGTCATCGGCCGCGCGATCGAGATGTACGCGAAGCGCTTCGGCTACGGCGTCGTGCGCGACTTCACCGGCCACGGCGTCGGCAGCTCGTTCCACTCCGGGCTCATCATCCCCCACTACGACACCGACCGCTTCGACACCGAGATCGTGCCCGGGATGGTCTTCACGATCGAGCCGATGCTCACGCTCGGCACGCACGAGTGGGAGGGCTGGGACGACGACTGGACGATCGTGACGCGCGACCGCTCGATCACCGCCCAGTTCGAGCACACGATCGTCGTGCGCGAGACGGGCGCCGAGATCCTCACCCTGCCCTCGGCGTGAGCGGGGCGCCGCCCGGATCGGCGGCCGCGCGGATCCGTGGCAGGATGCCAGCCGTGACCAAGTCGAAGCACCAGGCCGTCGGCGTCGACATCGGCGGGACCGGCGTCAAGGCCGCGCTCGTCGATGTGAAGTCGGGCGAGCTCCTCAGCGACCGCATCAAGCTGCCGACCCCGGCGGGCGGCGAGCCGGACGCCATCCGCGACGCGGTCGTCGAGCTCGTCGGGCGGCTCGACGCCGACGCGGGGACGCCGATCGGCGTCACCTTCCCCGCGATCGTGCGCCACGGCCGCACGATGAGCGCCGCGAACGTCTCGAAGGCATGGATCGGCCTCGAGGCGGAGCAGCTGTTCGAGCGCGCCCTCGGTCGCGACATCCACTTCGTCAACGACGCGGACGCGGCGGGCTTCGCCGAGGACCACTACGGCGCGGCGAAGGATGCGTCGGGACTCGTCATCATGACGACGCTCGGCACGGGCATCGGAGGCGCGCTCATCTACGACGGCGTGCTCATCCCCAACGCCGAGCTCGGGCACCTCGAGATCGACGGCCACAACGCCGAGTCGCGCGCCTCGAACCGGGCGCGCGAGCGCGAGGAGCTCAGCTGGGAGGCGTGGGCCGAGCGCCTGCAGCGCTACTACAGCCACCTCGAGTTCATCTTCTCGCCCGACCTGTTCGTCGTGGGCGGCGGCGTGTCGAAGTCGTCGCAGCTCTTCCTGCCGCTGCTCACCCTCACGACGCCCATCGTGCCGGCGAAGCTGCGCAACAACGCCGGCATCATCGGCGCCGCGGCGCTCGCGCGCGGCGTCTGAGCCCACGCGCCGGGCGCCCTGCTGCGGCGCTCGGCATCGCCGCGCACGCCCGCGCGGGTTGCACCGGGTCGCGCGCGCGTCGAACGTCAGCATCTGTGGTTTTCTTTGGATGTCTTGTTTCATCTGTGGATGCGCGCTACCGTTGCCGCATGGACGCACCGATGCTCGCCACCCAGCGCCGCGACGAGATCGCCGCGCGCATCCAGTCCGACGGGCGGGTGCTCGTCACCGGTCTCGCGCGCGAGCTCGGCATCACCGCCGAGACGGTGCGCCGCGATCTCGACGCCCTCGAGCGCGCCGGTGTCGCTCGTCGCGTGCACGGCGGCGCCGTCAGCGCGAGCCGATCGAGCCTCGTCGAGACCGCGGTCGCCGAGCGGCAGGACGCGAACGCGGAGGGCAAGCGGAGCATCGCCCGGCTCGCGTGCGAGCGCCTGCTCGCCTCGGGAGCCACGAGCCTGCTGCTCGACGCCGGCACCACCACCGCGGCGGTCGCGGCCGAGCTCGTGGCGACCTGGCCGGGCGCCGGCGGGCCGCGCCTCGTCGTCGCCACGCACTCCCCCGCCATCGCCCAGCTGCTCGCCGCGCACCCGTCGATCGAGGTGCACGCGATCGGCGGCCGCATCCGCGCGGTGACCGGCGCGGCGGTCGGCGCCCAGACCGTGCTCGCGATCGCGGCCCTGCGTCCCGATGTCGTCATCCTCGGCACGAACGGCCTCGACGCCTCGGGCGCCACGACTCCCGACCCCGACGAGGCAGCCGTCAAGGCCGCGATCGTGGCCGCCGGACGACGCGTCGCCGTGCTCGCGGATGCGACGAAGCTCGGCGAGGCGTCGCTGTGCCGGTTCGCCGCCCTCGAGCAGCTCGACGTGCTGCTCACCGACGCGGCGCCCGACGCCGCTCTTGCCGCCGCCCTCGACGACGCCGGCTGCGAGGTGCAGGTCGCATGATCCTCACGGTGACCCTCAACCCATCCATCGACCGCACGGTCGAGCTCTCCGCGCGGCTCGAGCGCGGCGCCGTGCAGCGCACCTCGACCGCAGCGGCGGAGGTCGCCGCCGGCAAGGGCGTGAACGTCACGCGCGTGCTGACCGCGGCGGGCGTGCCGTCCCGCGCCATCGTCGTCGCCCGCCCCGACGACCCCTTCGCCGCGCTGCTCGCCGCCGACGGCGTCGACGCCGTGCACGTGCCGGTCGATGCTCCGGTGCGCACGAACCTCGCGCTCACCGAGCCGGATGGCACCACGACGAAGGTGAACGAGCCCGGCACGCCGCTCGACGAGCACGCCGTCGCGGCGCTGCTCGCGGCCGTGCGCACCGAGGCCGCCACCGCCGACTGGCTCGTCGTGGCCGGCTCCGTGCCGAGCGGCGCGCGACCCGACCTCGTCGTCGACGTCATCCGAGCGGCGCGCGCAGCCCGCCCGGGCATCCGCGTGGCCGTCGACAGCTCGGGGGCGCCGCTCGCGGCCGCTGTCGCCGACGGCGGCATCGACCTCGCCAAGCCGAACGAGCACGAGCTCGAGGAGCTGCTCGGCCTCGCCCACGGCGCGATCGACGGCGCGAGCGAGGCGGCGGCCGCCGCAGCGGCGCTCGTCGGCCGCGGCGTCGGCACCGTGCTGCTCACGCTCGGCGGCGACGGCGCCATCCTCGCCGACGGCGCCGCGCTGCTGCGCGCGACGGCTCCGCCGACGACCGTGCGCTCGACCGTCGGCGCCGGCGACGCGAGCCTCGCCGGCTGGCTCATCGCCGATGCCCGCGGCGACGACGCCGCCGGGCGGCTGCGGCAGGCCGTCGCGCACGGCTCTGCCGCTGCCGCCATGCCCGGCACGGGATTCCCCACGCCGGCCGACGCCGACCCGACCCGCGTCGACGTCCACGCCATCCACGAGGCCGCCCCCACGGCCTCCGACCACTCCACCCCCACCGCGGCATCCGTCGCCGACACCCAGGAGCACTGATGCCCCAGATCCTCTCCCCCGACCTCGTCGTGCTCGACGCCGACCTCGGCGCCGACAAGCAGGCCGTCATCCGGTCGCTCGCTGCTCGCGCGGCCGGCACCGACCGCGTCGTCGACGGCGAGGCGCTCGCCGCCGCCGTGCTTGAGCGCGAGGCGCTCACCCCCACCGGCATGGGCGCCGGTATCGCGATCCCCCACTGCAAGTCGGCGGCGGTGCGCGAGCCGAGCCTCGCGTTCGCACGGCTCAACCCGCCGGTCGACTTCGGCGCGCCCGACGGGCCCGCCGACCTCGTCTTCATGATCATGGCGCCCGACGGCGCGGCCGAGACGCACCTCGCGGTGCTCTCGCGACTGGCCGGCTCGCTCATCGACGAGCAGTTCACCGACGCGCTGCGCGCCGCCTCCACCCCCGCCGACGTCGTCGCGCTCGTCGAGGACGTCGTCGCCGACCGCGACGAGACCGACGCGGCCCCGGTCGCCGCAGGCGCGCGCAGCATCGTCGCGGTGACCGCGTGCCCCACCGGCATCGCGCACACCTACATGGCAGCGGATGCGCTCAAGGCCGCGGCAGAGCGCGCGGGCGTCCGCTTCGCCGTCGAGACGCAGGGCTCGAGCGGCACCAAGCGCCTCGACCCCGAGGTGATCGCCGCGGCCGACGCCGTGGTCTTCGCGGTCGACGTGGACGTGCGCGAGCGCGGCCGCTTCGCCGGCAAGCCCTTCGTGCAGGTGCCCGTGAAGCGCGGCATCGACGCCGCCGACGCGCTCATCCAGGAGGCCCTCGGCCACGCCGACAACCCCTCCGGGCCTCGGCTGGCCGGCGGATCGGAGGGCGAGACCGCCACTGCGCAGCCAGGCTCCCGCTCGCTGGGCGGCACGGTCAAGCGCGCGCTGCTCACCGGCGTCAGCTACATGATCCCGTTCGTCGCGGGCGGCGGACTGCTCATCGCGCTCGGCTTCCTGCTCGGCGGCTTCCGCATCACCGAGGTCGCGGGCGACGTGATCGTGCAGAACACGCTCTGGAGCCTGCCCGACGGCGGGCTCGGCCAGTACCTCGGCGCCGTGCTCTTCTCCATCGGCGCGGCCTCGATGGGCTTCCTCGTGCCCGCACTCGCCGGCTACATCGCGTACGCGCTCGCCGACCGGCCCGGCATCGCCCCGGGCTTCGTCGCCGGCGCCGTCGCCCTGACCATGAACGCCGGGTTCATCGGCGGCCTCGTGGGCGGCCTGCTCGCAGGACTCGCGGCCTGGTGGATCGGCACCTGGAGCGTGCCGTCCTGGCTGCGCGGCCTCATGCCGGTCGTCATCATCCCGCTGCTCGCGTCGATCTTCGCCTCCGGGCTCATGGTGATGCTGCTGGGCGGCCCGATCGCGGCGCTCATGGCAGGCCTCACGGCCTGGCTGAGCTCGCTCTCGGGCGCCGCAGCGGTGCTCCTCGGCCTGCTGCTGGGCACGATGATGGCCTTCGACCTCGGTGGCCCGATCAACAAGGTCGCCTACGGGTTCGCCGTCGCAGGGCTCGGGGCAGGATCTCCCGAGAACCCCGCGCCCTGGCTCATCATGGCGGCCGTCATGGCCGCCGGCATGGTGCCGCCGCTCGGCATGGCCCTCGCGAGCACGCTCGACCGGAAGCTGTTCACGCCGGCCGAGCAGGAGAACGGCAAGGCGGCGTGGCTGCTCGGCGCCTCCTTCATCTCCGAGGGCGCCATCCCGTTCGCGGCGGCGGACCCGCTGCGCGTCATCCCGGCGGCCATCCTCGGGTCGGCAGCGACCGGCGCGATCTCGATGGCGGCGGGCGTGACGAGCCAGGCGCCGCACGGCGGGTTCTTCGTGTTCTTCGCGATCGGCAACCTGCTGATGTTCACGATCGCCATCGCGGTCGGCACGGTCATCACCGCGCTCGCCGTCATCGCGCTCAAGCGCTGGGCGCGACGCACCCCGGCCGTCGACGCCGCGGCCGAGCCCGCGCTCGTCGCCGCCTGACGCATCCGAAGCACGCGCTCCCCGAGGCCTCGCGGTCTCGGGGAGCTCGTGCGTGGGCGGACCGGCCGGCCGATACGCCGGGTTCTGTCGTGGACGGCCATCTCTCTACGGGATGCATTGCTGCAGCCCTCTAGCGACCTACCCGCGGACGGGACGAGCAGCCCCGTGGTCCGCTGTCTGGTCTTGCTCCGGGCGAGGTTTGCCTAGCCGCCGCGCTCGCACGCGACGCTGGTGGGCTCTTGCCCCACCGTTTCACTCCTGGCCGACCCGAGATCGCTCTCGGCTCGGTGGACCTGTTCTCTGTTGCACTTTCTCGCGGGTTGCCCCGGGTGGACGTTATCCACCGCCCTGCTCTGCGGAGCCCGGACGTTCCTCGGCGCGGTGCCCGAGGGCCCCGCGACGCGACCGCCTAGCCGACCGATCCGCGATCCCAGGGTACCGCGCGCTCGGCATCGGCGGTCAGGACGCGGCCGCCCCCTGCTCCGGGAGCGGCTGGCGGTAGTACGTCGTCGCGTGCAGCGGACGACCGCCGAAGCGCGAGAACTGGCGCGCCGAGCCGGGGTTCTGGCGCCCCACGGGCGTCGAGCGCAGCGTGCGGCAGCCGATCTGCGCGAGGTTCGCGTGCAGGCGCCGGCTCAGCAGCGTCACGATGCCCTTGCCCTGCGCGTCGGGCCGAGCGCCCTGGATGACCAGCACCGCCTCGCGTCGCAGGTCCGCGCGCCGCGCGACGAGCGACCAGGCCTCGCGCGCGCGGATCCGGCCGCCGGACCGCTGGAGCAGCGGCGACGCGTCGAGCACCGCGACGACGAACGCGACCGGGTGGTCCTCCTCGTCGCGGGCGATGAGGAACAGGCCCGGCTCGTGCAGCAGCCCGAGCCCGCGGGTCTGCACGCGCAGCTCCGCCCGGGTGAACGGCGTGTAGTACGGCAGCAGCGCGAACGAGTCGTTGAGGAGCGGCAGCAGCGCGCGCAGCCCCCGGCTCAGGCCGGCACGGCTCACCTCGTCGATGCGGATGCCGGCTGCATCGAGCTCGGCGTCGGTCGGCCCGTCCTCGTCGACGACGTCGACGACCCAGGTGTCGGCCTCGTACCAGCGGCGCATGCCGCGGTCCTCGAGCGCGGCGGGCAGCCAGCGCGGGTTCCAGGCCGCGTCGAGGAACCCGCGCTCCTCGAAGCCGGCCGTGATCACGCCCCCCGACTGGTTGGGCAGCAGCTGGGCCGGGCCGAACAGCTCGCGGGCGCCCGCCTCCACCGCCCGCGCCTCGACCGCGTCGAGCAGCGCGTGCAGCGCGGCGGGGCCGTTCGCCTCGAGCGCGCCGAACACGAGCGCTCGCGTGCCGAGCCGCGCATCCAGCCGGTCGTCGCGGTGCGCGATCGCGCGGCCGACCGGCCGGTCGCCGTCGAGCGCGAGCAGCATGGTGATGGGATGGGGGTGCGGATGCCGTCCCCGGTGCCATGCGCGCACCGTGCGCTCGGGCAGCGGCACGGCCATGCCGCCGTGGGTCTCGTGGCCGAGCCGCACGAAGCCTTCGAGATCCGCCTCGTCGGCGACCTCCACGACCCTCACCGGCACGCTCCCATGCCGCATGGTACGACGGCTCGGGACGCCGCATGAAGGACGCCGCACGAAGGCGCGGACGCCACGCGATGCGGTGCGACTACAGGCCGCTCTCCTCCGTGCGCACGAGGATCGCGGAGGAGTTCGGGTCGAGGATGACCTCGTCCTCGGGCGTCTGGCGGATCTGGTGGAGCTCGGAGGCGTTGAGCTGGACACCGGAGGCCGTCGACGTGCCGTGCTGCAGCAGGGTCGCGCCGATGCCGTAGCGCTCGCGCTGGCGGTCGTAGAGCGCGAGCAGGTCGGCGGGCACCGCCTTCACGCGATCGGCGCGCTCGGCGCGCGCCTCGGCGAGCTCGCGCTCGAGCCCGGCGGCCGCCTCGGCGCGCTCGGCGGCGAGCCGGTCGCGCTCCTCGCGCGCGGTAGCGGCCTCGGCGCGGGCGCTCGCGAGCGCCGACGCGGCGTCCTCCTGCCCCTGCATGGCCTCGAGCTGCAGGTCCTCGAGCGTCGACCGGCGCCGCTGCAGCGTCTCGATCTCGTGCTCGGTCGCGGTCGCGGTCTTCGCATCCTTGACGACCTGCAGGCGCTCCTGGTCGCGCTTGAGCCTCGCCTCGACGGTCCGCACGTCGCTCTCGATGCGCGAGACCTCGGAGGTGGCGTCGTCGTGCGCGCCGAGCCGCTCGAGCACCGTGCGGTCGAGGACCGCCAGCAGGGCGTCCAGCTCGTCGATGCGCTTCGTCTGCGGCAGTGCCTTCGCCTTCGCCTGCAGCCGCACGATGCGGGTGTCCACATCCTGGAGCGTCAGCAGCCGTCGCTGGTCGCCGTTCGTCGCCTTCAATGCCATGACTGCTCCTCCTGGGGGACCGCGAAGTCCCATGGGTCTGTCCTGATGTCGCTCACGAGCACCTCGACGCCGGGCAGCGCCGCGCGCAGCTGCTCCGCGGCGGGGCGGAGCCACAGCGACTCGCTCGCCCAGTGCGACACGTCGACGAGCGCGGGGCCCTCGCCGGCCGCGTGTCGCTCGCGCGCGTCGGAGGCGGGGTGGTGCCGCAGGTCGCTCGTGATGTAGACGTCGGCGCCCGCGACCGCCCCCTCGCGCAGCAGCGAGTCGCCTGCGCCGCCGCAGATCGCGACGCGCTGCACGAGCCGGTCGGGGTCGCCGACGACGCGGAGGCCGCCGGCGACCGCGGGCAGCAGGCGCGCGAGGGTGCCGACGAGCGCTCGGAGCGCGATGGGCTCCGGCAGGTCGCCGACGCGGCCGAGGCCGATCGCGTCGTCGACGCGGTTGACGACGATGGGCGCGGTGCCGGTGAGCCCGAGCATCGAGGCGAGCTCGCCGCTCGTGCCGCGATCGACGGCATCCGCATTCGTGTGGGCGGCGAGCAGCGCGACGCGCTCGCGCACGAGCCTGGTGATGACGCGGCCCGCGGGTGTGGTGGCGGCGACGCTCGTCGCGCCGCGCAGCAGCAGCGGGTGGTGCACGAGCAGCAGGTCGGCGCCCCGATCGACGGCCTCGGCCGCGGTCGCGGCGACCGCGTCGACGGCCAGCAGCACGCGGGCGACGCCGTCCGCGGGATCGCCGACGATGAGCCCGACCGCGTCCCAGTCCGCAGCGGTCGCAGCCGGCCAGAGCGACTCGACCGCGCGCTGGACCTCCGCGACGCTCGTCATGCGCCCCATCCTACGGACGCGCGGTCTGGCCCGACGCCGCCGCAGGAGACGGCGCCCGGCCGGGGTTCAGCGCGGCGGCATCCGCAGCGCGCCGTCCATGCGGATCGTCTCGCCGTTGAGGTAGTCGTGCTCGACGACCGCGACCACGAGCTGCGCGAACTCCTCCGGCCGGGCGAGCCTCGCGGGGAACGGCACGGTGGCCTCGAGCGCATCGCGCACCTCGGTGCCGATGCCGGCCATCATGGGCGTGTCGACGACGCCGGGGGCGATCGTCATGACGCGGATGCCGTGGCGGGCCAGGTCGCGGGCGGCCGGCAGCGTCATCGCGGCGACGGCGCCCTTCGAGGCGCTGTAGGCGGCCTGCCCGATCTGCCCGTCGAACGCGGCGACCGATGCGGTCTGCACGACGATGCCGCGCTGGCCGTCGCCCCGCTGGCCTTCTTCCCGCTGGCCGTCTTCCTGCCGGCCGTCGTCCACCGGCTCGGTCTCGGCGATGCGCGCCGCCGCGAGCCGCAGCACCTGGAAGGTGCCGAAGAGGTTGATGGCGATCGTGCGCTCGAACGCGGCCTGGTCGTGCGGCCCATCGCGGCCGATGAGGCGCTTGCCGGTCGCGATGCCGGCGCACGAGACAGCGATGCGCAGCGGGCCGAGCGCCGAGGCCTCGTCGACGGCGCGCTGCACGTCGGCCTCGACCGTCACGTCGCCCGGCACGAGTCGGATGCGCTCGCGCGCCTCGGCGCGCTCGATCGCCGCGGGCAGGTCGAGGCCGACGACGAGCGCGCCCCGAGCGGCGAGCGCTGCGGCCGTCGCGGCCCCGAGCCCCGACGCCGCCCCGGTCACCAGAGCAGCGGCACCACGGATCTCCACATCGACCTCCTCGTCGGGCGCCGATCGGCGCCCGGCCACGCTACCGTCCGCGCGCTGCCGGGAGGGCAGGCCGGGTGCGGCGAGCCGGGAGGGCAAGCAGGGATGGCAGGATGGCGGTCGGGCGGTTGGCGCAGCTGGTAGCGCACTTCGCTTACACCGAAGGGGTCGCCGGTTCGAGCCCGGCACCGCCCACCGCAGCGACGCGACGGAGCATCTCGTCGACGATCGCGGCGCCGACGTCGACCGGTGCGCCGTACGCCGGCAGGTGGTGCATCGAGATGTTGGCGCCCGCGTTCACCTCGAGCACGATCGCGCCGTCGGCCGACTCGACGGCCGGGACCATGAGATCGACGCCGGCGACCGAGAGCCCGGGCACCGCTCGAGCGGCGTCGACGGCGAGGCGCTGCAGGCCCGGATGGATCCGCGTCGTGACGTCGACGTTGACCCCACCGCGATGCAGGTTCGCCGTGGCGTTGAGCATGACGACCTCGCCCTGCGCGGGTCGGCTGTCGAGCGAGTGGCCCCGGCGTGCGAGCACGGCGCCGTCCACCGCGATGGGCAGCCGAGCGAGGTAGCGATGGCCGGCCCGCACCTCGCGCGCCGCCGCGACGAGCTCGGCGATCGTGTGATCACCGGTGCCGATCACGAAGGCGGGGATCCTGGCGGTCGTGGCGACCGCCCGCCCTCCGACGACGAGCACGCGCAGGTCGACGCCGCTCATCTGCTCCTCGAGCACGACGCCGCCTCCGCCCTGCACGGCGACGGCCGCCTCCCAGGCTCGATCGAACGCATCCCGCGTCGTCACGCCCACCGCGACGGCCTCGCCCCCTCTGCCCCCGTCGGGCTTGACCACGAGCGGCCGCTCGGCCCCGAGGAGCATCTCGAGCGCCTGCTCGTAGGCGCTCCGCGCGAACATGGCACCGGACGGGACCGGCACGCCACCGGCGCGGAGCAGCTCCTTCGACACGTGCTTCGAGTTGGCGGCAGACACCCCCGTGGAGCTCTGGAGCGAGGTGAACATGCCCTTCACTCCCCCGACCACACCGGCGGGTCCGAAGAAGTAGTGGTGCCCGTCGGCCACGCGCAGCACGCGCAGGCCTCGTCGCCGAGCGGCGTCGACGATGTAGGCGCCGTGGCTGCCGGAATCCGGGGTGCGGTTCATCGCCACGCCCACCCCGAGGTGCTCGCGGATGAAGCGCTCGACATGCACCGACGAGGGGGATCCCATGGCGCTCACCGCGGCTGCCCTGGGCTCAGGCGACGTCCGCGAGGGCCTCGCGGTACGCGTCCATGTCGCGCGACGCCGAGGGGGCGACGCGGAACTGCGCGGCGATCCGCCCCTCGCGGTCGATGACGTACGTCGCGCGGGTGGCGGTCCCGCGCTCGGGCAGGAACGCGTCGTAGGCCTGGGCGACCGCTCCGTGCGGCCAGAAGTCGCTCAGCAGGCGGAACTGCAGCCCCTCCTGCTCGGCGAAGACGCGCAGCGACGCGGCGGTGTCGACCGAGATGGCGAGCACCTCGGCCTCGGCGTCGTCGAACGCGGCGAGCTCGTCGCGGATCTCGCACAGCTCGCCCGTGCAGCGACCGGTGAAGGCCGCCGGGTAGAAGACGAGCACCACGGGGCGCCCGCGGAGCTCGGAGAGCGTGACCGCCTCGCCGGTGTGGTCGGAGAGGGTGAAGTCCGGGGCGTCGTCGCCGATCTGGAGTGCCATGGGGCCATCGTGCCAGAGCGCGCAGGGGCCAGAGCCGCGCACACGATCCGAGCACGACGCGGTGGATAGAGTGGATGCGCGGACGCGCGCACCCAGGGCGCCGCGAGAATCGACGTCAGGAGCATCGGTGCTGAACGACCAGGACCCGTACTCGGGCCACACGGACGACATGGACCCCAGCGAGACCGCGGAATGGCAGGAGTCGCTCTCGCAGCTCGTCGCCGCGAACGGCAGCGAGCGCGGTCGCGAGATCATGCTCAGCCTGCTCAAGCGCTCCAAGGAGCTGCACCTGGGCGTGCCGATGGTGCCGACGACCGACTACATCAACACGATCTCGCCCGACAACGAGCCCGAGTTCCCGGGCGACGAGGCGATCGAGCGCACGTACCGCCGCTGGATCCGCTGGAACGCGGCGATCATGGTGCACCGCGCGCAGGCGCCCGGCATCGGCGTCGGCGGCCACATCTCGACGTACGCATCCTCCGCGTCGCTCTACGAGGTCGGCCTCAACCACTTCTTCCGCGGCCAGGACCACCCGGGCGGCGGCGACCAGATCTTCTACCAGGGGCACGCATCCCCCGGCATGTACGCGCGCGCGTTCCTCGAGGGACGCCTGAGCGAGCACCAGATGGACGCGTTCCGCCAGGAGAAGTCGAAGGCGCCCAACGGCATCCCCTCGTACCCGCACCCGCGGATGATGTCCGACTTCTGGCAGTTCCCGACCGTGTCGATGGGCCTCGGTCCCATCGGCGCCATCTACCAGGCGCAGTCGAACCGCTACCTCGCGAACCGCGGCATCAAGGACGTCGCCGACTCGCAGGTGTGGGCGTTCCTCGGCGACGGCGAGATGGACGAGGTGGAGTCGCGCGGCGCGCTGCAGCTCGCCGCGAACGACGGCCTCGACAACCTGAACTTCGTCATCAACGCCAACCTCCAGCGCCTCGACGGCCCGGTGCGCGGCAACGGCAAGATCATCCAGGAGCTCGAGTCGTTCTTCCGCGGCGCGGGCTGGAACGTCATCAAGGTCGTCTGGGGCCGCGAGTGGGACGACCTGCTCGATCGCGACCACGACGGCGCGCTCCGCAACCTCATGAACGTGACGCCCGATGGCGACTACCAGACGTACAAGACGGAGTCCGGGCTGTTCGTGCGCGAGCAGTTCTTCGGCCGCGACCCGCGCACGCTCGAGATGGTCAAGCACCTGACCGACGACGAGATCTGGGCGCTCAAGCGCGGCGGGCACGACTACCGCAAGGTCTACGCCGCCTACAAGGCCGCATCCGAGCACAAGGGCCAGCCGACCGTCATCATCGCGAAGACGGTCAAGGGCTACGGCCTCGGCAAGAGCTTCGAGGGGCGCAACGCGACGCACCAGATGAAGAAGCTCACGCTCGACGACCTGAAGACCTTCCGCGACTACCTGCAGCTCGACATCTCGGACAAGCAGCTCGAGGCCGACCCCTACAACCCGCCGTACTTCAACCCGGGCGACGCCTCCCCCGAGATCCAGTACATGCTCGAGCGCCGTCGCGAGCTCGGCGGCTTCACGCCCGAGCGCCGGTCGAAGCACACGATCATCCCGCTGCCCGATGCCAAGACCTACGACATGCCGAAGAAGGGCTCGGGCAAGCAGCAGGTCGCCACGACGATGGCGTTCGTCCGACTGCTCAAGGACCTGCTCCGCGACAAGGGGTGGGGCAACCGGATCGTGCCGATCATCCCCGACGAGGCGCGCACCTTCGGCATCGACGCGTTCTTCCCGACGGCGAAGATCTACAACCCGCACGGCCAGAACTACACCTCGGTCGACCGCGACCTGCTGCTCAAGTACCGCGAGGCGCCCGACGGCCAGATCGTGCACGTCGGCATCAACGAGGCCGGCGCCATGGCGGCGTTCATCGCCGCCGGCTCGTCGTACTCGACGCACGGCGAGCCGCTCGTGCCGATCTACGTCTTCTACTCGATGTTCGGCTTCCAGCGCACGGGCGACTCGATCTGGGCGGCCGCCGACCAGATGACGCGCGGCTTCCTCATCGGTGCGACCGCGGGCCGCACGACGCTCGCCGGCGAGGGCACGCAGCACGCCGACGGCCACTCGCCGCTCCTCGCATCCACGAACCCGGCCGTGCTCGCGTACGACCCGGCCTACGGCTACGAGATCGCGCACATCGTGCAGATGGGTCTCGAGCGGATGTACGGGGACTCGCCCGAGGACGTGATCATGTACCTCACGGTCTACAACGAGCCGTACGTGCAGCCCGCCGAGCCCGAGAAGGTCGACGCCGAGGGCATCCGCCGCGGCATCCACCGCGTCTCGGTGAGCGACCACCACCCGATCAAGGTGCAGCTGCTCGGCTCGGGCGTCGCCCTGCCGTGGCTGCACCACGCGCAGGAGCTGCTCGGCAGCGACTGGGGCATCTCGGCCGACATCTGGTCGGTCACCTCGTGGAGCGAGCTGCGCCGCGACGGCCTCGAGGCCGACGAGCACAACTGGCTCAACCCGCAGGCGCACGCGAAGGTGCCGTACGTGACGCAGCGCCTCTCCGAGGTCGATGGCCCGTTCATCGCCACCAGCGACTACATGCGCGCGGTGCCGGACCAGATCCGCGAGTGGGTGCCCGGCGACTACGCGACGCTCGGCGCCGACGGCTTCGGCTTCGCCGACACGCGCGCCGCCGCCCGTCGCTTCTTCACCATCGACAGCCACTCCGTCGTCGTGCGCGCCCTCGAGGCGCTCGCGAAGCAGGGCAAGGTGCCGCTCGGCATGGTGATGCAGGCGATCGACAAGTACAGCCTCCACGACGTGAACGCGGGGCAGTCGGGCAACGCCGGCGGCGAGTCGTAGGCCCGGCCCTGTCGGCCGAGGCGGAGCTCAAGACGCAGCAGCTGGCATGGCTGCGGCGCATCTCGGGCGACCTCGCCGGGCAGGTGATGCGGGCGCTCGACGACCGGCTCCCCTGGTACCGCACGATGCCGCCGTCACGGCGGAGCGCGGTGGGGCTCGTCGCGCAGTCGGGCATCACCTCGTTCATCGCCTGGCACGAGGATCCCGAGGCGCAGCCCTGGATCGCCGCCGACGTCTTCGCGGCGGCGCCCAGGGAGCTGCTGCGGAGCGTGAGCCTGCAGCAGACGCTGCAGCTGATCCGCACGGTGGTGTCGGTCTTCGAGGAGCGCATCGGCGACGCCGATCCTGAGATGTGGGTGCCGATCCTGCGCTACTCGCGGGAGATCGCGTTCGCGGCGGCCGACGTCTACGCGCGGGCGGCCGAGTCGCGCGGCCTGTGGGACGCGCGCCTCGAGGCGCTCGTCGTCGACTCGATCCTCACCGGCGAGCACGACGACGAGCTGCCGAGCCGCTCGGCCGCGCTCGGCTGGCACGGGCGCGGCGAGTGCGCGGTGCTCGTCGGCGTCGCCCCGCGGGTGCTCGACGTCGACGTCGTCCGGCGCCGGGCCCGGCATGCGGGATGCGACGTGCTCGTGGGTGTGCAGGGCACGCGACTCGTCGTCGTCATCGGGCGCGCGGCGCTCCAGGAGGACGACGCGGGCGACGAGCCGCTCAAGTTCCTGTCGATCGCCGGGGAGCTCGTGGAGGGCTTCGGCGAGGGCCACCTCGTGCTCGGGCCCGCGGTGCCGAGCATCGTCGATGCCGCCCGCAGCGCCAAGGCCGCGCTCGCGGGCTTCGCGGTCGCCGGCGCCTGGCGACGCACGCCGCGACCGGTGCGCGCCGACGACCTGCTCCCCGAGCGCGCGCTCGCGGGCGACCCGCTCGCGAGGCAGGAGCTCGTGCGGGGCGTCTACGAGCCGCTGCGCGACCACTCGAGCGACCTGCTCGCGACCCTCGCGTGCTACCTCGACACCGGCCGCTCGCTCGAGGCGACCGCCCGCGAGCTCTTCGTGCACCCCAACACCGTGCGCTACCGCCTCAAGCGCATCAGCGAGATCATCGGCTGGGACGCGACGGGGGCACGTGAGGCGCTCGCGCTCCACACCGCGATCATCCTCGGCTCGATCCACGACGCGACGCGCGAGCGCTCGCAGCGATCGACCGGCCCGAACCGGCATGCGACTCGAGGCAGGTCGTGAGTGGAAGGATGAAGACGTGATCGTGATCGTCGCACCCGGCCAGGGCTCCCAGAAGCCCGGCTTCCTGACCCCGTGGCTCGACCTGCCGGGTGTCTCCGAGCGCCTCGGCGCCCTCGGCGAGGCGGCCGGGCTCGACCTGATCGCGCACGGCACCGTCAGCGACGCCGACACCATCCGCGACACGCGCGTCGCGCAGCCGCTCATCGTCGCGGCCGGCATCCTCGCCCTCGATGCGCTCGGCGATCGCGCCCGCCTCGCCGGCGGCGTCGCGGGCCACTCGGTGGGCGAGATCACCGCGGCCGTGGCGGCCGGCATGCTCACCGCCACCGACGCCATGGCGCTCGTCGGCGAGCGCGCTCGCGCGATGGCGGATGCGGCGGCCGAGACGCCGACGGGCATGGCGGCAGTGCTGGGCGCCGACGAGACCGAGCTCGAGACGCGACTGGCAGAGCTGGGCCTCGAGCCCGCCAACTACAACGGCGGCGGCCAGATCGTGGTCGCGGGCGCGCTCGGCGCGCTCGAGGAGCTCGCCGCCGGTCCGCCCCCGCGTGCGAGGGTCATCCCGCTGCAGACCGCTGGCGCCTTCCACACCCACTACATGGCCCCCGCGGTCGAGCGGTTCCGCACGGCGGCCGCCTCGACCGAGGCTGCGGACCCGACCACGACGCTCTGGACGAACCGCGACGGCACCGCCGTCGCATCCGGCGCCGAGTTCCTCGAGCTCGTCGTCGGGCAGGTCTCGAGCCCCGTGCGCTGGGACCTGTGCACGGCGGCGTTCCAGGAAGCGGGCGTGACGGGCATCGTGGAGCTCGCGCCCGCGGGCGCCCTCATCGGTCTCGCGAAGCGCGGCCTGCGCGGCGTCCCCGCAGTCGGCATCACCACCCCAGAGGACATCGACGCAGCCGTGGCGCTGCTGGAGAGCGGAGCCGCATGACCCCGACGATGACGAGCCTTCCCACCCGCAGCGGTGCGCGCATCCTGTCCGTGGGCGCAGCCCGCGGCGACCTCGACGTGCCCAACGAGGACCTGATCGGGCCGATCGACTCGTCCGACGCGTGGATCCGCCAGCGCACGGGCATCATCAGCCGCGTGCGCGCCTCCGAGGGCATCGAGGCCGTCGACCTCGCCGAGACCGCCGCCCGTGAGGCGCTCGAGCGCGCCGGCTTCGACGGCTCGCACATCGACGCGGTCATCGTCTCGACCATCAGCAACACGGTGCAGACGCCCTCGATGGCGTCGCTGCTCTGCGAGCGCATCGGCGCGACGCCTGCGCCGGCCTTCGACATCTCTGCCGCGTGCGCCGGCTACGCCTACGGCGTCGCGCAGGCCGACGCGCTCGTGCGCAGCGGCATGGCCGAGCACGTGCTCGTCGTGGGCGTCGAGAAGCTGTCCGAGATCGTCGACCCGACCGACCGCTCGATCAGCTTCCTGCTCGGCGACGGCGCCGGCGCGGTCGTCATCGGCCCGTCGGACGAGCCGGGCATCAGCCCGTCCGTGTGGGGCTCCGACGGCTCGCACTGGGAGACCATCCGGATGACGAACACCCTCGGCTCCATGCGCGAGGGCGCCGCGTGGCCGACGCTGCAGCAAGACGGCCAGAAGGTCTTCCGCTGGGCGGTGTGGGAGATGGCGAAGAAGGCCCGAGAGGCGCTCGACGCCGCGGGCGTCGAGCCCGCCGACCTCGCTGCGTTCATCCCCCACCAGGCGAACATGCGCATCATCGACGAGTTCGCGAAGCAGCTCAAGCTGCCCGAGTCGGTCGTCATCGCGCGCGACATCGCGACGACCGGCAACACGTCGGCCGCCTCGATCCCGCTCGCGATGCACCGCATGCTCGAGGAGCGCCCGGAGCTCTCCGGCGGTCTCGCGCTCCAGATCGGCTTCGGCGCTGGGCTCGTGTACGGCGCCCAGGTCGTCGTCCTCCCTTAGACTTCAACCCGTTCACCAGACAGAAGGAGACACCCGATGGCATTCACCAAGGACGAGGTCCTCGCAGGACTCGCCGATCTCGTGAACGACGAGACCGGCATCGCGACCGAGAACGTGCAGCTCGAGAAGTCGTTCACCGACGACCTCGACATCGACTCGATCTCGATGATGACGATCGTCGTGAACGCCGAGGAGAAGTTCGACGTCAAGATCCCTGACGACGAGGTCAAGAACCTCAAGACCGTGCAGGACGCGGTCGACTACATCAGCGGCGCGCAGGCGGCCTGAGCCTTCGCCTCGACACGCGTGCGGCCGGGTGACCGGTCGCACGCGCGCCAACCACGAAGGAGAGCCATGACGCACAAGATCGTCATCACCGGCATCGGTGCCTCGTCGCCGCTCGGCGGCACCGCCCGCGACAGCTGGCAGGCGCTGCTGGCCGGCGAGTCCGGCGCGAGCACGCTCGAGCACGACTGGGTCGAGCAGTACGACCTGCCTGTCACGTTCGCGGCGCAGGCGAAGGTCCGTCCCGACACGGTCCTCGAACGACCGATCGCGAAGCGCCTCGACCCCTCCAGCCAGTTCGCGCTCGTCGCGGCGAAGGAGGCGTTCGCCGACGCAGGCTCTCCCGACGTCAACCCCGAGCGGCTCGGCGTCGACTTCTCGACCGGTATCGGCGGACTGTGGACGCTCCTCGACGCGTGGGACACCCTGCGCGAGAAGGGCCCGCGCCGCGTCATGCCGATGACGGTGCCGATGCTCATGCCGAACGCGCCGTCGGCCGCCATCTCGATGCACTTCGAGGCGCGCGCCTACGCGCAGACCGTCGCCTCCGCGTGCGCCTCGAGCACCGAGGCCCTCGTGCACGCGTACGCGCACCTGCAGGAGGGCATCGCCGACGTCGTGATCGCGGGCGGCAGCGAATCGGCCATCCACCCGATGACGCTCGCCGCGTTCTCGTCGATGCAGGCGCTCTCGCGCCGCAACGACGACCCGGCAGGCGCATCCCGCCCCTACGACATCACGCGCGACGGCTTCGTCATGGGTGAGGGTGCGGCGGCGCTCGTGCTCGAGACCGAGGAGCACGCGCTCGCGCGCGGCGCGCGGATCTACGCGGAGCTCGCGGGCGGCGGCGTGACGGCCGACTCGTACCACATCACCGCGCCCGAGCCCGAGGGCCTGGGCGCGAGCCGGGCGGTCGAGCGCGCGCTCGCCGCCGCCGGCGCGACCGCCGACGACGTGACCCACATCAACGCGCACGCGACCTCCACACCGGTGGGCGACGTCGCGGAGGTGCGCGCGATGCACCGCATCTTCGGCGACCGCATCCGCGAGATCCCGGTCTCGGCGACGAAGGCGGCCCACGGCCACCTGCTGGGCGGCACCGGCGCGCTCGAGGCTGTGTTCACGGCGCTCGCGCTCGTCGAGCGCACCGCGCCGCCGACGATCAACGTCACCGAGCAGGACCCGGAGGCGCCGCTGCGCATCTCGGGGACGCCGATGCCGCTCGGCGCCGGACCGCAGCTCGCGATCTCGAACTCGTTCGGGTTCGGCGGCCACAACGCGGTCATCGCGATCCGCTCCGTCTGACCGCCGACCGACGGCGCACATGCCGAGGGCCCCGCTGTATGCAGCGGGGCCCTCGGCGGTCGTGGGGTCGGGATCTCAGCCGACGCGCATCGTCAGCCGACGCGCATCGTCAGCCCACTCCGATCGTCAGCCGACGCGGTGCAGCCAGATGACGGGCGATGCGTCGGAGGCGTGCCGGTAGGTCTCGAGCTCGCGGTCCCAGGCACCCCCGAGCGCCTCGTCGAGCTCGGCGAGCAGGGCGCGAGCGTCGGTCCCCGCGGCGTCGATGGCACTGCGGATGCGATCCTCGGGGACGACGAGGGAGCCGGCGGCGTCGATGCGCCGAGCCGTGATGCCGAGCTGCGGCGTGTGCATCCACCGCATGCCGTCGCTGCCGGGCGTGGGGTCCTCGGACACCTCGAACCGCACGTCGCGCCAGCCGGCGAGGGCACTGGCGATGGCGGCACCGGTCCCGGCTGGACCGGTCCAGTGCACCTCGGTGCGCTCCATGCCGGGTGCCGCGGGCTGGCCCTGCCAGACGAAGCGCAGCGCATCGCCGACGGCATGGCCGACCGCCCACTCGAGGTGGGTGCGCATGGCACGCGGCGACGCGTGGATCCAGACGACCCCCGTTGTGGAAACGGGACGTCGTCTGAGCGTGTTCGCAGCAGTCATCGTCTCTCCCTCGTTCGATGCGACTTCCCCATCGGTCGAACGGTGCGAGACAGCCCCGAGTCTGTCACAACGGGCTGAGGAATGACAAGCGTGTGACTCGGTCGCCGCATGGCCCGTCGGCGCGGTGCGGCATGAGCCGTGCATGTCAGAACGGCATGGGCTCTCGACCCGGCTCGTCGTCGTCGTGCGGGGCCCAGATCCCGGAGGTCTCTGGCGGTGGTGGCTCGGGTCTGGTCGCGGGGTTGTTCCAGCGTTCGGTCTCGGCGCGCATCTGCTCGCCGATCTGCTTGCGGCGTCGTCGCCGCTCGGCCGGGGTGAGCGTGGCTGGTCGGGCGCGTCGGGGCAGGTCGGTGAACACCGGCCCGACGGGCTCCGGCTGGGTGCGGATCACCTGCCCGATCGCGGATGTCCACTCGAACACGCCGCCGGGCAGCTGCTGCACGGACCAGCGGGAGTCGTGCTTGAGGACATGGCATCGCCGGCACAGGTGGCCGAGGTTGCCGAGCTCCGTCGCGCCGGCATCGGCCCACGCGACCGTGTGGTCGACGTCGGCGCGGCGCGCGGGGTGCGGGCAGCCGGGCGCCCGGCACCAGCCGTCGCGCGCCTGCAGCCACGTCTTCTGCGCCGCCGTCTGCCGGCGGCTGTCGACCGCGACCACCGTGCCGGTCACCGGATCGGTGAACAGCCGCTCCCAGGTCGCCGTCCGCGCCGCGATGCGGCGGGCCGTGTCGCGGTCGACGAGCACCCGCCCGTCGAGCGACGCCGGGAAGTCGAGCGCCCGCACCGCCGCATCCTGCTCCACATCGTCCTGCAGCAGCGTGGTCGCCGGGATCAGGATCCCGACCGTCGCCCTGATCGCCGAGATCCCGTGCAGGTCCTCCGGCACCACCCCGGCGAGCATCAGCTCGCAGAACGCGTCGGCGCGGAACTGGTCGAACGTGCGCGGATCGTCCTTCGGCTTCCCGCGCGCGGCCTGCGTGAGCCGGTCGAGGATCGCCGCCCCCTCGAGCGACCCGGTCCGAAGCACCAGGTCGGACATGCCATCGCCCGCGTCGAACAGGTCCACCCGCCGCGCCGCCCGCGCCGTGTCGTGCCGCACCTGCAGCGGCTCCGACAGCACCTCGTTCACGATGAACCGCGCCCGCTTCCGCAACCTGCCAGGGCTCGTCGACTCGGCGATCTCCACCAGCGCCGCCACCACCCGGTCCCGCTGCTCCGCGTCCACGTTCGCGTCGAGCCGCACGGCGCGGGTCTCGCCCTCGATCACCCGCAGATGGCTCGTCGTGATCCGGCCAGCGGCGGCCGCCTCGTGCGCGGCGGGCAGCTCGGTGACGATCGTCCACGCCTCCGTCATCCGCCGCTCCACCGCCGCACCGCTCAACCCCAGCTCGACCGCCGCGAACGACGCCAGCTCCTTCACCCTCGGACCCGGATCGCCCGGCAGGTCGAGCACCCGCTGCAGGTGCGCCGCCATCAGCGCCCGCTGCTCCCCGGCGACCCGCGCCGCACGGACCTCGATCGCGCGGCTGCGCGCCGCGAACTCCGCATCCAGCCGCAACCGCGCCTGCCCATCCGACTCCGCAGGCACCGGCAGCGGCGGGATCGGCGCACCGCGCTCGACGTCGGCCTCCGACATCGCCATGATCCGCGCGGTCAGCTCCGCGTCGTACGCGTCGAGCGACGCCTGCAGCTCATCTGCCGACATCCCGTACGGGTCCAGCGCACCCGCCCGCACCGCCTCGATGTAGCCCTCCGCATCGATGCCCCACTCGTCCATGAGCGCATTGGACCACGGGCCACTGACATGTCGGCGGGGCTGTGGAGAGCCGCCGTTGCGTCCGGACTCAGCGCGGGCTCGCGCCGACGGCGCTCACTCCTGCGCGAACACGGGCCGCTGCTCCCCCGCCCGGATGGGGAATGCGAGCCGGTTGCCCGCCGGCGGCAGCGGGCAGTTGAACTGATCGCTCATCGCGCACGGCGGGACGATCGCGCGATTGAAGTCGAGGTCGACGGTGCCGTCGTGACGCGGCTTCACGAACAGGAAGCGGCCGACGTCGTAGGTCTCGTCGCCGGTGGTGGCATCGGCGAAGACGATCTGCAGGCTGTCGCCGTCGGGGAGCGCGAGCAGCTCGACCTCGGCGCCGTCGTGCTCGAAGCGGATGCGGCCGGGCGAGACGCCCTGGCGCAGCGAGCCGCCGCGCGACTTCGCGTACTCGAAGCCGACGCCGCCGTCGACCGGCTCGAACGTGCCGTGCTTCACCCACGCCGCGTCATAGGGGTAGGCGTCGATCCGCTGGAAGCCGCGCGCCTCGGCCGCGTCGGCGTCCCACACCTGCAGCGCGAAGCGGCCGTGGAAGTCAGGGCCGATCGCGAACGCCGTCCGGTGGTCGTCGAAGCGGACCGAGCTGGGCGTCATGGAGTCGTGGGCGTAGACGATGGCGGCGCCGTCGACGAGCTGGCCGTCGACGATGATCTCGTCGGACGCATCCGCCGTGACCTGCAGCCCGTCGCCCGACGGCGACGCGGACCAGGTGCCGGGCACGCCCTCGACCGTGGTCGGCTCGGTGATCCAGGCGATGGCGGCGAGCGCGATGGCCCCCTGCGGGGCGCGCACGCTCTGATCGCGCTTGCGGCGGAAGGCCTCCAGCTGCGCGAGCGCGGCGTCGTCGGGTGCGGTCACGGCGGTGTCGCTCATGGTTCCCAGCCTAATCGGGGCCGCTGACGTGGGCGGCCGGTCGTAGATTCGACGCATGCATGCAGCACCGGGGCTCGGCCTCATCCTCCCGCCCGATCAGGCGCCGGAGCGCTACCTCGACGTCGCTCGCGCCGCCGAGGACGCAGGCGTCGACGAGCTGTGGCTGTGGGAGGACTGCTTCGGCCAGTCGGGCACCTCCACGGCGGCCGCCGTGCTCGCGGCGACCGAGCGCATCCGCGTTGGCCTCGGCCTCATGCCCGTGCCGCTGCGCAACGTCGCGCTCACCGCGATGGAGATCGCCACGATCGCCCGCATGTTCCCTGGCCGGTTCTTGCCGGGCATCGGTCACGGCGTGCTCGAGTGGATGGCGCAGGCCGGCGTGCGCGCCGAGTCGCCGCTGACGCTGCTCGCCGAGCACGCGACCGCGCTGCGCACGCTGCTCGCGGGCGACGAGCTGAGCGTCGAGGGCCGCTACGTGCGCCTCGACCGTGTGCGGCTGCGCTGGCCTCCTGCCGATGTGCCGCCGCTGCTCATCGGCGGTGGTCGGCCCAAGACGCTCGCGATTGCGGGCGAGCTCGGCGACGGACTGATCCTGGCCGGCGACCTGACGCCCGACGCCGTGCGCGTGACGCGGGCTGCCGTCCAGAGCGCGCGCGACGCGCGCGCGGCGAGCGGCGCGACGGGTACGTTCGCCGTGATCCAGTTCGCCGGCATCCGGTCGGATGCGTCTGCCGACGAGGTCGCGGAGCTCGCGTCGTCGCTCGCGGAGGCCGGCGCGACGAGCGTGCCGCTGCTCGCGCTCGACGCGACCGGCGAGCCCGAGCAGGGCGACGGCATCCTGCGGCTCGCCGCGACGATCGGCGCTGCCGGGCGCTGATCGCCGCCCTCGCAGGCGTCAGCTGTTGCGGCCGCGCGCAGGCACCCGCCAGTGGTGTGCGACGCTGATCGCATGCAACTCGGTACTCGCGTCAGGCACGCCAACCTCGACATCACCGGCACCGTCGTCAACCAGTTCCAGGCTTCGGCGAACTGGGCCTACGAGAACACGGAGAACGGCTTCAAGCACTGGACCGCTGTATCGATCCTGGAGGACGAAACGGGCGAGATCCGCACCTTCGGCCCGGGCGTGCTAAAGCGCATCGAGGAGGATGCTTGACGCCCTTATCGACTAGCGCTGACGCGCTGTAGCCGCCTTCGCGCTGCCCTGCACGAGCGACTTCCTCAGCGAGGCATGGATCTCCTCGGCGACCTGAGCCGACCTGTCCGGCTTCGCGACGATGCGCCGGAGCCGCATGAGTGCGCCGTAGAGGTTCACATAGGGGTCGATAGCCGGGTCGGCTGCATCGGCGAGGCTTACGCATGCGATCAGGCGAGCCTGGACGCCCAGTGTCTTCCCCCACTCGTCGCCGATGTCGAGAGTGAGGATCGCGGTGTTGAGGTGCTTCTTTGCCTTCCAGAAGGCTTCGCTGTCGTTGCGGTCCGCGTCCACGAGGTCGAGAGCCGCAGCCATGATGTGCTCGACCCCGGCCCTGCGCTCGGCCCGCACCAACCCCCAGTTGTTGAGAACGCGCTTCCACAGTTCGATGAAGAAGGGGGCGACGATGCTGCCGAGCAGCACTGAGGCGAGCGTCACGACCGGGGTAACCCAAGCGTCAGTGCCCGCGTCCCCGGTCGCGACGGGCGCGGTCGGAGCGGGCGTCGAAGTGGCGAGGAGCAGGAACGGGCGCATCCGGCCAGACTAGAACGGTGGAGCGGGAGCCGGACGCCTTCGACGTGATCGGGCACCCCCGTTGCCCGAAGTGCCTTGTACTGTGTGAGCCGTCTGGCAAGACGGAGCACGGCGTATGGCGGTGCCCGGAGTGCGGACCGATGCTGCTGTTGCGCTCTGAAGGGAGCGTTACTGATCGGCCTCCGGCGTTCTCCAAGGCTTCGGATGCATCGCGCCCTCCCAGAAACCGCCTGCGGCGAGAGCATCCTTCGCGTACTCGCGGCGCACCCGGAGTCGGATCCTTCGGACTTCGCGCTGGTTCTGGATGTCCCACTCCAGCGCCGCTCTCCTGAGTAGGTAGGGGAAGGAATCGGTGTCCTCGTCGGAGAAGCCGGGGTCGATGACCGTGATCTCCCTTTCCGCTGCGCCGTTCAGCCAGCGGGTGATGGCGACGTTGATGTGCTCATCGCGCATTGAGTAGCCCACGACCAGAAGTCGCTCGGCTCGATCCAGCATCGCTTCGAACTCACGCAGCATCGCGAGGAACGGCCCTTCGGCGCGAAGTTTGCCTCTGGCACCGAAGACGATGGTTGGAGAGGGAGCGACGATGTTGCGAGCGGCCGCGTCAGGATCGAAGTGGACTACGTGCGACGTGCCCAGTCCGGGCAGTCGCCCTGCGTTCTCCTCGCGCCAGTCGATGGAGCCGTGGAGTTTCAGCAGTCTGACATCGGCGTCGCCTGCCCACTGCCAGTCGCCCCCGCCTTGCCACTGCTCGATGCCCGTGTCGTAGGTCTTTCCTTGGCGCTCGCATGCGATCTCGATCGCTCTGTCGTAGTTGAGGGTTGCGATCTCCGTCGGCGAACCAAGTGAAAGCAGCGGGTCGAGGTAGGTCGTCTCACTCGGTTCGACATGCAGCAGCGTTGTGAGAGCGCGGATCATCTCCCCTTGCAGGTCTCGGAAGATGTAAGTGTTCGAACCAGAAGACTCATACTCCGAGGGGGCTCGCGCTCTCGGCAGCGAAGATCCGTATCTCATGGCTCTCATGTACTGGTCGACGCTGATGGGCCGCTCGGGAACCGGTCGGACGCCTTCGAGAGCGGGCGACCACTGAACGAAGGGCGCGATCTCCAGAGTCTCGCGTTCGGCGAGCATCTGGATGGCGGAGAACAGGTCTTCAACGTCGATGCCGTCGTAGACGCCCTGGCCGAGAGCCGTTCGATGCGCGATCATCGCACCCAGCGCGTAGTTCAGCGCGTGCGTCACCCCGGAATCGTCGTTGCGATATGACTTCACCGCCTCGACGATCTTGCGCGTCATGTCCTTCGATGCCGGAACGCCCGCGTCTACGCTTGCACCGGCACCGAGCAGGATGAGGGTGCGCTTGTTCTGCTCGGTGGTTAGGTCGGCGGTCACCATACGATTCTGGCGTACGGAGAGCCGCTGCATTTTGGCACCCCCTCAATGAGTCGTTGCGTCCGGGCATCGGTCACGGCGTGCTCGAGTGGATGGCGCAGGCCGGCGTGCGCGCCGAGTCGCCGCTGACGCTGCTCACCGAGCACGCGACCGCGCTGCGCACGCTGCTCGCGGGTGACGAGCTGAGCGTCGAGGGCCGCTACGTGCGCCTCGACCGCGTGCGGCTGCGCTGGCCGCCGACCGATGTGCCGCCGCTGCTCATCGGCGGCGGTCGCTCCAAGACGCTCGCCCTCGCCGGCGAGCTCGGCGATGGCGTGATCGTCGCCGGCGAGCTGACCCCGGATGCCGGTGCGGGCGTGACGCGCGCCGCCGTGCGCACGGTGCTCGACGCGCGCGCCGCCGTCGGTGGCGATGGTGCGTTCCCGGTCGTCCAGTTCGCGGGCGTGCGATCGGATGCGTCGGCCGACGAGGTCGCGGAGCTCGCGGCGTCGCTCGGCGACGCGGGCGCGACGAGCGTGCCGCTGCTGGCGCTCGACGCGGAGGGCCGACCCGAGCAGGGCGATGGCATCCTGCGGCAGGCGACGAGCGGCACCCTCCGTGGCTGAGCCGGCCAGCGCCGGTGCCCGCTGCGCTAGCTGTTGCGGCCGCGCGCGGCCACGCGCCAGAGCGCGGCGGGCTCCGCGTCGCTCTCGTGGTGGAAGACGGCGAGCTCATCGACGAGGTTGACGGCCGTGCAGACGTGGTTCGGCACGACCCGCACGACGCTGCCGAGCGGCGGGAGCTCCTCCCCCGGCAGCTCCGCGACCGCGTGATGCTCGCTGAGCAGCACGATGCGCGCATCCGGGTGGTCGAGCAGTCGTCCGAAGCCGCTCGCCCACGGCGCTCGGTCGGCGCCGAGCACCTTCGAGCCGGCGTCGAGCACGAGACGGCCGCCCGCGTGCGAGACGACGGTCGCACGGCACGTGAGCGCGAGGTCGGTGGCCGGCATGCTGCCGAGCTCCCACTGCTGGGCGTCGCCGAGCACGCCGACACCGGGTCGCAGCTCGGTGATGGGCGAGTCGAGGGTGAGCGCGGCGCCGAAGCTCGGCGTCGAGCCGCCGGAGACCACCTCGGGCGACACGCCCGCCGAGCGCATCGCGGCGACCGCCACGGTGAGCGCCGCCGCCTCGTCGGCGGCTGCGCGCTCTCGCGCATCCGGGGCGTACGCGTGGCCGGGGAACGCGAAGACGCCCTCGACGTCGATGCCCGCGCGCATCGACGCCGCTGCGATGTCGCCCGCGAGCTCGGGCGCGCACCCGGAGCGGTGGTGACCAGCGTCGACCTCGACGCGCACCGCGACGCGCCCGGCGAGTCCGGCACGCGTGAGGCGCTCGACCCCGGCCACGGAGTCGACGCCGATCGCGATGTTCGCACCGATCGCGGCGAGGTGGCTCAGCCGGGCGGCGCGGTCGGCGTCCACCCAGAGCGGGTAGGCGATGAAGAGGTCGTCGAGACCGGCGGCGGCGAAGACCTCCGCCTCCCCCACCGTGGCCACCGTGAGCCCGACGGCGCCCGCCGCCAGCTGCATCCGCCCGATCTCGATGCACTTGTGCGTCTTGGCGTGCGGCCGCAGCGCGATGCCGCGCGCGGTGGCGGCGTCGGCCGTGCGGGCGATGTTCGCCTGCATGCGCTCGAGGTCGATCGAGAGGAACGGCGTGTCGGGGCCCATGCCCGGAGCGTACCGGCGCAGGGCCGAGCTCAGGCGGGCGAGGCGACCGCGGCCGCCCGGGCGCGACCACCGCGCCGCCGGGCAGCGACCACCGCGGCCGCGATCGCCAGCAGCGGTGCCCAGAACGGCGCGGTGGTCACGCCCGGCAGTCCGACGACCAGCGCCGCCGCCGCGCCGATGCCCGCCGCGAGCGCGAGCCTCCCGCCGGCCGTCGCGGGCAGCTGCGGCCATGCGGCCACCGCGACCGCCGCGCCGACCGGCACCGTCGCGGCCAGCAGGGTCGGCCACTGCATCGCCGAGCCGGCTCCGAGCACCTGCGAGACGCCACCGATGGCGATGCCCACGACGACGAGGCTCGCTGCGACGATCGTGGACCGGGTCCTGAGCCGGCCGCCGAACCGACGCGTCACCACGAGCCCGGCGCCCAGCACCGTCGGGACGGCGACGAAGGAGCCACCCGCGAGTCCGGCGTTCATCGCGTCGGTGCTGTCGAAGGCGTCGTCGCCGAGACCCGTGCCGGGCATGCCGGGCGAGAACAGCTCAGCACCTCCGAGCGCGAACGCCACGCAGGCGAGCCCGGCTGCGGCGAGCAGCGCCAGCCCGATGATCCAGCCGAGACCCGGCATCATCGCTCGGGCCGGAACCCGCGTGCTGCGCGCCGCGCGATGAGCCGGGGCGGCCACGGGTCGGGTTCGCGCGAGGACACGGGCGCTCACGAGCAGCACAGCGATCGCCGCGATGGCGGCCCCAGAGGGCAGGAGCGACATCGGCCCCGCGGCCGCGGTGCACAGCAGGGCGAGGACCGTCGCCGACGGCCAGCGCGCCCGTCCCGAACTGCCGGGACCGAGCACCGAAGCCCACACGGGCGCGAGCGCCGCGGTGCCGGTCACGAGCGCAGCGACGCCGAGCGGCACCGCCATGGTGCCGAAGCCGTCCGGTGCCCTGCCCGCAGCCGCTGCGTCGAATCCGAGCGACCACGCGGCCGCCGCGCCCCCTGCCAGTGCCCAGGCAGCGAGACCGGCGAGCGACGCCCAGACGGCGGCCGGGCCGGTGAGCACGCCTTCGGCGCGCAGCAGCGCCGCCAGCGCCAGGCAGGCGACCGCCGGAGCGGCGATGCTGCCCAGCCGCGCGCCGATCGCCACCCACGGCCCAGGATCGAGCGGCAGCAGCAGCAGCGCGCCGCCCACGATCGCCGTGACGAGCGCGGCAGCCGCGAGCCAGGTCGCGAGCCGTGCGTCGAGCCGCTGCCCCACGCCGTGCACGCGCAGCGACCAGGCCTGGCCTGCGCTGGGCCTGCTCGCGCCGCGCGCATCCGCCTCGTCGGCGAGCATGCCGAGCAGCACCTCACCGTGCTGTGCCCGCCAGTCGGCCGGGTACCAGCGCAGCAGCCGGCGGAATGCCTGGTCCCGGGCCGGATGGGTCACGCGGTGGCCAGCCGGGTGGCGGTCGAGCCGCGCAGTGCCGCACGTGCGGCAGAGGTCCGCACGCGCATCCGTTCGACCTCCGCCTCGAGCGCCGCGCGACCCTCGGGCGCCAGCGCGTAGTAGCGGCGTGCGCGGCCGTCGACCACCTCCTGACCGGCGGGCTGGATGAGGCCGGTCTCCTGGAGGCGCTCGAGCGCCGCGTAGAGGGTGGTGACGCGGAGCGATGCGGCTCCGCCGCTCAGTGCCTCGATCTCGCCCAGGATCGCGTAGCCGTGCCGGTGACCATGCGCGAGCGCAGTGAGGATCCAGAAGGACGTCTCATGGAGCGGGGATGCCATGGCGCAAATATACCCGCACCGGTCATATTCCGTCACGCGCGACATCGTCGGCCTGCTGCCTCCTCAGCCGGCTGCCGGGCTCCTGCCGCAGCCGCTGCGCCTGCGGCCGGCCCCTGTCCGTCCAGCAGCTCGCGGAGCGCCGCGCCGTACGCGGGCGCCCTGATGTAGTCGTTGTGGGTGACGACGATGGGCGGGTCGACCGTGCGGTCGATCTCCTGCGCGTAGCGGTCGATGGCGTTCTCGTAGCTGATGGAGCCGCGCCGGAAGCTCGACCGCCCGGCGACGGCTGGGAACCCCAGGTAGTCCGAGAGCCTCCACAGGTTGAGCCACGGCACGCCGTCGTCGGGCAGCAGCCTGCCGCGGAGGCGCGCCATGGGTCCGCCCTCGGGCGGCGAGAGCCACTCCCGCCCGTCGTCGTCGAGCGCATCGCTCGTCCACGGGTCTGCCTTCCACGGGCGCGGCGATCGCGCGGGATACGTGCCGAGCACCGCAGGCCCGACCAGCTCGGGCATCATGCGGCCGAAGAGCGTGCGCAGCTGCACGCCGAAGGTGAGGAGCGACACACGTCGCAGCACCGTCGGCTCGGTCGCCGTCGATCCGAGCAGCCCGAGCGCAGCGACCGCGATCATGCCGCCCATGCTGTGCGCGGCGAGCACCGCGCGCCGCTCTGGCCTGCCGCTCAGCCAGTCGTCGAGCCGAGCCGCGATGTCGGGGACGGCGCGCTCCGCGTAGCAGGGCGGCCCGAACGGCTGCGCGGTCCTCGGCATGAAGCACGTCACGTCCCAGACGATGGCGAGCGGGCTCGACTCCCGCCGGAGCACCGCGAGCGCGACGACGACGGTCAGCACGAGACCGACCGCCGTGACGACCCACGGCGTGATCGTGAGGATGTCGACGATCGGGATGCCCGCGATGCTGCCCGTCGCGCCCACGAGCGCGCTGAGCGGTTCGGACGAGGGCATGCCGCTCCAGACCCACACCAGTGCGAGGCCGATCGCGATCGCCAGCAGACTCGCGATCACGGCCGTCGCCGGCTCGACGAGGTGGATGAGCGCCGCGAGGCGGCGCCGACGATCGAGCCGCTTCATGAGCCCCTCCGCCACGTCCTCGGCGCGCCATGCCTCTGCGCGATCGACGAGCAGCTTGCGCGGCACCAGGAACGAGGCGAGCGCCAGCAGGCTCGCGGCGAGCGCCGCCGCGATCAGGCCTCCGCCGGCGAGGAAGATGTCGGGCACCTGCATGCCCGCTGCCGACAGCGCGCCGATCGCGAGTCGCTCAGGTCCGCCCCAGCCCGTGAGCACAGCCGCGGTCAGCGCGATCATCACCGAGCTCGTGAGCACCGCGAGCGCGAGGGAGAACGTCATGAAGACCGCAGGCGCGCATCCGAGCCATGCCGTGCCCGCGCGCGCCCCGCGAGGGCGCCACACGACGCCAGAGAGCGCCAGGGCTGCCGCGAGGGTGACGACGATGAGCGGTGGCAGCTCGCTCCCGCCGAGCCCGCCCGTCCGCGGCAGGTCCAGCCGAGGCCCTGCGGCGAGCAGCGCGAGCAGCGCGACGAGCTCGACGACCGCGACGGCGAGCAGACCCGTCGCGAGCCGCCCCGTCCACGGCGGACCCTTCGGCGCCCGCTCCGTGGTCGTCATGGTCGGGAGCACCGCGACGGCGACGATGCACGCGGCGAGGATGACCACTCCGGCGACGAGGGCGATCCGGTGCAGCACCGACGCGGCGTCGAGCACGACGACGTGGAGCGACACCTGCACGGCCGTCAGGGCGATGGCCGCAGCGAAGTGGATGCGGGCGAGCCGTGCCGTGATGCGGTTCGACCAGAAGGCCGCCTGCGCGAGCGGCACCGAGCGGTCGCGCTCCGCGTCGGACTCGCCGCGCGCGCCTCGGCCCGCTGCGGTCGGGCGCACGTGGAGCGTGTCGTAGCGGTGCCGGGCGATCCCCGCGAACCATACGAGCAGCGCCACGGCGGCCACGGGCACGAGCGCGAAGAGGGCCAGGATCCGGCTGGGCGTGAGGAACGCATCCGCCCAGGGCACGAACACGACGGCGCTCCACAGCGCATCCCAGATCCAGGTCGTGCACCGACCGGCGACGGCGCACTGCAGCGCGGCGATCTCGACCGCGATCGTGACCGCCGTCGTCGTGAACAGGAGCGTGAGCGCGAGGCCGAACAGGCGCGCCCCACCGGCCGTCATGGCTGCCCATCGCCGGGCCGCGCGCTCCTCGTCCGCGCTCTCCCCCGTCATGGTCGGGAGCCTCCGCGTCCACATCGCCGCGTTGCCGATGCTGAACGGGAGCGCGAGCACCTGGAAGAGCAGCACGAAGGCGCGCCCGCGCGAGCCCGTGCTCGACTCCGACCGCACGAGCGCACCCCAGGAGTAGGCCTCGCGTCGGATGCCCGGTGGGATGTGGCCGCGCGCGCCCTCGCGCGGGTTCGTCTCGGGAGCGGCGAGCCAGAACGCGGCTCGGTCATCCCCCGCCACCTGACGCAGCGCGTAGTGCGGGAGGTCGAGGAGCCCGGCCGGCGGCGTGTTGTTGACGCCGTGGACGCGCAGCTCCAGCACCCGCTGCTCGTCGCGAGCAGTCGCTCGATCCGCATCGGTCATGGCGTCTCCCGCGCGATGGTCCCCGAGCGCAATGTACGCCGACGGGACAGGGTGCAGAAGGCCCCCGTTCTGTCGAGCTCGGGGCCCCTCGACGCGTGCGGCATCTTCCGAGCAACGCGCTCCTAGCCTGGTGCGATGACCAGCGAGCACGCACCTGCGACGACCGGCGACGACTCCGCCGAGCCCCCCACCAAGCTCAGGCGCGGCATCACCGGCACCCTCCTGTTCGTCTTCATCCTGGGCGACGTGCTCGGTGCAGGCGTCTACGCCCTCACCGGGGAGCTCTCGACGGAGGTGGGTGGCGCGCTCTGGCTGCCGCTGCTCGTCGCACTCCTCCTCGCGCTGCTCACCGCCGGGTCGTACGCCGAGCTCGTCACGAAGTATCCGCGCGCTGGCGGCGCGGCGGTCTTCGCGCAGCGCGCGTTCAAGAACCCGATCATCTCGTTCCTCGTGGGCTTCTGCATGCTCGCGGCCGGTGTCGTGAGCGCGGCGGGGCTCGCCCTCGCCTTCGCCGGCGACTACCTCGGGGCGCTCGTGCCCGTCGCGCCCGTGATCGCGGCGCCCGTGTTCCTGCTGCTCGTCGCGGCGCTCAACGCGCGCGGCATCCGGGAGTCGATGGCCGGGAACCTCGTGATGACCGCGATCGAGCTGACCGGACTGCTGCTCATCATCGTCGCCGTCGCCGCGATGATGGGCGGTGGTGGTGGCGACATCGCTCGGGTCACGGAGTTCCCGCCCGGCGCGAACCCGGCGGTCGCGACGCTCGCGGCAGCCATCATCGCCTACTACTCGTTCGTGGGCTTCGAGACCTCGGCCAACGTCGCCGAGGAGATCAAGAACCCGAGCAAGGTGTACCCGCGGGCACTCATCGGCTCGCTGCTCGTCGCCGGCGTCGTCTACGTGCTCGTCGGCCTCGCGAGCGCGATCGCGCTGCCGCCCGAGGAGCTCGCGGGCTCGAGCTCGCCCCTGCTCGACGTGTTCGCCGCGACCGGCGTGCCGGTGCCGGCGTGGGTCTTCAGCATCATCGCGCTCGTCGCCGTCGCCAACGGCGCGCTGCTGACGATGATCATGGCGAGCCGCCTCGCATACGGCATGGCCGAGCAGGGGCTGCTGCCCGCCGTGCTGGGCCGAGTGCTGCCGCGTCGTCGCACCCCCTGGGTGGCCATCGTCGTCACGACCGCGATCGCGATCGGCCTCACCTTCATCGGCGACCTCGGCACGCTCGCCGAGACCGTCGTGCTGCTGCTGCTGTTCGTCTTCCTGAGCACCAACATCGCCGTGCTCGTGCTGCGCCGCGACCGGGTCGAGCACGAGCACTTCCGGGTCTGGACCTGGGTCCCCGTGCTCGGCGTCGGCTCGTGCGTGCTGCTGCTCACGCAGCAGCAGCCGCACGTGTGGCTCTTCGGCGCAATCGCGCTCGCGGTCGGGCTCGTCGCCTACGTCGCATCCGGCGGGCTCAAGCGGCGCGCCGCTCCGGCGGCCGATGCGCAGGTCGACGCCAACTGACCGGAGCAGCCCAGCCCGATCCGCACGGCCGCCGAGTCGCGCTGACCCGGCCGGTGTCGGCCGCTCAGGCGATCGCGCGCTGCTCGTCGTGCCGGAGCCTCGAGGTCAGGTAGAGCCGATGCGCGGTGATGACGAGCGCGAGCCACGCGGCGCCGAGCGCCCAGCCCGCGATCACGTCGGTCACCCAGTGATGGCCGAGGTAGACGCGGCTCGCGGCGACCAGCACGCTCGCGACGACCGCGATCAGGATGATCATCGCCCTCGCCCAGGCGCTGTGCCGGCGGAGCACGAGCAGATACGCGATCACGCCCAGGATCGCGACCGCGTTGAGCGTGTGGCCGCTCGGGAACGACGCCGACAGCTCGTGGGGCGGGACCGCGTCGCTGAGCGGGGGCCGGTCGCGCCCGATGAGGATCTTGCCCGCGACGGTCATGAGCAGCGAGCCGCCGCCGGCCGCCACGATGAGCACGAGGGGCGTCCAGGAACGGCGACGGATGCTGAGGATCAGCAGCGCCGAGATCGCGACGAGCGGCATCCCGACCGTGCCCGCGAGATCGGTGAAGCCCGTGATGAACGCATCCGCCCCCGGGTTCCTGATCGTGAGGATGGCGTCGAGCAGCGGCCGGTCGATGCCCGCGATGCCGTCCTCGTCGGTGACCGCGTCGTAGACGGCGACGGCGAGGAAGCTGAGCGCCGTCGCGATCGCGGCGCCGATGAGCAACGTGACGATCAGCGTGCCGTACGGACCGACCGCATCCGCCATCCTGCGCGCGAAGACCGCCATCCAGTGGCCGAGTCGGCCGTGCCAGCTCGTCAGCTCGACCTGGCCGACCGTGGTGTCCTGCGTGCGCTCGCCTCGGGGGCCGTGCTCCGGCTGCTGCTCGTCGACCGTCATGCTGCCCTCCTGAAGATGCGAAGAGATCAGTGTGGCGTCGGTCGGTACACGAGTTCCTGAGTGCGGCCGTCGAGCGTGCGGCTCTCGAGCAGCTCGAGGTCGAAGTCTCCGGCGCCGGCGAAGACCGGGTCGTTGCCCGTGCGGCCCGTGATGACGGGGAACACGGTCACCTGCACGCGATCGACGAGCCCGGCCGCCATCAGCGACCAGTTGAGCGACAGGCTGCCGTGGGAGCGCAGCGGCACGTCGGACTCCCGCTTGAGCCGCTCGACGATCTCGGTGGCGTCCCCGCGCGCGACGGTCGCATCGGACCAGTCGAGCGGCTCGTCGAGCGACGACGAGACCACGGTCAACGGTGCGCTGCGCATGCGCGTGACCCACGCGTCCTCGACGCCGGAGCCGTCGGCGCTCGACCCGAGCATCTGCACGAACTCCCGGTACGTCGTGGCGCCGAACACCATCCGCACGTCGTCGTACTGGTCGACGCGGTGCTCGAGCAGCTCGGCTCCCTGCTTGCCCCAGTAGCCGCCCCAGTCGCCGTGGTGCGAGCCGAAGCCGTCGAGGCTGCAGAAGATGTCCCAGGTGTAGGTCGCCGTCATGGTCGCTCCTCGGTCGTGTCGCGATGACCGATGGTAGTTTCTGAGGTCGCGCGGCGGAATGCACGTCCCGCGCTGCTGCGGCACGAGGATCGGAGACCGGTGAGCCAAGCGCTCTACGAATCGCAGGTGCGGAAGGCCGAGCGCATCGGTCGCCTCGCAGCCGACGAGGGGCTCGACCACGAGGCGGCGCACAAGGTCGCCGACGAGACGGAGCGTCTCGCCGCGACCGAGGCTGCGGACTTCGTGCGTCGCGCGCGGCCGCGATGGATGGACCTGCTGCTCGGCTCCGGCGCGTTGCTGGCGACCGGCGTCTTCGCCACCCGGATCATGACCGGCGAGTTCGAGCTGACGCTGGCGTCGCTGCTGGGCCTCGCCGGACTCGTGCTCGTCATCATCGACCTCATCTGGGGCAGCAGCTTTCTGCGCCTCGGCGTCGCCCTCCGGCTCCCGTGGCTCTACCGCACGCCGGCGCCCGTGCGCCTCGCGCTGCTCCAGAGCTATGACGAGCAGCGCCGGCTGCTCGGGCAGCCGGGGTGCGAGTGCATCGCGGCGCTCGAGGTCGACGGCGGCGACGCCGGCGACTGAGCGCTCTCGGCGCCGGGCACCGGAGCGGACCCCGCGTCACGCGAAGCGCGCGAGCACGAGCGCGACGACGGCGAGCGCCGCGGCCACGAGCCCCATCGACGCGTACGAGCCGGTGGCGGATGCCGTCACCGGCCCGAGGGCGGGCCCGAGCGCCGCGACGGCGGTGATGGGCGCCGCGAAGACGCCGTTCAGGGTGCCGTAGCCGCGCGTGCCCCAGCGGTCCGCGACCGCGGCGCCCTGCACGAGCGTCTGGGCGCCGCGCACCGCGCCGACCGCGACGCCGACGGCGATGAGCAGCCACGGCGGTCCCGGCAGCCACGACAGCAGCGCGAGCAGCGCAGCGCTGAGCGCGGCGACGACCGCGAGCGGCACCCATGGCGCGGTGGCATGCGGCAGCGCGACGTACACGAGCCTCCCCAGCACCTGGCCCGCCCCGAGCAGCCCGAGCGCCCACGCGGCGAGCCCGTACGTGATGCCCTTCTCGGCGAGCAGCGGGATGATCGCGAGCGTCACGCTGTACAGCGCTCCGACGAGCGCGACCATCGACAGCTCGAGCGCCCAGAAGCGTCGCGTCCGCAGCACGTCGCGGAGGGCGTGGACGTCCTCATGCGGGGCGGCCGGCGGTCGCTCGGGCCACGCGCGCTCGAGGCTCACCCAGTGGAGCGGCGTGCTGACGACGGTGAGGACGACCGCGAGGATCACGAACGCCGTCCGCCAGTCGGTGACCGAGAGCATCCCCGCGACGATCGGGGCGAACACGGTCGACGCGAGCCCGCCCGCGAGCGTGACGACGGTCATGGCGCGACGTCGGCCCTCCGCGTAGCGCCGCGCGATGACCGTGAACGCCGCCTGGTACAGCACCGCCGCCTGGCCCACGCCGACGACGACCCACCCCGCCGTGAAGCCGACGAGATCGGGCGACGCGCTCACCGCGAGGAGGCCCGCGGCGCCGACGAGGCTGCCCGCCGTCATCACGAGTCGCGGGCTCCGCTCGTCGAGCCAGCGCCCCACGAGGACGCCCGCGACGGCCGAGGTGACGAGGCCGGCGGAGAAGCTCAGCGTGATCGCCGAGAGCGACCAGCCCGTGTCGGAGGCGATCACCGGCGCAGCGACGATCAGGCCGTAGTAGAGGATGCCCCAGCTGACCACCTGTCCGAGGGCGAGCGCTGCGAGGCCCATGCGGCCGCGCAGGAGCGGTGCCGCCACGACCTGCCCCGAGCCGCCCACGCGCATCCGCCCGTGTCAGGTCAGAGCGAGCGCACGGCGGTCGCCGCATCGTCGAGCGCGGTGCGCACGACCGAGTAGTAGGCCCACTTGCCCCGTTGCTCGCGCTCGACGAGCCCGGCGTCGGCGAGGACGCGCATGTGGTGCGAGACGGTGCCCTGCGACAGGCCGACCGGCTCGGTGAGGTCGCAGATGCAGGCCTCGCCCCGCTCCCCCGCCGCGATGAGCGAGAGCAGGCGCACGCGGGTCGGATCGCCGACGGCCTTGAAGACGCGAGCGAGCCGCTCCGACGCCGCGAGCGAGAGACCCGCGTCGGCAGCGGGCGGGCAGCATCCGTCGGACACCGGCTCGACGGATGTCGCCGCGAGCGACGCCGTGGGGATCGTGCGGGTCGTCATGCCAGCATCCTGCCACACGCATTGACAGACGTCGATACGTTGCGCCAGGATCGTCGCATCGACATCCTTCGATGAGAGGCGCATCATGTCTGACCTTCCCGTGCTCGTCATCGGCGCCGGCCCCCAGGGCCTGGCCGCCGCCGCCCACCTGCTCGAGCGGGGCTTCGAGCCCCTCGTGCTCGAGCGCGGTGCGACCGCGGGCGCCGCGGTCAGCGAGTGGGGCCACGTGCGGCTCTTCTCCGCGTGGGACGAGCTCGTCGACTCGGCGAGCCGCCGCCTGCTGGCGTCCGTCGGGCATCCCGTCCCGGTCTCCGGATACCCGAAGGGCGAGGCGTGGGTGCGGGACTACCTGGAGCCGCTCGCCGACGCGCTCGGCGACCGTGTGCGCTTCGGGGTCGAGGTGACGTCCGTCTCGCGGCTCGCGCGCGACAAGGTCGTCGACAGCGGCCGCCGCGAGCAGCCCTTTGCGGTGCGCGTCGTGCACGCCGACGGCCGAGAGGAGCGCATCCTCGCTCGCGCCGTGCTCGACGCCTCGGGCACGTGGAGCCGGCCCGGACCCGCGGGCGCCGACGGCACCCCCGCGCTCGGCGAGCGCGCGGCCGCCGACCGCATCGACTACCGCATCCCCGTCGACGTCGACGAGCTGGCCGGCGAGCACATCGCCGTCGTCGGCGCCGGCCACTCCGCGGTGCACGCGGTGCTCCGCCTGGCCGAGCTCGCCGAGCGGCATCCGGCCACGACGGTGACGTGGCTCGTGCGGCGGGTGTCGGCGGAGGGTGCGCTCGGAGGCGGCGAGGCAGACGCGCTCCCCCAGCGCGCGGCCCTCGGCACGCGGACGCGGCGCGCCATCGAGCGCGGCTCGGTCGAGGTGGTGACGGGCTTCCGGACGGAGGAGATCCGGCAGAGCACCGCCGGCCTCACCCTCGTCGGCGACGACGGGCGCGAGGTGGGACCGGTCGCGAAGGTGTTCGCTCTCACCGGCTTCCGGCCGGACCTGTCGATCCTCTCGGAGGTGCGCATCGCGATCGACCCCGCGCTTGACGCCGTGGCGGGGCTCGCGGCCGAGATCGACCCGAACGTGCACTCGTGCGGCACCGTCGCGGCGACCGGCGCTGCCGAGCTCGCGCAGCCCGAACAGGGCCTGTACATCATCGGCGCGAAGAGCTACGGGCGCGCACCGACGTTCCTCGCGCTCACGGGCTACGAGCAGGTGCGCAGCGTCGTCGCCGAGCTCGCGGGCGACCACGAGGCGGCGGCGCGCAACGAGCTCGTGCTGCCGGAGACGGGCGTGTGCGGCGGCGGCGCGGACTTCGGCGGCAGCAGCTGCTGCGCGGTGCCCGAACCGGTGCAGCGCTCGCGGTCAGCGGCGGTGGTCGGCGCCTGAGCCCCGCGCCGCGTCGGCTGCCGGCGGCGCATTGCGCTCGCGACCGTCGTCTGCGAGCGTTGCGCGAGGATGAGCGAGAGGCGCGACATGGACATGCTCGGTGGCGACGAGATCGCAGCGGCGAGCCTCACCGACTGGCGCAAGCTCGCACAGGGACTGCACGCCCGCTACCTGATCGGTGACTTCGGCGCCGGAGCGCGATTCGTCGCCGCGATCGGTGAGGCGGGTGACGCGGTCGGCCACCACCCGATCGTCGCAATGGGGCACGGCCATGTCGATCTGAAGCTCATCAGCGAGGATGCGATCTACCGCGACCAGGCCGGCACCGAGCACGTCGTCGAATGGGTGACGCAGCAGGACCTCGACCTCGCGCGGCGGATCACCGAGATCGCCGCGGACCACGGGCTCGAGGCCGACCCGACCGCGGTCAGCGTCATCGAGCTCGGGCTCGACACGGCACGCTCCGCCACCATCGCTCCGGTGTGGGCGGCGCTGCTGACGGGGCGGCCGGAGTCCCAGGGCCACGGATCGCCGAGCGACGAGATCCGCGACGCCACCGGCCGCGTGCCGAACCTGTGGTTCGGGGATGGCGATGCGGGCGATGCTCCGCGCCAGCGCTTCCACGTCGAGGTCTACGTGGCGCCCGAGGTCGCCGCGCAGCGGATCGCCGCCGCGATCGACGCGGGCGGCTCCGTCGTCGACGACAGCGGTGCCCCCTCGCTCACCGTGATCGCCGACCAGGACGGCAACGAAGCCGTCGTGTGCGTCGACGCATCCGCTGCCCGGCCCGCGTCGCCGGCGCCTTGACCCGCCGGGCCGCTCAGTCGGTCGGGCGCCCGTAGGCCTCGAGCCAGCGGAGCCACACCTCGCTGAGCGTCGGGTAGGAGGGCACGGCGTGCCAGAGGCGCTCGATCGGAACCTCGCCCACGATGGCGATGGTCGCCGAGTGCAGCAGCTCCGCGACCGCCGGGCCGACGAACGTCGCCCCGATGAGCACCCCGCGATCCTCGTCGACGATGGCTCTGGCCGCGCCCTCGTAGTGGTCCGCGTGCGTGGAGGCGCCGGCCACCGACGACAGGTCGTAGTCGAGGACCCGGATGCGTCGACCCTCTTCGCGCGCGGCCGCTGCCGTGAGACCGACGGAGGCGACCTCGGGATCGGTGAAGACCACCTGCGGAACGTGCGCGTGATCGGCGATCGCGACGTGCGCACCCCACGGCTCGTCGCGGACCGGCGCGCCCTTCGCGCGCGCCGCGATCACGTCGCCGGCCGCCCTGGCCTGGTACTTGCCCTGGTGGGTGAGGAGCGCGCGGTGGTTGACGTCGCCGACCGCGTACAGCCAGTCGAACCCCCGCACGAGCATGGTGTCGTCCACGTCGAGCCAGCCGCCAGGCTCGATGCCGATGCTGTCGAGCCCGAGGTCACCCGTGCGCGGCGCGCGCCCGACGGCGACCAGCAGCTCGTCGACGATGACGGGGTCGCCCTCCGAGAGCTCCAGGTGCACCTGCCCGTCGAGGCGACGGGCTCCCTCCACCTCGACTCCGAAGCGGATGCGCACCCCCAGCTTCTCGAGCGACGCCTGGACCAGCTCCCCTGCGAACGGCTCCATGCCACCCAGCAGCGCGCTGCGCACGATGAGGGTCACTGCCGATCCCAGCCCGGCGTACGCGGTGGCCATCTCGACGCCGACGACGCCGCCACCGAGCACCGCCAGGGAGGCAGGGATCGTCTTCGTGCTGGTCGCGTCGCGACTGGTCCACGGCTCGACATCGCGCAGGCCCGGGATGTCGGGCAGCAGTGATGCAGAGCCGGTGGCCACGACCACCGCGTGACGCGCGACCAGGTCGGTGGTCGTCCCATCCTGCGCGGTGACGCGCAGCCGCTTGGTGCCGGTGAGCTCCGCGTGGCCGCGCACCAGGTCGATGCCCGCGCCTTCCAGCCACCGCACCTGCGACGCGTCGTCCCAGTCGTTGGTGATCCGGTCGCGCCGACGGAGCACCCCCGCGGCATCCACCCGCGCCGCGCTCGCCTGCCTCGCGCCGTCGAGATCCTGCGCGGCCCGCAGAGCGGCGGCACTGCGCAGCAGCGCTTTCGACGGCATGCATGCCCAGTAGGAGCACTCACCGCCGACCAGCTCGGCCTCGACGACGACGGTGCTCATGCCGCCCTGGGCGGCGCGATCGGCGACGTTCTCGCCGACCGCTCCGGCACCGATCACGATGACGTCGTACTCGTCCATCACAGATTCCCCTTCGAGTCTGCTCGCGAGCCGACGATGATCGACAGCGGTCGAGACCCCAGGCAGATGCTAGGCCGTGATGTGCTGCCGTGGGGGCGGTTGACCCTGTGCCGAGAACACCGTCTCCAATGGGTGCAGCGCGGCTGTCGCGCGTCCAGAGCGTTCCACCAGAGGTCCCACCGGTCGCCGCGCACTTCGGCAGGACCTTCGTCTCGCCGGTGCAGTTCGGCCTCTGGCCGACGGAGTCGATCGAGCTCAGTACCCGCAGAGCACCAGCTCGGCCTCCTCGGCGAGGATGCGGTAGTCCTCGGTCGCCCAGCCGTACAGCTCCGCCTGCTCGGCGTGCTCGTCGGCATCGTCCTCACGGGTGTCGTCGACGTAGAGGCGGTCGCACCACTCGTAGCCGACCCCGATGACGACGTGACGGAACTCCTCGAGCGACTCCCCCTCGGCCGGCGGCAGCTGCGATCCAGCTGCACGGAGCTCCTCGGCCACGGATTCGGCGAAGTCCAGCTGCCACTCGCGGCTCTCGGCCTGCCACTGCTCCTCGACCGCCGGGTCGAACTCGTCGTACGCGGGGTCGTAGGAACCGGAGCCGCCGACGTATCCGAAGTCGTAGCTGGGCGGCGCGATCACGCAGCCGACAAGGGCGACGCTCATCGCGGCGGCGAGGGTGAGCGAGGCGAGGGTGCGGCGCATGCGCGGCCTTTCGTACGGACGGCTCGGGCGGCCGCGCTGATGCTCGTCGCTCCGGGAGGAGTGTCGCACGGCAGGCGGTCGCGCGCCAGATGGACGGCCAGTGCTCGCCCACCGTGGCTGAACCGTGGCTGCACCGTGGCTACACCGTGGCTGGAATCGGCCCATCCGGGGATGGCCACTCCCCGGTGCTTCAGGTAGGGCGGACGGGACTTGAACCCGTGACCGAGGGATTATGAGTCCCCTGCTCTGACCAGCTGAGCTACCGCCCCGAGGCCTCGCGGCCCGGTGGTCGAGCCTAGCCGTGGAGCTCGACCGCGGTCTGCGGGTCGGTGATCTCTTCGCCGCGGTACAGCCGCTCGAACGCGGTGATCGTGGTGTCGATGTCGTGCGGTGCGACCAGCTCGAGGCTGTGCTGCTGGAAGGCGCGGTACTCGTCGTCGCTGAGCCGCAGGACGCGCTCGAGCTTCTCGGCGAGGTCGACGTCGTCGTCCGGACGGAACAGCCAGCCGTTCTCGCCATCGCGCACGAGATGCGGGAGCGCCATCGCGTCCGCGGCGACGACGGGGAGGCCCGTGGCCATCGCCTCCATCGTCGCGATCGACTGCAGCTCGGCTGTCGACGGCATCGCGAAGACCTCAGCGCTGCTGAGCCGCTGGCGCAGCTCCTCGTCGCTCACGTAGCCCGTCAGGGTGACGCGGTCGGCGACGTGCAGCTCGCGAGCCAGCGACGCCAGCTGGTCGATCATGTCGCCGCCACCCACGATGTCGAGGTGCCAGTCGAGGTCCTCCGGCAGCCGCGCGACGGCGCGCACGAGCGTGTCGAGCCGCTTCTCGCTCGTGACACGGCCGACGAAGACGATCCGGCCGTGCTGCCGTTCGGGGTTCGGACGGTAGTCCTTCCCGGGCAGGCCGCAGGAGATCGCGAGCACGCCGCGCAGCCCGGTCATCCTCTCGAGGTAGTCGGCGCTGCGTCGCGTCGGCGTCGTCACGACGTCGCAGCGCCCGAGCACGTTCGCGGCATCGCGCCACGCGAAGTCGATGCCCTTCGCCTGGAGTGACTTCGGGATGCCGGAGTGATCGACGACGTTCTCGAACATCAGGTGGTTGGTGCCGATCACTCGGATCCCGCGCTTGTTGGCCTCGATCGAGAACGCGCGACCCAGCACGATGTGCGACTGGAAGTGCACGACGTCGGGCCGCAGCGCATCCAGCAGCGACGCCGCGTTCGAGAACATGCGCCACGGCTCCGCGAACCGCAGCCACTCGTGCCCCGGGTAGAGCAACGAGCGCAGGCGGTGCACCGAGAACCGCTGCCCCTCGTGCTCCTCGATGTGCGTGCCGTGCCGGCCGCGGCCGAGGGACGACGCGACGACGTGCACCTCGTGCCCGCGCTTGGTCAGCTGTGCGGCGAGCCGGGTCGTGAACTTGGCGGCGCCGTTCACGTCGGGCGCGAACGTGTCGGTGGCGATGAGGATGCGCAGGGGTCGGTCGGTCATTCGTCCTCCTCCGACGCTGGTCTGAGCGTCCGGATCTGTGGGTGGTGCCGGGCGAGCTGGAAGACCCCGGTGACGGCGAGTGCGCCGGCGCCGGCGTAGACGATGATCGCCCACGGCGGGGTCGCCGATGCCTCGCCGAGCACCGCGACGCCGATGAGCACGGCGATGAGCGGGTCGATGACGGTGAGGCCGGCGATGACGAGGTCGGGCGGGCCCGAGGCGTGCGCGAGCTGCACCGCGTAGCTGCCGACGACGAGGGCCACGAGCATCGCCGCTGCGCACACGATCGTGAGCCACTCGAACTGCGCCGAGATGATGCGGTTGATGACGACCTTCGAGAGCGTCACCACGAAGCCGTACAGCACGCCCGCGGCGAGGATGTAGAAGATGGCGTTCGCTCGCGTGCGGAAGAACCACCAGGCGGCGCCGAGGCCGCCGAGCGCCACCACGAGCAGCGCGAGCACGGTGAGCAGCTGCCGATCGCTGATGGGCCGCTCGACGGCGTAGATGGCGGCGATGAAGACGAAGATGCCGATGCCCACGAGGCAGATCACGATCGCGCGGATCGTCAAGCGATCGAGGCGGATGCCCGCGAGCCGAGCGTTGAGGATCGCGGTGACCACGAGCGCGACCGCGCCGAGCGGCTGGACGACGATGAGCGGGGCGAACGCGAGCGCCGCGAGCTGCAGCGCGACGGCGAGGCCGAGCAGCACGGTGCCGACGACCCACGCGGGCTCGCGCAGCATCGTGAGCACCGCCTTGCCGCCGAGCGACGCGCCGCGCTGGTCGCCGCCCTGGAAGTGGCCGACGCCCCGGTGCTGGAACTGCGTGCCCACGGACAGGAACACCGCGCCCACGAGGGCGAGCGGGATCCCGATCGCCTGCATCGGCGTGAGGGAGATCTCCGCCGCGAGGTCGTCGAGGGAGGTGAACAGCACGCGTCGAACCTACTCGCTGAGGGCTCGATAGCCTGGAGGACATGACCGTTCTGCCCATCTGCATCACCGGTGAGCCGGTGCTTCACAGCGTCGCCGAGCCCGTGCTGGACTTCGATGCGGAGCTCGCGACGCTCGTCGACGACATGTTCGCCACCATGGAGGCCGCACCCGGCGTCGGCCTCGCGGCGCCCCAGATCGGGCGCGGCCTGCGCCTGTTCGTCTACGACTGGACGGATGCGGACGGCACGCGCACCCGCGGGGTCGCCGCGAACCCCGAGCTGTGGATCTCGCCGGTGCCGATCGGCGTGCCCGGCGATGACGACGAGGAGGGCTGTCTTTCGATCCCCGGTGAGCGCTTCGCGCTGGTGCGCGCCGAGCGGGCGATCCTCCGGGCGCAGGACCAGCACGGCGAGCACTACGAGCTGGAGGCGTCCGGCTGGCTCGCGCGCATCCTGCAGCACGAGTACGACCACCTCGACGGCATCCTCTACGCCGACCGGCTGGATGCGTTCGGCACGAAGGGCGTGCAGAAGGCCGTCAAGCGCAACAAGTGGGGCGTCGAGGGGCTGAGCTGGATGCCCGGGGTCGACAACCTCGAGGACTGAGCCGGCCTGCCGGGCATCTGCGGAGCCGCATCCCTTACGCTCCGGGCATGGACAAGCCCAGCCCCGACCCGATCGAGCGCCTGACCCAGCTCGCGAGCGACGTCGAAGGGTCGACGCACGAGCCCGAAGCAGCGCTCGCCAGCGTCGCGGAAGCGCTCCGCCTCATCGCCGACGAGCTCGACGCGATGCGCAACCCGCAGTAGGGACGACGCCATGACTCCCACCCGCAGCCCCGCGACAACGACCGGCTGCCTGCTCGTGCTCCTGCTCGTCACCGGCTGCGCCCCCGGCTCGCTCTCCGCGCCGACCGCATCCCCGACCCCGAGCGCAGCCGCCTCGTCGCCAGCACCCATCGCATCCGCGGCGTCGCCGACGCCATCACCATCAGCCGTCGCACCGGCGGCGAGCACGGACATCCCGGAGTGGCAGGAGCTCGTCGTCGACGACTGGCTGACGCTCTCGACCCCCGCCGGCTGGCAGGTCCAGCCCCGGCTCACGTCCGACTCGCCGGTCGACCTCGCCATCACCGACGAGACGGGCCATGAGCGCATCACGGTCTTCTTCGACGAGCGCGACCGTGTCTTCGACCCGCCCGCGTGCACGCCATCCCAGATCCCCTTCCAGATCATCTCCGACACGGAGCGGGTCGAGGCGCTTCCCGCCGAGGGGCTGGCGCAGTCCACCGCGATCTACGAGTTCGACGACTTCGACTCCAGCGGTGCACTCACCGGCAAGGTCTACGAGCTCCGCTCCCACCTCCACGAACCCGATCGCGTGACCGGCGACGACTGCGCGCCCGCCGCAGGGGTCTACCCCAGCAGCGGCGGCTACCTCGACGTCACCGCGCACTTCGGGACCGACAACGCGGGACTGCGGTTCCCGGACTGGGAGGCTGCAGAGGCCTTCGCGGCCACCGAAGCGTTCCAGACGGTCGAGACGGTGATCGCCAGCGCCCGCATCACGCTCTGAGCAGCGCGAGAGCGAGTTCCACCTCGAAGCGCGAAGAAGGCCCTCACCCCGAAGGGTGAGGGCCAGTCGCTCCCCGAGATGGACTCGAACCATCAACCTGCCGGTTAACAGCCGGCTGCTCTGCCAATTGAGCTATCGAGGATCGCTGCAGGAGCGACGACAAGCGTACCATCCCGCGCGGCCAGGGGTCACATCGGCGGCCGTCGCGCTAGCGTTCGAGCACCACGTCCACACCCGCACGCTCGGAGCATCCATGCCCGCACCCATCCGCCCCCGCCACCTCCCGATGCTCGCGCTCGCCGCCGGCGCAGCGCTGGCGATGAGCGGCTGCCTGGTGATGCCGCCCGCGCTCCCCACGGCAGCGCCCGCGCAGCCGACCGTGCAGCCGCAGCCCGAGCCGACCGAGCAGATCGAGTCCACCGAGCCCTCCGAGCCCTCGCCGAGCGCCGACGGCGGCGACCTCCCCGACTACGTCGACTTCGGCACCGCCCTCGAGCCGGGCACGCTCGCGGGCTGGGAGACGAGCATCCTCACCGACGCCGACTTCACCGTGCAGCCCGAGTCGGACTTCCCGGTCGGCCCGACCATCAGCGTCGTCCAGAGCGCGACCGGCTGCAGCTTCTGGGCGTACCAGGGCGCGCCCGACAGCGCCTCGAGCGACGAGGAGGAGAGCTCGCTCGCGACGCTCACCGCCTTCCTCGGCGGAGAGCCGGAGAGCACCGACCTCGTCGACCTCGGGCCGTCCGCGTCGCAGGGCACGACCGTGGTCTTCCTCTCGACCGTCCGCGAGGACGACGCCGGCGCCACCGAGGTGCTCTACGCCCGCAACTTCCAGTCCAGCCAGTCGACGAGCGCCATTCGCGCCACCTGCCCGGCGGGCGCGGGCGACCTCGAGTCCATCGACGAGGTCGTCTTCGAGCACTTCCAGGTCAACTTCCTGGCCCCGTAGGCGCTACTCGGCGCGCAGCGACCTGCGCTCGCGCTCGAGCTCGAGCAGCTGCTCCTGCAGCCGCTTCGACCCCTCCGGGTCGGCCGGGCCCATGCGCTGCAGGCTGCCGAGCAGCTCGGCCTTGCGGCGCAGGATGTCGCGGTCGACGAGCGAGCCGACGATGCCGCGCACATAGGCGGTGACGCCCTCGTTCGTCGACTGCGGGATGGGTGCCATCGCGAGGGTGCGCACGAGCGGCACGATCTCGGCCGGCACGGCCTGCGCGACCTGCTCCGAGAAATCGGGTCGCTCGATCGCGTCGAGCGAGGCGAGCACGCCGTCGCGCACGACCGCGAGCGAGGGGTTCGCGATGTAGGCGGTCGCGCCGCGCACGGCGAGCTCGCGCCCCAGCACGGCGGGCTGCTGCAGCAGCGCCGAGATCGCGTCGCGCTCGAGCCGCGACGCCGGGTCGCGCTCGAGCTGCCGCAGCGCGACGTCGGCGGGCGGATGCGCGCCCGCCGCGCCGTCCGGCGTGCCGGCCGGGCGCGGCCCGGCCTGGCGCACGGCGCGGCGCACCTCATCGGGGCTCACGCCGAGCCACCCCGCGACGGTGCGGGTGTAGCCGTCGGCGAGCGCACGGTCGCGGATCGACTGCAGCACCGGCGCGGCGCGGCGCATCGCGTCGACACGGCCCTCGACCGTCTCGAGGTCGTGCTGCGCGACGATGCGGCGCAGCATGAACTCGAACAGCGGCCGCGGCGACTGCACGAGCTTGCGCACGGCGTCGTCGCCGCGCTCGAGCCGCAGGTCGCACGGGTCGAGCCCGCCGGGAGGCACCGCGACGAAGGTCTGGGCTGCGAAGCGCTGCTCCTCGGCGAAGGTGCGGGCGGCCGCCTTCTGACCCGCCTCGTCGGGGTCGAAGGTGAACACGACGCGCCCCAGCGAGCGCGTGTCGGTCGTCGTCACGTCGCCGAGCACGCGGCGCAGCACCTTGATGTGGTCGACGCCGAAGGAGGTGCCGCATGTCGCGACCGCGGTCGTGACTCCCGCGAGGTGGCACGCCATCACATCCGTGTAGCCCTCGACGACGACCGCCTCGTGGCCGCGCGCGATGTCGCGCTTGGCGAGGTCGAGCCCGTAGAGCACCTGGCTCTTGCGGAAGATGGGCGTCTCGGGCGAGTTGAGGTACTTCGGGCCCTTGTCGTCGTCGGAGAGGCGGCGCGCGCCGAAGCCGACGGTCGAGCCCGCGACGTCGCGGATCGGCCAGATGAGCCTGCCGCGGAACCGGTCGTAGCTGCCCCGCTGCCCCTCGCTCAGCAGTCCGGCACCGAGCAGCTCTGCCTCGGTGTAGCCGCGGCCGCGCAGGTGCTGCTTGAGCGACTCGAACGACGAGGGCGCGAAGCCCACCCCGAAGCGCTCCGCGGCGGCGAGGTCGAAGCCCCGCTCCCCCAGGAAGCGCTGGCCGAGCGCCGCGGCGGGCGTCATCAGCTGCTCGCGGAAGTACGCCTCGGCGGCACGGCTCGCCTCGAGCAGCCGCAGCCGGCCGCTCGTCTCCTCCTGCGGCTTGCCGTCCTCGTAGTGGAGCGTGTAGCCGAGCTGCGAGGCGAAGCGCTCGACCGTCTCGGTGAACGACGTGTGGTCCATCGCCATCGCGAACTGGAAGACGTCGCCGTCCTCCCCGCAGCCGAAGCAGTGGTAGCGGCCCACGGTCGGCCGCACGTGGAAGGAGGGCGAGCGCTCGTCGTGGAACGGGCACAGCCCCTTCATGCTGCCGACGCCCGCCGTCTTGAGCGTCACGTGGGCGCCGACGACGTCGACGATCGAGATGCGCGACCGCAGCTCGTCGATGTCGTCCCGCCGGATCCGCCCCGCCACGACCGCCTCAGTCCCCCACGTGGCGCTCGTGCCACGCGAACGCGCCGCGGTCGGTCAGCGTCGACACCTGGTCGACGACCACCCGGGCACGCCCTGCGTCGTCGGATGCGGCAGCCCAGTCCTCGGCGAAGGCGCGGTCGAGCGCGTCCGGCCCGATGCGGAGCAGCGCGTCGCACAGCTCCTGCAGGATCCGCCGCTGGCTCGCGTAGATCGGCTGGCGCCGCTCGGCGAGGATGAAGACCGCCGCCGTGCCCTTGAGGACGGCGATCTCGGCCCGCACGTCGCGCGGCACCTCGACCGTCGCGCCGAAGCGCGCGAGCGGACCCTCGTGCGTCTCGCGCGTGAGACGGCTCGAGGCGTTCGCGAAGCGGCCGATGAGCTTCGAGGTGAGGTTCTTGAGCTTCGCGTGGTCGGCTCGCGAGCCGTCGAAGGAGCGCACCCACGTGTCGAGGTCGTCGAGCCGGTCGAAGGCGGCGAGCAGCTCGTCGCGCGTGAACTCCGGCCCGACCCAGGCGAGCATCGTCGAGACGAGCTCGTCGTGACCGACCCGGCTCTGCAGCTTCGCGACGTCGACATAGCCGCCGACCACCGCATCCTCGAAGTCGTGCACGGAGTAGGCGATGTCGTCGGCGAGGTCCATGACCTGCGCCTCGATGCTCGGCCTGCCCTCGGGCGCACCCTCGCGCATCCACTCGAAGGCGGCGCGGTCGGACTCGTAGTAGCCGAACTTGATGCGGCCGGATGCGTCGTGCACGTCGCCGGCGGGCCACGGGTACTTGCACGCGGCGTCGACGGAGGCTCGCGTGAGGTTGAGCCCGTACGGCCGGTCGCGGATGACCTTGGGCTCGAGCCGGGTGATGACGCGCAGCGTCTGCGCGTTGCCCTCGAAGCCGCCGATGCCGATCGCCCACTCGTTGAGCCCGCGCTCGCCGTTGTGCCCGAACGGCGGGTGCCCGATGTCGTGGGCGAGGCACGCGGTGTCGACGATGTCGGGGTCGAGGCTCAGCTCGCCCGCGATCTCGCGGCCGATCTGCGCGACCTCGAGCGAGTGCGTGAGCCGCGTGCGCGAGTCGTCGAAGCCCATCGTGGGCGAGAGCACCTGCGTCTTCTGCCCGAGCCTGCGGAACGCGCTGGAGTGCAGCAGCCGCGCGCGGTCCCGAGCGAAGTCGGTGCGCGCGGAGGCGTGCGTCTCGGGCAGCCGTCGCTCGGCGTCGTGGGCGCTGTACGCACCGCGCTCAGCCGCCACGGGTGTCGCTCTCGTCCTCGATGAGGGCTGCGCGCTGCACGGGGGTGAGCTCGGGGCTGTCGAGCCAGCCGTCGGGCAGCGCGGGCTTGCGCGGGCTGCCGGCCCTGCCGCGCTGGCCCTCGATGCCGTCGGCGACGTAGGGCACGGTGTGGTCGAGCGCACCGAGCAGGTCGTCGAGCTGCGCGAGCGACTCGACGCCCGCGAGGGCGCGGCGCGCGTCGCCGCCGACCGGGTAGCCCTTGAAGTACCAGGCGACGTGCTTGCGGATGTCGCGGCAGGCGCGGTCCTCCTCGTCGAAGAACTCGACGAGCAGCTCCGCGTGCCGGCGGAACGCCTGCGCGACCTGCCCGAGCGTCGGGCGGTGGCGCTCGTCGCTGCCGGCGAACGCGGCGGCGAGGTCGCCGAACAGCCACGGGCGGCCGAGGCAGCCGCGGCCGACCACGACGCCGTCGACGCCCGTCTCGCGCATCATGCGCAGCGCATCCTCGGCCTGCCAGATGTCGCCGTTGCCGAGCACCGGCACCGAGGTGACCGCCTCCTTGAGCTGCGCGATCGCCGACCAGTCGGCCGTGCCGGAGTAGTGCTGCGCCGCCGTGCGCCCGTGCAGCGCGACGGCCGCGACGCCGGCGTCCTCGGCGATGCGGCCCGCGTCGAGGAACGTCAGGTGCTCGTCGTCGATGCCCTTGCGCATCTTCACGGTGACCGGGATGTCGCCGGCGCGCTGCACGGCGCGGGTCACGATCGCGCGGAACAGGTCGCGCTTCCATGGCAGCGCGCTGCCGCCGCCGCGACGCGTGACCTTCGGCACGGGGCAGCCGAAGTTCAGGTCGATGTGGTCGGCGCGGTCCTCGTCGACGAGGATCGCGACGGCCTGCTCGACCGTGCGCGGGTCGACGCCGTACAGCTGCACCGATCGCAGCGACTCCGACTCGTGGTGGCTGATGAGCCGCATCGTCTCGGGCGTGCGCTCGACGAGCGCGCGGGAGGTGATCATCTCGCTCACGTACAGGCCCGCACCGAACTCGCGGCACAGCCTCCGGAACGCGGTGTTCGTGATGCCGGCCATGGGCGCGAGCACGACCGGCGCGTCGAGGGCGATGGGCCCGATCGACAGCGCCGGCGTGGTGCTCACGGTGGTGCTCACGCGCCGATGAGTCCCTGCGCGAGGTGCGCCTCGAGGTCGTCGACCTTGACGCGCGTCTGCGCCATCGAGTCGCGCTCGCGCACCGTCACAGCGCCGTCCTCGAGCGAGTCGAAGTCGATCGTGACGCAGAAGGGGGTGCCGACCTCGTCCTGCCGGCGGTAGCGGCGGCCGATCGCGCCGGCGTCGTCGAAGTCGATCGCCCAGTTGCTGCGCAGGCGTGCGGCGATCTCGCGCGCGAGCGGCGAGAGCTGCTCGTTGCGCGACAGCGGCAGCACGGCGACCTTCACGGGGGCGAGGCGCGGGTCGAGGCGCAGCACGGTGCGGGTGTCGGTGCCGCCCTTCGCGTTCGGCACCTCCTCCTCGTCGTACGCGTCGACGAGGAACGCCATGAGGCTGCGCGTGAGGCCGAACGACGGCTCGATGACGTACGGCGTGTAGCGCTCGCCGGTCGCCTGGTCGAAGTAGACGAGGTCCTTGCCGGACGCCTCGGAGTGCGACTTCAGGTCGAAGTCGGTGCGGTTGGCGATGCCCATGAGCTCGCCCCACTCCGACCCCTGGAAGCCGAAGCGGTACTCGACGTCGATCGTGCCTGCCGAGTAGTGGGCGCGCTCCTCGTCGGGCACGTCGAAGCGGCGCATGTTCGCCGGGTCGACGCCGAGGTCGACGAACCACTGCCAGCACGCCTCGACCCAGCGGTCGAACCACTCGGGCGCGTCGTCGGGCGCGGTGAAGAACTCGATCTCCATCTGCTCGAACTCGCGCGTGCGGAAGATGAAGTTGCCGGGCGTGATCTCGTTGCGGAACGCCTTGCCGACCTGGCCGATGCCGAACGGCGGCTTCTTGCGCGAGACGGTCAGCACGTTCGAGAAGTTCACGAAGATGCCCTGCGCGGTCTCGGGGCGCAGGTAGTGCTGGCCGGCCTCGTTGTCGACCGGGCCGAGGTAGGTCTTCATGAGGCCGGAGAACATCTGCGGCTCGGTCCACTTGCCGGTGGTGCCGCAGTCGGGGCAGGTGATCTCCTCCATCGAGGCGGCGTCGCGGCCCTTCTTCGCCGCGTACGCCTCCTCGAGGTGGTCCTGGCGGTGGCGCTTGTGGCACTGCAGGCACTCGACGAGCGGGTCGGTGAACGTGGCGACGTGACCGGATGCGTGCCAGACGGCCGAGGGCAGGATGATCGACGAGTCGAGGCCGACCATGTCGTCGCGGCCCTGCACGAACGTCTTCCACCACTGGCGCTTGATGTTCTCCTTGAGCGCGACGCCGAGCGGCCCGTAGTCCCACGCCGACCGGGAGCCGCCGTAGATCTCGCCCGCCTGGAACACGAAGCCACGGCGCTTCGCGAGGTTGATGACGGCGTCGAGACGGTTCTGCACCACGGGGGCTCCTTGAGATCGGTCGCGCGCCGGCTCCCCGGGCCGGTCAGCCCGGGTCGCGCGCGCGGCACGTGAACCTCGATTCTACCGAGGGACGGCGGCGTCCGCGCCGTCGCCGCGGGCGGCGGTGCACGCGGGCCGACTTTGCGCTGGGATAGGCTCCTCATTCGGGGCGCATGCGCCCCGATCGTCTGTGAGGAGGCCTGATGCGGAGCGAAGAGCGGCGAGAGCTCTACGGGTCATGGGCGGAACGCTGGCCGAGCGACGCAGCGGAGCTGCTGGACGGCTACTCCGGCGCCTGGTGGATCGGCGGCAGCTGGGCGATCGACGTCGCGCTCGACGGCACGCGCCCGCACGGCGACCTCGACATCGTCATCCCCCGCAGCGAGCTGAGCCTGCTGCGCGGCTGGCTCGGCGGCAAGTGGCAGCTCTGGTCGGCCTTCCAGGGCGCGCTCAAGCCCCTGCTCCCCCACGACTCGGACGTGCTGCCGCTCGGCACCACGAGCATCTGGCTGCGCCACAGCGCGTACGGCCTGTGGGAGTACGAGGTGCTGCTCGACCCCAGCGACACCGAGTCGTGGCGGTTCCGGCGCGACACGGCCGTGACCATGCCGCTCGAGGATGCGCTCGTGACCGTGGACGGCATCCGCTTCGCGAAGCCGCAGATCGTGCTCGCCTACGCCGCAGCCGAGAAGGCGGACGTCGCGTGGCTCGACGACGCGATGCCGGCGCTCGACGACGAGGCCCGCGCGTGGCTCGCCGACCGGCTCACGGACGACCACCCGTGGCGGGCCCGGCTCGCTCCCCCGCTGAGCGAGTGACGATCCCGGGTCGCCGCTCGTAGGCAGCGCGTCTGCGCTCCCCGGCGCCGATGTCGCCGCCGCGGCCCGCCCACGCTGGTCACGCGAGGTCGCGTCGGCTACAGGTAGTTCTCGGCGGTGGTCGCGATGTGCAGCAGCGCGAAGAGCGTCACGGGCGCCAGCGACGGGTGGTTCCCGAGGTACAGCCCCAAGCAGACGAAGTATGCCGAGGGAAGGATCGCCATCAGCACCAGGAGCATCGGGGTGATGGGCGTCGTGAAGTACAGGACCCACAGCAACAGGTAGCCGATCAGGGACGTCGCACCGACGGCGGCGAAGATCGTCGTGCTCGTCGTGGATCGCCGCCGCGTATCGATGACGAGCATGAGCAGGGCGATCATCAGGACCTGACTCGCGCTCTGCAGTGCGCCCACGAACGGCACCGCGGACTCGTTCGCGGGAAGATCGGACGAGACGGGCGGCAGCAGTGCCCAGAAGACGTTCGGGATCAACGGGATCAGCGCGCCGATGCATCCCACGGGCGAGAAGCCGAGCCTGTACCGCTTCGCGGAGAGGCTGGCAGTCCTCGCACCCGTGCGACTCCGCATGCGCAGAGTATGTCACCGCGCGAAGGGTGCCTGTCCGCGAGCGCCGCCGCGGCGAGCAGGCCCGGCGGCTCGCTACCCGCTCGGCGCGTCGATCGCTGCGCCGAAGCGGCGGTCGCGGCCCGAGTAGACATCGATCGCCCGCCACAGATCGCGGCGCGAGAAGTCTGGCCACAGCCGGTCGAGGAACACCATCTCGGCGTAGGCGCCCTGGAGCGTGAGGAAGTTCGAGATGCGCTGCTCGCCGGAGGAGCGGATGAAGAGGTCGACGTCAGGCACGTCGGGGTTGTACATGCGGCTGCGCACGAGCCGGTCGGTGACGCCCGAGGGCCTCAGGCGCCCGGCCGCGACGTCCTCGGCGATCGACCGCATCGCATCCGCGATCTCGTGCGTGCCTCCGTAGTTGACGCACATCTGCAGCGTCATCGTGCGGTTGCCCGCGGTGCGGCGCTCGGCCTCCTCGAGCTCGCGGATGACCGATGCCCACAGCCGCGGCCGGCGGCCTGCCCAGCGCACCCGCACGCCCCACGCGTCGAGCTGGTCGCGCCGGCGGCGCAGCACGTCCTTGTTGAAGCCCATGAGGAAGCGCACCTCGTCGGGGCTGCGCTTCCAGTTCTCGGTCGAGAACGCGTAGACGGAGAGGTGCTCGACGCCCACCTGCAGCGCGCCCGCGACGACGTCGAGCAGCACCGCCTCGCCCGCCGCGTGGCCCTGCGTGCGCGTGAGGCCGCGCTGGTTGGCCCAGCGGCCGTTGCCGTCCATGATGATCGCGACGTGCTTCGGCACGGTGCCGCGCTCGTAGACGGGAGGCTGCTCGCCGGTCCAGTCGATCGGCCGCAGCGGTTCGCTCACGGAGCGATCCGGTCGACGTGCTCGAGGCTGCGGAGGCCGCGCTCGAGGTGGAACTGCACGTAGGCGGCGACGGCGCCGGATGCGCGGGTGCGGATGCCCTGGTGCGCGGCCTCTGCGTGGGCCCAGTCGCCCGTCAGCAGGGCGGAGAGCAGCTCGAGGGTCGGCAGGTCGATGCGCATCGCACCGGCGGGCGCCGCGTGGTCGGCGACCATGCCGCCGAGCTGCGGCGAGAACGAGCGATGCGGGCCCGGCTCTCCGGTCACGGCGCAGTCGCCGAACGACGGCGCCCAGCCGGCCACCGACAGCGCGCGCAGCAGGTAGGAGTCGAGGGTGAGCGAGGCGTCGTGCTCCGTCCGCGCGAGCGACCGGAGCGCGCCGACGAGCAGCAGGTACTGCTGCCGCGAGCCGTCCTCGTCGGTGAGCCGATCGGCCGTCTCGACCATCGCGGCGGCCGCGGTGTAGCTGCGGTAGTCGGCGACGATCGCCGGCGCGTAGCTGCCGAGCGTCACCGCCTGCGTGATGATGTCGAGGCTGCGGCCGACAGCGAGCTGCATGTCGGCGACCATGAACGGCTCGAGCCGCCCCCCGAACCGCGACGAGGTGCGTCGCACGCCGCGCGCGACGGCGCGCACCTTGCCGTGCTCGCGCGTCAGCAGCGTGACGATGCGGTCGGCCTCCCCCAGCGAGTGGGTGCGGAGGACGACGCCCTCGTCGCGGTAGGTGGGCACTGCGCCGCTACAGGCTCTGCGCCGTCACCGGCTCCTGCTCGCCGACGCGCGCCCGGAGTCCGCGGTTGACGGCGGAGACGATCGCGCGCAGCGACGCGTTCGTCGAGGAGTGGTCGATGCCGACGCCCCAGTAGCGCGTGCCGCCGAGCTCGAGCTCGACGTACGACGCGGCCTGCGCGTCCTGGCCCGCGGCGAGCGTGTGCTCGACGTAGTCGATGAGCGACACCTCGACGCCCTCGCCGCGCAGCAGCGACAGCAGCGCGTCGATCGGGCCGTTGCCGGCGGCCTCGACGTCGCGCAGCGTCTGCTCGTCGCGCAGCACGACCGTCAGGCGGGTCTCGCCGCCGAGCGTCGACGACGAGCCGACCTCGCGCAACTCGAAGCGGCCCCACTGGTCCTCGGCCTCGCGAGACGGGTTCGGCAGGTACTCGTCGCTGAAGATCGACCAGATCGCGTCGCTCGTGACCTCGCCGCCCTCGCTGTCGGTGCGTGCCTGCACGATGTTCGAGAACTCGATCTGCAGCCTGCGCGGCAGATCGAGGCCGCGGTCGGCCTTCAGCAGGTAGGCGACGCCGCCCTTGCCGGACTGCGAGTTGACGCGGATGACGGCCTCGTAGCTGCGCCCGACGTCCTTGGGGTCGATCGGCAGGTACGGCACCGCCCAGGTGATCTCGTCGACGCTCTTGCCCTGCGCGGCGGCGTCGGCCGCCATCCGCTCGAAGCCCTTCTTGATGGCGTCCTGGTGGGAGCCCGAGAAGGCGGTGTAGACGAGGTCGCCGGCCCACGGGCTGCGCTCGTGCACGTTCAGCTGGTTGCAGTGCTCGGCGACGCGGCGGATGCCGTCGAGGTCGGAGAAGTCGATCTCGGGGTCGATGCCCTGCGTCAGCAGGTTGAGCCCGAGCGCGACGAGGTCGACGTTGCCGGTGCGCTCGCCGTTGCCGAACAGGCATCCCTCGATTCGGTCGGCACCGGCCATGTAGCCGAGCTCCGCGGCGGCGACGCCCGTGCCGCGGTCGTTGTGCGGGTGCAGCGACAGGATGACCGACTCGCGGCGGTCGAGGTTGCGGTGCATCCACTCGATCGAGTCGGCGTACACGTTGGGCGTCGCCATCTCGACGGTCGACGGCAGGTTGATGATGACCGGTCGCTCGGGGCGGGCGTCGAGCGTCTCGATGACCGCGTTGCACACCTCGAGCGCGTAGTCGAGCTCGGTGCCCGTGTAGGACTCGGGGCTGTACTCGTAGAAGACCTTGGTGCGCTCGAGCATGCCCTCGAGCTCGAGGCACAGCTTGGCGCCGTCGACGGCGATCCGCTTGACGCCCTCGCGGTCCGAGCGGAAGACGACGTCGCGCTGGAGCACGCTCGTCGAGTTGTAGATGTGCACGATCGCCTGCTTGGCGCCGTCGATCGACTCGAAGGTGCGGCGGATGAGGTGGTCGCGGCACTGCGTGAGCACCTGGATGGTGACGTCGTCGGGGATCAGGTCCTCGTCGATGAGCTTCCGCACGAAGTCGAAGTCGAGCTGGCTCGCCGACGGGAAGCCCACCTCGATCTCCTTGTAGCCCATCCCCACCAGCAGCTGGAACATCTTCAGCTTGCGGTCGGGCGTCATCGGGTCGATGAGCGCCTGGTTGCCGTCACGCAGGTCGACGGCGCACCAGCGGGGCGCGCGCTCGATGCGCTTCGAGGGCCAGGTCCGGTCGGGGAGGTCGACCTTGATCTGCTCGTGGTACGGGATGTAGCGGTGCGCCGGCATCCCGGATGGCTGCTGCATGTTCTTCATCGATCGCTCCTGTCGCTGCTCTCATGTCCGGGCAGGACGGCCTCCGCGACGAGGAAGCCCGGGGTTCAGGCCTCGTCGCGGCGACGAAGGAGCAGCGCGCTCTGCATGGCTCCAGCGTACACCCGCCCCCTGCGGGAGCGGGTGCGCGCCAGTGCGTCAGTGGGCCGCGACGGCGGCGAGCGGCGGGATGCGGGAGGCGCGGCGGCCTGCGGGCCAGCTCGCCGTCGCGGCGACCACGAGTCCCGCGACGACGAGCGCGACGGGCAGCTGCCACGGGATCGTCGGCGCGGTCGAGACGACGCCGAGCACCGAGCCGACCATCGACTGCACGCCGATCCAGCCGAGCAGCATCCCCATGCCGAACCCGGTCGCGACGGCGACCGCGGTGATCGCGCCGGCCTCGGCGAGCAGCATCCGCAGCGTGTGCGCCCGGCGCAGGCCGAGCATCCGCAGCAGCCCGATCTCGCGCGTGCGACGCCGCACCGACAGCAGCATCGCGGCGACGAAGCCGAAGACGCCGAGCACGGCCGAGAAGCCGACGATCGCGGTCACGACCATCGTGACGCCGGTGAGGAGCGCCTCGAGCTCGGCGCGGAAAACGGGGTCGCGCTCGATCGTGAGCACCGCCGTCGTGAGCGACGCGCCCGCGGTGACCATCATCGTGACGATCGCGGCGCCCACGAAGAGCGCGAGCACGAGCGATGCGGTGCGGCCCGGATGCGTCGCGAGGGTGCCGGCCGCGACCCGCGCGGGCACGGAGCGGCCCATCGCGCGACTCGCGAGGGCGACGAGCGGCGGCGCGACCGCGGGTGCGATGCCGACGATGCCCGCGACGAGCACGACGCCGCCCGCGAAGCCGACGAGCACGGCGAACGGCGTGATGGCGCCGAGGACGACCGCGGCCGCGAGGAGCAGCGCGCCGAGGGCGAGCGCGACGATCGCGCCGACGCGGCGGGGCCGGTCGCCTGCCATCTCGACGTCGACGCCGGCGCCGCGGAGCGCCTCGAGCGGGGTGACGGCGAGCACGGACCGGGTCGCGAGCCAGGCGGCGACGAGCGCGGCGAGCGCGACGGCCGCGGCAGGAGCGAGCGCTCCCGGCATGATCGGCGGCATGCCGGTCAGCTCGAGTCCGTCCTCGGGCTGCGAGAGCAGCGCCTCGACGGGGATCGCGGCGAGCACGCCGACGATCCAGCCGAGCACGGCGCCACCGACGCCGACGGCGGCGAAGCGGGCGAGCATCCGTCGACGCTCCGAGCGCGCCGTCGCGCCGAGCAGGCGGCGCAGCGCGATCTCGCCGCGCAGGTCCTCGACCGCGCTCGTGAGCGCCTGGCGGACGACGATCGCGGCGACCACGACCGAGACGCCGATCAGCAGCGTGCCCGCGAGCGCGAGCAGCAGGCGCGCCGTCTCGCTCTCGGCCACCATCCGCTCGCCGTAGAGGGCGAGCGCGGCGTGCTCCATGAGCGTCGAGAGCGCGGTGCCGAACGCTGCGGCGAGCGCTGCGACGGCGAAGGCGAGGGCCGCGCCCGTGCGGGAGGAGGCGTCGGCGCGCGGCGCGCTCGGAGCGGCTGCGTCGCGCGGAGCCGCGATCGTCGCGGTCATCGGGCGCCCCCGCTCGCGCGGTGCGCGCCCGCGGACCCGAGTGCGGCAGCCGGACCCGAGATCGAGGGTCCGCCTGCCGGAATGGGGTCCGCCCGGTCCGGGCGCCGCAGCATGCGCTGCGCGATCGTCGCCGCGTCGGTCGCGGGCAGGTCGTCGTCGAGGCGGCCGTCGCGCAGCAGCACGATGCGCTGGGCGCGCGCGGCCACGGTCGGGTCGTGCGTGACGACGACGATCGCCTGGCCGGCGGCAGCCTGCGCGACGAGGATCTCCTGCACCTCGAGCGACGTCGCGCTGTCGAGCGCGCCGGTCGGCTCGTCGGCGAGCACGATCGCGGGGCGGTGCGCGAGCGCGCGGGCGATGGCGAAGCGCTGCTGCTGGCCGCCGGAGAGCTCATGCGGGCGGCGGGCGCCGAGGCCCGCGATGCCGAGGTCGTCGAGCAGCTGCTGCATGCGCTTGCGGTCGGGGGTGCGGCCGGCGAGCAGCGCGGGCAGCTCGACGTTCTCGACCGCGGTCAGGCTCGGCACGAGGTTGAACGACTGGAAGACGACGCCGACCTGCTCGCGGCGCAGGGCGGTGAGCGCGTCGTCGTCGAGGCCGACGACCGACGTGCCGCCGATGACGACGTCGCCGCTCGTGGGCGCATCGAGGCCGGCGGCGAGGTGCAGGAGGGTCGACTTCCCGGACCCCGACTGGCCCATGACGGCCGTGAGGGTGCCGGGCTCGATCTCGAGGTCGAGGCTGTCGAGGGCGGTGACGGATGCGTCGCCGTGGCCGAAGCGCTTCGTGACGGCTCGGAGGCGGAGTGCGTGCTGGTGCATGGTCCCAGTCAACGGATGGGGCCGCGCGCCGTCGTCGGGCTGGAGGGCGACTCGGGGTCATCCGAGCGGATGATCCGCCGCGCCCTCCCTCCCCCGTTCGCGGCACCCAGTGGCCCCCGACCCGGTGCTCGATGGGGCCACTCGGTGCCGCAGACGGCTCAGGCGCCGGCGGCCGACGCCAGGCGCTCGTCGAGGATCGCGGCCATGAGCTCGGGGCGCTGGAGCGGCAGGCCGTGGCCGACGCCGTCGACGACGCGCAGCTCGCTGCCGGGCCGCGCCTCGTGGAGGGCGCGTGCCGAGGCGCGCATGAGGGCTCGCTCGCGCGCGCCGACCACGACGAGCGCCGGCCCGGCGCCCGTCGCCCAGCCCGGCGGTGGCACGAACCGGAGGTTCTCGCCGACGCTCGCGACGAGCGTCGCGCGGCTGATGCGCGCCGACTCCTCGACGTACTGCGGCAGCAGCCGCTCGGGCACGAACAGCTCCTTCGCCTGGAGGCGGGCGAACCGCGGTGACCGCGCGAGCGGCGCGGCGGCGCCGAGGAGCGCGAGCGTCGGCCCCGCGAGCGCGAGCGGCTTCGCCTGCGCGCTCACGACGACGACGTCGGTGACGAGGTCCGGCCGCTCGGAGGCCAGCAGCACCGCGAGCTGCGCCCCGAGCGAGAACCCGGCGACGGCCGCGCCGTCGGGCGCGTGCCGCTCGAGGAGCCCGACGAGGCCGCGGAGCGTCTCGCGGTGAGAGCGGTAGTCGTCGGATGCGCTGCGACCGTGGCCGGGCAGGTCCGGTACGAGCGCGCGAACCGGGGACTGCAGCCGCTCGAGCGTCGGCTGCCACATCCAGCCGGACACGCCGCCGCCGTGCAGCAGCAGGAGCGGTGGCCCGGTCGGCGGGCCGGAGGCGTCGAGGTGCATGGGGCCATCCTCTCGGGTGGTCTCGACTCGGGCGGGGCGCGGGGCGCCCCGACCGGCTCGACCAGCGGGGCGTGGGGACCGGCTCGACCAGCGGGACGCGACTCGGGCGGGGCGCGGGGCGCCCCGACCGGCTCGACCAGCGGGACGCGTCAGACGGGCTGCTCCCCCACGAGCCCGTGCTCGTAGGCGAAGACGACGAGCTGCACGCGGTCGCGCAGGCCGAGCTTCGCGAGAATGCGCGAGATGTGCGTCTTCACGGTCGCCTCGGACACGAACTCGGCGCGCGCGATCTCGGTGTTCGACAGGCCCTTCGCGGCGAGCCCGAAGATCTGGCGCTCCCGCTCGGTCAGCTCGCCGAACGTCGTCGGCGCCGCACGCCGCTGGCGCCCGAACGCCTTGAACAGCTCGCGCGTCGCGCTCGCCGCCACCACCTCGTTGCCCGCGTGCACCGTGCGGATCGCCGCGAGCACGAGCTCGGGCTCGGCATCCTTGAGCACGAAGCCGGATGCGCCGGCACGGATCGCGCGCGCCGCCGCCTCGTCGAGGTCGAAGGTCGTGAGCACGACCACCCGCACCGCGGGGTTCGCACGCACGATGCGGTCGGTGGCCGAGATGCCGTCGAGCACCGGCATCCGCACATCCATGAGCACGACGTCGGGCTGCTGCTCCTCGGCGAGCCGCACCGCCTGCGCGCCGTCGGCCGCCTCCCCGACGCACACGAGGTCGGGCTGCGACTCCACGAGCATCCGGATGCCGCCGCGGAACAGCGCCTGGTCGTCGACGATCAGCACGCGGATCACGCGGGCCCTCCCTCTCGCATCAATGCAGCCGGGAACGCGGCGCGCACCCGGAACCAGCCGTGCTCGATGCCCGTCCACGCATCGCCGCCCGCGAGCCGCGCGCGCTCGTGCATGCCACGCACACCGTGCCCGGGCGCGCCGGGTGCGGTCGAGACCCTGTTGTGCACGTCGACCACGATGCCAGTGCCGCCTTGAGGCGCGGCGACGCCGCGCAGCCGGACGTGCACCGGGGCGGTCCGATCGCCGTGGCGCAGCGCGTTCGTGAGCGCCTCCTGCAGGATCCGGTAGGCGGCGATGTCGGCGGTGCGCGGCAGGGTCGGCCGCACGCCGGATCGCTCGAGGCGCACGTCGAGGCCGCTCCCGCGCATCCGCTCGATGAGCGCGTCGACGTCGTCGAGCGACGCGACCGGGTCGGGCGCCTCACTGTGCCGCAGCTGCTCGAGCAGCAGCCGCACGTCGCCGAGGGCCTCCTTCGCGGTGCCCGCGATCGTCTCGAGCGATGCGTCCTTCGTTGCCGGATCGGCGGTGTAGCGGGCGCCGTTCGCCTGGGCGATCACGACCGCGAGCGAGTGCGCGACGACGTCGTGCATGTCGCGCGCGAGCGCCGCACGCTCCTCCTCCTGGTCGGCGCGCTGCAGCGACACCTGCGCGACGACGGTCGCCGCCTCGGTGCGCGCCGCGGCCGCGACGCCCCAGCCGATGAGGATCGTCATCGAGAACAACAGCATCGGCGGGATCCACAGGAACGCGACGACGCGCAGCACCTCGAGCGGTGCGGCGGCCGCGGTCGACGGGGCGACGAGCTCGCCCGTCGTGGCGACCCAGTATGCGGCGAGCACCGAGGCGACGAGCGCGAGCCCGAAGGCGCCGAGCCTGCCCGACCAGCGCGAGAAGCGACCGGTCGAGTAGAGCACGACGAGCACGCCGAACCACATGGGGAACATCGGCGCGCCGACGGCGACGTGCACGACGGCGAGCGCTGTGAGGCCCGCGAGCGCGAGCACCGGCCGGGTGCGCCGCAGCAGGATCGCGCCCGGGATCGCGAGCGTGACGATGCCTGCGAGCAGCCAGTGCCAGCCGAAGCCGACCGTGCCGAGCAGCACCGTGGGCACCGCGAGCACGAGCACGGTGCTCGCCGCGATGATCGCGTCGGAGCGCAGCGACCCGGAGACGACCGGCGGATGCGTCGCGGCGGGCGCGGCGTCGACGGTCGGCTGGGTGGTCACGCTCACGAGGGTAGGACGGCTGCGGGAGATCGGCGCGAGAGGCGCGAGGAATCATCCTGCCGACGGAGCGGGCTCGGGCGAGCACCATCGCCGGTACCCTCGCCCGTGTACCCCCGGTGACCCGATCCTCCGCCCGTCCACGGATCCTTCCGCGCGTCGCGCTGATCCTCCTCGTGCTGCTCGGCCCCGCGCTGTTCGTCGTCGGGCAGGTCAATGTGCGCGCGGACGCCGCGCTCGGGCGCGACGGCGCTCGCGCCCTGGGCACGGTCGTCTCCTTCGCCGACACGCAGCGCGCATCGCAGCGCGACGTCCGCGTCGACTTCGTCGCGGCCGACGGCATCACGCGGACCGTGTCGGCGCACGCCGACCACGACCAGCATCCGGCGCCGGGCGACGCAGCGGAGGTCGCCTACGACCAGGCGGATCCGGAGCGCGCCGTCGTCCTCGGCTACGACTCGACGTGGCAGCCCGTCGCAGGCCTGGGCCTCGTGCTGTCGGTGATCACCATCGGCATCGGCGCCGCCGCACTCGTGTCGCTGGCCGTGCGCGCTCGTCGGTCGCGGCAGATGGTCTAGAAGCCGAAGCGGCCCAGCTGCTTCGGGTCGCCCTGCCACTCCTTCGCGATCTTCACGCGCAGGTCGAGGTGCACCTGCGTGCCGAGGATCCGCTCGATCTCGACCCGTGCATCCGCCCCCACCTGCCGCAGCCGGGAGCCGCCCTTGCCGATGATGATGCCCTTCTGGCTGTCGCGCTCCACCCAGAGGTTCGCGTAGACGTCGGTGAGGTCACGGCCCTCGCGCGGGACGATGTCGTCGATCGTGACCATGATCGAGTGCGGCAGCTCGTCGCGCACGTCCTCGAGCGCCGCCTCGCGGATGACCTCCGCGATGCGCACGTCGACGGGCTCGTCGTGCGTGGTCGCGGCCTCGTAGAGCGGCGGGCCCTCCGGCAGCATCGCGACGATCGCCTCGACGAGCACGTCGAGCTGCGTGCCGGCGACCGACGAGAGCGGCACGACCGCATCCCACTCCCGCAGCTCGTTCACCTCGAGCAGCTGTGCGGCGACGCGCTCCCTCGAGGCCGCGTCGGTCTTCGTGATGATCGCGATCTTCTTCGCGCGCGGGAAGCCCTCGAGCTGCTGGTCGATGTAGCGGTCGCCCGGGCCGACCGGCTCGTTCGCGGGGACGCACAGGCAGATGACGTCGACATCGCCGAGGGTCGTCTGGACGACGGCGTTGAGCCGCTTGCCGAGCAGCGTGCGCGGCTTGTGCATGCCGGGGGTGTCGACGATGACGATCTGCGCGTCGTCGCGGTGCACCACACCGCGGATCGCGTGCCGCGTGGTCTGGGGCTTCGACGACGTGATGGCGATCTTCTCGCCCACGAGCGCGTTCATGAGCGTCGACTTGCCCGCGTTGGGGCGGCCGACGAAGGTGACGAAGCCGCTCCGGTGCGCCGCGTCGCGCTGGCCCTGCGCGCCGGAGTCGACCGCGCCGGTCTCGGGCTCGCGATTCTCGGACCCGCGGATGTCGTCGGTCATGCGGCCCCCTCGGCCTCGTGATCCGCGCGAACCTCGCGCGAGACCTCCATCTCGCCCGCGTTGCGGCCGCGGCCGTCGATCGAGCGCACCTCGATGCGCAGCTCGCCGACGTGCACGACGTCGCCGACCTCGGCGATGCGGCCCAGCTCCTTCTGCACGAGCCCGCCGACCGTGTCGACGTCCTCGTCCTCGAGCGAGAGGTCGAACAGGTCGCCGAGCTCGTCGATCTGCAGCCGCGCGGACACCCGCCACATGCCGTCGCCCTCGTCGACCACCTCGCTGCGGCCCCGGTCGTGCTCGTCGCGGATCTCGCCGACGAGCTCCTCGACGAGGTCCTCGAGCGTCACGAGCCCGGCGATGCCGCCGTACTCGTCGACGACCATCGCGACGTGCACGCGCTCGGCCTGCATGAGCGCGAGCGTGTCATCGGCCTTCTTCGACTCGGGCACGAGGATGGCCGGCCGTGCGAGCTCCTCGGCGGTCTCGCTCGCGTCCGGCCGCCAGGTGCGGCTGCGCACGACGTCGCGGAGGTAGAGGATGCCGAGGATCTCGTCGGTCGCCTCCCCCACGACGGGCATGCGCGACAGGCCGTTGTCGAGGAACTGACGCAGCGCATCCTTCGCCGACGCGTCGCGGTCGACGGTGATCATGTCGGGACGCGGCACCATGACCTCGCGGACGAGGGTCTCGTTGAACTCGAAGATCGAGTGGATGAGCTCGCGGTCGTCGTCCTCGAGCACGTCAGACTCGGCGGCGGCGTCGACCATCGACAGCAGCTGCGCCTCGGTCGTGAAGGCGGTCTCGCGCTGGCGGCCGGGGGTGACCTTGTCGCCGATGGCGGCGACGAGGCTCGCGATCGGCCCCATGAGCACGCGCCAGAACCGCAGGAAGCGCGCGGAGCCGCGCAGCAGGCCCATCGCGTGCGTGCGGCCGACGGCGCGCGGGCTCGTGCCGACGAGCACGAACGAGACGACGATCATCACGCCGCCCGCGACGAGCAGCGTGATCCACCACTCGGTGACGAGCGAGTCGACGGCGAGCGTGATGAGCACCGCGGCGAGCGTCTCGCACATGATGCGGCCGAACTGCAGCGTCATCACGTGACCGCGCAGGTCGTCGGCGATGGAGAGCAGGGCGGATGCGCGGCGCGCGGTGAGGGATGCCTCCTGCAGCTCGGCGCGCGAGACGACGCCGAGTGCCGCGTCGGCCGCGGCGAGCCAGGCGCCGAACGCGATGAGCACTGCCGCGGCGGCGAAGAGGAGGGTCTCGAACATCAGGCGTGGCGGCCGGGCGTGCCGCCGTCGTGCTCGTCGAACGCGACGAGCAGCTTGTCCTGCAGCGCGAACATCTCGTCGCGGTCGGCGGGCTCGGCGTGGTCGAAGCCCAGCAGGTGCAGGAGCCCGTGCGTCGTCAGCAGCCGCAGCTCCGTCATGAGGCTGTGGCCGGCCTCGGTCGCCTGCGCCTGCGCCACCTCGGGGCACAGCACGATGTCGCCGAGCAGGCCCGCGGGCGTCAGCCGGTCGTGGGCGCCGGGGCGCAGCTCGTCCATGGGGAAGGAGAGCACGTCGGTCGGGCCCGGCTCGTCCATCCACTGCACGTGCAGCTGCTCCATGGCGGCGACGTCGACGAGCACGATGGCGACGTCGGCGTCGGGATGCACGAAGAGGCGCTCGAGGTCGAACGCGACGAGCCGGATGAGCTGCGCCTCGTCGATCGACGCATCCGCCTCGTTGAGCAGGTCGATGGCCATCAGCTCCTCCGTCCGCGCTGCTGGTGCTGCGGCTGCGACTTGCGCGCCTGGCGGGCCATCTGGCGCTGGTCGTGCTCGGTGTAGGCGTCGACGATCTCGCCGACGAGGGTGTGGCGCACGACATCGGCGCTCGTCAGCATCGCGAAGTGGATGTCGTCGATGCCGCCGAGCACCTGCTGCGCGACCTGCAGGCCGGAGGTGCCTGCCGGCAGGTCGACCTGCGTCGCGTCGCCGGTGACGACCATCTGCGAGCCGAAGCCGAGGCGGGTGAGGAACATCTTCATCTGCTCGGGACTCGTGTTCTGCGCCTCGTCGAGCACGATGAACGAGCCGTTGAGGGTGCGGCCGCGCATGTACGCGAGCGGGGCGACCTCGACGACGCCCGTCGCGAGCAGCTTCGGCACGAGCTCCGGATCCATCATCTCGTTGAGCGCGTCGTAGAGCGGGCGCAGGTACGGGTCGATCTTGTCGGTGAGGGTGCCGGGCAGGAAGCCCAGCCGCTCGCCGGCCTCGACCGCCGGACGCGTGAGGATGATGCGGTCGACCTCCTTGCGGTGCAGGGCCTGCACGGCCTTCGCCATCGCGAGGTAGGTCTTGCCGGTGCCGGCGGGGCCGATGCCGAAGACGATCGTGTGCGCGTCGATCGCGTCGACGTAGGCGCGCTGGCCCTCCGTCTTCGCGCGGATCGACTTGCCCCGGGAGGTCAGGATTGCCTCGCCCATCGCGTCGGAGAGGCTGCGGGTCGAGTCCTGCCGGAGGATGCGCGACCCCTCGGCGACCTCGGTCTGGCTCAGGTCGGCGCCCTGGCGCACGAGGTCCACGAGCTCCTGCACGAGCCGCCCGGCGACGACGACGTCGTCCTCCGGGCCCTCGAGCGTGACGAGGTTGCCGCGCACCGCGACCCGCACATCGGGATGCTCGTGCTCGAGCCGCGTCAGCAGCCGGTCCTGCGGCCCGAGCAGCCGCACCATCTCGATGCCGTCGATCTCGATCGACTGGGTAGCGTCAGGCAAGCGAGCCCTCTCCGAGCGAGCCGCCCAGCACGTGCGCGTGGGCGTGGAACACGGTCTGCCCGGCGAGCTCGCCGGTGTTGAACACGAGGCGGAAGTCGCCGTCGCCGCGCTCGCGCGCGATGGCCTGCGCGGCCTGGATCATCTCGGCGAGCAGCTCGGGGTCCCCGGCCGCGAGCTCGACGACATCGCGGTACGCGGGCGTCTTCGGCACCACGAGCACGTGCATGGGCGCCTGCGGGTTGATGTCGGTGAACGCGATGACGCGGTCGGTCTCGAGCACGATCTCCGCGGGGATCTCGCGAGCGACGATCTTCTCGAACACGGTGGTGTCAGCCATGGGCCCAGCCTACCTTCGTGCCGCTCACCAGCGGCCGAGCCGCAGGGAGAGCGCCGCGATGGCCCCGAGGCCTGCCGTCGAGGTGCGCAGCACATGGTCGCCCATCCTCGCCCGCACGGCGCCCGCCGCGACCAGCCGCTCGAGCTCGCCCGGATCGACGCCGCCCTCGGGACCGACGACGAGCAGCACGTCGCGGTCGAGCGGCACGTCCGCGAGCGAGTCGGGCGCGGTCGGGTCGAGCACGACCAGCCGCCACGCATCCGCGAGCCGTGCGAGCCCCTCGGTGTCGACGACCTCGCCGACCTCGGGAAGCCTCGGCCGGATCGCCTGCTTGCCTGCCTCGCGCACGACCTTGCGCCAGCGCTCGAGCGCCTTGTCGCCCCGCTCGCCCTTCCACTGCACGACGCTGCGGCGCGCCTGCCACGGCACGATCGCGTCGACGCCGAGCTCGGTCGACGCCTGCACGGCCAGCTCGGCGCGGTCGCCCTTCGCCAGGGCCTGCGCGAGCCCGATGCGCGGCGAGGGTGCCGGCACCACCTCGACGCGCTGCAGCACGACGTCGACGCCGTCGCGCTCGGCTCGGTCGATGACGCCCTCCGCGAGCGTGCCGAGCCCGTCGCTCACGAGCACCCGCTCGCCGCGGCGCATGCGCGAGACGACCGCGGCGTGATGCGCCTCCTCGCCCGTGAGCGTCACGACATCGCCGGCGCCCGCGCCGGCGATGTCGAGCCAGTAGCAGTGGGCCATCAGAGCCGGAGGCGGTCGCGCATCTTCGCGAACAGCCCCTGCTTGAACTGGGCCAGGTGCGGTGCGGGGGCCTTCGTGCGCTCGCGCAGCTCGCGCAGCAGCTCCTCGGTGCGCCGGTCGAGCTTCTGCGGCGTCACGACCTGCACGCCGAGCTTCAGGTCGCCGCGGCCACCGCCTCGCAGCCGGGTGACGCCGCGGTCGGCGATCGTGAGGACGTCGCCCGACTGCGTGCCCGGTCGCACCTCGACCTCGACCGAGCCGTCGATCGCCTCGATCCGCGCGCGGGTGCCGAGCGCCGCATCCGGCATCGAGACCTCGAGGGTCGCGAGCAGGTCGTCGCCCGTGCGGCTGAAGACGTCGTGGTGGCGCACGTTGATCTCGAGGTAGAGCGTGCCGGCGGGGCCACCGGCCTCGCCCACCTCGCCCTGGCCGGGCAGCTGGATGCGCAGGCCCGTGTCGACGCCCGCGGGCAGGTCGACCGGGATCGTGCGCTCGGCGCGCACGCGGCCGTGGCCGGCGCAGGTCGGGCACGGCTCGGGGATGACGGTGCCGTAGCCCTGGCAGACCGCGCAGGGCTGGCTCGTGACGACGTTGCCGAGCAGCGAGCGCACCTGCCGCTGCACGTGGCCGGAGCCGGCGCACATCGAGCAGCGCTCGGGGCTCGTGCCCGGCGCGGTGCAGGCGCCGCCGCACGTCTCGCACAGCACGGCCGTCTGCACGCGCAGCTCGCGGTGCACGCCGAAGACGACGTCCGCGAGGTCGAGGTCGACGCGCAGCAGGCTGTCCTGGCCGGGCTGCCTGCGCGAGCGCGGTCCCTGCGATCGGCCGCCGCCCCCGAAGAACTGCTCGAAGATGTCGCCGAAGCCGAACGCTCCCGCGCCCGCGCTCGGGCCGCGGTCGTACTCGGCGCGCGACTGCGGGTCGCCGAGCACGTCGTAGGCGTGCGTGACGGTCTTGAACCGCTCCGCCGCATCCTCGCTCGGGTTGACGTCGGGGTGCAGCTCGCGCGCGAGCCTCCGGTACGCCTTCTTGATCTCGTCCTGGCCGGCGTCGCGGGCGACGCCGAGGGTCTCGTAGTGGTCAGTCACTCAGTCCTCGCTCAGCAGCCGTGTCAGGTAGCGCGCGACTGCGCGCACCGCGGCCATGTTTCCTGCGTAGTCCATCCGGGTCGGGCCCAGCACGCCCACGTGGCCCTCGAGCCTCGAGTCGCTGTAGGTCGACGCCACGACGGCGGTCTCCCCCAGCGGCCCCGACAGCTCGCGGCCGATGCGGGTCGTGACCTCGCCCTCCGCGCCCATCTCGTCGAAGAGCCGCAGCAGGGTCACCTGCTCCTCGATGGCATCGAGCACCGGCGTCACGCGACCGTGGAAGTCGCGCTCCTCGCGCACGAGGTGCGAGGCGCCCGCCATGACGATGCGGTCGCCGCCGGCCGCCTGCAGCATCTCGCTGAGCGTCTGGGCGACGGCTGCCGTCGCCGGCTGCAGGGCCGGAGGGGCGGATGCGGCGGCCGACGAGAGCCGCTCGACCGCGTCGGTCGGCGAGAGCTCGGCGACGGTCTCGGTGAAGGCCCGCCCGAGCGCGGTCGCCTGCTCGGGCTCGACGCGCTGCTGGGCGTCGAGCACCCGCTGCTCGACCCGACCGGAGTCGAGGATGAGCACGGCGAGCACCTTGGTCTCGGCGACCGCGACGAGCTCGACGCGCCGCACGCCCGCGGGGCGACGCATCGGCACCTGCACGAGCGCGACCTGGTTGGTGAGCGAGGACAGCAGCCGGGCCGTGCGGGCGAGCACGTCGTCACGATCGACGGCCTCGTCGAGGAACCGCGTGATCGCGACGCGCTGCGCGGGGGTGAGCGGCTGCATGCGCTGCAGGCGGTCGACGAAGACCCGGTAGCCCTTGTCGGTCGGCACCCGGCCCGACGACGTGTGCGGGGCGACGATGAGCTCCTCCTCCTCGAGGAGCGCCATGTCGTTGCGGATGGTGGCTGCGGAGACGCCGAAGGCGTGGCGCTCGACGATCGACTTCGAGCCCACCGGTTCGCGCATGGCGACGTAGTCCTGCACGATCGCGCGGAGCACGTCGAGACCGCGGTCCGAGACCATCCGCACTCCCCTCGTCACCGGGCACCGCATCCGCATGGGACCGGCGCCGCCCCTGGCACTCTCCTCGACTGACTGCCAATCCTACCGCGCGCCTCGCGCCTTCGGATGGGATGCACAGCCGTCCGGGCGCACAATGTCGGCAGCGAACGGTCTCGCGCACCGCGAGACGCACACGAGAGGTACGCCATGACCGATCCCAATGCCCCCCGAGGGGAGCAGCCCGATCCTTCGGAGCAGTCCGTCGATGGCTTCGCCGTGACGGACGAGCAGCACGCCGCGCCCAGCGCCCCCGCGGCGCCCGGGGTGGGCCAGCCAGCGCAGTCGTTCTCCTCCCCCGCCGTGACCCCCGAGGCGCCCGGGCAGCCTGCCTTCAGCGGCCCCTCCGGCACTGCCGACTGGCAGCGCCCCGGTGGCGGCCAGCCCGGTGGCAACCCGTCCGGTGGCGCGAGCGTCGCCCCGCCGCCCGGCAGCGGCCAGCCGCCGCAGTACAGCGCGCCGACGTCGAGCGCGCCGCAGTACGGCCAGCCCCAGCAGGGCCAGCCGCCGTTCGGGCACGGCCAGCCGGGCCAGCAGCCGTTCGGCCAGCCGCCGTACGGGCAGCCCCAGTCGGGACAGCCGCAGTACGGCCAGGCGCAGTACGGCCAGCCGCAGCCCGGCCAGGGCCAGCCGGGCCAGCCGCCGTACGGCGGCCCGCCCCAGTACGGCGCGCCCGGTCAGCCGCAGTACGCGGCAGCCGCGCCGATGTCGCCCGTCGACGAGAAGAACGCCGGCATGTGGGGCCACATCTCGGGCCTCTCGACGATCGTCACCGGCGGCTTCGGCGGCTGGATCGGCCCGCTCATCGTCTACATGATCTACAAGGACCGCAGCGCCTTCGCGAAGCAGGAGGCGAAGGAAGCCCTGAACTTCGGCATCCTGATGACGATCATCTCCATCGGCATCCTGATCGTCGGCACTCTCACTACCATCATCGGCATCGGCTTCCTGCTGCTCGGCCTGTACTGGATCCCCGGGCTGCTGCAGGTCATCTTCGGCATCATCGGCGGCGTGCGCGTCAACAATGGCGGCTCGTACCGCTACCCGTTCAACTGGCGGATGGTCAAGTAGGCCCGAGCCTCCTCATGGCAGCAGCCGCCGCACCACCGCGTCGGCCAGGAGCCGCCCTCGCAGCGTCGGGACCACCCGGCCGGCGAGGGCGGCTCCTCCGTCGACGAGGCCCTCGGCGATGAGCCCCGCGACCGCGCGTCGGCCATCGGGCTCGAGCACGGCGACCGGCAGGCCGTCGGCGATGCGCGACTCGAGCAGCACGCGCTCGACCCGGCGCGTCTCGTCGTCGAGCACCTCGCGGGCGAGGGCGGGCGAGGTACCGGTCAGCAGCCGGTCGCGGTACGCGGCGGGATGCTTGACGTTCCACCAGCGCACGCCGCCGACGTGGCTGTGGGCGCCGGGCCCGAAGCCCCACCAGTCCTGACCGCGCCAGTAGGCGAGGTTGTGGCGCGCGACGCGGCCGCCGCGGGCCCAGTTGGAGACCTCGTACCAGCCGTATCCCGCGGCCGTGAGCGTCGCATCCGCCGCCTCGTACATCGCGGCCTGCAGGTCGTCGTCGGGGGCGACGAGCTCGCCGCGGCGGATGCGTCGCGCGAGCGCGGTGCCGTCCTCGACGATGAGCGCGTAGGCGGAGACGTGGTCGGGCGCCATCGCGACGGCCGCGTCGAGCGAGCGCTGCCAGTCCGCGAGCGACTCCCCCGGAGCGCCGTAGATGAGGTCGATCGAGACCTCCAGCCCCGCCTCGCGCGCCCACGCGACGACCTGCGGCACGCGCTCGGGGTCGTGTGTGCGGTCGAGCGCGGCGAGCACGTGCGGCACCGCCGACTGCATGCCGAACGAGACCCGCGTCACGCCGCCGGCGCGCAGCTGGGCGAGCCCCGCCGCGTCGATGGAGTCGGGGTTGGCCTCGACCGACACCTCCGCGCCCTCCGCGATGCCGAACGCATCCCGCACGTCGGCGAGCATGCGCAGCAGATCGCCGGCCGGGAGCAGCGTGGGCGTGCCGCCGCCGAAGAACACGGTCTGCGCTGGGCGCAGCGGCCCGAGCTCGCTCAGCACGCCCGCGGCGAGCGCGATCTCGGCCGCGACGTCGCCGGGGTAGCCGGCGCGCGTCGCGCCACGCAGCTCGTCCGCCGTGTAGGTGTTGAAGTCGCAGTAGCCGCAGCGCACCGAGCAGAACGGCACGTGCACGTAGACGCCGAACGGTCCGTCGGCTCCCGTGCCCGCCGGCAGGCGGCCGTCAGCCGGCGCGGCATCGCCCTCGGGCAACCGCCCCATCGTCAGCGGACGTCGATCGACCGGAGCACGTCCATGAACCGGTCGTGGTAGCGGCGGCGCAGCGCCCTCGCAAACGGGCTGCCGAGCTTGGCCCACCACGCCTCGTGGCGCACGATCGCGCGGAAGTGGAGGAACACCGTCTCGTCGTCGGCGAGCTCGACGGTGAAGCGCTCCTCGCCCGCGAGGGGGTGGCCCTCGAGCGAGCCGATGATGACGACGTGGCTGCTCGGCTCCTCCTCGACCGCGATGACGCGCATCGGCGCGTGCACCTGGACGCCCGCGACGCGGATGCGCTGGTCGACGGAGTCGCCCGGCTGCAGGAAGGGCTCGCCGTCGGGGCCGAAGTCCTGCTGCGGCTCGATGCTCGCCGCGCGGGTCGCCTCGGTGCCGTCGAAGCCGACCGGCCGGTAGACGGTGCCCTCGTCGGTGCCGACGATGTCGACCTCGATGCCGGCGAGCCGCTGGATCTTCCAGGTGCGCAGCGCCGCGACCGCGGCGTCGTAGCGGGGACGGCCGTGGCCGATCCGGGCGCGCTTCTGCACGACCTCGAAGCCCTTGGGCGGGAAGCGGTGGAAGTCGAAGTGACCGGTCGCGCCCACGGCGCCGTAGTTCGTGGCGCGCTCGGCGATCGGCTTCACTTGGCGTCCTTCTTCGTCTCGCCGGTCGAGAGGGCGGCGATGAACGCCTCCTGGGGGACCTCGACGCGCCCGACCATCTTCATGCGCTTCTTGCCCTCCTTCTGCTTCTCGAGCAGCTTGCGCTTGCGGGTGATGTCGCCGCCGTAGCACTTCGCCAGCACATCCTTGCGGATGGCTCGGATCGTCTCGCGGGCGATGATGCGGGCACCGATCGCGGCCTGGATGGGCACCTCGAACTGCTGCCGCGGGATGAGCTCGCGCAGCTTGCCCGCCATGAGCACGCCGTACGCGTACGCCTTGTCGCGGTGCACGATCGCGCTGAACGCGTCGACCTGCTCGCCCTGCAGCAGGATGTCGACCTTCACGAGATCGCCCTCGTCCTCGCCGTCGACCTCGTAGTCGAGCGAGGCGTAGCCCTGCGTCCTCGACTTCAGCTGGTCGAAGAAGTCGAACACGATCTCTCCGAGCGGCAGCCGGTAGCGCAGCTCGACGCGGTCCTCCGAGAGGTACTCCATGCCGCCGAGCGTGCCGCGCCGCGTCTGGCAGAGCTCCATGATCGCGCCGACGTAGTCCTTCGGGGCGAGGATCGTGGCGCGCACCATCGGCTCCACGACCGAGAGGATCTTGCCGTCGGGGAACTCGCTCGGGTTCGTGACGATGTGCGACTGCCGGTCCTCGGTCTGCACCTCGTACGGCACGCTCGGCGCGGTCGCGATGAGGTCGAGGTTGAACTCGCGCTCGAGCCGCTCGGTGATGATCTCGAGGTGCAGCAGCCCCAGGAAGCCGCAGCGGAAGCCGAAGCCGAGCGCGACGGAGGTCTCCGGCTCGTAGATGAGCGCCGCATCCGACAGCTTGAGCTTGTCGAGCGACTCGCGCAGCACCGGGTAGTCGCTGCCGTCGATCGGGTAGAGGCCCGAGAAGACCATCGGCTTCGGCTCGGCGTAGCCCTTGAGGGCGACGGTCGCGGGGGCCTTCACCGTCGTGACGGTGTCGCCGACCTTCGACAGGCGCACATCCTTCACGCCCGTGATGAGGTAGCCGACCTCGCCGACGCTCAGGCCCTTCGAGGGGATGGGCTCGGGGCTCGAGACGCCGATCTCGAGCGCCTCGTGCTTGGAGCCGGTCGACATCATGACGACCTGCTCGCGGGGGCGGAGGGTGCCGTCGACCATGCGCACGTAGGTGACGACGCCGCGGTAGGCGTCGTAGACCGAGTCGAAGATCATCGCGCGGGCCGGGCCGTCGACGTCGCCCGTGGGCGCAGGGACCGTGCGCACGACGCGGTCGAGCAGCGCGTCAACACCCATGCCGGTCTTGCCGCTCACGCGCAGCACGTCGTCGGGGTCGCCGCCGATGAGGCGCGCGATCTCGGCCGCGTACTTCTCGGGGTCGGCGGCCGGCAGGTCGATCTTGTTGAGCACCGGGATGATCTCGAGGTCGTTGTCCATCGCCAGGTACAGGTTGGCGAGGGTCTGCGCCTCGATGCCCTGCGCCGCGTCGACGAGCAGGATCGCGCCCTCGCACGCGGCGAGCGAGCGGGAGACCTCGTAGGTGAAGTCGACGTGGCCCGGCGTGTCGATCATGTTGAGGGCGAAGGTCTCGCCGTCGAGCTCCCACGGCATCCGCACGGCCTGCGACTTGATCGTGATGCCGCGCTCGCGCTCGATGTCCATGCGGTCGAGGTACTGCGCGCGCATCGAGCGGTCGTCGACGACGCCGGTGAGCTGCAGCATGCGGTCGGCGAGGGTGGACTTGCCGTGATCGATGTGCGCGATGATGCAGAAGTTGCGGATCTTCGCCGGATCGGTCGAGGCTGGCTCGAGTGCCTTGGTCGCTCGGGGGCTCACGGGTCCTTCTCGTCGGCTGGGATGGGTGCTGCGCGGGTGGAAGGTCCCATTCTCCCACAGCGGATCGATCCGGCCGCATTGCGAGCGGGGCTCGCGCGCTGGTAGAGTCGTTCGCTGGCTTCCCCTTCTTCTGCGCGCCCGTCGCGCGAGGGCGGGTCGCGGCGGCTCAGGCGAGCATCGGCCGCCGCCAACCACTCTTCACAACAGGAACAGGACACCACGTGGCGAACATCAAGTCGCAGATCAAGCGCATCCTCACCAACGAGAAGGCGACGCTCCGCAACCGCGCCGTCAAGAGCGAGCTCAAGACCGCCGTGCGCGAGGCCAAGAAGGCCATCGCCGAGGGCGACAAGGCCGTCGCGCAGCAGAAGGTGGCCGTCGCCACCCGCAAGCTCGACAAGGCCGTCTCCAAGGGCGTCATCCACCGCAACCAGGCGGCGAACCGCAAGTCGTCGATCGCGAAGGCTGCCGCGTCGCTCTGATGTGACACGCCGCGCAGACGCGCCGCACGAAGGGGACCCCGATCGGGGTCCCCTTCGTCGTTCGCTCGCACGACCCGTCGAGCAGGAGGTGCACGCACCTGTCGCTCTGCAGGAGTCAGAGCGACAGCGGCGTGCACCTCCGCCCGGAGGCTCCGAGCGGATGTGCACGCTCCTGTCGTGTGCAAGCCCTCAGAGCGACAGCAGCGTGCACCGCTGCCGAAGCGCGCTGCGCCCCCGGATGCGCGACAGCGGCGCTCAGGCAGCGGCGCTCAGGCGGCGGGTCGGGCGGCGAGCTGGCGCACGAGCCGCTCGACCGAGTGGCCGGGGTTGCGCTCCGCGCCCTTCACGGCCGCATCCGCGGTCGCGATCGCCTCGATCGCGTCGCACAGCGCCGCATCCGTGAAGGCGCGCAGGTCGCGGCGCGCGTTGCGCACCTGCCAGTCCTGCATGCCCAGTTGCCGCGCGGCCTGCATGTCGGAGCCGCTCGCGCCGGAGACCTTCGCCAGCTGGCGGTACCGCATGGCGAACGCCGCGACGATCGGCACCGGGTCGGCGCCGGTCGCGATCGCGTGGCGCAGCGTGACGAGCGCCCGGGCGACCTCGCCGGCGATCACCGCGTCGACGACCGCGAACGCCGTCGTCTCGATGCGGCCGGAGTAGTACGTGCGCACGACCTGCTCGGTCACGTCGCCCTCGGTGTCGAGCGCGACCTGGCGGATGGCGTTGGCGAGTTCGGCGATGTCGCTCGCGAAGGCGTCGACGAGCGCCGCGATCGCGCCGGGGGTCGCCTCGCGCTCGAGCAGCCGCAGCTCGGCGCGCGCGAACGGCACCATCTCGTCGCGCTTGAGGGGCTGGCAGACGACCTCGATCGCACCGGGCGTCGCGCGGATCGCGTCGAGCAGCTTCTTGCCGCGCACGGTCGAGCCGTCGTGGCGGATGACGAGCGTCGTGCCGTCGACCGGCTGCGCGAGGTAGCGGAGCGCGTCCGCTATGAAGGCATCCGTCGCCTTGACGCCGTTCTCGACCCGCACGAGCCGCGGCTCGTCGAACAGCGAGGGGCTCGCGATGAGCTCGAGCGCGCCGTCGCTGTACTGACCGGCGTCGACGTCGTGGACCTCGAGCTCGGGGTCCTCGAGCAGCAGCAGCGCGCGGAGCCGCTGCAGCGCGCGGTCGGCGAGGAACGACTCCTTGCCGAACACCAGCACGACGGGCGCGGGCGACACCTGCTCCCAGCCGATCTTGGGGATGGTGCTCGCTGCCATGCGATCAGCCTACGGCGGGCCGCCGACGCGCTCCGACCAGACGCGCACGCCCTCGTCGTCGACCGCGAGGGCGATCGTGCCGAGCTCGTCGGTGCGCAGCGGCGCTCCGCCGGTGTCGCGCACGATGCGCAGCGCCGCATCCGTCGGGTGCCCGTACTCGTTCGGGCCGACCCCGACGAGCCCGACGGATGCGCCGAGGCGCCGGTAGAGCGCCGGCAGCTGGTCGGCGGAGCCGTGGTGCGCGACCACGACCACCGCCGCGGGACCGGGCACGCCCGCCCGCAGCATGCGCGACTGCGCCTCGGCGCCGAGATCGCCGAGCACGACGAGCTCGAGCCCGTTGGAGGCGCCATCGGTGCCGGGCAGGTCGATCGCGACCGCGACGCTCGCGTCGTTGCCGGGCGGCTCGTCGCCGATGGGCCAGAGCGCCTCGAGCCGCATCTCCCCCAGCTGCCACGCGTCGCCGCGCCGTGCCTCGATCGCGGTCGCGCCTCCCGCCTCGAGCTCGGCGACGAGCGACGCGGCCCGCTCATCGACGGGCCCGTGCACGAGCGTGCCGACGCGGCCTGCGAGCGCCGGAGCGCCGCCGGCGTGGTCGACGTCGAAGTGCGTGAGCACGAGCAGGTCGACGCGGCTGACCCCGAGCATCCGCAGGCACCGGTCGATCGGCGCGGGCTCCCTGCCCGCATCGACGAGCACGGTCGCGCCGCTCGAGCGCACGACGGTCGCGCTCCCCTGCCCGACGTCGCACTGCGCGATGCGCCAATCGGCGAGGGCGCCGAGCCGCACCGCCGGCCACGCCGCGGTGCCGCCGGCGACGAGCGCCACGACCACGGCGACGAACAGCCCCCGCGCGAGCCGGCCGCGCGCGTGGCCGAGCGCGACGGCGGCGAGCATGGCGGATGCGGCGACGACGCCCCAGGGCGCGGCCGGCCAGGGCGATTGGGCGGCAGGCAGCTGCTGCGCGACCATCGCGACCTGCGCGATCCATGCCGCGGGCAGCCACGCGACCCACGCGAGTCCGAGCGCGACCGCCGGCGCGAGCGGCGCCGCGAGGCACGCCGCGAGGCCGACGACGGTCACGAGCGGCGCGGCGGGGCCGGCGAGCAGGTTGGCGAGCACCGCCACGACGCTCACGCGGGAGTCGAGGCCGACGAGCACCGGCAGGCACCACAGCTGCGCGGCGGTCGGCACCGCGTTGAGCGCCGCGACCGGCATCGGCAGCACGCGCGCGAGCGCACCCGCGATCGGGCGGGCGTGCACGATGAGCCCGGCCGTGGCGAGCGCGGAGAGGGCGAAGCCCGCGCTCGTCGCGAGGTGCGGCTGCAGCGCGAGCACGAGGAGCACCGCGAGCGAGAGCACCGCGATGGCGCCCGCGCGCCTGCCGGAGACGAGCCCGAGGAGGGCGATCGCCGCCATCGTCCCCGCCCGCACGACCGACGGCTCTGGCGTGACGAGCAGCACGAAGCCGACGAGCGCGACCCCCGCGGCTCCCACGCGCACCGAGCGCCTCGCGCCGAGCGCCGCGGCCGCGTGGAAGGCGGCCCCCACCACGATGACGCAGTTCGCGCCCGACACCGCGGTGAGGTGGCTGAGGCCGGCGTCGAGCATCGCCGTGCGCAGCAGCGGGCTGACGCGCCGCTCGTCGCCGATCGCGAGCCCGGGCAGCAGCTCGCCGCCGGCGCCCGGCAGCTGCGCGGACGCCGCGAGCAGCCCGTCGCGCAGCGGGCTCGCCCATGCCGCCCAGGCGCCGGGCTCGGTGACCGTGATGTCACGGCAGGCGAGCAGCCACCGCGAGCCGTCGAGCCACGCGTCGCACGCGCCGACGGCCGTCGCGCCGATCGCGAGCGACGCATCCGCCCGCAGCAGCAGCGCGCTCTGCGGCACGCCTCCCCGCAGTCCGCGCCCGCCGTCGCAGCCGACGACGAGCACCTCGGCGGGCGTCGCGCCGCCGAGCAGCACCAGCGACATCGCGTCGCACGCGTCGAGCGGCACGCCCGTCGCGGCGTCGGCTCCCGCGAGCAGCGGCACGGCGAGCCCCACCCCCACGGCGGCGCTGCGCAGCACGGCCGCCCATCGGCCGCGGGTCGCGGATGCGCGCTGCGCCACGAGCAGGCACGTCGCGGCCAGGAGCGCGCACACGATGGCCGCCGGGGCGAGCGCAGCCGGGTGGGGGCTGAGCGCCGCGAGCACCGCCCAGGCGGTCGCGACGGGGAGCGCGAGCCGCAGGTCGCGCATCAGCGCCCGCTCACGATCGGTGCCCGCTCACGATCGGTGCCTGCTCACGATCGGTGCCTGCTCACGATCCGCCCGCTCACGACCATCGCCCGCTCGCCATCAGAGGGTCACGAGGGGCGTGAGCGAGGTGAGCAGCGCCGGCCCGATGCCCGGCACGTCGTCGAGCTGCGCGATGTCGGTGAACGGCCCGTGCTCGTCTCGGTGCGCGATGATCGCGAGCGCGAGCGCGGGGCCGACGCGCGGGAGCGTCTCGAGCCCGGCCTGGTCGGCCCGGTTGAGCGAGACGAGCCCGCCATCCTCGGGCGCTGCCGCGGCGGCCTCGGCCTGCTCGCCCTCGGTCGGCACGAGCACCTGCTCGCCGTCGACGACCGGCCGCGCGAGGTTCAGCGCGCCCGGCGCCGCCTCCTCGACGGTGCCGCCGGCGCGCGCGATCGCGTCGAGCACGCGCGAGCCTGCCGGCAGCCGGTAGACGCCGGGCTGCGCGACGGCGCCCTGCACGTCGACGACCACGTCGCCGGATGCGGTCGCCACCGGCGTCGCGACGACGACCGCGGGCTGCACGTCGGCGACCATCCGCTGCGCGACCCCACCCGCGACCGCGCCCAGCACGAGCAGCACCGCGGCGCCCGCGCCCAGCCGCCAGCGCGCATCCTCACCGCGCCCGCCTCCACCGGCCATCCGGGCACGGTAGGGCGGATGCGTCCGCCGCCGTGCGACGTGCGGCCGTGCCTGTGGACGTCGGAGCCGTGGAAGTGGGACCTGTGGAGGTCGAGGGCATGGGCACCGAACCCGCGCCCGCTCAGGCCGGGGCCACGCCGCACCAGTCGGCCATGAACAGCGCCATCGTCTTCGTGACCCTGCGCACCGACTCGAGCTCCACGCGCTCGTCGTAGCCGTGGATCTCCTCCGTGCGCGGCCCGTAGACGAGCGCGGGGATGCCCGAATAGAGCACGAACAGCCTTGAGTCGAGGTACCCCGGCGTCGTGAACGTCTCGAGCTCGGTGCCGAAGACGGCAGCGTGGTGCTCGCCGAGCGCGCGCTCGGCGTCGCCGCCCTCCTCGAGCACGTAGCCCTCCGAGTAGAAGCCGTTCGGCTCCGCCGTGAGGTACGCCGAGGGCGAGGTCGCCTCGAGCTCCTCGCGCGCGAGCTGCAGCCGCGCCTCGATCTGCGCCCACGCCTCGTCGGCCGTCACGCCCGGGTACAGCGATGCGCGCAGCTCGATCTCGCACCACGCCGGCACGCTCGACGGCCAGTCCCCGCCGCGGATCGTGCCGATGTTGAAGTTGATCGGGTGGTCGAGGTGCTCGAAGTGGGGGTGCCGCGCGCGCTCGGCGTTCCACTCCTCCTCGAGCGTGCGCAGGTGCTGCACGACGGCGACGGTGGCGTCGATCGCGTTGAAGCCCGTCGTCATCTGGCGCGGATGCGTGGGCTGGCCCCCGATGCGGATCTTCGCCCAGATCACGCCCACGTTCGCACGCACGAGCATGTCCTCCTCGGGCTCCGGGATGAGCACCGCATCCGCCGTGTACCCGCGCTGGATCGTGGAGAGCGTGCCGTTGCCGGTGCTCTCCTCCTCCACGACCGACTGCAGGTAGACGGGCGCCGTCAGCGAGAGCCCGGCGGCCCGGATCGCGTCGAAGGCGAAGAAGCTCGCGCCGATCCCTGCCTTCATGTCGCCGCTGCCGCGACCGTAGAGCCAGCCGTCCTCGACGTGCGGCTCCCACGGCGAGCGCGACCACTGCTCGAGCGGCCCGGTGGGCACGACGTCGACGTGGCCGTTGAGGATGAGCGAGCGGCCGCCGGCGACCTCAGGGGTGTACGTGCCGACGACGTTCGTCATGCCCTCGTACGAGATGGCGACCTTGCCGGCGCCCACGTGCTCCGCGACCTCGGCGGGATCGAGCGCCCACCGGTCGATCGTCAGCCCGCGCTCCTCCATCGCCCGCTGCACGAAGTCCTGCACCGACGCCTCATCGCCGCGCAGCGACTCGTGCCGGATGAGCTCCTGCGTGAACGCGATCTGCGCGTCGAACGCGGCATCGACGGCCGCGAGGATGGCGTCTCGCTGGGACTGCTCGAGCATGGTCGGCTCCTGACTCTCGTCTCGTGCGCGCAGGCGTCCAGTATGGGCGCGCGGCGCGGACGGGCCCAGGGCCGTTCGCCACCGGATCGGCCGGCCGGCGTGTGCAGATGCCCATCCCGGCCGGCTCGACCCGCGCGCTGCGAGCGGCGCGCTACGCCGCCGCCCCGCGACAGCGCCCACCCGGGCGCATATCGCTGCCGGGTGGGCGCTGTCGCGGGATGACGGCGGCGGCCGCCGGCCGGATCAGCCGGTGACGAGGTTCACGAGCCTCGGCGCACGCACGACGACGTGCCGCACGGTGCGATCGCCGATCGAGCGGACGACGCCCGGCAGCTCGCGCGCGGTGCGCTCGAGGTCGATCTCGGTGATGTCGGCCGCGACGTCGATCCGGTCGCGCACCTTACCGTCGACCTGCACGATCGCGGTGACGGTCTGCTCGACGAGGAGCGAGCGGTCGGCCTTCCGCCAGCCGGCGTTCGCGATCGACGGCTCGAAGCCGAGGTTCGCCCACATGTCCTCGGCCGTGTAGGGCGCGAAGAGCGACAGGCCGAGCGCGATCGTCTCGACAGCCTCGCGCACCGCGGGATCGGCAGCGCCGGCACCGGCGTCGACCGTCTTGCGGGTCGCGTTCGTCAGCTCCATGAGCCGCGCGACGACGACGTTGAACTTCAGCGCCTCGACGAGACCCGGCGCATCCGCGAGGAACCGGTGCGTCTCGCGCCGCAGCGTCCGGTCGCCCGGCTTCGGGTCGGTGCCCGGCTTCGCGAGCGCCTCCTTCGACAGCCGCCACGCGCGGGCGAGGAACTTCTGCGCCCCGACCGGGCTGACGTCCTTCCAGTCGATGTCGTCCTCCGGCGGGCCGGCGAAGCTCATCGCGAGCCGCACCGCGTCGACGCCGAAGCGCTCGAGCTCCTCCGAGAGCGTGACGAGGTTGCCCTTCGACTTCGACATCTTCGCGCCGTCGAGGATGACCATGCCCTGGTTGAGCAGCGCCTCGAACGGCTCGGTGAACGGCACGTGGCCGAGGTCGAAGAGCACCTTCGTGATGAAGCGCGCGTAGAGCAGGTGGAGGATCGCGTGCTCGACGCCGCCGACGTAGCGGTCGATCGGCGCCCAGCGAGCGACCTGCGCCTTGTCGAACGGCTGCGTGTCGTCGTTCGGGCTGAGGAAGCGCAGGAAGTACCAGGACGAGTCGACGAAGGTGTCCATCGTGTCGGCATCGCGGCGCGCGGGGCTCCCGTCGATCGGCGACGGCACGTTCACCCAGTCCTGCGCCGCGCCCAGCGGGCTCGTGCCCTTGGGCGTGAGGTCGAGGCCCGCGGAGTCGGGCAGCGTGACGGGCAGCTGCTCGAACGGCACCGGCACCTCCTGCCCGTCCTCGGTGTGGATGATCGGGATGGGCGTGCCCCAGTAGCGCTGACGGCTCACGAGCCAGTCGCGCAGCCGGTACGACTTCGCGGCGCGGCCGACGCCGCGGCGCTCGAGCAGCTGCACCATGCGGCCGATCGCGTGCTGCTTCGACAGCCCGTCGAGCTCACCGGAGTTCATGAGCCGGCCGTCACCCGTGAGCGCCTCGCCCGTGACCTTCGGGTCGAGCGAGGGCAGGTCGTCGGGCAGCACGGCGTTGCCGTGCTCGTCGAGCGGGATCGCGGGCATGACGCCCGTGACAGCCGCGTTCGTGTCGACGACCACCTTGACCGGCAGGTCGAAGACGCGCGCGAAGTCGAGGTCGCGCTGGTCGTGCGCGGGCACGGCCATGACCGCGCCGTGGCCGTAGTCGGCCAGCACGTAGTCGGCGGTCCACACCGGCATGCGCTCCCCCGTCAGCGGGTGGATCGCGAAGCGGCCCAGGTCGACGCCCGTCTTCGTGCGCTCGGCGTTCTGCCGGTCGATCTCGGTCATCCGGCCGACGTCCTCGAGGTACGCCTGGAACCGCATCCGCACCTCGGGCGATGCGCCCGACGCGAGCTCGGCCGCGAGGTCGGAGTCGGGCGCGACGACCATGAAGGTCGCGCCGTAGAGCGTGTCGGGGCGCGTCGTGAAGACGGGCACGGGGCTGTGGTGGCCCTCGATCTCGAACTCGACCTCGGCGCCCACGGAGCGCCCGATCCAGTTGCGCTGCATGCGCAGCACCTTGTCGGGCCAGCGGCCCTCGAGCTGGTTGAGGTCGTCGAGCAGCCGGTCGGCGTAGTCGGTGATCTTGAAGTACCACTGCGTGAGCTTCTTCTTCACGACCGGCGTGCCGCACCGCTCGCAGCGGCCGTCGACGACCTGCTCGTTCGCCAGCACCGTCTGGTCCTTCGGGCACCAGTTCACGTTCGACGGCTTGCGGTAGGCCAGGCCCGCCTTGTACAGCTCGAGGAAGAGCCACTGGTTCCACTTGTAGTAGCCCGGGTCGGACGTGTGGAGGATGCGGTCCCAGTCGAACGCGGTCGCGTACTGCCGCATCGAGCGCTTGTGCTGCTCGATGTTCGCCTCGGTCCACGCCTTCGGGTCGGCGCCGCGCTGGATCGCCGCGTTCTCCGCGGGCAGGCCGAAGGAGTCCCAGCCGATCGGGTGCAGCACGTTGAAGCCCTGCTGGCGCCAGTAGCGCGCGAGCACGTCGCCGTACGCGTACGACTCCGCGTGCCCCATGTGCAGGTCGCCCGAGGGGTACGGGAACATGTCGAGCACGTACTTGCGCGGCCGCGCGTCGGTCTCGTCGTCCGTCGCGAAGGGGCGGATGCGGTCCCACACGGGCAGCCAGCGCTGCTGGATGCGGGCGAAGTCGAAGGTCTCGTCGGTCACAGATGCTCCTGGGTGGCGTCGGCCGGGAGCGGCACGACGGCTCCCCAGTCTACGGCGCTCCTCCCGGACCTCCTCGTGACACAATCGAGGGCATCCCCGGCCAGAGCGGCCCAGGGCCGTGCGCGGAGGGAGGTCGTCATGCCGGAGTTCGAGAACCCGCCTGCCACGGTCGACGTCCCCGCGTCGCGCGTCACCCGGATCGTCGCGATCGACGCCCCCCGGGGCACGGTCTGGCGCTGCCTCACCGAGCCGGAGCTGCTCGCCCGCTGGTTGGGCGACATCGCCGCCTTCCCCGGCGGCGTGGTGGCCGGCGCGACCGGCCGGTTCGCGTGGAGCGGCGAGGTGGTGCTCGCCGCGCGCATCCTGGAGGTCGAGGCCGAGGAGCGTTTCGTCTTCGACTGGGCGGAGGGCATCCTCTCGGGCAGGGCGTCGACGGTCGAGATCGGGCTGCGCGACATCGACGGCTCGACGCAGGTGCACCTGGTCGAGTCGGGCTTCCCGCTCGAGGGCGACGACGCGACTCGGCGCGAGGCGCTGCGAGCGCTCGCCGCCGGGTGGACGGTCGAGCTCGACGAGCTCGTCGCGCTCGCCGAGTCGCTCGCCCGCTGATCTGCAACCGGATGGTTGCACGTTCGTCCGCGCGGGCGTAGCCTCACCTGCAACCCGACGATTGCAGGAGGCACCATGGCGCACGAGCCGCAGGCCAGCACCGACGAGCACACGATGCGCGTCTCCCGATCGATCGAGGTGCGCGCTCCCATCGACGTGGTGTGGGAGACGCTCACCGAGCCCCGCTGGATCGCGGAGTGGTTCGGGCAGCGCGCCGACTTCCCCGACGGCGTGCGCGAGGGGTCGACCGGCTCCTTCGGCTGGAGCGAGCACGGCGACTTCCCCGCGCGGATCGAGGCGTGCGAGCCGCCGCATCGCTTCGCGTTCCGATGGGGCACGCCGGGTGAGCCGATCCGGGACGACAACAGCACGACCGCGAGCTTCGCGCTCGAGCGCGACGGCGACGTCACGCGCCTCACCGTCGTCGAGACCGGCTTCGACCGGCTCACCGACGCCGGTGCCCGGCGCGCCGCGCTGGAGGACAACCGCCAGGGATGGACGGAGGAGCTCGACGACTTCGTCGCCCTCCTCGCCCGCCGCTGGACGCCCGCCGTCATCGACCGCACCGCCGGCACGATCACCCGGTCCCTCGAGATCGAGGCGCCCCGCGAGCTGGTCTGGCAGCACCTCACCGACCCGGCGTCCATCGCGACGTGGTGGGGGCATCCGGCCGACTTCCCGGGCGGCGTGCGCTCGGGCGTGACCGGCACGTTCGAGCACGAGGGCGAGCGCTTCCCCGTCGCGCTGCGCATCGTCGAGGCGCCCGGGACCTTCGCGTTCCGCTGGGGCGGGATGGGCGAGGCGGAGCCGGGGCCCGAGGCGTGCGACGTGCGCTTCGACCTCGAGCCGACCGCCACCGGCACGCGCATCACCGTCGTCGAGTCGGGCTGGATGCGCGTGCCCGCGGACGAGCGCGACGAGCGCATGGGGCAGAACACACAGGGCTGGGAGATCGTGCTCGACAGCCTGCGCGCGCACGTCCTGGCCGTGGCGTGACGATGGCGGCGACGAGCGCGGCGCCGCCGACGCAGCAGCTCGCGGCGCTCGCGGACGACACCCGGTGGGCGATCCTCGAGCTGCTCGGCAGCGAGCCGCGCTCGGCGAGCGAGCTCGCGACGGCGCTGCCGGTCTCGCGGCAGGCGATCGCGAAACACCTCGCCGTGCTCGAGGCCGCCGGTCTCGTCGACGCGGTGCGGGAGGGCCGATCGGTGCGGCATCGCGCGATCGGCGCGAGCCTCACCGCCCTCGCCGACCGGCTCGACACGATCGGCCGCGGCTGGGAGTCGCGGCTCGAGCGGCTCGCGCGGCTTGCGGAGGGGCAGCACGCCGGCGCGCCGCCTTCCTCGGTCGAGCAGCAGCGCCGCCGTCGCCGCGCCCACCCGCTCGTCGAGTAGCAGCGCCGGAGGCGCCGCGTATCGAGACGAAGCCGTCCGCTCGGGCAGCCCTGATCTCGACCCTTCTATGACTGGTGTCAAGTGGTTAGGGCGTGTTTGAGGGTGCGATAGATGTGGCGGGCGAGGTAGCGGCGGAGGAGTCTGCGGACGTCGCTCTTGGTCTTGCCTTGGGTGATGCGGCGGTCGCGGTAGGCGCGGGTGTCGGGGTCGTGGGCGAGTCGGACGCGGACGACGGTGTCGAGGGCCGCGTTCAGGCGCCTGTCGCCGTGACGGTTGAGGCGGTGCCGGTCGGTGTTGCCGCTGGAGGCGGGGATCGGGGCGGCGCCTGCGAGTGACGCGAACGCCGCTTCGGAGCGGATCCGGCCGTGGTGGGAGTAGGCGGCGATGAACACGGCGGCCGAGATCGGACCGATGCCGCGCTCGTCGAGCAGGCCGGGAGCGAGTGCAGCGACGTGCTGCTGCAGCTGCGCCTGGTTGTCGGCGAGCAGGTCGCTGCGCTGCTGGACCTCGCGCGCGAGCCGGATCGCCTCGCTGCGGGCGACGGACTGCGCGACCGAGTCGCTGGTGCGGGGCCGCCAAGCGGCGATCTGCCGCAGCTGGACGGCGGTCAGCGATCGGCGGGCGTCGATGCCGAGCTCGATGCCGCGCAGCAGCGCGGTGAGCGCGTTGCGGTCCTGGGTGCGCTGCCGCTCGATCAGCCGGCGCGCGGTCAGCAGCAGCTGCAGCGCCTGCCGCCGGTCACCCGAGCGGGGCTGTGCGAGCCGCTCGACCCGGTCGGCGAGCACGGACCGGGCGGCGGCTACCGCGTCGATCTGGTCGGACTTGCCGTGCCCGGCGCGGGCGGCGCGGCGCGGTGGGCGCGCCTCGAACACGGTCACGCCGGCCGCTTGCAGCCGCGTCGTGAGGGTCGCGCCGTAGGAGGCGGTGCCCTCGACCGCGGCCGCGTAGCCGGGCGCGCGACGGCCCGCCCAAGCCAGCGCCCGGTCCATGCCCGCAGCAGTGACGGGGAACGTCGCGGTGTCGACGACGCCGCCGGTGGCGGCCTCGACGAGCGCGAACGTGTGGGTGCGCGCGTGGGTGTCCACGCCCATGACAAGCGGGTATCGGTCTGCGACGATGGTCATCGCGGTTCCTCCTCAGGATCGGGACCGTGTCGGTGCCGGCCCTGGGAAGTCGCGTCGGAGGCAGATCTCTCAAGAGTCACAACCGTCAGGTTGGACAGCCTTCTATGAAGCCATCGCCGCGGGTGGGCCGGCACCGGCCCCCGCGGACGGGCAGGTCGAGATCAAGCCACCGCCGAAGCGGGACAGATACGCGGAGAGCCACGTCCGCAGGAAGCCAGCGCCAGCCTGCCAGCCAGCCCCAGGCCAGCCAATGACCATGAGAGATACGCGGCCGGCTCCGCCGGCAGCTACTCGATCAGCGGGAGGCGGGGACGAGCGCGGCCAGCAGGGCCGCGGCCTTCACGTGCAGCTCGTCGACCTCGAAGGCTGGCTCGGAGAGCGCGGTGACACCGCCCCCGACCCCGATGTGCGTGCCCTCGGCGTCGGCCACGACGCTGCGGATGACCATCGCGAGCTGGCAGGACTCCCCCGCCACGAGCCCGAAGCACCCCGCATAGACGCCGCGCGGCGCGCCCTCGAGCGCCTGCAGCAGCTGCACGGTGCGGCGCTTCGGGGCGCCCGTCATCGAGCCCGCCGGGAAGAGCGCCCGCACCGCGTCGAGCGGACCGAGGCCGGGCAGCAGCCGGCCGCGCACGGTCGAGACGAGCTGGTGCACGGTCGGGTACGACTCGACGGCGAGCAGGCTCGTCACCTCGACCGAGCCGGGCTCGCACACCCGCTGCAGGTCGTTGCGACAGAGGTCGACGACCATGACGTTCTCGGCGCGCTCCTTCTCGCTCTCGAACAGCTCGCGCGCGAGCGCGGCGTCGTCGTCCGCCCCGCGGCGGCGCGTGCCCTTGATCGGCCGGGTGGTCGCGACGCCGTCCTCGACGCGCAGGAAGGTCTCCGGGCTCGCGCTCGAGACGGTCACGCCGGCGATGCGCAGCAGCCCGCCGTGATGGACGGGGCTCGCGGAGCGCAGCCGCGCGTGCGTCGCGATCGGGTCGATCGGCGGCGCGTCGATCGCGGTCGTGAGGCACAGCACGTAGGAGTCGCCGTCGCGGATGTGGGCGCGGCAGCGCTCCACCTTCGACGCGTACGCCGCGTCGTCGTCGCGCCACGAGAGCCGCGCGGGGTCCACGACCGCCATCGGCGGCAGCGTGATCCGCGGCGCCGGCGCGAGCGCCCAGGGCTCGCCGTCGCGCGACTGCAGCTGCGCCTGCCCGCCCTCGACCACGACCCACCGGTCGAGCAGCAGCCACGCCGCCTCGGGGCCGCGGCCGACGGCGGGCTCGAGCCCCAGCATCCGCACGCCCGCCTCGTAGCCGAACCAGCCCACCCACGCGCCCGGCAGCGCGGTGCGCGCCGCCTCGAGGGCGGCGACCGCGTCGCCCTCGACGGGCAGCCCGTCGAGGGTCGCGACGCCCTCGCGCACGACGAGCACGTGCGCGCCGACGCCCAGCACGTGCGCGCCCTCGGAGGAGGAGTCGAGCCACACGACGTCGCCCCCGTCGGCCTCGAGCGCGGCGAACGCCGCCTCGGGCGTCGTCGCCACCGGGTGCGCCCAGCGAGCACCGAGGTGCGGCAGGAGCGCCGCAGGGGTCGCTGGCATAGGGTCGATCCTATGAGCGGGAGCGACGTCGTGCGTGCGTGGACGGGCGCTCGGTTCGAGACCACGACAGCCCCGCTCGGCGCGTCGCTCGCCGCCGATTCGTGGCTCGTCGTCGACGGCGCGGTGCTCGCGCTCGACCGTCACCGGCAGCGGTTCGCGGATGCGGTGGCCGAGGCGGGCGGCGACCGCAGCGCCGCGCTCGCGGCCGTCGACGCCGCGATGCAGGTCGTCCCGCCCGGCACGTGGTCGCCGCGGCTCGACCTCACCCGTGACGGCGTCCGGCTGCGCATCCGGGTGGCGCCGACCCCGAGCGGCACCGTCGAGGTCGTCACCGCCGCCCGCGACCCGCGCACGCTGCCGCTCCGCAAGGGCCCGGACCTCGCGGCGCTCGCTGCGCTGCAGGCGGAGGAGCGAGCGCGGGTCGGCCGCGACGTCGAGCCGATCCTCACCGCCGTGGAGCCCGACGGCGCGCGGCTCGTCGCGGAGGGCACCTGGTCAGCGCTCCTGTGGTGGCACGCCGACACGCTCGTCGTGCCCGACGTCCCTCGCCTCCCCTCGGTGACGGCCGCCGTCATCCTCGACCTCGCGCGCGCCGACGGCGTCGATGTGCGGCGCGCTCGCGCGACCCCGGACGAGCTCGACGGACGGGAGGTGTGGCTCGCGAACGCGCTGCGCGGCATCCGCGCCGTGACCCGCTGGCACGACGGGCCCCGCGTCGCCCCCGCCGAGCGTGCCCCCGCCTGGCAGGCGCGGCTCGAGGCGATGCGCCGGCCGGCCGCGCTCGAGCGCACGGCACCGGTCGAGTCCGGTCCGATCGCGAGCCGGCGGTGATCGACGACGCGATCGATCTGCTGCTCGAGACCATCGGCTCGATCGACCCGCTGCTGCGCACCCTGCTCGCCGGGCTGGCGATGCTGCTCGAGACGAGCGTGCTGCTCGGGCTCGTCGTGCCGGGCGACACGATCGTCATCATCGCCGCGCTCGCCGTCGAGCAGTGGCCGTGGTGGCTCGCGCTCATCGCGGCGACCGTGGCCGGCGCGATCTGCGGCGAGTCGATCGGGTTCGCGATCGGCCGCTGGATCGGGCCGGCGATCGACCGCTGGCTCGCGCGCCGCTGGCCGTCGGCCTCGCTCCGCTGGCGGCGCACGGAGCGATACCTCGCCCGCCGGGGCGGCATCGCGATCTTCCTCTCCCGCTTCCTGCCCGTCGCGCACTCGCTCGTGCCGCTCATCGCCGGCAGCGCGCGGATGCCCTACCGCCGCTTCCTCGCCTGGACGCTGCCCGCGTGCGTGATCTGGGCGACGGCGTACTCGAGCGCGGGCTGGCTGGCCGGCGGCACCTACCGCGAGCTCGCCGACGAGCTGCACGGTGCCGGCTTCGCGCTCGTGGGCGTCGTCGTGGCGTTCCTCATCGGCGCGTACGTCGTGAAGCGGCTCGTCTCGCGCCGCGAGGCGCGGCACCTCGAGGACTGAGGCGGAGCCTAGGCGGCCGGCTCGCCGGGACGGTCGGCCCCGTCGCCGGCCGAGGTCGGCTCGCCGAAGGCGATCACGAGGTGCTGCATCGCGCACGTGCGCCCGAGCGCGAGGTAGCGCGGATCGCCGTGCGAGTCGTGCAGGAACGCGTAGGTGACGAGCGCGTCGAGGCCGCCGACCGCGAGCACGAGCGCCTCGTGCCGCTCCTCGTCGAGCTCGACGCCCCACCGACCGCGCACGTAGTCCGCCATGATCGCGGCGAACTGCGGCGCCACCTGCTCGCGCGCCTGCGGCCCCAGGTCGAGGCCCTCGCCGGTGCGGAGCGAGCGGAACGACGGCACCTCGCGGAAGGTGTCGACCATCGCGCCGATGACCGCATCCGTCGCGTCGACCCAGGTGTCGTGCGGCTGCTCGAGCACCCGCGCGAGCGCGTGCCGCAAGCGCTCGAGGTTGCGCTCGGCGAGCGCGACCAGCACCGCGACCCGGTCGGGGAAGTAGCGGTAGACGGTGCCGATCGAGGCGCCCGCACGCTCGGCGACGAGCGCGGTGGTGAGGTGCTCGATGCCGTGCTCGACGACGACGGCAGCGGCCGCGTCGAGCAGGGCCTCGACCCGCTGTGCCGCGCGCGCCTGCACCGGCTCGTGCCGCACCGTGACCGACTGCTGGCCAAGAGGACGCTCGTTCATGTGCACATCATCGCGCATGCGAGGCCTGAGGGATGAGAGCATTTCAGCATGTGCGGACGGTACGTGGTGGCGACGCCCACGAGCGACCTCGTGGGCCTCTTCGAGATCGATGAGGCGGGCGCCGACCTGCCGGAGCCGAACTGGAACATCCCGCCGACCACGATGGTGCCGATCGTGGTGGAGCCCGCGCCCCGCGACGACGGCCCGCCCGTCCGCCGCCTGGAGGCCGCCCGCTGGGGCCTCGTGCCCGCGTGGGCCGATGACATCTCGGTCGGGCAGCGCGCCTTCAACGCGCGGAGCGAGTCTGCCGCGAGCAAGCCGATGTTCCGCGACGCGGTGCGCGAGCGCCGCGCGCTCGTGCCCGCGGACGGCTGGTTCGAGTGGCACCGCGAGGGCGAGGCCAAGACGCCGCACTACGTGCACGGCGACGCGCCGATCTCGTTCGCGGGGCTGTACGCGTGGTGGAAGCAGCCGGACGGCAGCTGGCTGCTGTCGACCTCGATCCTCACGACCGCGGCGACGGGCGCGCTCGCCGAGCTCCACGAGCGGATGCCGCTCGTGGTCTCCCCCGAGATGCGCGACGCCTGGCTCGACCCGACGGAGGACGGCGAGGCGGCGCTCGAGGCCGTGATCGCCGAGGCGCCCGGCGTCGTCGCCGACCTCTCGTCGCACGTCGTCGACGCCCGGGTCGGCAACGTGCGCGAGCAGGGGCCCGATCTCATCGCGGCAGTCGCCACCCAGTAGTCTCGATCACGTCCACGGCTGGGAGGTCACGCATGGAGGAGCTCGATCCGCTCGCCCGCATCCCGGAGCCGATCAAGCACACCGCAGCCCGCATCGAGGACTGGTTCCACGAGCAGCGTGAGGCGCGGGCGCTGCGCAGCGGCCGACTGCCCGTGATCGTCGCGTACCCGGGCTACGGCGGCGACGGCTGGGTGCGCGTGCTCGCGCGCGTGCTGCTCGTGGCGCCCGGGGACGAGCACCGCGCGCAGTACGAGAACGTGCGCGGCTGGCGCTCGTTCACGTCGCTCACGCTGAACGACGTCGACGTGACGATCGCAGCCGGCGACGAGCGGCACGTCGTGACCGCGGACCGCGGCGGCGTGGTCGACGCGATCGTGCGCATCCGCCTGGAACCCGGCTGGCAGGAGCTCACCGTCTCGGTCGCCGGCTCGGAGGCCGTCTCGGCGCCCGTGTTCGTCGTCGATCCGGAGACGCGCTTCGGCGTCGTGAGCGACATCGACGACACCGTCATGGTCACGTCGCTCCCCCGGCCGCTGCTCGCGGCCTGGAACGCCTTCGTGCTCGACGAGCACGGCCGCACGCCGGTGCCGGGCATGGCGGTGCTCTACGAGCGCATCAAGCAGCACCACCCGGGCAGCCCCTTCGTCTACCTCTCGACGGGCGCCTGGAACGCCGCACCCGCGCTCACGCGATTCCTCTCGCGCAACCTCTACCCGGCCGGCAGCATGCTGCTCACCGACTGGGGCCCCACGCACGACCGCTTCTTCCGCTCCGGCAAGGAGCACAAGCGGTCGCAGCTGAACCGGCTCGCGCGCGAGTTCCCCGACATCCAGTGGCTGCTCGTCGGCGACGACGGGCAGCACGACGAGGAGCTGTACGGCGAGTTCGCGAACGCGCACCCCACCTCGGTGCGCGCGGTCGCGATCCGCGAGCTCTCGACGCAGGAGGCGGTGCTCGCCGGTGGTCGCAAGCACGCCGAGACGCGCTCGATGCATCCGTGGGTGTGGTCGCCGAACGGCGGCGGCCTCGTGAAGGAGCTGGGCGCGCTCCCCGAGCTGCAGGTGCTGTGACGGCCGAGCCTCCTCGGCTCAGGGCGATCGCGATCGCCGTCATCCGCCGCCCCGACGGCGCGATGCTCGTGACGAGCGCCACGGAGCCCGGCACCGGTCGCGTGCTCGTGCGGCCGCCGGGCGGCGGCATCGACCCCGGCGAGTCGGCAGCGGATGCGGTGGTGCGGGAGCTGCGCGAGGAGCTCGGCGTCGAGGCGGGTGCGGTGCGGCCGCTCGGCGAGCTCGAGCACCGGCTGACGTTCGCCGGTCGCGACGTGCACGAGCGCGTCGCGATCCTCGCCGTCGACCTGCCGGCGGATGCGCCGCTGCCGGCGACGACCGACGCGGGGCACCCCGTGTGGTGGCTCGAGGCCGACCGCTTCGGCGACCCCGCGCTCGAGCTGGTGCCGGCCGGCCTGGGCGAGCTGCTGGCGCTCGGATGCTCCCGAGCGCGACCGGACCTCGCCAGCGCTTCCGCGGACACGCGCCCCAGGGTGCAGACTTCGGGGCATGGAGCAGGCTGCAGGGCGCCGGACGGCGCGAGCGCACGAGCCGACGCGGGCTGACCCGAGAGCGGCGGAGCGCGGCGCTTTCGGCGGGGCCGTGCGGAAGGTGCGGGCTGGCGAGCTGGACGCGGATGAGGCCGCGGAGCAGCTGATCGCTCGGATGACGGACGAAGAGCTCCTCGGCATGCTCGACGGCGACTCGCCGGGGCTGCTGCTGCCGCTCATCCCGATGCTGCATCATCGGCGGCCGTTCGTGGCCGGGGCGGTCCCGCGGCTCGGCATCCCGGGCATCCGGTTCAGCGACGGTGGCCGCGGCGTCGTGATCGGCGCCTCCACCGCCTTCCCCGTCACGATCGCCCGGGCCGCGACCTGGGATCCGTCGCTGGAGGAGCGCGTCGGTGTGGCGATCGGTCTGGAGACTCGTGCGCGAGGTGCGAACTACTCGGCATCCGTCTGCGTGAACCTGCTTCGCCACCCCGGGTGGGGCCGTGCGCAGGAGTGCTACGGAGAGGATCCGGTGCTCACCGGCCAAATGGGATCGGCGTTGACCCGCGGCGTGCGCGTGCACGTGATGGCATGCGTCAAGCACTTCGCGCTCAACTCGATGGAGGACGAGCGCTTCGAGGTGGACGTGTCGGTCGACGAGCACGCCCTCCACGAGGTGCACCTGCCGCACTTCAAGTCCGTGCTCGAGGCCGGCGCCGACTCCGTGATGAGCGCCTACAACCGCGTGCGGGGGGAGTACATGGACGTCAATCGCGCCCTGCTCACCGATGTGCTGCGACACGAGTGGGGCTTCTCGGGCTTCGTGACGAGCGACTGGGTGTTCGGCACGCACGACGCGGTCGCCAGCCTCGAGGCGGGGATGGACGTGGAGATGCCGCTGCGGCTGCTGCGCGCTCGCGACCTGCCGGCCGCCCTGCGCAGCGGTGGCGTGGCCCGCGAGACGGTGCTGCGGTCCGCGCGCCGCATCCTGCGCACCTGCGTGTCGCATGCCGCGACCCGCGCGGTGGAAGCACCGTCGGCCGCGCACGTCGCCTCCCCGGCGCACCTGGCGCTTGCCCACCGGGTGGCCGTGGACTCGATCGTGCTGCTGCAGAACGCAGCCGTCGGTGTGGCGCCGCTGCTGCCGCTGGCTCCCGCCACCCGGCATCTCGCGGTGATCGGACGGCTCGCGGCACGGGCCAACCTCGGCGATCACGGCTCGTCACGGGTCCGGCCTCCCTCCACGGTCTCGCCGCTGCAGGGGCTGCGTGAGGCGCTTCCCGGCGCGCGGATCACGACCGCCTCGGGTCGCGACGAGCGCGTCGCTGCCGGGGTCGCCGCCGAGGCGGAGGTGGCGATCGTCGTGGTCGGGCTGGACGAGCATGACGAAGGCGAGTCGGTCGTCACGGGCGGCGTCGACGTGAGCGTGCTCGGTCGCGCGTTCCGCTCGCGCGCCCTCCGTCGATCGGTCGTCGGTCTTGCGCATCTGGCGTCGCGATTCGTGCGAGGTGGCGACCGCAGGTCGCTCGGCCTGCGCCCCTCGGACGTGCGCCTCGTCCGCGCGGTGGCGGCCGCGAACCCTCGGACCGTCGTGGTGCTCATCGGCGGCAGCGCGATCCTCACGGAGGAGTGGCGAGACAGCGTACCGGCGCTCCTCGTCGCCTGGTACGGCGGCATGGAGGGTGGCCGCGCACTGGCGGCCGTGCTCACCGGCGATGCGGAGCCCGGCGGGCGGCTGCCCTTCGCAGTGCCGACGGACGCAGCACATCTGCCTCCGTTCGACCCCGCCGCGAAGTCCGTGGTCTACGACGACAGGTGGGGTCAACGCCTGCTCGACGCGGAGGGACACGCGCCCGCGTTCCCGTTCGGGTTCGGCATGGGCTACACGACGATCGAGCACCGACTGCTCGACCACAGCTTCGACGACACAGGCGGCAGCGCGGACGTGCTCGTCACGAACACCGGCGGACGCGAGGGCTCGACCGTCGTCCAGGTCTACGCCGCGGACGTGTCGGCCCAGACGCCGGTGGCGCAGCTGCTGGGCTTCCGGAAGGTGACGCTGCGGCCCGGCGCGGAGACGACCGTGCGGATCGTGCTGGACGCCGGGCCCACGCTGCAGCGCGATCCGGCCACACGGCGCTGGTCCCGCCGTGCGGGCGACTGGGCCCTGCTGGCCGCGCAGCACAGCCCCGCCAGCTGGGCGGACGCTGCCCGATTGCGACGCGCTGCGGGACCGACCCCCGAGGACGACGCCTCGGGAGGTCGTCCGGCCTAGGTGTGGGCCGCGTCCCGCAGGTCACCCTGGAAGGACGCGGGCGATGCCGACAGCTCCTCGACGCGCACCGGCAGTGCGTCGTCGCCGCTCAGCATGGCGCGGAGCAAGCGCCGAGCCTCCCACCTGAGCGACCGGGGCGCTCTGTCGCGCCGAAGCACCAGGCTCCCGTCCGCGGTGCTGAACCGCTGCTGCAGATCGCCCAGCTCCTCGGCGGCCAGCACGCCGACCGTGCTGCCCGAAGCCGAGTCGACCAGGCGGACCAGCGAGGAGGGTCCCGTCAGATCGCTGGCGACGACGCGCCGCTCGCTCAGGTCGAGGATCGTCCTCTGCGCCGCGCGGGTCACCACCAGCGGACGGGACGGCCCGTCCAGGAGACCGGTCAGCACGTCCGCCGCGGCATCGGGCCGGCCGGTCCGCCATGCCGCAGCCTGCATCCGCTGCAGGCGACCCGGCTCGCGCAGCACCTCGTCGATCTTCCAGCCGATCGTCGCCGGATTGTTGCAGCGCACCGCCGCCCCCTGCTCCATCAGGTAGTCGCCGTTGCGGACCTCCTGCCCGGGAATGGGGTTCACGAGCACCATGGGCAGCCCCGCGGCCATGCACTCCGACGCGGTCAACCCACCGGGCTTTCCCACGAACAGGTCGGCGCGGCGCAGCAGCTGCGGCATCTCCGTCGTGAAGCCCAGCACGCGGTAGCGGCCGCCCGCGGAGGCCACCAGCCGCTCGATGCGCTGCCGCAGCGCATCGTTGCGTCCGCACACGACTGTGGCGGTGAACGGCGAGCGCATGTGCAGCGTCTGCCGCACCACCGAGACGGCATCGTCGCCCCCGCTCGCGCCCGCCGAGATCAGCAGCCTCGGGAGCTCGTCGGCGTCGCGCGCGGGTGCGGCATCGTGCTGCCCGGCGATCGGGATGCCCGCGGCCGCGATGCGGTCGGGAGGCAGGCCGAGCGCCATGAGCCCCACCCTGCCCTCCTCCCTGGCGACGAAGAGCGCGTGGAACGCACCCGTGAGCCACAGGCCCTGGAAGTCGTAGTCCGTGGTGACGACAGCGGTCCTCGCCTCGGTCACACCCCGAAGCAGCAGCGTGGCCACCAGCTGGGCCGGCAGGAAGTGCGTGCACACGATCGCAGTCGGCCGGAACTGCTTGATCGCACCGATGACCGGCACCGCGTTCGCCCGGGTCCATGGGTCGATCGGGCCGCGGCGCCGGAACGGCGCGTCGCTGACGTCATAGCCCCACTCCACCAGCCATGGCAAGTCCTCGACCAGGACGAAGTACCCCTTGCCCAGCAGCGCCCGGTAGAGCGCGCTGCTCACCTGCAGCACATCCAGCACCTGCACCTCGGCGATGTCGGAGCGCGCGGCGCACGCCTGCTGCAGCGCCGCCGCGGCGGTGTTGTGCCCCGCGCCGACCCCGGCGGTCAGGATGAGGACGCGCTCCCCTGCAGCGGGCTTGGGGTCGCGTACCGGCGTCCTGCGCATGCAGCGAGGCTAGCGGGCCGCATCGCGCGCCTGATCGCGGGCGTGCTCGCTCAGAGCGAGGACCGCGGTGTCCTCCTGCGGGTGGCTGTCGCCCTCGCCGTGGCAAGCGGCCGTTCCGTGATGGATGGACCGGATGTCGTTCGCTGTGGAGGCCGCGCCGCCTCAGGCGGCGCTGCACCGTTCCGACCTCCCTCACGGGACCTTCGGCTCTGTCACCGGGGCGCGAGCGGCGGAAGCGTGGACCGCGTCACCGCCACTGCGCCGGGCCGCGATCCGGTTCCCCAGTGGCCCCGTGACCCGGCGCGACGATCGAGGGTTCGACATGGCAGTTGCACACGGCCGTCCGCCCACCGACGCGGAATCGCGCGATCCGTCCAGCCGCACCAACGGCACGCTCCGAAGTCTCGTCGCGCGCCACCGGGTGATCTCCTTCATCGCCCTCGCCTACCTGATCTCGTGACCGCTCTGGGGGCTCGCCGCGCTCGGTGCCGGGCAGGTGGTCTTCCTCTTGGGCGGACTCGGCCCATTGATCTCGGCCGTCCTGATCACCCGCCTCTCGGGCAGATCCCTCCGGGAGTGGCTGCATTCCCTGCTCGTGTGGCGGGTGTCGCCGGGCTACTACGCCATCGTGCTCCTGCTTCCCGTCGCGCTCTACGCCGTCATCAACGTGATGCTGGTCCTGCTCGGGCACGAGCTCGACCTCTCGACCCTGGCGACCATCGGCCCCGGCTACCTCGGCACGTTCCTGATGGTCGCGACCGTCGGCGGCGGCTTGGAGGAGCCCGGCTGGCGGGGATTCGCGCTGCCGGACCTGCAGGGTCGGCGCTCGCCGCTCGTGGCGACGCTGCTCGTCGGTCTGGCCTGGGGCATCTGGCATGTCCCGCTCTACGGCCCGGCCGGTTTCGTCGTGCCGCTCGTCCTCGCCTTCTTCTACACCTGGATCTTCAACCGCACGGGCAGCGTCCTGCTGTGCCTCCTGCTGCACGCCGGTTTCACGCCGGCGCAGAGCTTCCTGACGTTCTCCGCGTCCTCGGAGACCGCAGGGGGCGCCGCCGTCGGTGACCCCACCGACCTCGTCATCCTCGGTGCCTACATCGTCGCCGCGGCCGGGCTCACCCTTGCTACCCGGGGCCGCCTCGGACTCCGCCGGGCGCCTCGCAAGGCAGCCGCTGACGAGCCGCGCAGCGGTTAGCGCGTCAGCACCTCGCCGGCACGTCCGGAGGCACGGGTCCAGCTGCCCGCGACGGTGACACGCGCGGGCGCGTCACCCAGGAATCGCATCGCGACCAGCGCCGCGGCCTGACCGGCGGTGAGGCCGCTCGGGTGGACGACGCGAGCCCAGACGGCGCGCTCCGCGCGTCGCCGCACGGCCTCGCCCGGCGAGCGTGGCAGCGCTGCCTCGACATCGGCCGCTGCCTGCGCGGCGAGCGCGCGCACCGTCTCGGCGGGCACGTCGCCGGAGTGCGCCCAGCCGCCCTGCGGCGGCGACACGGCGGCCCACGCCGGGCGGCTCACCGCATCCGGGATCTCGACGTCGGCGCCCTGCTGGAGCGCGTCGCGCAGCGCCGTGAGCGCGACGACGCCGTCGAACCTCGCGGGCTCGCGCATCCGCGAGGTGCGGGCGACGAGCACGGTCGGCCCGCTGTCGAGCAGGCCGCTCGCGGCGGTGAGCGGCGTGGTGAGGAGCGCGACGTCGCCGTCCGCCACCAGCCGCACGGTGCCGTCGCCGAAGACGGCCGCGCGCTCGAGCAGCAGGATGAGGTCGGCGCGCGCCTGGGACTCGAGGGCGAGGATGGCGTGCATGCGCTCCCTAGACTAGAGCGGCCCACGACCCGGGCGCCGTCGAGAGGACCCGCATGACCGAGCGCATCCGCATCCTGCTGGAGACCCTGACCCTCCAGGACACGGGAGCGCGGACGAGCGAGGACATCTTCACCGGGGCGAGCCACCCGATGCCGTACGGGCGCGTCTTCGGCGGCCAGGTGATGGCGCAGGCGGTCGTCGCGGCGCAGCGCACGGTCGACGAGGTGCGGCCGATCCACTCCGTGCACGGCTACTTCGTGCGACCGGGCGATGTCGAGCTGCCGATCACGTTCTCGGTCGAGCGCATCCACGACGGGCGCTCGTTCTCCACCCGCCGGGTGCAGGCATACCAGAGCGGGCTGCCCATCATGTCGATGATCTCGTCGTTCCAGGACCTCGACGAGGGCCCGAGCTCGCAGCACCCGAGCCCGCGCGACCTGCCGTCGCCGGAGGAGCTGCCGAGCTCCGACGACGTGCTCGCACCGTATGCCGAGCACCCGCAGGCGCGCATGGTCGTCGCCCGCCCGTTCGACATCCGCCACGTCGAGGGGCCGATCTACGTGCCCGATCCGTCGCGGCCGCGGCACGGCAAGCAGCACGTCTGGGTGAAGGCGAAGGAGCCGCTCCCCGACGACGACGCGCTGCACCGCGCCGCGCTCGCCTACCTGTCGGACTACGCGATCCTCGAGCCGATCGTGCGCATGCACGGCGCCTCCTGGTCGACGCCCGGGCTGAAGGCGGCGAGCCTCGACCACGCCGTCTGGTGGCACCGCCCCGCTCGGGTCGACGAGTGGCTGCTGCTCGAGCTCGAGACGAGCTCGTCGGGCGGCGGTCGCGGGCTGGCGAACGGCTTCGTCTACACGGCCGACGGGACGCACGTCGCGACGATCGCCCAGGAGGGCATGGTGCGCGTGCCCGGAGAGCCGGTCGGCCGATGAGGGTCGACCCGATCGCGCCCGCGGATGCGATGCGGGCGCTGCGCGACGCGCTGCCGCTGCGCACCGAGCGGCTGCTGCTGCGCACGCTGCACCCGAGCGACCTCGAGGTGGTGCGCGACTACCGCAATGCGCCCGGCCAGCGCCGCTGGACCTACACGCCCGACCAGACGGAGGCCGAGCTCATGGCCTGGACGGCGGGCGGTGCCCCGGTCATCCTGCGGGACGGCGACGCCGTGCAGCTCGGCATCGAGCTCGAGGGCGCGCTCGTGGGCGACCTCATGGTGCGCATCACGAGCCTCCGCAGCCGCCAGGCGGAGCTCGGCTGGATGGTCGCGCCGGCCGCCCAGGGGCAGGGCGTCGCGACCGAGGCCGCCGCCGCGGCGCTCGAGCTCGCATGGGCGATGGGCGCGCACCGCGTGATCGCGCACCTCGACGAGGAGAACGTCGCATCCCGCCGCGTCGCCGAGCGGCTCGGCATGGTGGTCGAGGCACGCCACGTCGATGACGAGGTCAACCCGGCGACGGGCGAGCTCGGCACCTCGCTGATCATGGCGATCCGCCGCTCCTGATCCTCGACGTCGCCAGTGGTCGCTCAGCCCGCAGCGCGGGTCGAACGACCACGGGCGACGTCGAGAGGACGGGCTAGTTGGAGGGGAAGCCGAGGTTCAGGCCGCCGTGGCTCGGGTCGAGCCAACGGCTCGTGACGACCTTCTCGCGCGTGTAGAAGTCGTACGCGTGCTTGCCGTACGCCTTGCCCTGGCCGAAGATCGACTGCTTCCAGCCGCCGAACGAGTGGTAGCCGACCGGCACCGGGATCGGCACGTTGATGCCGACCATGCCCACCTGCACCTCGTTCTGGAAGCGGCGGGCCGCGCCGCCGTCGTTCGTGAAGATCGCCGTGCCGTTGCCGTAGGGGTTCGCATTGATGAGCTCGAGGCCCTCCTCGTAGGAGGCGACGCGCACGATCGAGAGGACGGGCCCGAAGATCTCCTCCCGGTAGGCGGCGGAGTCGGTGGGCACCTTGTCGATGAGCGTCGGCTTGATCCAGAAGCCGTTCGGGTCGCCGTCCACCTCGGGGTCGCGCCCGTCGACGAGCAGCTCGGCGCCGTCATCCGCGGCGGTCTGGATGTAGCCGGCCACCTTGTCGCGGTGCGCGCCGGTGATGAGCGGGCCCATGTCGTTGTCGCGGGTGCCGTCGCCGGTGCGGATGCCGCCCATCTTCTCGGCGATCTTCGCGGCCAGCTCGTCGGCGATCGCGTCGACCGCGACGACGACCGAGATCGCCATGCAGCGCTCGCCCGCAGAGCCGAAGCCGGCGTTGACGGCCGCGTCGGCGGTCACGTCGAGGTCGGCGTCGGGCAGCACGAGCATGTGGTTCTTCGCGCCGCCGAGCGCCTGCACGCGCTTGCCGTGCTTCGAGCCCGTCTCGTAGACGTACTGCGCGATGGGCGTCGATCCGACGAACGAGATCGCCTGGACATCCGGATGCGTCAGCAGCGTGTCGACGGCCTCCTTGTCACCGTGCACGACGGTGAGGACGCCGTCGGGCAGCCCGGCCTCCTGGTACAGCTCGGCGATCCACACCGAGGCCGACGGGTCCTTCTCGCTCGGCTTCAGCACGACGCAGTTGCCGGACGCGAGCGCGATCGGGGCGAACCACAGCGGCACCATGGCCGGGAAGTTGAAGGGGCTGATGATGCCGACGACACCGAGGGGCTGACGCAGCGAGTAGACGTCGACGCCGGTCGACGCGTTCTCGGAGTACTCGCCCTTCGTCAGCAGCGGGAAGGCGGTGGCGAGCTCGACGACCTCGATCGCGCGCGCGATCTCGCCGAGCGCGTCGGAGTGCACCTTGCCGTGCTCGCGCGTGATGATGCGCGCGAGCTCGTCCTTGCGGCTCACGATCAGCTCGCGGAAGCGGAACATGATCGCCTGGCGCTTCGCGATCGACAGGTCGCGCCACGCCGGGTACGCCGCCTTCGCGGTGGCGATCGCCTCGCCGACCTCGTCGGCGCTCGCGAGGGCGACCTCGCTCACCGCGGTGCCGAGCGCTGGATTGAAGACCGGCGCGGTGCGGTTCGAGCCCTCCTGGCGACGCCCCGCGATCCAGTGCGGGATGGAGGTGGGCTCGGCGGCCGCGTTCGCGGTCTCGACGGCGGTCTCAGTCATGGGGGCTCCTCGGCGTGGTGGCATCGTTGCCCGGCCAGCCTACCGAGCGTCAGCCCCGGCGGAAGTGGACCGGTGCCTCCAGGTAGGGCTCCCACGCCGCCCGCTCGGCGTCGCTCAGCCGACGCGGCGTCCCCGTGATCGCGTCGAGCATGACGACGATCGTGGCCGCCCGCGCGTACAGCTCGGAGCGGTCCGGCGAGAGCACCTCGTAGCAGACCTGCATGCTCGCGCCACCGAGGTTCCCGATCCAGGTGTCGACGATGATCGGCTCGCGGTGGTGCGGGATCTGCCCGAGGTACTCGGCCTCCTGCCGCGCGATCACGGTGATGCTCGTGGCGCCCGTGCCCGCGTCGATCACCGCGGTCGTGGGCGAGCCGTCGGGCCCGCCCGCCCAGAACGCGACGATGCGCGCCTCCTCGAGGAGCGTCAGCAGCGAGGCGTTGTTGACGTGCCCGTACGCGTCCAGGTCCGACCAGCGCACCTGCACGGGCACCTCGAGGCGCATCAGTCCCTCGTGAGCTTCCGGTACGCGGAGCGGTGCGGCTTCGCGGCGTCCGGGCCGAGGCGCTCGACCTTGTTCTCCTCGTACGCCTCGAAGTTGCCCTCGAACCAGTGCCAGTAGCCAGGCGCCTCGTCCGTGCCCTCGTAGGCGAGGATGTGCGTCGCGATGCGGTCGAGGAACCACCGGTCGTGGGTGATCACGACGGCGCAGCCGGGGAACTCGAGCAGCGCGTTCTCGAGGCTCGAGAGGGTGTCGATGTCGAGGTCGTTGGTGGGCTCGTCGAGCAGCAGCAGGTTGCCGCCCTGCTTGAGGGTCATGGCCAGGTTGAGCCGGTTGCGCTCGCCGCCGGAGAGGACGCCTGCCTTCTTCTGCTGGTCGGGACCCTTGAAGCCGAACTTGCTGACGTAGGCGCGCGAGGGGATCTCGACGTTGCCGACCTGGATGTAGTCGAGCCCGTCGGAGACGACCTCCCAGAGGTTCTTGTTCGGGTCGATGTTCGAGCGGCCCTGGTCGACGTAGCTGAGCTTGACCGTCTCGCCGATCTTCAGCTCGCCGCCGTCGAGCGGCTCGAGCCCGACGATGGTCTTGAAGAGCGTGGTCTTGCCGACGCCGTTCGGGCCGATGACGCCCACGATGCCGTTGCGCGGCAGCGTGAACGAGAGGCCGTCGATGAGCTGACGGTCGTCGAAGCCCTTCTCGATGCCCTTGGCCTCGAGCACGATCGAGCCGAGGCGAGGGCCCGCCGGGATCTGGATCTCGTCGAACTCCAGCTTCTTGGTGCGCTCCGCCTCGGTCGCCATCTCCTCGTAGCGTGCGAGGCGGGCCTTCGACTTCGCCTGGCGGCCCTTCGTGTTGGAGCGCACCCAGTCGAGCTCCTCGGAGAGACGCTTCGCGAGCTTCTGATCCTTCTTGCCCTGGATCTGGAGGCGCTCGGCCTTCTTCTCGAGGTAGGTCGAGTAGTTGCCCTCGTAGGGGTAGAGGCGGCCGCGGTCGACCTCGCAGATCCAGCCGGCGACGTGGTCGAGGAAGTACCGGTCGTGGGTGACGGCCATGACGGCGCCGGGGTACTTCGCGAGGTGCTGCTCGAGCCACAGCACGCTCTCGGCGTCGAGGTGGTTCGTGGGCTCGTCGAGCAGCAGCAGGTCGGGCTTCTCGAGCAGCAGCTTGCAGAGCGCGACGCGGCGGCGCTCACCGCCCGAGAGGTTCGTGACCGGCCAGTCCCCCGGCGGGCAGCGCAGCGCGTCCATCGCCTGCTCGAGCTGCGAGTCGAGGTCCCACGCGTCGGCGGCGTCGATCTCCTCCTGCAGCGAGCCCATCTCGCCCATGAGGGCGTCGAAGTCGGCGTCGGGGTTCGCCATCTCGGCGGAGATCTCGTTGAAGCGGGTGATTTTGGACGTGAGGTGGCCGAAGGCCTCCTGCACGTTCTCGAGCACCGTCTTCGACTCGTCGAGCTCCGGCTCCTGCATGAGGATGCCGACGGAGTACCCGGGGGTGAGCTTCGCCTCGCCGTTCGACGGCGTGTCGAGGCCGGCGATGATCTTGAGGATCGTCGACTTGCCCGCGCCGTTGGGTCCCACGACGCCGATCTTGGCGCCTGGGATCACCGCCGTCGTGACGTCGTCGAGGATCACCTTGTCGCCCACAGTCTTGCGGGCGCGCACCATCGAGAAGATGTATTCGGCCATGCCCTCAGTCTACGGTGACGATCTCGCCGACCAGGCAACGGTCGCCGCCGAGCGGACTCGCCCGCACCGCGATCGGCTCGCCGTCGCCCACCTGGCCGACGATGCAGCTGTCGCCGTCGAGCACCGCGATCTCGAGGAACGTGACCGGCGCGCCGAGCGAGTCGGCCTCGCGCGTCCGCTCGATGGCGTCGCGCGGGAAGCCCGCCGCCTCGACCGCGGCGACGAGCGCGGCGGGGTCGGCCGGCGTGTGGCCGGTGATCGCGGCGAGGAACGCATCGAGCTCAGGATCGCCACCAGCCGGGCCGGGCGCCTCGGACTCCCGCGCGCCGATGTCGCCGGTGCCGCTCGTGGGCGCGTCGCTGGAGGCCGCGTCGCTCGCGGCGCCTGCGCTCGGACCGGCTGCGCTCGGAGCGGGCGCAGCCGTCGGCGCGCAGCCCGCGAGCAGCACCGCGCAGAGCGCGGCACCCAGCGCGGCGGCTCGCCGCGCGGAGGCTGCGGATCGACGCATGCAGCCTCCTCGAGCCGTGGTCGGACGGCCCCAGCCTAGGTGGCTCAGAAGGGTGTCTCGGCTTCGGCGAGCGGCGCGCTCCATGTCTCGCCGGCGCCCTGCAGCACCGGAGCCGGCTCCGCGCCCGCGGCGACCGCAGTCGGCCAACCCTGCTCCGCCGGCTCCGGCGCGGGCTCGGCCTCCCGCACGGGTTCGGCCTCGGGCGCTCGGCGATCCTTGGTGACGGCACCGGCGCGGAGCGTGGGCCCGATGTGATCCGCTCGGATCTTCACGCTCGTGCCGCGCCGCTCGCCCGACTCCCAGTCCTCGACCTTGAGCTTGCCGAGCACGACGACGAGGTCGCCCCGTCGGAGCGACGCGGCGACGTGCGCGGCGAAGTCGCCCCACGCCTCGACGGAGAACCAGTTCGTGTGCCCATCGACCCACGTCTCGCCATCCTTCCGTCTCGCCTTGCTGGCGAGGCGGAACTCGGCGACTCGGTCGCCGCGCACGGACTTCAACGTCGGGTCGCCTCCGAGGCGCCCGACGACGGTGATGACATCTTCGTTCATGCCACGGAGCATGCACCGTGCTCGGAGCCGCGCGCGCGACGCGCGGCATGCCCTGTGGAGAGCGTCAGGCGCGGAGGTACTCCGCGAAGCCCGCGCGGATCTTGTTGACCTTCGGCGCCGCGACGGCGAGGCAGTAGCCCTGGGTCGGGTTCTTCGCGAAGAAGTCCTGATGCTCGTCCTCGGCGTCGGTGAACTCGCCGAGCGGCTCGAGCGCCGTCACGATCTCGCCCGGCCACCACTCGCCGGCGCGCGCGATCGCCGTCTCGAAGCGCTCGCGCTCCGCTTCGTCGCGGTAGAACATCGCGGAGCGGTACGGCGTGCCGACGTCGTTGCCCTGCCGGTTCAGCTGGCGCGGGTCGTGCATCGTGAAGAACATGTCGAGCACCACCTCGGTGGGCAGGCGCGACTCGTCGTAGACGACCTTCACGGCCTCGGCGTGCCCGGTCCTGCCGGTGCACACCGTCTCGTAGTCGGGGCGGGCGACATCGCCGCCCGTGTAACCGGACACGACATCCTCCACGCCGTCGACGACGCGGTACGCGGCGTCCAGGCACCAGAAGCAACCACCGGCGAGCACGATCTCCTGCATGGTGCGAGCGTAGCTCGCGCTCCTCTGCAGGGGCCGTGGCTGCCCGCGCTCCCGTGTGGGTGGCCGGTCGTAGCGTGCAGTCGAGGGAGAGGAGCGGCCATGGCCATCATGTCCAGCACCCAGCGGCGCACGGCGCCGCAGGCGACCGGAGTCGCCACCCGCCGCGTGCGCGACGACCTCTGGCGCGTCGTCAGCGCATCCGGCCTCGCACTCGGGTACATCGCCCGGGTCGACGGGGCGGGCGGCACCGTCTTCGAGGCGCGTCGCCTGCTGCCCGGCGGCACGGCGATGATCCCGATCGGCGGCGGCTGGGCGCTCGCCGATGCGCTCGCCTGCTTCACGACGCCGTAGGCGGAACGCGAAGCGGGGCCGAGGCTCGCGCCCCGACCCCGCTGTGCGGTCAGCTCACGCCGCGACGGGCGCCTGCTGGATCGCGGAGATCTCGATCTCGATGTCGATGTCGTCCGAGAGCATGACGCCGCCCGACTCGATCGCGACGTTCCAGGTGATGCCGAAGTCGCTGCGCTTGACGCGCGTGCGGGCCGAGGCGCCGGCGCGGGTGTTGCCCCACGTGTCCGGGCCGATGCCGCCGAACTCGACGAGGAGCGAGACGGGCTTGGTGACGCCGCGCAGCTGCAGATCGCCGTCGACGAACAGATCGCTGCCCTCGACGCGCGCGCCGGTGGACTGGAACGTCCACGTCGGGTGCTCGTCGGTGGCGAAGAAGTCGGCGGAGCGCAGGTGCGCGTCGCGGTCGGCGTTCTTGGTGTTGATGGTCGACGGGTCGACCGTCGCGGTGATCGACGAGCGCTCGGGCTGCTCTGCCAGCACGATCGTGCCCTCGAGGCCCTCGATCTCGCCGCGCACCTTGGCGACCATCATGTGACGGACGGAGAAGGTGACGTTCGAGTGCGCGCCGTCGATGACGTACGTGCCGGGCTGGTAGCCGGGGATGTCCTGCAGCATGGATGCCTTTCGGTCGATGGGCTCGTTCAGAATCGAACGAGCAAGTCCGAGGAGGGTGAACCTCGCACTCGGAGCTTCCATTCCCGATCGGCCCGCGGTCCGCTCGGAGGCGTCACTCGCCGTGCAGCAGGTGCTTGCCCTCACGGCGGTTCAGCAGCACGCGGCGTGCCACCCACCACGCGATCGCCACCACGACGGCGGCGATGACGACCCACTGCAGCCAGTCCATGTACGGCTCGATGATGTGCCAGTTCTGGCCGAGCGTGAAGCCGATCATGATGAAGATCGTGTTCCAGATGGCCGAGCCGACGGCGGTGAGGCCGAGGAAGAGCGGCACGGGCATGCGCTCGATGCCGGCGGGGATCGAGATGAGGCTGCGGAAGATGGGCAGGAACCTGCCGAAGAACACGGTCTTCCACCCGTGCTTCGCGAACCAGGCGGTCGACTTGTCGATGTCGCTCGCCCGCACGAGCGGCATCCTCGTCGCGATGCGCGCGAGCCGCTCGTGACCGAGGAGTCGACCGAGCGAGTAGAGCATCAGGGCGCCCACGACGGAGCCGGCCGTCGTCCACAGGATGGCCTCCAGCAGCGTGAAGCCGCCCGCCGCGGCTGTGAGCCCCGCGAGCGGCAGGATGACCTCGCTCGGGATGGGCGGGAAGAGGTTCTCGGCGGCGATGGCGAGCGCGGCGCCGGGCGCGCCGACCGCCTCCATGAGGCCGACGGCCCAGCCCGCGACGCCGGTGAGCTCGCCGGTGTCGGGGACGGACTGGGCTGACTGCAGGATCGTCGGGAGCACCACAACAGCCTACGGTCGTCGGTTCGGTCACCTGGTCAGGTAGGCGTCGTGCCATGACGACCCCCTGCGCTGGATCGTCACGATCGCGTGGCAGTTGCGACAGCGCACGTCACATTTTGCGATCTCCGCTTCGATCGCGGCCAATCCCCGCCCTCGTCGAACCATATTGCCGACGCTGGCAACCTTCGTCCCGCGCACGTGGTCGAACTCGAGCACCCGGATGTCTGTGCTGCCACAATCCACGCAGCCGTTTGAGAACCGAGCCATGATCGCGTCGAGTGCTTGCTGGCGCCGAGCCTTGCTCGTGCGACGCACGTTGGCCTTGTGGCGCGCCGCGTTGTCTCGGTAATGAGCCTTCTGGCAGCCGCGGCAATACGAGTGCCGACCGTCCTTGTTGCGTGGGCTCCGATTGAACTCGTCGACTGGCTTCTCCGCCAGGCACCACGCACAACGCTTCATGGCCGGAAGGTAGAGGGAGCCACTGACAGGTTTTGCGGACGCGCCCCCGGCGGGAGTCGAACCCGCGACAAAAGGATTAGAAGGCCTCTGCTCTATCCGCTGAGCTACGGGGGCCCCTCCAATCTACCGGGGCTCGTGCGTGAGCCTCGACGACTCCGCCATGCCAGGCTGGAGCCATGACGGGGGCGCTGCTGTTCGACATGGATGGAACGCTCATCGACTCGGAGCCCCTGTGGCACGAGCAGATGCGCGACTTCGCGAGGCAGCACCGCATCGAGTGGACCGCGGCGGACGCGCACTGGACGACCGGCCGGCCGATGGTCGAGTGGGCCGAGCGGATGCGCGAGCGCGGCGTGACGATGGACGCGCCGTCGATCATCGCCGCCGTCGCGGGCGCGGTCGCGGCCCTCGTGCGCGACGACGTCCCGTGGCTGCCGGGCAGCCTCGCCCTCCTCGAGCGCGTCGCCGCGGAGGGCATGCCTGCCGCGCTCATCACGAACGCGACCGCCGAGAACGCGCAGGCGCTGCTCGCGGCGGCGCCCGAGGGCGCGCTCCGCTTCGCGATCTCGGCCGACGACGTCGAGCGCTCGAAGCCCGACCCCGAGCCCTACGCGCGCGCGATCGAGCGGCTCGGCGCCGCCGCATCCGCCTGCATCGCCTTCGAGGACTCCGGCAGCGGCGCCCGCTCCGCTGTCGCGGCGGGAGCGCGCCTGTGGTTCCTGACCACCCAGCTCACCGCCTCCCCCGCTCCCGCCGAGCGGACGATCGGGACCCTGGCCGAGGTCGACGCCGACGCGCTCTTCGCCGCGCTCCGATGAGCGCTCCGGCGCCGCGTACACTCGGCCCCGTGGCTGCCTCTGATCGGATCGTCTGGATCGACTGCGAGATGACGGGCCTCGACCCGTCGGTCGACGAGCTCGTCGAGGTGGCGGTCGTCGTCACCGACTTCGAGCTCGAGGTGCTCGACCCGGGGCTGCAGATCGTCATCAAGCCCTCGGATGCGGCGCTCGAGCAGATGGGCGACTTCGTGCGCAGGATGCACGCGACGAGCGGCCTCGACGCCGAGCTCGAGCACGGCGTCTCGCTCGCCGAGGCCGAGCTCGAGGTGCTCGAGTACGTGCAGCGCTTCGTGCCGCTCGAGCGCTCGGCACCGCTCGGCGGCAACACGATCGGCACCGACCGCATGTTCATCGCCAAGTACATGCCGATCCTCGACGGGTTCCTCCACTACCGCTCGATCGACGTCTCGAGCATCAAGGAGCTCTCGCGCCGCTGGTTCCCTCGCGCGTACTTCCAGTCGCCCGAGAAGGCCGGCGGGCACCGCGCGCTCGCCGACATCCTCGAGTCGATCCGCGAGCTGCGCTACTACCGGCGCGCGGTCTTCACGGATCCCCCCGGCCGGTCGAGCGAGGAGCTGCAGGCGATCTCGCGCGAGGTCTGCGACGGCTTCGGAGCGCTCCAGCCGGAGTGACCCGCCGATGCGGCGATCCGGCGCCGGATGTCGTACACTGTCCTGGTTGCGCTTCGCGCGCACATGGTGGGTATAGCTCAGTTGGTAGAGCGCCGCCTTGTGGTGGCGGATGTCGCGGGTTCAAGTCCCGTTACTCACCCCAGACGGGTCAGGTGTGAACTTTCGACCAAGGGACCACCCTTGGAGGAAGTTCGCACCTGGCCCTCTTTCTTTGCCTCGGCGGCCCAGGTGAGAGCGTCGGCCTGCAAGTCGGCGTCGCTCAGCCCGTCGTATGGAGTGCGGTAGTCGACGCGCACGTCGTTGTCCTCGTCGACGTAGATCGCTTTGAACAGCGCCTGGTTGCACAGCCGGCGGTTCGCGTCGTCGGCGTTGGCATAGATGTCGGCGACGTTGGACAGTAGCTCCAGCGAGTCATCGAGATTCGCGCGCGCCTCCGCGTAGTGACCGTGGTGCGCGGCGATCCGGTGAGCGATCGTCTCCAGCGAGGCCGTGATCCGGTTCTGCTCCTTCTTGAGGAGATCGAGGGGAATCGCGCCAGCGTAGTGGGCCTGGAGCAGCTTCTGCTGTTCACCTTCCAGCTGCGTCCTGCGCGTCGCAAGGTCAGCCAGCTCAGCTGCTCCCTCGGACATCATCTGGTCGAACTTGGCATGCAACATCGACGACAGTGCCTGCATCGTCTCGGAAGTGATCTGGACCCGTGCGTAGAAGCGCTCGACGAGCCGCTCGACGTGCTCGATCAGCATCGCCTGCCGAGTGCAGTCGCCCCTGCCCCCATGCCGACTCGCGCACACGAAGTACGGGTAGATCGTGCCCTGGCTGCTCTTCGCGTTGCACACCAGCAGACGAGATCCGCACTGCCCGCAGAACACTGTCCCCTTCAAGTAGTGCTCATGCACCTGGGTCGCGTCCGCCGCCGAGCGGTGCGTGCCGAGCACAGTCTGAACCTGCTCCCATACCTCGTTCGGGACGATCGCCTCGTGCACTCCGGCGTAAGTGACACCCTGGTACCGCACGCTGCCCTTGTAGTAGGGGTTCGTCAGCATCCGGTGCACGGATGACTTGGCGATGGGCCGGGATGGACGTCGTGGCGTCGCCGCACTGGTCAGTCCGCGCGCCACGAGCTCTTGGTGGAGCTGGCTTGTCGTCCAGTCGCCGGAAGCGAACACCTGGAACGCCCACCGGACGAGCGGCGCTCGTTCACTGTCGGTCTCGACGGTGCGGACTTCCCGTCCGAACTCGTCTCGCACGCCGACGTTGCGGTAGCCGATGGGTGCCTTCGTCACTGTGCCGCCCTGCGCTGCCTTCTGCGACAAACCCTTGACGACCTCGGTGGCGAGGTTGCGTGAGTAGAACTCGGCGATCGAGGACATGATCCCGTGCAGCAGCATTCCCGAGGGCGTCTCGTCGATGTTCTCGGTCGCCGACACGAGCGTGACGCCCGCGTCCTTGAGCGCCAGATGGATGGTCACGTCGTCCGCACGGTTGCGGGCGAGCCGGTCGACCTTGTGGACGATGCAGTAGTTGGTCCTGTGCTTGGTGACGTAGTGGATCATCCGGATGAGTTCGGGCCGGTCCGCCTTGCGCGCGGACTCCCCCGCGTCGACGAACTCCTCGACGATCGTCGCGCCAATCTGATCGGCCTTGCGTTGGTTCGCCTCCCGTTGCGCCGGGATCGAGAAGCCCTCGGCGTTGCCGCCCTTCTCCGCCTGTTCCTTCGTAGAGACCCGCAAGTACGAGACTGCGATCGCGCCGGGGAAAGGTGTCGGCGCAACGAGGCTGTCTATCGCGGTGCGGTCCGTGTCGATGATGGTCATGGCTCTTCTCCACAGTCACTGGGCCTGCCGACGCGGACTGATGTGACGGCGGATGTTGATCGTGGGAAGAGCCCGAAGGCTGTAGGACCAGGCCAAGACGGCCACGTTTACTTTGCCTCGTCGGGACGACGAAGCGCTGGGACCACAACATCCGCCATCCGCGGCGGATGGGCTCATTCTACGACGACCCCTGCTGCGAGGCACGAGGGCGCTTCGATCCTGGCGGGTCACCCGAGCGACACGACCCGGACTGCTGGAGTGCCATGCGGATCAGTAGTTCGCTTATCCGCCCCTGATTCCAGGGAGGTCATCGCCCTCCGTGGGTCGAGGCTGAAATGGTCCCTCATCTCGCGGACGCTGCCAGCCACACGACGGGCAATGCCCGTCCTCACGCAGCACGTGGCGGCACTGCTCGCAGCTGTCGCCCGGGAAGTCGAAGGGCTCCACGCGATCCGTCACTGCTCCGGTCGGGGCGGGGGACCCGTCGGAGACGGCTTGTACGGCTTGTCGACCTTGGGACGAAGAATCACCACCGCGCCCCAGAACGGGATGAAGCCAACGATGAACACCACGGCGACGATCACTCCAGCGAGCCAGTTGACCGCCGCCCAAGACACAACCGTCGCGAGCGCCGCGAGACCCCAGTAGACCTTCCAGACCATGAGCCCTCAGCCCGGATCCACCGGTGAGCTTTGCGTCGACGGCTGAGGTGGGGTCGAGGAGTGATGCTTACTTGGGTCGTACAGCGGAGGTCCTCACTCCCCGGAAGTGCCCAGCGTCGGCAGCGCGTCGACGATCTTCATCGTCTCAATGCTCACGGACGTGATGCGACCGATCAGGTCGATGATGTACCGAGGCTCGTTATGTTCGCGGGACCAGTCATTGGGGTCGTTCGTGATCCCAGAAGCAACGTCAGTCTTGACCTGGTAACGCTCAACGACCCAGTCGAGGGCGGACCGGCTGCCCAACATGTACCGCTGCGCTTCGTCGGGGATCCCGCTGATGTCGATGCTGTCGTTGTAGCGGATCCGCGTCTTGTCCCAGGCGCCCGGCTTGCCCCCGTACTTCATCTTCGAGACTTTGAAGCGCTCATAGGGATCGCTCGGCGCGCTGAGCGCGATGGTCTCAACGACCGGATACGGCTCGACATCCTCGTAGCCGATGTGGAGCTCGGAGAGTTTGCGACCGGCATCGGCAAATTCTTCGAAGCGCTCGCGATCAGCCACCATCGGGATACGGGGCAGTTGCTTGGTCAAGTCCGCGGCGTATCGCCGGCGATACTCCGGTGAGTGGAGCAGTCCGTACACGTAGAAAAAGATGTCGTCTCTCGTGACACGGTCTCCGTACTGCCGCTGGTATTCGACGAATGCCCAGTCGCTGATGTTGATGGGACACTGCCACGGCCTCACCGGCACTGTCGGTGACGATGAGCATCTCTGGGACGCGTGCCTGAAGATCAGCCAGGACCGCATTCGGGACAGCGCTTCCACGGGGCACGAGGACCTCGAGGTGCCCGCTGTCCAGCGCCCCGATCCCAACGATCTCTCCGCCGGACATCTCGGCCCTGAGCAGGTCAAACGCCTGACAGAGATCGTTGAACGCCCACCCCCGAGCTTCGCCCATCTGCCACTGAGAGACCTCGAAGCCCTGCCCTGCCAACGTACCGATGGTGGCTTCCACCAGCCGTCGGGCCTCGCCACTGCCGCTCACCGAAGGGTAGACAACGATGGCTTCAACAGAGATGCCCACATAGGTGAACTTGTCCGCGTGTTCCGTGAGGAGCGAGTGACGGAGAGCGAAGGCCCAAGCATTCGGGTAGCGGTCTTCGACCCTGACTGGGAGGATGCCCATCATCGTACGACAGTCCTCGCGCAGAACCGGGGTAGGCATGCCCGGGGGCACCTCCCCCGCTTCCGGAGACGGCGGAGCCGTGACCGAGCTCGAAGGCGGAGCTCCGGCCGCACAAGCCACGAGCAACAGGGCCGATAGTGCGACCGCGAGTACGGAATGCTTGCGCTTCATTTAAAGCTCCGCTTCTTTGCGCCAGTATCTGGGCATCCTGAGAGCCCGTCAACTACCGGATTGAGCCCCGACGGGCTGCGCCCAAGCCGCAGACGATTAAGAGCGCCCCGGCACCTCCGAAGAAGGGCAGGGCACTCCCAGCTGCCGGCGTCCTCGCGCTTCACGAGCACCCCAGCCGCAAATCGCTCTCCGGTGGCGACATGGCGGCGTCGCGACCGCTGGTCCCGCAGAAGCCGGCGCCCGGATCCCCGGAGCCGGGGAAGGCAGCACGGCCCGAGAAGCACTCGTCCCGCGCCTAATGGCGGACACCGTACAAGCGAGCACCCAGGCTTCCACGCGTCGGGCTAGCGATGGCGCGCCTCGGCTCCAGCGTTGCGCCCCAGTGCGAGGTCGCACGGCACCTCGAGAGAAGCGCTTCGTACTCGCGGGTCGAGTGCGGCGCGGATTTGATGTCGCCAAGCTCTTCAGAAGGGAGAAGCTCGTCCGCCCGACGGAAGATGTCCCTCTGAACCCGGCGTCGGCGCCACGCCGAACTCACCATGCCGTCAGCCACCGTCCTCGAGCGTCGCTCCACTGCTCGAGCAGCGCGAGTGCGTCGACGCCGGTGAGGCTGATGCGACTGCGGAAGCGCCCGACCTTCGGGATGCGCTGCACGAGGTTCTCAGCATTGTTGCGAGCATCGTGGCCGCAATGCCCCGGGGGCGTGAATCTGTGGCGAGGAAATTCGGTCAAAGCAGGCGCTCCCTGCTTGTGCAACCCACACCATCACGAGGGCAGATTCGACAGTGAGGATTACTCCGGCCCCGACGCCAGCCCATCCCCTGGTTGCGATTGTGGCCGCGAGTCCACCATAGAACGATACTTCGCAGAGCACTACCTCCGCAGCCACGATCGCGCCCGCGGGGCGTCACTCCGCATCGCTGAGGTTGGTGACGACGAGATACTCGTCGTAACGCTCGGGCGGGCACGCCTCGATTCCGTCGATGACGTTCTCGATGCCCGGCTGGAGGTGAGCGGCTTGCATCACCCACCCGCGCAGGCCGCGCTGGCCGCTATCGCCGGCTCTAAGCACGATGTTCTCGATCTGCTCGCCGATCACAACGTCTGCGTGAACAGTCCAGACCGTATGGGGCGGTATGAAGCGCGCTTCGATCGGGAACACGACCGGCAGCGCCGGTTCGCTTGCGACGAGGCACCCCTCCTCGACACGCAGCAGCCCCTCCAGCGGGCCGACGAGGTCGTGATCGGGCGCGACGACGTCCCCCCGCAGGATCGTGAGCTCATCGAAGCTCGGCGCCGGGCTGCCTTCAGCGGGTACGGTGGTGGACGGCGAGGGGTCGTCAATCGTAGTGGATGTGCACGCTGTCGCAAGCAGGACGAGTACCGCAGCGCCCACGGCGGATGGTCGGCGAGCCATCAGTAGTGGAGGCTCAGCCCAAAGTGCGAGAGCACTCGCGGCAAAGGGGTGAAGCAGCTACCCGCTGAGTTGCCGCCAGAATGAACACCGTATCCAACGTAGCCATTGAACCAGAGTCCCCCGCTGTCCCCATTGCCTGAAATGTGGGTGGCCGTACAGCTAAGGGGTCGGACCGGCACGAGCACGCCGTCTTGCCGCTGGATCTGCAGTTCGCCGTTCGTCCGGTCTAGTGTGCTGCAGGCATAGCCAGTCCCGATGCCGTACCGGCACACATAACTGCCGGCAAGCGGGGTCGCGGCGCTCGAGAGGCGTCGGAAGTTCGAGCCCGTGAACGTCTCACCGCTGAATGCCTGCGAACTCCAATACCATCTCGCGTCCCCTCCTGCAGTGCCTCCCGCTATCCAGGAGTAGCTCGGCGTGTAGGCAAAGATGTCCCATCCCCCTTGCCAGTAATGAACGCTGTGTGGGCAGTGACCCGCGGATAGAATGCCCTGCTTCCCTCCAGCAGCGTTGACCGGAAACGCACTCGAGCAGGCCGCAGCATAAGGCGAATACGGCCGCCGCAAGACATTGCCGGCGCCGAGCGCTTCGTTGGCGTCGAGCGTCAGGGATGGATCCGATTGCACGGCCAGCGTCACGCCCGGCAATGACACGATGGCATCCAGCGCCACCCGAACCTGCTCAAGGACGATGGACGTTTGGGCCTCGTCCCTCTCCTCACCGAGGTAGACCACGACCCGGCGCTCGAACGGCAGATACATGATCGCGACAGGTGTGTCCCTCGACACGATCGCATGAACGGAACCTGAGACCTGAGCGACGAGTTCGGTGACTTCGTCCTCGTGGAAGCCCAGTTCCGCTTCGTAACTGACGCCCTCGAACGCCGGAAGGTCGGCAGGCAATTCTCCTGCAAAGGTGACGACCGCAGTTCCGGGATGAGTGATGCGCGCCTCGCCGATCTGCTCGGGATATCGCTCCCGAAACTCGTCAACGAATATCGCGACCGCTCCTTCCCAAGCCGAACCACGCTGGTCCGGTTCAGGAACCGTCGCTGGATCGATGTGCGGAAACTCGTCCCCCGCACCCGGGTCGACGTTGCCTGCAGCCCCGGTCTCGTTGGCCGGTGCAGGTGTTGCACTGGTTTGGGATGAGGCTTCTGCGCCGGTCACCGAAATCGACGTCATCAGCAGTGTCGCGAATGCCGCCAGGCAAATGCCGCATATCCCGCGTGATCGGGCCATCTGGGCCTCCGAGGTCAAGTTTGAGCGATCTGCCCGGAGGCTATCGACTGGTGAGACATAGGGCAATGGGGCTCATCGCAACCGACGGTGTAACGGGGCCGGAAGCCTCCGTTCGCGAGTAGTGATTGGCGAGGTCGTGTAAGGCCAGCGCGGAGGCGCTGAGGAGGGGAGGTGCTCGAGACACGTCGCTCGCGTGACGCAGCTGCTCACGAGGACGACGACGACCCTTTCGCATGGCGCATCCTTGCTGCCTGGGCCGTCTTTCGCTACGGATAGCCCGAACGTAGGCCCGGAACGATCAGGAGCGCAACACATCTTCCGAACGATGATCGAAAGCGTTGGGTGCTCACGAGCGCTTCGCTCGGCGCTGCCCCGCACCTAGTACGCGGGCGGGACGCCGTCCAGTCGTCCGAGTTCGCGCGCAAGGAACAGTGCGTCGATACGCCCTTGCAGCAACGAGACAATGGGCTTGTGTCGACGGTGGTCAGGGACGAAACGCTCCCGAGCCCCAGTGGATCAGCTCCGCGGAGGTGCGCTATGAACCGTCGCTGGCGTCCAGGATAAGCCAGCCTCGATTAGCGCCGCTCGCACGGCCTTGCGGTCGACGCCCATCCGGCGACCGATCGTCCGCATCGAGACACCCGCCCGCGTGAGCCGCACGGCCTCCGCCTTCTCGTCGAGGCCCAGCCCCGGTCGACGACTCGGCACGTTCCGGCGGCGGAGGTGGGAGCACACCGTGGCACGATGGATTCCATGCCGCTCGGCGAGCTGCTTGACGCCCATCCCGGCCAGGTAGTCGCCGACGAGAGCGTCCACCGCAGCAGCGGTCAGAAAAGTTTGAGCCGTCTCGACAGTCCTCACGACTGGCCCCCGATCGTCCCTCGGAGCGCTGCTCAGGGGACGCCGCGAGACCTCGTAGACCCCACGATTCATGCGGTTGACGAGGGTGTTTGTCTTCGGGGAGGAGTTGCCGAACGTACTACTCAGGCACCCAGATGAAGGCCCGGAGGTATTCCTCCGGGCCTTCGCTCGTCAGTCGGGCGCTTCGATGCCCGTGCGACGGATGCGGATGGGACCGCGGGCGAGCGCGGGATCGGTCGGCTCGCCCTTCTGCGTGATCACGACCTCGCCGCGCTCGACGAGCCGCGCGGCTGCTGCCCGTGCCTCGTCCATGCGCGGCCGCCAGGCGTCGGGATCGTCGCCCGCGACGCGACGCGCGGCATCGCTGGGGCAGATCGTCGCGCCCGCCCGGCGGGTCGCGAGCAGCTCCAGGATCGCGGTCTCCATCGCATCGGTCATGCCGCCATCCTGGCGCAGACCGGTCGTCGGTGTCAGGCCTCCGGCGGCAGCACGACCCCGATGGGTTCGCGCTTCTCGGCCTGGAACCGGTCCTCGGTGCGACCCAGCGCCCAGTAGCCCGACAGCGACACCTGCGAGCGCTCGAGGCCGCGGTGCACGAAGAGCTCCTCGCGCATCGCCTTCATCGACTCGCGCTCGCCGTGCGCGAGGACCTGCACGCGACCGGCCGGCCAGTCGAGCGCGGCCACCGTCGCCGCCAGCAGGCCGATCGACGCCTCGCTCGGCTCCCCGCGGCGCAGCCACCGCACCTCGACGCCCGCCGGATGCCGGAGGGCGATCTCCTCGGAGGCGTCCCGCACCTCGAGCAGGGCGATGCCGTCCGCCGTCGCCGGCAGCGACTCGAGCGCGCGCGCGATCGCGGGCAGCGCCGACTCGTCGCCGGCGAAGAGGTGCCAGTCGGCGGTGGGGTCGGGCACGAAGGCGCCGCCGGGGCCGCCGAAGACGACGCGCGCGCCCGGCTGGACGGCGGCCGCCCACGGTCCCGCGACGCCCTCGTCGCCGTGCACGACGACGTCGAGGGCGATCGCGTCGTCGGTCGCATCCCGCACCGTGTAGGTGCGCGTCACGGGCAGGTCCTCGGGCGCGAGCGTCTCGCGGAGCGCCGCGAGGTCGTACGGCGGCTCGAGTCCGAGCTCGGGCTTCGCGAAGTGGAGCTTCACGTACGAGTCGGTGCAGTCCTTGGCCACGAACGTCGAGAAGCCGGGCCCGCCGATCCAGACGCGCACGAGGCTGGGGGCGATCCGCTCGGTCCGGAGGACCTCCATGACGTGCTGCGGACGCTTCGGACGAGGAAGGCTGCCGGGGATGCTCATGGTGCTCTCGAGCCTATCGGCGGGGCTCCGGCCTGGGCCCGCCGATAGGCTCACGATGATCGTGCACGACCGGAGGACGCATGCTGGAGCTGGACCCCGATGCGTTCGAGGCGCTCGTGACAGAGGTGCTCGACGCGCTGCCCGACGAGATGGTCGAGGGGCTCGACAACGTGGTGTTCCTCGTCGAGGACGAGCACCCCGAGGAGGACCTGCTCGGCATCTACGAGGGCGTCGCGATCACCGCTCGGGGCCACTACGGCTTCGGCGAGCTGCCCGACCGCATCATGGTCTACCGGCTGCCGCACCTCGAGACCACGGAGACCCTCGACGAGCTGCGCGCCGAGGTGCGCACGACGATCGTGCACGAGATCGCGCACTTCTACGGGATCGATGACGAGCAGTTGCACGAGCTGGGGTGGGCGTAGCGAGCTCGGTCTGATCTCGACCCTTCTATGACTGGTGTCAAGTGGTTAGGGCGTGTTTGAGGGTGCGATAGATGTGGCGGGCGAGGTAGCGGCGGAGGAGTCTGCGGACGTCGCTCTTGGTCTTGCCTTGGGTGATGCGGCGGTCGCGGTAGGCGCGGGTGTCGGGGTCGTGGGCGAGTCGGACGCGGACGACGGTGTCGAGGGCCGCGTTCAGGCGCCTGTCGCCGTGACGGTTGAGGCGGTGCCGGTCGGTGTTGCCGCTGGAGGCGGGGATCGGGGCGGCGCCTGCGAGTGACGCGAACGCCGCTTCGGAGCGGATCCGGCCGTGGTGGGAGTAGGCGGCGATGAACACGGCGGCCGAGATCGGACCGATGCCGCGCTCGTCGAGCAGGCCGGGAGCGAGTGCAGCGACGTGCTGCTGCAGCTGCGCCTGGTTGTCGGCGAGCAGGTCGCTGCGCTGCTGGACCTCGCGCGCGAGCCGGATCGCCTCGCTGCGGGCGACGGACTGCGCGACCGAGTCGCTGGTGCGGGGCCGCCAAGCGGCGATCTGCCGCAGCTGGACGGCGGTCAGCGATCGGCGGGCGTCGATGCCGAGCTCGATGCCGCGCAGCAGCGCGGTGAGCGCGTTGCGGTCCTGGGTGCGCTGCCGCTCGATCAGCCGGCGCGCGGTCAGCAGCAGCTGCAGCGCCTGCCGCCGGTCACCCGAGCGGGGCTGTGCGAGCCGCTCGACCCGGTCGGCGAGCACGGACCGGGCGGCGGCTACCGCGTCGATCTGGTCGGACTTGCCGTGCCCGGCGCGGGCGGCGCGGCGCGGTGGGCGCGCCTCGAACACGGTCACGCCGGCCGCTTGCAGCCGCGTCGTGAGGGTCGCGCCGTAGGAGGCGGTGCCCTCGACCGCGGCCGCGTAGCCGGGCGCGCGACGGCCCGCCCAAGCCAGCGCCCGGTCCATGCCCGCAGCAGTGACGGGGAACGTCGCGGTGTCGACGACGCCGCCGGTGGCGGCCTCGACGAGCGCGAACGTGTGGGTGCGCGCGTGGGTGTCCACGCCCATGACAAGCGGGTATCGGTCTGCGACGATGGTCATCGCGGTTCCTCCTCAGGATCGGGACCGTGTCGGTGCCGGCCCTGGGAAGTCGCGTCGGAGGCAGATCTCTCAAGAGTCACAACCGTCAGGTTGGACAGCCTTCTATGAAGCCATCGCCGCGGGTGGGCCGGCACCGGCCCCCGCGGACGGGCAGGTCGAGATCAAGCCACCGCCGAAGCGGGACAGATACGCGGAGAGCCACGTCCGCAGGAAGCCAGCGCCAGCCTGCCAGCCAGCCCCAGGCCAGCCAATGACCATGAGAGATACGCGGCCGGCTCCGCCGGCAGCTCCTCGATCAGCGGAGGAGCGGCCGGCTCCGCCAGCACCTCCTCGATCAGCGTGAGGAGCTGGCGGAGGGGAAGGTCGCCGTGTCGATGACGAACCGGAAGCGCACGTCGCCGTCGACCACCCGGTCGTAGGCGGCATCCACGTCGTCGACGCCGATGCGCTCGATGACCGCACCGATGCCGTGCTCGGCGCAGAAGTCGAGCATCTCCTGCGTCTGCCGGATGCCGCCGATGTTCGAGCCCGCGAGCACCTTGCCGCCCGAGATGAGCGACCCGAGCGACACCCGCTGCGGCGCGGGCGGCGCCCCGACGTTCACCATGGCGCCGTGCGGCTTCAGCGTCGAGAGGTACGTGCCGAGGTCGAGGTCGGCGCTCACCGTGTTGAGGATGACGTCGAACTCGCCCTTGTGCGCCTCGGCCCAGCCCTCCTCCCCCGTCGCGACGGTGCGCGCGGCGCCGAGCTCGGCGGCGAGCTCGGCCTTCGCGAGCGAGCGCGACAGCACGGTGACGTCGGCGCCCTTGGCGGCGGCGAGCTGCACGCCCATGTGGCCGAGCCCGCCGAGGCCGACGACCGCGACGCGCGTGCCCGGGCCGACGCCCCAGCGGTCGATCGGCGAGTAGAGCGTGATGCCCGCGCACAGCAGCGGCGCAGCGACGTCGAGCTCGATCCCCTCCGGGATGCGGAGCACGAAGCGCTCGTCGACGACGACGTGCTGGCTGTAGCCGCCCTGCGTGATCGAGCCGTCGCGGTCGACGGCCGCGTAAGTGCCGACGTTGCCGTTCAGGCAGTCCTGCTCCTCGTCGGCGAGGCACTGCTCGCACTCGCCGCAGGAGTCGACCATGCAGCCGACTCCAACGCGGTCACCGACGGCGTGGCGCGTGACGGCGTCGCCGACCGCCTCGACGATGCCGGCGATCTCGTGGCCGACCGTGAGGGGGAACGGCGCCGGGCCCCACTCGTCGCGGATCGTGTGGATGTCGCTGTGGCAGATCCCCGCCGCCTCGATCGCGATCACCACGTCGTTCGGGCGGGGGTCACGCCGCTCGATCTGCGTGATGCGGAAGGGCTGGTCGGCCGCGGTCTTCTGGAGCGCCTGGGTCAGGATGGGCATGGTGCCTCCTCGGGGATCTCGGCCTCGTGCGAGGCCGCCGGTCAGCATACGACGCGCACCTGTCGAGCCGCCCCGAGCGCAGCTACGTGCGCCGGACCTCGTCGGCGAGCGACGCCGGGTCGTTCGCGGCGACGTGCGCATCCTCCTGCTCGCGCCACAGCATCCACCAGGAGTCGTCGCCGTCCCGGGCGACGGCACGGCCGCGGCGCACGGCCTCCGGTGCCTCGAGCCAGATCGCGCGCTCGGCGTGCTCGCGCGACTCGAGCGTCAGCGCGCCGCAGCCCTCGACGATGAGCCGCTCCCCCGGCTGGGCCGAGTCCTCCTCGCCCCAGTCGCCGGCGCCCCAGTCCCAGCGGCGCCAGACGGCGAGCCGGCCCGCGGCGAGCGGCGCAAGGATGCCGCGCTCGAGCAGCCGCGAACCGGTCGCGAGCCCGTGCCAGCCGGCGTAGAGGTCGTCCATGTGGATGACGCGCGCGCCGGTCTCGGCGGCGAGCCGCGCCGCGAGCTGCGTCTTGCCGGCACCCGAGCGTCCGTCGACGATCGTGATGGGGGTGCGCGTCACCACGAGGCTCCCTCCCACACGGGTCGGAACGATCCTGCCGCGATCGAGACGCCGATGGCGAGCGCCGCGACGGCGATCGCGAGGAGCAGCATCGCCGCATCCGCGCGGCCGACCGTCGAGGGCCGCGCCCACGTGCGCGTCGGGCCGCCGAAGCCGCGCGCCTCCATCGCGGTCGCGAGCGTGCCGCCGCGGCGGAGCGCCACGACGAGCAGCGCGAACGCCGACTGCAGCGCGCGGCGCACGGCGCCCGTGTCGCCGAGCCCGCGAGCGCGGCGGGCGAGCGCGATCTGCCGCCAGTCCTCGCCGAGCACGCCGAAGAGCCGCGTGCCGGCGAGCGCCGCGAGCACGAAGCGATGCGGCAGCCGCGCGACCTGCGCGAGCCCGTCGGCGAGCCGCGTGGGGTCGATGCCGACGAGCGCCACGAGCGTCGGCACGCCGAGCGCGAGCACGCGCAGTCCGATCGCGAGCGCGAGGTCGATCGACTGGTCGCTGATCGTGGCGAGCCAGACCTGGGCATGGATGCGTCCCCCCGGCGCGGCGTACAGCAGCATGCTCACCGCAGAGATGGGCGCGGCGACGAGCAGCGGCCAGGAGCGGCGGAGCACGGTGCGAGCGCCGATGCCGGCCGCGGCGAAGGCGAGCAGCCAGGCGCCGAGCGCGACCGCCGCGGTGACGACGTCGATCGTCAGCAGCATGGGCACGGAGTAGAGCACGGCGGCGAGGAGCGGCGTCACCGGATTGACGCGGTCGAGCACGCTCACGGCTCGCCCAGCCGCAGGGTGCGGTCGCCGAGCACCCGCTCGACGTCGGCGTCGTGCGTCACCGCGACCACGGCGCATCCGCGGTCGTCGACGAGGCTCGCGATGAGCCGCACGAGCTCCTGCCACGTGCGGCGGTCCTGCCCGAACGTCGGCTCATCGAGCACCATGACGCGCGGCGCCGGCGCGAGCACCGTCGCCACGGAGAGCCGCCGCTGCTCCCCGCCCGAGAGCGTGAAGGGGTTGGCGTCGGCGAGCGCGTCGAGCCGCAGCGCCCCGAGCAGCTCGTCGACGCGGGCGTCGATCTCGGGGGGCGGCATGCGCAGGGCCTTGAGGCCCGCGGCGATCTCATCGCGCACGCGGGCGGCGACGAACTGGTGCTCCGGCTGCTGGAAGACCGTGCCGATGCGGGTCGCGAGCTGCTTGGGGCGCCAGCGGATGGGCGCGTCGGCCACGACGCCGCCCGAGCCCGTGCCGCGCAGCGCAGCGGTGGCGGAGACCGTGCCGCTCACCGGCGGCATGAGCCCCGCGAGCGTGAGCGCGAGCGTCGACTTGCCGGCGCCGTTCCGCCCGGTCACGACGAGCGCCTCGCCCGCGCGGATCTCGAGGCCGATCGCGGCATGCACGGGCTCGCCGCCGCGGCCGGAGCGCACGGCATCCGCCACGAGCAGCGCGTCGCCCCCCGCGCGGCGCGCCCGCGGCACGTCGACGGGGAGCCCCGGCACCCAGACGCCCTGCGCGGCGAGCGACGCGCGGTGGGCGTCGAGCACGCGCGCGGGCGGCCCGTCGGCGGCGGCCCCGCCGCCCGGCTCGAGCACGACCACCCGGTCGACGACCGGCAACCAAATCTCGACGCGGTGCTCGACGACGACGAGCGTCGCGCCGGTCTCCGCCGCAACGCGCGCCACCGCATCCCGCACCTCGACGACGCCGTGCGGGTCGAGGTTGGCGGTCGGCTCGTCGAGCAGGATGAGGCCCGGCCGCATCGCGAGCACGCCCGCGAGCGCGAGCCGCTGCCGCTGCCCGCCGGAGAGCGCGGCGGTCGAGCGGTCGAGCGGCACGTCGAGGCCGACGGCCTCGAGCGCGGCGCGCACGCGCGACCAGATCTCGTCGCGCGGCACGGCGAGGTTCTCGCAGCCGAACGCCACGTCGTCGCCCACGCGCGACATGATCGTGTTCGCCTGCGGGTCCTGCAGCACGAGGCCGGCGGTGTGGGCCTCGCCGTGGCGCGTCGCCGGATGCGCGCCGTCGACCGCGAGCTCGCCCGTCTCGTCGCCCTCGTCGTCGCCGCCGAGCACGCCCGCGAGCGCCGCGAGCAGCGTCGACTTGCCGGCGCCGGAGGGGCCGAGCAGCAGCACCCGCTCGCCGGGCTCGACGTCGAGGTCGAGCCCGGCGACGGCGGGCGCATCGCGGCTCGCGTGCCGCCAGCCCCATCCGCGCGCGCGGATGCGGGAGCCGGTCACCGGCCGCGCGACCGCCCCGATGCGAAGCGGTCGAGCACCCCCGTGGCGGCGAGCGCGCGGGTGAGGAGCCAGCCGACGAGGCCCGCGAGCAGCGCGCCCGAGACGGCGAGGCAGCCGAGGTAGATCGCGAGGAACTCGGCACCCTTGGCGAGGTTGCCGGAGGTGAACAGCTCGAGCGTCCAGGCGGCGACGGCGGCGCCGACGCCGGCGAGCATCGCGACGGGGAGGCCGAAGCGGCGGTAGGCGAAGAGCAGGAAGACGAGCTCGGCGCCGAGGCCCTGGGCGATGCCGGCGTAGACGGTCTCGATCGACCACTGGCTGCCGAGCAGCATCGAGACGCTCGCGGCGAGCAGCTCGACGAAGAGCGCGGCGCCGGGCTTGCGGATGATGAGCCCGCCCAGCACGCCGCCGATGAGCCAGATGCCGACGGCGAGGCCGCCGAAGCCGGGGGTGAGCGCGTCCATGGCGCTGAACCAGACGTAGCCGACGCCGTTCCAGAGCACGAACAGCAGTCCTGTGGCGACGCCGAGGACCGCGGCGACGACGATGTCGACGACGCGCCAGCGGCTGGAGCGGGTGCGCGCGGGCGCGGGTGCGGTGGTGGTCATTGCGGTGCCTTCCTCGATGGGTGGCACGGGTGTGTGTCCTCCCTGCGCTGGCATGATCCAGATCAGGTTTGACGGTCGAAGGCTTCGGCCTTCCTCTCAGCCCGGCGCACCGGACTCCCGTGATGCGCCCAGTCTAGCCCGGCCGTGCGCCTTCGGTGCCGCGCGTACGCTGGAGCGATGCAGCCCATCCGATCGTTCGTGGCCATCGGCGACAGCTTCACGGAGGGCGTCGGCGACGAGCTGCCCGACGGCAGCGTGCGCGGCTGGGCCGACTTCGTCGCCGCCGGCCTCGCGACCGCCCAGGGCGAGCCGGTGCGCTACGCCAACCTCGCCATCCGCGGCCGCAAGCTCGCCGGCATCCTGCACGAGCAGCTCGACGCCGCGATCGCGCTCGCCCCCGACGCGATCAGCATCAACGGCGGCGGCAACGACATCCTGCGGCCGAAGGTCTCGATCGAGCATGTCGGCGAGCGGCTCGCGGCGGCCGCGCACCGCATCGCCGACGCCGGCATCCGCCCCATCATGCTCTCGGGCGGCAACCCGAGCGCCGTCATGCCGCTCGGTGCCGCGATGCAGCGCCGAGGCGACGCGCTCGCCCGCGCCGTCGTCGCGCGCACGGCCGACCTCGACGCGCCCTACGTCGACAACTGGTCCGACGTGGAGCTGCGCAGCCCGCGCTTCTGGTCCAGCGACCGGCTGCACCTCAACGCCGCCGGGCACGCGCACGTCGCCCGCAACGTGCTCCGCGCGCTCGACGTCGATGCCCCCGTGAGCTGGCGCGACCTCGCGGGCGCGAGCACCGCGGAGGGCCGCCGCGACCTCGCCTACTACCGCGAATTCGTGCTCCCGTGGCTCGGCCGCCGCTTCACCGGCCGCTCCTCCGGCGACGGGCGCGACCCGAAGCTGCCGCAGCTCGTCGAGGTGCCGCCGCTCGCGTAGCCGGCGCCCGCCTCAGTGGCGGTTCGTCGTCACGAAGTCGATGAGCTCCTCGACGCGAGCGAGGAGCGCCGGCTCGAGGTCGTTCCAGTCGCGCACGCGCGAGCGGATGCGCTGCCACGCGCGGCCGACGTCCTCCTGCGACTCGTGCGGCATGCCGAGCCGCCGCAGCGTGCCGCGCTTCCAGTCCTCGCCCTTCGGCACATCCGGCCACGCCTGGATGCCGAGCCGCGCGGGCTTGATCGCCTGCCAGATGTCGATGTAGGGATGCCCGACGATGCGCACGTGCGCGCCGTGCGGGCCGCGCAGCACGGCCTCGGCGATGCGGGTCTCCTTCGAGCCGCGCACGAGGTGGTCGAGCAGGATGCCGAGGCGCCGCTCGGCCGTCGGGGCGAACTCGGCGACGATGCCGGCCAGGTCGTCCGCGCCGTGCAGCGGCTCGACGACGACGCCCTCGACCCGCAGGTCGTGGCCCCAGACCTGCTCGACGAGCTCGGCGTCGTGGACGCCCTCGACGAGGATGCGGCTGGGCAGCGCGACGCGCGCCCGCACGTCGCCGACCGCGCGCGAGCCGGACGCGGTGCGCGTCGCTGCCTGCTGGCGCGCGACCGCGGGCACGAGCTCGACCTCGACCCCGTCGACGAGGAAGCCGCGACCGAGCGGGAAGGCGCGCACCTTGGCGCGCCGGTCCTCGAGGTGGACGTTGCCCGTCTCGACCCGGACGACGGCGCCCACCCAGCCGTCGTGCCGCTCGACGACGAGGCCGCGCTCCGCGGGCACGCGCTTGGGCGGCACGGGCGCCCGGGCAGCCTTCGCCTCGGGCGACAGCACGTCGCCGCCCCAGCCATCCCAGTCGAAGCGCATGTCGTTCGGCACCGGCCGAGCCTACGCGGCGGGCTCGGGGGCGCGGCCGAGGCGCGCGGGGGCCGTCAGCCGCGCAGCTGCGCGATCGCCCGCAGCGCCTCGACGTCGCCCTGCACGAGGATGCGCGTGACGACCGACGCCTCCCAGCGCTCGAGCCCGTCCCGGATGCGCTCGGCCGGCCCGATGAGCGCGATCTCGTCGACGAGCCGGGTCGGCACCGCCGCGATCGCCTCGGCCTTCCGGCCGGCGAGGTAGAGCCCTTGGATCTCGGCGCACTCGGCCTCGAACCCGAGCCGGGCGACGGCGTCGAAGTGGAAGTTCGCGCCCTTCGCGCCCATGCCGCCGACGTAGAGCGCGATCATCGGCCGCAGCCGGTCGGCCGCCGCCTCGAGGTCGTCGTCCACGACGATCGGCACGGGCACCGAGACCTCGAACGCTTCCTGGCCGGGCAGGCTCGCGTCGCGCCGCGCGAAGCCCTCGGCGAGCAGGGCGCGCGCGTCGGCGTCGCTCGCGGGCGAGAAGAGGAACGGCAGCCAGCCGTCGGCGATCTCGGCGGCGAGCGCGGTGTTGCGCGGTCCCTCCGCCGCGAGGTGGATCGGGATGTGCGGGCGCACGGGGTGGAGCGTCGACCGCAGCGGCTTGCCGAGCCCCGTCGTGCCCTCGCCCGTGCGCGGCAGCGGCAGCTGCGGACCCGGCGCCGTCACGGGCGCCTCGCGCGCCATGATGCTGCGCAGGATGGCGACGTACTCCCGGGTGCGGGCGAGCGGCTTCGGGAACGGCTGGCCGTACCAGCCCTCCACGACCTGCGGCCCGCTGATGCCCAGACCGAGGATGACGCGCCCGCCCGAGAGGTGGTCGAGCGTCATCGCGGTCATCGCGGTCGACGCGGGCGTGCGAGCGGAGAGCTGGGCGATGCCGGTCGCGAGCTTGATGGTCGACGTCGACGCTCCCCACCATGCGAGGGGCGTGAACGCATCCGACCCGTACGCCTCGGCCGTCCACACGGAGTCGAAGCCGAGCCGCTCCGCCTCCTGCACCACGTCGAGCGCGCCGGCGGGCGGGCCGGCCTTCCAGTAGCCGAGCGAGTAGCCGAAGTCCATGTCCCGATGGTGGCAGAGCCCGCGCGGCGTTCCGCCTGGGTTGTGGCTCTCCGACGAGGCGCTCGGCGCTCGGTGAGCCGGCATCCGTAGGCTCGGGCCATGGACCTCCGCATCTTCACCGAGCCCCAGCAGGGCGCCTCCTACGACGAGCTCCTCGCGGTCGCGCAGCGCACCGAGCAGCTGGGCTTCGACGGCTTCTTCCGCTCCGACCACTACCTGCGCATGGGCGACGGCGATCCGGGCTACGGACCGACGGATGCGTGGACGACGCTCGCGGGCCTCGCTCGCGACACCCAGCGGGTGCGGCTCGGCACGCTCGTGTCGTCGGTCACGTACCGGCTGCCCGGGATCCTCGCCGTGCAGGTCGCGAACGTCGACCAGATGTCGGGCGGCCGCGTCGAGCTCGGGCTCGGCACGGGCTGGTTCGCCGAGGAGCACGCCGCGTTCGGCATCCCCTTCCCCGAGCGGCGCTTCGACCTGCTCGAGGAGCAGCTCGCGATCGTGACGGGGCTGTGGGAGACGCCTGCCGGTGCGCGCTTCTCGTTCGAGGGCGAGCACTACCGACTCGAGGACGCGCCCGCGCTGCCGAAGCCGACGCAGGAGCGGCTGCCGGTCATCGTCGGCGGCCTCGGCGAGCGCCGCACGCCGCGGCTCGCTGCCGAGTTCGCCGACGAGCACAACCTGCCCTTCCCGGCCCTCGACCGCATCCGCCCGCTGTTCGCGGCGCTCGATCGAGCGATCGAGCGGGAGGAGCGCACGCGGCCGATCGTGCGCTCGGCGGCGCTCGTCGCGGTCGTGGGCGACGACGCGGCGACGTTCGCGCGTCGTGCCGCGGCGATCGGCCGGGAGCCGGAGGAGCTGCGGGAGCACGGCATCGCGGGCAGCCTCGCCGAGGTCGAGGACCGCCTCGGCGAGCTCGCGGAGGCAGGCGTCGAGCGCGTCTACCTGCAGGTGCTCGACCTCACCGACCTCGATCACCTCGACGAGATCGCGGCCTTCGCCGGCCTGGCCTGAGCACGCCTGCCGCCTGCCTCCAGCCGCATCCGCCGGTTGAGGGTTTGCGTCCGAGTCGAGGCCAACTCGGACGCGAACCCTCAACAGCCCGGCGAGCAGGATCCGCGGGTTGAGGGTTTGCGTCCGAGTCGAGCGCAACTCGGACGCAAACGCTCAACTGGGCGACGGGTGCCGGATCGCGCCCGGACACGCAGAAGGGGGCTGCCCGTAGGCAGCCCCCTCCGTGTGCGTCAGATCAGGCGCGCGAACGGCCGCGGTTCTTCGTGACGAGGCCCCAGATGAGCAGCACGAGGATCGCGCCACCGATCGCGAAGACCCAGGCGAGCGGCTCGAAGAAGCTGTTGTAGATGTCGAGGTTGAAGATGCCACCGGCGATCCAGCCGCCGAGCATGGCGCCGACGACGCCGAGGATGAGCGTCGTGATCCAGCCGCCGCCCTGCTTGCCGGGCAGGATCAGCTTGGCCAGTGCGCCGGCGATGAGGCCGAAGATGAGGAAGACGAGGAATCCCATGTGAGTGATCCTTCCGTGTCGCGGCGGAACATGGTGTGGTCCCGCCGTGCCCCCGCGCTCTGCGGGGTCATGAAAAGCGTACCCCGATTCATTGAGAATTCCTGGGAGGTTGCCTGACTATCGTGCGGCGCGCTCGAGTACTATCCCGCGCACCCGTGCGGCGTCGGCCTGGCCGCGCATGGCCTTCATCACGGCGCCGATGACGGCGCCCGCGGCCTGCACCTTGCCGTCGCGGATCTTCTGCAGCACATCGGGCTGCGCCGCGAGCGCCTCGTCGACGGCCGCGATGAGCGCGGACTCGTCCGTGACGACCTGCAAGCCGCGAGCGGCGGCGACCTCGCCGGGGCTGCCCTCTCCCGCCATGACGCCCTCGAGCGCCTGGCGCGCGAGCCGGTCGGTGAGCGCGCCCTCGTCGATGAGCCGCTGCAGCTCGGCGACGTGCGCGGGCTCGACGAGCGTCGACGCCTCGACGCCGCGCTCGTTGGCGACGCGCGCGATCTCGCCCGTCCACCACTTGCGCGCGGCCTGCGGCGCGGCACCCGCGGCCACAGTGGCCTCGACGAGGTGCAGCATGTCGCCGTTCACGACGTCCTGGAACTCGAGGTCGGCGAAGCCCCAGTCGGCCTTCAGCCGGCGGCGCCGGGCGACGGGCTGCTCGGGCAGCTGCGCGCGCAGCTCCTCGACGAGCTCGCGGCTCGGCGCGATCGGCAGCAGGTCGGGCTCCGGGAAGTAGCGGTAGTCGTCGGCGTCGGACTTGGGACGGCCGGGGCTCGTCGTGCCCGTGTCCTCGTGCCAGTGCCGCGTCTCCTGGATGATCGTGCCGCCGTCGGCGAGGATCGCCGCCTGCCGCTGGATCTCGTAGCGCACCGCGCGCTCGACCGAGCGCATGGAGTTGACGTTCTTCGTCTCGGTCCGCGTGCCGAGCCGCTCCTGACCGCGCGGGCGCAGGCTCACGTTGGCGTCGCAGCGGAGGTTGCCGCGCTCCATGCGCGCCTCGGAGATGCCGAGCGAGAGCACGATGTCGCGGATCGTCGCCACGTAGGCCTTCGCGATCTCGGGCGAGGAGTGCTCGCCGCCGAAGATCGGCTTCGTGACGATCTCGACGAGCGGCACGCCGGCGCGGTTGTAGTCGACCAGCGAGTACTCGGCGCCCTGGATGCGCCCGGTGGAGCCGCCGACGTGCGTGAGCTTGCCCGCGTCCTCCTCCATGTGCGCGCGCTCGATCGGGATCGTGAGCTGCCGGCCGTCGGCGAGCTCGATCTCGACGGAGCCCTCGAACGCGATGGGCTCGTCGTACTGCGAGATCTGGTAGTTCTTCGGCGTGTCCGGGTAGAAGTAGTTCTTCCGCGCGAACCGGCTCGAGGTGGCGATCTCGCAGTTCAGCGCGAGCCCGAGCGCGATCGAGTAGCGCACGGCCAGCTCGTTCACGGCCGGCAGGCTGCCCGGCAGCCCCAGGCTCAGCGGATCGATGAGCGTGTTCGGCTCCACGTCGTGGAAGTCCGGGTGCGCGGGGTTGGGCGCCGCCGAGAACATCTTCGTGCGCGTGCCGAGCTCGACGTGCACCTCGAAGCCCATGACCGGCTCGAAGAGCTCGAGCGCCCGGTCGAAGTCCATCAGCCTGTCCTTCATCGCGTCGCCTCCGTGAGTGCCGGTGCCTTCGTCGTGAGGATGCCGCCCCAGCGGTCGGCGAGCAGCGCCTCGATGGCCGCGCCGGCGCGGTAGAGCCGCTCGTCCTCGAACATGGGCGCGAGGATCTGCAGCCCCACCGGCAGTCCGTCGTCGCCGAGCCCCATGGGCAGCCCCATGCCGGGGATGCCCGCGAGGTTCGCGGGGATCGTCGTGATGTCGTTGACGTACATCGCGAGCGGGTCGTCGAGCTTCTCGCCGAGCTTGAACGCGGTCGTGGGCGCCGCGGGGCTGATGAGGAGGTCGGCCTGCTCGAAGGCGGCGTCGAAGTCGCGCTGGATGAGCGTGCGCACCTTCTGCGCAGAGCCGTAGTAGGCGTCGTAGTAGCCGGCGGAGAGCGCGTAGGTGCCCAGGATGATGCGGCGCTTCACCTCTGCGCCGAAGCCCGCCTCGCGGCTCGCCGCCATGACGTCCTCGACGGTCTGGCCCGGCTGCTCGACGCGCAGGCCGAAGCGCACCGAGTCGAAGCGGGCGAGGTTGCTCGAGGCCTCCGCGGGGAGGATGAGGTAGTAGGCGGCCACGGAGTACGCGAACGACGGGCACGAGACCTCGACGACCTCCGCCCCCGCATCCGTGAGCAGCTGCACGGTCTCGCCGAAGCGCGCCTGCACGTCGTCGGCGATGCCCTCGGAGTCGAGCTCCTTGACGACGCCGACGCGGATGCCCGCGAGGCTGCCGGACGCCGCGCCCTCACGGGCGGCGGCGGTGAACGACGGCCACTCGCGCTGGAGGCTCGTGGAGTCGTGCGGGTCGTGCCCGCCGATGATGTCGTGGATGAGCGCCGAGTCGAGCACCGTGCGCGTGACGGGGCCGACCTGGTCGAGGCTCGACGCGAGCGCGATCGCGCCGTAGCGGCTCACGCCGCCGTAGGTGGGCTTGACGCCGACGGTGCCGGTGACGGCCGCAGGCTGGCGGATGGAGCCGCCCGTGTCGGAGCCGAGCGCGAAGGGCGCCTCGAACGCCGCGACCGCGGCCGCCGAGCCGCCGCCGGAGCCGCCCGGGATGCGGTCGGTGTCCCACGGGTTGCGGGTCGGGCCGAAGGCGGAGTGCTCCGTCGACGAGCCCATCGCGAACTCGTCCATGTTCGTCTTGCCGAGGGCGACGAGGCCGGCGGCCTTGAGCCGCGCGACCACGGTCGCGTCGTAGGGCGGGATCCAGCCCTCGAGGATGCGCGAGCCGGCGGTCGAGGGCATGCCGATCGTGCAGAGCACGTCCTTGATCGCGACGGGGGCACCCGCGAGCGGGTGCAGCTCCTCGCCGGCGGCGCGGCGCTCGTCGATCGAGCGCGCCTGGTCGAGCGCGCCATCGTTGACCTGCAGGAACGCGTGGATCTCGCCGTCGACCGCGGCGATGCGGTCGAGGTGCGCCTGGGTCGCCTCGACGCTCGAGACGTCGCCGGCGGCGAGCAGGCCGGCGAGCTCGTGGCCGGCGAGGCGGGTGAGGTCGCTCACTGCTCGGTGCCCGCTCACTGCTCCTCCCCCAGGATCGCCGAGACGCGGAAGCGCTCGCCGTCGTGGCTGGGCGCGCCGGCGAAGGCCTGCTCGTACGTGAGCGTCTCGCCCACGGCGTCGTCGCGGAGCACGTTCGTGAGCGGCACGGGGTGGCTCGTGGCGGGGACGTCGTCGCCGGCGATCTCGCGCACGGTGGCGATCGCGTCGACGATGGCGGAGAGCTCGGTCGTCAGGCTCGTCACCTCGTCGTCGGTGAGCGCGATGCGAGCGAGTCCAGCCAGGTGCTGGACGTCCTCGCGGGTGATCTCGGACATGCGTCTCCTCCTCGGCGGCGGGGGTTCGCTCAATCCTACGGTGGCGGCACCGGTCGCCCATGCCGCTACGACGAGGCCAGCACCGCCCAGATCGCGAGCCCCTCGAGCACGATCGCCGCGCCGAGGCACCACCAGCGCAGGTCGGCGGCGATGGCGAGCGCCTCGCGCACGATCGCGCCCGGGCGGTACGAGGGGCGCGTCCACGCGCCGACGACGCTGCCCTGCATGCCGGCCTCCGCGAGCAGCCCCGCGGTGCGGTACGCGTGGTACTCGCTCGTGACCACCGCGAGCGGCGCCCGCACGAGCGGCCTCGAGAGCCGCAGGTTCTCGCGCGTCGTCGTCGACGCCTCCTCCACGTCGATGACGGAGGTCGGCACGCCGAGGTGCTGCACGAGGTGCTCGGCCATCGCGGAGGCCTCCGTGCGCACCTCGTCCGGTCCCTGCCCGCCCGACACGACGATCCGAGCATCCGGCCGCCGCGCAGTCGCGGCGCGCCAGACCTCGGCGCCCCGCTCGACGCGCCGGCGCAGCAGCGGCCCCACCTCGCGCCCGCGCAGCCCGGCGCCGAGGATGAGCACGGTGGCCGGCGCCGGCGGCGTGCGGGAGGCTCGAGCGTGCACGAGCATGGCGAGCGCGAGCCCGGCGACGCCGATGCCCGCGGCCCACAGCGGCAGGCCCAGCAGCAGGAGCGCGCGGGCGAGCGGCGGGTCGACGGCGGCCGCGACGACGATCGCCGCCGCGAGCAGCGCCATGCCGATGCCGAGCGCGGCGATGAGCCGGTCGACGCGGCGCACGCGCACGAGCCGCGGCAGCATGAGGGCGTGCCAGAGCGAGGCGCCGCCGAGGCCGATCGTGGCGATCGCCCCGGCGGCGACGAGCAGCGCCCAGCCGCCCTGCTCGAGCGGCACGTCGAGCCAGACGGCGACCGGCCTCCGCAGCGCGCGGGTCGTGATGAACAGGCCGCCGACCACGATGAACACGACCCAGAGCACGGGACGCAGCACTCGCATCCGCACCGTCAGCCCCACGACCAGCACCCTAGCCGCCGCGCCGGGGTGCACCTTGCGATCACCTCGAACGTGTGTTCGAATGATGGTCATGCGGTGGGAGGGACAGACGGCGACGCACGTCGACGCGGATGCGCTGCCGGGGCTCGAGGAGCGCGGCAGCGTGCTGGAGTCGTGGCCGACGCCCGGCTTCGACGGCGCCTCGTTCCTCGAGGTGACCGCGAAGAGCGCCCTGAACCGCGTCGCGGGCGACGGCTTCATGGGCGGCGCGTGGACCATCAACCCCTACCGCGGCTGCCAGCACGCGTGCCGCTACTGCTTCGCCCGCAACACGCACACCTACCTCGACCTCGACGCGGGCGCCGACTTCGACTCCCGCATCGTCGTGAAGGCCAACCTCGTGGAGGTGCTCGAGCGCGAGCTGGCCGGCCTGCGCCGCGACGTCGATGCCGTGCAGCTCGGCACGAACACCGACCCGTACCAGCGCGCCGAGGGCCGGTACCGGCTCATGCCGGGCGTGCTGCGGGCGCTCGCCCGTCACGGCGCGTCGATCTCGATCCTCACGAAGGGCACGCTGCTGCGGCGCGACGTCCCGCTGCTCGCGTCGATCGCGCGCGACGTGCCGGTGTCGATCGCGATGTCGATCGCCATCTTCGACGACGAGCTGCAGCAGCAGGTCGAGCCGGGCACGCCCACGACGCGCTCGCGGCTCGAGACGGTGCGCGCCGTGCGCGACGCCGGCCTCGACTGCGCCGTCTTCGCGATGCCGATCCTGCCCGGCCTCACCGACACGCGCGCGCACCTCGAGCAGGCGTTCGCCGCGATCGCCGATGCCGGGGCGACGAGCGCCATCGCGAGCGCGCTGCACCTCCGGCCGGGCGCGCGCGAGTGGTACCTCGCGTGGCTGCGCGAGGAGCACAGCGAGCTGCTGCCGCTCTACGACCGCGTCTACCGCGATGCGCGCGGCCGGTTCGGCTCCTATGCGCACCCCGAGTACCGGTCGTGGCTGCGCGACCGCATCCGGCCGCTGCAGCGGCGCCACGGGCTCGGCCGCACGGTCGTCGCGCCCGGCACGGGCATCTCGGCGGTCGCCCCCAGCAACCGGGCCAAGCAGAGCAACCGGGCGAAGCAGGGCGACCGGGCGAAGCAGCTGCCGAGCACCTCGGGCGAGCCGATGCTCGCGGCGGCGACGCTCTTCTAGACCGCGGTGACGAACGCGCGGATGCGGTCGGAGCAGTCGGGGTGGTCGATCACGCGGTGGCCGTGGCCCGGGAGCACCTCGTGCGCGGCACCGAGCTCGACGAGCGCGGCCGCGACCTCCTCGTACTCCTCGTTCCAGCCGCCCGTGAGCACGAGCGTCGGCGTCTCGGCGATCACGGCGGCCTCGACGGGGTGCCGCCACGGCGCGCCGTGGAGCCGCGCGCGCTTCGAGGAGCGGAGCGCCGTGGGCGTGACCGCCGGCCCGAGGTCGTGGCCGTCGAGCACGATCATGAAGGCGCGCTCGAACGTGGCGTCGGTGAGCGTCGCGTCGAGGTAGATGGGCTCGAGCCGCTCGATGAGGCGAGCGGTCGCCGGGCGGTGCGCCGAGAGCTGGAAGAGCGCCGGCTCGATGAGCACGAGCGCGCGGGGCGGCTCCATCGATCCCGCCATCGTCGCGACCACACCGCCGTAGCTGAAGCCGACGAGCCCGTCCGCGTCGGCCGCGCGCATGGCCAGCGCGTGCGCGCCCGCGGCGACGTCGCCGACAGCGGGCTCCTCGTCGCCGTAGCCGGGCAGCACGGGGAAGGCTGCACTCGGGAACGCCTCGGCCTGCTGCGGGAACGCCGCTCGACCGACGTGGCCGGTGCCGTGCACGAACACGAGTCGCGGCTCCGGGCGGTCGTCAGGCATGCGCTCCAGCGTACCGACCGCGTCGGTCAGCGCTTCGGCCAGTGCCAGGCCGGTTGGTCGAGCGGGCCCTCGCGGCCCGCGACGAGCGTCTCACCGTGCGCCTTCTCGAGCTCGACGCCCGTGCCGCCGAGCGCCTCGGCGAGCTGCCGCTGGTGCGTGACGACGATCACCTGCGTCTGCTCGCTCGCCCTGCGGATGAGCGCGGCGAGCGGCGCGACGAGCTCCGCATGCAGGCTGCGCTCCGGCTCGTTGAGCACGATGAGGCTCGGCCGCTCGACCGACGTGAGCGCCGCGACGAGCAGCAGGAACTGGAGCGTGCCGTCCGAGAGCTCCGGGGCCGTCATCGCGCGCAGCATCCCCTGCTGCCGCAGCGCGGGCGTCATGCGCCCGTCGTGCAGCCCGATCTCGAGCCGCGAGCCGTCGAACGCCTCGGCGATCGACCGCTCGATCTCGCGGTCGAATCCCGCCTCGATCGAGGTGCGCAGCACCGCGGCGAGGTTCGCGCCGTCGTCGTCGAGCCGCGGGCTGCGCGTGCCGACCTGCGGCTGCCGGGCCGGCGCTCCCCCGTCGGTCCGGAACGCGTCGTGGAACCGCCACCCGCGCATCGTGCGGCGCACGCCCGCGATCTCCGGCGCATCCGGGGCACCGGCCTGCTCGTCGAGCACCGAGCTCCACGGCGCCATCCCGCGCGTGAGCTCGCGCCACCCGGCGTCCCCGCGGGCGCGCACGAGGGCGCCGCGCCGCTCGACGAGCACGCTCGCCGGCCGCGGGTCGAGACCGGCGAAGACGTGCTCCTGCTTGATGTCGGGATCGCGATCGAACATGCACAGCGCGCCCTCGCTCGACTGCGGCACCGGGAGCCCGAGGTCGACGGCGTACCCGAGGTCGTCGGCGGCGCCGAAGCCGAGCCGGACCGCGACGGGACCCGACCGCATGAGGCCCTCGGTCGGCCCGCCCTCGCGCACGGATCGCGCGATCCGCTCCGGGCCCGCCCAGCGCACCGCGTCGAGCCCGCCGTCGGCCGCGAGCTCGCCGACCGCGCGCGCCTGGCCTGCCGCCGCGAGCAGGCGCAGCGCGCGGTAGAGGCTCGACTTGCCGGTGCCGTTGCGGCCGGTGACGACCGTGAGCGGTGCGAGGTCGACGACGAGCGAGCGGATCGAGCGGTAGCCCTCGATCGCGAGCCGGTCGATCACGCGCCGAGCAGCCCGCGCGCGTACGCCGCCTGTCCGGCGTGCTGCACGTCGTCGTCGATGATGCTCACGAGCCGCGCGCCGAGCGTCACGGGCGGATCCCACGCGTCGTCCACGACGCGATCGAGGTCGCCGTCGGTGAGCGTGCCGAGCCAGCGCAGCGTCGCCTCGTGGACGGCGTCGAGGTAGTCGAGCAGCGCCTCCGCGGACTCGGGCCGCACCGCGCGCACCTGGCGCTCGTCGTGGCCGTAGCCCGTGTCGTCCGCGTCGGCGTCGAGGCCGAAGCGCGCCGCCCAGCCGCCGGCGACGTACACCTGCTCGGTGCCGGCGACATCGGCGATCTGCGCGTCCTGCCCGCGCGCGAGGTGCCAGACGAGCCAGCCGATGGTGTTCGCGCCGCGTGCGGGTGGAGTCACCAGCTGCTCGGGAGAGAGCCCCTCGACGGCGCGCCGCGCCTCGTCGGGGATGCGCGAGAGGGCCTCCGTGAGCACGGCGATCGCGTCCATCACGCCTCCCCGTCCGTCGACGCAGGCTCGTCCGTCGACTGGACCGCGAGCGCCGGCAGCGCGTCGGGTCCCTGCTCGACGAGCACGCGGAACTGCGCCGCGTCGAGGATGCGGATGCCGAGATCCTCGGCCTTGCCGAGCTTCGAGCCGGCGCCTGGACCGGCCGCGACGAAGTCGGTCTTCTTCGACACGCTCGATGCGGCCTTGCCGCCCGCGGCCATGATCGCCTCCTGCGCGCCCTCGCGGGTGTAGCCCTCGAGCGTGCCGGTCGCGACGACGGTGAGGCCGGCGAGGACGCCGCCGCGCTCGCCGGCGGCTCCCGGACCCGGGTGGTCCGGCGTCGCGAACCGCACCCCCGCATCCCGCCACGCCTGCACGATCTCGCGGTGCCAGTCGACGGCGAGCCACTCGATGACCGCGTCGGCGATGATCGGCCCGACGCCCTCGACCTGCGCGAGCTCCTCGGGGGTCGCGGCCTCGATCGCCGCGAGCGATCCGAACCAGTCGGCGAGCGCACGGGCCGCGACGGGGCCGACGTGGCGGATGTTGAGCGAGACGAGCTGCCGCCAGAGGTCCTTCGTCTTCGCGCGCTCGAGCTCGGCGAGCAGCGTCTCGGCCTGCTTCGACGGCTGCGGCCCCTGGGCGCCCGCCTTGCGCTCCGCCGCGGTCGCGAGGCGCTGGAACGGCCGGCGCACGACCGGCTCGCCCGCGTCGTCGAGCTTCGGCTGCCCGGTCTCGGCGTCGCGGACGACCACCTCGATGGGCACGAGCGTGTCGAGCGTGAGCGCGAAGAGCCCCGCCTCGGTCGGCAGCGGCGGCTCGGCCGGCACGCTCGGCTGCGTGAGCGCCGCGGCCGTGACCTCGCCGAGCGCCTCGATGTCGAGCGCTCCGCGGCTGCCGATGTGCTCCACGCGGCCGCGCACCTGGGCGGGGCAGTCCTTCGCGTTCGGGCAGCGCAGGTCGACGTCGCCCTCCTTCATGGGCCGCAGGGTCGTGCCGCACTCCGGGCACTGCTCGGGCATGACGAACTCGCGCTCCGAGCCGTCGCGCAGCTCGACGACGGGGCCGAGCACCTCGGGGATGACGTCGCCCGCCTTGCGCAGCACCACGGTGTCGCCGATGAGCACGCCCTTGACCCGCACAACGTCCTGGTTGTGGAGCGTGGCCTGGCGCACGACGGAGCCGGCGACCTGCACGGGCTCCATGTTGGCGTAGGGCGTCGCGCGACCGGTGCGGCCGACGCTCACCACGATGTCGAGGAGCTTCGTGTGCACCTCCTCGGGCGGGTACTTGTACGCGATCGCCCAGCGCGGCGCGCGGCTCGTGATGCCGAGCTCGTCGTGGAGGGCGAGCTCGTCGACCTTCACGACGATGCCGTCGAGCTGATGCTCGACCGAGTGGCGCCGCTCGCCGAAGCGATCGACGTAGTCGACGACCTCGTCGATGCCGCGCAGCACCTCGACGTGCGGGCTCGTCGGCAGGCCCCACTCCGCCAGCCGCGCATACACCTCGCTCTGCGCCTCCACGGGCGGGTCGGGCCAGGCTCCGAAGCCGTGCACGTACATCGCGAGCGCTGCGATGCGCTCGTCGCCCGCCTCCCGCTCGAGCCCGCTCTTCTTCTCGAGCTGCTGGCGCAGGCCGCCGGACGCGGCGTTGCGCGGGTTCGCGAACGCCGGGAACCGCTTCGCCGCCCGGTCGGCCGCCTTCTCCTCGTCGAAGCCACCGCGGCTCGCGGCCGGCTTCCGCTCCCACTTCGCGCGGTCCTCCTCGACCGATCGGCCGCGGAGCTCCGCCTGCAGCGCGTTCAGCCGCTCGAAGGCCGCCACGGGGATGAACACCTCGCCGCGCACCTCGACGAGCGGCGGATGCCCGGTGCCCGCCAGGCGCTCCGGCAGGCCGGCGACGCGCACGGCGTTCGTCGTGACGACCTCGCCCACACGGCCGTCGCCTCGGGTGGCGGCCGAGGTCAGCACGCCGTGCTCGTAGCGCAGCGCGATCGCGAGCCCGTCGATCTTCAGCTCGGTGAGCCACGCGACCGGCCTGCCCGCGGACGACTCGGCCTTCGCGCACCACTCGCGCAGCTCGTCGACCGAGAAGACGTTGTCGAGGCTGAGCATGCGCTCGCGGTGCTCGATCGTGGGCAGGCCGCCGCCGGCGCCGCCCTGCACCGTCTGCGTCGGCGAGTCCTGGCTCTGCAGCTCGGGATGCGCGCGCTCGAGCTCGTCGAGCTCGTGGACGAGCGCGTCGTAGGCCGCGTCGTCCATGATCGCCGTGTCGCGGTCGTAGTAGGCCGCGCTCGCCTCCTCGATCCTGGCGCGCAGCTCCTGCGCTCGAGCGTTCGCATCGCTGAGGGTGTCGCCCTCGATTCCCACCATGCTCCCATTGTGCATGGAGCGACCGACAGCGATCCTGTACCCCGAGGCAATCCGGAACGGTCCTCGCTCCGAACACCGACCGACGAATACCGCGCCATCCCGGCGCACCGCCTGCACCGGGCGACACAGCGAGCCGACACCGGCTCACGCACAAGGAGAGATCATGACTCAGTCCCCGAACCGGCAGTCCTCCATCGGACAGTCCCCCAACCGTCTCGTCGCCACGATCTTCGGCGCCGTCTACCTGCTCGTCGGCGTGCTCGGCCTCTTCGTGGCAGGCGGCAACGTCGTCGGCCAGGAGGGCGGCCTGCTGCTCGGCGTCTTCCAGGTCAACCACCTGCACAACATCGCGCACCTCGCGATCGGCGCAGCGCTGCTCATCGCGGGCCTGCGCAGCACGTCGGCGGCGAAGGCCACGAACACGACGGTGGGCGCGGTCTACCTGCTGCTCGGCATCGTCGGCTTCTTCATCGTCGACACCGCGCTCAACATCCTGGCGCTCAACACGGCCGACCACTTCCTGCACCTCGCCTCGGCGATCGTGCTGCTCGGCGTGGGCCTGGCCCTCGACAAGGGCACGACCGCACGACGCGCGACGGTCTGACCGATGGCAGCGCTGGCACGGATGTGGGGTGCCGTGGCAGCGCTCGGCGCGGCGCTCATCGCTCTCGCGGTGGGCGCCGCGGCCACCCCCTGGCTCGCGGTCCCGATGCTCGCCGCCGGAGCAGGTCAAGCGGCCGTGTTCGTCGCGGCGCTGCGGGGCAGCCGCTGGCGACCGGGGCTCGTGGCGGTCCCGCTGCTCCTCCCGACCTTGCTCTGGCTCGGAACGCTGCTGGTCGCGCCCGCTGAGGCCGCCTCGCTCCCCTTCGCCCCGCTGCTCGCCGAGTCGGCGCTCGCGATCGGCGCGGCCGCACTGCTGCTCGCCGGTCGCCAGCACGACGCCGAGGCGAGCCCGGGCCTCACGGTGCTGGGTCTGCTGACCTCCGCTGCCGCCGTCGCGGTGGTCACCACCATGGCGCTCTCGGGCACCCACGCCGGCGCGTTCGCGCAGCCGCACGGCGAGCACGGCATCGCGGTCGACGACACGCACAGCGGTCACTGACCGCGAGGCGAGCTGCGACCGCTAGG
>JBNJKM010000005.1:0-254651 GCA_051751085.1 Actinomycetota bacterium | reverse complement strand
CGGCCGCCTACCGTGCGGCGGCCCGCGCCTGATGCAGCGCGCGCCGTGGGTCAGCGGCGGAGGGCGGCGATCGCCTCGTCGCGCGTCGTCGCCGTCGCGAGCGCCTCGGTGACCCCGGATGCGTCGAGCGCGTTGGCGAGCTCGGCGAGCATGCGCAGGTGCTGGCGCGGGCTCGTCGCGGCCAGCCCGATGACGACGCGCACGGGGTCGTTGTGGGGGTGGCCGAACGCGACCGGCTCCTCGAGCACGACGATCGCGAGCGCGTCGCGTCGCACCACGGCGCTCGCCTTCGCGTGCGGCACCGCCACGCCGGGCGCGACGACGCAGTACGGGCCGGCCTCCTCGATCTGCTGCACGAGCTCCTCGACGTAGGCCCGACCGACCGCGTGCGCGGTCACGAGGTCGACCCCGGCGGCGCGCACGGCGGCGCGCCAGTCGGCGGCCCGGACCCCTGGCGAGAAGGTCGCCTCGTCGAGCGGCAGCGTCATCGGAGGTTGTCGAACCCGTCGGCGATCTCGTCGGCGAGGTCCTCGCGCTCCTCGAACGAGCAGAACGCGCTCGCGGCGGCGTTCTGCGTGACCTGCTCGATGTCGTCGAGGTCCCAGTCGAAGGTCTCGACGAGCAGTCCGAGCTCGCGCGTGAGCGTCGTGCTCGACTGCAGGCGGTTGTCGACGTTCACCGTGACGCAGAAGCCGAGCTGGTGCAGCAGATCGATCGGGTGGTCGTCGAGCGACGCGCCCCACTGGGCGATGGTGCCGGTCTGGAGGTTGGAGGAGGGGCTCACCTCGAGGGCGATCTGGCGATCCTTCACCCATTCGGCGAGCTCGCCGAGGCGCACGACGATCGCGTCGTCGGTCTCCTCCTCCACCTGGATGTCCTCGGCGATGCGGGTGCCGTGGCCGAGGCGCAGCGCGCGGCCGGCGAACAGCGCGTCGGCGATCGACGCGAGCCCGTCGCCCTCGCCCGCGTGCACGGTGGCCGGGAAGTGCGCCTTCGCGAGGATGTCGAAGGCCGACTGCATGCGGGAGGCGGGGAAGCCGGACTCGGGGCCGGCGATGTCGAAGCCCACCGCGCCGCGGTCGCGGTGCCGCAGCGCGAGCACGGCGATCTCGTCGCCGCGGTCGAGGTGGCGCATCGCGCTGATGAGCTGGCCGACGCGGATGCGGCCGCCGTGCGTGGCGACGAGCCCGATGGCCTCCTCGATGCCCGCCTGCACCGCCTCGACCGCCTGGTCGAGCGAGAGGCCGCGCTGCAGGTGCTGCTCGGGCGCCCACCGGATCTCGCCGTAGACGACGCCGTCCTCGGCGAGGTCGAGCACGAACTCCTTCGCGACGCGGTGCAGCCCCTGCTCGGTCTGCATGACGGCGGTCGTGATGTCGAAGGTCTTCAGGTACTCCGGCAGCGAGCCCGAGTTCGACTGGGCCGCGAACCACTCGCCGAGCGAGGCCGCGTCGCCCGCGGGCACCTCGAGGCCGATCTCGTCCGCGAGCTCGAGGATCGTCTGGGGCCGCAGCCCCCCGTCGAGGTGGTCGTGGAGGCTGACCTTGGGCAGCGTCTGGATGTCGACGCCGTCGACCTCGTACCGGCTCATCTCGTCCCCGTCGTCGATTCCTGCTGGACCATGATCGTATCGGCCCCCGGTTACGGGGAGGTGTCGTCGGCTCAGGCGCCTGCCGCAGCCAGGCCGAGGGCGGCCAGGATGAAGCCGCCGACCAGGATCCACAGCAGCGCGCCGATGACGAGCGACGCGACGCTGAGCCAGATGCCCCACAGCGCCATCGTGCGCCCGGCCGGCTCGCGCTTGCGCGCCATCACGCCGACGATGATGCCCGCGATCGGCACGAGGATGGAGATGCCGAGGAAGATCGACGCGAGGCCGAGCGCGAGGCTCACGATGCTGAGCGTCTTCGGCTCGGCCGCCGGGTACCCGGAGCCGTAGGACGGCGCGGGCTGCGAGCCGGGGGTCTGGTAGGTCACGTCGAGCTCCTCGGTGGTGGTGCGCCCAGTGAACCACCGGGCGCGTCGCGGCGCCAGACGGCGCCGGGGATCAGGCGATGCGCTCGCGCACGATCGGGGGCACCGCGATCGCGGTGCCGGGCTCGGCGAGCTCCCACGCGCCCTCGAGCGCCTCGAGCGCCCGCGGGATGCGCGAGGCGTCGTCCGCCGAGATCGTCCAGAGCGGGTCGCCCTTCCGCACCGCGTCGCCGGGCTTGACGTGCAGGTCGATGCCGGCGGCGTGGATCACGGGGTCGCTCGCGCGAGCACGGCCCGCACCGAGCCGCCACGCGGCGATGCCGAACGGCAGCGCCTCCTGGCGCGCGAGCACGCCGTCGACCTCCGCGACCACGGTGTGCGTCTCGTTCGCGGTCGGCAGCGCCGCATCCGGGTCGCCGCCCTGCGCGACGACGAACCGCCGCCAGACGTCCATCGCCCGACCGTCGGCGAGCGCGGCCTCGACGTCGGCATCGCCCTTGCCCACCGCATCCAGCATCTCGCGCGCGAGCGCGACGGTCAGCTCGACGACATCGGCGGGCCCGCCGCCGGCGAGCACCTCGACCGACTCGCGCACCTCGTTGGCGTTGCCGATCGCGCGGCCGAGCGGGGTGTCCATCGTCGTGAGCAGCGCGCGCGTCTCGACGCCGGCGTCGCGGCCGAGCTCGACCATCGTCAGGGCGAGCTCGCGCGCCCGCTCGAACTCCTGCATGAACGCGCCGGACCCGAACTTGACGTCGAGGACGAGCGCGCCCGTGCCCTCGGCGATCTTCTTCGACATGATCGAGGATGCGATGAGCGGGATCGCCTCGACCGTGCCGGTGATGTCGCGGAGCGCGTAGAGCCGCTTGTCGGCGGGCGCGAGGCCGGCGCCTGCCGCGCACACGACGCCGCCGACGGTGCGGAGCTGCTCGAGCATCGCCTCGTTCGACAGGTCGGCGCGCCAGCCGGGGATCGACTCGAGCTTGTCGAGCGTGCCGCCGGTGTGGCCGAGGCCGCGCCCCGAGAGCTGCGGCACCGCGGCGCCGAACGCGGCCACGAGCGGCATGAGGGGCAGCGTGATCTTGTCGCCCACGCCGCCGGTGGAGTGCTTGTCGACCGTGGGCGCGTCGAGCGACGAGAAGTCCATCCGCTCCCCGGAGGCGATCATCGCCATCGTCAGGTCGTGGATCTCGCGGCGGTCCATGCCGTTGAGCAGGATGGCCATCGCGAGCGCCGCCATCTGCGGGTCGTCGACGTAGCCGCGCGTGTAGGCATCGACGAGCCAGTCGATCTGCGGCGTCGAGAGCGTGCCCCGGTCGCGCTTCGTGCGGATGATGTCGACCGCGTCGAATGCCTCAGCCATGGTCCTCGTTCCCTCCGGCGCCGTCGCGCGCCGCGTAGTCGTCGAGCTGCCGAGGGCCGAAGGCGTCGGGCAGCACCTGATCGATCGTGCGGATGCCGCTGACCGTGTCGAGCAGCATGTCGGGTGCGGCGTGCTCGAACAGCAGCTGCCGGCAGCGGCCGCACGGCATGAGCCGCTCCCCCGCTCCGTTGACGCACGCGAACGCGACGAGCCTGCCGCCGCCGCTCATCACGAGCGCGCTCACGAGCGAGCACTCCGCGCACAGGGTCACGCCGTAGGCGGCGTTCTCGATGTTGGCGCCCGTGATGAGCCGGCCGTCGTCGACGAGCGCGGCCGCACCGACGGGGAATCCGGAGTAGGGCGCATAGGCCTGCCCCGCAGCCTCCACGGCGGCGGCGTGCAGCGCCGGCCAGTCGATGTCTGCCATCGCTATTGCTTCACGTACGGCTTGCCGCTGGCGGCCGGCGCCCTCGACTGCCCGATGAAGCCCGCGACCGCGAGCAGCGTGACGACGTACGGGAGCATGAGCATGAACTCGCTCGGCACGGGCGAGCCGATCGCGCCCAGCGTCTGCTGCAGCGCCGAGGCGAAGCCGAACAGCAGCGCCGCCGCGGTCGCCTTGATCGGGTGCCACTGGCCGAAGATGACGGCCGCGAGCGCGATGTAGCCGAGGCCCGCCGTCATCTCGCGCGTGAACGAGCCGTTCGAGTCGAGCGTGAAGTACGCGCCGCCGAGGCCGGCGACCGCACCCGCGAGCGAGACGTTCCAGAAGCGCAGCCGGTTGACCTTGATGCCGACGGTGTCTGCGGCCATCGGATGCTCGCCGATCGCGCGCAGGCGCAGGCCCCACGTCGTCTTGAACAGGCCCCACGCGATGAGCGGCACGGCCACGTACATCGCGTAGACGATGATCGTCTGGTTGAAGAGCGCCGGTCCCAGGAGCGGGATGCTCTCGAGCAGCGGGATCGGCAGCTTCGGCAGGCGCGTCGGGGAGTTGAGCGCCTCGTTGTCGGTGAGCACCGAGGAGTAGAGGAAGTTCGTGAGCCCGGCGACGAGCACGTTGAGCACGACGCCGACGATGACCTGCTGCACCATGTAGCGGATCGCGAAGACCGCGAGCACCATCGACACGAGCACGCCGGCGACCATCGCCGCGACGACACCGACGAGCGTGCTGCCGGTCGCGGAGGCGACGACCGCTCCCGTGAAGGCGCCGCCGAGGAGCTGGGCCTCGATCGCGATGTTGACCACCCCGGCTCGCTCCGAGATGACGCCGCCCATGGCGCCGAAGATGAGCGGCACCGAGAGGCCGACCGTCGCGAACAGCAGGCCCGCGATCGGGATCATCGACCCGGCGCCCGCCCAGCTCAGGAAGCCGATGACGAACAGCAGGCCGAACACCACCGGGAGCCATGCCCCCATCCGGCGCGCAGCGCCCGCGGCCCACAGCGACAGCGCCGTGAGCGCCGCGAGCAGGACGACGATGACGACGCCGGTGGGCCGGGACGGGAGCACCGCATCCGGGATCGCGAAGAAGTCGCCGGCGTCGGCGAGCCGCAGCGTGGCGCTGCCGTCCCGGCCGAGGCCGATCATGAGGATGGCCGCGACGACGGTGAGCACCGCGTACGAGACGGGGCCCTTCCAGTGGCGCACGACGGCGCGCTCGAGCTCGACCGTCTGGACGGGCGCCGGCGCGTGCGCGTCGACGGGCTGCTGTGTGCTCACGCCTGCTCTCCCTTGGACTGGGTCGCTGCTGCCAGCGCGGCCTCGTCGCGGCGCTGTCGGCGCGACTTCTTCCTGCCCGGCTGAGGCAGGCCGAACATCGCGCGCACGAGCGGCGGGGCCGCGATGAACAGCACGATGAACGACTGCACGACGAGGATGATGTCGATCGGCACGCCCTCGGCGGCCTGCATGCGGAAGCCGCCGGCCTTGAAGGCGCCGAAGAGGAGGCCCGCGAAGAACGTGCCCCACGGGGTCGAGCCGCCCAGCAGCGCCACGGTGATCGCATCGAAGCCGATGCCGGCGTCGATGCCCGAGGTGAAGCCGGTCGTGACGGCGCCCGTGACCTGCTGGGCCCCCGCGAGGCCCATGAAGCCGCCCGAGAAGAGCATCGCGAGCAGCGTGATGCGCCGCACGTCCATGCCGGCGTTGAGCGCGGCGTGCGGGTTGAAGCCGACCGCGCGGAACTGGAAGCCGAGGTTCGAGCGGTTGATGAGCCACGAGCAGAAGATGACTGCGGCGACCGAGAGCACGAAGCCCCAGTGCAGGGTGAAGGGTGGGCCGAAGACCGATGGCAGGGTGGCCGACTCGGGCATCGCCGGGGAGATCGGGTTGTTGCTCCCGGGGTTCTGCAGCAGTCCGGGCGTGCGGAGCATCCAGGTGATGAACCAGAGCGCGACGAAGTTCAGCATGATCGTCACGATCACCTCGTGCGCGCCGGTGTAGGCCTTGAGCGCTCCGGCGATGCCGCCCCAGATGGCGCCGGCGAGGATGCCGACCGCGATCGCGACGAGCACGTGGAGCACCGGCGGCAGGTCGAACGAGAAGCCGACCCAGCCGGCGGCGGCTGCCGCCCACAGCATCTGGCCGCGGCCACCGATGTTGAACAGGCCGACGCGGAACGCGATCGCGACGCCGAGGCCCGCCGCGATGAGCGGGGTGGCGAAGTTGAGCGTGTCGGTGAGCGGCTTGATGAGCTGCGCGAAGCCGGCATCGGCCCGCGACAGGTTGAGGATCGAGCCCTGGAACAGCGCCGAGTAGGCGCCGAACACGGCGTCCCAGGCCGCACCGAGCATGTCGCCGGGGCGCGCGAAGAAGTAGCCGCTCGCCTCCTGCACCCGCTCATCCGTCGCGGCGATGAGGATGCCGCCCACGAAGAGCGAGGTGATGATGGCGAGGATCGCCATGACGAGGCTGCCGCCCATGATGCGGCGGAACGCGCTCCCCCACGGGTCCTCGTCCTCCATGGTGCGGTCGTCCGTCGGGGCGACCGACCCGGGCGCGGCGACCTCTGCCGCCTCGGGCGCGTGCACCACCGCGGGCGCGGAGCCCGAGTCGGGCGTGCCGCTCGCGCGCTGCGGGACGTCTGGCTGGATCGGGTCGTCGGCGTCGAGCGGCTGGTCGTTCACGCGGCGGCTCCTTCGAGGTCGGCGGGGCGCTCGCCGGCCATCATGAGGCCGAGCGCGTCGCGGCTGGTGTCGGCGGGCACGATGCCGACGATGCCGCCGCGGTACATCACGGCGATGCGGTCTGCGAGCCCGACGACCTCGTCGAGCTCGGTCGAGACGACGATGACGGGGATGCCGGCGTCGCGGGTCGCGATCACCTGGCTGTGGACGAACTCGATCGAGCCGACGTCCAGGCCGCGCGTGGGCTGGGAGGCGACGAACAGCGCGAGCGGGCGTCCGAGCTCGCGGGCGAGCACCACCTTCTGCTGGTTGCCGCCGGAGAGCGTGCCGACCTGGGTGTCGATGCCCTGCGCACGGATGTCGAAGCCCGTGAGCTTCTCCTCGGCGAAGGCGTCGCGCGCTCCGCGATCGACGGTGCCGGCCTTGATGAAGGGCGCCCCGCGGTAGCGGTCGAGCATGAGGTTCTCGGCGATCGTGAAGTCGCCGACGAGCCCGTCGACCTTGCGGTCCTCCGGCACGAAGCCGACACCGGCGTCGAGCACCTCGCGCACCGAGTCGCCGAGCAGCTCGTTGCCGTTGAGGTCGATGGAGCCCTTGGCTCGCGGCTGCAGGCCGAGGATCGCCTCCGTGAGCTCGGTCTGCCCGTTGCCCTGGACGCCGGCGATGCACAGCACCTCGCCCCCGTGCACCGTGAACGAGACGTCGTTGACCACCTTCTGGCCGATCGCATCCAGCACCGTCAGGTGCGAGACGGTCAGCGTGTTGTCGGTGAGCACGGGCCGGTTCTTCTGCACCGTGAGCTCCACCGGGCGGCCGACCATCATCGAGGCGAGCTCGGTGCTCGTCGAGGAGGGGCTCGCCTCCCCGACGACCCTGCCGAGCCGGATGACCGTGATGCGATCGGCGATCGCGCGCACCTCGCGCAGCTTGTGGGTGATGAAGACGATCGCGGTGCCCTCGTCGCGCAGCTGCTGCATGATCGTCATGAGCTCGTCGGTCTCCTGCGGCGTGAGCACGGCGGTGGGCTCGTCGAACACGAGCACCTTCGCGTCCTGCGACAGGGCCTTGATGATCTCGACCCGCTGCTGCACGCCGACGGGCAGATCCTCGATCTTCGCGTCGGGGTCGACGTGGAAGCCGAAGCGCTGCGAGATCTCGAGCACCTTCTGCTTGGCACCGGCGAGGCCGCCGAGGGCCTTCTCGTGCCCGAGCAGCACGTTCTCGGCCACCGTGAAGACGGGGATGAGCATGAAGTGCTGGTGCACCATGCCGATGCCTGCGCGCATCGCGTCGCCCGGGCCCGCGAAGCGCTGCTGCACGCCCTCGAGCAGGATCTCGCCCTCGTCGGCCTGGTAGAGGCCGTAGAGCACGTTCATCAGGGTGGACTTGCCAGCGCCGTTCTCGCCGAGGAGGCAGTGGATCTCGCCGGCCTTGACCTCGAGGTCGATGTGGTCGTTGGCGGTGAGCGCGCCGAAGCGCTTCGTGATGCCCCGGAGCTCCAGAGTGGAGTGCTGGAGGGTCGAGTGCTCGAGGGTCATGGGCCTTCCTTCGACGACGCGGACGACTGTGAATCTAGCCCGTGCGGCGCCGCGCGTGCGCGCGCGGACCGCCGGTCATGCGTGTGGGGGCCGGCCTGAGCCGACCCCCACGCGCGTGCGCTGGCTGCTTGCCTACGGGCTGGCGGGCGACTCGACGGTGATCTCGCCGGCGATGATCGCCTCGCGGATCTCGTCGAGCTGCGTCTGCAGCTCCGGGTCGACCGATCCCTCGAAGTCGTGGAACGGTGCGAGGCCGACGCCGTCGTTCTCGAGCGTGCCGACGTACGGCTCGTTCGTGAACTCGCCGGCTGCTGCCTGCTCGACGACCGTCTGCACGCCGGTCGACATGCCCTTGAGCACCGAGGTGAGGAAGAGGTCGGCGTTGTCGGGCGAGGTCTCGTAGAGGTCGGCGTCGACGCCGATCATCACGATGCCGGAGTCGTCGCCCTGGTCGCGGATCGCCTCGGCGGCCGACAGGAAGATCGGGCCACCGACCGGCATGAGCACGTCAGCGCCCTGGCCGATGAAGGTCTCCGCCATGGCCTTCGCCTCGACGCCGGCGGCGAAGCCACCGGTGAACGAGCCGGACTGGCCGTCGACGTCCCAGCCGAGCACCTGCACGTCCGTGCCGTTCTGCTCGTTGTAGTACTCGGCACCCTGGACGAAGCCGTCCATGAAGATCGTCACCGGCGGGATCTGCAGTCCGCCCCACGTGGCGATGATGCCCGACTCGGTGTACGAGGCGGCGGTGTAGCCGGCGAGGAACGCCGCCTGGGCCGTGTCATAGACGATCGGCTGCACGTTGTCGGCCTCGACGGAGCTGTCGTCGATGATCGCGAAGTTGATGTCCGGGTTCGCGGTCGCTGCCGCGCCGGTGGCCTCGGCGAGCTGGAAGCCGACGGAGACGACCATGTTGCAGCCCTCGGCGATGACGCTGTCGAGGTTCGGCGCGTAGTCGGCGGGCGAGGCGGACTCGACCTCGATCGGCTCGACGCCCAGGCCCTCGGCCGCGGCACGCAGGCCCTCGGCACCGAGCTGGTTGAACGAGCGGTCGTCGAAGCCGCCCTCGTCGGAGACGATGCAGGGCTGGATGTCGGTCGTGGCGGCGGGCGCCTCGCTGCCAGCGGGCTCGGAGCCGCTGGGCGCCTCGGGTGCTGCGGCGCAGCCGGCGAGCAGGAGCGCTGCGCCGAGCGCGATGGCGCCGCCGCGCGCGGCGGAACGGGTGAACTTCCTCAAGGGATTCCTCCAGTGCAAAGGATGCTCGCCGCGACGCGGCGGAGCGCATGTTGGTTGAGCATAGAGCCGTGCGAACGCGAGGAGCGCGCCGTTCGCGGCACTGCAACGCAATCGTTGCAATCACGCCTCGTCACGGGCTCGAGGGCGACTCCACGGTGATCTCGCCCGCGATGATCTGCTGCCGGAGCGCCTCGAGCTCGGCCTTCGTCTCGTCGCTGACCCGCGCGTCCAGGTCGTGGAACGGGGCGATGTCGACGCCGCCGTTCTCGAGGTCGCCGATGATCGGCTCGTCGGAGATCGTGCCGTCCAGGGCCTCCTCGACGGCCGACACCACCGCATCCTCGGTGTTCTTCAGCACGCTCGTGAGCAGCAGCGGGTGGAACTCGGCGGGCAGCGTGTCGTAGCCGTCGTTGTCGACCCAGATGACGAGGGCGTCGCCGCCCGCGTCGAGCGACGCCCGGAACGATCCCTCCCCCACCTGACCGGCGACCGGCAGGATGACGTCGGCGCCCTGGGAGATGAACGCCTGCGTCTGCGTCTGGCCGAGCTGCACGTTCTCGAAGTCGCCGGTGAACGTGCCGTCCTGGGTCTCGGGGTCCCACCCGAGCAGCCGCACGTCGGCGCCCTTCGCCTCGTTGTACGCGTCGATGCCGGCGGCGAAGCCGTCCATGAAGAGCGTCACCGGCGGCTGGTTGCCGCCGCCGAAGGTCGCCACGATGCCGCTCTCGCTCACGGATGCGGCGGTGTAGCCCGCGAGGAACGCCGCCTGGGCGGTGTCGAAGACGATGGAGCGCACGTTCGGGCCCTCGACGATCTCGTCCACGATCGCGAACTGCACGTCGGGGTTGGCTGCGGCCTGCTCACCGGTGGCCGCGGCGAGCTCGTAGCCGACGGTGAGCACGAAGCCGCAGCCGGTGTCGACCGCGGCCTGCACGTTCGGGGCGAGGTCGCTCTCGGACGTGGAGACGAGCACGTTCGCCTCGACGCCGAGCTCCTCCTGCGCGCGCTCCATGCCGGCCCAGCTCGTCTCGTTGAACGAGCGGTCGTTGAGGCCGCCGGAGTTCGTCACCATCTGCGCGCACTCGAGCGACTGCTCGGGGGCCGCGGTGCCGCCGGGTGCGGTGGTCGAGGCGGGCGGCGGCGCGGCGCAGCCGGCGAGCAGGGCGAGCGCGGCGAGCGCGGGCAGTGCGAGCGTGCGGGACAAGGCGGACTCCTTCGACCGGGTGGCCAAATCGTAGCCCGCGCGCGGGCCCCGCGAGAGCACCCCACCGGGCGCGCATCGCGCTCGGGTCCTGGCTCTCCCGGGGCCTCGGCGGCGCACTGCTCGAGTTCTCCACACGTCGCACCCCGTCGGCCGCTTCGCAGCGCGTCGTTGCTCCACCATCCCGGCATGGACGCCGTCGACCTCTTCCGCGCCTTCCTCGGGATCCTGACCACCGCCCAGCTGCTGGCCGCGGGCGTGACCCGCGGCGCACTCGAGCGCTCCCTCGCCGAGGGGCGCGTCGAGCGGGTGCGTCGGGGATGGATCGCCTGGCATCCGGCGCCCGCGGCGCTCGAGGCGGTGCGGCGCGGGGGCTGTGTCAGCTGCCTGGACGCGCTGGAGCACCTGGGCGCGTGGCGTCCGCGTGGGCCTCGCGGCCACGTCCGGCTCCCGGAGGAGCGGCGGCGGACGCGCTGCCGCCCGGGTCGCGCCTGTCGCCCGTACGGCGACAACCCGCCCGTCAGCGCCTCGATCGACGGCCTCGAGATCGCCTTCCGCTGCGCGCTGCGGTGCGCGGACCGCGAGCAGCTCGTCGCCGTCGCCGACTCGCTCGTGCACCAGGGACTCACGACGGTCGAGTCGCTCCGGAGCTGGGCTGCGACCGCTCCCCTCGAGCGCCGGCGGTGGCTCGAGCTGGTCCACCGGCTGGCGGAGTCAGGCACGGAGTCGATGGTGCGGCTGCGGCTCCGCGCGCTGGGGGTCGCCTTCCAGCTGCAGGTGCGCATCCCGCCGGGCCGCGTCGACCTGCTGATCGGCGATCGCCTCATCATCGAGTGCGACTCGGCGCAGCACCACACCGACCTGGAGGCGTACCAGCGCGACCGACGCCGGGATCGCGCGCACCTCGCGCAGGGCTACCTGGTCGTGCGGCTCACGTGGGAGCAGGTCCACGACGAGTGGGCGTCGATCGAGGAGGACCTGCTGGCGATCATCCGTCGCGGCGACCACCGCTGGCCCCGGCGCTCATCCCGCTCGAGCGCGCATGCGGACGCATAGTACGGCTGCGTGGCCGCTCCGGCGGGCGGCTGCGTGGCCGCTCCGGCGGGGCGAACGCGCGGCTACAGGGCGTCGGTGTTGCCCGAGCGGCGCACCGCGTCGACGACCTGCTTCACGCGCTGGGCGTTCTCCGTCGTGGTGACGAGGAGCGCGTCAGGCGTGTCGACGACGACCACGTTCTGGATCCCCACCACCGAGATGATGCGCTTCGACTGCGAGATCACAATGCCCGACGCGGAGTCGGCGATCACCGTGCCCTCGCTGCCGAGGATCGCGAGGCGACCGCGGTGCGCGCCGTTGTGCAGCTTCGCGACCGCGGAGAAGTCGCCCACGTCGTCCCAGTCGAAGTCGCCCGGCACCACGGCCATCCGACCGCGAGCGGCGGCCGGCTCGGCGACCGCGTAGTCGATCGCGATCTTCTTCAGCTGCGGCCAGAGGCGGTCGACGGCGGGGCCGCGACGAGCGGGCTCGTCCCAGGCCTCGGCGAGCTCCTCGATCTGCGCGGCGAGCTCCGGCTCCTCCGTCGCGAGCGCCTCGAGGAGCACATCGGCGCGGGCGATGAACATGCCGGCGTTCCAGAGGTAGTCCCCGTCGGCGACGTACTGCCGCGCGACCTGCGCCGACGGCTTCTCGACGAACTTTCGCACGATCGCGGCGCTCGGGGCGCCGTCGACGCCCGCCGACGCACCGGTCCGGATGTAGCCGAACCCGATCGCCGGCTCGGTCGGCGTGATGCCGATCGTGGCGATGTAGCCGGCACGCGCGGCCTGCACGGCCTCGCCGACCGCGCGCCGGAACGACCGCTCGTCGTCGATGACGTGGTCCGCGGCGAACGACCCGACGATCACGTCGGGCTCGCGCCGCCGCAGGATCGCCGCCGCGAGCGCGATCGCGACGGTCGAGTCGCGCGGGTCGGCCTCGAGCACGATGCTCGCGTCGTCGAGCTCGGGGATCTGCGCCTCGACGGCGGCGCGGTGGGCGCGCCCGGTCACGACCATGGTGCGCCCGGGTCCGGCGAGCGGCACCAGCCGGTCGTACGTCGCCCGCAGCAGCGTCTTGCCGCTGCCGGTCAGGTCGTGCAGGAACTTCGGGGCGTCGGCGCGCGAGAGCGGCCAGAGCCTCGAGCCCACGCCGCCCGCGGGGATGATGCTGAAGAAGTCGTCGATGCCGGTCACGGCCATCACCCTACGCACCGGCCGTCGCGGCGCCTGCCGACCCGACCGTGCCACGTTCACGCCCCGTTCACCGTGGGCACCTCGCGCCCGTCGCTCCCCGGTCGTACCGTGGCACCGTGCGCATCGAGCGAGTCGCCATCGTGACCGAGAGCTTCCTCCCGACCGTGAACGGGGTCACCACCTCCGTCTGCCGCGTGCTCGACCGCCTCGTCGAGACGGGCCGCGAGGCGATCGTCATCACGCCCCGCTGCGGCGCCCCCGTCCACTACCGCGGCGTGCCCGTGCACGAGGTCCCCTCGTTCGCGTACCGCCAGTTCCCCGTGGGGCTCCCGAGCCCGCAGGTGGCATCGCTCCTCGCCCGGTTCCAGCCCGACGTGCTGCACGCCGCCAGCCCGTTCATGCTCGGCGGGCAGGCCATCGCCGAGGCCGCGCGCATCGGCCTGCCGAGCGTCGCGATCTACCAGACCGACGTCGCGGGCTTCGCTCGCCGCAACCGGCTCGCCGCGGGATCCCCCTTCGCGTGGCAGCTCATCCGCCTCATCCACAACGCGGCCGACCGCACGCTCGCGCCCTCGAGCACGGCGATCGCCGATCTCGAGGAGGCGGGCGTCAAGCGCGTCGACCGCTGGGTGCGCGGCGTCGACCTCGACGGCTTCCACCCCGACAACCGGCAGGCCCCGGCGGCGGCGAGCCTGCGCAGCCGCGTCGCCCCGGACGGCGAGCTCGTCATCGGCTACGTCGGCCGGGTCGCGCTCGAGAAGGGCCTCCACCGGCTGCGCGCGCTCGAGGGCATCCCGGGCATCCGGGTGGTGATCGTCGGCGACGGCCCCGCGATGCAGGAGACGCGGCGGCAGCTCGCCGCGCTCCGGCCGACGTTCCTCGGGCAGCTGCAGGGCGCATCGCTGCGCGCCGCATACGGGGCGATGGACGTCTTCGTCCACACCGGCACCGAGGAGACCTTCGGCCAGACCCTGCAGGAGGCGGCCGCGAGCGGACTCCCGGTCGTCGCGCCCCGCGCCGGCGGCCCCGTCGATCTCGTGGACCACGGCACGACCGGCTTCCTCTACGAGCCGGACGACGCATCCGCCCTGCGCGCGGCGATCGAGCTGCTCGCCGCAGATGCCGCCCTGCGGGCTCGGATGGGCGAGGCCGGCCGCCGTCGCGTGCTCCCCCGCTCGTGGTCCACGGTCGTCGACCAGCTCGTCGAGCAGTACGAGCGAGCGTCGCTGCGCGCCCGCCGCGGGATCGACGACCTCGTCGACGCCTGAGGCGGCGCAGCGGCGACCCGCCGCGCCGATCCGGGGGACGCTCGGGGCATAGGATGGACGCATCTACCCGGTCGAACAACGGAGGGACTGCGCGTGTCTGAGACGCAGAGCAGCATCGTCCTCCCCGATCCCACCCCCCGCAAGACCACGTTCAGCGGCACGCTGTATCGCGGTGACGAGGGCATGTGGTCGTGGGTCCTGCACCGCATCACCGGTGTCGCCATCTACTTCTTCCTGCTGGTGCACGTGCTCGACACGGCGCTCATCCGGGTGAGCCCGGCGGCGTACGACGCCGTCATGGCCACCTACAAGAACCCGATCATGGGCCTCGGCGAGGTCGGCCTCGTGGGCGCGGTCGTGCTGCACGCGCTCAACGGCCTCCGCGTCATCCTCGTCGACGTCTGGCCCTGGGCGACGAAGCACCAGCGCCTGCTCTTCTGGATCGTCATGGGCCTGGTCGTCGCGCTCATGCTCTACTTCACGCCGACGCACCTCGTGAACGTCTTCTCGCCGATGGAGGAGGGTCACTGATGAGCACCGCCATCCAGAGCCCGAACTACGCCTACCCGGCGCGCTCGCAGGGTCGACGCGGGCCCAACCTCGAGAAGGCCGGCTGGATCTTCATGCGCGTCTCCGGCGTCGTGCTGATCGTGCTGATCTTCGGCCACCTCGCCTACAACCTCATCTGGACGCCCGGCGGCATCCACGCGATCGACTTCGGCTTCGTCGGCGGCAAGCTCGCGCAGCCGTTCTGGCAGTGGTGGGATGCGCTGATGCTGTGGCTCGCGATCCTGCACGGGTCGAACGGCATGCGCACGATCGTGAACGACTACGTGCACAAGCCCCGGGTGCGGAAGCTCGCGCTCGGCGCCATCGGCGTCGCGGCAGCCATGCTGATCCTCCTCGGCACGCTCATCACCTTCACGTTCAACCCCTGCCCGGAGGGCGCGGACCCCGCGCTGCTGCCGTCGTTCTGCGCCTCGTTGTAGGCGAGATTCGGAGTTCCCCACATCCATGGCTGATCAGCATTCCGTCGTCGACGGCATCCACTACCACCAGCACGACGTCGTGATCGTCGGGGCGGGCGGCGCAGGCATGCGCGCCGCCATCGAGTCGGCGCCGAAGGCGTCGACCGCCGTGATCACGAAGCTGTACCCGACGCGCTCCCACACGGGTGCGGCGCAGGGCGGCATGGCAGCCGCCCTCGCGAACGTCGAGGAGGACAGCAACGAGTGGCACACCTACGACACGATCAAGGGTGGCGACTACCTGGTGGACCAGGACTCGGCGGAGATCCTCACCCGTGAGGCGATCGACGCGGTGTACGACCTCGAGAACATGGGGCTGCCGTTCAACCGCACGGAGGACGGCAAGATCGACCAGCGCCGCTTCGGCGGCCACACGCGCGACCACGGCAAGGCTCCGGTGCGCCGCGCCTGCTACGCGGCCGACCGCACGGGCCACATGATCCTGCAGACGCTCTACCAGAACTGCGTCAAGCACGGCGTGGAGTTCTTCAACGAGTACTACGCGCTCGACCTCATCATGACCGAGGTCGACGGCGTCAAGCGCCCCGCCGGGATCGTCGCCTACGAGCTCGCCACCGGCGAGATCCACGTCTTCCAGGGCAAGTCGGTCGTGTTCGCGACCGGCGGCTTCGGCAAGATCTACAAGACCACCTCGAACGCGCACACCCTCACGGGCGACGGCGTGGGCATCATCTGGCGCAAGGGCCTGCCGCTCGAGGACATGGAGTTCTACCAGTTCCACCCGACGGGCCTCGCCGGTCTGGGCATCCTCCTCACCGAGGGCGCCCGCGGAGAGGGCGCGATCCTGCGCAACGCCTCGGGCGAGCGCTTCATGGAGCGCTACGCGCCCACCATCAAGGACCTCGCGCCGCGCGACATCGTCGCGCGATCCATGGTGCAGGAGGTGCTCGACGGCCGCGGCGCCGGTCCGCACAAGGACTACGTCTACCTCGACTGCACCCACCTGGGCGCCGAGGTGCTCGAGACGAAGCTGCCCGACATCACCGAGTTCGCCCGCACCTACCTGGGCGTCGACCCGGTGACCGAGCGGGTGCCCGTCTACCCCACCGCGCACTACGCGATGGGGGGCATCCCGACGAACAACGACGCGCAGGTGCTCTCCGACAACGAGACGATCGTGCCCGGCCTGTACGCGGCCGGCGAGTGCGCGTGCGTCTCGGTGCACGGCTCCAACCGCCTCGGCACGAACTCGCTGCTCGACATCAACGTCTTCGGCAAGCGCGCCGGCAACAACGCGGTCGCGTACGCGCAGACGGCCGACTTCGTGCCGCTGCCCGCGGATGCCGCCGACGGCGTCGTCAAGATGCTCGCCCAGCTGCGCGAATCGGACGGCAGCGAGTCGGTCGCCGAGCTGCGCAAGGCGCTGCAGGAGACGATGGACCGGAACGCCCAGGTCTTCCGCACGGAGGAGACGCTGCAGACGGCGCTCGCCGACGTCGAGAAGTTGCGCCGCCGCTACCCCAACGTCAAGGTGCACGACCGCGGCCGCCGCTTCAACACCGACCTGCTCGAGGCCGTCGAGCTGGGCTTCCTGCTCGACCTCGCCGAGGTGCTCGTCTACTCGGCGATCAACCGCAAGGAGTCGCGCGGCGCGCACATGCGCGACGACTACCCCACGCGGGACGACGCGAACTTCATGCAGCACACGATGGCGTACCTGACGGCAGGGCTCGAGAGCCCCGCCTCCGATCACATCCGGCTCGACTGGAAGCCGGTGCGGTTCACCCAGTACGAGCCGACGGAGAGGAAGTACTGATGGGCGAGAGCGAGAAGAAGAACGAGGACAGCGTCGGCACCGAGCTCGGTGCCGAGGCCGGTGACCCGGGCGCCCAGGCGCAGGCAGCGGTCGACGCGACGACCGCCGACTCGCAGTCGGTCTCGGCCTCCAGCGGCACCGAGCGAGCCGAGCCCGCCGAGCCCGGCGCCGCGGTCGCGGACGTCGTGCCGATCGAGCCGATCGAGGAGCCGCAGAGCTTCACCGTCACCGTGATCGTGCGCCGGTTCGACCCCGAGGTCGATGAGGAGCCGCGCTGGGTCGACTACGACGTGCAGATGTTCTCGACCGAGCGCATCCTCGACGCGCTGCACCGCATCAAGTGGGAGCAGGACCCGTCGCTCGCCTTCCGCCGCTCGTGCGCGCACGGCGTCTGCGGCTCCGACGCGATGCGCATCAACGGCAAGAACCGCCTCGCCTGCAAGGCGCTCGTGAAGGACTTCGACACGTCGAAGCCCATCTACGTCGAGGCGATCAAGGGCCTGCCGCTCGAGAAGGACCTCATCGTGAACATGGAGCCGTTCTTCGACTCCTTCCGCGAGATCCAGCCCTTCCTCCAGGCGGCGGGCAAGCCCGACAAGGAGCGTCACCAGACGATCGCGCAGCGCGAGCGCTTCGACGACACGACCAAGTGCATCCTCTGCGCCGCCTGCACCACCTCGTGCCCGGTGTTCTGGACCGACGGCCAGTACTTCGGCCCGGCCGCGATCGTCAACGCGCACCGCTTCATCTTCGACTCGCGCGACGAGGCGAGCCAGGTGCGCCTCGACATCCTCAACGACCGCGAGGGCGTGTGGCGCTGCCGCACCACCTTCAACTGCACGGATGCGTGCCCGCGCGGCATCCAGGTCACGAAGGCGATCCAGGAGGTCAAGCAGGCGATGATCACGGGCGTCAGGCTCTAGCCCTTCCATCGCCCTCGGGGGCCGGCGTCCACGCGGATGCCGGCCCCGATCGCGTCACGACACTCACCGGATGTGTAGGCAGGCGATGTATCGTCCGAGCCATGCAGGCATCCATGACGACCGCTGAACGCATCCGCCCCTGGGTGGTGCTCATCGCACTGCCCGTGACCCTCGCGGCCGCTGCCCTCGGCTCCGGCCTCTTCGGCGGCACGGAGGTCGAGGCGTCGTCGAGCGGCGCGCTGTCGGACAGCGCGACACCGCTCGCGCCCTACGGGCCCGCCTTCTCGATCTGGTCGCTCATCTACCTCGGGCTCGCCGCCTACGCCCTCTGGCAGGTGCTGCCGAGCCAGCGTCACGACGTCCGCCAGCGGCGCATCGGCTGGCTCGCGGTCGCGTCGCTCGTGCTGAACGCCGCATGGATCCTGTGCGCGCAGGCCGGCCTGCTGCCGCTCACCGTCGTCGTCATCCTGCTGCTGCTCGCGGTGCTGCTGGCCATCTTCGAGCAGCTGCGCCGCTCGCGGCCCGGCTCGCTCATCGAGACGGTCGTCGTCGACGGCACGTTCGGCCTCTACCTCGGCTGGGTGTCGGTCGCGACGGTCGCGAACATCTCGGCATGGCTCGCGGATGCGGGGGTGCGGCCCGCGGCGTGGGAGCTGCCCGCGATCGGCGTGCTCGGCCTCGTCGCGGTCGTCGCTGCCCTGATCGCGATCCGCGGCGGCGGCCGCATCGCGCCGGCGCTCGCGATGCTGTGGGGCGTCGCCTGGATCGGCGTGGGCCGAGCGATCGGCGAGCCCGCCTCGGCGACCGTCGCGATCGCCGCTGCGGTCGTGTGCGTGCTCATCGGCCTCGCGACGGTCGCAGCGCGGCTGCGGACGCCCGCGGGCCGACCGGTGGGTGTGCGTCAGGCAAGCCCGCGACGGGGTGAGGCAGACTAGCCGCGTGACCCCGACCATCGCCGCGCTCGACCGGCTCGACGCGCTCCGCTCGGCGCTCGACGCCGTCGCGCTGCCGCTGTCGATCGCCGGCGCCGACGCCGCGCGCGATGCCCGCGGCGCGGCCGTCCGCCAGATCGACGACTACGTCGAGCCCAGGCTGCGGCACCTCGACGCCCCGCTGCTCGCCGTCGTCGGCGGCTCCACGGGTGCCGGCAAGTCGACGCTCGTCAATGCGCTCATCGGCGTCCCCGTCACGCGCACGGGCGTCATCCGCCCGACGACCCGGCAGCCGATCCTGCTGCACTCCCCCGCCGACGCCGCCTGGTTCGGCTCCACGCGCATCCTTCCCGGGCTCGCCCGCGTCACGGGCACCGTGCGCGATGCGACGGCCAGCCGCGCCGGTGAGGATCCGGATGCGGCGCAGATCGGCTCCGTCGTGCTCGTCGCCGACGAGCGGGTGCCGCGCGACCTCGCCATCCTCGACGCCCCCGACGTCGACTCCATCGCCGATGAGAACCGCCAGCTCGCCGCGCAGCTGCTCGCCGCCGCCGACCTGTGGCTGTTCTCGACGACCGCGAACCGCTACGCCGACGCGGTGCCCTGGCGGCTGCTCGACGACGCGGCCGCGCGCGACATCACCGTCGGCGTCGTGCTCAACCGCGTGCCGCCGGGCGCCGAGGGCGAGGTCGAGGCGGACCTGCGCCAGATGCTCGGGCTCCGCGGCCTCGGCTCCGCGCCGGTGTTCGTCGTCACCGAGTCGCAGCTCGACGACCGGGGCATGCTCCCGGCGGCGGCCGTCGCGCCGATCCGCGCGTGGCTCGCCGGCATCGCCGGCGACCGCGCCGAGCGCGCCCGCATCGCCGGGCGCACGCTCGCCGGCGCCGTCGGCCGCCTCGCCGTGACCGCGCGCGCCGTCGCCGATGCCCGCGACGAGCAGGTCGTGACGGTCGCCGACCTGCGCGACACGGTCGAGACCGCCTACGACGACGCGGCCGCGCGCGTGGGCGACGCCACGCGAGACGGCGTGCTGCTCCGCGGCGAGGTGCTCGCCCGCTGGCAGGACTTCGTGGGCACCTCCGACGTGTTCCGCACCATCGAGTCCTGGTACTCCCGCGCCCGCGACCGCGTCGTCGCGTGGTTCCAGGGCCAGCCGTCGCCTCCCGTCGAGGTCGAGCACGAGATCGAGAGCGGCCTGCACGCCGTGATGGTGGATGAGGCGGGGCGCGCCGCGTCGGACGCGTGGCAGCGCGTCCGCCACTCCGCCGTCGGCCGCGAGCTCACCGCGGGGGCCGACCTCGCGCATCCCTCGCACGAGCTCTCGGAGCGCGCGAGCCTGCTCGTGCGCGACTGGCAGCTCGCGCTCATGGAGCTCATCACCGAGCAGGCCGCAGGCAAGCGGACGAAGGCGCGCGTCATGTCGCTCGGCCTCAACGTCATCACGGTCGCCCTCATGGTGGTCGTGTTCGCGTCGACGGGCGGGCTCACGGGCGGCGAGCTCGCGATCGCGGGCGGCTCGGCCGTCGTGGGCCAGAAGCTGCTCGAGACGATCTTCGGCGAGGACGCCGTGCGGCGCCTCGCCGCGCAGGCGCGGGACGACCTCGACGCGCGCGTGCGCGCCCTCATGGGCGAGGAGGCCGCCCGATGGGATGCGCTGCTCGCGCCCGTCGAGTCGGGTGCGTCGGGCGACGCGCTGCGCGATGCGGCGAGCGAGCTCGAGGCCGCGATGCGCGATGTGGCGCAGGCGCCCGACGCGCCGTCGCGGGCGCTGCTGCGCAGCGACGTCATCGAGGCGGAGGCGCTCGATGACGCCGTCGAGGCGCCGCTCGACGGCGAGGCCCACGACGTGCGGGAGCTCGAGACCGGCTCCGGCGCGCCGACGGAGCGCGAGCGGTGAGCGAACCGACCGTCGACGTGCTGCTCGGGGCGCTGTCGGAGGCGGCGGAGCTCGGCGCGGGGCGCGTGCCGCAGGCCGAGCTGGAGGCGGTCCGCCGCATCGCCGCGAGCGCGAGCGAGCGACGCGCCCTGTCGTCCGAGCACACCGTCGTCGGCTTCTTCGGCGCGACCGGCTCCGGCAAGTCGTCGCTCATGAACGCGCTCGCCGGCGAGGCGGTGGCGCGCACGCACGTGCGACGGCCCACCACCTCCGAGCCGCTCGCCGCCATCTGGAACCCGCGCGGCGCATCCGACCTGCTCGACTGGCTGCAGGTGCGCGACCGCCGCATCATGGACCGGCCGTTCGCGCCGGGGCAGGAGCTCTCGCTCATCCTGCTCGACCTGCCCGACTTCGACTCGGTCGCGCTCGAGCATCGCGCGATCGCCGAGCGGCTCGCGGGCCAGGTCGACGTGCTGGTCTGGGTCGTCGACCCGCAGAAGTACGCCGACGCGGTCATCCACCGCGAGTTCATCGCGCCGCTCGCGACGCACGCATCCGTCACGACCGCCGTGCTCAACCAGGTGGACCGGCTGCCGGAGGGCGAGGTCGGGCACGTCGTCGAGTCGCTGCGCGGGCTGCTGCGCGGCGACGGCCTCGAGGGGGTGCAGGTGCTGCCCGTCTCGGCGACCACCGGCGCGGGCATCGAGGAGCTGCGGCAGCGCATCGCGCGCTTCGCGGCGGAGCGGAAGGCCGCCTCGCAGCGGCTCGCCGCTGACGTGCGGAGCATCGCCGCGCGGCTCGAGCAGGCCGGCGTGCCGGGCAAGGTCCGGTCGGCCGACGCGCAGGCGCTCGAGCGCGGGCTCGCGGCGGCCGCGAGCGTCGAGGCGGTCTCACAAGCGGTGGCCGGCTCCTACCGCAAGCGTGCGGGGCAGGTGACCGGCTGGCCGCTCACCGCCTGGATGCTGCGGTTCGTCCCCGACCCGCTGCGGCGGCTGCACCTCGGCTTCGGCGGCGGGAGCCGCGACACCGACGTCCACCGCACGAGTCTCCCGCCGATGACGGCCGCGCAGCGCGCGCAGGCCGGCACGGCGGTGCGCGCCTACGCCGACACCGCGGCGAGCGGGCTCGGCGAGGGGTGGGCCTCGGCGATCCAGGAGAAGGCGGCGGATGCACTGGAGTCGCTGCCGTCGGAGCTCGACCGGGCGGTCGCCCGCACCGACCTCGGCGCGCGCGGCTCCTGGTGGTGGCCGCTGCTCGCCGCCATCCAGTGGCTCGCGCTCATCGCGGCCGTGATCGGCGGCGTGTGGCTGCTGCTGCCGCTCCTGCTGCCGCTGTGGGGCATGGTCGCGCCCGGCATCCCGCAGGTCGAGGGCACGCAGAGCTGGCTCGACGGCTGGCCCATCCCGCTCGTCGGGCTGCTCGGCGGCGTGCTGCTCGGGATCGTGCTCGGGCTCGTCGGCGCGCTCATCAGCGGCGCCGTCGGCTCCGCGCGTCGCGCGCGAGCGAAGCGGAGGCTGCGGCGGCAGGTGCACGCGGTGGCCCAGGAGGTCGTCGTGCTGCCGATCGAGGGTGAGCGCGAGCGCGCACGCGAGTTCGCGGTCGCCGTCGCTCGCGCATCCGGCCGCAAGCGCTGACCGCCAGCAGCTGACCGCCTACTCGACGGGGACGCTCGCCGCCAGCTGCCTGGCTTCGGCGGCCGTCCGGGCCCCGAGTGCCCGCTCCGCGCGCGCCGTCGCCTCCTCGCGCGTGACGGTGAGCAGCTCGGCGCGCACATCCGCGATCGCCGACGCGCTCATCGACAGCGACGTCGCGCCGAGTCCGACGAGCACGACGGCGAGCGCCGGATCGGCCGCGGCCTCGCCGCAGACGCCGACGCCCTTGCCGGCTCGCGCGCCCGCGTCGCCCAGCATCTTGATGAGCCGGAGCACCGCGGGGTGCCACGGGTCCTGCAGCGCGGCGACCGAACCGAGCTGGCGATCGGCGGCGAGCGTGTACTGCGTGAGGTCGTTCGTGCCGATCGAGACGAAGTCGGCGATCTCGAGCACCTGGTCGGCGACCACCGCGATCGACGGCACCTCCGCCATCGCGCCGACGACCTCGAGCCCCAGCTCCCGGCCGAGGGCGACGAAGTACTCGGTCTCCTCGGCGTCGGCGATCATCGGCGCCATCACGCAGAGCTGCGCCTCGGTCGCGGCCTGCGCGTTCGCGAGCGCCGTCAGCTGGTCGCGCAGGATGTGCTCGCTCGCTCGCAGGGCGCGGATGCCGCGGAGCCCGAGCGCCGGGTTCTCCTCGTGCGCGTCGTTGAGGAACGACAGCGGCTTGTCGGCGCCGGCGTCGAGCACGCGCGCGACGACACGCTTGCCGGGGAAGGCTGCGAGCAGCTCGGTGTACGAGGCCGTCTGCTGCTCGACGGTCGGCGCGGTGTCCGAGTCGAGGAAGAGGAACTCCGTGCGGAAGAGGCCGACGCCCTCGGCGCCGAGCTCGACGGCCTTCGCCGCGTCCTTGGGCGACCCGACGTTGGCCATGAGCGGCACCGGGTGGCCGTCGGCGAGCGCACCGGGCGTGATGGGCGCTGAGGCGGCCGACTCGCGCGCGACGCGCTCGACGTCGGCGGCCGCGACCGCCGCATCGTCCGGGTCGAGCTCGACGGTGCCGGCCCGCGCATCCACGATCACCCGCTGCCCGTCGGCGACCGCCGAGAGCAGCCCGACGACGCCGACGACGGCCGGCAGCGACTTCGACCGCGCGAGGATCGCGGTGTGGCTCGTGGGCCCGCCGTCCTGCGTCACGAGCGCGAGCGTCTTCTCGAGGTCGAGCGTCGCGGTGTCGGCCGGCGCGAGGTCGCGCGCGATGAGGATGAAGGGCTCGTCCGACTGCGGCACGCCGGGCGCCGAGACGCCGCGGAGCCTGGCGACGACGCGCTGGGCGACGTCGTCGAGGTCGGTGGCGCGCTCCGCCATGTAGCCGCCCATCTCGGTGAGCATCTCGCGGAACGCCGCGTACGCGCCCCACGTCGCGAGCTCGGCGTTCACGCCGCTCTCGAGCCGTGTGCGCACGTCGTCGAGGATCGCCGGGTCCTGCGCCATGAGCGCCGCGGCTTCGAGCACCTGCTGGGCGTCGCCGCCCGCTGCGGCGGCGCGCGCGCCGAGCTCGTCGGCGACCGCCGCGAGCGCCGTCCGCACCCGCTCGTGCTCCGCATCCACGTCGCCCGCGAGCGGTTCGTCGCTCGGCGGAGCGAGTGGCTCCGGCATCCTCAGCACCTTCGCGGCAGCGATGCCCCGACCGACTCCGACCCCTGCGAGCGCGCTCATGCGGCCACACTAACCTGAGCGACCTGAGCCCGGCCACCGCGACGGCCGCCGTCGAGCGCACGAGGAGACTGCATGGGGAAGCTCATCGAACGGCTCATGCGGTCATGGCCGGCCCGCGCGTGGCAGCGCTACCTCGAGCAGCGGGGACCCGTGCTCGCGCAGGGCATGACGCTCCAGGCCTTCCTCTCGCTCTTCGCAGCCCTCTTCGTGGCCTTCGCCGTCTTCATGGCGGTGCTCGGCGGCAACGTCGAGCTGCGGAACGCCGTCATCGGGTCGATCGCCTCGTCGATCCCCGGGCTCATCGGCGACAACGGTGCCCTCGACGTCGAGCAGCTGACGCAGTCGAGCATCGTCGGCTGGGCCGGCGTGATCGCGGCGGGGGCGATCCTCGTGACCGCGATCGCGTGGATCGCCGTGAGCCGCGAGGGCTTCCGGGCCATGTTCGACCTCGGCGCCCCGCCGTCGAACTTCCTGCTGCTCAAGCTCGGCGACCTCGCGGTCGCGATCGGCATCGGCCTGCTCGTCGTCGTCTCCTCCGGCATCCTCGTCATCTCGCAGGCGCTCGCCGACGCGATCGGGTTCGGATGGGCGGGCCAGCTGATCGGCTTCGTCGTGCAGCTGCTGCTCGACACCTCCGTCGTGCTGCTGCTCTACCGCTTCGGCGGCCGCCTGCGCCTGCCCGCCAAGGTGATCGTGCCCGCGGCGGCGGTCTGCGCCGCCGCGTTCGTCGTGCTCAAGATGCTCGCGACCCTCCTGTTCCGGGGCGTGGAGAACAACCCGCTGCTCGCTGGCATCGCCGCCCCGGTCATCATCCTCATCTGGCTCGGCTTCATCATGCAGATCGTGCTGATCGCGCTCGCGTTCGTCGCGGTCACCGACACGGGGCGCGCCTACACGCGACTCGTCGAGATCGGCGGCCTCGACGCCCGCCTCACGCCCGACCGCGCGAAGGAGCTGCTCGAGGAGGTGCGCGCCAACCGGCAGGCGGGCGGCGACGTCGTCCGGCTGCACAAGCGGCTGACCAGGCGCCGCTGAGGCGGCGGACCTCGGCATCGCCGACCCTCGGTAGGCTCGAGCGCATGGTCCGCATCGCCTCCGTCAACGTCAACGGCGTGCGCGCCGCGTTCCGCAAGGGCATGGGCGAGTGGCTCGAGGCGGGCGACTTCGACATCGTCGCGCTGCAGGAGGTGCGCGCGCTCGACGAGGATCTGCTGCCGCTCGTGCCCGGCTGGCATGTGCTGCACGACCCCGCGACCGCCAAGGGCCGCGCCGGCGTCGCCGTGCTGTCCCGCGAGCCCTCGATCGAGCACCGCACCGACATCGGCCTCAAGACGTTCGACACCAAGGGGCGCTGGCTCGAGGCCGACTTCCTCCTCGGCGACACGCTGCTCACCGTCGTGTCGGCGTACGTGCACTCGGGCGGCGAGGTCGGCACCCAGAAGCAGGACGACAAGTACCGCTTCCTCGACTCGATGGCGAAGCGCCTGCCGCAGCTGCGCGCGCACACCGACCATGCCGTCGTGATGGGCGACTTCAACGTCGGCCACACGCCGCGCGACATCAAGAACTGGAAGAGCAACCAGAAGAACGCCGGCTTCCTGCCCGAGGAGCGCAGCTACCTGGACCGCTTCCTCGGGACCGGCATGGTGACCGGCGTCGACGGCAAGCGCGGTCGCGGCCACGGATGGGTCGACGTCGGCCGTGCCGCGCATCCCGAGATCGACGGCCCGTACACCTGGTGGTCGCAGCGGGGCAAGGCCTTCGACACCGACACCGGCTGGCGCATCGACTACCACATGGCCACCCCGGCGCTCGCCGCGGTCGCGGGCGGCTACCGGATCGACCGCGCGAGCGCGTGGGACACCCGGTGGTCCGACCACGCACCCGTCATCGTCGACTACGACCTGTGATCACTCAGACGGGAAGCACCATGACCAAGCCCCGGCTCTACTCCGGGATGCAGCCCTCGTCGGGCTCGCTCCACCTCGGCAACTACATCGGCGCGCTGCAGCAGTGGCGCAGGATGCAGGACGACAACGAGGCCTTCTTCTCGATCGTCGACCTGCACGCCATCACCGTGCCGCAGGCGCCCGGCGTGCTGCGGGAGCAGGTGCGCACGGTCGCGGCGCAGTACATCGCGGGCGGCATCGACCCGTCGGTGTCGTGCCTGTACGTGCAGTCGCACGTGGCCGCGCACGCGCAGCTGCAGTGGCTGCTGTCGACCATGACCGGCTTCGGCGAGGCGAGCCGGATGACGCAGTTCAAGGACAAGACCGCGAAGGGCGGGCAGGAGGCGGCCTCCGTCGGACTGTTCACCTACCCGATCCTGATGGCCGCCGACATCCTGCTCTACGACACCGAGGTCGTGCCGGTCGGCGACGACCAGAAGCAGCACGTCGAGCTCACCCGCGACCTCGCCGAGCGCTTCAACAAGCGGTTCGGGAAGACGTTCGTCGTGCCGAAGCCCGTGATCCTCGCCGGCGGCGCCCGCATCTACGACCTCCAGTCGCCCGAGTCGAAGATGTCGAAGTCGGCCGACAACGACAAGGGCGTGGTGTGGCTGCTCGACGAGCCCGCGAAGACGGCGAAGAAGATCCGCTCCGCCGTCACCGACACCGAGGGCTCGATCCGCGCCGATCGTGCCGCGAAGCCGGGTGTGACGAACCTGCTCGACATCCTCTCGGCGATGACGGGTGAGCCGGTCGCGGCGCTCGAGGCGGAGTATGCCGGTGAGGGCTACGGCGTCTTCAAGACGGCCGTCGCCGATGCCGTCGTCGCCGAGCTCGCACCGGTGCGCGAGCGCACGCTCGAGCTGCTCGACGACCCGGCGGAGCTCGATCGGCTGCTCGCGGCGAACGCCGAGCGCGCCGCCGAGGTCGCGGATGCGACCCTCCGACGTGCCATGGAGGCGATGGGACTGCGATGAGCACGCCGCTCGCCGGTCCCTCGCTGCCCGTGCTGGGCGGCAGGGTGATGCTGACCGCGCTGCGCGAGAGCGACATCGACCGCGTCGTCGAGGCCTGCTCGACCGAGGACGCCCGGCGGTTCCTCGACACCCCGTGGCCGTACGCGCGCGCCGATGCCGAGGGCTTCGTGCGCGAGTTCGCGCCCGCCGGCTGGCGCGGCGAGCACGACGAGCGCGTCTGGGCGATCCGGGAGTCGCTGCGCGGCGAGCTCGCGGGCGTCGTGGGCCTGCGCTCCGAGAAGGTCGAGGTGGGCTACTGGCTGCACCCGGACGCGCGCGGCAAGGGGCTGATGGCGGATGCGCTGCGCACGCTCGTCGGGCAGGCCGAGGGATGCCTGACGTGGCCCGAGGTGCACTGGCGCTGCTGGGAGGGGAACGTGGCGTCGATGCGGGTCGCCAAGGCGGCCGGGTTCTCCTACCTGGGCACGCGCGAGGCCGAGCACCGCGACGGCCAGCGAGGCCTCGAGCACGTCGCGGTGCGCGTCGCGGGCGGCATGCCCGCCGGCGCCCGCCCCTGGCCGCCCCTCGACTGACCCCTCCCCCGCCCGGTGCGCCCGGGTGGTCACGACACGCCGTCCCGCGCGCGTGGGGTGGTCACGACATGCCGTGGCGCCCCATCCCCGCACGGCGTGTCGTGACCACCCACTGCCACGAGGCGGGGCGGGACGGGAATGGGGCGGGCGGGAGGCGAGTTGTAGGCTGGCAGAGCAACGTGCCCGGGGTCAGTGCAAATCTGAACCGGCGGTGATAGTCCGCGACCCGAGCGACCCGCGTCAGAGCGAGCGACGTCGATCGGTTGAGCTGGTGGAACTCCAGCACCGACGGTGAGAGTCCGGAGGGGAGGCGCACGTGGGGTCGCACGCGACCCCGCATTCCCCGCGCGCGTTCGGAGAGGAACGTCATGGCTGGGAACCCCGTCGCAGAGCGCGACGCGATGGCTCGCGCGCGAGCGCTCGCGCTGCGCGGCCCGCGCGGCGTGAACCCGCAGGTGGGCGCCGTCATCCTCTCCCCCGACGGCCGCGTGCTCGGCGAGGGCTGGCACCGCGGTGCAGGCACCCCCCACGCCGAGGTCGGTGCGCTCTCGCACGTGCGCCCCGAGGATGCGCGCGGCGCGACCGCGATCGTCACGCTCGAGCCGTGCAACCACACCGGCCGCACCGGCCCGTGCGCCGAGGCCCTGCTCGAGGCGGGCATCGCCCGCGTCGTCTACGCGTGCGCCGATCCGGGCGACGTCTCGAGCGGCGGCGCTGCCCGCCTGCAGACCGCGGGCGTCGACGTCGACCGGCTCGAAGAGGCGGAGGGCGAGGCCCTCATCGCCGACTGGCTGTTCGTGCAGCGCACCGGCCGGCCGCGCGTGACGGTCAAGTGGGCGCAGTCGCTCGACGGCCGCGCCGCCGCGGCCGACGGCACGAGCCGGTGGATCACCGGCCCGCAGGCCCGAGCGCACGTGCACCGCGAGCGCAGCGCCCACGATGCGATCGCGGTCGGCACGGGCACCCTGCTCGCCGACGACCCGCAGCTGACCGCGCGCCTCGACGACATGCCGGACGCACCGCAGCCCCTCCCCGTCGTGTTCGGCACCCGGGCGGTGCCGGCCGACGCGGCCGTCCGCCGGCATCCGCGGGGCCACCGCACGGCAGGCCACGACCTCGAGCGAGAGCTCTTCGGCCTCGCGGCCGCCGGCCTGCAGAGCCTCTACGTCGAGGGCGGCCCGACGCTCGCGAGCGCCTTCATCGCCGCCGGCCTCGCCGACCGCCTCACCATCTACCTCGCGCCGACCCTCCTCGGAGGTCCGCGCACCGTGCTCGACGACATCGGCGTCGGCACGATCGACGAGCAGCGGCGCCTCACGGTGACGCGGCTCGAGCAGCTCGGCCCCGACCTCCTGGTCGAGGCCACGACAGAGGAAGTGCACTGATGTTCACCGGCATCATCGAAGAGCTCGGCGAGGTCGTCTCGCTCGAGCGCAACGGGCAGGCCTGGCGCCTCACGGTCCGCGGCCCGCTCGCCGTCAGCGACGCATCCCACGGCGACTCCATCGCGGTCGACGGCCTGTGCCTCACCGTCGTCGACCAGACGGCGGATGCGTTCACGGCAGACGTCATGCAGATCTCGGTCGACATGTCCACGCTCGGCGACCGCACGGCGGGCGACCGCGTCAACCTGGAGCGGGCGGCCTCCGTCGGCGATCGTCTCGGCGGGCACATCGTGCAGGGGCACATCGACGGCACCGCGGAGGTGCTCTCGATCGTCGAGGGCGACGGGCAGCGCACCGTGCGCATCTCGCTCGACGCGGATCACGCGCACCTCGTCGTGCGCAAGGGCTCCATCGCCGTCGACGGCATCAGCCTCACCACGTCTGCGGTGAGCGATCCCGCCGACGACCAGCAGTGGTTCGAGGTCTCGCTCATCCCCGAGACGCTCGCCTCCACCACGCTCGGCTCCCGAGGCGTCGGCGACCGCGTCAACATCGAGACCGACATCGTCGCTCGCCACGTCGAGCGCATGCTGCAGCTGCAGCGGAAGGCATCATGAGCATCACCACCATCGACGTCGCGCTCGAGGCGCTGCGCCAGCGCAAGCCGATCATCGTCGTCGACGACGAGGGCCGGGAGAACGAGGGCGACCTCATCATGTCGGCGCAGCTCGCCACCGCGGAGCAGGTCGCCTTCATGGTGCGCCACACCTCCGGCTACCTGTGCGCGCCGCTGACCGCCGAGCGGGCCGACGCGCTCGAGCTGCCGCTCATGGTGCTCGACAACGAGGATGCGCGGCAGACGGCGTACACCGTCACGGTCGACGCCGCTGACCGCGACTCCACCGGCATCTCCGCCGACGACCGCGCGCACACGCTGCGGGTGCTCGCCGACCCGGCGTCGACGCCGCGCAGCCTGCGCCGCCCCGGGCACATCGTGCCGCTGCGGGCCGTCGAGGGCGGCGTGCGCGAGCGCAAGGGCCACACGGAGGCCGCCGTCGAGCTCATGACGCTCGCGGGACTCGAGCCCGTCGCCGTCATCGGCGAGCTCGTCGAGGACGGCGGGGAGATGCGCCGGCTGCCGTCGCTCATCGCCTTCGGCGAGGAGCACGACCTGCCCGTGATCACGATCGAGGACCTGGTCGACTACCTCGACGCCGGCGGCCTGCCGACCGCGTGCCGCGGGGCGAACGAGGAATCGGCGCGGGTGTCGTTCGAGGTGGAGACCGAGGTGCCGACCAGGTTCGGCATGTTCCGCGTCGCCGCCTACCGCGACCGCCAGACGGGCGCCGACCACGTCGCCATCATCGCCGGCGACCACCTCGCCGACGGGGCGCTCGTCCGCGTCCACTCCGAGTGCCTCACGGGCGAGGCGCTGCACTCGCTGAAGTGCGAGTGCGGACCGCAGCTCGACGCGGCGCTCGAGCAGATCCAGGATGCCGGCAGCGGCATGGTCGTCTACCTGCGCGGCCACGAGGGGCGCGGCATCGGCCTCATCAACAAGCTGCGCGCGTACCGGCTGCAGGAGGACGGGCTCGACACCCTCGACGCCAACCTGGCGCTGGGCCTGCCCGCCGACGCGCGCGAGTACGGCGCCGCGGCCGACATCATCCGGCAGCAGGGCGTGCAGTCGGTCCGCCTGCTCTCGAACAACCCGCTCAAGCAGCAGCAGCTCGAGAAGCACGGCGTCCAGGTCACCGAGCTCGTGCCGCTGCTGGTCGGCGTCGGCGAGCACAACGAGCAGTACTTAGAGGCGAAGCGCGACCGCATGGGGCACCGGCTCCCGGTCGCGATCGACGTCCGCGACGAGCAGGGAGAAGGCTGACATGGCTGGAGAAGGAGCGCCCACGCGCGCGGGGCAGGGCAACGGCCTCGACGCAACGGGCCTGAGGATCGCGGTCGTGCACGGCCGCTGGCACGAGCAGATCGCCACCGCCCTGCTCGAGGGCGCTCGTCGAGCGCTCGCCGAGATGGGCGCCGACGTGCTCGAGCTGCCCGTGCCGGGCTCGTTCGAGCTGCCGGTCGTCGCGCAGGCGGCGCTCGAGGCGGGCGCCGACGGCGCGGTCGCGCTCGGCGTCATCATCCGCGGCGGCACCCCGCACTTCGAGTACGTGTCGCAGGCGGCGACGATGGGCCTCACCGAGGTCGCGGTGCGCACCGGCAAGCCCGTCGGCTTCGGGGTGCTCACCCTCGACGACGAGCAGCAGGGCATCGATCGGGCCGGGCTGCCCGGCTCGAAGGAGGACAAGGGCCGCGAGGCCGCCGAGGCGGTCGTCGAGGCCGTGCTCGCGCTTCGCTCGCTCCGCTCCTGACCCGGGGCGGGCGGCTCCGGCGGCGCCGGGTGCCACGGATGCGTCCGGCTCGCTGACTACACTGGATCGTCGTCGCCCCGGGGCCGCAGCAGTCCCCGACACGGCCGGCCCGTCACGAGCGGACCGCTCCCTCCCGGCGTGCACGCAGATCCGCACCTCCGCGCGCCCCGCATCCCAGGAAAGCTCGATGTCCATCTCCGCAACACAGGCGTCCGCGCCATCCGCTCCGGCCAACTCCCGCGGCCGCGTCCTCTTCGCCAGCCTCGTCGGCACCACGATCGAGTTCTACGACTTCTACGTCTACGCGACGGCAGCGGTGCTGGTCTTCCCGCATCTCTTCTTCCCGACCGGTGACGACACGACCGCGCTGCTGTCGTCCTTCGCGGTCTTCGGCGCCGCGATGGTCGCGCGCCCCATCGGCTCGATCGTCTTCGGCCACCTCGGCGACAAGCACGGCCGCAAGCTCACCCTCGTGGGCGCGCTGCTCACGATGGGCATCGCGACGTTCCTCATCGGCGTGCTGCCGACCCACGACCAGATCGGCTGGTTCGCCGCGGCGCTGCTCGTCGTCATGCGCCTCGCGCAGGGCTTCGCGCTCGGCGGCGAGTGGTCCGGCGCGGCGCTCGTCGCGACCGAGAACGCGCCGGCCGGCAAGCGCGCCTGGTACGGCACGTTCCCGCAGCTGGGCGCGCCGATCGGCTTCATCATCGCGAACGGCCTGTTCCTCATCATCGCCGCGGCGCTGCCGAGCGACGACCCCGCCGTGCCGTCCGAGGCGTTCCTCTCGTGGGGCTGGCGCATCCCGTTCCTGTTCTCCGCCGTCATGGTGATCGTCGGCCTCTGGGTGCGGCTCAAGCTCGTCGAGTCGACGTCGTTCGAGAAGGCGAAGCAGAGCGGCACCATCCAGCGCCTGCCGCTCGGCACCGTGCTGCGCGGCAACTGGCGCGAGCTCATCCTCGGCACCTTCTTCATGCTCGCGACGTACGTGCTCTTCTACCTGATGACGACGTTCTCGCTGACGTTCGGCCGCACGCCGACCGACGCCGCCGTGCCGGGCCTCGGCTACTCCTACAACACCTTCGTCGTCATGCTCATCGTCGGCGTCGTGTTCTTCGGCATCTTCACGCTCGTCTCCGGCCCGCTCGCGGACCGCTTCGGCCGCCGCACGACGCTCATCGTCGTGACGCTCGGGATCATCGCGTTCGGCCTGCTCTGGGTGCCCCTCACGGGCGCGGGCTTCGTCGGCGTGATGCTGTGGCTCATCCTCGGCATGTCGCTCATGGGCTTCACGTTCGGGCCCATGGGGGCACTGCTGCCGGAGCTGTTCCCGACCAACGTGCGCTACACCGGCTCGGGCATCTCCTACAACGTCTCGTCGATCCTCGGCGCCGCGGTGGCGCCCTTCATCGCGGTGGCGCTGTGGACCGCGGGCGGCGGCAGCGTCTTCTGGGTCGGCGTCTACCTCGCCGGCGCCGGCGCCCTGACCCTCGTCGCGCTGCTCATCTCGAAGGAGACGAAGGACGTCGACATCGAGCGCTGACGCGATCGGATGCGTTCGGCCCGCCACCCGTGCAGGTGGCGGGCCGTCCGTCGTCCGGGCCGCTGCCCGCGACGCCCTCGGTCAGCGGTCGCGCGGCGCGAGCCCCTGGCCCGCGAGCGCCTGCACCGCGGTGATCGTCGCCGCGCCGGCCGCGAGCCGCTCCATGTCGGTGCCCGGCGCGTCGGTCGCCCGGTGCTCCCGGATCGAGAGTCGCACGTCGTCGCCGTCGACCTCGGTCATGGTCGTCTGCACGATGCCGAACGGGGCGAGCGGCGCCTCGACGAGCTCGAGCGCGTCGGCATCGGCGACGTCCGGCACGTTGAGGTTGTGCACGGCGCCGGCGGGCGCGGCGAGCAGCCCCGGCAGCGCCCGCGAGGCGAGCGCCGCGGCCGTCTCCCAGTGCTCCGCGCCGCCCTCGCGGAGCCCCACGTCGAGCGAGACCGCGAGCGAGCGCACCCCGCCCATGCCCGCGGTCAGCGCGGCGCCGACCGTGCCGGAGTGCAGGATCGCCGTGCCGACGTTCGCGCCGCGATTGATGCCGCTGAGCACCACGTCGGGCACCGCGCCGAACGATCCGTGCAGCGCGAGGAGCACGATGAGCGCCGGCGCCGCGTGCACCGCGTACGCCTCGCCGTCGTGACCGGTGACGGTGCGCCGCTCCGAGCGCACCGTGCCCTTGCCGCCGGCGGCGGTGACCGCCGTGCCCTGGGTGGCGATGATCGAGGCGCTCGCGCCCGAGTGCTCGTGGGCCGGCGCGGCGATGACCACCTCGAGCCCCGCATCCGCCGCCGCTCGCGCGAGCGCCGCGAGCCCCGGGGAGTCGATGCCGTCGTCGTTCGTGATGAGTGCGCGCATCAGTCCTGCTCCTCGTCGCCGGGGTCGGTGTCGATGGTCTGGAGGTCGACGCGCTCGGCGATCGCGCGGATCGCGTCGGCGTCGCCCGTGCCGAGGCCGTGGCGAGTGGCGTTCACGGCGCCGGCGGCGGCGCCGAGCCGGATCGCGTCGGCGTGGCTGCCGCCGCCCGCGAGCACGGCGGCGAGGCCGGCCGTGTACGAGTCGCCGGCGCCTCGGGTGTCGACCGGCTGCAGCTCGGGCGCCGCGACGCGCCAGGCGCCCTCGGCGCTCACGACGACGGAACCCGCGTCGGCGCGCGTCACGGCCACGAGCTCGATCCCCTCGCCCGCGAGGTCTCGCGCGGCTCGCACGAGCTGCGCCTCGTCCTCGCCGTCTTCGACCCGGCCGTCCTCCTCGAGCTCCTCATGGCTCACCTTCAGCACGTCGACCCCGCCCTCGAGCGCGGCCGCGAGCCGCGGCCCCGCGAGGTCGACGAGCACGCGGCTGCCGAGGCCGCGCACGTCGCTCGCGAGCCGCCGGTACACGTCCGGGTCGATGACCTCCTCGCCCTCGGGTCCGGAGAGGATGACGAGATCGGCGCCGGCCGCCTCGCTCAGCGTCGCGGAGTACAGCGCGTCGAGCGCATGCCGCGAGAAGGGCTCGCCCTGCGCCTCGACGATGGGCTCCCGCTCGCCGCCGCGGCGGTCGTGCACGTAGGCGGGGCCGTCGCCGTCGCGGTCGATCGCCACGACGCGGAACGCCTCGTCCTCGAGCAGGTGCCGGCACATCCGGCCCGCCTCGCCGGCGACCGTGCACACGAGCACGACGTCGGCGCCCAGCACCCCGAGCATCCGGGCCTGCCACACGCCCTGCCCGCCGACGTGCACGTGCACCTCGGGCGACCCGCGCTGCTCCTCGATGGTGACCGTGAGGATGGGCGCGGGGGCGAAGACGAGCACGCGTGCCATGCGCTCAGCCTAGGGAGCCGCCCTGGGTGTCAGCGGAGGAAGAGCGCCCGGAGCCGCACGGTCGTGAACCAGAGCCCGAAGACGATCATGACCGCGAAGTAGAGCAGGTGGAGCCAGATCGTCGGCTGGATGAGCCCGGTCGTGAGCTGCCGGATCATGTCGACGCCGTGCCACAGCGGCATCGCCTGGATGACCCACTGCAGCCCCTGCGGGTAGACCTCGATCGGGAAGAACGTCGCCGAGAGCAGGAACATGGGCATCATGACGAAGTAGACGTAGTCGAGGTGCTGGAACGTCTTCATGTAGCTCGTCACGGCCATGCCGAAGGAGGCGAAGCCGAACGCGATGATGAGCGCGGCCGGGATCGCGAGGATCGCCGTCCACGACAGGTTGAGCCCCATGAGCGTCGTGACGAGCATGAAGCCGCTCGCGTACAGCAGGCCGCGGAACAGGGCGAGCAGGATCTCGCCGAGCGCGACGTCGAGCGGGCCGAGCGAGGTCGAGAGCATCTGCTGGTAGAGCTTCGCGAAGTTCATCTTGAAGAAGACGTTCATCGTCGAGTCGTAGACGGCGCCGTTCATCGCGCTGACCGCCATGAGCGCGGGCGCGATGTAGGCGGCGTACGGCACGTCGACGCCGTAGAACTCGACCGCGCCGATGAGCGCGCCGAGGCCGATGCCCATCGAGAGCAGGTAGAACACCGGCTCGAAGAAGCCGGTGACGACGATGAGCCAGTTGTTGCGCGCGATGACCTGCAGCCCGCGCGCGACGACCGAGCGGGTGTTGCCGGCGTAGAGGCCGCGGAGCGGTCCGCGGATGGTGGGCGCCGGCGCCTCGAGCAGCTGCTCCGTCACTTGTCGAGCCTCTTCCGGAAGGTGCGGATCGAGAGCAGGCACGTGATGAGGGCGACGACCACCAGGAAGCCCACGTGCAGGACGAGCATGGCCGGGGTGAGCGGCGCCCCGTAGAGCACCGCCCGGCCGAGCTCGGCGGCGTGCCAGAGCGGCGAGATCCAGCCGATCCACTGCAGGAGCGCCGGCAGGGTCTCGAGCGGGAAGTACGTGCCCGAGAAGAGCGTGAGCGGCACGACGACGAACCGCTCGATGAACGACAGCTGTCCGCGGTCCTCGGTCTGCGTCGCGACCCACGACATGACGGCGAAGCCGACCGTGGTCGCCATCAGCAGCCCGATGGGGATGAGCAGCAGCGCCCCGAGCGGGTCGCCGATGCCGAAGATCACCATCACGAGGCTGAAGGCGACGAGCGCCACGACCACGCGGAAGAGCACGGCCACCTGGAACCCGATCACGATGTGGGCGGGCCCGATCGGCGTGCCGTTCATGGCGAAGAACATCGGGAACCACTTGAAGCCGCCGAAGACGCCGTAGGTGTTCTCCTGCGACGCCGTCTGCATCGCTCCCGCCATCGCGAGCGCGGGCGCGAGGAAGACGAGGTACGGCACGCCGTCGACGCCCTGCGCGCCCTGGTTGGCGTCCACGAGCAGCCCGAGGCCGACGCCGAGGCCGAGCAGGTAGAGGAACGGCGAGCCGAAGCCGATGAGCACCGCCGAGGCGATGTACGACCGCATCGCTCGGATGCGGTGCTCGGCGACGAACCACCAGCCCCAGGTGCGCGAGCTGCGCGCGACGGCCGCGTGGTCGACGCCGCCGACGTCGACGAGGCCGGGGCTCTGCACGTGCGCTCCGCTCATTCGATCAGCGACCTTCCGGTCAGCCGCAGGAACACGTCCTCGAGGCTCGATCGCCGCACGAGGCTCGTGATCGGCTGCAGGCCCCGCTCGTGCACCGCCGCCATGGCCGCCTCGCCGTCGTCGTCGTAGACGAGCACGCGGTCGGGCAGCACCTCGATGCGGGAGCCGATGCCCTCGATGCGCGTCGCGGCCTCGGCGTTGCGGCTCGAGCCGAAGCGCACCTCGAGCACCTCGCGCGTCGAGTACTGCCGGATGAGCGCCGACGGACTGCCCTCGGCGACGATCGCGCCCTTGTCGACGACGACCAGCCGGTCGCACAGCTGCTCGGCCTCGTCCATGTAGTGCGTCGTGAGCACGAGCGTCGTGCCCTCCTCCTTGAGCCGGAAGAGGCGGTCCCACAGCACGTGGCGCGCCTGCGGGTCGAGGCCCGTGGTCGGCTCGTCGAGCAGCATCGCCTTGGGGCTGTTGATGAGCCCGCGCGCGATCGTCAGGCGACGCTTCATCCCGCCAGAGAGGCCGTCGACGCGCGCCTTGCGCTTCTCGGTGAGCTGGGCGAACTCGAGCAGCTCCTCGGCGCGGCGCTTCACGTAGGGCAGCGGCAGTCCGAAGTAGCGGCCGTAGACGATGAGGTTGTCGATGACGCGCAGCTCCTCGTCGAGCTGGTCGGCCTGCGGCACGATGCCGAGCTGGGCGCGGATCTCGGGACCGTGGCTCTCGGGGTCGAAGCCGAGCACCTGCAGCTCGCCGGAGGTGCGGGTCGACGTGGCCGCGATCATCCGCATCGTGGTCGACTTGCCGGCACCATTGGGGCCCAGGAACCCGAAGGCCTCCCCCGGCTCGATCGCGAAGTCGATGCCGTCGACCGCGGTGAACGCGCCGTACTGCTTGCGGAGGCCCTTGGCCTCGATCACGGGTGCTGGCACGAGACCCAACGGTAGACCGTGCCACCCACGCGCCGCACCACGCATCCGTCAACCCGAGTTGACACATCCGATGGTGTCAACCATCATTGACACATGGACAAGGTGACGGCATCGTCGGAGCGGCCCCTCGGCGTGCTCGAGCTGCTCGCGGAGCGCGCTGCCGCGCGCCGCGAGATCGAGCGCGAGGAATCGGCGCTCGTCAGACGCGCGAGAATGGAGGGGTTCCCCTGGCAGGCGATCGCCGACGCGCTCGGCGTCTCGCGCCAGGCGGTGCACAAGAAGCATGGCAAGCGGTAGTGACCCGTCGGTGGACGGGGACCGATCGGTGGATGGGACACAACGGCAGATGAGCGAGCGACGAGGGATGTTCGGGCGGCGGCGCGGCGCGGACGACGGGCCGCGCGCGAGCGTGCGCGACCTGCTGCCCTACCTGTTCCCGAAGAAGGGGCTGCTCGCGGGGGCCATCGTGCTCTCGGTGCTCGGCGCCGGCTTCGCGCTCGCTCAGCCCGCGCTCGCCCAGCAGCTCATCGCGCGCGTCGAGCAGACGGAGCCGCTCGGGTGGCTGCCGCTGCTGCTGCTCGTGATCGTGGTCGTCGGCGCCGTGCTCGACGGCTTCCAGCACTTCCTGCTGCAGGTGCTCGGCGAGCACGTGGTGCTCCGCACACGACGGACGCTCGTGGCGCGGATGCTGCGGCTGCCGATCGCGCAGTTCGACGAGCGGCGCGTGGGCGACCTCGTCAGCCGGGTCGGCAGCGACACGACCCTGCTGCGCGCGGTGCTGACGCAGGGCCTCGTCGAGTCGGTCGGCGGCCTGCTGACGCTCGTCGGCGCGGTCATCGCGATGCTCATCATCGACCCGCTGCTGCTCGGCCTGACCGTGCTCGTGCTGGCGGGCGCGATCGCCGTGATGCTCGCCGTGATGCCGATGCTCACGCGGGCGTCGCGGCAGGCGCAGGAGCAGGTCGGGCACCTGACGAGCGCGCTCGAGCGCGCCATCAGCGCCGTCCGCACGGTGCGCGCGGCCGGCGCGACCGACCGCGAGGTCGCCGGCATCGGCGAGCGCGCGAGCGGCGCCTTCGACGCCGGCGTGCGCGTCGCCCGGATCTCGGCGCTCGTCGTGCCGGTCTTCGGCGTGGCCCTGCAGCTCGCCTTCCTCGTCGTCCTCGGCGTCGGCGGCCTGCGCGTCGCCACCGGCGAGATCGGCATCTCGCAGCTCGTCGGCTTCCTGCTCTTCCTGTTCCTCATGATCATGCCGCTCGGCCAGCTCGCCGGCGCGATCTCGGCCGTGAGCGTCGCGCTCGGCGCGCTGGGGCGCATCCAGGAGATCGTGCGGCTGCCCAGCGAGACGGATGCGGATGCCGACGTCGCGCTCGTGCCGCGGCCGGGCGCCCCGATGGTCGCGTTCGACGACGTCACGTTCGGCTACCCGTCGGACGACGATCCGCGCGCCGTGCTCGAGGAGGTCTCGTTCTCGGTGCCCGCGGGGACGCGCACGGCGCTCGTCGGCCCATCCGGCGCCGGCAAGTCGACGACCTTCGCGCTCATCGAGCGCTTCTACGACGCGACCGAGGGACGGGTGCTCGTCGGCGGCGCGGACGTGCGCGATGTCGACCGCGCGTCGCTCCGCGCCCTGGTGGGCTACGTCGAGCAGGACGCGCCGGTGCTCGCGGGCTCGCTGCGCGACAACCTGCGGCTCGGCGCGCCCGACGCCACCGACGAGCAGCTGCTCGCGGCGCTCGAGGCCGTGAACCTCGGCGACCTCGTGCGGCGCGCGAGCGCTGGCCTCGGCGCGGAGGTCGGCGAGGGCGGCGTGCTGCTCTCGGGCGGCGAGCGCCAGCGGCTCGCGATCGCGCGGGCGCTGCTCGCGGCGACGCCGATCCTGCTGCTCGACGAGTCGACCGCGAACCTCGACGCCCGCAACGAGGCGTCGCTCAAGGCCGCGCTCGACGTCGCGAGCGAGGGCAGGACGACCCTCGTGATCGCGCACCGGCTCGCGACGGTCGTCGACGCCGACCAGATCGTCGTGCTCGACGGCGGCCGGGTGCTCGCGCGCGGCACGCACACCGAGCTGCTCGACGCGTCGCCGCTCTACCGGGAGCTCGCGGCCCACCAGCTGCTGGCGCCGGCCGCCTGACCCCGGGCCCGCCAGCCCGGCGCGCCCCGCCGGTCGAGGGTTTGCGTCCGAGTTGCCCTCAACTCGGACGCAAAGCCTCAACCGCCGTGCTCGCCGCGCGCTCGCGTTGAGCGTTTGCGTCCGAGTTGCCCTTCACTCGGACGCAAACCCTCAACTGCCGGGCTGGCACGCGGGCGTCGGGATGCAGCGTCAGGCGTCGAGGTCCGCGAGCGCCGAGCCGTCACCGATGCGGGACTGCGAGATGACCGAGATCGAGCCGTTCGACTCGAGCACGACGGCGGCGACATCGGCGAGATCGCCCGTGCCGCTCGAGCGCACCGCCTGACGGATCTCCGCCTCGGTCAGCCGAGCGGCGCGAAGGGCCGCGGCGTCGAATCGGCCGTCGCGCAGCAGCACCTGCGGGGACGACGTGACGATCTTGCGCAACGGCTGCCACCGCGTCGTCAGCCATGCGATCACGAACTGGAGGCCGGCGAGCAGCGCGAGCGCCGTCACCCCCTCGGCCCACGCGACGTCGCTGCTGAGCAGCACGGTCGCGAGCGTCGAGCCGAGCGCGACGGTCACGACGAAGTCGAACGCGTTCAGCTGGCTGAGCGTGCGCTTCCCGGAGACGCGCAGCACGAGCACGAGGGCGACGTACGCCGCGCCACCGACGGCGAGCGTCCGGATGATTTCAGGCCAGGAGTCGAACCACATGCCGCCACGCTACGGAGCGGCATGGGCGGGCGCCAGGTCAGGCGAAGGGGTTCGGCATGAGGGTGTACTTCGTCTCGAGGTACTCGTGGATGCCCTCTGCACCGCCCTCGCGGCCGAGCCCAGACTGCTTCACGCCGCCGAAGGGGCCGGCTGCGTTCGAGACGACGCCCACATTGAGGCCCATCATGCCCGTGTCGATGCGGTCGATCATGCGCTGGCCGCGCTTGGCGTCCTCGGTGAAGACGTAGCCGACGAGGCCGTACTCGGTGTCGTTCGCGAGCCGGACCGCGTCATCCTCGCTCGAGAAGCGCTGGATGGCGACGACCGGGCCGAAGATCTCCTCGATCGAGACCGCCATGTCGGCGGTGACCGCGTCGAGCACGGTCGGCTGGAAGAACGAGCCGGGCCCGTCGATCGCCTTGCCGCCGGTGATGAGCGTCGCACCGTCGGAGACCGCGGCGTCGACGAGGCGCACCGCGTTGTCGACGGCCTTGTCCTCGACGAGCGGGCCGATCGTGACGCCCTCCTCGGTGCCACGGCCGATCTTCATCTCCTTCACCGCATCCCCGATGCGCTTCGCGAACTCGTCGGCGACCGACTCGTGCACGATGAAGCGGTTCGCTGCGGTGCAGGCCTGGCCGATGTTGCGGAACTTCGCGAGCAGCGCGCCCTCCACCGCCTTGTCGAGGTCGGCGTCGTCGAAGACGACGAATGGCGCGTTGCCGCCGAGCTCCATGGACGACTTCAGCACGTTGTCGGCAGCCAGCTTCAGCAGCTGCACGCCGACGGGCGTCGAGCCCGTGAACGAGACCTTGCGCAGGCGCGGGTCGGCCAGCAGCCGCTCGGAGAGCGCACCGGTCGACTTCGTCGTGATGACGTTCACGACCCCCTTCGGGAGTCCCGCCTCCTCGAGCAGCGCGACGAGCGCGAGCGTCGTCAGGGGCGTGAGCGTCGCGGGCTTGACGACCGCCGTGCAGCCCGCGGCGAGCGCGGGGCCCAGCTTGCGGGTCGCCATCGCGAGCGGGAAGTTCCACGGCGTGATGAGGAAGCACGGACCGACCGGGCGGTGCGTGACGATCATCTGACCGGTGCCCTCCGGCGTCATCGTGTATCGGCCGTCGATGCGCACGGCCTCCTCCGAGAACCAGCGGAGGAACTCGCCGCCGTACGCGACCTCGCCGCGCGCCTCGGCGAGCGGCTTGCCCATCTCGAGCGTCATGAGGAGCGCGAACTCCTCCTTGCGCTCCTGGAGCAGGTCGAACGCCTTGCGGAGGATCTCGCCGCGCACGCGCGCGGGCGTGCGGCCCCACGACTCCTGCGCCTCGACGGCGGCGTCGAGCGCGCGCACCCCGTCCTCGACCGAGCCGTTGGCGATCTGCTTGAGGACCTCGCCGGTCGCGGGGTCGCGCACGTCGATCGTGCCCTGCTCCCCATCGATCCACGCGCCGCCGATGAACAGCTGGCCGTGGACGCCGTCCAGGACCCGAGACTCGGTGGAGGCGGTGATGACACTCATGGGGACTCCTTCGTCGAGAGGAACGGTGCGATCGTATACGATCACCCGGCCGTTGCGCCAGGGTGGTCGACTCTGCCGCCAGTTTACGCGTCGACGCGCTCGCGCTCCCCCGCCGCGTCAGCGGATCCCGCGTGCCTGCCCGCCGCCCGATCCTTCGCGAGCTTCGACGGCCACCACGTCTTCGGCCCGATCTCGAGCGCGAGCGCGGGCACGAGCAGCGATCGGACGATCGTCGTGTCGATGAGCACGCCGAGCGCGACGATGATCGCCAGCTGCAGCAGGAACAGCACGGGGATGACACCGAGCGCCGCGAACGTCGCCGCGAGCACGATGCCCGCGGAGGTGATGACGCCGCCGGTCACGCGCAGGCCGCGCAGCACGCCGCGGCGGTGCCCGATGATCGCCACCTCCTCGCGCACCCGGGTCATGAGGAAGATGTTGTAGTCGACGCCGAGCGCGACGAGGAAGACGAACGCGAACAGCGGCACCGACGGGTCCATGGCGGGGATGCCGAGCGCCGTGAGGATGAGCGCACCCACGCCGAGCGCGGTGCCGTAGGAGAGCACGGTGGTCGCGAGCAGCAGCAGCGCGGCGACGATCGAGCGCAGCAGCAGCATGAGGATGAGCGATATCACCGCGAGCACGATCGGGATGATGAGCAGCAGATCGCGCGTCGCCGCGTCGTTCGTGTCGATCGCGGTGGCGGTCGGTCCGCCGACGATGGCGCCGGCGGACGTCGCGTCCACGACGTCGCGGACCTCGCGGACGACCGCCTGCGCGGCATCCGAGTCGGGCGCGTCGACGAGCGTCGCCTGCATCAGCACCTGACCGTCGACGACCGTCGGCGTGGCCGCGGCGAACGGCGACTGCGGGTCGACCGGCAGCGGGATCGAGCCGGACGGCGAGTCCTCGCTCGACACCGCGAGGCTCTCGACGCCCTCGACGTCGGCGATCGCGTCGGCGACCGCGTCCTGGTCTTGCTCGGGCACGACGATCTGCGTGGGGCTGCCCGAACCGCCCGGGTAGTGCGCCGACAGCAGCTGCTGGCCGTCGCGGGCCTCGGACTCCCCGACCACGAACTCGCTCGACGGCACGCCGTTCGCCTGCAGCTGCGTGATGCCGGCCGCGCCTGCCGCGAGCACGAGGGCCGACACGATCCAGACGGCGCGGCTGCGACGGTCGACGAGTCGCGACACCGCGCCCCACAGGCCCTTGTCCTCGGCCTTCGTGCGCGGTCGCTCCGGCGTGGGGGCGACCGGCCAGAAGGCGACGCGGCCGAAGGCGAGCAGGAGCGCGGGCAGGAGCGTGAGGCCGGCGAGGATCGACGTCGCGATGCCGATCGCCGCGACCGGACCCAGCTGCTGGTTGGTGACGAGATCGCTGAGCAGCAGGCAGAGGAGGCCGGCGATCACGGTGCCGCCGGAGGCGATGATGGGCTCGGTGGCGCCGCGCAGGGCGGCGAGCGTCGCCTCCCAGCGCGACTGCGTCTGCCCGAGCGCCTCGCGGAAGCGCGCCGTGTAGAGCAGCGCGTAGTCGGTCGCGGCACCGACGACGAGGATGAAGAGGATGCCCTGCGTCTGCCCGCTGAGCGTGAGGACGCCCGCCTTCGCGAGCGCGAAGACGATGAGGATGGCGAGGCAGAGCGCGGAGACGGAGGTGAACAGCACGAGCACGGGCAGCAGCGGTGAGCGGTAGACGAGCACGAGGATCACGAACACCGCGCCGAGCGCGACGAGCAGGAGCAGCCCGTCGATGCCGGCGAACGCGGCCCCGATGTCGGCGCTGAAGCCCGCCGGACCGGTGACGGCCGCCTGCACGCCCTCGCCCAGATCGGTGCCGGCGACCTCCTCCCGCAGCCCTTCGGTGTAGGTCGTGAGCTCCTCGGACGAGCCTGTGCCGTCGAGGAGCGCGACGATCTGCGCCGCCTGGCCGTCCTCGCTCGGGACGACCGGCGAGGTCTCGACGACCCCGTCGAGCCCGGCGATCGTCTCCTGGAGCGCCGTGACCGCCTCGATGGTGGAGGCGTCGAGGTCGGCGTCCGCGGCCACCACGACGATCGCGGGGACCTCGTCGGCTCCCAGGAACTCGGGCAGCAGCGACTGGACCTCGGTCGACTCCGCACTGGCAGGCAGGAAGCTCGTCTGATCGTTCGAGACGACCGAGGAGAGCTGGCCGAAGGTCGGGCCGCCGACCCCCGCGGCGGCGAGCCAGCCGAGGATGAGGACCGCGGGAATGAGCACGCGCGCCCAGGTCGGAACCTTGCGGCGTGAGCGAGCGTCGACGGCGGGCGTAGTCATGCAGACAGACTACTTGTTTCCGGCTAACTACTCAAAACCCGAATGTTATCCTCCCGCCGAGCCTCAGTGCCGGCGGACGACCTCCACGCCGCTGTCGCGCATCTCGTCCAGCGCGGTCTGCCGCGTCTCGGGCGTCACGGCCGACGTGAGCGCGTCGATGACACGCACTCGGAGTCCCGCGAGCGCCGCGTCGAGCGCCGACGCCTTCACGCAGTAGTCGGTCGCGATGCCGACGACGTCGAGCTCGTCGATGCCCTGCTCCTCGAGCACCTCGCCGAGCGTCTCGTCGTCGTCGGTCGTCCCCTCGAACGCGGAGTATGCGGGCTTCCCCTGCCCCTTCTTCACGTGCACGTCGATGGCGAGCGCGTCGAGCGCCGGGTGGTAGTCGGCACCTGGCGTGCCCGCCACGCAGTGCACGGGCCACGTGTCGACGAAGTCTGGCTCGCCGGCAGCGAAGTGGCCGCCGTTGTCCCCCTCTGCGTCGTGCCAGTCCCGGCTGGCGACGACGAGCGCGTACGCGTGGCCGCGGAGGTGCTCGGTGATGGCGGCGGCGACGGCGGCGCCGCCGTCCGTGCCGAGGGCGCCGCCCTCGGTGAAGTCGTTCTGCACGTCGACGATGAGGATGGCGCGGGTCATGCAGCAAGGCTAGAGCGATCCTCGCGGGGTTGCGCCACCGAGCTCTCCCTCGCTCGGCTCACGGCGGATGCACAGCCCGCGGCCCTCGCGGAAGCGCGGGCAAGCGCTATAGCCTCTCCGCACGACACGAAGGAGTGTGCACGATGGGCTTTCTCTCCGACCTCCGCAGAGCGCTTCCCCGGACGGGCCGCAACGGCTCCCGGCGCGGCACCAACCCGATCGGACGCGCCGGCTCACCGACCGGCAAGGGCCGCGGCCAGCGATCGCTGCTGAACAGCGCGCTCAACTGGATCGGCGGCAGGGGGCGCCGCCGCTGATCGGCAGGTGCGCTCGCCGCGCGCACCCGCATCCGCGGGCGCACCGGCGACGTGCGCAGCAGAACGGCCCCCGGCAGGACTTCCGCTGGAAGTCTCGCTGGGGGCCGTTCGTCGTGGTGCCGCCTCGGAGAATCGAACTCCGGACCTATTCATTACGAGTGAATCGCTCTGCCGACTGAGCTAAGGCGGCGTGCCGAGGCACGATCAACGATCATAGCGCATCCGTTGCCCCCGACTCGACTCCGAGCGACGCCGCCCGCGCCTCAGCAGTCGATCTGCGCGGTCGGCGCCGTGCCGGTCAGGAAGTAGTCGTTCACCGGCCGGTCGACGCACTCGTTGCCGACGAAGTACTGGCCGTGCCCCTCCGCATCCACCGAAATCAGCACGCCCGACTCGAGCATCGCCGCGAGGTCGACCGCCTGCTGGTACGGCGTCGCCGGGTCGTTGATGCCGCCGATCACGATGATGGGCGCGGCGCCCGGCGCGGTGATCTCGTGCGGCTCGCGGGTGGCCTCGAACGGCCACCCCGCGCAGCTGCCGAGCCCGATGAAGTCGGGGCCGAGCGTCGGCGCCGCCGCCAGGATCTGCTCCGCGTTCGCGCGCACCTCGTCGAAGTCGGTCACCGCCGGGTAGTCGAGGCAGTTCACCGCGATGAGCGACTCGAGCGAGTTGTCGGCGAAGGTGCCGTCGGGGTTGACGCCGTAGTAGTCATCCGCCTCGACGAACGCCGACTCACCGCTGCCGCCCAGCACGTCGCTCAGCACCTCGCGCAGCGTCGCCCACTGCGCCTCGGCGTAGAGGTTGGCCGCGATCGCCGTGAAGAGGGCGCTCGAGCCCAGCTGTCGACCGTCGGCCACCGGGATCGGGTCCGCGTCGACGCGGTCGAGGAGCTCGCGCGTCTGCTGGAGCGCGTCGTCCTTCGTGCCGGTGAACGGGCACTCCTCCTGCTGCAGGCAGTCGGCCGCGAAGTTGCCGTACGCGAGCTCGAAGCCCGCCGCCTGGTAGAGCGTGCCGTCGAAGTCGGTCGAGTCCGGCGCGACGGCGGCGTCGAGCACGAAGCGTCCCACGTTCTCGGGGAACAGGTCGGCGTAGGTGGCGCCGATGAGCGTGCCGTAGGAGACGCCGAGGTAGTTGAGCTGCTGCTCGCCGAGCAGCGCCCGCAGCAGGTCGAGGTCGCTCGCGACCTGCTCGGTGCCGATGTGCTGGAGCAGCGCGCCGGTGTGCTCGAGGCACGCGTCGCCGAACCACTGCGCGTCGTCGAGCTGCTGCTGCAGGTCCTCGTCGCTGAGCGGCTCGGGCTGCGGTCCCTCGGGGATCTCCCACAGCCAGTCGTAGAGCTCCCGAGGATCGTCGTAGCAGGAGATGGGCGTGGAGCCGGCGACGCCGCGGGGGTCGAAGCCGACGAGGTCGTAGTGCTCGCGCACCTCGGGCCGCAGCAGGTAGTCGGCGTACTGCTGCACGTAGTCGACACCGGATGCGCCCGGGCCGCCGGGGTTGTAGAGGATCGCGCCGTGGCGCTCACCGGTCGCCGGGGCGACGGTCACGGCGAGGTCGATCGTCTCGGTGCCCGCGGCGAACCAGTCCATGGGTGCGCTCACCGTGCCGCACCAGTTGTCGCCGCAGTGCTGCCAGTCGACGTCCTGCTCGAAGTACCCCTCGAGCTCGGGCGCGACGTCCTCGCCCGTCGGGCTCCAGCGCGGCGCGTCGTCCAGGACCGTCGTGGGCAGCGGCGGCGGCAGGATGACGCATCCGGTCAGCGCGATCGCCGTCGCGGCGACGGCGGCAGGAGCGGCGAAGGGGCGGCGGATGCGGGGCATGCGTCAACGGTACGCGGCGCGGCAGTGCTCCAGCCCCGACCGGGCCACGCGCCGCGATGGTTCAGCGGCGCTGCGCGGCGCGAGCGGCTCGGACGAGCATCGCCTCGAGCGCGAGCACCGGCGGCACGTTCGCCTCGATGCGCTCCCGCGCGATGCGGATGCTGTCGAGCACGTCGATCACCGCGGCTCGATGCAGGAAGTCGGCGGCCGCGAGCACGGTCGGCCGCATCGCCTCGTTCACGAGCTCGCGGCCGACCCCCAGCTGCGTCATGAGGATGTCGCGGTAGAGCGAGAGCAGGTCGACGAGGATGCGGTCGACGCCGTCGCGCATGCCCCGCTTCGCGCGCTGCTTCTGCGCGTCCTCGAGCTCCTTCAGCTGGCGGCGCAGCGCGGGAGGGACGGTGCCGCCGGGCTCGATGCCCAGCTGGTGCAGCGCCTGCGCCCGCTCGGCCTCGTCCTTCTCGACGGAGAGCGCGTCGGCGTCGGCGGTCGCGATCTCGACGTAGCGGGCGGCGGCGAGCACGGCCGACGCCGCGGTCGACACCCGCATGGCGATCTGCAGCGTCTCCGCCCTGCGCGCTCGCGCCTCGTCGCTCGTCGCGAGCCTGCGGGCCATGCCGATGTGGCTCTGCGCCTCGCGCGCCGCGCGCTCCGCGACCTCCGGGGAGACGCCGTCGCGGTCGACGAGCAGCTGCGCGACCTCGCGCGGGTCGGGCACCTGCAGCGTGAGCGTGCGCACCCGGGAGCGGATGGTCGGCAGCAGGTCGGCCTCGCTCGGCGCGCACAGGATCCACACCGTCTCGGGCGGCGGCTCCTCGAGCGCCTTCAGCAGCGCGTTCGAGGTGCGCTCGGCCATCCGGTCGGCGTCCTCGACGACGATCACGCGGTACCGCGAGCTGGACGGCGCGAGCGAGGCCCGCTGCACCACGGAGCGGGCCTGGGCGATCGTGATGAGCACGCCCTCCGTCGACAGCGTCACGAGGTCGGGGTGGGTGCGCGCCGCGACGAGCGTCGCGACCCGCTCGTCGATGCCGGACGGCGACGACAGCAGCGCCGCCGCGAAGGCGTAGGCGAGGTTGGAGCGGCCGGACCCCGGCGGACCGGTCAGCAGCCACGCGTGCGTCATCGCACCGGAGTCGTCGACGTCGGGATCGACCGCGGCGGCACGCTGCAGCTGCGCGACCGCATCGGCCTGCCCGACGATCTCGCTCCAGCCGATCGTCATGCGCATCCCGTCGTCCTTGGCCGTCATCGACGGCCGATCAGCGATTCGCGTCGAGCATCGCACGCACGTGCGACACCACGCGTGCGTGCACCTCGTCGGCGGTGCCGGATGCGTCGACCACGGCGAAGCGGTCGGGCTCGGCCGCCGCGAGCTCGAGGTAGGCCGCGCGCACGCGCTCGGCGAAGGCCTCCCCCTCCTCCTCGAGCCGGTCGTAGGGTGCGTCCTCGCGAGCGGCCATGCGCTGCCGGCCCGCGACGGGGTCGAGGTCGAGGAGGATCGTCAGATCCGGCAGCAGCCCGTCGGCGGCCCAGAGCGAGAGCTCGCGCACCTGGGCGGCGTCGAGCTCGCGACCCGCGCCCTGGTAGGCGACCGACGAGTCGAGGTAGCGATCCTGCAGCACGACCTCGCCGCGCTCGAGCGCGGGGCGCACGAGCGTGGCGACGTGGTGCGCGCGGTCCGCGGCGTAGAGGAGCGCCTCGGCGCGCGGCGCGACGTGGCCCTCGGTGTGCTGCACGAGCCGCCGGATCTCGACGCCCAGCTCGGTGCCGCCCGGCTCGCGCGTGCGCACGACGGTGCGCCCCTGCGCCTCGAGCCACGACTGCAGCATCGATGCCTGCGTCGACTTGCCCGAGCCGTCGCCGCCCTCCAGGGTGATGAACGCCGCGGTCACGACGCGTCGGGGCTCGGCTTCGGCGCTGGCTTCTTGGCGGCCGGCTTCTTGGCCGCGGTCGTCTTCGCGGCCGGCTTCTTCGCAGCCGTCGCCTTGGCGGCGGGCTTCTTGGCGGCCGGCTTCTTCGCGGCCGTCTTGCGCACGGGCTTCTTGACGGGGCCCTTGTCGCGCTTGATCTGCAGCAGCTCGACGGCCCGCTCGAACGTGACCGACTCGACCTCCTCGCCGCGCGGGATGGTCGCGTTCGTCTCGCCATCGGTGACGTAGGGGCCGAAGCGGCCGTCGCGCAGCTTGATCGGCTTGCCCGAGACCGGGTCCGCGTCGAACTCCTTCAGCGCGCTCGCTGCCTTGCGCGCGCCGTACTTGGGCTGCGCGAACTTCTCGACCGCCTGCTCGAGCGTGATCGAGAAGATCTGGTCCTCCTCCTCGAGCGAGCGGGTGTCCGTGCCCTTGGAGAGGAACGGCCCGTAGCGACCGGGGCGCGCGGTGATCTCGACGCCGGACTCCGGGTCGATGCCGACGACGCGCGGCAGGCTCAGCAGCCGGAGCGCCGTCTCGAGGTCGACCGACTCCGGCTCCATGGCCTTGAAGAGGGATGCGCGACGCGGCTTGGGCGCGGCCTTCCCCTTCTTGGGGACGACGGGCTTCCCCTCGTCGTCGAGCTCGATCGGCAGCGCCTCCTCGATGTACGGGCCGAAGCGGCCGTTCTTGACGACGACGTCCAGCCCGGTCTCCGGGTGCTGGCCGAGCACGCGGTCCTGCACGGGCTCGGCGGCGAAGAGCTCTGCCGCCTTCTCGGGCGTCAGCTGGTCGGGCGTCAGGTCCTCGGGGATGTTCGCCCGCTTGACCTCGCCGTCGGGGCCGGTGCCCTCGAGGTACGGGCCGTACTGGCCCACTCGGAGGGTGACGCCCTCGGCGACCGGGATCGAGTTGACGGCTCGGGCGTCGATGTCGCCGAGGTTGGCGACGGTGCTCTGCAGGCCCGGGCGCTCGGCGCTGCCGAAGTAGAAGCGCTGCAGCCAGTCCTGCCGGTCGACCTCGCCGTCGGCGATGCGGTCGAGGTCGGCGAGCATCTCGGCGGTGAAGTCGTAGTCGACGTAGTCGCCGAGGTTGTCCTCGAGCAGCTTGATGGTCGAGAAGGCGATCCAGTTCGGCACGAGCGCGCCGCCGCGCTGCGTGACGAAGCCGCGCCGCACGATGGTGTCGATGATCGACGCGTACGTCGACGGCCGGCCGATCTCCAGCTCCTCGAGCGCCTTCACGAGGCTCGCCTCGGTGTAGCGCGGCGGAGGCGTCGTCGCGTGCTCCTTGCGCTCGAGCTCGGCGAGGCCGAGCGGGTCGCCCTGCTTGACGTCGGGCAGCGTCGTGTCCTCGGCGGCCGCCTCGTCGGCGTACCTCGCGGCGTCCGACGACTCCTCGTAGGCCTGCAGGAAGCCGGGCTCGGTGATGACGGTGCCGGATGCGGTGAACTCGGCGATGCCCCGGCTCGTCCTGTCGGAGGCGATCGTGATCGTCGCCGTCTGACCGGTCGCGTCGATCATCTGGCTCGCGACCGTCCGCTTCCAGATGAGCTCGTACAGGCGCTGCTCGTTCGGCGTCAGCGATCCCTTGACGTCCCGCGGCGTGCGGAACTGCTCGCCCGACGGGCGGATCGCCTCGTGCGCCTCCTGCGCCGACTTCGACTTGCCGGTGTAGTGGCGTGCGGCGGCCGGGATGGAGCCGGGACCGTAGAGGCTCGTCGCCTGCGTGCGGGCCGCGGCGATCGCCTGCGACGACAGCGACGGCGAGTCGGTGCGCATATAGGTGATGTAGCCCTGCTCGTACAGCGACTGCGCGACCGACATCGTCTGCTTCGCGGAGAGCTTGAGCTTGCGGCCCGCCTCCTGCTGCAGCGTCGAGGTCGTGAACGGCGCCGAGGGGCGGCGGCGGTAGGGCTTCGACTCGACGCCGGAGACGGCGAACGCGCTCCGCTCGAGCTCGGTGGCGAGGGTCTCGGCGGCCTCGGCGTCGAGCACGGTGCGGACGCCCTTGATCTGCCCGCGGTCGTCGAAGTCGCTGCCGGTGGCGACGCGGGCGCCGTCGAGCCGCACGAGGCGCGCGCCGAACGCAGCGCCCTCGGCCTCGAACCGGGCTGCCAGGCTCCAGTAGCCGGCCGAGACGAAGGCCATGCGCTCGCGCTCGCGGTCGACGATGAGCCGCGCGGTCGGCGACTGCACGCGGCCGGCCGACAGGCCCTGCCGCACCTTGCGCCACAGCACGGGGCTGACCTCGTAGCCGTAGAGGCGGTCGAGGATGCGGCGGGTCTCCTGGGCGTCGACGAGCGGCATGTTGAGCTCGCGCATCGAGTCCTTGGCCTGCTGGATCGCGTCCTCGGTGATCTCGTGGAACACCATCCGCTTGACCGGCACCTTGGGCTTCAGCACCTCGAGCAGGTGCCACGCGATGGCCTCGCCCTCGCGGTCCTCATCCGTGGCGAGGATGAGCTCGTCCGCGTCCTTGAGCGCCTTCTTGAGCTCGGCGACGGTCTTCTTCTTCTCGTCGCTGACGACGTAGTAGGGGGCGAAGCCGTTGTCGACGTCGACGGCGAACTTGCCGTACGACCCCTTCTTCAGCTCCGGCGGGAGGTCGCGCGGGCTGACGAGGTCGCGGATGTGGCCGACGGAGGCCAGCACCTGGTATCCCTCGCCGAGGTACCGCTCGATCGTCTTTCCCTTCGCCGGGGACTCGACGATGACGAGCTTCTTGCCCATGCTCACGCTCACTGCTTCTGCTTTGGGGGGTGTCGGCCCGACAGGGCCATGCCTCGCCACAATACACACGGTGTCATGGTGCGCCCACAGCGGACGGACCCGCGATCGCGGTGGCGGATGCCGTGAGCGGCCCGACCGGGACGGCCGTCGTGACGTGCGCCTCGAGGCCGTCGAGCAGGCAGTCCGCGAGCCGGGCGCCGCTCGCCGCGGCGATCGCCTGCGCGAGCGCGCACGGGCTGCCGTCGGCGTATCCGGCCAGCGCATCCGCGGCCCCGAGGGCCGCCGCGTCGGCCGCCGCCGCGGCTCGCGACTGCGCGATCGAGGCGGTGCCGGCGCCGACCACGAGCATGCCCAGCAGCAGCGCGGCGGTGGCGATGGCGAGCGCGACCGCGGCGCCCGAACCGCGCTCGTCACGCAGGCTGCACCGAGGCGCCATCCGATCACCGCCCACCCGCGTGCGCGCAGCTGCGCGCCGTCAGCGTCACCGCACCGCCGAGCACCGCTCTCGAGAGCTCGAGGCAGACGAGCTCGCCCTGCGGGTCGATGCGGAGGCTGGCACCGTCCGCATAGCGCGCGGGGTCGTCGCCGCGGCCCGCAGCGCGAGCGGCAGCGCCCGCGGACTGCTCGAGCCCCACCTGCGCCGCTGCCGCCGCCACGGCGCCGATCGCGATGCCGATCGCGAGGACGGCGGCCGGCAGGGCCGCGGCGAGCTCGGCGGTGACCGCACCGAGCTCGCCGCGCCGGGGGCCGCCGGTGCGCGCGCCGACCTCTCTACTGCACGGTGAGCGCACGCTGGACCATGCCGGTGAGGATCGCGCGCACCTCGTCGGAGCGCAGGATCACCACCAGCAGCCCCGCGAACCCGACCGCCGCCATCGTCGCGATGACGTACTCAGCGGTCGCCGCGCCGTCCTCCTCGTGCACCAGCCTCTCGAGCATCCGCATGCTCGCCTCCTTCCCTCAGGAGCGCCAGCATGCGGGAACGGCGAGCTGCGGCGTGCGGGTGTCCGTGCTGCCTGTGGATAGGGCGCCAGGACGACCCGGCGGCGCTGTCAGCGGCGGCGGCGCTTCGGCTTGCGCGACTTCCGCGCCGGGCCCGTCGTGTCGGTCGCGACGATGGGGTGCGGGGCACCGCCGTTGGCCGCGAAGAGCGCGGCGATGCCGTTGACGACCGCGCTGAGGAGGTTTCGCATGGCGCCGAGGCTACGGACGCCGACTGAGCATCCCTCGAGCGCGACGGGATCTCGCAGAGTGTCGCGCTCTTGCTCGAGTGTCGCGACACCGGAGCACCAGGCCGACACTTCGGTTCGCGGCGGGGCCGACCCGCTACTCGAGCGGCCCGAGCGCTCCCGAGAGCATCGAGAGCACGAGCGGCACGATGACGAGCAGCGAGAACGCCGGCAGCACGCACGCGCCGAGCGGCAGCGCGAGCTGCACCGCCGCTCGCTCCGCCCGCGCCTCGCCCTCGAGCCTGGCACGGGTCCGCGCTGCCGTCGCCTCGGCGAGCAGCAGCCCGCGCACCGGGACCCCCGCGCGACGGGCGAGGTCGAGCGCGGCATCCACGTCGTCCCAGCCGCTCGTCGCGACACCGGCGTCGATGAGCGCCCCGGCCGCGGCGGTGCGCGCCCGATCCGCAGCGCCGCCGCCGGAGAGCGCCACGGCGACGAGGTCGAGCGCGAGCCCGGGCGCCTCGTCGCCGCGCGCCGCGCGACGCACGATCGCCCGCGACCAGGCCCACGCGGCGACGAGCAGTGCGACGCCCGCGAGCACCGACCAGCTGCCCAGCCCGCCGCCGAGCGCAGCGCCCACGACGTCGAGGCCGAGGGCCGCGCCGAAGCCGAGCCCGACGATCGGCAGCACCATCACGAGGCGAGCCGTCGCTCGGGGGCCGGCGAGCGCCGCATCGAGGGCGCGGCGCTGGGCCGCTCGCTCCCGCAGCAGCGCCGCGAGCCGCTCGAGCGTCGGGGCCGCCGGCGCGCCCGTCCCGCGGGCGAGGGCGAGCACCGCCGCGACCACGCCGCCTCCCGCCTGCGCGTCGAGCGCCGCCGCATCCGTGCCGAGCACCGCCCACGCCCGCTCGAGCGGCAGGCCGCCCGCGACCAGCGCCGCGAGCCGGTGCACCGTCGCCGCTGCCGTCTCCTCCGCGGTCGCGGTCATCGCCGCCGCACCGCCAGCCGGTCGCCGGCGAGCTGCAGCTCGCCGACCGCGGCGACGCGCCTGCCGGCCGCGTCGCGCTCGACGTGCACCACCGCGTCGAGCGCGCTCACCGCCTGGCGGGCGAGGGCAGCGGGCGTCAGCCCGGCGAGCGCGCCGAGCGCCTCGAGCCGCGCCGGCACGTCCTCGAGCGAATTCGCGTGCAGCGTGCCCGCGCCGCCGTCGTGGCCGGTGTTGAGCGCCCCGAGCAGCTCGCGCACCTCGGCGCCGCGGCACTCCCCCAGCACCAGCCGGTCCGGCCGCATCCGCAGCGCCTCGCGCACGAGCTGCTCGAGCCCGATCGCTCCAGCGCCCTCGGCGTTGGCCTGCCGCGCCTCGAGCGCGACGACGTGCGGGTGGCGGATGCGCAGCTCGCCGACGTCCTCGATCGTCACGATCCGCTCGGTGCGAGCGGCGTCGGAGAGCATCGCGCCGAGCAGGGTCGTCTTGCCGGAGCCCCCGGCGCCGGTGACGAGCACGTTCGCCCGCCGGGCGACGAGGCCGCGCACGAGCGCGACCGGCACGACCTCGAACGCCCCACCGCGCTCGAGCTCGTCGAGGGAGAGCGCGCACACGCGCGGCAGCCGGATCGACAGCTGCGTGCCGGCCAGCGCGACGGGCGGCAGCACGGCGTGCACGCGGATGCCGTCGTGCAGCCGCACGTCGACGCAGGGCGTCGCCTCATCGACGTGCCGCCCGCCCGCCGCGATGAGCGCGACCGCGAGCGCACGCGCCCGCTCCGGGTCGAGCCGCAGCCCGGCGGGCTCGGCGCCGGCACCTCGGTCGACCCAGACGTCGCCGCCGGTGACGAAGACGTCGGTGACCGCCGCCTCTGCGACGAGCGGCGCGAGCTCGCCGAACTCGCGCAGCGCCGCGCCGTCGGCGGCGGTCCGGACCGGCCCAGCGGTGGCGCGCGCGGCGCCTGCCACGAACGGGATGCCCGACGATCTCGGCGGCTGCATGGCCGCACGGTACGGCCGAGCCGACGCGCACCGCTGCGCCGTCACATCCGCCTGTGGACGGCCACCCACGAGGAAGGCGGCGCCCACCGGGGGAAGGGGGCGCCGCCACAGGGAGGCGGATGGGGGGATCCGCCGGTCACCTGCCCTCGTCGACAGGGTCGACACGGGTCATCGTAGGCGTTGGCCCAGCGCGGCACCGGCAGACGCCCGGCGCGCCGTCACGCGAGCGGCAACCGCACCTCGACGAGCCACCCTCCGTTGAAGGGACCCGCATGGAACGACCCTCCGAGGACCTCTGCTCGGGCGCGCATGCGGGCGAGGCCGTAGCCGCCGCTCGGGATGTCGAGCTGCCGAGGCTGCGCGCCCGCACGGTCGTGCACGCTCATCCTCACCTCGTCATGGACCCGCCTGAGGCGGATGGTCACTCGCGCGCCCGATCCAGCGTGCTTCAGCACGTTGGTGGCCGCCTCGCGCGCGATCCGCCCGAGGGTCGTGTCCAGGCTGGGCGGCAGTGCGGCGGCGATCGCCGCCACGTCGTCGGGCAGCGCGACCGCGCCTCCCGTCGACTCGATCTGCGCCTTCACGTCGGTGAGGCTGACGACGAGCTGGTTCCGCACGCTGTCGACGTCGAAGTACGGCTCGTCGCGCGAGACCTGAGCGACGTGCAGCACGCGCCTGATGTCGGCGAGCGCCTTGCGCGCGGCATCGGAGATGGCGCGCTGGGCGATCTCACGCGGCCCCGCGTCGTCGGTGCGCTGGAGCACCTGAGCGTGCATCGCGATGACGGTGAGCTCGTGGGCGATGAGGTCGTGGAGCTCGTCGGCGATGCGGTCACGCTCGATCTGCGTCGCAGCGTCTCGGGCGGCGTCCTGCTCGACGAGCGCGAGGGTCAACGACCGCTCGCGCCCGCGCAGCAGTCGCAGGGAGAGGCCGACCGCCGATGAGAGTGCCGCGACGATGAGCAGGGTCGCCGTGTCCTCGACCGAGCCGCCCTCCACGCGCGTGGGGGCGAGCAGCGCGAGGACGACCAGCGCGACGGCGTACCCCGCCACGACGCCCTTCGCGCACGTGGCCACGACGAGCCCGACGGCGACCGCGAGCACCAGGACAGCGACCAGCCCGACGTCGAGCAGGAGCGAGATGCTCCCGCAGGCGACGAGCAGCATCGCGGCGGCCGCCGGTCGCCAGGCGAACACGCCGAAGCTGAGCGTGAGCGCGAGCTGCGCGACCGCGCTGACGAACGGATCCGTCGACGCGCCCGTCAGCAGCCATACCGACTCGAAGACGGCGACGGCCCCGACGAGGATCAGCAGGCTCACGCGGGCGCCGCGGCCCAGCGCTCTGGCCCCATCCGCGGTCGCGGCGCGCGTGCTCGCCCGATCGGTGCTCATGCACCCACTCTGCCCGCAGGCGGCGGGGTGCTCAGCCGCAGAGCCCGAGCATGCGGCAGAGCCGGTCCCAGAAGACCTGCTGTGGCCCTGTCTCCGCCTGCACGAGCGACCATCCGGCGGCGTGCTTGCCGGCCGGCGAAGCACCGTGCGGCTGCGACACCGCGCCGGGCTGCAGCGCGCCGCCGGTCGTGACGACCAGCACGAGCACGAATCCTGCGGCCGCGCCGCTCATACGTCTCTTCGACATCGAAGCACCTCTCATCGGGATCGGGTCCAGTCTGCTGGACCAGGCGCCGCTCGGCACCAGCCGAAGGTCGCGCGAACGAGCGACCTTCGGCCGATGCCCTCCGTACACTGAGCGCCATGCCACCGATCCGCGTCCTCATCGTCGACGACGAGTCGCTCATGCGCCACGCGCTGAGCGTGTTCGTCAACGGCGCGGACGGGCTGACCGTGGTCGGCGAGGCGGCGGACGGGGCGGCGTGCGTGCAGATGTCGAGCGCGCTGCGACCGGACGTCGTGCTCATGGACATGCAGATGCCGATCATGAACGGCGTGGACGCGACCCGCGAGGTGCTCGCCAAGCGACCGGAGACGCGCGTGATCGCACTGACGACCTTCACCTCCGAGCGCTACCTCATCCCTGCGCTGCGGGCAGGCGCCACTGCCTACCTCGTGAAGGACACGGACCCCGACACCCTCATCGCTGCGATCCGTGACGTGTGCGCCGGGTCGTACGTGATCTCGCCGCAGGTCACGCGCGAGCTCGTCGAATCGGTGTCGAAGAGCCCCCGAGCGGCCGAGGTGGTGCCGCTCAGCGAGGAGGAATCGCTCTCGGGACGCGAGCTCGACATCGTCCGGCTGCTCGCGCAAGGCCACTCCAATGCCGAGATCGCGAGAGAGCTGTACATCTCCGAGGCGACGGTGAAGACGCACCTCGGTCGCGTCATGGCGAAGTGGAACGTCCGTGACCGCGTCCAGACGCTGATCCGCGCGGCGCGTGCCGGCGTGGTCGAGCTGCGCTGACCCGCCGACGCTGACCTCAGCCGCGGCTGGCCTGCTCGCGCCGCGCGCGGCGGCGCTGCAGCACGACAGCGTGCGTGATGGCCGCCGCGACGATGCCGGACGCCACCGCGATGACGCCGCTCCAGAGCGCCCCGAGCTCGGTCATGGCGCCGAGCGCGACGGTGACCGCGGTGATGACGATCAGCATGGCGATGATGGAGGGGGCGTCGGTGCGCGTCTGTGCTTCGCTCATGCAGGGAACGCTAGTGATGCGAGCCGGCCCGCGGCATGCGCCGATCGTCGCGGCCGGGCTCCTCCGAAGGTCTCGACGAGTCGCGCCATGCGGTGGATCTGCGCTGCCGCGCCGCTTCCTAGCGTCTGTCTCGAGGCGCCGCAATGCAGCGGGGTCCGACGACGAGAGTGAGCAGACATGACCATCTTCCTCAGGTTCATCGCGTGGCTGGGCAAGCAGGGCTGGAAGTACGCCAAGAAGATCCCCGCGATGGTGCGCTGGGCGTGGAGCCACCGCGGCACCGTGACCCGCTGGCTCGAGATCGGCATCACCTACGGGACGATCGCCGGCTGGATCTACAACGCGATCACGTGAGCTGATCGCAGCTCGCGAGCCCGTCCGCAGCCGCATGGTGTCGGCAGCGGGCGGGCTCGCGTCCGTTCGGGGAGGCCCATGCTTAGAATGACCGCAGCCGTCGCCGTCCCTCCGACGGCGGCTCGCGACCGTCAGCGGAGAGAGGCGGACAGCATCAGCGACACCATCGATCCGCCGCGCGACGGCGACCCGGGTGCGCTCAGGCTCGCGCCCGGCGCGCTCCGCTACAAGAACACGGTCGCGGCCCTCGCGGTCTCCGCGGTGGCCCTGGCCGGCATCGGCGCGACGCTCCTGCTGGTGGAGAGCCCGGCCTGGCGCATCGGCCTGCTGGTCTCGCTCGGTGTGCTGCTGGCGGCCTCGGCGGCCGTGGACCTGCTCGTGCTCAACCCCATCGAGGTCCGATCCAGCTCCTACACGGCAACCCCGGACTTCGTCTACATCGCCCGGGGCCGCTGGATGCGTCGCACGGTCGTGATCGCCACGTCGCAGATCCTCAATGTGGAGACGAGCCAGGGCCCTATCCTCAGGGCGCTCGACCTCGTCAAGGTGCAGCTGACGTGCATCGCCGAGGTGGAGGCGATCGTGCCGGTGACGCGCGCAGCCGCTCGCGAGCTCCAGGACGTGGTGCTGGGTGCGCAGCGCGTCGGCGATGCCTGAGCGCAGCCGGAGGCTGCCCCGAGGCTGGGTGCCCGCGGCCTACCTCGATCATCTGCCGAGCATCCTCGGGCTCGTCGTCGCCAGCGCCCTGTACCTCGTCGGCGCGGACGTCTGGCCCGGTGCGGCAGCCCTCTGGGTGCTCGGCCCGCTGCTCGCCCTCCGCCTGCTCGACCCCTGGTACGAGCTCGCGACGGTCCGGTTCTCGGTGCAGGACGACGCGATCACGCTCACGTCCGGGCTCTTCACCCGCCGCACACGCTCCGCTCGCTGGCGCGAGATCCGCGCCGTCGACGTCGTCGTGCCATGGGGCTACCGGCTGCTCGGCCTCGCTCGCGTGACGGTCGCGCAGGCGGGGCAGGAGGACACCCGCATCGTCCTGCCCGCAGTCGACCGCGCCACCCGCGAGCGCATCCTCGAGCTCTCGGCCCCCCATCTCGCGGAGGCTCGCGAGCGCCCGTCCGTCGATGCCGACGCAGCGCCCCGGCCTGCCGCCCCGGATGCTGAGCGACAGCCGCTCTACCGCGCCACGGTGCCGCAGCTCCTCCTGGCCAGCCTCGTGCTGGGGCAGTTCGCCGTCGCGGGCGCCGCCGCCTTCGCAGCGCTCTGGGAGATGGTCGACAGCCTGGGCCTGGCGGATGCGGCGCTCGGCGCCGTCACGGCGGGACCGGTGCTCATCGGCGCGGCCGGCGGGGTGCTGCTCGTCTCGATGGGCGGCGCGCTCACGGTCGTGCGCTACTGGGGGTTCGAGGTGAGCGAGGACGACGGCGGCACGCTCCTGATCGCGTTCGGGCTCCTCGCGCGGGTCGAGCGACGCATCGACGCCGAGAGCATCGTGGGCATCACGATGCGGCGCAACCTGATCGAGCTGCTGCTCGGGCGGGTGCGCCTCGGCCTGCTCACCACGGACAGCGCCGCGCAGCTCGGCACGAACCTGGTGCTGCCGTCGCTGCCTGCCGCGACGGTCGACGCGGTGCTCCGTCGACTGCTGCCGGACCGGGCGCCGAGCGTCCCGTCGAGAGGCGCCGGTGCCGCGCTCCGCGGCACGATGATCATGCTGGCGACGATCGCCCCGGCTGCTGCCCTGCTGGTCGCGATGGTGATCGCAGAGGCACCCCTGTGGCTCGCCCTCGGGCTCGCGACGATCGTCCTGGTCCTGGGTCACGCGCTCGGCAGCCTCGTCTGCTCGCGGCTCTCGTTCGACGAGCACCGCGGCACGGTCGCGCTGCTCACGCGCCACTCGAGCGAGCGGCACCGGGTCGTGCGCGCTTCAGCGACCCATCTCGTGAGCAGCGCGCGCCTGCTCGGCCGCCCGCTGCTCGCGCGCGCCCACTTCTACGCAGGGGCGCCACGATCGCTGACCGCGCTGCGCTTCGACGCCGAGGAGCTCGTCCGCCTCCGGGCGGCCGTCGCGCGGGGCTCGCGTCGAGCGCTGCAGCAGCGGCTCGCGCGGCGCCGGTCGCGGCAGCCGTGAGCAGCGTGACGCTCCCGCGCGGGGCGGCGCCCATCGCCGCGATGCCTGAGTAGGCTCATCGCGACGACGACGTCTGGAGGAATGCCCGTGTCTGACCGCATCGACCACCTGCTCAACGAGACCCGCCGCTTCGCACCCCCGGAGGACCTCGCGGGCGCGTCGGCGACGACCGCCGCCCTCTACGAGCAGGCGAGCGAGGATCGCTTGGGCTTCTGGGCCGAGCAGGCGCGCGCGCTGCAGTGGGAGACGCCGTTCACCGAGGTGCTCGACTGGCAGCCGCCCCACGCCAAGTGGTTCCACGACGGCACCCTCAACGTGGCGGTCAACTGCCTCGACCGGCACGTCGAGGCGGGCAACGGGGACCGCGTCGCCCTCCACTGGGAGGGCGAGCCGGGAGACCGCCGCACGCTCACGTACGCCGACATGACGGCAGAGGTGAAGCGTCTCGCCAACGTGCTCACGTCGCTCGGCGTCAAGGCTGGCGACCGCGTCGCCATCTACCTGCCGATGCTGCCGGAGGCGGTCGCCGCGATGCTCGCATGCGCCCGCGTCGGCGCCGTCCACACCGCGGTCTTCGGCGGCTTCTCCCCCTCGAACCTGCGCGGCCGGATCGACGATGCGGGCGCGACGCTCGTCATCACGACCGACGGCGCGTGGCGCAAGGGCAAGGTCTTCGCGCTCAAGCCGACGGTCGACGAGGCGCTCCGCGAGCCCGGCCACGGGGTCACGAACGTGCTCGTCGTCAAGCGCGGCGAGAACGAGATCGACTGGGTCGACGGCCGCGACGTCTGGTACCACGAGGCCATGGAGGCCGCCGAGCCTGAGCACGTCGCCGAGGCGTTCCCCGCCGAGCACCCGCTCTTCATCCTCTACACGTCGGGGACCACGGGGCGACCGAAGGGCATCCTGCACACGAGTGCCGGCTACCTCACCCAGACCGCGTTCACGCACCGGCACGTGTTCGACCTGCAGCCCGAGCGCGACGTCTACTGGTGCACGGCCGACATCGGCTGGGTGACGGGGCACAGCTACATCGTCTACGGCCCGATGGCGAACGGCACGACCCAGGTCATGCACGAGGGCACGTTCGACACCCCCACGCCCGAGCGGCCGTGGCAGATCATCGAGCGCTACGGCGTCACCATCTTCTACACGGCGCCCACGGCCATCCGCACCTTCATGAAGCTCGGCCGGCAGCACACCCAGTCGAGCGACCTGTCGAGCCTGCGGGTGCTCGGCACCGTCGGGGAGCCCATCAACCCCGAGGCGTGGATGTGGTACCGCGACGTGGTCGGCGGCGGCACGACGCCCGTGATGGACACGTGGTGGCAGACCGAGACGGGTGCGATCATGATCTCCGGCCTCGCGTCGGTGACGACGCTCAAGCCGGGCAGCGCGCAGGTGCCGATCCCCGGCATCGAGATCGACGTCGTCGACGAGGCGGGCCAGTCGGTCGGCGACGGGGACGGCGGGCTGCTCGTCGTCACGAGCCCGTGGCCGTCGATGCTCCGCACGATCTGGGGCGACGACGAGCGCTACCGCGAGACGTACTGGGAGAAGTTCGGCGACCGCTACTTCGCCGGCGACGGCGCGCGCAAGGACGAGGACGGCGAGATCTGGCTGCTCGGCCGCGTCGACGACGTCATGAACGTCTCCGGGCACCGGCTGTCGACCGCTGAGATCGAGTCGTCGCTCGTCGCCCACGAGTCGACCGCCGAGGCCGCCGTGGTGGGCGCGAGCGACGAGACCACCGGCCAGGCAGTCGTCGCGTTCGTGATCCTCAAGCAGCGGTTCGCCGACGAGCTGACGGTCGAGGAGTCGGAGGCGGTGCTGCGCAAGCACGTCGCGGCCGAGATCGGCGCCATCGCGCGCCCCCGGCAGGTGTTCATCGTGCCGGACCTGCCCAAGACCCGCTCGGGCAAGATCATGCGGCGGCTGCTGCGCGACCTCGCGGAGCGCCGCGAGATCGGTGACACCACGACGCTCGCCGACCAGTCGGTCGTCGACGCGATCCAGTCGCAGCTGCGGTAGCGGGCGCGACCCCCGTCGCGTTGGTCGAGTAGCCGGCGGAGCCCGCGTATCGAGACCCGCCCCCGCGCGGGGTTCGTCTCGATACGCGGCCTGCGGCAGCTACTCGACGAGCGAGGTTGGGTTCGTCTCGATACGCGGCCCGCAGCAGCTGCTCGAAGGGCGGTGGTGGGAGGGCTAGGCGAACTCGGCGATGACCTCGACCTCGACGGGCGCGCCGAGCGGCAGCTCCGCGACGCCGACGGCGCTGCGGGCGTGGCGCCCGGCATCGCCGAAGATCTCGCCCAGCAGGTTGCTCGCGCCGTTGATGACGCCGGGCTGGCCGTGGAAGCCCTCGGCCGAGGCGACGAATCCGACCACCTTGACGATGCGGGTGATGCGGTCGAGCGAGCCGATCTCGGCGTCGATCGCCGCGAGCGCGTTGAGCGCGCACTGGCGGGCGTCGGCGGTCGCCTCGTCGGCCGAGACCTCTCCGCCCACCTTGCCCGTGCGGGGCAGCGCCCCGTCGACCATGGGCAGCTGCCCGCTCGTGAAGACGAGGCGGCCGCTCGAGACGGCGGGCACGTAGGAGGCGACCGGCGGCACGACCGCCGGCAGCTCGAAGCCCAGGTCGCGGATGCGCTGCGCGATGCTCATGCGGACGTCTCGACCGGGCGCTTGAGGAAGGCGACGAGGCCGCCCTCGGGGCCGTTCGCGACATGCACGAGCTCCCAGCCGTCGCCGCCCCAGGTGTTGAGGATGGCCGTCTCGCGGTGGATGAGGAGTGGCGTGGTCGCGTACTCCCAGGTCGTCTTCGCCATCGGTGTCAGTCCTCTGCGCTCATAGGTCGGTGCCGTACCCTCGTATGCTATGGCCGCCACTAGACACAAGCCCGGAAGCCTGCTGGCTTCGCTCCTCGGGCTCATCGGGTTCAGCGCGATCGCAGGGATCCTCGTCTCGGCGACGCTGACGCCTGCCATCGCCGTCGCATCGACGACGGCGAACAGCGGCCTCGACGTGTTCGAGAGCCTGCCGTCGTATGCGCAGATCACGCAGCAGGCCGAGCGCAACCGCATCTACGGGATGCGCGACGGGCAGCCCGTGGAGATCGCCTCGTTCTACGAGCAGGACCGCCAGGTGCTGCAGTGGCAGCAGGTGCCCCGCACCGCGGTCGAGGCGCTCATCGCCGGCGAGGACCGGCGCTTCTACACCCACGGCGGCGTCGACGCCCCGTCGGTCGTGCGCGCCGGCCTCTCCCAGCTCGGCGTCGGCGGCGAGTCGGGCGCCTCGACGCTCACGATGCAGCTCGTGCGCCAGCAGATCGCGATGGATGCGTTCATCCGCGGCGACCAGGAGACCTACGAGCAGCAGTACGAGGCGAGCTATCAGCGCAAGCTCTCCGAGATGCGGCTGGCGATCGGCCTCGAGCAGCGGTACACGAAGAACGAGATCGTCCTCGCGTACCTCAACATCGCCAACTTCGGCGGCAACGTCTACGGCATCCAGTCGGGGGCGCAGCGCATCTTCGGCAAGCCCGCCTCGGAGCTGTCGATCGCCGAGTCGGCGGCCCTCATCGCGACGGTGCAGAACCCGTCGACGCGCAACCTGTTCTCGGCTGACAACTGGCCGCGCAACCAGGAGCGACGCGACTTCATCATCAACCAGATGGGGGTCGAGGGCTACATCACGGCCGAGCAGCGCGACGAGGCGCTCGCGATCCCGGTGGACGAGAGCTTCGTCAACATCCAGCCCTCGAACAACGGCTGCATCGCCGGCTACGAGTCGGCACGGTTCTTCTGCGACTACGTGCAGCGCGTGCTGCGCGGCGACCAGGTCGACGGCCACCACATCCTGGGCGCGACCGCGGAGGACAACTCCGCCGCGCTCTTCCAGGGCGGCCTGCAGATCTACACGTCGATCGACCTGAACCTCAACGATGCCGTGCAGGCGATGGTCGACGAGCAGGCCCCGAACGACGAGACCCGCTGGCAGTCGGGCGCGGCCGTCACCCAGCTCGAGGTCGGCACCGGTCGGATCCTGACGATGGTGCAGAACAAGGACTACTACCCGACCGAGGATGCGCCGCCGACGGCCACGAGCGTCAACTTCAACGCCGACTACGCGCACGGCCGGTCGGGCGGCTTCCAGCCGGGCTCCGGGTTCAAGATCTTCACGCTCGCGCAGTGGGTCATCGACGGCAGGTCGGTGCAGGAGCAGATCGATGCGCGCGAGGAGACCTGGACGACGGGCGACTTCACCGCGTCGTGCAACCCCGGGGCGACCGTCGTCGACCCGCCGTGGAAGCCGCAGAACAACGAGGGCGACGAGTACGCCCGCATGACGCCGACGGAGATCATGGTCAACTCCGTGAACACCGGCACGCTGCGCATGGCGAGCGAGGTGGATCTGTGCGACGTGATGGAGACGTCCCAGCGCATGGGCGTGGAGCGGGCCGATGCGGGTGAGCTCACCCCCTTCCCGTCGGCCGTCATCGGCGGTTCGTGGAACGTGACCCCGATGGGCATGGCCGAGGCGTTCTCGACGATCGCGAACGGCGGCATCCACTGCGAGCCGATCGCCATCGACCGCATCGTCGCCCGCGACGGCACCGAGGTGCAGCCGCCGACGCAGCAGTGCGAGCAGGCCATCACGCCAGAGGTGGCCTCCGTCCTGCAGCTCGTGCTCGGGACGGTGACCGAGCGCAACCCGCTGAACAACCCCGCAGGGGCGACGCCCGTCATCTCGAAGACGGGCACGACCAACGGCGTCGTGCAGACCTGGGTGAACGGCGCGAGCCCCACCGTCGCCACCTCGGTGTGGGTCGGCAACATCGTCGGCAACTACTCGCTGGAGGCGCGCTGGAACGTGCGCTCGACGCTCTTCCGCGGCTCGATGAACGAGGCGATCGCCCGCTACCCGGGTGGCGAGTTCCTGACCCCGGATGCCGACACGGTGCGCGGCAGCGCCAGCGAGCTGCCGAACGTCGCGGGCCAGCCTGTCGCCGACGCGCAGGCAGCCCTCGAGGCGCTCGGCTTCACCGTCCAGGTGGCGAACCCGATCGACGGGCTGCAGGCGGAGGGGCTCGTGGAGTACACGGCCCCCGGCGCCGGCTCGCTCGTGACGACCGCGACCCCGATCATCATCTACCCGTCGAACGGCGGTCTCACGGACGGTGGGCAGGAGACCGAGGCGCCCGCGGATCCCAACGCGCAGGCCTGGCCGGACGTCGTGAGCCAATCGCTCCCCGACGCGCGGGCCACGCTGTCCGCCGCCGGCTTCGATCCCGCCGGCGTCCAGGTGACGTGGCAGGACTACGGCGAGGCGAGCCTCTGCATGGTGCTGGCGCAGAACCCGGAGCCGGGGACCGCGGGCGCTCCCGGTGACCCGATCTCGGTCGTGGTCGGCACGAACGCCGACGGAGGCGACCCTGGCTGCTAGCCCCAGGGCGATCGGCGCGGTCGCCGGCGGCGTGCTCGCCGTCGGCGCCGCCGTCGCCGCCTACGCGACCGCCGTCGAGCCGCGCGCCTTCCGCATCCGCACCGAGGAGCTGCGCGTGCTGCCGGCCGGCGCGCGACCGATCACGGTGCTGCACCTCGCCGACATCCACCTCGCGCCCTGGCAGGAGACGAAGCTCGACTGGCTCGAGGGACTGCGCACGGTCGAGCCCGACCTCATCGTCAACACCGGCGACAGCCTCGGCCACCGCGCCGCGCTCCCGGCCCTCACGGATGCGCTGCGCGTCTTCCAGGGCGTGCCCGGCTTCTTCGTGCACGGCTCCAACGACGTGTACGGACCGGTGCTCAAGAACCCGCTGGGCTACTTCGGCGGGCCGTCGAAGCTCGCGGCCGCGGGCGACGTCGAGCGGCTCGACACCGCGGGGCTCGAGCGGGCGTTCGAGCAGCTCGGCTGGCTCGACATCAACAACGCGGCTCGCGCCATCGAGGTGCGGGGCACGACGATCGCGGCGTTCGGCGTCGCGGACGCGCACCGGCACTGGGACCGGCTCGACGAGACCGAGGCCGCGATCTCGCGGATGCGCAAGGCGCTCGGCGACGCGCCCCGCGTCACGCTCGGGGTGACGCACGCGCCGTACCGACGCATCCTCGACGCCTTCGTCGACCTCGGCGCGGACGCGATCCTGGCGGGGCACACGCACGGCGGCCAGGTGCGGGTGCCGGGCGGGCACGCGCTCGTGACGAACTGCGACATCCCGCGCGACCAGGCATCGGGGCTCAGCGCGTGGTCGCACGACGGGCGCTCCGTGCCGCTCAACGTCTCGCAGGGCATCGGCTCGTCGATCTTCGCGCCCTTCCGCCTCGGGACGCCCCCTGAGGCGGTCGTCGTGTCGCTCCTGCCGCGCGACATCGGGTAGACTGGTCCGGTTGCACACCGGGGCCCAGGCTCCGGATCGCGACATCGGGGTGTGGCGCAGCTTGGTAGCGCGCGTCGTTCGGGACGACGAGGTCGCAGGTTCAAATCCTGTCACCCCGACCAGAGGAAAAGGCCCCCGCCGAGAGGTGGGGGCCTTCTGCGATGCTGGGGGTGGTCTCGACACGCGGCCGGCTACGCCGGCTGCTCCTCGACCACCATGTGCGCCGGCTCGCCGAGGCGCCCGCCCGACTCCTCCAGGTAGCAGGTCGCGCAGAGCGACTCGTAGGTGACGGCCTCGCCGTCGATCGCGACCTGGTCGCCGTCGAAGACGAAGCGCTCCCCCACCTTGCGGCCGTTGAAGAGCGCCTTGCGGCCGCAGCGGCAGATGGTCTTCAGCTCCTCGAGCGAGTGCGCGAGCTCGAGGAGCCGCGCCGAGCCCGGGAACGCGTGGGTGAGGAAGTCGGTGCGGATGCCGTAGGCGAGCACCGGCACGTCGCGCTCGACCGCGATGCGCAGCAGCTCGTCCACCTGCGCCGGGTGCAGGAACTGCGCCTCGTCGACGAGCAGGCACGCGACCGGCTCGTCGCTCCGCCCGGCGGCCTCCTCGAACGCCTCGAGCATCGACTCGCCGTGGCCCACCACGAGGTCGACCGTCCGAGCCATGCCGAGCCGCGAGACGACCTCCCGCTCACCCTTGGTGTCGGTCGCGGGCTTCGCCAGCAGCACCCGCTGGCCGCGCTCCTCGTAGTTGAACGCCGCCTGCAGCAGCCCGGTCGACTTGCCCGAGTTCATCGCCCCGTAGCGGAAGTACAGCTTCGCCACCGCTAGAGGATGCCGTCCTCTTCAGCGCGCACGATCAGCTCGGACCGCTTGCCCGCCGGGCGCTCGACCGCCGCGTACTTCGCGCGCACGCGGCGCAGGAAGGTCTTCGCCGTCTCGTAGCCGACACCCATCTCGGATGCGACCTGCACGGTCGTGAGGCCCTGGACGTAGTGCGCGAGCGCACGGCGCTCGCCCGACGAGAGCCGGGGACGGCGATCCGCCGGCCCGCGCGGAGGCCTCCTCCGCGCACGTCGGACGTGACCGGCCGCCGCGATGCGGGCGGCGACGGCGGCGGCCGTCTCGTCGCGCGACAGCACGACGGCGCCCATGGCCTCGAGCGACTCGAGCAGCTCGGCCTCCGCGTCGGCGTGGACGACGACTGCCGCGCCAGCGGCCACCACGGTGCGCGCGTGCGCGAGCAGCGGGCGGCCAGGGTCCTCCGCGAGCACGACCACGTCACCGGGGAAGCCGGCGGCGACGACGAGCGCGGCGAACCGCGGCGCGACGGCCGTGAGGTGCAGCGACGGCTCGGCGGCGATCGCCTCGCGCAGTGCATGGCTGCGCTCGGCGTCGGCGACGACGCTCACACTGCGGGTTGCACCCTCGACGGGTGCGGTGTGGGTGTGCATGAGTCTTCCTGGGTCAGGCGGTTGCGGCGGACGAGCCGGCGGCCACGAGCTCTCGCTCGGGCTCCTCGACCAGTCGCAGCACGCGCGCGGTGCGCGAGAGGGTCTCGCGCGCGGCACCCGGGTCGGCGTTGAGCCTCGTGCCGTAGCTCGGGATCAGCTCCCGGATGGTTCCTCGCCATCGCGGCATCTGCTCGGGGAAGCAGCGCTCGAAGATGGTGAGCATGATGTGGACAGCGGTGGATGCGCCGGGCGAGGCGCCGAGCAGGCCGGCGATGGTGCCGTCCGCTCCGGTGACGACCTCGGTGCCGAACTGCAGCACGCCGCCCTTGTCGGGGTCCTTCTTCATGACCTGCACGCGCTGACCGGCGGTGATGAGGCGCCAGTCCTCGTCCCGCGCCTCGGGCATGAACTCGCGCAGCGCGTCGAGGCGCTGCGTCCGCGACGCGAAGACCTGGCCGGCGAGGTAGCCGACGAGGTCGATGTTCGCGAGGCCGGCGCGCACCATCGGCCAGATGTTGTGGCCCTTGATCGTCTCGAACATGTCGGTGTACGAGCCGGTCTTGAGGTACTTGGGGCTGAAGCCGGCGTACGGGCCGAAGAGCAGGCTCGCCTCGCCGTCGACGACGCGCGTGTCGAGGTGCGGCACCGACATCGGCGGCGCACCGACGCTCGCCTTGCCGTAGACCTTCGCGTTGTGGCGCGCGACGACCTCGGGGTTGTCGGTGCGGAGGAACGCACCGGTGATCGGGAAGCCCGCGAAGCCCTTCGCCTCCGGGATCCGCGACTGCTGCAGCAGCTTCAGGGCGCCGCCACCGGCGCCGACGAACACGAATCGCGCCTGGACCTGCGCCGGGTTCCGGCCCACCTCCTGGCGCAGCTTGAGCCGCCACGTGCCGTCGGCCTGGCGCTTCAGCCCGGTGACGCTCGTGTCGGTGTGCACCTTCGCACCGTCGTCCTGCAGACGCTCGAGCAGCATCCGCGTCAGGGCACCGAAGTCGACGTCGGTCCCGTCGGTCGAGCGGGTCGCGGCGATCGGCTGCGACTTCTTGCGCCCGGGGATGAGCGACGGCGCCCAGGTGCGGATGACCTCGGCGTCCTCGCTGTACTCGAAGCCCGCGAAGAGCGGCTCGTCCTTCAGCAGCTCCCAGCGCCGACGCAGGAAGTCGACGTTCGCCTCGCCCCACACGAAGGTCATGTGCGGGGTGGGCGAGATGAAGCCGCGCGGGTCCGGGAGCGTGCCGTCCTCGACGAACGACGCCCACAGCTGCCGCGAGAGCTGGAACTGCTCGTTGATCTCGATGGCCTTCGCGCTCGACATCGAGCCGTCGGGACCCTCGGGGGTGTAGTTGAGCTCGCAGAGCGCCGCGTGGCCCGTGCCGGCGTTGTTCCACGGGTTCGAGGACTCCTCACCGACCCGGGGCAACCGCTCGAACACTTCGATGGTCCACTCGGGCTCGAGGCGGTGCAGGAGCGCGCCGAGCGTCGCGCTCATGATTCCGCCGCCGATCAGGGCGACATCGATGGTCTTCGTCACGCCCCGAGTCTACGACTTCCACACGTACCCCGGTCGCGCGGATCCCCTGCGGCGCCGCGCGGCCTAGCATTGGCGCGTCGACACCGGACGAGAGGAGCCCGACATGGGACTGCTGGACGACGCGAAGGACAAGCTCGGCGGCGCCGCGGAGTGGGTCAAGGACAAGGCCGAGCACCTCGGCGAGCAGGCGCAGGGCGCAGGGCAGTCGCTGGGCGAGAAGGCGGCCGACGCCCGCCACTGGGTCGGGTCGAGGGTCGGCAGCGACGCCGAGCCGGGCGCCCACGTGGGCGGCGGCGGCACGTTCGGCGCCGCAGCCGAGGAGCACGCGACCGAGGAGCCCTCCGCCACGGGGCCCTCGCTCGCCGAGGAGTGGGTCGAGGTGACGAGCGACGGCAGCACGGTCGACGCCGGCACGCCCGACGCATCCGATTCCGCCGCATCCGACCAGGCCGCATCCGACCAGGGCCAGGACGACCCGTTCGTCCAGGCCGGCCTGGTGGAGGACGACACGGAGCAGGACCGGTCGCTGTAGCGACGTGGCGCACGACGAAGGGCGGGACCGACCGGTCCCGCCCTTCTCGCGTCCGGCGCGGCCGGGGTCAGCCGAGCCGCTGCGCGACGAGCTCGGCGAGCTGCACCGCGTTGAGCGCAGCGCCCTTGCGCAGGTTGTCGTTCGAGACGAAGAGCACGAGGCCGCGGCCGGGCTCCGCCGACTGATCCGCGCGGATGCGTCCCACGAGCGAGGCGTCGCGGCCGGCGGCCTGCAGCGGGGTCGGCACGTCGACGAGCTCGACGCCCGGCGCGTGCGCGAGCAGCTCGCGAGCCTGCTCCGGGGAGAGGTCGCGCTCGAACTCCGCGTGGATCGCGAGCGAGTGACCGGTGAACACCGGCACGCGCACGCACGTGCCGGCGACGCGCAGCTCGGGCCGCTCGAGGATCTTGCGCGACTCGTTGCGCAGCTTCCGCTCCTCGTCGGTCTCCTCGGAGCCGTCGTCCACGAGCGAGCCGGCGAGCGGCAGCACGTTGTGGGCGATGGGCGCGGTGTAGACGCCGGGGGCGCCCAGATCGACCGCGGCGCCATCGAGCGCGAGGCGCTCGGGCTGCTGATCGGCGGCGGTCGCGAGCTGGCCGCGCAGCTCCTCGACCCCGGCGAGGCCCGATCCCGAGACCGCCTGGTAGGTCGCGACGACGAGCCGCTCGAGGCCCGCCTCGAGGTCGAGCGGCTTCAGCACCGGCATCGCCGCCATCGTGGTGCAGTTCGGGTTGGCGATGATGCCCTTGACCGCGCCCGCGATCGCGTGCGGGTTGACCTCCGAGACGACGAGCGGCACGTCGGGGTCCATCCGCCAGGCGGAGGAGTTGTCGATCACGATGACGCCGGCCTCGGCGAACCTCGGCGCGAGCCTGCGCGAGGTCGCGCCGCCGGCGGAGAAGATGGCGACGTCGAGGCCGGTCGGGTCGGCGGCATCCGCGTCCTCGACGGTGATCTCGCGGCCCTGGAACTCGATCGTCGAGCCGGCCGATCGGGCGGAGGCGAACAGGCGCAGCTCCTCGAGCGGCAGTCCGCGGTCGGCGAGCAGCCGGAGCACGACGCCCCCGACCTGGCCGGTCGCCCCGACGACGCCGAGGCGCAGCGGGCGCGCCTCGCCCGGCTCGTCGCTCAGCCGGCGGATCATCGGCCGGTCCCGCCGTGGACGACGGCCTCGTCGTCGCTGTCGAGCTCGAACGCCGAGTGCACGACGCGCACGGCCTCGATGAGCTGATCGGCGCGCGTGACGACCGAGATGCGGATCTCGGACGTGGAGATCATCTCGATGTTGATGCCCGCATCCGAGAGCGCCCGGAACAGCCGCGCCGAGACGCCCGCGTTCGTGCGCATGCCGGCGCCGACGAGCGCGAGCTTGCCGATCTGGTCGTCGTGCTGGAGCGACTCGAAGCCCACGTCGGTGCGGTGCGACTCGAGCGCCTGCAGCACGCCGCCGGCCTCCTGCTTCGGCAGCGTGAAGGAGATGTCGGTGCGACCGGTGGCGGCCTCCGACACGTTCTGCACGATCATGTCGACGTTCGCGCCGGCGTCGGCGACGATGGTGAAGATGCGTGCCGCGGTGCCCGGCACGTCGGGCACGCCGACGACGGTGACCTTGGCCTCCGACAGGTCGTGCGCGACACCGACGATCATCGGCTCTTCCATGGTGGAGCCCGCTCTCTCTGGGTCGTAGACGATGGTGCCCACGTCGCTCGTGAACGACGAGCGCACGTGGAGGGTGACGCCGTGCCTGCGCGCGTACTCGACGCTGCGGTTGTGCAGCACCTTCGCGCCGGCCGCGGCCAGCTCGAGCATCTCCTCGCTCGTGACGCGAGCGATGCGACGGGCCCTGGGGACGACGCGCGGATCGGCGGTGAAGACGCCGTCGACGTCGGTGTAGATCTCGCACACGTCGGCCTCGAGGGCCGCGGCGAGCGCGACCGCGGAGGTGTCCGAGCCGCCGCGACCGAGCGTCGTGATGTCGCCGGTCACCTTGTTGAAGCCCGCGAAGCCCTGGACGATCGCGATCTGGCCCTGGTCGAGCGCCTGGCGCACGCGCCCGGGCGTGACGGAGACGATGCGGGCGGCGCCGTGCCTGTCGTCGGTGAGCATGCCGGCCTGGCTGCCGGTGAACGAGACCGCGTCCGCGCCCTGCGACTTGATCGCCATCGCGAGCAGCGCCATCGAGATGCGCTCGCCGGCGGTCAGCAGCATGTCGAGCTCGCGGCCGACGGCCGGCAGCCCCGGCACCACCTGGTGCGCGAGGTCGAGCAGCTCGTCGGTCGTGTCGCCCATGGCCGAGACCACCACGACGACGTCGTCGCCGCGCTTGCGCGTCTCGACGATGCGCTTGGCGACGCGCTTGATGCTCTCGGCGTCGGCCACGCTGGACCCGCCGAACTTCTGCACGATGAGGCTCACGCCGCTCCTTGAAGTCCTGGAACGGTCAAGTCTAGGCGGCGGCGCGTGCCCGGCCTGCTCCACCCCGGCGATCGAGGATCGCGCGGGCGCAGGCCGTCCGCCGCCCGCGGGGAGCGATCGCCGCGTCAGCGCTCGACGGTCCTGCGGCCCTCGAACGCCCGGCCGAGCGTCATCTCGTCGGCGAACTCGAGGTCGCCGCCCACCGGCAGCCCGCTCGCGAGCCGCGAGACGCGCACGCCGAGCGGCAGGAGCGAGCGGATGAGGTAGGTCGCCGTGGCCTCGCCCTCGACGTTGGGGTCGGTGGCGATGATGACCTCCTCGACCGCCGGATCCTGCAGACGCGTCATGAGCTGCGCGACGCGCAGCTGGTCGGGGCCGACGCCCTGCATCGGATTGAGCGCGCCCCCGAGCACGTGATAGAGCCCGCGATACTCCCGCGTGCGCTCGATCGCGACGACGTCCTTGGCCTCCTCCACGACGCAGATCGCGGTCGGGACGCGGCGCGGGTCGCGGCAGATGGCGCAGCGCTCCTGCTCGCCGATGTTGCCGCAGATCACGCAGAAGCGCACGCGCTCGCGCACCGTCTGCAGGATGGTCGCGAGCCGGTCCACGTCGAACGACTCGGTCTGGATGATGTGGAACGCGATGCGCTGGGCCGACTTCGGACCGACGCCCGGCAGCCTGCCGAGCTCGTCGATCAGGTCCTGGACGATGCCGTCGTACACGCGCTCAGCGCTCCCCTCGCACCCGTGGGCGCTCCTCGATCAGCTCGGCTCCGAGCTCTTCCCGCACGACGGACTCGCCGTAGCGGGCGACCTGCGATGCCGACAGCTGCGGCTCCGGCTCCGGCGGCTTGCTCGCGGCCGCCGTTGCCATCGCCGACGGCGTCGCCGCCTTCGGCTCCGGGATCGGGGCGAGGGGCACGCCCTCGGGCGCATCCGGCGCCGAGACGAACGAGAACGGATCGGGCTCGGGCTGGTCGGGCAGCGGCTGCTCCGGCAGGTCCTCGGGCGGCGCCTCCTCGTCGGTGGGGATGACGGCGACGGCCCAGCCGGTCACGGGCGCCGCGGCAGCCGGGCGGTCGGCCTTCGGCGCAGCGCCCGCTGCGGCCGCGGGCGCGGACGCGGGCGCGGATGCGGCCTTCGTCGCTGCGGGCGGCGGCGCAGCGCTGCCCGCAGCAGCGGCGCGCGACTGCGGAGCGGCTGCGCTCGGCCGCGGAGCGCTCGGCTGTGCGGTGCTCGCGCGCTGATGCGGCGGCGCGGACGCTCGCGCCGGCGCGGCATCGTCGACGGACCCGACGGCGGTCGGCGCGTGCTCGCGAGCGCCGCGCGCCGACGGCTCCGACTTCGCGACGTACTTCACCTCGATGCCGAGCAGCGACTTGATGGCTGCGCGCAGGAGCTCGGCGATGCTCGGCTTGCCGCCGTGCGTCTCGCGGAAGCGCTGCACGTCGGCATCCGACTGGAAGCCGAGCACGAGCACGTCGCCGGGCCGGAGCTCCTTCGGCGTGATCGTGGCCGCGACCATCCACGCGGAGCGGTTCTGCTCGGCGAGCTGCTGCAGCACCTCGTCCCACGAGTCGCGCAGCTGCGCGAACGCGACGGGCTCCGCCGGCGCCGCGGCCGCGGCAGCCGCCGGCCCGGGCTCCGCGGACCCGCTCGACCGAGCGGGACCCGGTGCACCGGGTCCGGCTCGGTGGGCGGGGTCCCGATCCGCGACGTCGGGCGCGGACGGGGCGGGCGTCGGTGCGGGGGCGGACGCGGGAGCCGGCGTGGGCGCGGGCGCCGCGGCAGCGGCGACGACCGTGGGCGAACCCGGAGCGGGCGCGGAGGCAACGGGTGCGGCGGTCGGCGTCGGCGCCCCTCCGTCGAGCCGCTGCTCGAGCCGCTCGACGCGCGCGAGCGTGCCGACCTCGGGGTCGCCGGTCTCGGGCACGAGCAGCCGGGCAGCCATGAGCTCGAGGTGGAGACGGGGGCTCGTCGCACCCGCCATGTCGGTGAGCGCCTTCGCGACGATGTCGGCCGCGCGCGAGAGCTCGGCGCTGCCGAAGCCGGCCGCCTGCTCGACGAGCGTCGTGAGCTCGTCCTCGGGCACGCCGTGCAGGATGGCTGCGGGATCGCTGGCGGCATGCGCGACGATCAGGTCGCGCAGCCGCTCGAGCAGGTCCTCGACGAAGCGGCGCGGGTCCTGGCCCGACTGCACGACGCGATCGATCGACGTGAACAGGCGCGGCGCATCCGCGGCCGACAGCGCCTCGATGATCTCGTCGAGCAGCTCGCCGTGCGTGAAGCCCAGCAGCGCCACGGCGTGGCCGTAGGTGACCCGCGACTCGGAGCCGGCGATGAGCTGGTCGAGCAGGCTGAGGGTGTCGCGCGCCGAGCCGCCGCCGGCGCGCACCACGAGCGGCAGCACGCCGGGCTCGACCTCGACGCCCTCCTTGACGCACAGCTGCTGCACGTACTCGAGCATCGGCGCCGGAGCGATGAGGCGAAACGGGTAGTGATGCGTGCGCGAGCGGATCGTGCCGATGACCTTCTCGGGCTCGGTCGTCGCGAAGATGAACTTGATGTGCTCGGGCGGCTCCTCGACGATCTTCAGCAGCGCGTTGAAGCCGCCGGAGGTCACCATGTGCGCCTCGTCGATGATGAAGACCTTGTAGCGGTCGCGGCTCGGCGCGAAGGTGGCGCGCTCGCGCAGGTCGCGCGCGTCGTCGACGCCACCGTGGCTCGCGGCGTCGATCTCGACGACGTCGAGCGAGCCACCTCCGTCGCGGCCGAGCTCGACGCACGAGTCGCAGACCCCGCACGGGTCGGGGGTGGGGCCTTCGGCGCAATTCAGGCAGCGGGCGAGGATGCGCGCGCTCGTCGTCTTGCCGCAGCCGCGGGGGCCGGAGAAGAGGTAGGCGTGGTTCACGCGGTCGGCGCGGAGCGCCGTGCGGAGCGGATCGGTGACGTGGGCCTGCCCGATGAGCTCGGTGAACGACTCCGGTCGATAGCGACGGTAGAGGGCAGCGACCATGCGCCCCAGGCTACTTCCCGCCGGTGACGCGCGCCGACGCATCCACATGCCGACGAGAGCCGCTCCGGCTCAGGCGAGGGCTGCGGGACGTGCAGGACTCCCCGCGCACCCGCGGCGCATCGCGTCGCGGCGCAAGCCCAGGACGACCGCCTTCGGGCCCGGACGTGCAGGACTCCCCGCGCACCCGCCAGAGCCCGGTTGCCCTTGCTTCGTCTCCGACCTGGGGGATTTGGCCTGGATGGCGCCACGCGGGGAGCCGCACACATCGTAGCGAACGCGAGCGCCGGGCGCGAAGCGGGCGGCGGCGGCTAGCGTTGCCGCATGCATACGCTCGCCGCCTCCGGCAGCCCGTTCGACGCGGCGTTCGCCCTCCCCCTGCATCCGCTCGCCGTGCACGTGCCCGTGGTGCTGCTGCCGCTCGGCGCCCTCGCGGTGCTGCTGCTCCTGCTCGCGCCCCGCTGGCGCACCGCGCTCGCCTGGCCGGTCGTCGTCGTGCTGGGCATCGCCGCGATCGGCTCGCTCGTCGCGAAGCTCTCGGGCGAGGCGCTCGCCGTGCGAGTGGGGAGCCCCGGCCAGCACCAGGAGCTGGGCAACTGGCTCGTCGGGATCGCGTGGGTGCTCTTCGCCGCCACGCTCGGATGGTGGCTGTGGCAGCGGCAGCACACGAAGCAGCGGCGCCCGACGGGCTTCGTGGGCGTGCTCGTCGGAGCGGTGCTCGCCACCGTGGCGGCGGCAGCGGTCATCGTCACGGTGCTGACGGGCCACACCGGCGCGACCGCCGTCTGGGGCGGCCTCATCGCCCCGGCCGGACCGAGCCCATCGGCGACCGCCACCGAGCCCGGCTCCGACGGCGCCGAGGACATCTCGATGGCGGAGGTCGCGCAGCACGACGACTCCGCCTCCTGCTGGGCCGCGATCGAGGGCACGGTCTACGACCTCACCGACTGGATCACGCGGCATCCCGGCGGTCCCGACCGCATCCTGGGCATCTGCGGCACGGATGCGTCGGCGCAGTTCACCGCGCAGCACACGGGTCAGGCGGAGCCGACCGCGCAGCTGACCGAGTTCGCGATCGGCGCGCTCTCGGAGTGATGCGCCAGCCCTCCGGGGAGGCTCAGCCGACCAGCGCCGCGACCTGCCGGGCGATCTCGAGCTCCTCGTTCGTCGGCACCACCCACACCTCGATCGCCGAGCCGTCGGCCGAGATGCGCCGCTCGCCTCTGCCGGCGTTCCGCTCCGGGTCGAGCACGATGCCGAGCCCCTCGAGTCCGGCGAGCGCCACCTCGCGCACGCGTGCCGCGTTCTCGCCGATGCCGGCCGTGAACGCGATCGCGTCGGTGCGGCCCAGGTGCGCGAGATAGGCGCCGACCGTGCCGCGCAGCCGGTGCCCGACGATCTCGAGCGCCTCGACCGCCCGCTCGATGCCCGCATCCGCCGCCTGCAGCACGTCGCGCATGTCGCCGGTGCCCGTGAGGCCGAGCAGCCCGGAGCGCTTGTTGAGCAGGGTGTCGATCTCGTCGATCGAGAGCCCCGCCATGCGGTGCAGGTGGAAGATGACGCCGGGGTCGATGTCCCCGGAGCGCGAGCCCATCACGAGCCCCGCGAGCGGCGTCATGCCCATCGACGTCTCGACGCTCCGGCCGCCGCGCACGGCGGTCGCGGACGCGCCGTTGCCGAGGTGCAGCACGATCGAGTTGACCTCCTCGAGCGGGCGGCCGAGCAGCTCGGCCATGCGGCGCGAGACGAACTGGTGGCTCGTGCCGTGGAAGCCGTACTTGCGGATGCGGTGCTCGGCCGCGACCCGCGCGTCGATCGCGTAGCGGTGGGCGGCCGGCGGGATGGAGAGGTGGAACGCGGTGTCGAACACCGCGACATGCGGATACCCGGGGAACATGGCCCTCGCGGAGCGGATGCCCTGCAGGTTCGCGGGGTTGTGGAGCGGCGCGAGCGGCGCGAGGTCCTCGATCTGCTGCTGCACGTCCTCGTCGATGCGCACGGCGCGGTCGAAGCGCGCGCCGCCCTGCACGACCCGGTGGCCGACGCCCAGCAGGTGCGCGCCGTCGAGCGATGGTCCGTGCCGGTCGAACTGCTGCAGCAGCCAGCCGAAGGCGTGCTCGTGGTCGGAGATCATCCGGCGCTCGACGACCTTCTCGATGCCGGGCGCCTCGTGCTTGGCCTCGCCGGTCGTCTCGCCGATCCGCTCGATGAGGCCGCCCGCGAGCGCCGCGCCCGAGTCGACGTCGACGAGCTGGTACTTCAGGCTCGACGACCCCGCATTGATGACGAAGACCGAGCGGGTCATGCGCGAGCCCCGTGCGCGGTCTCGGCCTGCGCCTGGATCGCCGTGATCGCGATCGTGTTGACGATGTCGCTCACGAGCGCACCGCGCGAGAGGTCGTTCACGGGCTTGTTGAGCCCCTGCAGCACCGGCCCGATGGCGAGCGCGCCGGCCGAGCGCTGCACCGCCTTGTAGGTGTTGTTGCCCGTGTTGAGGTCGGGGAAGACGAAGACGGTCGCCCGCCCCGCCACCTGCGAGTCGGGCATCTTCTTCTGCGCGACGGTCGCGTCGGCGGCCGCGTCGTACTGGAGCGGACCCTCCACGAGCAGCTGGGGCGCGCGCTCGCGCACGAGCGCGGTCGCGGCCCGCACGCGGTCGACCTCTGCGCCCGTGCCCGACTCGCCGGTCGAATAGGAGAGCATCGCGACGCGCGGCTCGATGCCGAAGTCGCGCGCCGTCTGCGCCGACGAGATGGCGATGTCGGCGAGCTCCTCGACCGTCGGCTCCGGGATGACCGCGCAGTCGCCGTAGACGAGCACCCGGTCGGCGAGCGCCATCAAGAACACGCTCGAGACGACCGAGACGCCCGGCTTGGTCTTGATCGTCTCGAACGACGGCTTGATGGTGTGCGCGGTCGTGTGGGCCGCACCCGACACCATGCCGTCGGCATCGCCGGTGTGGACCATCAGAGTGCCGAAGTACGAGACGTCGAGCAGCCGTTCCATGGCCTGCTCGAGCGTCACGCCCTTGTGCGCGCGCAGCCGCTGGTACTCCGCCGCGTACCGCGGCCGCAGCTCGGCGTCGTCGGTCGCGACGACGCGGGCGTCGGCGATGTCGAGGCCGAGCGAGGCGGCGCGCTGGCGGATCGACGCCTCGTCGCCGAGGATCGTGAGCCGGGCGATGCCGCGGGCGAGCACCGTGGATGCGGCCTGCAGGATGCGATCGTCGTCGCCCTCGGGCAGCACGATGTGGCGCACGTCCGACCGCGCTCGCTCGATGAGGCTGTGCTCGAAGATGAGCGGCGTGACGACGTCGCTCGTGGCGACCTCGAGGCGCTCGAGCAGCGCATCCGAGTCGACGTGCTCGTCGAACAGCGCGAGCGCCGCGTCGCGCTTGCGCTGCGTGCCGTCGATGAGCGAGCCGCGCGTGGTCGCGATGCGCCGCGCCGTCTCGTAGGTGCCGTGCGGGCTGCGGCCGATCGGCAGGTCGAGGTCGAGCCCGTCGAGCAGCCGCTGGACGCCCGGGTGCAGCTCGAAGCCACCGTTGAGGACGATGCCGGCGATCGAGGGGAACGTCTCGGACTGCTGCGCGAGCAGCGTGCCGACGACGACGTCGGAGCGGTCCCCCGGCGTCACGAGGATGCCGCCCTCGATGAGCCGCTCGAGCACGTGCTCCATCGACATGCCGGCGACGACGGTGCCGAGCGACTCCCGCTGCAGCAGCTCCGGGTCGCCGCGCAGCAGCTCGGCGTCGGTCGCGCGGAAGAGCGTCCCGACGCTCGGCGCGCTCAGCAGCGCATCCTCCGGGATGGACCAGACCGGCACCTGCGCGGGCACGGCTCCCGCGATCGCGTCGGGGATGTCGGCGATCGCGTCGGGGTCGGCGCGGTTCACGATCACCCCTGCGATGGATGCGTGGGCCGCCGCGAGCTCGGCCGTCGTGACCTCCGCGAGCTGGCGCAGCTCGTCGGCCGTGCGGGGCACGTCGGTCTCGGGGTCGCGACCGCCGAGCACGAGCAGCACCGACGCGCCGAGGTTCGCGGCCACACGGGCGTTGAACCCGAGCTCGGTGGGGCTCCCGACGTCGGTGTAGTCGGAGCCGAGGATGACGATCGCATCGAAGCGCTCGTCGATGCGGTGGTAGCGCTCCACGATGGTCGAGAGGGCGGCCTCCGCGTCGTCGTGCACGGCCGCGTAGGTCGTGCCGATCGCCTCGTCGTAGGGGAGGTCGACCCCCTCGTGGGCGAGCAGCAGCTCGAGCACGAGGTCGCGCTCCTGCGCCGAGCGCGCGATGGGGCGGAAGACGCCCACCTTCCCGACGCGACGGCTGAGGGCCTCGACGAGCCCCAGCGCCACGATCGACTTGCCTGCATGGCCCTCTGGGGACGCGATCACGATGCGAGTCGGCACGCGCCCAGGCTAACGCCCCGTGCCCCGCCGGTCACGAAACGGTAACGCTTGCGCTCACGCAAGTTTGCGGGTCCAGAACAGCGCGAGTATGGACGCCACATGCCATGGGGCAGCCACCTGAAGGGAAGAACGTGACTTCACCGAGCACGAAGCGGACAGCTCTGCGCCGCGCTGTGGCGGTCGGGACGGCGATCGCGCTCGGCGCGAGCGCGAGCATCCTGAGCGCCACGACCGCCAATGCGGTCGCACTGCCGTCCGGGACCACGGCGTACGAGGACGGACGCTACATCGTCGTCCTCGCCGAGGACGCCCTGGCCACCTACGACGGCGGCATCCAGGGACTCGCACCGACCGCGCCGCGGCGCGGCCAGGACCTCGATGCCTCCTCGCCCGCGTCGCGGGCCTACACCGCACACCTGGAGGCTCGCCACCAGGACGTCGCCGGCTCCGTCGGCGCGGAGATCGACGTCGCGCTGACCGCCGCGATCAACGGCTTCGTCGCCGACCTCACCGGAGAGCAGGCGGAGGATCTGTCCCGCCAGGCCGGGGTGCGCTCGGTCGAGGCGAACGAGATCCTGCAGATCACCAGCTCCCCCGCCAACGACCACCTCGAGCTCGAAGCGCTCTGGGAGCAGGTCGGCGGCGCTGGTGAGGCGGGCGCCGGCGTCGTCGTCGGCGTGCTCGACACGGGCATCGCCCCCGAGAACCCCTTCTTCGCCGGCGAGCCGCTCGGCACGGTCGCCGGTTCGGAGCCGTACCTCGACGGTGCGACGATCACCTACGTCAAGGGCGACGGCAGCACGTACACGGGCGTGTGCGAGACCGGCGCCGGCTTCACCGCCGAGGACTGCTCCACGAAGATCGTGGGCGCCCGCTCCTTCCTCGACGGCTTCGGCGCGAGCCGGCTCGGCACCGAGACGCAGGTCCCCGGCGAGTACGCCTCGCCGCGGGACGGCGACGGCCACGGCTCGCACACGGCCTCGACAGCCGCGGGCAACGCGGATGTCGCGATCGCGTCGGTCGGTGGCGCCGACCTCGGCACGATGTCGGGCGTCGCTCCCGAGGCGCGCATCGCCGCGTACAAGGTCTGCTGGTCCGGTCCCGACCCGGCGGTGAGCACGGACGACGGCTGCGCATCGACCGACCTGGTCGCAGCGATCGACCAGGCCGTGATCGACGGCGTCGATGTCATCAACTACTCCATCGGCGGCGGCGCAGCGACGTCGGTCGTCGCGGCCACCGACGTCGCGTTCCTCGGCGCTGCAGCTGCGGGCGTCTTCGTCTCCGCCTCGGCCGGCAACTCCGGCCCCGGAGCGTCGACCCTCGACCACGCATCCCCCTGGTACACGACCGTCGCAGCGACGACGATCCCGAACTTCGAGGCGACCGTGACGCTCGCGGACGGCTCGAAGATCGCGGGCGGCTCCATCACGGTGCCGGCCGCCGGCCTCACGGGCCAGCTCGTCGCGGCTCGCGCGATCCCGGCCAGCGGCCAGACCGCGGCGAACGCCGCGCTCTGCCTCCCCGGCTCGCTCGACGCGACGGCCGCCGCCGGTCAGATCGTGGTCTGCGAGCGGGGCGCGAACGCCCGTGTCGAGAAGTCCGAGGTCGCCGCCGCAGCCGGCGCGATCGGCGCGATCGTGGTCAACGTGACCCCCGGTTCGATCGACCTCGACGACCACGCCATCCCGACCGTCCACGTCGACGCGCAGCACCTCGCTGCCGTCAACGCCGCAGCAGCGGCGCGCCAGACGGTCACGCTGACGCAGGGCAACACCTCGGGCACGTCCACCCCCGCCCCGGTGGTCGCCGGGTTCTCGTCGCGCGGCCCCGTGCTCGCTGACGGGTCGGACGTCATCAAGCCCGACATCGCCGCCCCCGGCGTGGGCATCGTGGCGGCGGCATGGCAGGCGCCGGGCGGTCCCGACCGCTACGAGTTCCTGTCGGGCACCTCGATGGCCGCACCGCACATCGCGGGACTGGCTGCCGTCTACCTCTCGGAGCACCCGCTCGCGTCGCCCGCAGAGGTGAAGAGCGCGCTCATGACGAGCGCACAGGACACCGTGCTGGCGAACGGCGACCGAGAGACCGATCCGTTCAACCAGGGTGCGGGCATCGTCGACTCCCCGACGTTCCTGGAGCCGGGGCTGCACTACGAGAACGGCACCGAGGACTGGTACGGCTACCTCCGCGGCCTCGGCTACGGCCTGCCGGACGCGTGGGTCGGCGAGCCGATCGACCCGAGCGACCTCAACATCCCGTCGATCGGCATCGGCGCGCTCGCGGGATCGCAGACGGTCACCCGCACGCTGACGGCGCATGAGGCCGGCAGCTACGCAGTGTCGGTCGAGGGCGTCGACGGCGTGCAGGTCGAGGTGTCGCCGCAGACGCTCGACTTCGCTGCGCCCGGCGACACGCAGACGTACTCGGTGACCTTCACCGTGACGTCGGCCGCCCCGGCTGTCTGGGCGACCGGCTTCCTGACCTGGTCGGACGAGGCGCACGCCGTGCGCTCGCCGATCGCCGTCCGTCCGCTGGCGCTCGACGTGCCGGAGTGGGCCACGGCGTCGGGACGCGTCGGCTCCATCGAGATCGAGGGCACCTCCGGGCTCTCCGGGGACCTCACGACCACGACAGCCGGCTTCGCGGCGTATGAGCGGCTCGGGCGCGACGCCGGGGCCCCCAACGCCGAGTTCGTCTACCCCGTCACGATCCGTCAGGGCGAGCTCGCCCACGACTTCGTGCTCTCGGGCGACGAGTCGGTCGCCGACCTCGACCTCTACGTCTACCGGCTCAACAGCGCCGGTCAGCCGGTCGAGGAGTGGGTCGGCGGCACGCCGTCCGCCGATGAGGCGGTGCTCCTCGAGGACCCGGCACCGGGCGACTACGCGGTGCTGGTGCACGTGTACGCCGTGGACGGCGGCGCATCGACGCCGTTCATCCTGGAGCACGCGGCGCTCTCGCCCAACGGCGGCAAGGGCAAGCTCACGGCGAGCCCGTCGTCGCAGCCGGTCTCCGTCGGCGACGGCTTCACGGTCGATGCCGGCTGGCGAGGCCTGGGCGCGAACGAGCAGTACCTCGGCGTCGTGCTCTACGAGCTGGACGGCTTCACCGAGCGGACCTACGTCTACGCGGAGTCTGCCCCCGGTCCCACGACAGGGCGCGGTCAGCTCCCGTAGCGGTCGAGAGCGGGGCGGAGGCGCGAGCCTCCGCCCCGCTCTCGTGTGTCGCGGCACCGGTCGCCCGGGCACGCCGCGGCGTGCCGCTCGCGCTAGGTCACGAAACGGTAACGCTTCACCTCCCCCATTCCATCGACCACAGCGCGCCCATAGATTCAGGGGCATCCGCCCCCAGCGTTTGGGGGCTTCGTCCTGAACGAAGGATCACCCTGTGAGCACACCCATCACGAAGCGTGTGCGCCTTCGCAGCGGCATCGCACTCACCACCGCCCTCGCGCTCAGCGCGGGGGCGTCGGTGCTTGGTGCAGCCGCGGCGAGCGCCGCGCCAGTACAACCACCCATCGACACGAGCGGCTTCGACAGCGGCCGCTACATCGTGGTGCTCGATGAGGACCCCATGGCCACCTACCGAGGCCACCTGCCGAACCTCGCGCGCACCGCGCCGCTGGGCACGGACGACATCGACGTCGACTCCGCTGCCGCGAACGCGTATGCCGCGCACCTCGAGAGCGAGCAGGCCCAGGTCGCCTCGACCATCGGCGCAGACATCGCCTCGAGCCTCACGGTCACGATGAACGGCTTCATCGCCGACCTCTCGGCCGAGCAGGCGATCCAGCTCTCGCGCGACTCCCGCGTCTCCCACGTCTTCCCTGACGAGATCCTGCAGATCCAGGCGAGCCCCGCGAACGAGTACCTCGACCTCGAGGGACTCTGGGAGCAGGTCGGCGGCGTGGACGAGGCAGGCGCCGGCGTGGTGGTCGGCGTGCTCGACACCGGCATCGCCCCCGAGAACCCGCTGTTCGCAGGCGACCCGCTCGGCACGACGCCGGGCGCGGAGCCGTACCGCAACGCGGAGAACGAGATCGTCTTCGAGAAGGGCGACGGCAGCACGTTCATCGGCGAGTGCGAGACGGGCGTCCAGTTCACGGCTGACGACTGCAACACCAAGATCGTCTCGGCGCGCTACTACGTCGAGGGCTTCGGCGCATCGCGCATCGGCACGCCCGAGCAGGTCCCCGGCGAGTACCTCTCGCCGCGCGACGGCGACGGCCACGGCTCGCACACCGCCTCCACGGCGGCGGGCAACGCCGAGGTCCCCGTGACCTCTGCTGCCGGCGCCGACCTCGGCACCATGTCGGGCGTCGCGCCCGAGGCGCGCATCGCCGCGTACAAGGTGTGCTGGTCCGGTCCCGACCCCACCGTCACGACGGATGACGGCTGCTCGACGGCCGACTCCGTCCAGGCGATCGAGGACGCGACGACCGACGGTGTCGACGTGATCAACTTCTCGATCGGCGGCGGCGCGGCGAGCTCCGTCGTCACCGCTGACGACATCGCCTTCCTCGGCGCTGCCGCGGCCGGTGTCTTCGTCTCCGTCTCTGCCGGCAACGCCGGGCCGGGCGCTTCGACGCTCGACCACGCGGCTCCCTGGTACACGACGGTCGCCGCGGCGAGCGTCCCCAACTACGAGGCGACGGTCGTCCTGCCGGGCGACGTGCGCATCCCGGGCGGCTCCGTGACGGTGCCGATGGGCGACGACGCCGAGGTGATCAGCGGACCGTTCATCTACGCGGGCGACATCCCGGCAGCAGGCGAGTCCGCTGAGGACGCCGCGCTCTGCTTCCCCGGCTCGCTCGACCCTGCTGAGGCAGCTGGCGCGATCGTGCTCTGCGAGCGCGGCGTGAGCCCGCGCGTCGAGAAGTCGGACGTCGTCGCGGCAGCCGGCGGCATCGGCATGGTGCTCGTCAACCCGAGCCCGAGCTCGATCGACCTCGACGACCACGTGATCCCGACGATCCACGTCGACGCCGAGTACTACGACGAGCTCCTCGCGGCAGCCGACGGATCGGTCGTCACGTTCGAGCCCGGCAACACCTCGGGCATCGAGACGGTCGCACCCGTCGTCGCCGGCTTCTCGTCGCGCGGCCCGGTGCAGGCTGAGGGCAGCGACATCCTCAAGCCCGACATCGCGGCTCCCGGCGTCGGCATCATCGCCGCCACCGCGAACGCGGCCGGCGCCGACCCGACCTACGGGCTGCTCTCGGGCACCTCGATGGCCGCTCCGCACGTCGCGGGCCTCGGCGCGATCTACCTCGGCGAGCACCCCAACGCGTCGCCGGCGGAGGTCAAGTCCGCCCTTATGACGACGGCGACCGACACGCGCAACCTCGACGACACCCGTTCGACCGACGTGTGGGCGCAGGGCGCCGGCTTCGTGAACACGCAGTCGATGCTCGACGCCGGCCTCGTCTACGAGAACGACACGACCGACTGGTACGGCTACCTCCGCGGCCTCGGCTACGGCGACGCCATGCCCGAGTCGTGGGTCGGCAGCGCGATCGACCCGAGCGACCTCAACATCGCATCCATCGGGATCGGCTCGCTCGCAGGCACGCAGACGATCACGCGCGAGGTCACGGCGCTCGAGCCCGGCACCTACACGGTGTCGACCGAGGGCGTCCCCGGTGTCGACGTCGACGTCTCGCCGTCGACGCTCGCCTTCACGGAGGCCGGCCAGACGCTGTCCTACGAGGTGACCTTCACGACCACGACCGCCGATCTCGGCACGTGGTCGACGGGCTCCCTCACCTGGACGAGCTCGGAGCACACGGTCCGGTCGCCCATCGCGGTGCAGCCGGTCGCCGTCGCGGCGCCCGAGTGGGTCGAGGGCATGGGCACGGTCGGCGAGACCCCGATCTCGGGTGTCTCGGGCATCGATGGCCAGATCGCGCTCGACGCGAACGGCCTCGCGCCGTTCGCTGAGCTCGGCACCGGTGAGGGCGTCGCTGAGGACTCCTTCGCCTTCGAGTTCACGATCCCGGAGGGCGAGCTCGTGCACTACTTCTCGCTCGACGCGGCGGATGACGCGGCAGATCTCGATCTGTTCGTCTACCGCCTGAACGAGGACGACCAGCTCGTGGAGGAGTGGGTCGCCGGCACCAGCGCCGCGGATGAGCAGCTGCTGCTCGAGGACCCGCAGGCCGCGAACTACGTCGCGTTCGTCGACGTGTTCTCGACCGTGGACGAGGCTCCCGTGAGCTTCGTGCTCGACCACGTCGGCGTGGGTGACGGCCAGCAGGAGGGCTCGTTCCGCACGGAGCCGACCTCGATCGATGCCAGCATCGGCGAGGAGTTCACCTACACGGCCAAGTGGAACGGTCTGGACGTGAACGCCGAGTACCTGGGCGTGATCGGCTACGGCGGCACGGACGTGCGCACCATCGTGCACGTGACGACCGGCGACGCGACGATGCCCGTGCCCGAGCGGCTCGCGGGCGACGACCGCTATGAGACCGCTGTCGCAGTCTCGCAGCACGGCTACCCGGACGGCGCTGACGTCGTCTACGTGGCCAGCGGCGAGAACTTCCCCGACGGTCTGACGGCGGCCCCCGCCGCGGCGCACGAGGGCGGCCCGCTGCTCCTCACGTCGCGCGCGCAGGTCAACGACGTCGTCATGGAGGAGATCGAGCGACTCGCACCCGAGCGCATCGTCATCGTGGGTGGAGAGCCCACGCTGACGGCTGCGGTCGAGGATGCGCTCGAGCCGCTCGCCGCCACCGTCGACCGGGTCGCGGGTGCGGACCGGTATGAGACCAGCCGTCTCATCGCCGACTACGCCTTCGACGCATCCGACTCGGCGTTCTTCGCCACCGGTCGGACGTACCCGGACGCCCTGACGGCAGGCTCTGCAGCCGGCTCGATCAGCGCACCGGTCATCCTCGTCGACGGCATGGCCGGCGGCGTGGACGACGCGACGATGGCCGAGCTCGACCGTCTGGGTGTGCAGAACGCATACCTGATGGGCGACCAGAAGTCGATGTCGAACGGCATCGAGCTGGAGCTCGACAACGCGGGCCTGTTCGTGAACCGCTTCGGCGGCTCGGACCGGTTCGACACCGCGGTGCTCGTCAACCGGGCCATGTTCGGTCCCCCGGTGCCGGCGATGTACATCGCCAGCGGCGAGAAGTTCCCGGACGCCCTGGCCGCTGCGGCGCTCGCGGCCGCTGAGGGCTCGCCGCTGTACCTGTCCCGCTCGACGTGCGTCGACTCGGCAGTGATCACGGAGAGCCTGCGGCTCGACCAGCCCCCGGTGTACCTGCTCGGTGACGAGCAGACGCTGGCGGCCTCGGTCGCGGAGTACGCGATCTGCCCGTAGTGCAGCACTGATGGGAGGGGGCGGGGACCACGGTCCCCGCCCCCTTCCGTCACCCGCTAGAATCGCAGGGTTGGCCTCTCGGGGCCGGCCAGGAGGATTCGCCTAGTGGCCTATGGCGCACGCTTGGAAAGCGTGTTGGGTGCAAGCCCTCGGGGGTTCGAATCCCCCATCCTCCGCACTGGTGCTGGGTCGCCGCGCATGCGGCGACGAGAGCCCCCGGCCGATGGCCGGGGGCTCTCCGCGTCCGGCCCGCATTCTTGCTTCGCGGTGTAGCGTTGCAGGACCGGCAAGCAGACCCGTCACGTTGGAGCATCGATGCGCCTTCCCAATCCAGGACCGCTCTTGAGGCGCGTCGGAGCGTCGGCATGAGCGCACGCATCCTGGTCGTCGACGACGATCGAGACATCCGCGAGCTCGTGGCGATCAAGCTGGAGTCTGCAGGACTCGACGTCGAGACTCGCCCCGACGGCTCGCAAGCGCTCGAGGCCGCGTCCGAGGGCGGATGGGCGGTCATCGTCCTCGACGTCATGATGCCGGGGATGTCCGGCATCGACGTGCTCCGCGCCATGCGAGAGCGCGGTGACCGGACGCCGGTGATCCTCCTCACCGCTCGCGGCCAGGAGAAGGACATCGAGGCGGGGTTCGCCGCCGGCGCCGATCACTACGTCACGAAGCCGTTCAGCCCCAGGGCGCTGCTCGCGCGCGTCACCGCCGCACTGGCATGACCCTGCTCCCGCCTGGCCTGCTGCAGGCGCTGCTCGTCATCACCGGCATTTCGGTCGCCGCCATGCTCGTCGCCCTCGTGCTGCAGCGAGCGCTGCGGCGTCGGCGAGAGCGCCGTCAAGCAGACCTCGACCGGCGCCTGCGGCCCCTCGTGCTCGAGGCCACGATCGCCGAGGATGATGAGCTCGGCGAGCTGCTCGACCGCGTGCGCGCGCTCGACCGCGAGGAGCGCCGGCACGTCGGTCGCACCGTCTTCCTCATGCTGCGGGGCGTGACCGGCGAGGCCGCCGATCGGCTGCGCGCGGTCGCCGTCGCCAGCGGGCTCGCACCGCTCGTGATCGATGGCGCGCGGGACCGCGACGCCGTGGTCCGGGCGGATGCCGCCGAGGCGCTCGGCCTGCTCGCTCCGGAGGGAGCGCTCGGTCTGCTGCTCGAGCTCGCCGACGACCCGTCCGCCGATGTGCGCACGGTCGCGATCCGTGCCCTCGGCGCCTTCGACGAGCCGCAAGCGATCGACCGGGTCGTCGCTGCCCTCGCTGTTGCCAGCGGCATCCCCACGAGCGTCGCCGCGTCCGCCCTGCTGCAGCAGGGCCCGGCGGTCGCCGACCGCATCCGCGCCGCCCTCGAGGACGCCGACCCGGGCGTGCGTCGCGGCGCCGCGCGCATCGCCGGCCTCGTGCAGGCGCCCGGCTCTGGCGAAGCCCTCGCCCGCCTGGTCGAGGACGAGCACGAGTCGGTGCGGATCGCTGCGATGCGCTCGCTCGAGCGGATGCCGGTGCGCGACGCGGTCCCGGGGCTCGGTGCCGCTGCGCTCGCTGGCGGCACGGTCGGCGAGGCCGCGGCGCGCGTGCTCGTCGCGATGCCTCGCACCTGGACGCGAGAGGTGCTCGAGCGCATCGCGGCCGGCGCGCAGCCCGGCGTCCGCCGCGCCGCTGGCATCCCCCGCACGGAGGTGGGCGCGTGACCTGGCTGCACGACGTCGTCGAGTCGATCTTCACGGTGCTCGCATGGCCGGCGGCCGTCTACTTCGTGCTCGCCAACACGTCGATGCTGATGCTCGTGCTGCTCGCCTGGCGGCACTTCGCCCGCTACCTCAGGCGGAGCGATCACCGCGGTGAGGACGCGATGGCGGCCTCGCCGCTCAGCCTGGGCGTGAGCGTGATCGTACCCGCGTACAACGAGGCTGCGGTCATCCTGACGAGCGTCCGCTCGGTGCTCGACCTCCGCTACCCGGATCACGAGGTGATCGTCGTCAACGACGGGAGCGCCGACGACACCATGCGGCTGCTGATCGAGGCGTACGGCCTTGTCCCCGATGAGCGCGAGGTGCCTGGGCGCATCGCCGTGCGAGGGGCGCTGCGCGGCGTGTGGCGCTGCCCCGACCCCTCCGTGCCGCTGCTGGTCGTCGACAAGGAGAACTCGGGCCGATCCGACTCGATCAACCTCGGGCTCGACCTCGCGAGCAAGGAGCTCGTGGTCATGGTCGACGCCGACTCGATCCTCGAGCCGGATGCGCTGCTGTCGGTGTCGAAGCCGTTCGCCGACGATCCCGAGCGGGTGGTCGCGACCGGCGGCGTCATCCGCATCGTGAACAACAGCCGCGTGCTGGGCGGCCGCATCGTCGACATCCGGATGCCGAAGGAGCTCATCGCCCGCATCCAGGTGGTCGAGTACCTGCGCGCGTTCCTGCTCGGCCGCACGGCCTGGTCGGACCTCAACGCCCTCATCCTGATCTCCGGCGCGTTCGGCATGTTCCGCCGCGACGTGCTCATCGACGTCGGCGGCCTCGACCCCGACTCGATCGGCGAGGACTTCGAGCTCGTCATGCGCATCCAGCGCTGGATCCGCAACGGTCATCGCGACGCGCGCGTCGAGTTCGTCGCCGAGCCGGTGAGCTGGACCGAGGCTCCCTCCACCCTCAAGGTGCTCGCGCGGCAGCGTCGCCGCTGGCACCGCGGGCTCTGGGAGGTGCTGTGGAAGTACCGCACGATGCTGCTCAACCCCCGCTGCGGACGCGTCGGGATGCTCGCGCTCCCCTACTACTGGCTGTTCGAGCTCTTCGCGCCGCTCATCGAGCTGGTGGGGATCGTGCTCGTCGTCGTCGGCCTGCTCGTCGGGGCCGTCGACCCGGGCATGGCGCTGCTGCTCCTGCTCGTCGCCTACGGGTACGGCACGATCGTGACGCTCACGGCGGTCGTCGTCGAGGAGGCGAGCTTCCATCGCTACGAGCGCTGGCGTGACCTGGGCGCGACGCTGTGGGCGGTCGTCGCCGAGAGCCTGGGCTACCGCCAGCTCACGGCCATCTGGCGCATCCAGGGCTGGTGGGCCGGTCTCACGAACCGCCAGCAGGTGTGGGGCGAGATGACGCGCACCGGCTTCGTCGACGCGTCGGATGCGCCGGCCACGTCCGGTGCGTCAGGCAGCGGGCAGTCGGACCGTCGCGACTGAGCCGACGCCCACCTCGCTGTCGAAGGCGATCGAGCCCCCGTGGGCCTGCACGATCATGCGGCAGATCCAGAGGCCGAGGCCCGCTCCCTGCACGCCCGACGCGCGGGCCGCCTGGGATCGGTAGAAGCGCTCGAACACCCTGACCGCCTCCTCCGGCTCCACCCCGGCACCGTTGTCGGTGACTCGCACGAGCGCATCCGTGCCCTCGCGATCGAGGCGCACCTCGACGAACCCGTCGTCGCTCGTGTACTTGATGCCGTTGGAGATGAGGTTCTCGATCACCTGGCTGACGCGCCGCGGGTCGGCGACCAGGGGCACGGACGGGCCGTCGAGCAGGCGCAGCTCCACGCCCCGGCGGTGCGCTCGGTGCGCGAGCGTGGCGACCGCCTCCTGCGCGACCGCCCGCAGGTCGACCGGAGCGGGCTCGAGGTGCAGCTCACCCCGGCTCATCTCGCCGACGATCAGCAGGTCCTCGACCAGCGTCCGCAGTCGGGTGCTGTTCCGCTCCACGATCGTCAGCCAGGAGCGGAGCTCGGGCGACATGTCCTCGTCCATCGCGAGCTCGATGTAGCCGGCGATCGACGTCAGCGGCGTGCGCAGCTCGTGCGAGATGAGCGCGACGAAGTCGTCCCGATCCTCGAGCATGCGCATGTACGTCGTCACGTCGTCGACCGACGCGATGGAGCCGCGGAACTCGCCGTCGACCATGAGCGGCCGTGACGAGACCGTCACCGCGTACATGTCATGCCCCGGGCGCGCGATCCAGAACCTGCTGTTGTCGAAGGACTCGCCCCTCGCGGCGCGCAGGAACGGCATCTCCGACCACGGCATGCGCTGGCGCGACTCGAGGTCGAGGAAGCTCGCCCCGTCGAGCACGTGGTCGAGATCCGTGCCGTCGAGGGCGGGGTGAGCACTGAGCGTCGGGTTGACGCGCTCGATCCGGCCATCGGCGTCGAGCAGCATGAGCCCGACTCGAGCCGTCTCGAAGATGGCGTCGAGGAGCACCCCGTCTGCGACGAGCTGGCGGGCCATCGCCGTCTTGTCGCGCTCCCGCTCGACGATCACGAGCTGCTGCTGCTCGATCCTGCCGGTGTAGCTGTCGGCGAAGAACGCGGCCGCGATGAGCGCCACCGGCACGAGCACGGCGCCGACCGCGTTCGCCGCCACGGTCGTCCCCGTCGAGCCGGCGATCTGGAGGACCATCGCGACGCTCGTCGCCCCGCCACCGAGCGCAGCGATGGCGACGCCCACGCGGCGCGCGGCGAAGCCCAGCCAGAACGCCGGCACGACCGCGAGCATCGCCATGATCCGGGGCACCTGATCCTCGCCGAGGAGCAGGACGATGACGAGCAGGTCGAGCGCCGGCACGACCACCGGCAGCCGGGTCGACTCGTAGAGCGGGCCCTGCCCGAGCAGCGCGATCCCGGTGGCCGCCGCGACGACGGCGACGCTCGACCAGAGCCACGGTCCCTCCCAGACGCCAGGAGCGACGACCGTGAGCACGAGCAGCACGAGCGCGAGGACGCCGAGCGACAGGAACTGGCCGCGCAGCGTCTCCGTCAGTGCGCGCCTGCCGGCCGATCGCTCGAGCGCCTCGGGAGTCTCGAGAGTCTCGGGCACGCTCTCCGGCGCGCGCTCCGGCGCGCTCAACGTCGCCTGTTGCCGAAGACGCCGCGCACGATCTCGCGGATGATCGACTGGCCGGTGCGCGATCCGATGAAGTCGGTCACCGCGCTGCCACCGGGGCGCTCGGTGCTCGGCCGGTCGCGCGGGCGGTTCCGGCGAGCATCCTTCTCGAGTCGCGCCGCCTCCTGCTCGGCGGCCTTGCGCGCCGCGGCGTCCTGCTCGGCGCGCTCGGCGTCGGCGAGCCTCGACTGCAGCAGCTCGTACGCGGACTCCCGGTCGACCGCCTGCCCGTAGGTCGCGAGCAGCGGCGAGGCCGCGACGCTCTGCCGCATGGCCGACTCCGGCGTCGGGTCCATCGAGCCCTGCGGGGCACGCAGCCGCGTCCAGGCGACGGGGGTGGGCGCGCCGCGCTCGTTCATGACCGTGACGATCGCCTCGCCGATGCCGAGGTTCGTGAGCACCTGCTCGAGGTCGTAGCCGCTGCTCGGGTAGGTGCGCACGGTCTGGCGCAGCGCGGTCGCATCGTCGGGCGTGTGCGCGCGCAGCTGGTGCTGCACGCGCGACCCGAGCTGGGCGAGCACGTCCGACGGCACGTCCTTGGGCGTCTGCGTGACGAAGAAGATGCCGACGCCCTTCGAGCGGATGAGCCGCACCGTCTGGGTGATGGCGGTGAGGAAGTCCTTGGATGCGTCCTCGAACAGCAGGTGCGCCTCATCGAAGAAGAACACGAGCTTCGGCACGTCGACGTCGCCGACCTCCGGCAGGTCCTCGAACAGGTCGGCGAGCAGCCACATCAGGAAGGTCGAGAAGAGGGCGGGCTGGCTCGCGACCCCCGGCACCTCGAGCAGGCTGATGACGCCGCGGCCGTCCGGCGTCGTGCGCATGAGCTCGCGCGTGTCGATCTCGGGCTCGCCGAAGAAGATGTCGGCTCCCTGCTCGGCGAAGACCGTGATCTCGCGCAGGATGACGCCGGCCGTCTGCGTCGAGATGCCGCCGAGCCGCTTGAGGTCGCCCTTGCCCTCGTCGCTCGTGAGCCACAGCAGCAGCTCTCGCAGGTCCTTGAGGTCGACGAGCGGCAGCCGCTGCTCGTCCGCGTACGCGAACACGATGCCCAGGCTCGACTCCTGCGTGCCGTTGAGTCCGAGCACCTTGGCCAGCAGCGTCGGGCCGAAGGACAGCACGGTGGCGCGCACGGGCACGCCGATCCCCTTGCCGCCGAGCGCGAAGTACTCGACGGGGAACGCGCGCCCCTCCCACGCCTGGCCGATGCCGGCGGTGCGGGCGAGCAGCCGCTCATCCGACTCCCCCGCCGTCGCGACGCCCGACAGGTCGCCCTTGATGTCGGCGGCGAAGACCGGGACGCCGGCGGCCGAGAGCTGCTCGGCGAGCACCTGCAGCGTCTTCGTCTTGCCGGTGCCCGTCGCGCCGGCGATGAGCCCGTGGCGATTGACCATGCGGAGCGGGATGCGCACCGGCGTGCCGGCGTCGGCCTCGCCGTTGACGAGCGCACCCATCTCGAGCGCCGGGCCGTCGAACGCGTAGCCGGCGCGCACGGCGGCCACCTCGTCGTCGGTGAGCGGCGCCTCGGTGACCGTCGGCTCGACCGTCTCGCCGGGCTCGGCCGGCTGGTCCGGGTCTGCGGGCACCGACGCGGAAGCCGGGGCCTCGGCGTACGACTCGGCGACCGGCGGGGAGCCCTGGGGCGTGGCCTCGTCGGCCACGGAGGGCGGCAGGTCGGCCTTCGCTCGCGCCTCGCTCGCCCGCAGCTGCGCCAGTCGCGCCTCCGCCGCGGCCTGCGCCTGCCTGGCAGCCTCGAGTTCCGCCTGCACCTGCGCCAGCTCGTCGGTCATGTCGCCATCCTAGATCGAGGCCCTGGAGCACCATGACGGTGCGCGGCCGGTATGCGCACCCGTCACTCGATCGGCGGCACGCTGCTCGGCCGCACGACGAACCAGAGCGCGCAGGTGGCGAGCACGCCGCACAGCAGCATCACCGTGCCCATGGGGATGGCGTTCTGGATCTGGAACAGGCCGACGATGGGACTGACGAGACCGGCGATCGACATGTTGAGGCCGCCGAGGAGCGACGCCGCCGTGCCCGCCTCCGCACCGTGGTTCGCGAGGGCGAGCGACTGCACGCACGGCATCGACAGGCCGAAGGCGAAGGCGAACAGCGCGAGCGGCGGCACGAGCCCCGCGACGCCGAGGCCCGCGATGTCGAGGACGATGATGCCCGTCGCGCCCACGATCAGCAGCGACGTGGAGACCGCGAGCACCCACTGCGCTCCCCACCGGTTCGCGGCGCGGCCGGCGGTCTGCGTGCCGGCGAGGACCGCGACGGAGCAGATGGCGAAGATGAGGCCGAACTCCCCCGGCGTGAAGCCGTAGACCTCCTGCAGCAGCAGCGACGCGGTCGCGAGGTAGGCGAACATGCCGCCGAAGATGCTCGCGCCGATCACGGCGACCCCGACGAACACGCGGTCGCTCAGCACGGCGCGGTAGCGCTGCCCCAGCGTCGTGTGGCCCGGCGCGTGCCGCAGGTGCGGCGGCAGCGTCTCGCGCAGGAACAGCAGCTGCAGCACGATCACGAGCACGGCGTACCCGGCGAGCACCCAGAACAGGCCGCGCCAGTGGAGCACGCCGAGCAGCCAGGAGCCGACCACGGGCGCCGCGATCGGCGCGATGCCGATCACGAGCGCGAGCCGCGAGAGCGCGGTGACGAGCCTCGAGCCGCTGAACAGGTCGCGCACCATCGCCATCGCCACGACGGTGCCCGCCGCGGCGCCGAAGCCCTGCAGCACCCGCAGCAGCAGCAGCGAGACGATGTCGGGCGCGACCGCGACGCCGACGCTCGCGAGCACGTGCACCGAGGTGGCGACGAGGAGCGGCCGCCGGCGGCCGACGCGGTCGGAGAGCGGCCCGACGACGAGCTGCCCGAGGGCGAACCCGATCGTCGTCGCCGACAGCGTGAGCTGCACGGTCGCATCCGACGTCGCGAACTCGTCCTTGATCGCCGGGAACGCCGGGAGGTAGAGGTCGATGGTGAAGGGGCCGAGCCCGGCGAGCAGGCCGAGCACGAGCAGGGTGGTGAACCGACGGCTGGGGCTCAGCGCGTCTCCTGGGTGCGCCGTCACGCGGCGGAGAGCCGCAGCGGCACCTCGTCGCGCGACGCGACGCGCTCCTCGCCCGTGGCGACGTCGTGCTCGAACACGACCCGCCCGTCGATGAGCACGATCCGCGGACGCGCCATCGGGTCCATCCAGTCGCCGCCCCACACGACGAGGTCGGCGCGCTTGCCGACCTCGAGCGAGCCGACCTCCGCCGCGACGCCGAGCGCCTTGGCGGGGTTGATGGTGATCGCCCGCAGCGCCGTCTCGCGGTCGAGGCCCTCACGGACGGCGAGGGATGCCTGGTGCACGAGGAAGGAGATGGGGATGACCGGGTGGTCGGTGATGAGCGAGATCTCGACGCCCGCCCTTGCGAGCTTGCCGGGGTTCGCGATCGAGCGCTTCCGCAGCTCCATCTTCGACTTCGTCGTGAACAGCGGGCCGATGAGCACGGGCACGCCGCGCTCCGCGAGCAGGTCGGCGACGACGTGCGCCTCGGTGCCGTGGTCGATGATGAGCTCGTAGCCGAACTCCGCCTGGAGCCGCAGCGCTGTGACGATGTCGTCGGCGCGGTGCGCGTGCTGGCGCCACGGGATCTCGCGGCGGAGCACCTTGACGAGCGCCTCCATCGTGAGGTCGACGTCGTGGGTGCGGTCGTTCTCGGGGTCGGCGAGGCGCCGCTGGTAGTTCTGCGCCGCGACGAACGCGTCGCGCAGGATCTTGGCCGTGCCCATCCGCGTGGACGGCGTCACCTTCTTGTCGCCGTAGACGCGCTTCGGGTTCTCGCCGAGCGCGCTCTTGAGCCCGGCGGGCTCGCGCAGCACCATGTGGTCGACGATGCGGCCGTGCGTGTGGAGGGTCGTCGCCTGCCCGCCGATCGGGTTGCCCGAGCCCGGGTTGACGTTCACCGTGGTGACGCCGCCCGCGAGCGCGAGGTCGAAGCCCTCGTCGAACGGGTCGATCGCGTCGATCGTGCGGACCCCCGCGGTGTTGGGGTTCGTCATCTCGTTCGTGTCGTTCGCCGTCTGGCCGTCGCCCTCCGGATGCACGCCGAGGTGCACGTGCGCGTCGACGAGGCCGGGGGTGACCTGGGCGCCTCCGACGTCGAGCACCTCGGCGTCGTCGGGCACGTCGATGTCGGTGCCGAGCTCGGCGATCCGGCCATCCCGCACGAGGATGGTGCCCTCGAACTCCTCGCCCTCGACGGGCACGACCTTGGCGTTGACGATGGCGAGCAGCATGCGGGTCCTCTTCGTGTCAGATGTCTCGCCAGAATACATCCTTAGCCGGACGAACGACCTGTGGCTCGTCCCCGGTCGTCCCCGGTGCGGATGTCAGCGGTGCGTCCCCACGACCGCGACGAGCTGGCGCGCCTGCGCGACGATCGCGTCGCGCCACGCCTCGAACGTCGCATCCGTCACGGCGAACTCGGTGTCGAAGTGCTGCATGTCGGGGGTGTGGATGTGCCCCGCCGGGATGTCGATCCCTGCCCGGTCGCGCAGCAGCGTGTTGCGGTAGGCCGACTCGTTCGAGAGGTAGGCGCCACCTCCGCCGCTGCGCGCGCAGGAGCCCTGGGGCGGGGGCGTCGGGTCGACGGCGGGCGGATAGGTGTCCTCCCGCTGGAAGGCGTCCTCCACCGCACCGGCATCGCAGCTGGGGAAGTACGTGTGGTTCGTGTTCCACACCACGCCGAACGCGACCGACTCGTCCTCCCAGGCATCGCCCGGCGGACGGGGAACATCCGCACCCGTGCGAGCCGCGATCATCTGCTCGATCGGCAGCGTCGTCGCGGTCCACTGCGGCGGGTCCGTCACGGTGTCGCCGCCGCCCCAGCGCTCCAGCACCTGGGTGCTGCAGCCGGGATTGTCCTTCGCCAGCTGCGGGGCGCCCGTCAGGCCGGCAGGCGGGCAGGGCGCGAAGTCGTCGTTGCCCGCGATGTCGCCGTGGTAGCGGCCGTTCCACTGCTCCAGCGCGAACTGCGAGCCGCCCGCCTGGCTCATGGTGATCGACGCATCCAACCGGTCGTCGCCGGGCTCCATCAGCGGCCCCACGGTGTCCTCCAGATACCCGCGCTCGAACTCGGGGTAGTTCACCGGCAGCGTGTACGCCTCGTAGCGCACCGCGGTGCCATCGGGAGCCGTCGTGGTCGTGCCGTCGATCGCCAGGGCGGTCGCGCCGGACGGATTGCCGTGGCGGATCTGATTGCCGACGGATCCCGCCGCGCTGCCCGTGGCACCGCCGTCGAGCGTGAACGGATCGAATCCGCTCACCAGCACCCGCGCCACCTCGTCCCCCGCCGGCAGATCGACGTCGCGCATGCCGCGGGCCGCACGGTCGAAGGCATCGACCAGCAGCGCCCGCTCCTCCGTGGAGAGCGCGAACTCCGGCCGCCACTGATGCAGCACGGACATGGCCTCGAGTCGCGTCCAGTACAGCGGACGGTCGTCGCTCGCCGGAAGGTCCCCCGTCACGCCTCCCGCCGATTGCGCTCGGGCGACAGCGTCCTGCCACAGCACGGTGCCCAGCCGCTCGACGACGACCTCCGCATCCGCCAGGGATGCCTGCCCGCAGACGTCGTCGGCGAAGGCAGCGGTGAACGCACCGAATCCGGCGCCCTCGACCATCGTGCGTGCGAACGTGCGGTCCGCGGGCTGCGACGGGTCGGCCTCGTCCGGCAGCACGGCCGTGAGGCGCTCCTCTTCGACCGTGACGGGCAGGGAGGCGTCGACGCAGCCCTCGGGTGCGAAGCCGGCGACGATCGTGCTGAGCTCGCCGGATGCCGGATGCAGCGCGGTGGTCGACCGCTGCTCCGGGGTCGCTTGCCCGGGCGAGCATCCGACGAGCAGCACCGAACCGAGCACGAGCGCCAGCCCGGCGGCGACGGGCGCCGCCTGGCGCGAGGGTGCACCTGGTCGAGGCTGCCGAGGGTGGGCGGATGCGGGACGCATGCAGGATCTCCTTCCGAGCGGCCGCCGGGCGGCATCGATGACCGAGGGCGTCGCTGACGAGGACGCGTGCAGCTGGCGACGCGCGTCGTGTGCCGGCTGAGGCGCCCCGCGACGGACGACGGCCCCGAGCATCCGCCCGGGGCCGTCGTCGGCGTCGCTCGTCAGCCGAGCGAGCGCGCGCGACGCTTGTTGTAGACGTCGAAGGCGACGGCCAGCAGCAGCACCATGCCCTTGATGAACTGCTGGTAGTCGGTCGAGACGCCCATGAGCGACATGCCGTTGTTGAGCACACCCATGATGAGGCCACCGGTGATCGCGCCGACCACGGTGCCGATGCCGCCCTGCACGGCCGCACCGCCGATGAACGCCGCGGCGATCGCGTCGAGCTCGAACAGGTTGCCCGCACCGGGACCTGCCGAGTTCAAGCGTCCCGTGAACACGATGCCGGCGAGCGCGGCGAGCATCCCCATGTTGACGAACAGCATGAAGTCGATGCGCTTCGAGCGGATGCCCGAGAGGTCGGCTGCGTGGCGGTTGCCGCCCACGGCGTAGATGTGGCGGCCGAACCGGGTGCGCTGCATCACGATCGAGTAGGTGACGACCAGGGCACCGAGCACGATGAGCACGATCGGGGTGCCGCGCGAGCCCTCGGCGATGCCGAGCAGGTAGGTGAGCAGCACGATGAGCAGCGCACCGAAGCCCGTGCGGGTCCAGAACCACCAGGCGGGCTCGCCCTCCACGCCGAGCTTGACGCGCTTGCTGCGACCGCGCAGCTGCGAGCCGACGAACAGCACGAGCGTCAGCAGGCCGAGGCCCACCGTGATCCACTCGGCAGGGCTCGTCGAGGCCGGGAACAGCTCGGGGAAGAGGTAGCCGCCACCCAGCTGCCGGTACTCGGTCGGGAAGGGGGTGATCTGCGTGTTGCCGAGCGTGATCTGCGTGAGCCCGCGGAAGATGAGCATGCCCGCGAGCGTCACGATGAAGGCCGGGATGCCGACCACCGCCACCCAGAATCCCTGCCACGCGCCCACGACGGCGCCGAGCACGATGCCGACGACGATGGCGAGCCACCACGGCCATCCCCACTGCACGACCATCACGCCGGTCGCGGCGCCGACGAACGCGGCGACGGAGCCGACCGAGAGGTCGATGTGCCCGGCGATGATGACCATCACCATGCCGATGGCGAGGATGAGGATGTAGCTGTTCTGGACGATGATGTTGGCGACGTTGCCCGCGGTGAGCAGGCGGCCGCCCGTGAGGCCCTGGAACAGCAGCACGATCACCACCAGGGCGATGAAGATGCCGATCTGCTGCACCCTCGAGAGCAGGAACGAGCTGGCGGTGCGCAGCGCCGACGGCGCGAGGTCGCGGGCTGGATCGCCCTGCGATGAGCGGCGTGCGGGTGCGCCGGTCGACGGGTCACTGGGCGAGGACATGGTCCGCCTCCTTCTCCTGGGTCATGCGCTGCATGAGCGCCTCGGGTGTCGCTTGGGCGATCGGGAACTCGCCGGTCATCCGGCCCTCGGACAGCGTGTAGATGCGGTCGCAGATGCCGAGCAGCTCCGGCAGCTCGGAGGAGATGACGATGACCGCCTTCCCCGCTGCCGCGAGCTGGTTGATGATCGTGTAGATCTCGTACTTCGCGCCCACGTCGATGCCGCGCGTCGGCTCATCGAGGATGAGCACCTCCGGGTCGGTGAACAGCCACTTCGAGAGCACGACCTTCTGCTGGTTGCCGCCCGAGAGCTTGCCCACGATCGCGTTCACGGTGGGGGTCTTGATGCGCATGCTCTTGCGGTAGCCCTCCGCGACGAGGATCTCCTCCTCGCCGTCGACGAGCACGCGCTTCACGAGCTTGTCGAGCGCCGCCGCGGAGATGTTGCGCTTGATGTCCTCGATGAGGTTGAGGCCGTACCGCTTGCGGTCCTCGGTCGCGTACGCGAGGCCGGCTCGGATCGCCGCGGGCACCGTGCGCACGTCGACGGCCTTGCCGTGCAGGTAGGCGGTGCCGGTGATGTGCGAGCCGTAGGAGCGGCCGAAGACGCTCATCGCGAGCTCGGTGCGCCCCGCACCCATGAGGCCGGCGATGCCGACGACCTCACCGGCGCGCACGGACAGGTTCGCGTCGTGGATGATGACCCGGCTGGCCTCGGTCGGGTGGTGGACCCGCCAGTCCTCGATGCGGAAGACCTCGTCGCCGATCGTGACGTCGCGCTCGGGGTAGCGCGACTCGAGGTCGCGGCCCACCATCGCCTTGATGATGCGGTCCTCGGTGACGTCGTCGGTGACGAGCGTCTCGATCGTGCGGCCGTCGCGGATGACGGTGACCTTGTCGGCGATCGCCTTGATCTCGTTGAGCTTGTGGCTGATGATGATCGACGTGATCCCCTGGCCCTTGAGGTGCCGGATCAGGTCGAGCAGGTGCGCCGAGTCCTCGTCGTTGAGGGCGGCGGTCGGCTCGTCGAGGATGAGCAGCTTGACGTCCTTCGAGAGCGCCTTCGCGATCTCGACGAGCTGCTGCTTGCCGACCCCGACCTCGTTCGCGCGCACGGCGGGGTTGTCGCCGAGGCCCACGCGCGCCAGCAGCCGCTGCGCCTCGGTGTTCGTGGCGTGCCAGTCGATGAGGCCGCCGCGGCCGGTGAGCTCGTTGCCGAGGAAGATGTTCTCGGCGAGCGACAGGTGCGGGCTGAGCGCCAGCTCCTGGTGGATGATGACGATGCCCTTGTGCTCCGAGTCGGTGATGGACCGGAACTGCACCGGCTCCGCCTCGAAGACGATCTCGCCGTCGTAGCTGCCGTGCGGGTAGACGCCCGACAGCACCTTCATGAGGGTGGACTTGCCCGCGCCGTTCTCGCCGCAGATGGCGTGGACCTCGCCGCGCTCGACGGTGAGGGTGACGTCGGAGAGCGCCTTGACGCCCGGGAACTCCTTGGTGATGCCGCGCATCTCGAGGATCGCCGTCATGACGCGCCTCCTTCCGTGGCCGATGCAGGGTGGTGGGTGGGGTGCGGGGCGGGGGCTCGTGCCCCCGCCCCAGACCGTCAGGAGAGGTCGGACTCCTCGTAGTACTCGGACTCGATGAGCACTTCCTCGTAGTTGTCGACCGTCACGATCGTCGACTCGAGCAGGTACGAGGGCACGATGTGGTCGCCGTTGTCGTAGGTCTCGGTGTCGTTGACCTCGGGCTCCTCGCCGTTCAGGATCGAGTCGACCATGGTCACGGCCTGCTCGGCGAGCAGTCGCGTGTCCTTGAAGATCGTCGAGTACTGCTCGCCGGCGATGATCGACTGCACCGAGCCGACCTCCGCGTCCTGGCCGGTGATGACCGGCAGGGCGTCGGTCGAGTAGCCGCCCGACGTGAGCGCCGAGATGATGCCGATCGAGAGGCCGTCGTAGGGCGAGAGCACGCCGTCGAGCTCGGTGTCGCCGATGACGGTGAGGATGTTCTCCATGCGCTCCTGCGCCGTCTCGGGCAGCCAGCGGAGGATCGCCGCCTGCTCGAACTCGGTCTGGCCGCTCGGGACCTCGAGCACGCCCTCCTCGATGAGGGGCTCCAGCACGCTCATCGCGCCGTTCCAGAAGAACGTCGCGTTGTTGTCGTCCGGGCTGCCCGCGAAGAGCTCGACGTTGAGCGGGCCGGCCTCGTCGGTGCGCTCGCCGCTCTCGTCGAGCACGCCCATGCCGGTCAGCAGGCTCGTCGCCTGCTGCACGCCGACCTGGAAGTTGTCGAAGGTCGTGTAGTAGTCGACGTTCGGCGTGCCGTTGATGAGGCGGTCGTAGGCGATGACGGGGATGCCCGCGCTGCCGGCCTGCCCGAGCACGTCCGTGAGGGTGGTGCCGTCGATCGAGGCGATGATCAGGGCCTCGGCGCCCGAGGAGATCATGTTCTCGATCTGCGAGACCTGCGTGGGGATGTCGTCGTTCGCGTACTGCAGGTCGACGGTGTAGCCCATCTCCTCCAGCTGCGAGCGGACGTTGTCGCCGTCGGCGATCCATCGCTCCGACTGCTGCGTCGGCATGGCGACGCCCACGATCTGGCCGGAGCCGCCGGGCTCGGCTGCCCCGTCGGACGCAGCGGGCTCGGCGGTGCCGCCACGACCGCAGCCGGTCGCGAGGAGTGCGATCACGCCGGCAGCTGCGACAGCGCCGAGGATGCGGTGCTTCTTCACTGTGGTTCCTTTCATGGGTGCCGCGATGCGGCGGGGTAGGTGCGACCGTTCGGTCGCGGGAAGGGGACGGGCGTCAGCCCAGCCCCTGTGCGAGTCGGTGGTAGGCGGCGTTCCAGCGCACCTCGCGCTCGAAGCCGTCCGTGGTGGTGGCCTCGTCGATGGCGAGGAACTCGATGCCCGACTGGCGGGCGAGCTCGCGGAAGGCGTCGATGCCGACCTGCGTCGACATCACGGTGTGGTGCGCCGCACCGGCGGTGAGCCAGGCGGTGGCGGAGGTCGCGAGGTCCGGCGCGGGTCGCCACACGGCGTGCCCGACCGGGAGCTTCGGCATGGCCTCGGGCAGCGCGACGTTCTCGACCGCGTTCGCGGTCATGCGGAAGCGCTCCCGCATGTCGCTGAGCGCGACGACGACCGCCGGTCCCGGGTCGGCGGTGAAGACGAGCCGCACGGGGTCGTCCTTGCCGCCGATGCCGAGCGGGTGCACCTCGAGGCGCGCGCGCGACGCGGTCAGGCTCGGGCTCACCTCGAGCATGTGCGCGCCCAGGATCACCTCCTCGCCCTCGACGAGGTGGTACGTGTAGTCCTCCATGAGGCTCGCGCCTCCCGGCAGCCCGGCACCCATGTGCGCGGCGGCGTGCACGAGGATCGCGGTCTTCCAGTCGCCCTCCGCGCCGAAGCCGTAGCCGTCGGCCATGAGCCGCTGCACGGCGAGCCCCGGCAGCTGCGGCAGCGTGCCGAGATCCTCGAAGCTCGTCGTGAAGGCACCGAAGCCGCCGTCGACGAGGAAGCCGCGCAGGCCGACCTCGATGCGGGCGCCGTCGATGAGCGACTGGTGGCGCCCGCCGCCGGGCAGCAGCTCGTCGGCGACGTCGTAGCTCGCGACGTACTCGTCCACGAGCGCGGCGACCGCCGCGTCGTCGGCCGCGGCGACCGCATCCGCGAGCTCGGTGACGCCCCATGTGTTGATCTGCGTGCCGAGCCGGATCTCGGCCTCGGTCTTGTCGCCCTCGGTGACGGCGACGAAGCGCATGTTGTCGCCGAACCGCGCGACCTTGAGCGAGCGCAGGGCGGCGGTGCCGAGCGCCGCGCGCGACCAGGTGCCGACCTGGGCGCGGACGCGCGGGGCGGATGCGTGCCCGACGACGATCGTGCGCGGCACGCCGAGGCGCGCGGCGAGGTAGCCGAACTCGCGGTCGCCGTGCGCGGCCTGGTTGAGGTTCATGAAGTCGAAGTCGATCTCGGCCCACGGCAGCGCCACGTTGTGCTGCGTGTGCAGGTGGAGCATGGGCTTCGCGAGCGCCTCGAGGCCGGCGATCCACATCTTCGCCGGGCTGAACGTGTGCATCCAGGCGATCACGCCGATCACCGAGTCGTCGGCGTTCGCCTCGAGCGCGGCGCGGCGGATGGCCTCCTGCGACGTGAGCACGGGACGCCACTCGACCGTGACGGGGATCTCGTCGGCGTCGGCGAGCATCGCCGCGACCTCCTGCGACTGCGCCGCCACCTGCGCGAGGGTCTCCTCGCCGTACAGCCCCTGGCTGCCGGTGAGGAACCAGACGGTGCGCGTCTTCGGGTCGGGGATGATGCTGCTCACTCGCTTGCCTCCTGCTGGCCGTAGACGTGCTGGTACCGGGCGAAGAGCGCGTCGATCGCCGCGGGGTCGATGGGGAGCGTCGCTCCGCCCTGGCGCGCGATGTGCATCGTGCGCGCGACGTCCTCGCACATGACCGCCGCCTTGACCGCGTCGCGCGCGTCGCTGCCGATCGTGAAGGGGCCGTGGTTCTGCATGAGCACGGCCCGCGAGCGATGGCCGGCGAGCGTCTCGACGATGCCCCGGCCGATCGAGTCATCGCCGATGATCGCGAACGGGCCGACGGGGATCTCGCCGCCGAACTCGTCGGCCATCGCCGTGATGTCGCACGGGATGGCCTCGCCCCGCGCCGCCCACGCGGTCGCGTAGGTCGAGTGGGTGTGGACGACGCCGCCCACCTCGGGCATGTGGCGGTAGACGTAGGCGTGCGCGGCGGTGTCGCTCGAGGCCGATCGCTCGGAGCCCTCGCTGCCGGGCACGACGACCCCGTCGAGGTCGCAGAGGATCATCGACCCGGGCGTCAGGTCGTCGTAGTCGACGCCGGACGGCTTGATGACGAACAGGTCCTCGCCCGGCACGCGCCCCGAGATGTTGCCGCCGGTCCACACCACGAGCCCGTAGCGGACCAGCTCTGCGTGCAGCGCGGCGACCTGCTCGCGCACGGCCGCGATCGCCTCGTCTCGGCGCTCTTCCATGGGACTCCGTCGTCTCGTGCGGCGAGTGCCGCGGTGCAGTGGGTGACACTGTATGCGAAACGGTCACATCTTTGCCACTCCGTGGCCGAACCGTGACCTTCGGCGCGTCGCGGCGGCGTCAGCCGGGCGGTGCCACCGAGTCGCGCGGCACGAGCACCGGCGGGATGCGCAGGTGCACGACCCCGGCGCGGCCGGCGAGGTCGTCGAGCAGCACCCGCATGGCGGCCGCCCCCACCTGCTCGAACTCCTGCCGCACCGTCGTGAGCGGGGTCGGGTAGTGCGCCGCCTCCGGCACATCGTCGAAGCCCACGATCGAGAGGTCGCCCGGCACCGCGATCCCGGCGTCGCGGCATGCGTGCATGAGCCCGAGCGCCATCTGGTCGTTGCCGACGACGACGCCGGTCGCGCCGAGCGCGAGCACCTCCGGGCCGGCCGCGTGGCCCGAGTCGGGCGTCCAGTCGCCCTCCACGGTGCCGACGAGCTCGAGCCCCAGCTCCCGGACGCGCTCCTCGACCCCGGAGGAGCGGGCGCTCGAATCGATCGATCCGCTCGGGCCCCGCAGCTGCGCGATACGGCGGTGCCCGGCGTCGGCGAGGGCGTCGACCGCCATGCGCGCGCCGAGCCACTGGTCGATCGCGACGCTGTGCCCCGACGCGAGGCCCGTCGGCTCGAGCGTGACGTAGGGCACCTCGACGCGCAGCTGCGCGAGCGCCTCGAGCATCGCCGTCTCCGCCACCGAGACGACGAGCGCGTCGATGTTCGTCTCGCGCAGGAACGTGACGCCCGCCGCGAGATCGTCGACGCTGCCCGAGACGGCGTTCGTGAGCGCGATGCGGTACCCGGCGTCGCGCGCGGCGGTCTCGATCGCGATCTGCTGCGCCTGCGGCCCGTAGTCGGTCGTCGGGAGCGTCAGCAGGCCGATCGTGCGCGAGCTGCGGCGCACGAGGGCGCGCGCGGCGGCGTTCGGCCGGTAGCCGAGCTCGGCGATCGCCGCCTCGACGCGCGCGAGCGTCTCGGCGCGGATGTTCGGGTGCCCGTTGAGGGCGCGCGACACCGTCTGGTAGCTGACCCCAGCGACCGCCGCGACATCGCGGATGTTGGGCCGCCTGGTGGCGTCGTTCGCCATCGCGCCTCCGTCGGTCTGCGGGTCGTGCGCCCAGCATCCCACGGATGTGACCGTTTCGCATGTCGACGTCGCCGCCGACGCGCGGTCACCCCTCGTCGTCGACGAGCTCCTCGAGCCTCGTCAGGGTGTCCTGCCAGCCCTCGCGGATCGAGTCGACCTCGTCGAGCGGCACGGTCTGCGCGACGCGGATGAGGGTGCCGCCCTCCTGCTCGACGAAGTCGATCGTGACCACCTGCTCGTACTGGCGCGCGTCCTCGTCGCCGCCGAGCCAGAGCCACGTCTGCACGATGCGACGCCCCTCGTCGAGCTCGAGGTAGCGGCCCTGCACGCCGAAGCCGCCGCTCGAGGTGCTGATCCGGTACGAGCCGTCCTCGCGCGCATCCACCTCGTAGCGCGCGTCGTCGAACTGCGGCCACCACCACCGCTCGAGGCCCTCGGCCGTCGTCCACAGCGGCCACACCGCATCCGCCGTCGTGGTCACGAACGCGTCGACCTCGGCTCGCTCGACGTCGGGGTCGATCTCGCTGTCGCTCATGCAGCAACGCTAGCCGCCCCGCTCGGCTGGCCGGGCGCCTCAGCTCCGGAGCGGATCCTCGATGAGGTCGCGGAACGCGAGCTGCGCGGCCCCGATGAGGAGCCGGTCCTCGCCGAGCGCGCCGCGCACGACCAGGAGCGACTCCGCCAGGGGCGGCATGAGCTGCCCGCGGAGCGCGTCGAGCAGGGTCTGCGGCTGCTCCTCGAAGAGCGCGCCGAGGAAGCCGCCGAGCACGACCGCCTCCGGGTCGAACGCGTTCACCGCGTTGCGGAGCCCGACGGCGAGCCGGCGCAGCTGCTCGGCGACGAAGGCGTCGACGGCCGGGCTCGACGCGCGACGCAGCGACGCGCTCACATCGCGCAGGTCGAGGCGCTCCCGCCCGAGCACGTCGAGCAGCAGGTCGAAGCGCACCTCGGTCTCGAGGCAGCCCGTCGCGCCGCACCGGCACGCCTCGCCGCGCGGGTCGACGAGCGTGTGCCCGAGCTCGGCGGCGAAGCCGTTGGCGCTGATGGGCGAGCGCCCCCCGAGGCGCACGCCCGAGCCGATGCCCGACGGCCCGCCGTGCAGGTAGACGAGGCTCGCGAGACCCCTGCCGGCTCCGAAGGTCGACTCGGCCGCGGCGCCGAGGTTCGCGTCGTTGTCGGCGAACGCGGGCAGTCCGGTGCGGGCGGCGAGCTGCGCCGCGATCGGCTCGTCGACCCAGCCGGCGTGCGGTGCCATGCGCACGAGGCCGTCGGCGGTGCTCACGAGCCCCGGCACGGCCGCGCCGATGCCGAGCACGCGCGAGCCGGCCAGCTCGCCCTCGAGCCCGTCGACGAGGCGGCCGACGATCTCGACGGTCGCGGCCGCCGAGGGCTCGCGCTCGTACTCGTGGCGGATGCGGTGCTCGAGGGCGCCGTCGAGCCCGACGACCGCGAGCGTGACCGCATCGAGCTCGACGCCCACGCCGATCGCGACGACATCGGGCGAGGGATGCACGATGGGCGAGGGCCGCCCGACCCCGGCGGCGGCGGCGGGTTCGCGCTCGACGACGAGCCCCGCCGCCTCGAGCGACCCCACGAGGTCGGCGATCGTCGAGCGGCTGAGGCCCGTGCGCCGGGTCAGCTCTGCGCGCGACGCGGCGCCCTCCTCGTGCACGAGCCGCAGCACGCGCGAGAGGTTCGCGCGGCGGATCTCGCGCGAACCGGTGCGCTCGTGCCTCGCGCTCATGCGCGCCTCCTCGGATGTGTGGACCGCTCGCATGCTACGGGCGGCTGGGCCGCGATCCATGGTGCGGCGCCGCCGCCGACCTGATATGTTTCCGACCAGAACAATCTAGCCGTCAGCGCTGACGGGCTCCGCCGCCGCGCTGACGTCCCACGAAGCAGCGCGAAAGGCAGCCCCCATGGCCACGACACCCACCCCGGACGACCGCTTCTCCTTCGGCCTGTGGACGGTCGGCTGGACGGGCAACGACCCCTTCGGCCCGCCGACCCGGCCCGACCTCGACGTCGTCGAGGCGGTCGAGCGGCTCGCGGCACTCGGCGCGTGGGGGCTGACCTTCCACGACGACGACCTCTTCCCCTTCGGCTCCAGCGACGACGCGCGCCAGGCCCAGATCGACCGGCTCCGCGGCGCGCTCGCCGACACCGGCATGGTCGTGCCGATGGTCACGACGAACCTGTTCTCGCACCCGGTCTTCAAGGACGGCGGCTTCACGAGCAACGACCGCTCGGTGCGGCGCTTCGCGCTGCGCAAGGTGCTGCGCAACATCGACCTCGCCGCCGAGCTCGGTGCGCAGACGTTCGTCATGTGGGGCGGCCGCGAGGGCGCCGAGTACGACTCCGCGAAGGACGTGCAGGCCGCGCTCGCGCGCTACCGCGAGGCCGTCGACCTGCTCACCGAGCACGTCGTCGAGCGCGGGTACGACATGCGCTTCGCGATCGAGCCGAAGCCCAACGAGCCGCGCGGCGACATCCTGCTGCCGACGCTCGGGCACGCGCTCGCGTTCATCGCGACGCTCGAGCGCCCCGACATGGTCGGCGTGAACCCCGAGGTCGGGCACGAGCAGATGGCCGGGCTCAACTTCACCGCGGGCATCGCGCAGGCGCTCGAGCACGGCAAGCTCTTCCACATCGACCTCAACGGCCAGCGGGGCATCAAGTACGACCAGGACCTCGTCTTCGGCCACGGCGACCTGTTCAACGCGTTCTCGCTCGTCGACCTGCTGGAGCACGGCTCGCCGAGCGGCGGTCAGGCCTACGACGGCCCGCGCCACTTCGACTACAAGCCCTCCCGCACCGAGGACTACGACGGCGTCTGGGCCTCCGCCGCGGCGAACATGCGCAACTACCTGCTGCTCAGGGAGCGCGCGCAGGCGTTCCGCGCCGACCCCGAGGTGCAGGCGGCGCTCGCCGCTGCGAAGGTCGACGAGCTGCGCACCCCGACGCTCTCGGAGGGCGAGTCGATCGCCGACCTCGTGGGCGATCGCAGCGCCTTCGAGGACTTCGACGCCGACGCCTACTTCGGCGGCAAGGGCGCGGGCTTCGTGCACCTGCAGCAGCTCGCGACCGAGCACCTGCTCGGCGCCCGCTGACCGGCGCATGACCCTCGTCGCGGGCGTCGACTCCTCGACGCAGTCGTGCAAGGTCGTCGTCCGCGACCTCGAGAGCGGCGCGACGGTGCGGGTCGGCCGTGCGCCGCATCCCGACGGCACCGCGATCGACCCGGAGCGGTGGTGGGATGCGCTGCTCGCGGCCGTCGACGACGCCGGGGGGCTCGACGACGTCGCCGCGATCTCCGTCGGCGCCCAGCAGCACGGCATGGTGGCCCTCGACGAGCGCGGCGAGCCCGTGCACGATGCCCTGCTGTGGAACGACGTGCGCTCGGCGGGCGCCGCCGCGGCGCTCGTCGACGAGCTCGGTGCCGAGGCGCTCGCGCGCCGCACGGGCGTCGTGCCGGTCGCGTCGTTCACGATCGCGAAGGTGCGGTGGCTCGCCGACGCGCACCCCGAGCTCGCCGAGCGGGTGGCGGCGATCGCGCTCCCCCACGACTGGCTCACCTGGCGGCTGCGGGGCTTCGGCCCCGCAGCCCCCGAGCTCGCCATGCTCACGACCGATGCCTCCGACGCGTCCGGCACGGGCTGGACGACCGTCGACGGCGAGCACGATCGCGAGCTGCTCGGCGCCGCGCTCCGGCGGGACGCGAGCGGCGTCGTGCTGCCGCGCGTGCTGCCGGCGGGCGCGACCGCGGGCGTCACCGCGGCGCATCCGGGCATCCCGGCAGGGCTCCCGATCGGTGTCGGCTGCGGCGACAACGCCGGCGCCGCGCTCGGGCTCGGAGCCGCGGAGGGCGACGTCATCGTCTCGCTCGGCACCTCCGGGGTCGTGACCGCCGTGACGAGCGCCTTCGCTCCCGACGCGACGGGCACGGTCGCCGGCTTCGCCGACGCCTCCGGCCTGCGGCTGCCGCTCATCGCGACCCTGAACGCCGCTCGTGTGCTCGACGTGGCTGCCGCCCTCCTCGGCGTCGACCACGGCGCGCTCGGCGAGCTCGCGCTCGCGGCGCCCGCGGGCGCCGGCGGGCTCGTGCTGCGGCCCTACTTCGAGGGCGAGCGCACGCCGAACCTGCCCACCGCGACCGCGACGCTCTACGGCATGACGAGCCGCTCCCTCACTCGCGAGGGCTTCGCGCGCGCGTCGATCGAGGGCATGGTGTGCGGCCTCGCCGACGGCCTCGACGCCCTCGAGCGGCTCGGCGTCGAGCCCCGGCGCGTGCTGCTGATCGGCGGCGCGGCGCAGTCGCCCGCGGTGCAGCGCATCGCCGCCGAGGTGCTCGGCCGCCCGATCGCCGTGCCGACGCCGGGCGAGTACGTCGCGGCGGGCGCGGCCGTCCAGGCCGCGTGGGCGCTCACGGGCGCGCGGCCGTCGTGGACCGTCGACGCGACGACGGTCGTCGCGGATCCCCGGCCCGACGTGCGCGCCGCCTACGCGGCGACGCCGGCCGACCCGCTGGCCGATCCGCTCGCCGCACCGTCGGCATCCACCGGTCGGTAGTCGAGCGCCCCGAAGCGGGCCTCGGCTCCGGCCGCGCCGACCGCGGCGATGCCGATCCAGACGCCGAGGAAGCCGCCGCGCGACGCCGTGTCGAGCGAGCGGGCGTCGACGGTCGCGATCTCCACGCCGTCGACGAGCAGCCGGTACTCGTCGCCGCGCGCTGCCACCCCCAGGCGCGTCGGACCGCTCGGGACCGAGACGGCACCGAGCTCCGACGCCTCGCCGGCGCTGCGGTGCACCGCGCGCACGCGTGCCCCGTCGCCGTGCCGCTCGACGAGCAGCGCGACGTGGTCGTCCTCCGACTGGCGGATCACGAGCCCCGCCGCGGCACCGTCGTCGACGGCCTCCACGAGCACCTCGACGTCGAGCTCGCGGTGCTGCTGCCGCACGCCGAGGAACGCGGGCGAGCCGGCCTCGGTGAGCGCGTCGCCCGTCGCGCGCAGCGCCCAGCCGTCGTCGAGCGGCGTCGCGAACGAGGAGGCGAAGGCGCGGATCGTCGTCCAGCGCGGATCACCCGTGGCGACGGCCCCCGCAGAGCGCGAGTCGGGCTGCCAGACGCCCGGCTCGGGCTGCACGCCCAGCTCGACGGTCGCGGGCACTCGGCCGAGGCCGGGCGCGAAGACGGGCCAGCCGTCCTGCCACTCGACGGGGCACAGGAACGTCTCGCGGCCGAGCGGATGCCGGTGGCCGTCGTAGGGGCGGGTGCCCAGCAGCACCGCCCACCAGCGGCCGTCGGGCGCCTGCACGAGGTCGGCGTGCCCGACCGCCTGCACGTCGGCGCCGTGGCCGAGGTGACGATGGGTCAGCACCGGGTTCGCCGGCGACCCGACGAAGGGGCCGGTCGGGTGGTCGGCCTTCGCGATGCAGACGGCGTGCTCGAAGGCCGTGCCGCCCTCGGCCGCGAGCAGGTAGCACGTGCCGTCGATCCGCAGCAGGTGCGGGCCCTCGGCCCACACCGCGCCGCGCACGGCACCGGTCCACACGACGTGCTCCTCCCCGATCAGGCGGCCCTCGTCGGGCGAGAGCTCGCGCACCCACACCTCGGTCTGATGGTGCCACTCGGGCTCCGCGACGAGGCGCGTGCCGTGCATCCACACGCGGCCGTCGTCGTCGAAGAGCAGCGACGGGTCGATGCCGGCGACGTCGATCCACACCGGATCGCTCCACGGCCCCGCCGCGTCGTCGGCGGTCACGACGAACGTGCCGCCGCGCTCGTCGTCGTCGGGGTCGACGAGCGTCGTGACGATCCAGAACCGCTCCCCGTCGTGCCGGATCGTCGGCGCGAAGATGCCGCCGGACGACCGGATGCCCGACAGGTCGACCATGCCCGGGCGGTCGAGCACGTGCCCGATCGTCTCCCACGTCGCGAGGTCGCGCGAGCGCATCACCGGCATGCCGGGCAGCAGCTCGAACGTCGAGGTGACGAGGTAGTGCCACTCCCCCACCCGGCAGATCGACGGGTCGGGGAAGCAGCCCGGCAGGATCGGGTTCACGACCGCCACGCCTCAGCCGATCGCCACGTCGACGATCCGCCGGTCCTCGGGTCCGACCTCGTGCACGGTCCCGGTGAGGGTGAGCCGGGCGCGCTCGGTGGCGGTGCCGGGGATCGCGACGACGTCGCTGCGGCGGGCGTTCGAGATGACGCCCTGCGAGGGGTCGTCGCCGTCGGAGCGCGGCGCCGACGCGGCCGCGTGCGACGCGAACCACACCTCGACGTCGCCGGGCTCCACGATCCGCACCATCCGCCGGTCGGTGAACGAGAAGCGGCGGGCGGGCACCGTGAGCTCGACGCGCGCCGATGCACCGGGCTCGAGCGAGACGCGCGCGTAGCCGAGCAGCTGCACGAGCGGGCGTGGGATCGAGCCGACGAGGTCCCGGCCGTAGAGCTGCACGACGTCGTCGCCGGCGCGGTCGCCGGTGTTGGTGACGACGACGGAGGCCCGGAAGGCGCCGCCGGTCGCTGCGGTCGCGTCGACGGTGAGGTCGGCGTAGGAGAAGGACGCGTAGGAGAGGCCGAACCCGAACGGCCGCAGCGGGGTCGGGTCGGCCGTCGTCACATCCGACGGACCGCCGAGCCGCGCGTGGGCGTAGGTGTAGGGCTGGGCGCCCGTCGACCGCGGCAGCGAGACGGGCAGGCGGCCCGACGGCGAGACCGCGCCCGTGAGCACGTCGGCGATCGCCTCGCCGCCCGCCTCACCGGGGAAGAACGCCTGCAGCACCGCCGCCGGGGCCGAGTCGCCCTCGAGCGCCCACGGCACGGCGTAGGGGCGGCCGGTGAGCAGCACGAGCACGACGGGCGTGCCGGTCGCGACGACCGCCTCGACGAGCTCGCGCTGCCGGCCCGGCAGCTCGAGCGAGGCGACGTCGTTGCCCTCGCCGACCGTGCCGCGGCCGAAGAGCCCGGCGTCGTCGCCGACCACGACGATCGCGACGTCGGCGCGCTCGGCCGCCGCCGACGCATCCGCGATGCCGCGCGCGTCGCCGTCCTCGACGCCGACGCCCTCGACGAGCTCGATGGCGCTGCCGGGCAGCGCCGTCGCGAGCGCCTCGCGGACGGTCGGGATCGCGAACCCGGGCTCGACCCCCGGGTGGTGCGCGAGCACGTGGTTCGCGAACGAGTAGCAGCCCTGGAGCGCCTCGGAGCGGTCGGCGTTCGGGCCGATGACCGCGATGCGGGCCGGGCCCGCGAGCGGCAGCGTGCCGTCGTTCGAGAGCAGCACGAGCGACTCGGCCGCGAGCCGGCGGGCGATGTCGCGGTGCCGGGGCGAGTCGAGGTCGATCGTCGCGGGCGCGTCGTCGGCGAAGGCGTCGGGCTCGAGCAGACCGAGCTCCTCCTTCTGGGCGAGCACGCGCAGCACCGCGCGGTCGACGTAGGCCTCGTCGAGCTCGCCGCGGCGGATGCGCTCGGCGAGCGGCGCGAGGTAGGCGTCGCCGGTCGGCAGCTCGACGTCGATGCCGGCGACGAGGGCCTGCGCGGCGGCCTCCCCGCGGTCGGCCGCGACGCCGTGCATGACCTCGAGGAACGCGACCGAGAAGTAGTCGGAGACGACCACGCCGTCGAACCCGAGCTCCTCGCGCAGCACGCCGGTGAGCATCCGCTCATCGGATCCGACGGGGATGCCGTCGACGTCGGTGTAGCTGTTCATCACCGAGCGTGCGCCGCCGTCGCGGATCGCCATCTCGAACGGCGGCAAGTACGTGTCGGCGATCTCGCGCGGCCCGGCAGAGACGGGCGCGTGGTTGCGCCCGGCGTTCGAGGCGCTGTAGCCGACGAAGTGCTTGAGGGTCGCGTGCACGCCGGCGTCCTGCAGCCCGCGCACGTAGGCGCTGCCGACCGTGCCGACGAGGTACGGGTCCTCCCCGATGCACTCGTCGACGCGGCCCCAGCGGGGGTCGCGGATGACGTCGAGCACGGGCGCGAGGCCCTGGTGGATGCCGAGGCTGCGCATCGAGTCGCCGATGGCGCGCCCCATCTCCTCGACGAGCGCGGGGTCGAACGCGGCGCCCCACGCGAGCGGCGTCGGGAAGGTCGCAGCCTTCCAGGCGGCGAGGCCCGTGAGGCACTCCTCGTGCACGATCGCGGGGATGCCGAGGCGCGTCTCGCGCTGCAGCCGGCGCTGCTCGGCGACGAGCCACGCGGCCCGCTCGGCGGGCTCCACCGGGCGCGTGCCGTAGACGCGCGTGTAGTGGCCGATGCCGTGCTCGGTGATCGACGCGAGCGACGTGCCCTCTGCGGCGCTCGCCATCTCGCCCTGCATGGGGGCGACGACGCTGCCGCCCTGGTCGAGCCAGTAGCCGACGAGCTGGGCGAGCCGCTCGTCGAGGGTCATCGACGCGTGCAGGGCGCGCACGCGCTCCGAGACGGTCGGCATGGCGGGGAACTGGTGCGTCGGCGGTGCCGACGCCGCGACCGGGTCGCCGGTCGTGCGCACGGTGGTGGTCATCCCTTGATCGCTCCCGTCAGACCGCCGACGATGCGGCGCTCGAAGATGCTGAAGAACACGAGTGCCGGCACCGTGGAGAGGGCTGTGAAGGCCATCACCCGCGCGGTGTCGACGGAGTACTGCGACGAGAAGTTCTGCACGCCGAGCGGCAGCGTGTAGAGGTTCGGGTCGTTGAGGATGAACAGCGGCAGCATGTAGCCGTTCCACGAGCCGACGAAGGCGAGGATGCCGGTCGTGATGACGCCCGGCAGGCTGAGCGGCACGACCATGCGGAAGAAGAAGCCGAGCCGGCTCGCGCCGTCGATCGCCGCCGCCTCCTCGAGCTCCGCCGGGATCGCCCGCAGGAACGGCACGAGGATGATGATCGTCACCGGCAGCGCGAAGGCGATCTGCGGCAGGATCACGCCCGCGAGGGTGTTCGTGAGGCCGAGGTTGCGGACGAGCAGGTAGAGCGGCGTGATTGCGACCGTGACCGGGAACATCAGGCCGGCGGCGAAGAGCGAGTACATCGCGCCGCGGCCGAGGAAGTCGTAGCGGGCGAGCACGAAGCTCGCCATGAGGCCGAGCGCGACGACGCCGACGGAGGTCACCACGCCGACGATGGTCGAGTTGCCCATCGTCTGCCAGAAGCTGCCGCTCGCGAGCACCTCGGCGTAGTTCGTGAAGACCCACGGGCTCGGGAAGCCGGACGGGCTCACCGTGATCTGCGAGTTCGTGCGGAACCCGCCGAGGATGATGTAGAGCACCGGCCCCATGCACACCGCGACGAGCACGACGGAGCACAGGTACACGACCGGGCTGCCCCATGCGGCGACGCGCCGGTTCGGCCGCCGCAGCGCGGGCGGCGCGGGGAGGATGGAGGTGGTCACGATCGCGGCTCCTTCGCGCGGGATCCGGACATGCCGGTGAGAGCGCCCTCGGTGTCGCGTCGCAGCACGAAGCGCTGGTAGCCGAGCGCGATGGCGAGGGAGATGATGAAGAGCACGACCGCGACCGCGTTGCCGTAGCCGTAGCTGCCGGCCATGTGGCCGTTGAGGTACATGTAGGTCGCCATGGTCGACGTGCCCGCGGTCGAGGAGACGTACTGGCCCCAGATGATGTTCACGAGGTCGAACAGCTGGAGCGAGCCGATGATCGACAGGAACGCCCAGATGCGGATGGTCGGGCCCAGCAGCGGCAGCGTGATGCTCCACTGCATCTGCCAGAACGACGCGCCGTCGATCGAGGCGGCCTCGTAGAGCTCGTCCGGGATCGACTGGAGGCCCGCGAGCATGAGGATGACCGCGAAGCCGATGTACTTCCAGGTGATGATCACCATGAGCGTCCAGATGGCGATCTGCGGGTCGGCGATCCACGAGTTGCGCAGCGCGTCGAGACCGACGCTCGAGAGCAGGTCGTTGACCGCGCCGCGGTCCTGGAGCATGAGGCTCCAGCCCGTGCCCACGACGACCTCGGAGATCACGTAGGGCACGAAGATCAGCACGCGGATGATCGAGCGGCCCCGGATGCGCTGGTTGAGCAGGAGCGCGAAGAGGATCGCGAGCGGGCCCTGCAGCGCGAGCGAGGCGACGACGATGAGGAGGTTGTGGGCGACCGCGTCGCGGAAGGTCGAGTCGCCGAGGATCGTGATGTAGTTCTGCAGCCCGACGAAGTCGGTCGGGGCGCCGAAGCCGTTCCAGCGGAAGAAGCCGTAGAAGGCCGCCATCACCACCGGCACGATGACGAAGAAGACGAAGACGCCGACGGCGGGTCCCGCGAGCAGCAGGATCTCGGCACGCTTCCGCCAGTCCGCGCGCCTGCGGCGAGGGCCCCGCGGGGCCGGGGCCGACGCCTGGGCGTCGACCTCCGGCTCCGCGGACCCCGAGTGCACTGGCGCGACGGGCGCCGCCGCGGTGCTCACCCTCGCTGGGCTGCAGTCGTGACGGCGTCGACGATGCCCTGCGGCGTGCCGTTGCCCGCGAGCATCTCGACGACCGCCGTGTTGAGCGAGTTGCCGATGTTCTGGCCGAGCAGCGTGTCGAGCCAGACGACCACGTAGTCGGCCGATTCGTAGGCCTCGACGAGCGGCTGCAGCGCCGGGTCCTCGACGGCGGTCTGCGCCTCGGACGACGCCGGGATGGTGTCGAAGGCCTCTGCGTAGCCCGACTGCGACTCGGGCGAGGCGATGAAGTTGAGGAACGCCTCGCATGCCGTGGGCGCCTCGTTCGAGCACGAGTAGCCGTCGACGCCGCCCATCATCGCGGACGGTGACCCTGCACCGCCCTCGACCTCGGGGAACGGGAACCAGCCGAGGTCTGCGAGCGGCTGCCCGTCGGGCGTCAGCCCGCCGATGACGCCGACGTTCCAGCCGCCCATGAGCTCCATGCCCGCCTGGTGGTTGGCGATGAGGCCCGCCGAGGATCCGGCGCCCTCCTGCGCGGCGGTCGTGAGGTAGCCCTCGTTGAAGGGGTCGGTCGCGGCGAACTCCGCGAGGTCCTCGCCGGCGGCGAGCCAGCACGCGTCGGTGAAGTCGAGCGTCGTCGCGATCGACTCCATGACCTCCTGGCTGCACTCGCGCAGCGCGAAGAAGTAGTACCAGTGGGCAGCGGGCCACGCGGCCATGCCGCCGAGCGCGATCGGCTCGACGCCGGACTCCTCGAGCGCGCCGACCGCGTCGTTCAGCTCCGTCATCGTGGCCGGCGTGCCGTCGATGCCCGCGTCGTCGAAGAGGTCCTGGCTGTAGAAGATGCCGCCGGGCAGCACCGCGACGGGCATGCCGTAGACGGCGTCCTCGACGGTGAAGGCGCTGAAGACGCCGTCGCCGTAGTCGCTCATGACGTCCTCGGAGATGAGCCCCGTGAGGTCGCGCACGGCGCCTGCGCCGACGATGTCGGCGAGCTTGCCGCCGCCGCGGGCCATGAAGATGTCGGGCATGTCGCCCGAGTTCACGGCGGTCTGCAGGCGTCCGTCCATGTCCTCGTTCTGGATGGACTGGATCTCGATCGTGACGCCCTCGTTGGCCGCCTCGAACGCCGCGACGCGGTCCTCCCAGTAGGCCTTGCCGTCGCCGGTCGTCGAGTTGTGCCAGAAGGTCATCGTCACCTCGCCCCCGGATGCGGCTGGGTCGCCTTGCGCGCCCGAGCAGCCGACGAGGGATGCGATCCCCGCCATGGCTGCGAGCGTCAGCACGGTGCGTGATTTCATGGCAGTGCTCCTCGTCATTGAGTGGTGTGCCCCGCACCGCCCGATCAGCGATCGACAGTGCGCGTGACCATGACGATGTCATCGGCGCGACCACTTGTCAAACGTTTTCGATAACGTTTTCGCAACCGCCGCTCCCACGGGCCGCGTCGCGCGCAGGCTCCGATATGGTCGGCACGTGGCGACAGCATCCGACGTCTTCGGCGACTCCGGCGGTGGCCGGGTCACCATCACGGACGTCGCGCGCAGCGTGGGCGTCTCGGTCGCGACCGTGTCGAAGGTCGTCAACGGCCGCTACGGCGTCGCGCCCAGCACCATCGCCCGGGTGCAGGCCGCGATCGACGAGCTCGGCTACGAGACGTCGCTCGTCGCGCGGAGCATGCGCGGGCAGACCACCGCCAACGTCGGCGTGCTGGTCTCGGAGTTCGAGTCGTACTCCACCGAGCTGCTGAAGGGCATCTCCGAGGCCGTGGCGGGCACGGGCTACGGCCTGCTCGCCTACGCCGGGCGCCGCGACGAGGTCACCGAGTCGGGCTGGGAGCGCCGCTCGCTCTCCCGCCTCGCCCGCACGCTCTTCGACGGCGCGATCGTCGTCACGCCCTCGACGCTCATCACCGGCAGCTTCGGCATCCCGATCGTCGCCGTCGACCCGCACTCCGGTCCGGAGGGACCGCACACCGTCGACTCCGACAACCGCACCGGCGCGCACCTCGCGACCGAGCACCTCCTCGCGCTCGGGCACCGGCGCATCGGCCTGCTCGGCGGCCGCGAGGACCTCGAGTCGGCGCGGATGCGCGAGACCGGCTGGCGCGAGGCGCTCGGCGCCGCGGGCATCACGCCCGACCCCGCCCTCATCCGGGTGGTCGGCTACCGCGCCGACCTCGCCGAGCAGGCCGCGCGCGAGCTCCTCGCCATGCCGGCCGGCGAGCGCCCCACAGCGATCTTCGCCGCCAACGACCGGTCCGCGCTGCCGGTGCTCGAGGTCGCCGCGGAGTTCGGCATCCGGGTGCCCGAGGAGCTCTCGGTGATCGGCTACGACGACATCCCGGAGGCAGCGACCGCGCAGCCGCCGCTCACGACGATCGCCCAGCCGCTGCACGAGATGGGTGCGGCCGCCCTCACGATGGTGCTCGACCTGCTGCACGACCGCGAGACCGAGCGGCACCTGCGGCTGCCGACCCGGCTCGTCGAGCGCAGCACGACCGGGCCCGCGCCCGGCACCGCGCCCGGCACCGCGTAGAGCGGCAGCGCGACGCGCATCCGCGGTCAGCACTATCGTGGTGCCATCCGCTCCGACGCCTCGAGAGGCCTCCGCATGACCGCGCTGCCGCCTCCCGACGGCCTCACCCGCTCCGAGCGCCTCGACCGGCTGCCGTTCACGCCCAAGCACGGGCGGCTGCTCGGCACCGCGGGCATCGGCTGGGCGCTCGACGCGATGGACGTGGGCCTCATCTCGTTCGTCATCGCAGCGCTCGCGCAGCAGTGGAGCCTCACCGCCACCGAGACGAGCTGGATCGCGTCGGTCGGCTTCGTCGGCATGGCGATCGGGGCGACCGTCGGCGGCCTGCTCGCCGACCGCATCGGCCGCCGCAGCGTCTTCGCGCTCACGCTCATCGTCTACGGGCTCGCGACCGGCGCCTCGGCGCTCGTCGGCTCGCTCGCGGCGCTGCTCGTGCTGCGGTTCGTCGTCGGCCTCGGCCTCGGCGCCGAGCTGCCCGTCGCCTCGACGCTCATCAGCGAGTTCGCGCCCAAGCGCATCCGCGGCCGCGTCGTCGTGTGGCTCGAGGCGTTCTGGGCGGTCGGCTGGATCGCGGCGGCCATCATCGGCACCTTCGTGGTCGGCGCATCCGACGACGGCTGGCGGTGGGGCCTCGCGATCGGCATGGCGCCCGCGGTCTTCTCGATCGTCGTGCGCTGGGGCATGCCCGAGTCGGTGCGGTTCCTCGAGTCGAAGGGGCGGCTGCCCGAGGCGGAGCGCACGGTGCGCCGCTTCGAGGAGGCGGCGGGCGTCGAGGCGCCGCGGCACCTGCCGGATGTGCCCGCGGTCGCCGGCGCGGCATCAGTGGCGGATGCGGTGGCCGGCTCACCCGCGCAGCCCCGGGTCTCGATCTGGTCGCGCGAGCTGCGGGGCCGCACGATCGCGCTGTGGATCGTCTGGTTCTGCATCAACTTCTCGTACTACGGCGCGTTCATCTGGATCCCGTCGCTGCTCGTCGCGCAGGGCTTCTCGCTCGTGCGCTCGTTCGAGTTCACGCTCATCATCACGGTCGCCCAGCTGCCCGGCTACGCCGTCTCCGCCTTCCTCATCGAGCGCTGGGGCCGTCGCCCGACGCTCACGCTCTTCCTCGTCGGCTCGGCGCTCGCCGCCGCCTGGTACGGCACCGCATCCACCGAGGCCATGATCATCGCCGCGGGCTGCACGCTCTCGTTCTTCAACCTCGGGGCGTGGGGCGCCCTCTACGCGATCGGGCCGGAGCTCTACCCGACGAACGTGCGCGGCACGGGCACGGGCGCGGCGGCCGGGTTCGGCCGCATCGCTTCGATCCTCGCGCCGCTCGCGGTGCCGCTGCTGCTCGGCATCGGCGGCTCGATCGCGCTCTTCGGCGTCTTCGCCGCGGCGTTCGCGGTCGCCGCGATCGCCGCCTGGACGCTCCCCGAGCGGCGCGGCCAGCCCCTCGAGTAAGTCGGGTGGTCAGGACACGCCGTGCCCGCCGTCGACCCGACGGCGTGTCGTGACCACCCCGCGGCACCGAAGCGGCGTGTCGTGACCACCCGAGGGCTGGGCGGGGTCAGGCGTCCGGGTCGCGACGCGCGCCCTGCGACGCCCGCACCGTGAACACGACGGGCCGGGCGTGGCCGGCCGCCTGCACCGCATCCGCCACCGAGGCGCCGATGCGCGCCGACTCGGATGCGTCGACGAGCGCGATCGCCGCACCGCCGAAGCCGCCGCCCGTGAGCCGCGCGCCGAGCGCACCGGCGGCGACCGCCGCGTCGACCGCGGCGTCGATCGCGGGCACGGAGTCCTCGAAGTCGTCGCGCTGCGAGACGTGCCCGTCGGTGAGGATGGGGCCGATCTCGCGCGGCCGGCCCTCGCGCACGAGCGCGGCGACGCGGGCGGCGCGGTCGGTGTCGGTGACGATGTGCCGGAGCCGACGGTGCACGTGCGGCGGCATGCGGTCGGCCCAGGACTCGACCGCGTCGACCGGGATCTCCCGCAGGGTCGGCACGCCCGCGATGCGGGCGGCCTCCTCGCACTCGCGCCGACGCTCGCCGTAGCCGCCGGTCGCGTGGTCGTGGCGCTCGAGCGAGTCGATCACGAGGATCTCGAGCTCCGCCGCCTCGAACCCGAGCGGCACCTGCTCCGCGGTGCCGGCACGGAAATCGAGCAGCACCGCGTGGTCGCGCTCGGCGAGCAGCACCGCCGACTGGTCGAGCGTGCCCGTGGGCGCGCCGACGACCTCGTTCTCGACGAGCTGGCCGAGTCGCACCATCTCGCTGCGCGGGATGCCGAGGCACCACAGCTCGTCGAGGGCGACGAGCGCCGCCGACTCGAGCGCCGCGGACGACGAGACGCCGACCCCGACGGGCACGTCGCTCCACACGAGCGCGTCGAAGCCGGTGCCCCGGGCGCCGAGCTCGCGCCGCAGCACGTGCACGACGCCGAGCAGGTAGCGGCTCCAGCCGGTCGCCTCGCCCGCGGTCGCGAGGGTCGCGGTGACGACGCCGTCGTCCTCTGCGTGCGCCTGCACGAAGTCGGTCGCGACCCGCACGGTGTCGTCGTCGCGCAGCCGCACCGCGACGCGCGTGCGCCGGTCGATGCCGAACGGGAGCGCGAGGCCGCCGTTGTAGTCGGTGTGCTCGCCGATGAGGTTCACGCGCCCCGGCGCCGACCAGATGCCGTCGGGCTCCGCGCCGAACGCGGTCGCGAACGCCTCACGCATCGGCGGCTCCCTCGTCGGCAGCGCTCGTGGCGACGTGCGCGAGCGGCTCGACGGGTCGCGTCTCGTCGGCCTTCGCGATCGCGTCGCGCAGCCGCGCTGCGCCCTCCTCGGGATTGATGTCGGCGACCCACGCGCCCATCGCGGCCTCGGAGCCGGCGAGGAACTTCAGCTTGTCGGCGGCGCGGCGCGGGCTCGTCACCTGCCACGTGAGCCGCACGTCGTCGCGATGCCGGGCGACCGGCGCCTGCAGCCAGCCGGCGATGTACGGCAGCGGCGCGTCGTACAGCGCGTCGAGGCCGCGAGCGAGCCGCAGCGTGAGCGACGCGAGCTCGTCGCGCTCCTCGTCGGTCGTCTCCGCGAGGTCGGGCACCTGTCGATGCGCCATGAGCTGCACCTCGACCGGCCAACGGGCGGCGAACGGCACGAAGGCGGTGAAGTGCTCGCCGGCGATGAGCACGCGCGGCCCGTCGCGCTCGCTCTCGAGGATGTCGGCGAAGAGGCGCGGGCCGTACGCCTCCACCGACTCGCAGATGCGGCGGATGCGCTGCGGCACGTAGGGGTAGCCGTAGATCTGCCCGTGCGGGTGGAGCAGTGTGACGCCGATCTCGACGCCGCGGTTCTCGAACGGGAAGACCTGCTCGATGCCGGGCACGGCGGAGAGCGCCCTCGTGCGCTCCGCCCACGCCTCGACGACGGTGCGCGCGCGCAGCGTCGACTGGGTGCCGAAGGAGCCCTCGTGGTCGGGGCTGAAGCAGACGACCTCGCAGCGGCCGATGGCCGGCCGGGCGACACCGATGGGCGTGCGCGGATCGTCCGCATCCGCGTGCAGGGCCGCGGCGAGCCCGTCGGATGCGGTGCCCGGACCGAACGACGGCGAGCGGTTCTCGAACACGGCGACGTCGTAGTCGTCCGGGATCTCGCTCGGGTTCGTGGGCGACTGCGGCGCCAGCGGGTCGAACTCCGCCGGCGGCAGGTGCACGCGCCCCTGGCGCGCGGTCGCGACGGTGACCCACTCGGCGCTCAGCGCGTCGAACCGCATCGTCGGCGTCGCGGGCCGGGGGTCGAGCGTCCGACTGTCGGCGCGGCGCGCACGCTCGGTCGTGCCGGCGTCGTCGAAGTAGACGATCTCGCGCCCGTCGGCGAGGCGGTCGGTGGTCTGACGGATGCGGCTCACCCCTCGATCATGCCCGACGCTGTGCGCTCGTGCGTGATCCTGTGCGAAAGTGTGCGCATGGACACCGACCGCTCACCGCGTGAGGGCGGCACTGCGCGGGCGGCTCGCGCTCCGCAGCCGGGCACGCCGCTCGAGGCGGGCCTGCTCGACGTCGAGCGCCGCGAGCGCATCCTCGGCCACGTGCGCGACGCCGGCATCGCGCGGGTCGCCGATCTCGCCGCCGCGCTCGGGGTCTCGCCGATGACCGTGCGGCGCGACGCCGACCGGCTCGTCGCCGAGGGGCGAGTGGAGCGCGTGCGCGGCGGTGTGCGGCTCGCCCGCTCCCCCGTGACGGAGGAGCCGGGGCCGCTCGCGAAGGCCGCGCTGCACCGCGACGAGAAGGGGCGCATCGCCCGAGCTGCGGCGACGCTCGTGCGCCCGGGCACCGCCATCGGCATCGGCGCGGGCACGACGACCCTCGAGCTCGCGCGCCGGATCGCCGACGTGCCGGGCGTCACGATCGTGACGAACTCGCTCTCGGTGGCGCTCGCACTGCCGCATCGCGAGCAGGTGGTGCTCACCGGCGGCGAGCGCACGCGCTCGGACGCGCTCGTCGGCCCGGTCGCGAACCGCAGCGCCGCATCGATCGGGCTCGACATGCTCTTCCTCGGCGCGCACGGCATCGATGCCGAGCGCGGCTGCACCGCGCCGAACCTCGCCGAGGCGGAGACGAACCGCGCGCTGATGGCGGCCGCGCGCGAGACGGTCGTGCTCGTCGACGCGTCGAAGTGGAGCGTGCAGGGCCTGTCGACGTTCGCGGCGCTCGATGAGCTCGACGTGCTCATCAGCGACGCGTCGCTGCCCGCCGCCGCGGCGCGATCGGTCCGGCGCGCCGTCGGGCGGCTCGTGCTCGCCTGAGCGCCGGACGGCAGACGCAGCAGCCGGACGCGCCTACGACAGCGAGGCGAGCGCCTCGAGCAGGTCGGCGATCTGGTCGTCGGAGTCCTCGAGGCCGACGGAGAGCCGGAGCAGGTCGTCGGGGACGGCGAGCTCGGTGCCCTTGACCGAGGCGTGCGTCATCTCGGACGGCAGGCAGACGAGGCTCTCGACGCCGCCGAGCGACTCGGCGAGCTGGAAGACGTGCGTGCGCTGCACGAGCTCGAGCGCCGCCTCGTGGCCGTCGGCGAGCCGCATCGACACCATGCCGCCGAAGCCGCGCATCTGCCGGCTCGCGAGCTCGTGCTGCGGGTGGTCGGGCAGGCCCGGGTAGTGCACCGCGGTGAGCGCGGGGTGGCCGACGAGCGCCTCGGCGACCGCTTGCGCGTTGCTGCAGTGGCGGTCCATGCGCACGGCGAGCGTCTTGAGCGAGCGCGAGGTGAGCCACGCGTCGAACGGGCTGTCGACCGCGCCGACCGCGAACTGCTGGAAGGCGATGCGCTCGGCGAGCCCGGCATCGGCGGTGATCGCGGCGCCCCCGACGAGGTCGGAGTGCCCGCCGATGTACTTCGTCGTCGAGTGCACGACGACGTCGGCGCCGAGCGCGAGCGGCTGCTGCAGGTACGGGGTCGCGAACGTGTTGTCGGCGACCACGACGGCGCCCGCGGCGTGGCCGAGCTCGGCGAGCCCCGCGATGTCGGCGACCTTCATCATCGGGTTCGACGGCGTCTCGACCCACAGCACCCGGGTGCTCGGGCGCATCCCGGCGCGGACGGCGTCGAGATCGGATGCGTCGGCGGTCGTGATCTCGACGCCCCACCGCTCCCACACCTGCGACACGAGCCGGTGGGTGCCGCCGTAGACGTCGTTGCCCATGAGCACGTGGTCGCCCGGCTGCAGCGTGGCGCGCAGCACCGCGTCCTCCGCCGCGAGCCCGGAGCCGAACGTGTAGGCGTGGCTGCCGCCCTCGAGGCTCGCGAGCTGCTGCTGCAGCGCATCGCGAGACGGGTTGCCGCCGCGCGAGTACTCGTAGCCGTCGCGGAACCCGCCGACGCCGTCCTGCACGAACGTCGAGGTCATGAAGATCGGCGGGATGACCGCGCCGGTGCGCGGGTCGAACGACTGCCCGTCGTGGATCGCCCGGGTGGAGAACCCGCGATCGGGTCGGGGCAGGGATTCGGGCGCGCTGAGGTCGGTCACCGTCAGCCCTCCTTCGCGAGATGGGTGAGCAGGTCGGTGCGGGTGATGACGCCCGCGGGCTTGGCCTCGTCGAGCACGAGCAGCGCGTCGGCGTCCTTCAGCGCTGCGCGCAGCGCATCCACCGACTCGGAGATGCCGATCTGCGGCAGCCGCGGGCCGAGGTGCTTCGCGATCGGGTCGGCGAGCTCGGCTCGATCGGCGAAGACGGCGTCGAGCAGCGAGCGCTCGTCGACGGCGCCCGCGACCTCGCCGACGACGACGGGCGGCTCGGCGGTCAGCACGGGCAGCTGGCTCACGCCGTACTCGCGCATGATCTCGATCGCGTCGTGCACCGTGTCGGTCGGATGCGTGTGCACGAGGGCGGGCAGCGCATCCGGTCCGCCGTGCCCGGCCTTGCCGCGCAGCACGTCGCGCACCGTGGTGTCGCCGTCGGGCGCCGCGAAGCCGTAGGAGCGCATCCACGCGTCGGAGTACACCTTCTGCAGGTAGCCGCGGCCGGAGTCGGGCAGCAGCACCACGACGACCGCATCGGCGGGGAGCTCGCGGGCGACGCGCAGCGCCGCGACGACCGCCATGCCGCTCGAGCCGCCGACGAGCAGCCCCTCCTCGCGGGCGAGCCGGCGCGTCATCGCGAACGACTCGGCGTCGTCCACGGCGATCACCCGGTCGACGGCGCTCGGGTCGTAGTTGCCGGGCCACATGTCCTCGCCGACGCCCTCGACGAGGTACGGCCGGCCGGTGCCGCCGGAGTAGATCGAGCCCTCGGGGTCGGCGCCGATGACGGTGACGGCGCCGTCGGAGGCGCGCTTGAGGAAGCGGGAGGTGCCGGTGATCGTGCCGCCGGTGCCGACGCCGGCGACGAAGTGCGTGAGCCGGCCGTCGGTGTCGCGCCAGATCTCGGGACCCGTCGTCGCCTCGTGCGCGGCGGGCGCCGCGGGGTTGAAGAACTGGTTCGGCTGGTACGCGCCCTCGATCTCCTCCGTGAGCCGGTTCGCGACCCCGTAGTACGACTCGGGGCTGTCGGGCGCGACCGAGGTGGGCGTGACGACCACCTCGGCGCCGTAGGCGCGCAGCGTCGCGCGCTTGTCGTCGGAGACCTTGTCGGGGCAGACGAACACGCAGCGGTAGCCGCGCTGCTGGGCGACGAGCGCGAGGCCGACGCCGGTGTTGCCGCTCGTCGGCTCGACGATCGTGCCGCCCGGTCGCAGCAGACCGCGCTCCTCGGCGTCGAGGATCATCGCGAGCGCGATCCGGTCCTTCACCGAGCCGCCTGGGTTGAGGAACTCGACCTTCGCGAGCACCGTCGCCGCGATCCCGTCCGTGACCTTCGAGAGCCTCACGAGCGGGGTGTCGCCGATGGTCTCGAGGATCGACTCTGCGTAGCGCATCGTGCCTCCTGACTGCCGATCGAGCCTACCGGCCGCGGCGGGCGGGCAGGATGGGGGCGTGGACGCCAGGCGGGAGCTCGTGATCGAGCGGGTGCTGCGCTGCGTCGAGCTCGTGCCGCCGGGCCGGGTCGCCTCCTACGGCGCGATCGCCGCGATCTGCGGCATCGGCCCGCGGCAGGCGGGCTCGATCATGAAGGCGTACGGGCATGACGTCAGCTGGTGGCGCATCACGAATGCCGCGGGCGACCTGCCCGCCGGCCTGCTCCCCCGCGCGCTCCCCCACTGGGACGAGGAGGGCATCCGCGTCAAGCCGAACGGCCTCGGCTGCCGGTACGCCGACTTCGCGGCCGACACGGATGCGCTCGCGCGCGCATGGCGCGACGCGGTCGCCGACCTGCCGCACCCGGACGCGGTCGCCGGCGACGCATCCGCATGAGCGCAGACGCCCGCTGGGAAGGCCCCGTCAGCCGCGCGTCTGCTGCGCGAACAGCGTGGCGTAGGTGCCGCCGCGCCCGAGCAGCTCCTCGTGCGTGCCCTGCTCGACGACCTGCCCCGCGTCGATGACGAAGATGACGTCGGCGTGGCGGATGGTCGAGAGGCGGTGGGCGATCGCGAGCGTCGTGCGGCCGCGCGCGGCCTCGTCGAGCGCCGCCTGCACGATGCGCTCCGAGACGGTGTCGAGCGCGCTCGTCGCCTCGTCGAGCACGAGCACGGCCGGGTCCTTCAGCAGCACGCGGGCGATCGCGACGCGCTGCTTCTCACCGCCGGAGAGCCGGTAGCCGCGCTCGCCGACGATCGTGTCGTAGCCGTCCGGGAAGCGGTGGATCGTGTCGTAGATGCTCGCCGCGCGCGTGGCGGCGTCGAGCTCCGCGTCGGTGGCGTCGGGCTTCGCGTAGCGCAGGTTCTCGGCGATGGATGCGTGGAACAGGTACGGCTCCTGGCTCACGATCCCGATGTTGTCGGTGAGGGCCGCCGGATCGAGCTCGCGCACGTCGACGCCCGCGAAGCGCACCGAGCCGGACGTCGCCTCGTGCAGGCGCGGCAGCAGGTAGCCGATCGTGGTCTTGCCCGCGCCCGAGGGACCGACGAACGCCGCGAACGTGCCCGGCGCGAGCCGGAAGGAGACCCCGTCGAGCGTGGCCCGCTCACCGTCGCGGGCATCGGGGTAGTGGAACTCCACGTCGTCGAACTCGACCTCGCCGAGCCGGGCCGGGTCGAGCGGCTTCGGGTGCGCCGGCGGCTCGATCGCGGGCACGAGGTCCATGTACTCGAAGATCCGGGCGAAGAGCGCGCCGGAGGTCTGGAGGTCGAGCGCGACGCGCAGCAGGCCCATGAGCGGCATGAGCAGTCGTGACTGCACCGTCGTGAAGGCGACGAGCGTGCCCGCCGTGACGCCCACATCCCCACCCGTGATGAGGTAGCCGGCGATGAGGTACACGACCGCGGGCAGGATCGAGATGAAGATCGACACGAGCGCGAAGAACGTCTGGCCGCTCATCGTGAGGCGCACCTGCAGGTCGATCTGGCGGTCGTTCTCGGCGCGGTAGCGGTTCGACTCGTCGTCTCGACGGCCGAACGCCTTGGCGAGCAGGATGCCCGAGACCGACAGCGACTCCTGCGTGATGGCCGTCATGTCGCTCAGCGACTCCTGCGTCTTCGTGGCGATGCGCGCGCGCACCTGCCCGACGCGTCGCTGCAGCAGCACGAGCAGCGGGGTGAGCAGCACGGCGACGATCGTGAGCTGCCACGACAGGATGAGCATCGTCACGAGGCTCGCGATGACGGTGACGGTGTTGCCGACCACCGACGAGACGGTGCTCGAGAGCACGTTCGCGACACCGCCGACGTCGTTCTGCAGCCGGGACTGGATGACGCCCGTCTTCGTGCGGGTGAAGAACGCGAGCTCCATGCTCTGCAGGCGGTCGAACAGCGCGTTGCGCAGCTCGCCCATCACGCGGTTGCCGACCTTCGCGGTGATCCAGGTCTGCCAGACGCCGAGCAGGTTCGCGCTGATGAGCAGCCCCACCATGGAGCCCACGAGCACGAGCAGCAGCTCGAGGTCGGGACCGCCCTGGGCGGGGAAGAGCGCCTCGTCGAAGACGCGCTGGGTCAGCAGCGGCGGGAACACCGAGATCGCGGCGACGAACAGCACGAGCACGATCGTGAGGATGAGCGCCGGCTTGTGCGGCGCGAAGAGCGCGACGATCCGCTTGCCGAGGTGGGGCACCTGGGGTGCGCCGGCGTTCGCCGCCTTCTGCGCCGCTTCGTCGCGCATCGCGACCCGACCGCGGCCTCCGCCGCCTCCACCCATGCCCATGCTCATCGCGCCAACCGTATCGCCGCGCGGCAGGGCCACCGGAGGATTCCGCTGTCAGCCTGCGCTCGCTCGCACCACGGGGCCGATGCCCGGCTCAGCGGCGAATCCTCCGGAGACGACGACGAAGGGTGGTTCCTGAGCAACGGCGAAGGGTGGTTCCTGAGCAACGACGAAGGGCCGCACCCTCTCGGATGCGGCCCTTCGCCGTGCAGCGGGGTGACTACTTGACGGTCACCGTCGCGCCGACCTCTTCGAGGTCAGCCTTTGCCTTCTCGGCGTCGTCCTTCTTGACACCCTCGAGCACCTTGGCGGGCGCACCGTCGACGACGGCCTTGGCCTCGCCGAGGCCGAGGGACGTCAGCGAACGCACGACCTTGATGACCTGGATCTTGCTCGAGCCGGCGGCCTCGAGGACGACGTCGAACTCCGTCTGCTCCTCGACCTCCTCGGCAGCAGCAGCGGCTGCGGGGGCAGCAGCGGCGGCAACCGGGGCGGCGGCGGTGACCTCGAAGGTCTCCTCGAATGCCTTCACGAACTCGCTGAGCTCGATGAGGGTGAGCTCCTTGAACTGCTCGAGCAGCTCGTCAGTCGACAGCTTTGCCATCGTCATCTCCTTGTTTCTGGTTCGAACCGGGCCTTACTCGGCCGCGGTCTCCTGCTTGGCCCGCAGCGCGTCGACCGTGCGAACGGCCTGGGCGAGCGGAGCGTTGAACATGTAGGCAGCGCCGAAGAGCGAGGCCTTGAAGGCGCCTGCCAGCTTGCCCAGCAGCACCTCCCGGGACTCGAGATCGGCGAGCTTGTTGACGTCGTCGGCCGTGAGCGGGTTCCCGTCGAAGAAACCGTTCTTGACCACGAGCGCCGGGTTCGCCTTGGCGAAGGCACGCATCTCCTTCGCGACGGCGACAGGGTCGCCGTGCACGAATGCGATCGCGGACGGGCCGACAAGCGACTCGTCGAACGCCGTGATTCCGGCGTTGTTGGCTGCGATCTTGGTGAGCGTGTTCTTCACCACGGCGTACGTCGCGTGCTCACTGATCGATCGGCGCAGCGTCTTCAGCTGGCTGACCGTGAGACCGCGGTACTCGGTCAGCAGGACGGCGCTCGAGGTCTCGAAGAGGTTCGAGAGCTCGGCGACCGCAGCTTCCTTGTTCGCCATGGTGCTCCTTGCGTCGTTGCTGGCTTCCCTGGCTCGCACATGAAAAAGAGCTCCGGCGCACGCGCACGGAGCTCGACCCTCGACGGGGTGTCACACCTGCGCGGGACGTCGCTCCTCGGCGAACCTTCGGCTGCTGCACGCCCTTGCGAGCACGCACCAGCGACCAGCGGTCTTTGGTATGCGTTCAGACTACGGCATGACGGAGGCGTCGCGCAAACCGCCCGCGCGCCACGCGGCGCCGCTCACGCCTCCGAGCCCAGCGGCGCATCGCGGAGCAGCTCGGCGGACGCCGCTCGCCACAGCGGCACGCGCACGGTGAACGCCGTGCGGCCAGGCTCGCTCTCGAGCGTGATCGAGCCGTGGTGCGCGTCGACGAGCGCCTGCACGATCGCGAGCCCGAGCCCCGACGAGCCGGTGGCGCGCGAGCGGGACGAGTCGCCGCGCGCGAAGCGCTCGAAGACCGTGCGCTGCTGCTCCGCCGGAATCCCCGGTCCGGCGTCGACGACCGTGAGCACCGCATCCTCGCCCTCGACCCGCAGGTTCACGTCGATCGCGGTCCCGTCGGGCGTGTGCACGCGGGCGTTGGCGAGCAGGTTCGCGAGCACCTGCTGCAGCCGCAGCGCATCCCCTGCGACGAGGACCGGCTCCTCCGGCAGCTCGAGGGCGATCGGATGCTCCCTGCCCGCGGCCTGCGCGTCGGCGACCGCCTCCACCACCATGAGCGAGAGGTCGACCTCGCCGCGCTCGAGCTCCCGGCCCTCGTCGAGCCGGGCGAGCAGCAGCAGGTCGTCCACGAGCGCCTGCATGCGCCGGGCAGCCGCCTCGATGCGCTCGAGCGATTCGCGCGAGTCGGGGCGCAGGTCGCCGTCGTGCTTTCGCGTCACCTCGGCGTAGCCGCGGACGGCGGCGAGCGGCGTGCGCAGCTCGTGCGACGCGTCGGCCACGAACTGCCGCACGCGCCGCTCGCTCGCGGAGCGCGCGTCGAACGCCTCCTGGATGTGGGTGAGCATCCGGTTCATGCTCTCCTGCACGCGCTCGACCTCTGAGGCCGGCTCGTCGATCGCAACCCGGTTCGTCAGCTGCGCGTCGCCGGAGGCGAGCGGCAGCTGCGAGATGCGCTCCGTCGTCGCGATGACGGCCGTGAGCGGTCGCAGCGCGCGACGGATGATCATGTCGCCCAGCATGAGCACGATCGTGACCGCGGCGAACGCCGAGACCGCGATGACGAACGCGAGGGCGGCGAGCGTCTGGTTCGTGTCGGAGAGCGAGAGCCCGACGATGACGCGCATCTCGCCGACATCCCTCGCGACGACGCGGTAGGCGCCGTAGGACGGCAGCGTGAGCGTGGTCGCGACGTCGCTCGAGACGTCCAGCACGACCGCCTGATCGGCGCCCGAGAGCGCGCGCTGCGTCAGCCGCGCGATCACGACGTGATCCAGGATCGCGCCGTCCGACTCGATCGCGTACAGCGCGCCGGAGATCCCCGCGCGCGGGTTGACGCTCGCCCTGCCCGTCTGCTCGACCTCGCGGGCGGTCTGATCGACGAGCTCGGTGAGCTGCTCGTCGACGCGCGTCTCGAGCACGACGCGCATCGTCATGACGCTCGCGATCGCCACCGCAGCGGTGAGCGCGGCGAACAGCGTGACCACGACGACGAGGAGCCGTCGGCGCAGCGACCACGACGACGGGTTCTGGATGCGCCGGGTCGGCGCGCTCGTGCTGCTCGCGGGCGGGTTCACGGGCGCGGGCCGCCGCGGGTCACTCTGCTGCGCGCAGCTGGTAGCCGACGCCGCGGACCGTGTGGATCATCTGCGGGCCGAGCGTGTCGATCTTCTTGCGCAAGTAGGAGATGTAGAGCTCGACGACGCTCGCGCGGCCGCCGAAGTCGTACGACCAGACGCGGTCGAGGATCTGCGCCTTCGACAGCACGCGCCGCGGGTTGCGCATGAGGTAGCGCAGCAGCTCGAACTCCGTCGCCGTGAGGTCCACCTGCTTGCCGCCCCGACGGACCTCGTAGGAGTCCTCGTCCATCATGAGATCGCCGACCCACAGCACGCTCGACTCCTCGGCCGTCTGCGCGGTGCGACGGATGAGGCCGCGGAGGCGCGCGACGACCTCCTCGAGGCCGAACGGCTTCGTCACGTAGTCGTCGCCGCCCGCGGTGAGTCCCGCGACGCGGTCGTCGAGCGAGTCCTTCGCCGTGAGGAACAGCACGGGCACGTCGAAGCCCGCCGAGCGCAGGCGCTGGAGCACGGTGAGCCCGTCGATGTCCGGGAGCATGATGTCGAGCACGACGGCGTCCGGGCGGAACTCGCGCACGGCCTGCAGCGCCTGCTGGCCGTTCGCCGCGGTCTTCACGTCCCAGCCCTCGTACTTGAGGCCCATGGCGACGAGGTCGGCGAGGCTCTGCTCGTCGTCGACCACGACGACCCGGATGGGCGAGCCGTCCGGGCGCGTGAGGCGAGGCTGCGCACGCAGCTGCTGCTGGGCTGTATCGGTCATGCCATCCATTCGGCCAGAGTCTCCTGTGGGTCCATCCAAGCACGTCTGTGCACTTCCTATGTGCTTGCCATCACCGCGACGCGTCCGGCAGGTCCCGCGTGAACTCGCCGGTCGCGAGCCAGTGGCGCAGCCGGTCGACCGAGACGCGGGTGTAGCACTCCGCCTGCGCGCGCAGGTCCGCGGTGGTGATCACGAGCAGGCTGTTGGCGAGCAGCAGCTGGCGCGCGGCGATGAGCGCCTCGAAGTCCGCATCGTCGATCGGCGGCAGCGGGCTGATCTCGGCGTAGCCCTCGCGCATGGACTCCTCGAGCGCACGGTCATCGGCGCGCAGGTAGAAGGCAGAGATCGCGAGGTCGAGCGCCGGGAGGCCGAGTCCGGCGTCGTCGAAGTCGAACACCGCGAGCCGCCCCTCGTGCCACTTCAGGTTGCCGCCGTGGAGGTCGGCGTGCAGCGGCCGCAGCTCGGCGTCGCGATGCAGGCGCTCGAACACCGCGACCGTGCGCGCTCGCGCATCGTCGAGCACCCCGCGGTCGTCCGCGGAGAGCCCGGGCGCGCGATCGAGCGCGTCCTCGTCGCCGAACAGCGGGGTGTCGAACCGCGACAGCCGGCCGTCGGGCGGGAGCGGCCAGCCGGCCGCGTGCTCGTGCAGCGTCGCCATCGTGCGCCCCAGCGCTCGGGCCGCCTCCGGCTCCAGCGCGTCGGCGTCGTCGCCGGCGAGCCAGCCGGCCGCCGTGACCAGCACCCGTCGGCCGAGGATCGGCGCATCGACCTCGACGAACCACCGCCCGTCGGGTGTGCGCAGCGGCTCGGGCACGAGGACGTCGGTCTCGTCGGCGATGGCGCGCATCCAGGACTGCTGCGCGACCGCGTGCGCCGGGGTGCTGAGCGAGTTCGTGCCGACGCGCAGCGCGAAGCGCCGACCGTCGCTCGCATCGATCGCGAAGGTGGTGTTGAAGGCGTGCAGCACGAGCTCCATGCGCGCGACCTCGAGCCCGAAGCCCTCCGCCCCGAGCAGCGCGATCGGGCGCAGCGCCTCCACCTGCTCCGGCTCACCGAGGTGCTCGTACGCATCCGCCATGCCGCCATCCCACCACCTCGCGCGCATCCGCGGGCATGTCATGTGCATCCGCCGGGCGGGCGAGCCGGTCGGGCCGCGTCGGCCCCGCGTGGGACGATGGAGCCATGCAGCTCCAGCTCGACATCTTCGGCGATCAGCCGACGATGCTCGGGCACACCACCCGCATCGTCGCCCGCTCGAGCGACCGCATCGCGTGGCTGCGCGCCCGCTCCCAGGGCGTCACCGCGACCGATGCCGCCAGGCTGAGCACCTCGCACGCGGTCACCGCCGTCGCCCGGGAGAAGTTGGGCCTGCGAGGCTTCTCCGGCAACGCCTTCACCGACCACGGCCGCGCCCGCGAGCCGCACATCGCCAGCTGGGTGCACGACCACTTCTCGCTCGTGCCGTCGGATGCGCTGTTCCACTCGGTGCCCGACCGTCGCCACCTCGCGACACCCGACTGCGTGAGCGACGACGGCAGCGTGCTCGCCGAGATCAAGACGACGTCGAAGGCGTTCGACCGGGTGCCGAAGCAGTACCTGCGGCAGATCTGGTGGCAGCAGTACGTGCTGGGCGCCGAGCGCACCCTCTTCGTCTGGGAGCAGCACAGCGAGTTCGTGCCCGTCGGTCCGCCCAAGCACGTCTGGGTCGAGCGCGACGAGGACGAGATCGCGATGCTCGTCGACCGCGCGGACCGGCTGCTCGAGCTCCTGCGCGGCTGATGCTGCTCGCCATCCACGGGCTGGGCTCCGACTCCGGCGCGATGCGGGCCTACCTCGAGGGCACGGTGCCGGCCGGCGTGCGCGTGCTGGCGCCCGACCTGCGCGCGCACGGCAGCAGCGCGGTCGTCGGCGGTCCCGACGACTTCGCGCTCGAGGTGCTCGCGGGCGAGGTCGCCGACGAGCTCGACCGCGTCGGCGACGGCTCCCCCGTCTCGATCGTCGGCGTCTCGCTCGGCGCGGCGCTCGCCGGGATCATCGCCCGCTCCGGCCGCTTCCCGCTCGACCGCGTGGCGCTCGTGCGGCCCGCGTTCACGACTGAGCCGCTGCCGGCGAACCTCGCGATCTTCCCGGTGCTCGGCCGCCTGCTCGACGAGCATCGACCGCAGCGCGCGCTCGCCGCGCTGCACCGCTCCGGCGCGTGGCGCTCGATCGCGCACGAGTCGCTCGCGCACGCTCGCGGGCTCGAGGCGCAGCTGACCCAGCCGCTCGCGCGCGAGCGACGCATCCGGCTCCTCGAGATCCCCCGGAACATCGGCTACCGACCCGGCGAGCTGCGGATCCCGGCGCCCGCCGTGGTGCTCGCGAGCCCGCGCGACCCGGTGCACCCGCTGCACGTCGCCGAGGCGTGGCGGGCGGAGCTCGGCTGCCGGATGCTCGTCTCACCGGCGCGGGACGACGGCGAGGCCGCGATGTACGCGTGGTTCCGGCAGCAGCTGGGGAGCTTCCTCGTGGGGATCCGCTAGCGAGGCTCGAGCAGCGCCTCCGGGCGCACCAGCGCACGCTCGTGCCCGACCCTCGACGGCCCGGTGTGCACGACGAGCATCGCCAGCATCCACACGACGCCGAGGCCCGCCGCGATGTACTCGAGCGTCGAGCCGATGTCGGTGTTGCCCCGAGCGAGCGAGATGATCCCGCCGGTCGCCGCGATGACCCCGACCGAGATGCCCGCCACCGTCGACAGCCGCGCGACCCACCGATCGCTCGCCGTCGCGAACTGCAGCATCGCCACGCAGCCTGCCGCGAACGCGAGCACCGCCGCGACGATGTGCACCCAGTCGCGCCACTGCGCCTCCGCGGTGAGCAGCGAAGGGCACCCGAGCGAGCACGGCACCGCGGCGGCGATGAGGAACAGCCCGCCCGCGGCGACGAGCGACGCGGCCGGCGCCCAGCGGCGCAGCAGGGGCAGCCGCGTGCGCACGTCGCGCACGACCACCCCGACGAGCAGGATGCCGGCCACGACGAGCACGAAGCCGACCTGGAAGAGCCCGGCGGTCGGCATCGTCAGCGCGCCGAGCTCGGAGATGTAGAGGTAGCGGCCGAGCTCGATGCGGGCGGCCGCGATCACGACAGCGCCCGCGACGAGGCTCGCTGCGGCGAGCGCTGCGACGACGATGTCGGCGGTCCCTCGTCCCTGGAGCACAAGAGCACTGTAGCCGCGCGCGAGCCGGGCTCCGGCGCCGTCACACGTCGTCATCCGGACATCTGCCCGTCACACGCGTGCGATAGCGTCGGAGCAGTGGAAGGACATGCGATGCGAGCAGTGCTGGTGCGGGAGTTCGGACCGACGGAGCAGGTCGAGGTCGGCGAGACGGAGGCCCCGCTGAAGCTCGGCACCGAGGTCCTGGTCGACGTGCACGCCGCTGGCATGAACCCGATCGACTTCAAGACCGTCATCGGCAAGGGCGCCGCGAAGGCCGTCGAACCGCTGCTGCCGTGGATCCCCGGCGGCGATGTCGCCGGCGTGGTCGCGCAGGCGCCCTACGAGGCGCACGACCTGCAGCCGGGCGATGCCGTCTACGGCATCGTGAACCACTGGCGCACCCGCGGCTCCTACGCCGAGCAGGCCGTCGTGCCGAGCCTCGCGCTCGCCCTCAAGCCCGAGTCGCTGAGCTTCGAGCAGGCCGCCGCCGTGCCGTGCGCGGCCCTGACGGCCTGGGACGCCGTCGTGCGGGTCGCGAAGGCACGCGCGGGCCAGCGCATCCTCATCCATGCCGGCGCGGGCGGCGTCGGCCACTTCGCCGTGCAGCTCGCCAAGTACTTCGGCGCGCACGTCTCGACGACCGTCTCCACCCGCAACGTCGACTTCGCGCGCTCCCTCGGCGCCGACGAGGTCGTCGACTACACGCAGGCGCGGTTCGAGGATGCGCTGCAGAAGGTCGACGTCGTGATCGACCTCGTCGGCAACGTCGCCGACGACACGGGCACCCGCTCGCTCGACGTGCTGAAGCACGGCGGCCTCTACCTCAACGTGCCGACGGGCTCCTGGCCCGAGTACGCATCCGCAGCCGCAGCCCGGGGCCTGCGCGCCTCGGCGGTGAAGGTCGAGTCCGACGGCTCGAACCTCGGCATCATCGGCCGCCTCATCGACGCCGGCGACGTGCGGGTCGAGGTGCAGCACGTGTACCCGATCACCAAGGTGCACGAGGCGTTCTCGGTGCTCCAGGCCGGTCACGTGCGCGGCAAGCTCGTGCTGAAGATCCGCTGAGTCACCGAAAGCCTGCTGGGCAGTGCAGGATGGTCGCATGAGCGACGCGAAGAAGCCGCTGCTGGAGGTCTCCGGACTCAAGGTGGAGTTCACGACCCAGGACGGCCTGGTCACTGCCGTGCACGAGGCGAGCCTGACGCTCGCCGCCGGCGAGACCCTCGCGATCGTCGGCGAGTCGGGGTCGGGCAAGTCGACGACCGCGATGGCGATCATCGGGCTGCTGCCGGGCAACGGCCGCGTCACCGCTGGCAGCATCAAGCTCGACGGCGAGGAGCTCGTCGGTGCGAGCGAGGGCGCGATGCGCAAGGTGCGCGGCCGCCGGATCGGCCTCGTGCCGCAGGACCCGATGTCGAACCTCAACCCGGTCGCGCGCATCGGCTCGCAGGTGGCCGAGACGCTGCTCGCGCACGGGCTCGCGGATCGCCGGAACGTCGACGCCAAGGTCGTCGAGACGCTCGAGGCCGCCGGCCTCCCGAACGCCGCGGAGCGCGCCAAGCAGTACCCCCACGAGTTCTCGGGCGGCATGCGCCAGCGTGCGCTCATCGCGATCGGCCTCGCCTGCCGCCCGCAGCTGCTCATCGCCGACGAGCCGACGAGCGCGCTCGACGTGACCGTGCAGCGCACGATCCTCGACCAGCTCGGCACCATGACGCAGGAGCTCGGCACCGCGGTGCTGCTCATCACGCACGACCTCGGCCTCGCCGCGGAGCGCGCGCAGCAGGTCGTCGTCATGCACCGCGGACGGGTCGTCGAGCAGGGCCCGGCGCGGCAGATCCTCGAGTCGCCGCAGCATCCCTACACGCAGTCGCTCGTGAAGGCGGCGCCGTCGGTCGCGATGGCGCGGCTGCGGCCCGAGGACTTCGGCACGGCGGGCCGGCCGACGGTCGCCGCGCCCCGCAACGCATCCGACATCATCGTCGAGTTCCAGAACGTGACGAAGCAGTTCCACGTGCGCGGCCGCAAGGAGCCGTTCACCGCTGTCGACGACATCAGCCTGAAGGTGCCGCGCGGCACCACGGTCTCGATCGTGGGCGAGTCGGGCTCGGGCAAGACGACGGCGGCGCGGATGCTGCTGAAGGCGATCGAGCCGACGAGCGGCTCGGTGCTCTTCGAGGGCAAGGACGTCTTCTCGCTGTCGCGCGAGGAGCAGAAGGCCTTCCGCCAGCGCGTGCAGCCCGTGTTCCAGGACCCGTACTCGTCGCTCAACCCGATGTTCACGATCGAGCGCATCATCGACGAGCCGCTCTCGTTCTACAACAAGGGCTCGCGCACCGAGCGGCAGGCGCGCGTGCGGGAGCTGCTCGACCAGGTCGCGCTGCCCACCGACATGGCGCGCCGCTACCCGTCGGAGCTCTCCGGCGGCCAGCGGCAGCGCGTCGCGATCGCTCGCGCGCTCGCCCTCTCCCCCGACGTCATCGTGTGCGACGAGCCGGTCTCGGCGCTCGACGTGCTCGTGCAGGACCAGATCCTGCGGCTGCTCGGCGACCTGCAGCGCGACCTCGGGCTCAGCTACCTGTTCATCTCGCACGACCTCGCCGTCGTGCGCCTCATCAGCGACTACGTCGCGGTGATGCAGAACGGGAGGCTCGTCGAGGCCGCGACCTCCGAGGAGATCTTCACGAACCCGCGCGACCCGTACACGCGCAAGCTCCTCGCCTCGATCCCCGGCAACGAGCTGAAGATCGCGAGCTGACCCGCCCCATCCGTCCGGCGGGGAGCCGGCGGTCAGCGCTTGCGGGTCCGGGGGTCCATCGCCTCGCGGAGGGACTCGCCCAACAGGGTGAAGCCGAGCGCGGTGATCATGATGCAGATGCCGGGCAGGAACGCGAGCGACGGGGCGATCGCGAGCTCCTGCTGCGCGTAGGTGAGCATGCGGCCCCACTCGGCAGCCTCCGGGCGACCGCCGCCGAGGCCGAGGAACGACAGCGCGGCCGCGTCGATGACCGCGGTGGCGAGCGTGAGCGTCGCCTGCACGATGACAGGGCCGACGGAGTTCGGCAGCAGGTGCGACATCGTGATGCGCCCGGTGCCGAGACCGAGCGTGCGGGCCGCAAGCACGTAGTCGGACTCGCGCTGGCCGAGCATGGACGACCGCAGCAGCCGCGCGAAGATCGGGATCTGCGCCACGCCGATGGCGATCATGATCGCGAGCGGGGTGCGGCCGAGCACGGCCGCGATCGAGACCGCGAGCAGCAGGTGCGGGACCGACAGGAGGATGTCGACGACGCGCATGACGAGCGTGTCGACCCATCCGCCGAACGCGCCGGCGAGCGCGCCGAGCACCATGCCGCCGACGAGGCCGAAGAACGTCGAGGCGATGCCGATGATGAGCGACGCCTGGGCGCCCCAGATGAGCTTGGAGACGACGTCCCCGCCGAAGCGGTCGATGCCGAGCGGGAACTCGGGGATCTCGCCGATGCCCGGCAGCGACGTCGGCCGCAGGTACTCGCGGCCGGGCGTCGCGAGCTCGGGGTACGGTGCGAGCCAGGGCGCGAGGAGCGCGACGAGCACGAACACCGCGATGACGATCGCGCCGATCCAGGCCGGTGGGCTCCGGCGCACGCGGCGCAGCACGTCGCCCCAGAAGCTCCCGCTGCGGCGGGCTGCGTTGGCCGCGTCGCCGCCCTCGGGGGTCGGGACGGTGGGCAGGGCCTCGGCGGCGCTCACTGGATCCTCACTCGGGGGTCGATGAAGCTGTAGGAGATGTCGACGAGCAGGTTGATGAGCGCGTACGAGATCGCGATGAAGAGCACGAAGCCCTGCAGCACCGCGAAGTCGCGCGCGAAGATCGCGTCCTTCATGAAGGCGCCGATGCCGGGGAAGGCGAACACCGTCTCGGTGAGCACCGCGCCGGAGATGAGGAGTCCCGCCTGCAGGCCGATCGTCGTGACGACCGGCAGCATCGCGTTGCGCAGCACGAACCGGTTGCGGATCACCTCGCGCGAGACGCCCTTCGCGCGACCGGTGCGCACGTAGTCGGCGTTCACGACCTCGAGCACCGAGGCGCGGGTGATGCGCACGATGATCGCGAGCGGGATGGTCGCGAGCGCGATCGCGGGCAGCAGCAGGTGCACGAGGGCGTTGACGGAAGCGTCGAGCTCACCCGTCAGCAGGCCGTCGAGCACGAAGAAGCCCGTGATGTGCGTCGCATCGACCTCGCGGTCCTGCCTGCCCGTCGACGGCAGCCAGCCGAGCTGCACCGCGAAGACGTACTTGAGCATGAACGCCAGGAAGAACACCGGGATGGTGATACCGATGAGGCTGCCGGTGACCGACAGGTTGTCGATGATGCCGCCGTGGTTCCGTGCAGCCCAGTAGCCGAGCGGGACGCCGATGCCGACGGCGAGGATGAGCGCCACGATCGCGAGCTCGAACGTGGCGGGGAACCTGTTGACGAACTCCTCGAGCACGGGCCTGCGCGTCTCGATCGAGTTGCCGAAGTCGCCCTGCAGCAGCTTGCCGAGCCAGGTGATGTACTGCTCGGGCAGCGGCCGGTTGAAGCCGTACGCCTCGTTGATGCGCTCGACCGCCTCGGGCGTCGCGCGCTCGCCGAGCAGCGCGGAGGCCGGGCCTCCGGGCAGCGACCGCACCCAGAAGAACAGCAGCACGGTCAGGCCGAACAGCGTCGGGATCAGCAGCAGCAGTCGTCTGCCGATGGTTCTCAGCACGTGGTCTCTCCGTCAGGGGCGGGCGGCGGTGCGCGGCTGGCGCGGGCTGTTCGTGGCGGATGCCGCGGGCCGATCTCGGCCCGCGGCATCCGCTGCTGACGATCGAGGCTACTCGCTCAGCTCGATCATGTTGAACACCTCGTCGTTGACGGGGCTTGCCGGGTAGGAGGTGACGCGCGGGTCGAACGCCAGCGACGGGGCCGGGTGCGCGAGCGGCACGCCGGGCACGAACTGTGCGATCTGCTCGTTGATCTCCTGGTAGGCCGTGGCCGCCTCCTCGGGCTCGGCGATCTGCCGGGCCTCGCTCAGCGCGCTGAACAGCTCGGGGTTCTCGAAGCCCCACTCGTTGGAGTAGCCGTTGAAGAAGACGCCGACGAAGTTGTCGGTGTCGTTGTAGTCACCGGTCCAGCCGAGCAGGTGGATGCCGTGCTCCGCTCCGCCGCGCATGCGGTCGAGGTAGTCCGTCCACTCGTCCGAGACCGGGTTCACGGTGATGCCCACCTCGGAGAGCTGCGCGGACAGGGCCGTGAAGATCTGCTCCGGGTTCGGCATGTACGGGCGCGAGATGTTCACCGGGTAGTTGAACGTGAGCTCGAGGCCATCGGCGAAGCCGGCCTCGGCCAGCAGTGCGCGCGCGGCGTCGGGGTCGTACGCGTAGTCCGTGACGTCCTCGTTGTAGCCGTTGACGACCGGCGGGATGAACTGCGACGCGACCTCGGTGCCCTCGGGGAGCACCTGGGTGACGAGCGACTCGCGGTCGATCGCGTGGGCGATCGCCTGGCGGACGCGCACGTCCTGCAGCTCGGGCACCGTCTGGTTGAAGCCGAGGTAGAGGATCGTGAACGGGTCGCGCTGCATGACGTTGAAGCCCGCGTCCTCGAGCGCAGCGGTGTCGGCCGGCGCGACGTAGTCGAAGCCGTCGATGTCCCCGGACTCGAGCGCCTGGCGGCGCGCGGTCGGGTCGTCGATCGTGCGGAACACGATCTCCTGGACCTGTCCCTGCTCGCCCCAGTAGTCGGCGTTCGCCGAGAGGACGACCTCGCTGCCGGGCGACCACGACTCGAACACGAACGGGCCGGTGCCCGTCGGGTGCGCCTCGCCGTACTCGCTGTACTCGGGTGCCTCCTCCGAGCCGCCGACGTCATCCGCGCCGTACTCCTCGAGGGCCGTGGGGCTCTGCATCGAGAAGGCGGGCAGCGACAGGGATGCGATGAACCCCGAGAACGGGCGCGTGAGGTTGACCGTCGCGGTGCCCTCGTCGTCGGCCGAGCACGACTCGTAGAGCGCGTTCTCGTCACCGGCGAAGCCACCGTAGAGCGAGCCGTAGTAGTAGGAGAGGCTCTCGGTCGCGGTGAGGCCGGTCCAGTTGTACCAGCGGTCGAAGTTCGCGCAGACGGCCTCGGCGTCGAACGGGGTGCCGTCGTGGAACATCACGTCGCTCTTGAGGTCGAACGTGTACGAGAGGCCGTCCTCGCTCGTCTCCCAGCTCTCGGCGAGCAGCGGAGCGGGGTCGGCCGTGCCGGGCTCGACGCCGACGAGGCCCTCGAAGATCTGGCGGGAGATGCGGAAGGTCTCGCCGTCGGAGGCGAATGCCGGGTCGAGGCCCGACGGGTCGCTCGATGCGCCGAACACGAACGTCGAGTCGACGTCGCTCGCGGGTGCTGCGGAGTCGCTCGTGGCGGGGTCGCCCGAGTCGCGCTGGCTCTGACAGCCAGTGAGCACGATGGCGAATGCTGCGCCTCCTGCGATGCCTGCGATGAGGCGCCGCCGCTGTGCGGATTGGATCACGGTGCTGGACCTTTCCTTCTGGGACTGGACGCACGCCCGCGGCTCGGCCGTGAGGCTGCGTAAGCACAACCTAGCGATACCCATGCGTCTCAGACGTCTCCGCGAGGTCACGATCAGGTTGCGATGCGTGAGGCCCCACCGCTCCGCACCGAGTTGAGGGTTTGCGTCCGAGTGGAGGGCAACTCGGACGCAAAGGCTCAACCGTCGCGGATCCCGGCGGCGCCTGTTGAGGGTTTGCGTCCGAGTTCAGGGCAACTCGGACGCAAAGGCTCAACCGGGGGGCGGGGTCTCGTCATCGGGGATGAGATGCGGGCGGATGCCGCCCCACCGTCGTGCGGACAGCCCTAGCCTGACGCCATGGACCTGACGCAGAGCACCCGCATCGCCGCCCGCTGGTGGCCGGCGCCGATCGCCGTCGTCGTGCTCCTCGCGAACCTGCTGACCCGCTTCAGCGAGCCAAGCCTGATGCTCGCGCTGCTGGTGCTCTGCGTCGGCCTCGTGATCGCGCGCGCGATGCCGCTCGTCTCCTTTGCGGCGACCGCGATCGGCGCGCTCCTCGCTCCCCTCGCGGGATCGACCGAGACCGGGTGGTCCCTGCTCACGCTCGCGCTGGGAGCCGCGCTGATCGCGAGCTGGAGCGTCGAGTCGCTGCTGCCTCGAGCGCTGCTCGGCATCCCCGTAGCGGCGGTCGCAGCCATCTCCATCGTGCTGCTCGGCTTGCGCGCCGAATCGGGCATCGGCGTCGGGCACGTGGGTGCGGAGGGGATGCTCGGCTGGGTGCTCGCGGTCACCGCGTGGGGTGCCGTGGTCGGCGGACGGGCGCTCCGCGACTTCGTGCGCGCCGAGCAGGCCAAGCAGCAGGCCGTCGCCCGCACCACCGTCGTCGAGTCGGAGCTGCGCGACGAGCGGCTGCGCGCCGATCTCACGCACGACTTCCACGACGTCATGGCGCACTCACTGGCCGTGCTCGCCGCGCAGGCCGAAGGGCTGCGCCTGAGCCACCGGCAGCATCCGGAGCGCATCGACCCGGTGCTCACCACCATCAGCGACACGGCACGGCTCGCGCTCGTCGAGGTGCGGCAGCTGCTCGAGCGGGTCGACGACGACGCCCGGCGCCCGCAGCCGACGAGCGCGGACATTCCCGGCCTCATCGCGCAGCTGCGCTCGGCCGGACCGTCGGTGGTGCTGCACGACATCGGCACCCGCGGGCACCTGCCTCGGCTCGCCGACATCGCGGCCTACCGGATCGTGCAGGAGAGCCTGACGAACGCCCTCCGCCACGGCGGGGCCGACATCGAGGTGGTCGTCGCGCTGACCTGGACGGGACCGGGGCTGACGCTCGCGGTCTCCTCCCCCATCCACGACCGCGCGTCGCTGCGACCGGCCGGTCGCGGCATCGCCGGCATGCACGAGCGGGCCCGACTCGCGGGCGGCTCGCTCGAGGTCGACGCCGACGGCGACCGCTTCGTCGTGAGCGCGCACCTGCAGTACGGCGCCGTGAGCGACGCGCCAACGGCCCCGCTCAGCGAGGATCAGCTGGCGACGCTGCCCGTCCCGCTCCCGCCGCGCGCGGAGGACGTCGTCGCGCCGTGGATCGTCGAGGCGAGCCGGCGGCACCAGGAGCGCCACCCGCCGACCGGCGACTGGTCGCAGGCGACCACGGTCGACCTGACGCCCGTCGCACCGCCGAGCGGGAGCGTCCGCAACCCGACGGCCCCGCCGGAGCAGGCGTGATCCGGCTGCTGCTCGTCGACGACCAGGAGCTGTTCCTGCAGGGGCTGTCGATGATCCTCGAGAGCCAGGACGGCCTCGAGGTGGTCGGCACAGCCCTCGACGGCGAGCAGGCGATCGCCCGCACCCGCGAGCTGCGCCCGGACGTCGTGCTCATGGACATCCGGATGCCCGTGCTCGACGGCGTCGCCGCGACCGCGGCCATCCGCCGCGAGTCGCCCGAGCCGCCGCCGCACGTGATCGTGCTGACGACGATCCGCCAGGATCGCGCGGTGGTGGATGCGCTGCGCGCGGGAGCGAGCGGGTTCCTGCTGAAGGACGCGCGGCCGGAGTTCCTCGTGCAGTCGATCCGCGCGGTCGTCGACGGGCAGCGGGTCATCGCGCCCGCGGAGACCTTCGACCTGCTGCGCGCGTTCGCGCCGGTGCGGCCGGCGCCCGACACGAGCGTGCTCGAGGGGCTCACCGAGCGGGAGCGCGAGCTGTTCGCGCTCGCCGCCCGGGGGCTCTCGAACGCGGACATCGCGCAGCGGCTCTGGGTGGCGGAGACCACCGTCAAGACGCACATGCGGGCGATCCTGACCAAGCTGGGCGTCGCATCCCGCGTGCAGCTCATCGCGCTCGCCTACGAGCGCCGCCTCATCGAGCCCTGAGGCGCCCGTCCAGCGCGTGCGGTCGCGGCCCCTGGTGAGACGACGAGAGCCCCGCCGAAGCGGGGCTCTCGCACGGACGTCTCGGTCTCAGAGCGTCGTGACGTCCACCGGGATGCCGGGGCCGAACGTGGTCGAGACGGTCGCCTTCTGGATGTAGCGGCCCTTCGACGACGACGGCTTGAGCCGCGTGACCTCGTCGAGCGCCGCGGTGATGTTGTCACCGAGCTGCTCGGGCGAGAACGACGCCTTGCCGACGATGAAGTGCACGTTGGCGTGCTTGTCGACGCGGAACTCGATGCGGCCGCCCTTGATGTCGGTCACGGCCTGCGCGACGTTCGGGGTGACGGTGCCGGTCTTCGGGTTCGGCATCAGGCCACGCGGGCCGAGCACCTTGCCGAGACGGCCGACCTTGCCCATGAGCTCGGGGCTCGCGACGGCGGCGTCGAAGTTCGTCCAGCCCGCGGCGACCTTCTCGATGAGGTCGTCGGAGCCGACCTCGTCGGCGCCTGCTGCGATCGCGGCCTCAGCGGCCGGTCCCTGCGCGAAGACGATGACGCGAGCGGTCTTGCCGGTGCCGTGAGGAAGAGAAACGGTACCGCGGACCATCTGGTCGGCCTTGCGGGGGTCGACGCCGAGCTTGAGGGCGACCTCGACGGTCGAGTCGGTCTTGGCCGAGCCCGTCTCGCGAGCCAGCGTGACGGCCTCGACGGCCGTGTAGGACTTGTCAGCGTCGATCTTCGCCGCTGCGGCCTTGTAGGCCTTGGACTTCTGTGCCATGAGAGATCTCCTAGATCAGGGTTCGTGGTGCGCGCCTGGCCGGCGCTCCCACTGGTGAGCCGTGCGGCTCGGGTCTGCGCGAACGCAGCGGACGAGGTCAGCCCTCGACCGTGATGCCCATGGAGCGGGCGGTGCCGGCGACGATCTTCCGCGCGCCCTCGATGTCGTTCGCGTTGAGGTCGGCCATCTTCTGCTCGGCGATCTCGGTGACCTGCGCCGCCGTGAGCTTGCCGACCTTCGTGGTGTGCGGGACGCCGGAGCCCTTCTTGACGCCAGCGGCCTTCTTGATGAGCTCTGCTGCCGGCGGGGTCTTGAGGATGAAGTCGAACGAGCGGTCCTCGTAGACGGTGATCTCGACCGGGATGACGTTGCCGCGCTGGTTCTCCGTCGCGGCGTTGTACGCCTTGCAGAACTCCATGATGTTGACGCCGTGCTGACCGAGCGCCGGTCCGATCGGGGGCGCCGGGTTCGCGGCGCCGGCCGAGATCTGCAGCTTGATCAGACCCGTGACCTTCTTCTTGGGTGCCATGTCTCTTCCTTCTTGGTGTGTTGCGGTCCCGGGCGAGGCCCGGGACCGCATCCAGTCCCTCTGGGACTAGAGCTTGCTGACCTGACCGAAGCCCAGCTCGACAGGGGTCTCGCGCTCGAACAGGCTGACGAGCACGGTGAGCTTGCGGCTCGCCGGCTGGATCTCGCTGATCGTGCCCGGGAAGCCCGCGAACGAGCCCTCGGTGATGGTGATGGTCTCGCCGACCTCGAAGTCGACCTCGACCGCGAGCTGCGTGGGCTGCTGCGCGGGCATCGACTTCTGCTGCTCGGCGAGCTGCTCGTCGGCGATGGGCTTCAGCATGGTGAAGGCCTCGTCGAAGCGCAGCGGCGCGGGGTTGTGGGCGTTGCCCACGAAGCCGGTGACGCCGGGCGTGTGCCGGACGACCGACCACGTGTCCTCGTCGAGCTCCATGCGGACGAGCACGTAGCCGGGCACGCGGACGCGGTTGACGCGCTTCGCCTGGCCGTTCTTCGTCTCGAGCACGTCCTCGGTCGGGACCTGGATCTCGTAGATGCCGTCGACCTGCATGTTCTCGGCGCGCGAGGCGATGTTGGCCTTGACCTTCTTCTCGTACCCGGCGTACGAGTGGATGACGTACCAGCGCCCGGGCTTCAGGCGCATCTCGCGCTTGAACTCGTCGTACGGGTCGGTCTCCGGCTCCGCCGGCTTCTCGTCGGCAGGGACGAGGTCGTCGAGGGCCTTGTTCAGCTCGATGTCGAGGTCGTTGACGTCAGACACAGTCCACCTTCTCCTTCAGATCCTGGATCGGGCTCAGCCGCCGAGGCCGAACATCGGCAGGTCGCCGAACACCCAGCCCACGAGCGAGCCGAACAGGAGGTCGACAGCAGACACCAGCAGCATCATGAAGACGACGAACACGAGCACGACGAGCGTGTACCGGATCAGCTCCTTGCGGGTCGGTGTGACGACCTTCCGCAGCTCGACCAGGACTTCCTTGAGGAACGTCCACAGGCGCAGGAACGGGTTGCGAGACGCAGCCTCGCGGGTGCGAGGTGCCTCCTCGAGCGCGTTCTCAGCCACGGTGACCCTTCGGTTTGTTCGGCCCGGCGAGTGCCAGGCCCGTCAGGCGCCCTCACGAGCGCCTCGAGCAGGGCGGACAGGACTCGAACCTGCAACCTGCGGTTTTGGAGACCGCTGCGCTACCAATTGCGCCACCGCCCTGGGCGGGTGGAGTACCACGCTGCCGCTTCTGGATTGCCCATGCAGGCGTGCGACATCATGGCAGTTGTCAACCACCAAGGAGACAGTCTACGACGACCTGGCGCGTGCTGTCCACTTGGGCACCGCAGCCCGGCGCGTTGGCGGAGGGCGACCCCCGACCAGGGATCCGGGGATGCGGCGCGGCCTAGGCTGGGTGCCGTGAACCGCATCGCCGCGCGCATCGCCGCCATCAACGAGTCCGCGACCCTCAAGGTCGACGCGAAGGCCAAGTCGCTGAAGGCGGCAGGTCGCGACATCATCTCGTACGCCGCGGGCGAGCCCGACTTCGCGACGCCGCAGAACATCGTCGAGGCGGCGCAGCGCGCCCTCGCCGATCCGAAGAACTACCGCTACACGCCCGCGGCCGGACTGCCCGAGCTGCGCGAGGCGGTCGCGGCGAAGACGCTGCGCGACTCCGGACTCGAGGTCGAGGCGAGCCAGGTGCTCGTGACGAACGGCGGCAAGCAGTCGGTCTACCAGGCGTTCCAGACGATCCTCGATCCCGGCGACGAGGTGCTCGTCCCGACGCCGTACTGGACCACCTATCCCGAGGCGATCGCGCTCACCGGCGCGACCCAGGTCGACGTCTTCGCCGGCGCCGAGCAGGGCTACCTCGTCACGGTCGACCAGCTCGAGGCCGCTCGCACCGACCGCACGAAGGCGCTGCTCATGGTGAGCCCGTCGAACCCGACCGGTGCGGTCTATCCCGCCGACAGGGTGCGCGAGATCGCCGAGTGGGCCGAGGCCAACGGCCTCTGGGTCGTGAGCGACGAGATCTACCAGAACCTCGTCTACGACGGCGAGCGGGCCGTCTCGGTCACGGAGGCCGTGCCGGCGCTCGCCGACCGCACGATCCTCGTCAACGGCGTCGCGAAGACCTACGCGATGACCGGCTGGCGGGTCGGCTGGATGGTCGGTCCGGCCGACGTCATCAAGGCGGCCGCCAACCTGCAGTCGCACCTGACGAGCAACGTCAACAACGTCGCGCAGCGCGGTGCGCTCGAGGCGCTCACGGGTCCGCAGGACGCGGTGGCCGAGATGCTCGCGGCGTTCGACCGACGGCGGAAGACGATCGTCGCCGAGCTGTCGCGCATCCCCGGTGTCACCGTGCCGACCCCGAAGGGCGCGTTCTACGTCTACGCGGATGTCGCCGGCCTGCTGGGCAAGGAGTGGGGCGGCACGACGCCCACGTCGAGCCTGCAGCTCGCCGACCTGATGCTCGAGCAGGCGGAGGTCGCCGCCGTGCCCGGTGAGGCCTTCGGCCCCTCCGGCTACCTGCGGTTCTCGTACGCGCTCGGCGACGACGCGCTGCTCGAGGGCGTGCAGCGCCTGCAGCGGCTCTTCGGCACCGCGTAGGAGCCGCGGTCCCGGCCCACCGATCGGTGGATGACGGCGGCGCCTCCGCGGGCCAGCCTGGGAGCATGCACCAGCAACCCGCCGTCGTGGTCGACGGCCTCACGAAGCGCTACGGCGCCCGCACCGTCGTCGACGACATCTCCTTCGAGATCGCTCGCGGCGAGACCTTCGCCCTCCTCGGCCCCAACGGCGCCGGCAAGTCCACCACCGTCGAGATGCTCGAGGGCTTCCGCTCGCCCACGAGCGGTTCCGCGCGCGTGCTCGGCATCGATCCGCAACGCGGCGACCGCACGTGGCGCAGCCGCATCGGCGTGGTGCTGCAGTCATCGGGCCAGGCGGGCGCCCTCACGGTGCGCGAGATCCTCACCCACTTCGCACGCGTCTTCCCGACCGCTCGAGATGTCGACGAGACGATCGCCGCGGTCGGACTGACCGAGCACGCAAAGCGGCGCGTGAGCAGGCTCTCCGGCGGCCAGCAGCGCCGTGTCGACGTGGCGCTCGGCATCATCGGCCGCCCCGAGGTGCTGTTCCTCGACGAGCCCACCACCGGCTTCGACCCGCAGGCCCGGCGGACGTTCTGGGAGCTCATCCGGGGCGTCGCCGCCGATGGCACCACGATCCTGCTCACGACCCACTACCTCGACGAGGCCGAGCAGCTCGCCGACCGCGCAGGCATCATCGCCGGCGGACGCCTGCTCGCGCTCGACGAGATCGGGCGGATCGGCGGGGCCGACGCGCGCACGCCCGTCGTGCGGTGGTCGGATGCGTCGGGCCGCCATGAGGTGCGCACGGCCGCACCCGCGTCCGTGGTGCGGGAGCTGCGCGGCGAGCCGATCGACCTCGAGATCGTCCGCCCCTCCCTCGAGGACGTCTACCTCTCCATGATCAGCACCGTCGACGCCGAGGAGGCCGCAGCATGAGCACCATCGTCGCCGGGAGCGCGAGCGCACCCACCGTCGCGCGCCAGGGCATCCGCCGCTGGCACACCCTCCGCTGCGCCGCCGACCGCGTGCGCGTCGAGCTGCTGCAGTACCTCCGACGCAGCGACGCGCTCGTGTTCACGTTCCTCTTCCCGGTGCTGCTGTTCTCGATCTTCGCGAGCGCCTTCAGCGCGCTGCCCCCGCTCCTCGAAGTGGGTGGCCAGGTCGTCACGCAGCCGCACTCCTACCTGCCGGCGATGCTCGCGGCAGGCGTCTTCCTCTCGGGAGTGCAGAACCTGGGCATCGAGATCGCGACCGAGCGCGCGGACGGCACCCTGCAGCGGCTCGCGGCCACCCCGCTGCCGGTCATCTCGTACTTCCTCGGCAAGATGGGACAGCTGCTGCTGACCTCGCTCGTGCAGGCCGCGCTGCTGCTGATGGTCGCGACGACCGTGTTCGGCCTCGAGCTGCCGAGCGACCCCGGGCGGTGGCTGACGCTCGCGTGGGTGTTCTTCGCCGCGCTCGTGTGCTTCGCGGTGCTGGGCGTCGCCGTCGCGCAGATCCCGCGCACGGCGGCGTCCGCATCCGCCGTGGTCATCCCGATCGCCCTCGTGCTGCAGTTCATCTCGGGGATCTACCTGCCGTTCATCATCATGCCCGAGTGGCTGCAGACGATCGCGAACGTGTTCCCGCTCGCGTGGGTCGGCCACGGGATGCGCGCGGCGCTGCTGCCCGACATCGCGAGCCAGCTGGAGGTCGGTGCGGTGTGGGGTCTGCAGTCGGTCGCGATCGCGCTCGGCATCTGGGCCGTCATCGGTACCGTGGTCGCATCGATGACGTTCCGGTGGATCAAGCGCGCCTGACCGGCGCAGCGCCGGCGGCGGAGAGGCCTCGAACGATGACCGAGCCCGCGGTGCGACCGCCGCCCACGGAGGACCCGCGGATGTGGGACACGTTCGTGGGCGCGGGCGTCGTGGTGATCGCGGTCGTCGCCTGCTTCGCAGGGAGCGCGCTTGCAACGGTGGCGGGGATCGCCGGCGCGCTCGCGATTGGCCTCGGCTGGCTGCTGGTCGGGCGAGCTGCCGCGAAGCTCGACCGGCCGAACGTCGCGTTCCAGGTGATCGTCATCCTCGGTGCGGCCGTCGCGGCCTTCGCCTACGGGCCGCTCGGTGCTGCGCAGGCGCTCGCGGCCCCCCTGATGTGGGTGTCGTCGGGGCCGAGCATCCGTCGCGCGGTGGTGGCGAACGTGGGCCTGTTCGACGCCGTGTTCGCTGCGTACGCTGTGTCGGGCAGCTCGGTGCTGCTGCTCGCGGTGACGCAGCTGCTGAGCTTCGCGTTCAGCATGGTGATCGGCCTGTGGATCTCGGGCCTCGCTCGGGCGACGGAGGAGCGCGACCGGCTGATCGCCGAGCTCGAGCGCGCCCAGGCATCCATCGCCCGGTTGAGCGGCGAGCGCGCGACCACCGCGGAGCGCAGCCGCATCGCCCGCGACCTGCACGACACGATCGCGCAGGATCTGACCGCGATCGCGATGCTCGCGCAGCGCAGCGCGCCCGGCGCGGCGGCCCTGCGGACGATCGAGGAGCTGGCGCAGAGCGCGCTCGCCGAAGTGCGGGGGCTTGTCGCCGCCAGCGCGGGCGTCGGGCTCGGTGACGGGCTCCCGGTCGCCCTCGAGCGCCTCGGCGCGCGGTTCGAGGCAAAGACCGGCATCGCCGTCACGGTCGACGCCGCGCCGATCGAGCTGCCCGTCGACGCGGAGGTCGCGCTGCTGCGCACAGCCCAGGAGGCGCTCGCGAACGTGCGCAAGCATGCCGCCGCCACGCGCGTGGCGATGAGCCTCGTCGCGGACGCGGCGGGCGCGCGCCTCGAGGTTCGTGACGACGGCCGTGGCTTCGACCGCGCATCCGTCACCCGCGGCCTGGGGCTCCTGGGGCTCGACGAGCGCATCGCGCTCGCCGGCGGCAGCCTCCACATCGCGTCCGGCGCCGCCGGGACCACCGTGACCGCGCGGCTCGCCAGCGGGGGCGCGGCGTGATCCGCGTGGTGGTCGCCGACGACCACCCGGTGGTGCGCGGCGGGCTCGTCGCGCTGCTGGCCGAGGCGCCCGATATCGCGGTCGTGGGAGACGCGGCCGACGGAGAGGCGCTCGTCGCCGTCGCGCGCGAGCGGCGCCCGGACGTCGTGCTCACCGACCTGCGGATGCCGGGAGTCGGCGGCGCAGAGTCGACCCGGCGCATCCTCGCCGAGCTGCCCGGCACGCGCGTGCTCGTGCTGACGACGTACGACACCGACGCCGACATCCTCGCCGCGACCGAGGCGGGCGCGACCGGCTACCTGCTGAAGGCGGCGCCGCCGCTCGAGATCTTCGCCGCCGTGCGCGCGGTCGCCCGCGGCGAGCGGGCGATGGCGCCCAGCGTCGCGCGCGCGCTCGCCGAGCGGCAGGCCGCTCCAGCCGCGGCTGCGCTGTCGGAGCGCGAGCGGCAGGTGCTCGCGCTCATGAAGGGCGGCGCGACGAACGCGGCGATCGGCAGGGCGCTGTTCATCGGCGAGGCGACGGTGAAGTCGCACGTGCAGTCGATCTTCGGGAAGCTCGGCGTGCGGGACCGCACTGCCGCCGTGGCGTTCGCGCTCGAGCGCGGGCTGCTCTGACCCGCGCCGGCTCCTAGGAGCCCCGCCGTGCCGTCGCGTCCGCGCGATCGGCGTCCGCACCGGGCGGCTGGGTGACCTCCGCCCAGACGGTGTCGAGCGACACGTCGAGCACGCCGGCGATCGCGGCGACGGTCGAGAACGCGGGCGTCGCGACACGGCCCGACTCGATCTTCCGGAGCGTCTCGGGAGAGAGACCCGCGGCGAGCGCGGTGTCCAGCATCGAGCGCTCGCCACGCGCACGCCGCAGCAGCGCGCCGAGGCGCTGCCCGCGCGCGAGCTCGTCCGGGGTGAGTGGAAGCCTGACCATGGCTCCGATCCTATCCGGGATAGTCTTACCGGGATACCTATTGGAGGCGACGTCGCATGATCGAGATCCTGAACGAGGCCGAGCTCGCGCGAGCGCGACGGGCCGGAGCGCTCGTCGCCGACATCCTGCAGTCGCTGCGGGATCGCACGGTCGTCGGCACGAACCTGCTGGAGATCGACCGCTGGGCGAAGGCGATGATCGACGAGGCGGGCGCGACCTCCTGCTACGTCGACTACGCGCCGTCCTTCGGCCGGGGGCCCTTCGGCCACTACATCTGCACGGGCGTCAACGACGCGGTGCTGCACGGCCTGCCCCGAGACCTCCGGCTCGCCGACGGCGACCTGCTGACCCTCGACCTCGCCGTCTCGGTCGAGGGCATCGCCGCAGACTCGGCCATCAGCTTCATCGTGGGCGACACCCGTCCCGCGGAGAGCGTCACGATGATCGAGGCCACGGAGCGGGCGCTCGCTGCCGGGATCGCGGCCGCCGTCCCCGGCAACCGGATCGGCGACATCTCGCACGCGATCGGATCGGTGCTGAGCGCAGCCGGCTACCGCATCAACACGGAGTTCGGCGGGCACGGCATCGGCTCGACCATGCACCAGGATCCGCACGTCGCCAACACCGGACGACCGGGCCGCGGCTACCGGCTGCGCCCCGGCCTGCTGCTCGCGCTCGAGCCCTGGATCATGGCCGACACCGATGAGCTCGTGATGGACGCCGACGGGTGGACGCTGCGCAGCGCGACCGGAGCGCGGACCGCGCACAGCGAGCACACGATCGCGATCACCGACGACGGGGCGGAGATCCTCACCCGTCCGACGCGCCGGCTGCCCTGAGGCGCGTCGACTACACGTGCTGCGCGAAGGCGCGGTAGCGCTCGAGCAGCGCGGGCCAGTCCTCGTGCTTCGACCGCGCGTGGCGGTTGGAGTCGTTCCAGCCCGCGTGCGTGAGCCGCACGCGCGTGCCGCCCTCCGGGCGGTCGACGAAGGTCACCGCGACGGTGCTCGGATCGCCGTCGTGCGAGAGCGTGAACGTGTGCGAGAAGCGCTCGCCCGGCACCGCATCCGTCACCTCGCCCCAGTCGACCTCTCGCCCGTCGCGGCCGTGCTCGACGATGCGGCCGCCCTCGTGCGGGTCGACGGTGATGCGATCGAGGCCGGAGCCGGTGGCCGTCGATCCGGGCAGCCACCACTCCGTGAGGCCGTGGACGTAGGCGTCCCAGGCTCGCGCGCGGCTGACCGCGACCTCGAGCTCGAGCTCGATGGGCGACGTGCTGTCCGCCCACTCGGCCTGTGCGGCGTCGTGCTCACCCATGCTGTCCCCCTGCGTCGACTGTCCCACGACCCGGCGGCCGGATCAATCGTCTGCGGGGACGAACCGCTCCTCGCCGTCGAGCTCCTGGAAGAGCGTGAGCGTCAGTCCCGCAGGCGCCTCGAGCCGCGCGTTGCGCGATCGCCAGGGCGTCTCGACGGGCTCCGCGATCACCGTAGCGCCCGCGCCCTCGAGCCGCCGGGTGGCGCCGTCGGCGTCCTCCACCTCGAACGCCACGCGGATGCGAGGGCTCGGTGCGCCGTCGGCCTCGAGCCGGTCGATCATGCGCTTCTGCGCGGGGTTCGCCAGCTCGAGCGTCGCCCTGCCCGCCTCGAGGATCGCGACGCGGGCGTCACCCGCGCCCTGGAACGCCGCGAGCTCTGGGAGCCCGAGGGCGTCGCGGTAGAACGCCAGCGCGGCGTCGAAGTCCTCGACCTCGACGACGAGCCGGAGCTGCGTGGGAGCCGGCGTCGCGCCGTGCTGCTGTGCCGTGCCGTGCTGCAGTGTCATGCGAGAGGCAACGCCGGTGCCCCGCGCCGCATTCGCCGACGCTAGACCGAGAGCCCGACCAGCACCGGCTCGGGCACGAGGTGCACGCCGAACTGGTTCTCGACGCGCGCCTGCACGAAGCGCGCGAGCTCGGCGATCTCCTCGCCGGTGGCTCCGCCGCGATTGGTGAGCGCGAGCGTGTGCTTCGACGAGATCGCTGCGCGCGAGCCCGGCAGCGAGGAGCCCCGCCGGATGCCGGCGTGCTCGATGAGCCACGCGGCCGAGAGCTTCACTTGCGGCACCGGCCGGTCGGGCGAGGGCACCGCGGTGTCGGCGTCGAGGGGCAGCACGGTCGCCCGCGGCTCTGGTGCCGTCGACCAGCGCGGCAGCTCCTTGGGCAGCCCCGCGGCGAAGCGGGCCGACACGATGGGGTTCGTGAAGAACGAGCCGGCGCTCACCGAGTCGGGGTCGTCGGAGAGCACCATGCCCTTCGCGCCGCGCAGCGCGAGCACCGACGCGCGCACGTCCTCGAGCGGCACGCGCGTGCCGAGCTCGACGCCGAGCGCGGTCGCGAGCTGCTGGTAGGCGACTGGCTGGCTGCGGCCGTCGGGCGAGCGACGCAGCCGCAGGTCGACCGAGAGCACGACGCCGCGGAGCACGCCCTGCTTGATCGCCGAGTCGCGGTAGCCGAGCCGCAGCTCGGAGGCTGGGACGGACCGAACCTCGAGCTCGCCGCGCTCGTCGAGGCACAGCAGCTCGATGCCATGCAGCGTCGCCGACAGCTCCTGGCCGTACGCGCCGATGTTCTGGATCGGCGACGCGCCGACGGAGCCCGGCACGCCGCTCAGCGCCTCGATGCCGGTGAGGCCCTCGGCGACCGCCTGCGCGACGAGCGCGTCCCACGACTCCCCCGCCTCGACCCGCAGCACGACCGCGTCGTCGACGGGCGGGTCCTCGCCCGGTGGCCGGTGCGGCCGCTCGGCGGCCGGCAGCGTGCGGATGCCGCGGGTCGCGACCCGGAGCACGGTGCCCTCGTACGGCTCGTCGGAGGCGACCGTGTTCGAGCCGCCGCCGAGCAGCAGGTGCTCGTCGTCGCGCTCGAGGATGTCTGCGTAGGCCGCGATGACCTCGTCGCGCGTGGTCGCCTCGATCCAGCGGTCGACGGCGCCGCCCACGTGCATCGTGGTGGCGTCGGCGAGCCTGCGCGGACCGGTCATCGGTCGGTCGCCACGACGACCTGTGCCTTGCCGAGCACGGTCTTCTCGTCGACGGTCACCGTCAGGTCGATGCGGGCGCTGCCCTCGTCGACGCGGCCGACCTTCGCGACGACGTGGAGGGCGGCACCGGTCTCAGCGTCGACCACGACGGGGCGCGTGAACCGCACGCTGTAGTCGAGGATGCGCGCGGGCCCGGCCCAGTCGACGACCGGCTGCACCGCGGCGCCCATCGTGAGCATGCCGTGCGCGAGCACGCCAGGGAGGCCCACGCGTTCGGCGACGTCGTCGCGGTAGTGGATGGGGTTGAAGTCGCCCGAGGCGCCCGCGTACCGCACGAGCGAGTCGCGCGTGAGGACGAGGTCGCGCTCGGCGACGACCTGTCCGACCTCGAGCTCTCCGAGCCCCTGCACGTCGCTCATCGGCGTCTTCCCGTCCATCAGGCCTCCGCCCGCACGACGAGCGACGAGGTGGCCGTGACTACGTGCTCGCCCGCCGCATCCGTGATGACGCTCTCGCTCGTCACCATGTCGTTGCCGCCGAGCGACTTGACGCTCGTCACGGTGAGCTGCGCCGTGAGCTCGTCGCCCGCGACGATCGGGCGGCTCGCGGTGAAGCGCTGGTCGCCGTGCACGACGCGCGAGAAGTCGACGCCTGCGCTCTCGTCCTCGAGCAGCTGTCGCAGGGTGAGCTCCTGGATGACGATCGGGAACGTCGGGGGCGCGATCACGTCCGCGTGCCCGGCGGCGCGAGCGGCCTCGACGTCGAGGTGCTCGGGGTGCGTCGCCTGCACCGCGCGCGCGAACTCGCGGACCTTCTCTCGGCCGACGAGGTAGGGCTCCGTGGGCGGGTACTGCCGGCCCTGGATCTCGGGATTCACTGGCACGGAGCCAGTCTAGGCATCCCCCGCGCGCGACCTCCCGACGCGGCCCGGCATCCCCGTCACACGGGTGCCGTGGCGTGGTCCTCCCAGAGCGCGGTGACGTGGGTGCTGTCGGTGCCGCAGCAGCCGCCGATCACGGCGAGGCTCGGGAGCCTGCGGCGCAGCTCCGCGTGCCCGCGCCGCAGCGCGTCCAGATCGCCGGCGTCGAGCGTCGTCGCCCGGTCGAGCTCGGCATGGCTCAGCGTGGAGGCGTTGTAGCGGACGCCCACCACCCGCTGCCGCCAGGCCCCGTCGTCGACGCCGCGCAGGATGTGCTCCGGATGCGCGCAGTTGATCATGTAGTGCACGGCGTCCGACTGCTCGTCGACCATCTCGATGGCCTCGCCGAGCGGCATGCCGCCGCGCAGCCGTCCGTCGGTCTCGACGGTGAAGCCGATCGCGGCGGGCAGTCCGTGGAAGTAGGCGGCGCGCGCGATGCCGATGGCCTCGCCCGGGTCGGAGAGCGTGAAGGCGGTGACGAGGTCGACGCCCGCCTCGGCGAAGGCATCCACCTGCTGCTCGTGGTAGATCTGCGCCTCGTCGGGATCGACGGGCGGCACGTCGGCGTAGGCGTCCGCCCGCGGGCCGATGGTGCCGCTGACGAGCACCTCGGCCACGCCGTACGACTCGCGCAGCTGCCGCAGGAAGCGCACGGCCTGCACGTTGATGTCGTAGAGCGCGCGCCTGCCGTCCCCGAGCTTCGCGCCCCAGTCGGGATTCGCGCGCCAGGTGGCGGTCTCGAGCAGCAGGCCCGCGCCGACGCGCGCCGCGATCGCCGCGTAGCCGGCGTAGTAGTCGGCCAGCAGCGCGCGACCGTGCTCGCTGCGCAGCAGCGGGTAGGCCGCGAACTCGCGCAGGTCGGCGCCCCGGTGGTGGATCAGGTCGGTCTCGAGCCCGCCGTCGGTGACGAACGGATGGTTCGGTGTCGGCCAGTCCGGGCGGTGCGGCACCGCGTGGTGATGGACCGACGGCTTCGTGGTGATCGCAGAGGCCATCGGCCTCCGCGCGACCGTGGACATCTCTGTCTCCTCGCATCGCTGGAGCAGGCACTGCGCCTGCTGGCGGGCAGAGTACATCGCGACGCGCGACCGGTCCATGCCCCTCTTCCGGGCGCGGCTCCGGCACGAAGAAGGGGACCGGATCCACGGATCCGATCCCCTGCCAGCGGTAGCGAGGGCGGGATTCGAACCCGCGACCTCACGATTATGAGTCGTGCGCTCTCACCAACTGAGCTACCCCGCCAGAACGCCCACCCAAGCACGAAGCATCAAGCGAACGCGAGCCCCGAGCGAGGATTGAACTCGCGACCCCTTCCTTACCATGGAAGTGCTCTACCGCTGAGCTATCGGGGCGATGCCGTTCACGGCAACCGGAATATCGTACCACCGCGCGAGACCGGCTCTGCAACGCCTCGGGCACCGGCGTCGGCGTGCGCGATCGCCGCTGCGCAGCCCAGCAGCACCTCGATCGCGTGGCGGACCACCGCTCGCTCGGCGACCTCCGGACGAGCGAGCGCGCTGACGGTGCGCCCGGTCGGCACCCCGGTCAACGGCACGAGCGCGATGCCGCCGCCGGGCCGGGTGCTGAAGCGCGGCAGCATCCCGATGCCAAGGCCCGCCGCGACGAGCGCCTCCACGAGACGGTTGTCGCGCACGCGCTGCACGACGGCGAACGGCTCCCCCGCTGCCGCCTCCACCGCGACGCGCAGGTCGTCGAACGGATAGCCCTCCGGCACGCCGATCCACCGCTCCCCGGCGATGTCCGCGGGCCGCACGGCAGCCGCCGCGGCGAGCGGATGCGCCGTCGGCAGGGCGATGTCGATCGGCTCCCGCAGCAGGTCGACGACGCGCAGGCCCCGCCACCCGGTCAGCGGCGTGGCGGCCATCCGGTGCCCGATCACCAGGTCGTGGTCGCGAGCGAGCGCCGCGTAGTCGGCCTCGGCGACGTCGTGGTCGTGCACGCGCACCTCGATGCCCGGCCCGAGCGCCGCGATGAGCGACGGCAGCAGCACGACTCCCGCGCTCGGCAGCGCCGCGATGTCGATGCGGCCGCCGACGGCGTCCCGGTAGGCGCTCAGCCGTGCCTCGACCCGAGCGACGACCGTCGCGACCTCGATCGCGCCAGCGGCGAGCAGGCGTCCGGCATCGGTCAGCCGCACACCGCGCCCGACGGGCTCGGTGAGCCGCAGGCCGACCGTGCGCTCGAGCAGCCGGATGCGCTGCGACACGGCCGACGGCGTGACCCGGGTCGCGCGCGCCACGGCGGCGAGGCTGCCGCGCTCGTCGAGCTCGCGCAGCAGAGCGAGGTCGCGCAGTTCCATGCAGCAACGCTACACAGTCACCCCACCATTCATCGCTTGTGCTGCACGGTGCCGCGGTGATCGGCTCCCTGCATGACGCATCGCGAGCGACTCCTCGGCCTGGTGGTGGCCGTCCTCTGGGGGCTCAACTTCCTGGCCATCCACCTCTCGCTCGAGCAGTTCCCGCCCTTCTTCCTCGTCGCGCTCCGGTTCGGGCTCATCGCGCTCCCGACGATCCTGCTCGTGCCGCGGCCGGACGTGCCGCTGCGCTGGCTCATCGGCTACGGCCTCGGCTTCGGCACCATGCAGTTCCTGTTCCTGTACTGGGCGATGGCCACCGGGCTGCCGGTGGGCCTCGCATCCCTGGTGCTGCAGGCATCCGCTCCGTTCACGGTGCTGCTGGGCGCGACCGTGCTCCGCGAGCGGCTCGACCGCGCGCAGGTCGCCGGCATCCTGCTCGCGGTCGCAGGGCTCACCGCGATCGGTGCGCAGCAGCTCGGCACCGCCGTGCTCGGCCCCTTCCTGCTCGCGATGCTCGCGGCGCTCGGCTGGGCGCTCGGCAACCTGTCGAGCCGACTCGCGCGACCGTCGAAGCCGCTGCACCTGACGCTGTGGATGTCGGTGGTGCCGGTGGCGCCGATGCTCGCCGTGTCGCTGTGGCTCGAGGGGCCCGACCGAATCGCCGCCTCGTTGGTCGGGCTCGGCAGCGGCACGGGCATGCTGGCGATCGCGGGACTCGCCTACACGATCCTGCTCGGGACCGTCGTGGGCAGCGGCATCTGGACGTGGCTGCTGAGCCGCCACCCGGCGGCGCGCGTCGCCCCGTTCTCGATGCTCGTGCCCGTCGTCGGGCTCCTGACCGCGTGGGTCGTCCTCGGTGAGACGCTCAGCGTCGCGGAGGTCGCGGGCGCCGTGGTCGTCGTCCTCGGGGTGCTGCTCGGCTCTGGCGCGCTCCGCCGCCGGCAGCCTCGCCCTTCCACCCGGCGGCACGTCGCACGACGCAAGCCCGCGGCCCCGGGCGAGCGGCACCCGGTGACCGGGCACCGCCCGCTCCGCTGATCGGGCTCCGCGGGCTTGCGCTGTGCGTACGACGGTTGGGTCAGTGCTCGCTTGCCTTCTCCGCCCCGGCGCCCGTGAACGAGCGCACCTCCATCTCGGCCTGCTTCGCCGCGTGGTCGGGCGACGGCTTCGACAGCAGGGTGCCGACGACGCCCAGCACGAACGCGAGCGGGATCGAGACGATGCCGGGGTTCGCGAGCGGGAAGATCGCGAAGTCGGCGTCGGCGAAGATCGACGTCTCGCGACCCGACACGACGGGCGAGAACACGATGAGCAGCACGCACGACGCGAGCCCGCCGTACATCGACCACAGCGCGCCGCCGGTGTTGAACCGGCGCCAGAACAGCGAGTAGATGATCGTCGGCAGGTTCGCGCTCGCCGCGACCGCGAACGCGAGCGCCACGAGGAACGCGACGTTCTGGTTCTGCGCCAGGATGCCGCCGAGGATCGCGATGATCCCGATGACCACGACCGTGATGCGCGCGACCTTCACCTCGGCACCCGGCTGCACGTCGCCGCGCTTGATGATGGATGCGTAGATGTCGTGCGCGAACGACGTCGCGGCCGTGATGGCGAGGCCGGCGACGACCGCGAGGATCGTCGCGAACGCGACCGCCGAGATGATCGCCATGAGCACCGGGCCGCCGAGCGCGAGCGCGAGCAGCGGCGCCGCCGCGTTCTCGCCGCCGGGCGCCTCGCGGATCGTCTCCGGACCGACGAGCGCTCCGGCGCCGAAGCCCAGCACGAGCGTGAACAGGTAGAAGATGCCGATGAGCCAGATGGCCCACACGACGCTGCGCCGAGCCTCCTTCGCCGAGGGGACGGTGTAGAAGCGCATGAGCACGTGCGGCAGGCCCGCGGTGCCCAGCACGAGCGCGAGCCCGAGCGACAGGAAGTCGATCGGGTTCGTGTACTTCAGGCCCGGCGCGAGGATCGCCTCGCCCTCCGGCGACGCCTCGACCGCGCGCTGCAGCAGCGCGTTGAAGTCGAAGCCGACGATGAACATCACCATGATCGTCATGATCCCGGCGCCGGCGATGAGCAGCACCGCCTTGATGATCTGGACCCAGGTGGTGCCCTTCATGCCGCCGACGATGACGTAGACGATCATGAGCACGCCGACGACCGCGATGGTGATCGAGGTCGCGAGCGGCCCCTCGAAGCCCATGAGCAGGGCGACGAGGCCGCCGGCGCCCGCCATCTGCGCGACGAGGTAGAAGAAGCACACCGCGAGGGTCGCGAGCGCCGCCGCCATGCGCACCGGACGCTGCCTGAGCCGGAAGCTCAGCACGTCGGCCATCGTGAACTTGCCGGTGTTGCGCAGCAGCTCGGCGACGAGCAGCAGCGCGACGAGCCACGCGACCAGGAAGCCGATCGAGTAGAGGAAGCCGTCGTAGCCGGCGACCGCGATCGCGCCGCAGATGCCGAGGAAGCTCGCGGCAGACAGGTAGTCTCCGGCGATCGCGACGCCGTTCTGCCTGCCGGAGAACGACCGGCCGGCGGCGTAGAACTCGTTCTCGGTCGCCTTGCGGCGCGAGACGCGGAAGACGATGAAGAGGGTGACCGCGACGAAGATGCCGAACACGACCATGTTGATGACGGGGTTGATCTCAGGCATCAGCGACCCCCTGCCGGCACGACCTGCTCCATCTGCTCGCGCAGCGGCTCGGCCTGGCGGTCGTAGACGCGGTTCGCCCAGCGGCTGTACATCATCGTGATCGTGAAGGTGGTGACGAACTGGGCCAGCCCGAACAGCAGGCCGACGTTGATGTAGCTGTCGCCGAGGCGGGTGGCGAAGAAGTCCGGCGCGAAGCCCGCGATCAGCACGTACGCGAGGTACCAGGCCAGGAAGATGACCGTCAGCGGGACGATGAAGGTCACGAAGGTGCGCCGGAGGCGCTGGAACTCAGGCGAGCGCTGCATCTCGATGCTGCGCTCGGGATCGAAGTCGATGTCTGGCATGCGGAACGCTCCTCCCGGGCGCCACGCTGCGCCCGCCCCATCGTCGGGGGTGGGATGAGCGTAATCGTTTTCGACCGCACGCAGCGGAGATCCCGGCGCGCGTGTCGCGCGCCACATCGCCCGTCGTCAGAGGTCGCGCCCCGAGTCGGCCGGCTCCTCGCCCGGGAAGCGCACGACGTTCACGATCGCCGCCGCGAGCCCTCCCCAGAGGATGACCATGGCGACGACCATCATCGCGATCGCTCCACCTGTCATCGGATCACCTCCTCGTCGTGGTCCGGCGCCTCGAGCGGCGTCGCCGATCGCCACCTCGGGATCGACAGCAGGATGCCTGCGAGCAGTGCCGCCGCCGCCGTGCCCCAGCCGAACACGGCGAGCATCCACGGGGGGAACCCGCCGTAGGGCTCCGAGATCGCCGTGGTGAGCTCGAGCACGAGCATCAGGGCGAGCAGCGCCGGCGTGACGACCATCACGAGGGCCACCCACCAGCTGCCGAGCTTCACGGATCCGTAGCGGCTCATGTGCACGGCGAGGGACGGCACACGACGGACGGCCCACGCGACCGCGAGCATGGCGACGAGGGCGACGAGGAGGATCCCGAACCGGTTGATGAAGTAGTCGGCGATGTCGAGCACGAGGATGCCGCTCGTCGTCGTGAACAGCAGGATGCTGACGAGCGCCATGGGCACCGTGACGACGAGCGTCGCGCGCACCCGCGTGAGCTCGAGCTTGTCGCGCACGGCGGAGATCACCACCTCGAGGATGCTGACGAGCGAGGTGAAGCCGGCGAGCACGAGCGAGAGGAAGAAGAGCACGCCGAGGAGCTCGCCGAACGGCGCTTCGGAGATGATCGCGGGGAAGGCGATGAAGGCCAGGCCGATCCCGCCCGTGACCACGTCGGCGACGGCGGCTCCGGAGGCCTGCGCGAGGAAGCCCAGCGCCGAGAAGACGCCGATCCCCGCGAGCAGCTCGAAGCCGGAGTTGGCGAAGCCGACGACGAGGCCGGATCCCGTCATGTCGATCTTCCGGCCCACGTAGGAGGCGTAGGTGATCATGATGCCGAAGCCGACCGAGAGCGAGAAGAAGATCTGCCCGAACGCGCTCGCCCACACGGCGGGATCGAGGAGCGCCGCCCAGTTGGGCTGGAACAGCGCCTGCAGCCCGTCGATGGCGCCCGGCAGCGAGAGGGCCTGGACGACGAGCGCTCCGAATGCGATGAGCAGCACGGGGATGAAGATCACGGCGGTGGCGCCGATGCCGCGCTGCACGCCGAGGGCCATGACCGCGATCGCGACGATCCAGATGATCGCCATCGGGATGAGCACCGCCGGCACGAAGTCGAGCGTCACCTCTCCCTCGGCGGCCTGGAGGAAATCGGTGAAGAAGAACGCCTCCGGGTCGTCGCCCCACGCCTGCGTGACGGAGAAGCCGACGTACTGCACCGACCACGCGAGGATCGCGGCGTAGTAGACGGAGATCACCACGCAGATCGCGACCTGCCACCAGCCGATGAACTCGAGCCGGCGCGAGAGCCGCGCGAAGGAGAGCGGCGCGGAGCCGCGCTGGGAGTGGCCGATCGCGTAGTCGAGCAGCAGCAGCGGGATGCCCGCGGTGAGGAGCGCGATCAGGTACGGCAGGATGAACGCCCCGCCGCCGCCCTCGTAGGCGACGTAGGGGAATCGCCAGATGTTCCCCAGCCCCACGGCAGAGCCGATCGCGGCCATGATGAAGACCGTCTTGTTGGAGAACCGGCCACGATCGATGGGCACGCGCACCTGGGACATGCGACTACCGTGCCATGCGACCGCGCGCGGCGGAACGGCCTACTTCACGGCGCCCGCCGTGAGTCCGCCGACGATGTACTTCTGCAGCCACAGGAAGAGCGCCATCACCGGGATGGCCGCGAGGACGGCGCCGGCGGCGAAGACCGGGTAGTTCGTGTTCGTGTCGGTGGAGACGTAGCGGAACAGCCCGACCGCGAGGGTCAGCCTGTCGGGGCTCGTCAGGATGACCGACGAGATGACGAACTCGCTCGTCGTGCCGATGAACGACAGCAGGCCGATCACCGCCAGGATCGGCGCGACGAGCCGCAGGATGATCGTGAAGAAGATGCGGGCGTGCCCGGCGCCGTCGAGCTTGGCCGCCTCGTCGATCGATGCGGGCACCGTGTTGAAGAACCCGTACATGAGATACGTGTTCACGCCGAGCGCGCCGCCGAGGTAGATCATGATGAGCCCGACGAGGCTGTCGAGCCCGATCGCCGGGAACACCTCGCCGATGCCGCGCATGAGCACGTAGATCGCGACCACGGCGAGCAGCTGCGGGAACATCTGCACCATGATCAGGCCGAGCAGCCCGACGCGTCGGCCCGTGAACCGCATGCGCGAGAACGAGTACGCCGCGAGGGCGCCGAGGAACACGGTGCCCAGCGACGTCACCACGCCGACGATCATCGTGTTCATGAACCACGCGGCGTAGGGGCGGCGGGTGTCGCTCAGCAGGGCGACGTAGTTCTCGAGCGAGATCTCGCGGAACAGCTGGTTCGAGCCCGTGAGGGTGCCGCCCGGGTTCAGCGAGGCGCTCAGCACGTACACGAGCGGGAAGGCGGCGAAGATCACGACGACGATGCCGATCAGATGCCGCCAGCCGAGCTCGCGCAGCCACTTGCGGAAGGACATCTTCGGGGCTGCCACCGGCTTCGGCTTCGGCCGGTCGGCCGGCTCCACCGGCACGAGATCGAGGTTGACGCTCATCAGTTCAGGTCCTCCAGCGACTTGGTCTGTCGGAACGCGATCGCCGAGACGGTCGCGACGATGATGAAGATCAGGATCGCGAGCGCCGACGCGAGGCCGTAGTCGCGCCCCGTCCCCGACTCGAACGCGGTCTTGTAGACGAGCGTGATGAGCAGGTCGGTGTGGCCGACGTTCTCGTCGACGCCCGGGATGCGCGGGCCACCGCGGGTCAGGAAGTAGATGATGTTGAAGTTGTTGAAGTTGAAGGCGAACGACGAGATGAGCAGCGGCGCCGTCGAGACGAGCAGCAGCGGGAACTTGATGAGGCGGAACACCTGCCAGCCCCTCGCTCCGTCGACGGTCGCGGCCTCCGTCAGCTCCTCGGGGATCGACTGCAGCGCCCCCATGCAGACGAGGAACATGTAGGGGAACCCGAGCCAGACGTTGACGATGAGCACCGACACCTTCGCCAGCACCGGGTCGGTGAGCCACGGGATGTCGGCGGAGCCGAACAGCACCTCGTTGAAGAAGCCGAACTCCGAGTTGAAGAGGCCGAGCCAGACGAGCGCCGAGAGGAACGAGGGGAACGCGTACGGCAGGATCGTGAGCACCCGGTAGACCTTGCGCGAGCGCATCCGCGGGTCGTTCAGCGTGACGGCGAGGAAAAGCCCGAGGGCGAAGGAGAGGGCGACCGACAGGAGCGCGAACCCGAACGTCCACAGCGTCACCCAGATGAGCGATTCGCCGTAGCGCGGGTTCTCGAACGGGTAGAGGAAGTTCTTGAAGCCGACGACGATCTGCCAGCCGGTGCCGAGCACCTGGCCGTCCTCGGTCTCGAACTGCCCGTTGCCGAGGTCGCTGTAGACGGTGCCGGTCGTGGTGTCGGTCATCGTGTCGGCGGTCTCGTCGTAGACGAAGATCGACTGGAACACGAAGCCCTGCACGGCGTTCGAGGTGCGCAGGAAGCCGTCGGCGAGGTCGTCGCTGAGCGGCACCTGCAGGTCGGCGATCTCCTGCTGCCGCTGCAGGATGTCCTGCATGCCGAGGCTCGTCCAGCCCTCCGCCGCCGTGGCGCGGCCGCCGTCGAGCGTCACCGAGCCCGGGTCGAGCGGCGTGAGCGGCTGGTCGGCGGTGCCGACGAGCACCTGGCCGTCGGGCGAGGTGGCGAGCAGGCCGAGTCCCTGCAGCCCGTCGACGATCTGCACCTGATACGCGGGTGAGCCTTCGACGCGCTCCGTGTTCTGGAGCACGATCGCGGCGATCGCGTCGTCCTTGGTCGAGTTGTGGCCGTCGCCGTAGTTCGTGAACGCGATGTAGCAGGAGTACAGGATCACGAAGACCTGGAACACGGCCAGGAAGATGAGCCCGGGCGTGAGGTACTTCGCCGGCAGGAAGCCCGGCGAGAGGTAGATGACGTTGACGCCGAGCGTGACGGCCGCCAGGAGACCGAGCGGCAGCCAGTTCTCCTGGAAGAACAGCACGGTCATCGCGAAGACTGCGATCGCGTCGATCACGGCGAGCATCGCGATCTTCGCCAGCAGCACCTTCATGCTGGGCGGCTGATGCTGGATGCCGCGTCGCGGAGCTCGCGCTGGCCTGGCGGATGTGGTCGTCGTCACTCGGGCTCCTGAGGTGCGAGGTGGGGTGGCATGCGTGGCGGCCGGCCGGAGGACCCGGCCGGCCGCCACGTGGTCGTCAACCGCCCAGTGTCGACTGGATCTTGCCGGCCATCTCGGTCCACGCGGCCGCCGGGTCGGCGGCCTGCTGTCCGATGATCTGTGCCTCGGTGGTGCCCCAGTCCGCCCACAGCGCGTCCATCTCGGGGATGTTCGGCATCGGCACGCCCTCGGCGCCGACGGCACCGAAGCCGGCGACGTCCTCGTTCGACTGCGCCGCCTCGAAGGCTGCCGTCAGTGCGGGGGCGCGCTGACCGCCCTCGAAGATGGCCGTCTGCGCCTCTTCGCTCGCCGCGTACTCCGTCAGGAACTGCGACGCGACGATCGGGTTGTTCGCGTAGGCAGAGACCATGAAGCCCTGCACGCCGACGAAGGGCGTCGCGGGCTGGCCACCGGCAGACGGGATCGGGTCGATCGCGTAGTCGATGCCCGCCTCCTGGAAGGTCTCGAGGTTCCACGGCCCGGTGATCGTGTACGGGCTCGCGCCGGCAGCGAACTGCTCCTTCGCGATGTCCTGCGAGATGTTGAGGTTGATGATGCCCTGCTGGCCCCACTGGGCGAGCGCCGAGGCGAACTCGACGTTGCCCTCGTTGCCGATCTGCAGGTCGTCGGGGTTGTAGGAGCCGTCCTCGTTCATGCCGAAGACGGGACCGCCGAACGATGCCTGCATCGGGTACAGGTGGTACGGGTCGGCGTTGTTCGGGTCGATCCCGACGAGCAGCGGGTACTGCGCCTCGCCGGACTCCACGGCCGCCTGGCCGGTCGCGACGAGGTCGTCCCAGGTCGCGGGGGCCTCGGGGGCGAGGGCCGTGTTGCGCACGAGCGCGATGTTCTCGATCGAGACGGGCACGCCGTAGACAGAGCCCTCGTAGGTCATCGCCTGGACGGCGACGTCCTCGAAGTCGGCGCTCAGGTCGCCGAGCTCGACCGGCGCGATGACGCCGTTCTGCACGAGCTTGCCGATCCAGTCGTGGGCGCCGATGACGACGTCGGGGCCGTCGCCCGACGGCGCCTGGGTGGTCAGGTCGTCGCGGATCGTGCCGAAGTCCTTGATGATCACCTCGACGGTGGTCCCGGTCTCCTCCTCGAACGTCGCGATGACGTCCTCGAGCGCGGAGGCGCGGTTGTCGTCCATCCAGATGACGAGCTCGCCGCCACCCTGGGGCGCCGCCGCCGTCTCGCTCGCCGACGGGGCGGGCGTGCCGCCGCCGCCGGAGCATGCCGCGAGCGTGAGCGCGAGCGCCCCTGCTCCGACGACCTTCATGAGGCTGCTGTGCTTCATGGTGCCTTCCTTAGCTTCAGGGGCTCATCGGCCGACGGCCATCGTCGGCTGAGCCCGGCTCATCGTGGCTGTCGGGTGGCGGCAAAGCAAGCCGAGAGCCGCCAGCCGCGGGAATCGTTGGCAAGTCGTGACCTTGGCCGTCGTCTGCCAACCACCAGGCGCATCCGCATAGCCTGGAACCATGACCGATGCTCCGAAGCAGCCCGCGCCCGACGCCGCCCGCTCAGGGGAGGCCGCCACCGGCACCGCCGGCCGAGAGTGGTGGCGCTCCGCCGTCATCTATCAGATCTACCCGCGCTCGTTCGCCGACGCCTCGGGCGACGGAGTCGGCGACCTCGCCGGCATCGCCGCGCGGCTGCCCACGGTGGCCGAGCTCGGTGTCGACGCCGTGTGGCTCAGCCCCTTCTACCGCTCCCCGCAGAAGGACGCGGGCTACGACGTGGCCGACTACATGGACGTCGACCCGCTCTTCGGCACCCTGGACGACTTCGATCGGATGCTGCGCACGGCGCACGACCTCGGCCTCCGGGTGATCGTCGACCTCGTGCCCAACCACTCCTCCGACCAGCACGTCTGGTTCCAGGAGGCGCTCGCCGCCGACCCCGGCAGCGAGGCGCGCTCGCGGTACATCTTCCGCGACGGCAAGGGCGACGACGGCGAGCTGCCGCCGAACAACTGGCAGAGCGTGTTCGGCGGGCCGGCCTGGACCCGCGTGCCCGACGGCCAGTGGTACCTGCACCTGTTCGACACCTCGCAGCCCGACTTCGACTGGAACCACCCGGCGGTCGGCGACATGTTCGTCGAGGTGCTGCGCTTCTGGCTCGACCGCGGTGTCGACGGCTTCCGCGTCGACGTCGCCCACGGCAACGCGAAGGCCGAGGGCCTGCCCGACATCGACGCCGAGCTCATCGCGGCCGGTTCGATGGAGTCGCCGTTCTTCGGCCAGGAGCACGTGCACGAGATCTACCGCCGGTGGCACGACGTGCTCGCCGCGTACGAGGGAGACCGCGTGCTGTGCGCGGAGGCGTGGGTGTCGCCGCTCGAGAAGATGGCGCGCTTCGTGCGCCCCGACGAGATGCACCAGGCCTTCAACTTCGTCTACCTCGAGACACCGTGGGACGCGACGATGCTGCGCGAGGTGATCGACGAGTCGATCTCGGCGTTCGGCGCTGTCGGCGCTCCCCCGACCTGGGTGCTCTCCAACCACGACACGATCCGTCACCGCACGCGGCTCGCGCTCGTGCCGCCGCCGCCCCACGGCGCGGGCATCGGGCCGACCTCGATCTCGAAGGCCGACCCGACCGTCTCGCTGCGCCGCGGTCGCGCGGCGACGGCGCTCATGCTCGCCCTCCCGGGCAGCGCCTACGTCTACCAGGGCGAGGAGCTCGGGCTGCCGGAGGTCACGGCGATCGAGCCGCAGCAGCGGCAGGACCCGACCTTCGCGCGCACCGGCGGCGAGCTGTGGGGCCGTGACGGCTGCCGCGTGCCGATCCCCTGGGAGTCGGATGCTCCGGCCTACGGCTTCAGCGACACCGGTGAGACCTGGCTGCCGCAGCCGCCGCTGTGGGCGGAGCTCGCGCGCGACCGGCAGCAGGACGACCCCGGCTCGACGCTGTCGATGTACCGCCGCGCACTCGAGTTGCGGCGCGAGCTGGGGCTCGGCACGGGCACGCTCGAGTGGCTCGACGTGGGACCGACCGCGCTCGCGTTCCGCAACGGCGCGGTGACGGTCGTCGCCAACCTCGGCCACGACGCCGTCGACGTGCCGCGCGGCGAGATCCTGCTGTCGTCGTCGCCGCTCGACTCGGCGTCGGTCTTCGCCGACGAGGTCGTCTGGGTCAGGACGGCGTAGCGCACGACGAGCGAAGGCCCCGCCTGCTGGCGGGGCCTTCGCTCGTGTCGCTGCGTCGCGTCAGCGGTGCTCGAGGTTCATCTGGCGGGTCTGCAGCCAGAGCACGGGGTCGAACGAGACGTAGTCGCTGTTCTTGAGCTCGAGGTGCAGGTGCGGGCCCGTGGAGCGGCCGGAGTTGCCGACCTGGCCGACGACGGTCGTGATGTCGATCACCTGGCCCACCTCGACCGCGATCGAGCCGGGCAGCAGGTGGCCGTACCACGACTGCACGAACTGGCCGTCGATGTTGTGATCGATGAAGACGGAGTAGCCACCGCCGCCGGGGTTGTTGCCCTGGAAGACCGCGGAGACGACGCCGTTGGCGATCGGCCGCACCTCGGTGCCGATGCCCGGGATGAAGTCGCTGCCGCCGTGGAACCCGCCCGGCCGGTAGCCGAAGCCGCTCGACATGGGCACCTGGTCGAGGCTGGGGAAGGGCGTCTGCACGAAACCGGTCTGCAGCATCCCCCACACCTGCGGGAACGCGGGATCGCCCGTGTACGAGGGACCGGCGACCTCGGAGTCGGCGACCGCCTGGTAGGCGGCCAGCTCGCCCGGCGACATGCGCGCGGCGGCGATCTGGTCGTTGACGATGATGTCGTCGCGCTGGAAGTAGCCGGTCGTCTCGGCGTCGACGCCCGCGAGCGTCTGCACGCCCTCGCTCATCTGCGCGACCTCCGGGTCGATGCCGCCGGGCGACTGCACGGCCTGCGCCGGCAGCGAGGTGACGACGACGAGCGAGCCGATGAAGAGCAGCGCGCCGCCCGCGGTGATCTTCTGCGCGAGCTTGCGCGCGCCGTGCTTCGCGCGCGCAGGCGGCGCGACCGACGCGGTGCGCACGACGCGCGGCGCGAGCGCTCGGGGTGCACGGACACCGGGCAGCTGATCGCCGCCGTTGCCGAGCGACGGGGCGTCGACGGTGATGATCGGCGCGGTGAACGTGGGCTCCGCGATCTGGACGGGCAGCGCTCGCGCGACCTGCGTCGCGGCATCGCGCATCGCGCGGCGGGTCGTGTAGAGCTGTGCGGAGCCCTCGACGACCGTCACGCGCTCAGCGGCGCGCGCCTCGCTCGCGGTGAGGGCGATGGCCTCGGCGGCCCGCTCCTGCTGCCGCACCGCTCGCCGTGTGACGGGCTGCGCCCCCACGGGTCGCGGAGCGCCCTCCGGTGACGAGCGGAGTGCTCGTCGGGTGGGGTGCGTCACGCTTGATGCCGTCCTGATGCTCGGGGTGCTGAGGGGCGCGCAGTGCTCGAAGAGCCTGGCCGCCACGCCGGGATCGATGCTCGCACGATCCGGCGCCTCCGAGCAACGGCGCGCGGTGCGCGCGCCTCCTGCTCGGTACGACTCCCAAATATAACGGATTGGTAACGAGGAGGCAAGGGGTCAGACATCGTCGGGCCGCAGCGGCGCGAGCAGCCCGGTGAGCTCGTCCGCAAGCGTCGGATGCGCCGCGAGCAGGAACGCCGAGCTGGCCGGCTCGCCCTGCCAGCCTCGCACCGCCCCGCCGGCCTCCTCGACGAGCAGCGCCCCGGCGGCCATGTCCCAGGGCTGCAGGCCTCGCTCGTAGTAGCCGTTGAGCCGCCCGCACGCGACCGAGGCGAGGTCGAGCGCGGCCGAGCCGATCCGCCGGATGTCGCGCACCGATCCGATGAGGCCCTGCACCACTGCGGCCTGCCGCTCGCGGCGGCGCGCGTCGTACCCGAAGCCCGTGCCCACGAGCGCCATCGACGCCGGCACGGCATCCGCCACCCGGATCTCGCGGCCGTCGAGGCGGGCGCCCTCGCCCCGCAGCGCCTCGAACCGCTCCCCCGTCGCGCCGTTGACGACGACTCCCGAGAGCGCCCGCCAGGTCGTCGGCTCGGGATCGCCCTCGACGAGCGCGATCGACACCGCGTACGCGGGGATGTCGTAGAAGTAGTTGACGGTGCCGTCGATCGGGTCGATCACCCAGGTGAGCCCGGAGGTCCCCGCGACGCTCGCGCCCTCCTCGCCGAGGATGCCGTCGTCGGGCCGCGCCGCGAGCAGGCGCTCGACCACCATGCGCTCGACCTCGCGGTCGGCCTCGGTGACGATGTCGACGAGGCTCGACTTGCTCGCCGCCACGTCGACGCCCTCATGGCGGCGGATGCGCGCGAGCTCCGCGGCCTCCACGGCGATGCCGACGACCAGGTCATGGAGCGCGCGCATGGCACGAACCTATCGCGGCGCCCGCGAGCCCGGCGCGCGTGCCCGGTCGCCCTGTGGGCCATGTATCCTTGACGACGGCCTGTACGGCCACGGCGAGTTACCCAAGCGGCCAAAGGGATCTGACTGTAAATCAGACTGCTCAGCATTCGGGGGTTCGAATCCCTCACTCGCCACCGATCGGAGCCCCGTCCACGGACGGGGCTCTTCGCGTCTCCCGGGCGTCCGCTGCGCGACGCGAGCGGATGCCACCCGATGCACGCGGTCGTCACCCAGGTCAGCCTCCCGTGAAGCCCTCGACCGCGAGCTCGGTGCCGGCCGCTTCGCACGCGGCCGCGAGCGCGGTCTGTGCCTCGTTCCAGGGGGATGAGCCGATGCCGGCAGTGCGGCTGGCGCCGGACGCGATCGGCGGGGCCGCATCCTGCAGCGCCGCGACGGCGTCGGCCACGGCACCGCTGTCGTCCTGATCCAGGCGGTCGAGCACACGGGTGGCGACGCGATACCAGCCGTCGTGCTCCTGCTGCTCGATCCGCCCCTCCCGGAGCGCGACGTCGGCGTTGAAGGTGATCGTCAGCACGTCGCTGAAGCCCTCGCACGCCGAGGCATCCGATCGCTCAGGGCCAGCGGCCGGCGACGACGCGGTGGCGACCGGCTCGGGCGGTGCGCTCCCCGCACAGCCGGTGAGCGCAGCGGTCATCAGGACGACCGTGATCGATGCGGCGCGACGGTGCATGCGACTCCTCCTGAAGGCGACTCTGCTGGCGACGCTAGCGCGATCGGGTCACCCGCGGACCCGAGTTCGGAAGGCGGACCCGAGATCGCGGGTCCGCGTGCCGAACCGGGGTCCGGTTCCCGTGCGCGACGGACCAGATGCGGGCGAATGCTCCGAGCACCGGTGTTCTAGGGTGGCGGTATGGCAGATTCCTCGTTCGATGTGGTCAGCAAGGTCGACAAGATGGAGGCCGAGAACGCGGTCAACCAGGCCCGCAAGGAGGTCGAGCAGCGCTACGACTTCAAGGGGGTCGGCGCCGACGTCTCGTGGAGCGGCGACAGCCTGCTGCTCAAGGCCTCCAGCGAGGAGCGCGTGAAGGCCGTGCTCGACGTCGTCCAGTCGAAGTTCGTCAAGCGCGGCATCGACCTGAAGATGCTCGACGCCGGCAAGCCCTACGCGTCCGGCAAGGAGTTCCGCATCGAGGTCGGCCTCAAGGACGGCATCTCGAGCGAGGACGCGAAGAAGGTCACGAAGCTCGTGCGCGAGCAGGGTCCGAAGACCGTCAAGACGCAGATCCAGGGTGACGAGGTGCGCGTCACCTCGAAGAGCCGTGACGACCTGCAGGCCACCATCCAGCTGCTCAAGGGCGCAGACCTCGACATCGACCTGCAGTTCATCAACTTCCGCTGACGTGCGTTCGTGACGCTGACGCTGAGCGAGGCCTTCGGCGCGCTCTGGATCGCCCTCGACGTGGCGCTTCGCCTGCTGGCGCTCGTCGTCGTGCCCCACAACCGGAGGCCCGCGACCGCGATCGCCTGGCTGCTCGTGATCATGATCCAGCCGGTCATCGGCTGGATCGTGTTCCTGCTGCTCGGCAACAACCGGGTCTCCCGCGGCCGGCACGCGAAGATGGCGGCGATCCAGGAGCTGATCGGCGAGAGCACGACGGGCATCGAGGACGCGTCGGCGCCGAGCGAGCGCCCCGCATGGCTGCCCGGGATCCTCGAGCTCAACCGATCGCTGTCGTCGATGCCGCACGTCGGTCCCGCCGAGGGCATCGTCTGGGGTGAGTTCGACGCACAGCTCGAGGCGATGGCGCGACGCATCGACGAGGCGGAGCACTGGGTGCACGTCGAGTTCTACCTCATCGTCGCCTCCGAGCGCACCGAGCCGTTCTTCGCGGCGCTCGAGCGTGCCGCGGCGCGCGGCGTGGTCGTGCGCGTGCTCGTCGACCACCTGACGAGCGTGCGCTACCCGCGCCGCAAGCAGACGCTCGCCCGGCTGAACGACATGGGCGCGGAGGTGCGCGACATGCTGCCGCTGCGCCCGTGGGCCGGCAAGTGGCAGCGGCCCGACCTGCGGAACCACCGGAAGCTCGTGGTGGTCGACGGCCGCGTCGGCTTCACCGGCTCGCTCAACCTCATCGACCCCTCCTACCTCCTGCGCCGCAACCTGCGACGCGGCCTGCAGTGGCGCGACACGTGGCTCGAGATCGTCGGCCCGCCCGTGCGCGCGCTCGACGTGCTCTTCTGGTCGGACTGGTGGGCCGAGACGAACGAGCTCGTCGAGCTCGCGACGACCGCCTCTGAGACCGATGGTGACCTGCTCGCATCCGCTGTCCCCTCCGGTCCCGGCTTCGAGGGCGAGATCAACCTGCGGGTGTTCGTCGAGCTCGTGCACGCTGCCGAGGAGCGCATCACGATCGTGAGCCCCTACTTCGTCCCCGACGAGGCGATGCGGTACGCGATCACCTCCGCGGCGATGCGGGGCGTCAGGGTCGAGCTGTTCGCGAGCGAGGTCGGCGACCAGTTCTGGACGTACCACGCGCAGCGCTCCTACTACGAGGAGCTGCTGCGGGCGGGCGTGCGCATCATCCTGTTCGACAAGCCCACCGTGCTGCACTCGAAGTTCATGACCTTCGACGATCGCGTCTCGGTGATCGGCTCGTCGAACATCGACCTGCGCTCGTTCGGGCTCAACTACGAGGTGTCGATGCTCGTGGAGGGCACCTCGATGGTGGCGCAGCTCGACGGCATCGTGGAGGGATACCGTCGCCAGTCGCTCGAGCTCACCCTCGACGACTGGATGGTGCGGCCGCGCATCACGCAGGTGTTCGACAGCGTCGCGCGCCTCACCTCGGCGCTGCAGTAGCCCTCAGCCCAGCAGCATCGACAGGCCGACGACCAGGGCGAACGCGATCACGAGGGTGCGCAGCATCCATGACGGCACGCGACGCGAGAGCCAGCCGCCCGCGAGACCGCCGACGAGCGAGCTCACGAGCATGACGAGCACGACACCCCAGTGCACGAGCGGCGAGAACGCGAGGATGATCGCGCCGGTGCCGTTGATGACGCCCGCCATCACGTTCTTGAGCGCGTTGTGGTGCTGCAGCGAGTCGTGGATGAGCAGGCCGAGCATCGCGAGCATCATGACGCCGATGCCGGCGCCGAAGTACGAGCCGTAGACGCCGATCCCGACGAAGGCGGCCTTCGCTCCCCAGCCACCGGTCGAGGCGACCGCGAAGGCGTCGTCGGCGCTGCGGCCCAGCTGCTTCGCGACGATCGGCTGCACAGCGAAGAGCGCCGCGGCGCCGAGCACGAGCCACGGCACGATCGCGGTGAACGAGGCGGAGGGCGTGAGCAGCAGCAGCACCGCGCCGATGGCGCCGCCGACCGCGGCGAACGGCGCGTTCGCCACGAAGCGGCGCCGCTGGCGGCGCAGCTCCTGGCGGTAGCTCCAGGCGCCGCCCACCGTGCCGAGCAGCAGGCCGATCGACGACGTCATGTTCGCGGCGAGCGGGCTCATGCCGGCGGCGAGCATGGCGGGGAAGGTGATGAGGGTGCCGCCGCCGGCCGCCGCGTTGATCGCTCCGGCACCGACCGACGCGAGGGCGATCAGCAGGTAGCCGGGCAGCTCCACGTCAGGGCTGGTCGCGCGAGACGGTGATCATCTCGTCGCGGTCGACCACCTTGATGCGCGCACGGCCGTGGGGCGCCCCGAGCCCGATCTCGTGCTGGTCGAGCCGCACCCACCCGTCGATGTCGGTCCACGCGACGCCTCGCTCGCGCAGCAGCATGGGCACCGCCTCCGCGTCGTAGGGCTGCGGGGTCCACCACGAGTGCTCGTCGCCGAGCAGCTGCTCGACGGTCTCCTTCGCGTCCGACTTCGTGTGCCCGATGAGTCCGACGGGGCCGCGCTTGATCCAGCCGGTCGCGTACATCCCGGGCACCGGCCGCGAGCCGTCCTGCACGCGCCCCGCGATGTTGGGGATGACGCCGCGGCGGTCGTCGAAGGGCACGTCGGCCAGCGGCGACGAGAAGTAGCCGACCGCGCGGTAGACCGCCTGCACGGGCACCTCGCGGAACTCCCCGGTGCCCTCGAGCCCCTCCGGCGTCGGGCGGGTGCGCTCGACGCGCAGCGCCTCGACGCGCCCGTCGCCGACGACCGCATCCGGCCGCGACCAGAAGTGGAGGTGCAGCCGGCGGGACGCCTGGCCGACCTCGCGCTGCCGCCACTGGTCGAGCACACGCGAGATCACGAGGATCTGCTTGTTCTGCTTGAGCGCCTCCTCGTCGGGGTCCACGCCGAAGTCGGCGTCGTCGAGGATGATGTCGACGTCGCGCAGCTCCCCCAGCTCGCGCAGCTCCAGCGGCGTGAACTTGACGTGCAGCGGGCCGCGACGGCCGAACACGTGCACGTCGGTGACCGGGGATGCCTCGAGTCCGGTGAGGACGTTGTCGGGCACCTCGGTCGGCGTGAGGTCCTCCGGGTGCTTCACGAGCATGCGCGCGACGTCGAGGGCGACGTTGCCGTTGCCGATGACGGCGATCTCCTCCGCCTCGAGCGGCCACTCGCGCGGCACGTCGGGGTGGCCGTCGTACCAGGAGACGAAGTCTGCGGCGCCGTAGGAGCCGGCCAGGTCGACGCCGGGAATCTGGAGCGGCGCGTCCTTCGTGGCGCCGGTCGCGAAGATGACGCCGTGGTAGAGCCGCTCGAGGTCGTCGACCGTGATGTCCTGCCCGAAGCGGACGTTGCCGAAGAGCCGCACGACGCCCGACTCGAGCACCTCGCGGAGCGCCTGGATGATGCCCTTGATGCGGGGGTGGTCGGGGGCGACGCCGTAGCGCACGAGGCCGTACGGGGCGGGCAGGTGCTCGAACAGGTCGATGAGCACGTCGCGGCCGGACTCGGCGGCCGACTTCTTCAGGATGTCGGCGGCGTAGATGCCGGCCGGGCCTGCGCCGACGACGGCGATGCGGAGCGGTGCGCTCACGGTTCTCCTCGGGTGCGGGGCGGCCTGGCCGCCGGGGCTTCGCTGTCGGTGCAGCAACTCAGGTCAGTGGTTCAGCGGGTGCGCGAGACGACATGCTCGGCGAAGGTCTCGAGCCCTCGCAGCACGGTGCCGGGCGGCAGCGGGCTGAGGGCCGCGAGGGCGCGCTGCTGCCAGCGCTCCGCCTCGGCGATCGTCTCGTCGACGACCGGATGCGCCGCGAGCTCCGCGACGGCGGCCGCGAGGTCGGCGTCGTCGGTCGGCGCCTTGAGCCGGCCCCGCAGGCGGACGGAGGCCTCGTCGTCGCGCTTGGCGAGCAGCAGCACCGGCAGCGTCGCGACGCCCGCGCGCACGTCGGTGCCCTGGTCCTTGCCGGTGGCGGGGTCGGCGGAGAGGTCGATCACGTCGTCGACGATCTGGAAGGCGACGCCGATGCGCTCGCCGAACAGCCGCAGCGGCTCGCGATACGCGTCGTCCGCGCCGCTGACGACCACCCCGAGCTCCGCGGCGGCGGCGATGAGCGAGCCCGTCTTGTCGGAGAGCACCTGCAGGTAGTGCGTGACCGGATCGGTGTCCCCGGGCCCGAGCGTCTCGTGCAGCTGGCCGAGGCACAGCCGCTCGAAGGTGCGCGCCTGCAGCACGGCGACCTCGCTGCCCAGCGGAGCCGCGATCTGGCCCGCTCGCGCGAACAGCAGGTCGCCGGCGAGGATCGCGACGGAGTTGCCCCACACCGAGTGCGTCGACGGCACCCCGCGGCGGGTGTCCGCCTCGTCCATGACGTCGTCGTGGTACAGGCTTGCGAGGTGCGTGATCTCCACCACCTCTGCCGCAGACAGCACGTCGTCGTCGATGCCCGTGCCGAGGTGGGAGGTGAGCAGCAGCAGCAGCGGCCGGGCGCGCTTGCCGCCGGCCTCCAGCAGGTACCGGGTCACCGCATCCGCGACCGGGTCCGTGACCCGCAGGTGCTCGTCGAGGCGGAGCTCGAGCGCGTCGAGCCCGCGGTCGACGTCGTCGACGACGCGCAGGTCCGCGGGCGCTGCCAGGCGCGGACCCCTGAGCCCGAAGGCCTCAGCGATCGACGCCATCGAGGGCCTGCTCCTCCGCCTGCGCGTGCCGAGCGATGCGCATCGCACCGGTCTGGTCGGTGGGCTTGCGCCCGCGGTGCAGCGCGACGACGCCCATCGTGAGGTTGCGGTGCGCCACGCGGGTGAAGCCGGCGGTGCGGATCCACTGCGACAGGGTCTGCTGGTCGGGCCACGAGCGGATCGACTCGACGAGGTAGCGGTAGGCCTCGGGGTTGGAGCTCGCGGCCTTCGCGAGGCCGGGCAGCATCGTGCCGAGGTAGAGCTCGTAGCCCTTGCGCACGACGTTGACCGGCGGCTGCGAGAACTCGCAGATCACGAGCCGGCCGCCGGGCTTCAGCACGCGCAGGAACTCGCTGAGCGCCGCGCGCGGGTGCTGCACGTTGCGCAGCCCGAACGAGATCGTCACCGCGTCGAAGGAGTCGGCGTCGAAGGGCAGCTCCGACGCGTCGCCGTGCACGAACTCGATGTCGGGGTGGCGCTTGCGGCCCTCGTCGAGCATGCCCTGGCTGATGTCGAGGGCGGTGACGAGCGCCCCCGCCTTCGCCATCGGCGCGGCGGATGCGCCGGTGCCGGCGGCGACGTCGAGGATGCGCTCACCGGGCTGCGGGCGCACGGCGCGCTGCATGTGGATGCGCCAGAGCCGGTCGTTGCCGCCCGAGAGCAGCGAGTTCAGCAGGTCGTAGCGCTTGGCTGTCGCGTCGAACATGCCCGCGACCTCTTGGGGGTCCTTCTGCATGTCTGCTCGGCTCACGCCCTCCATCCTAGGCGTCCCGTCCGGCCACCCACCCTGCCCTCGTCCAGGCTGGGCAGCGGCGTAGGCTGGCAGGCATGCCGGCCCTGCGGGCGCGCACCGAGCGCGCGGAGCTCGGACGCCTGCTGGAGCACGCCGACCCTCGCGCCCCGCTCGCCGTCCGACGCGGCGCCGACGGCATCGTCGGTCGCGGCGAGGCGCTGCGGCTCGAGTTCCGCGGCCCCTCGAGGCTCACGGACGCGGCGGATGCGTGGCGCGAGGTCGCGCGCGACGCCCACGTCGACGACGCGGTCGGCGTGCCCGGCACGGGCCTGCTCGCGTTCGGCGCGTTCGCGTTCGACGACGAGTCGGCCGCGACCAGCGTGCTCATCGTGCCGCAGCTCGTGGTGGGACGCCGCGGGGACGACGAGTGGATCACCTGGATCGGGGACGGCGGCAGGCTGCACCCGACGGCGATCGACGAGGTGCGCGTCGACCTCGCCGATGGCGACATCGGCGCCGACCGCTACCGCGCGATCATCGCCGAGGTGACCGAGCGCATCCACGCGGGTGACGCCGAGAAGGTGGTCGTCGCTCGCGACCGGGTCGGGCAGCTGCCGCCGGAGGGCGACATCCGCTCGGTGGTCGTGGGGCTCGGCCGTCGCTATCCGGATGCGGTGGCCTACGCCGTCGACGGCATGGTCGGCGCGAGCCCCGAGACGCTCATCGCCGCGCACCGCGGCCACTACTTCTCGCGCGTGCTCGCCGGCACCGCCGCGCGGGGCGCGACGCCGACGCTCGACGCCGAGATCGCCGAATCGCTCGCGAGCGGCGACAAGGATCTCCGCGAGCACCGCTTCGCGGCCGACTCGGCCATCGAGGTGCTGCGCGAGCTCGCCCCCGACACCCGGGCGTCCGAGCCCTTCCCGCTGCGGCTGCCCAACCTGTGGCACCTCGCGACCGACATCACCGGCACGCTGGGCGAGAGCTCGACGCTCGATGTGCTCGCCCTGCTGCACCCGACCGCCGCCGTCGCCGGCACGCCCCGCCGGGCGGCGCTCGCGATCATCCGCGAGCTCGAGGGCATCGACCGCGGTCGCTACGCCGGGCCCGTGGGCTGGGTCGACGGCGAGGGCGGCGGCGAGTGGGTGATCGCGCTGCGGGGCGCGGAGATCGACGGGACGGGCCGCATCCGCGCGTTCGCGGGCGCGGGGGTGGTCGCGGGCTCCGACCCGCAGGCGGAGCTCGTGGAGACCGCCGTGAAGCTGCGCCCGATCACCGACGCGCTCGCCGACCCGCTCCCATGAGTGCCCTGGATCCCCCGGCTTGCGTCAAGCGCGCTTGACATGTAAAACTTCCTTGACACCGCGGCGAGCGCCGCACGACAGGAGGGACGAGCATGACGCAGCACGATGGATCCGGGACCGCGGCCACCTCGATGTGGGGCCGGGCGAGGATCGGCGGTCGCCGACACTCGGCGCTCCTCATCGCGGTGCCGATCGGCATCGTCCTCGCGCTCGGTGTCGGCGCGCTCGCAGCGTGGTTCGGGGCGGCGGGCCGGGATCCCCTGGCTGGCGCCGTCGCCTTCGCCCTCGCGACCGTGTGGCCGCTCGTCGCCCTCGCATGGATCCTCGTCGTCGACCGGACGACGATCCGGGGGGCGCTCGACCGGCCCGAGGAGTCGGTCGAGTCCGCGTGGATCGACGCTGCTTCGCAGGGCGCGTTCCGGGACACGCTCGGGATCGCGGGCCTCGGCGCGGCAGCGCTGTTCGTCTCGGGCGCAGAGGTGCCCGGGTCGTTCGCGCTGCTCGCCGTCGTCGTCGTGATGATGGCGAGCTTCGGCATCCGCTACCTCGTCGCCCGTCGAGGCTGAGGGTGGAGAGCACGCTGCCAGCGCTGCGCCGGGAGCGCGGCTGGTCGCAGCAGCGCCTCGCGGACGAGCTCGGGGTCTCGCGGCAGACGATCATCTCGATCGAGAAGGGGCGCTTCGACCCCAGCCTGCCGCTCGCGTTCCGCATCGCCGCGACCTTCGGCTGCCGCATCGAGGACGTCTTCACGCCCGACCCGGCCTGACCGGCCGACACGAGCAGCGGCGATCCCGGGCACCCGGCACGGGGCGAGGTGATCCAGGGCGGCAGCGCCCGGATCACCTCGCTCTGTGACGCGAGCTACTTCGACGGCTTCCCGGCCTTCTTGCCCTTCCCGGACTTCCCCGACTTCTTGCCGTCCTTCTTCCCGTCCTTCTTCCCGGCCTTCCTGCCGGCCTTCTTGGCGTCCTTCTTGGCGACCTTCTTCCCGGCCTTCTCCCCGGCCGGCTCGTCCTGCTCCTCGGCCTCCGCGCCATCCGCCGCATCCGCCACGACGTCCGGCACATCCCCCGTGGCCAGCAGCCGCTCCCGCTCCGCGGCCACGTCGAAGTCGGCGGTCGGCCACTGCGGGTCGATGCCCTCGAGCGCCTCGACGAGCAGCTCGTGGACAGCGAGCCGCGCGAACCACTTGCGGTCGGCGGGCACGACGTGCCACGGCGCCGAGACCCGCGCCGTGCGGTTGATGGCGACCTCGTAGGCGTCCATGTAGGCATCCCACTGCTCGCGCTCGTCGACGTCACCGCCGCTGTACTTCCAGTGCTTCTCGGGGCGGTCGAGCCGCTCGAGCAGCCGCGCGCCCTGCTCGGCGCGCGAGATGTGCAGCATCACCTTGACGAGCGCGATGCCCCGCTCGGCGACCTCGCGCTCGAACTCGACGATGCGGCCGTAGCGCTCCTCCACGACCTCGGGCTTCGAGAGCCCGCGCACGCGATGGATCAGCACGTCCTCGTAGTGCGAGCGGTCGAAGACGCCGATCATCCCCGGCTGCGGCAGCGCCCGCTCGATGCGCCAGAGGAAGTCGCGGCGGCGCTCCGCCGCGGTGGGCGCCTTGAACGCGGTGATGCGCACGCCCTGCGGGTCGACCTGGCCGACGACGTGGCGCATGATGCCGCCCTTGCCCGACGTGTCCATGCCCTGCACCATCAGCAGCACCGAGCGGTCGCCGCCGACTCGGCTCGCGGCGAACAGGCGCTCCTGCAGCTCGGCGAGCCTGTCGGCGCCCGCCGCGAGCGCCGCCGCGCCCGCGGCCTTGTCGCCGACGAAGCCGGGGGTGGATGCGGGATCCACGTCGGCGAGCCGGACGGAGCGGGTGATGCGGAGCGCTTCGGTGATGGCGGTCATGCGCCGAGCGTAGCCGGACGCGTCAGGGACCGCCCGGCACGCCCGGCGAGACGGCTCTGCCGAGCCTGCCGTCGCTCCGAGGGCTGAGCTTGTTCGACATGAGCGCGCTGACCCACGCGAGGCGCGGGTCGGGGTCGACGATGAGCGTCTTGACGGCGAGCGTCGCCGGCAGTGCCAGCAGCGCGCCGACCGGCCCGAGCGCGAAGGCCCACACGAGCAGCGACAGGAACGAGGTCGCGGGGGTGACGCCCACGGCATCCCCCGCCACCTTGGGCTGCACGAGCGACTGCATCACGAAGTTGATGACGCTGAACAGGATGGCCGTCAGCAGTGCGTTGATCGGGCCGTTCGCGAGCAGCGCCATGAGCGTCGGCGGGATGACGCCGACGACGAACCCGACGTTGGGGATGTAGTTGGTGACGAAGGCGAACACCGCCCACACGAGCGCGAGCGGCACCCCGAGCGCCGTGAGCGCCACGAGGTCGAGCGCCGAGACGATGAGCCCGAAGAGCGTCGTGACGACCCAGTAGCGCTGCACGCCGGCCGCGAAGCGGTCGACCCCGCGCACGATCCCCGGGTGCGTGAGCGCGATGCGATCGATCCGCTCCGGCAGGTGCATCGAGTCCCAGGCGAGGAAGAACAGGACGACGGTGAGCGTGGCGAGGAAGGCGAGCACGGTGCCGGCGTTCGAGAGCACGCTCGTGAGCCCGCTCGCGATCGCGCTCGGGCTGAAGGCGCTCTGCAGCTGATGCAGCGCCTCGTCCTGCGAGATGCCGAAGCCCTCGAGCCAGGCCATCACGTTGCGGTAGAGCGCGTTGAACTCCGGACCGTAGCCGGGCAGCTCCTGCACGAGCGACTGCACCGACCAGTAGATCGACCAGAAGAGCGCGGCGAGGAAGACGTAGACGGTCAGCAGCGAGGCGAGCGCAGCCACGACCTTTGGCGCGCCGATGCGCAGCAGCCACTGCTGCAGCGGCATGACGGCGATCGCGAGGTTGATGCCGAGGAAGACCGGCGCGACGAAGGTCGCGACCTGGCTGAGCAGGATGAGCGCGGCGATCGTGGCGATGATCGACAGCAGGATGATGAGCGTGCGCGGGAGCATCCAGCGACGCTCGACGACTTCCGGCACCGGCGGCACCGGCGGCAGCTCCCGCCGGCGCCAGGGCCAGCGCATCAGGCGTGCCTTGCGCGCTGCTGCCGCTCCTCGGTCGCCTCGCGCCCCGTGAAGCCGTCCATGCCCTCGTTGACGCCGAGGGCATCCGCCACCAGATCGGCGAGCGCCGGGGGCAGGACCTTCATCGCCGGCACGAAGCGGACGAGCGGGGGCAGGGCGAGCAGCGAGCGCCGCGACTCGATGGCGCCCAGGATGCGCGTGGCCACCGTCGCCGACGAGAGGATCGGCAGCAGGGCCGGCACCTTCGTCGTGACGCCGGCGAACATGCCCGTGTCGATGTAGAACGGCGCGACGGTGAGCGTCGTGATGGGCGAGCCCTCCTTGCGCAGCTCCGCGCGCAGCGACTCCATGAAGCCCACGGCGGCGAACTTCGAGGCCGCGTAGTCGGTCTGGCCGGCGACGCCGATGAAGCCCGCGGCGCTCGCGACCGTGACGATGCGGCCGCGGCCGGCGTCGCGCATCGCCGGCAGCAGGGCGCGGGTGACGAGCATGGGCGCGATCGCGTTGACGCGCATCGTGCGGTCGATCTGCTGCGGCGTGAGCTCGGTGAGCGGGCGGCCGGAGATGACGCCCGCGTTGTTCACGAGCACGTCGACGGTGCCGAGCATGAGCGTCTCGGCGGCGGCGAGCTCGATCGCGTCGCTGTCGGCGAGGTCGACGACGACCGCGGTGCCGCGGCCGCCGAGCGCGGTCGCCTCGTGGGCGACGCTGCGGGCGGCGTCGCCGTCGCGGTCCCAGAGCACGACGTGCGCGCCCTTCCGTGCGGCGCCGAGCGCGACGAGCCGGCCGATGCCGCTGCCGCCCCCGGTGATGACGATCGTGGTCCCGGGCGTGATCGGCGCGATGCCGAGCGCGCCACGACGGTCCTTAGAGCGAATGCGCATCCGTCTCCCCTTCCAGCACTGCCTCGATGATGCCGGGTGTCGACTGCGAGAGCGCCCGCCGGAGCCCAGCCCGGTCGACCACGCGCTCGAACGGCCAGCCGTACGCGGCCGCCAGGTGCTCGAGGTCGACGTCGTGCGGCGTGCGCTGCACGCGCGAGAAGTCGTCGGGGTCGGCGCTGCCCGCCACCTCGAGCAGCTCGAAGAGCGAGCCGCCGCGATCGTTGCCGACCACGATCTGCAGCCGCGGTCGAGGCTCCCCCGGCGGCACGTTCAGGCCGCCCGCGTCGTGCAGCAGCGCGAGGTCGCCGATGAGCAGCCGGGTGAGCCCGGCGGCACCCGAGCGCTCGTGCACGAGCGCGACGCCGGATGCGGTGCTGACGGTGCCGTCGATGCCCGCGAGCCCCCGATTGGCCCGCGCGGTGACGGCCTTGGGGCCGGCGTACGCGTCGAGCTCGCGGATGAGCCGCGACGCGGCGACGACGAGCCGGTCGTGCGGCCACGTGCGCTCCCAGACCGCGGTGACGAGGTCGCGACGGGAGATGCGGGTGCGCCCCTCGGCGAGCTCTGCCCTCGCGTAGTCGGCGCGCGGCAGCCGCGAGTCCGGCGCGGACTCGCGGTCGCGCTCGGCGGCGAGCGCACGGCCTGCGGCGATCCAGCGGTCGATCCACGCGCGGTCCGGCGCATCCTCCTCGACCACCGCGATGCGGCCGGAGAGCACTGCCCCGGCGCCGGTGCCGCGCACGTTGTCCTGACCGGCGCGCCCGATCGTGACGACCTCCACGTCGGCCCGGCGGATGAGGCCGGTCACCGATCGCGCGAGCGTGGGGTGCCCGATGACGACCACGCGCCGCACCTCGTCGGCGAGCTGCGGGATGACGTCGCGACCGTGCGGCACGAGCATGGGGCCGAAGCGGGCACCGGAGGTGGGCTCCGCGATGAGCGGCGCGCCGATCGCCTCGGCGAGGTCGACCGCGGCGGGACCCGCATCGGCGCCAGCGATCACGACGGTGCGCGCCGCGGGCTCGAGGGTCGCCGTCGGCATGGGCGGCCGCTCGACGCGCGCCACCGCAGGGCCGACCGCGGGCTCGCCGCCCGAGAGCGGCTCGCGGAAGGCGATGTTGAGCTGCACCGGGCCGGGCTCGGTGTGCGCTGCCGCCTCGCCGCGCCAGCCGAGCGCCGCGCGCACCGCGGCGACCGCGTCGCCCTCGGGATCGTGGAGCGCATCCGCCGAGAGGTCGAGCACGACGCGCGCGGCATCGCCGAAGATGCCGGGCTGCCTCGCCGTCTGGTTCGCGCGGATGCCCTGCAGCTCGACCGGCCGGTCGGCGGAGATCGCGATGAGCGGCACGTCGCTGTGGTGCGCCTCGAGCATCGCGGGGTGGAGGTTGGCGACGGCCGTGCCGCTCGTGACGACGATCGCGGCGGGTGCGCCGCTCTCGCGCGCGAGGCCGAGCGCGAGGAACGCGCCGGCTCGCTCGTCGATGCGCACGTGCAGCGCGACGGCGCCCTCGCGGGCGATGCGGGCCGCGGCGAGCGCGATCGCCTGCGAGCGCGAGCCCGGGCAGACGACGATGTCGGCGACACCGGCCGCCGCGAGTGCGGCGACGAGTCGGTCGGCGTACGGAGCGGCCCCGAGGGCCTCAGGCACGCGCGGCGTCGCCGTCGTCAGGCGCTCGGTGGCCCTGCCCGTCGGTGTCGTCGGCAGGGGGCTCGGGGTCGGGTCCGGGCTCGGGGTCGGGGTTCGGGTCGGTACCGGGCTTCGTCGGGCGCACGATCTCGACCTCGGCGTCGAGGGCGGCCAGCTGCGCCTCGATCTCGGCGATGCGCCGATCGGCCTCGTCGTCGCTCACGTCGGGCGAGCGCGAGAAGGACGGGTCGTCGTCCGGTGCCATCGGTCGGGCGCTCGCGACGGGGCCCTTGCCCCATGCGAGCCAGCCGATCGCGCCGAACACCGGGAGCACGACGATGAGCACGACCCAGAGCACGCGGTTCAGGCGACGGATGCGTCGATCGTCGGTGACCGTGAGGTCGACGAGCGCGTAGACCGTGACCACGAGGGCCAGGACTCCGCCGATGATCAGCCACCTCATGCTCACTACCCTACGGGGCTTGGCTATGGGTCGCTCATAGACTTGGTACATGGCTCCCTCGATGCGCTACCTCGTCGTGCGCTCCCTGCTGTTCCTCGTGCCCTTCGCGGTGCTGATGATCGCGCAGGTGCCCTGGCTGCTGTCGCTGCTCGTCTCCCTCGCGTTCGCGTTCGCGGCGAGCATCGTCTTCTTCGGCACGCTGCGGCAGGAGGCCGCCGCCGATCTGCAGCGGATGCGCGAGGGCCGCAAGCGCGAGGGCGCGGGCCCCGACGACGGCGACATCGAGGACTCCGTGCTCGACGCGCCGGGCCCCGACGCGCACGAGCCTGCCGAGCGGTCGGACGCGGACGGGCGACGCGGTGGCGACCGGCGCGGTGGCGACGCCGCCGACGAGCCGGACGCATCCCGCCCGTAGCGTCCCGCGCCGCGCCTCCCCTCTCCGCTCGCAGCGACAGGTGTAGGGCCAACCGCTCGAAAGCGGAGTCGATTCGAGCCGATGGCCCTATATCTGCGGATGTGGCGAGGGCGCCGAGCGAGCCGGGATGGATGCGTCAGGGCGCGGGGAGGAAGCCGGCCGGGCCGGCCCAGATCGCGACCGCGAGGCCGACGCCGTAGAGCAGCGCCGACATGCCCGTGAGCCCGAGCGCCGTGATGAGGTCGCGCGAGGAACGCGCGAGCACCACGATCACGATCGCCGGACCGGCGAGCAGCAGCACCGCGAAGACCGCGAAGCCGTACGCGAGCGCGTACGAGAACACCCACAGGATGCCGAAGGGCACGAGCATCAGCAGCGCGTAGATCGCCTTGGAGGCGGGGCGGCCGATGAGCGTCGGCAGGCTGCGCTTGCCGGCGGCGCGGTCGGTGTCGATGTCGCGCAGGTTGTTCGTGAGCATGAGTGCCGCCGAGAAGCAGCCGATCGCGATGCCGAGCGCGATCGAGTCCTCGGTGATGCGGCCGATGATCGCGTAGGTCGTGCCCATCACGGCGACCGGGCCGAAGAACAGGAACGACATGAGCTCGCCGAGCGCGAGGTAGCCGTAGGGGCGCTTGCCGCCCGTGTACGTCCAGGCGGCGATGATGCAGACGACGCCGACGAGCAGCAGCCACCAGCGGCCGGACAGCAGCACGACGACGAGGCCCGCGAGCGCGCCGGCGGCGAGGAAGGCGATCGCGACGTTGCGCACCGCCCGGGGCTCGGCCTTCCCGGCGCCCACGAGGCGGCCGGGGCCGACGCGCACGGCGTCGGTGCCCTTGACGCCGTCGGAGTAGTCGTTGGCGAAGTTCACGCCGATCTGCATGCACAGTGCGAGCGCGAGGCACGCGAGCGCGATCCCGAGGTGGTAGCCCTCCGCGTTGAACGCCGCCGCGGTGCCGAGCGCCACCGGCGCGATCGCCATGCCGAGCGTGCGCGGCCGGGACGCGGCGATCCAGTCGCGCGGCGTCGCCCGACTGGGGACGCTGCCGTCGATCTGCGCGCGGCGGGCGGGGTTGCCTGAACGGGGAGGAGCCATCCCCTCGATGGTACTTGCGGCGGCGACGTCGCCCCGCGGGCGCTCGCAGCGCCGGTCGTGGGCGGTCAGCCGAAGATGCCGCGGCGGCGCTCCTGCGTGCGGTTCGCGACGAGACGCGCGAGCCGCTTGCGGTCGGGCTTGCCCGATGCGGTGGTCGGCATCACCGACACCGTCACGAGGTGGTTGGGGCGCGCCGGCTTGCCCAGGGCGTTGGCGACCGCGGACCGGATCTCGGCGAGCGAGGGCTTGAGCGTCGTGACGACCGCCGGCACCTCGCCCCACTCGGGGTGCGGCGCCGAGACCACGACCGCATCCGGCGCGAACGTCTGCACGACGTGCTCGACGGCCGCGAGCGAGACCTTGATGCCGCCCGAGTTGATGACGTCGTCGATGCGGCCGGAGACCTGCAGCGTGCCGCCGAGCAGCGAGCCCGCGTCGCCCGTGCGGTACCACCGGGTGCCGGTGCCGTCGGTGATGAACCGCTGCGCGGTGAGCTCGGGGTCGTCGTACCCGTCGGCGAGCTGCGGGCCCGAGATCTCGATCTGGTCGGTGAGGCGCACCTTCACGTCGCGCAGCGGCCGGCCGTCCCAGACGCATCCGCCGACCGTCTCGGTCGCGCCGTACGTGCGCGTGATGCGCCAGCCGAGCCGAGCGGCCCGCTCGATGAGGCCGAACGGGGCGCGCTGACCGCCGAGCAGGATGCGGTCGAGGCGCGCGATCGGCCCGATGAACGAGCGGTCGAGCTGCGCCGCGTCGACGAGCCGGGCGAGCTGCGTGGGCACGAGCGAGGTGTACTTGCGGTCGTGCTCGAGGCTCAGCACCGCCTCCACGAAGGCCTCAGCCGTGAAGGCGCCCGCCGTGCGCACGAGCGGGGCGCCCGAGACGGCATTCCGCCACATGACGTTCTTGCCGGCGATGTACTGCTCGGGCAGCGCGAGGACCCACTGGCCGGGCCCGCCGAGGCGCTCGATCGCGGCCTCGGTCGACGCGCGGATCGCCTCCTCCGAGATGATCACCCGCTTGGGCACGCCGCTGGAGCCGCTCGTCTCGACGACGATCGTCATGTGCGCCTCCGTTCGCGTCGTGCTCGTCTCAGTACTGCCAGGGGTAGGGCGACCAGTCGGGCTCGCGCTTCTCGAGGAACGCGTCGCGCCCCTCGACCGCCTCGTCGGTGCCGTAGGCCAGCCGCGTCGCCTCCCCCGCGAAGATCTGCTGGCCGACGAGCCCGTCGTCGACCGCGTTGAAGGCGAACTTCAGCATCCGGATGGCCGTGGGGCTCTTCGTGAGGATCTCGCGCGCCCAGTCGAGCGCTGTCGACTCGAGCTCGGCGTGCGGCACGGCGGCGTTGATCGCGCCCGCCGCGAGCGCGCGCTCGGCGCTGTACTCGCGCGCCAGGAAGAACACCTCCCGGGCGAACTTCTGGCCCGTCTGGCGCGCCATGTACGCGGAGCCGTAGCCGGCGTCGAACGAGCCGACGTCGGCATCCGTCTGCTTGAAGCGCCCGTGCTCGGCGCTCGCGATGGTGAGGTCGCAGACGACGTGCAGCGAGTGGCCGCCGCCGGCCGCCCAGCCGGGGACGACCGCGATGACCACCTTGGGCATGAAGCGGATGAGCCGCTGCACCTCGAGGATGTGGAGCCTCCCCGAACGAGCGGGGTCGATCGACCCCGCCGTGTCTCCCTCGGCGTACTTGTAGCCGTCGCGGCCGCGGATGCGCTGGTCACCGCCGGAGCAGAACGCCCACCCGCCGTCCTTCGGGCTCGGGCCGTTGCCGGTGAGCAGCACGACGCCGATCCGGCTGTCCTGCCGCGCAGCGTCGAGCGCGCGGTAGAGCTCGTCGACCGTGCGCGGGCGGAAGGCGTTGCGCACCTCCGGCCGGTCGAACGCGATGCGCGCGATGCGGCCGTCGCGCGAGCGGTGGACGGTGATGTCGTCGTAGCCGGGCTCGGCGTCGGCCCATTCGGTGGCGTCGAAGAGCGGCGAGATGGTCACCAGCCCACCCTAGCCATCGCGCCCCGCGCGTGGTCGGTCACGGGCAGGGCGAGAGCGGGCCGCCGCGACCATCGGCTCAGGGTGCGCAGGGGACGAGATCGGTTCCGTACTCGCCGGGTCGACCGCACAGCCACTCGACGGGCGCGCCCGTCTCGTCGAGCACGACGCGCACGCGCACCTCGAACCACTCCGGTCCGCCGTCGAGGGCGGCCGCCACCGGCACCGAGAGGTCGATCGACTCCATGGTCGTGCCCATGCCCATCCGGTACACCTCGCCGGCCGGCTCGAGCCGCGCACCCGCGGGCACGGGGCAGCCCGGCTCCGCCTGGCAGGTCGCGATCGTCGCCATCGCGAGCTCGGTCGCGTAGTCGCTGATCTGCGGCACGACGCCGGCGGTGACGTAGGGCACCGTCGGCGTGTGCGGGTCGCCGTCGACGACGAACACGTCGCCGCCGGTCAGGAAGATCGGGCCCGAGACGATGTCGACCGTGTAGGTGCCCGGGTAGAGCAGCACCGGCGCTCCCCCGCCGAGCGGGACCCCCGCGATCTGCACCCGCGTGATCGGGTCGTAGTAGGCGAGGTCGACGACCTCGGCGAGCGAGGTCTGGAGTCGCCAGTCGCCGCCCTCGCGCTCGGCCTGCAGGGTGCGGTAGACGTCGCTCCCGCCGACGCGGTAGCGCACCTCCGCGGTGCCGACGTCGCCGTCGACGTGCACGAGCCGCACCTCGACGGCCTCGATCCTGCCGGCCGCCTGCAGCACCGCATCCGGCGCCGCCGCGCCCCTGCCGTCGAGCGGCACCGCCTCGGAGGCGAGCTCCGCCCTGCCGTCGGCGATCGCGGTCAGGTAGTCGAGCGCGACCGACCGGAGGCTCTCGACGCGCGCGGCCGCGGCGCTGCGCTCCGCCGACTCGAAGGCGGCCGGCACCGCCGCGCCGAGCATGGCGCCGAGCACGCAGGCGATCGCGACCTGCCGCCAGCCGAAGCTCGTTGCGGTCGCACGACGGGCACCGGCGGATGCGGCGGGCGGCGCGTCCGGTGCCGCGCCGCGCTCGCTGTCGACGGCCGGCTCGTCGACGGCCGTCGCGGGTGGAGCGACCGCCTCCGGCGGCATCTCGAACTGCGGCATCGACGTCGACACGCGACCATTGTCACGCCGCCGCCGCACCGCGAACAGGGGTCAGTTCACGCGCGGCAGGGCTCCATCCGGGACGAGATCTCGCTGAGCTCCGAGCATTCCCAGCGCACGAGCGCTCCCGCCTCGTCGACGACCGCGCGCATGCGCAGCTCGTGCATCTGGCCGGAGAACGCGCGGCTGTGCAGCTGCACGACCATGTCGACGGCGCCGGACGCGTCGATGCTGTGCACCCACGGGCCGTCGATGGTCGACACGTCCGCGCTCGTCTCGATCGCGCACTCGCCGCCGGCATCGCACGCTCGCACGTGGGCGATCGCGATGTCCTGGGCCGCATCCTCGACTCCCGGTGCGAGCTCGAGCCGCGGGAAGATCTCGGTCGGCGTTGCCGGATCGCCGTCGACGTCGAAGGGCTCGCCGCCCGTGGCGATGAGCGGCGTGGTCGCCTCGTCGACCGCGTACGTGCCCGGGTAGAGCAGGACGCGGCGCGACGATGGCAGCTCGACGCCGGCGACGGTGACGCCGCGCACGCCGTCGTACGAGTAGGCGAAGTAGGGCTCGGCGAGCGTCGTCTGGAGGCGCCACTGGCCGTCCACGTGCTCCGCCTCGAGCGCGCGCCCGATCTCGCGACCGCCGACGCGGTAGCCCACCTCGACCGACGCGAGGTCGCCGTCGATCGCGGTCATCCGCACCTCGGGCAGCTCGAGCCGCCGCGCCGAGCGCAGCACCGCGTCCGGCGCGGTCTCGCCCTCGACCGGCACCATCGCCGTCGCGCGATCCGAGTCGCCCGCTGCGATCGCCTCCAGGTAGGCCATCGCCGTGCCACGGAGGCTCTCGACGCGCGCATCCGCTGCCGCTTGATCGATGCCCTGGAACACCGACGGGACGCCGGCGCCGATCAGGATCCCGACGAGCGCCGCGGCCGTCAGCTGCCGCCAGGGCAGCCCCGGGCGGGCGAGGGGCAGCGCGGGCTCGTCGGTGTGACGAGCAGGGCCGGGGACCGGCGGCTCCGTGACCGCGGCGGGTCGGACGGGCGCTCGGGCGCGTCCGGAGGCATCACGAACTCGGGCGACGATGGCACGCGCCCATCCTGGCCCTCCGTCACGCCGACGGCCAGTGCCCCGATCGAATCGTTGCCGCGGCGCGCCGCGGGTCAGACCGACGCGGAGAGCGCGTCGAGGAAGCCCCAGCCGAACGAGGTGGCCGCACCGAAGAGCACGAGGAAGCCGAGGCCGAGGGCGGCTCCGAACACGCCCGTGCGCCGCCCATCCGGCACCGTCGCGGCGACGCAGCCGGCGACCACTCCGCCGAGGCCGACGAGCACCGCGGTCGCGAGCACGATGACGAGCATCGGCAGCTCGCCCGGCCGGGGCGAGAAGAGGTAGCTGACCTGCTGCACGAGGGAGACGACCTGGAGCGCTGCGGCGGCGGCGAGCAGCCAGAGCGAGAGCACGCCGAGGCGCGCTCGCCGGCGGTCGCGGGCGGAGCGGACGGGCGCCGGCCGCTGCGCTGGGGTCTCGGTGAGCAGGTCTTCGAGCATCGCCCGATGCTACGAGCGGGCGCGCCGAGCGTCCGGCAGGCGCGCGCTACTCGAGCAGGCCGAGCGCGAAGCCGATGACGAGGAACACCACCGGGTTGGAGATGACGAGCAGCCCGCCGCTGATCGCGGCCATCGTGATGTTGGCGGTGCCGCGCTTCGCGGCGGCGGTGATCGCGAAGGCGATCGACAGCAGCGTGCACACGCCCCAGAGCGGCAGCAGCCAGATGACGATGCCGTCGAGGTCGACGAACGCGACGCCGGTCGCGAGGAGCAGCATCCCGCCGCACAGGATGGCCGCGACGAGCGCGAGCACACCCCAGACGGGGTTGCGGCGTCGGGGTGCGAGACGCGTGTCGATCACCCAGGGCAGTTCGGTCACGCGTCGATTCTGGCAGGCGTGCGACGATGACCGCGTGGACCTCGCCTTCGAACGGCTCGCCGACCGCATGCACGTCGTCTCCCTGCCGCTCGTGACGCGGTTCCGGGGAGTGGATGCGCGCGAGATCGCGCTGTTCTCCGGGCCTGAGGGGTGGGGCGAGTGGAGCCCCTTCCTCGAGTACCCGCCGCAGGAGGCCGCGCGCTGGCTGCGCGCGGCGCTGGAGGACGCCGATCTCGAGCGTCCGGCGATCGTGCGGGACCGCATCCCCGTCAATGCGACGCTGCCCGCGGTGCCACCCGAGGCGATCGCGGGCGTGCTCGCCCGCTACGACGGCTGCCGCACCGTGAAGGTGAAGGTCGCGGAGGTGGGGCAGACGCTCGACGACGACGTCGCCCGGGTGGCCGAGGTGCGGGCCCTGCTGCCGGAGGCGCGCATCCGCATCGACGCGAACGGCGGCTGGAACCTCGACGAGGCCGAGACGGCCGTGCGCGCGCTCGAGCGGTTCGACCTCGAGTACGTCGAGCAGCCGTGCGCGACCGTCCCGGAGCTCGCGGAGCTGCGGAGGCGGGTGCATCGGCTCGCGATCCCGATCGCCGCGGACGAGTCGGTGCGGAAGGCCGAGGACCCGCTGCTCGTCGCGCGCGCAGGGGCGGCGGATGTGCTCGTCGTGAAGGCGCAGCCGCTCGGCGGCGTGCGCGCCGCCCTCGCGATCGTCGCCGAGGCGGGGCTGCCCGCCGTCGTCTCGAGCGCGCTCGACTCGAGCGTCGGGCTGTCGATGGGCGCGGCGCTCGCCGGGGCGCTGCCGTCGCTCCCCTTCGACTGCGGGCTCGGCACCGGCGCGCTGCTCGCCGCCGACGTCGCCGAGCCGCTCGTGCCCGTCGACGGCTCGATCCCGGTCGCGCGCGTCGCGCCGCTCCCCGAGCTCCTGGCCGCCCACGCCGCATCCCCCGAGCGCACCGCCGCCTGGCGCGCCCGCCTGGCCGCCGCCCTCCCCCACCTCTGATCTCTCAACGTCGCCTGTGGTCGAACGACCGCGTATAGCCGACGAGCAGCCACCCGCGACGTTGAGAATGCTGTCCACAGGGCCGGTGGCGGCGGAGACGCGGATGCGCGGCTGCGCGCCATCCTCCGCGCATGGACTTCCTCACATGGCTCGCGTCGATCGGCGGCGTCTGCACGATGCAGTCCGCTCGTGCATGGCTCCCGAGGGATGCACTCGGCAGCATGCAGGGGACGACGCTCTGGACACCCCTGCGCGGCTGGGTCGCCCTCGTCGGACTGCAGAACGATGTCACCCGGTCCTTGCAGGCAGGTGGCGTCGCGACGTGCGTCACGGCATTCGCGATGCATGGCATGTGGGTGCCGCACGGGCCGCAGCTGCTGCACGTCCGCATCCGCCGGCGCACGCATAGCGATCGCGTCGCGCTGAGCGCCCAGCATCCGGGCTGCTCCCTCCACCGCATGCACGACCGGCTCGCCGAGACTCGCCCTCGCGATGGCGTCGACAGCCCCATCGACGCGCTCGCGGTCGCATCAGGATGCGTCACCGCGGTCGAGCTGCTGGCCGCGGCGGACTCGGCGCTCTCCGGCGGCATCGTGACCCGCGAGGGGCTCCGCCAGCTGGCTGTGGTGCTGCCACGACGGCGGAGTCGCGGGCTGCAGTGGGCGACGGGGCTCGCCGGCTCTGGGACCGAGTCGGCCTTCGTGGCGCTGCTCCGACGGGCGCACGTCGGCTTCGTGCAGCAGCCAGAGTTGCTGCCGAGCCGCTTCGTCGACTTCCTCATCGGTCGCTGCCTGGTCGTCGAGATCGACTCGCAGCTCTGGCACGCCTCGCCTGCGCAGCAGGCCGCCGACCGCGCTCGTGACGCCGAGCTCATCCGCCGCGGCTACATCCCGCTCCGCTTCACCTACGAACAGGTGCTCTTCCAGCCCGAATACGTGATGTCGACCGTGCTCGCGATCGTGCGTCGCGGCGCGCACCTCCGCACACCGCGGGGCTGAAGCCTCTCAACGTCGCGGGTGGTCGTTCAGCGCCTATAGGCGCCCGAGCTACCACCCGCGACGTTGAGAAATCAGAGGCCGCTGTAGGCGTGCAGGCCCTTGAAGAAGAGGTTCACGACCGAGTAGTTGAACAGGATCGCGGCGAAGCCGATGAGCTGCAGCCAGGCCGAGCGGGAGCCCCGCCAGCCGCGCGTCGCGCGAGCATGCACGTAGCCGGCGTAGATGACCCAGATCACGAAGGTCCAGACCTCCTTCGTGTCCCAGCCCCAGTAGCGGCCCCACGCGTGCTCTGCCCAGACGGCGCCGGCGATGAGCGTGAAGGTCCAGAAGATGAAGCCGATGACGCCCACGCGGTAGGCGAGGTCCTCGAGCTGCACGGGCGACGGCAGCGAGCGCAGGAAGCCGCTGTCGCGCCGCTCCTTGATGAGCTGCAGGATGCTGAGGCCCGACCCGAGCGCGAAGAATCCGGTCGCGAGCGTGGCCACGAAGACGTGGATGACGAGCCAGTACGACTGCAGCGCAGGCGGCAGCGGGACGGGCTCGACGTAGAAGTTGACGGTCGCGAGGCCGAGGAACACCAGCGCGAGGCCGGTGATGAAGACGCCGAGGAAGTTCAGGTCACGCCACAGCCTCGAGAGCACGAAGACGCCCACGATGACGGCGACGCCGGTGAGCGCGAACTCGTACATGTTCGCCCACGGCACCCGACCGGCCGCGAGGCCGCGGAGGACGTCGCCGCCGACGTGCAGGATCCACGCGAGCACGGTGAGCACGAAGCCGATGCGGGCGCCCCGCCCGGCCTTCGCGGCTGCGGGCACTGCGGGCGCAGCAGCGACCCGCTCGACCGGCGCACCGGCACCGACGAGCACGCGCGCCTCGGGCGCCGGCTTCGCCGCTGAGCGGCGCGCGACGTCGACGGCGTAGGCCACGAACGCGAACGTGTACACCGCCATCGCGGAGTACACGAGCAGCAGCGAGAACGAGTCGAGCTCAGCGGGTGTCACGCGTCAATCCTACGCTCGCGCTCGACGTCGGCCGGGGGCGTCGCGTCGTCCGCTCCGCCGCCGCCAGCGTCGCCGATCCGTCTTGCCAGGTCGGCGACCGCTCGCTCGAGCCCCGGGTCCTCGCCGCGCGCGAGGCCGGCGAGCTCGAGCCCCGCGGGGGTCGCCTTCACCCACATGCGCCGGCGCGGGATGAGCAGGGAGCCGAGCAGCGAGAGGAAGAGCACGATCGCGATCCACAGCACAGGCGTCTGGGTGTGGTCGACGTGCACCTCGATGACGCCGTAGCGCCGCACGTCCTCGAACGTGATCGTGCCGAGCCCACCGGGGATGTCGACCGCCTGACCGGGCGCGAGCGTCAGCGCGTCGGTGCCCGAGTCGCCGCCCGCGATCTGCGTCATCGCGTCGGTCTCGAGCGCGTAGACCGAGCGCGGGATGCCCGCGTCGAGACCGAGGTCGCCGGAGAACGCCTGCAGCGACAGCACGGGGTTCGCGAGGTCGGGGTAGCCCGAGGCGAGCGCCCCGGTGTCGAGCGCCACCGCCGTCGGGTAGAAGAAGCCGCGCATCCCCAGCTGCTCCTCGAGCCCGTCGGGCAGCTTGATCACGCCGAGGCTCGTCATGTTGTCGTCCTGCGCGAGGAACGGCGTGTACTGGTCGTAGACGACCTCTCCGGATGCGTCGCGCACCGAGATGCGCGGCGCGTACCCGTTGGAGATCAGGTAGAGATCGGCGCCCGCGACCGACAGCGGGTGGTTGACCTTGATCTCGCCCTCGCGCTGCGCGCCTTCCTCCGTGACCGAGACGGTCGCGGTGAAGTCGAGCGGCGCGCCGACGGCGTTGGGGTTCTCGGTCTCGTAGACGACCGCGAGGTCGTCGAGCACGACGGCGAACGGCTCGAGCCCGTCGTCCTCGAACCACTGCCCCGCGGTGAACGAGTCGTAGCTCGAGAGCGCGTTCGCGAATCCCCTGCCCTCCACGAGCAGCCGCTGCCCGGAGTAGCCGAAGCCCGAGCCGAGCCCCACGACCAGGATGAGCGCGAGCAGCGAGACGTGGAACAGCAGGTTACCGCTCTCGCGCAGGTACCCGCGCTCGGCCGAGACCGAGTCGCCGTAGCGCGTCGTGCGGTAGCCGAGGCGACGCAGCGCGCGGTCGGCGCGGTCGAGGTCGGATGCGTCGCCCGGCACGGTCTGGAACCCGACGAGCCGCGACAGTCGCGCGGGCGTGCGCGGCGGGAGCGCCCGCATGGCCTTCCAGTGGTGCGCGAGGCGCGGGACGACGCATCCGACGAGCGACGTGAACAGCAGGATGTAGATGGCCGAGAACCACGGGCTCGAGTAGACGTCGTGGAGCGAGAGCGCGTCGTACAGCCAGACGAGCTCGGGGTTGTCGGCGCGCACCTGGATGACGCCGTTCGGGTCGGAGGAGCGCTGCGGCACGAGGCTGCCGGGGATCGCGGCGACCGCGAGCAGCAGCAGCAGCACGATGGCGGTGCGCATCGAGGTGAGCTGGCGCCACATGAAGCGCGCCCAGCCGCGCACGCCGAGCTTCGGGTCGCCGGGCTGCCGGGCGGGCGCCTCGGCCGAGTCGATGTGGTCGCCCGGCCGCAGCGGGTCAGATGATCGTGACAACGGAGGCGATCCATCCTTGGAGCGATTGCATGATGGCGTTCCACGCACCGGTCACCATCAGGACGCCGATGGCGATGAGCACCGCGCCGCCGGCGACGTTGACGGCACGGATGTGCCGGCGCAGCCAGGCGACGGCGCCGCCCGCCCAGCCGAGGCCGAGCGCGATGAGCAGGAACGGGATGCCCAGTCCCAGGGCGTAGGCGAGGCCGAGGATCGCGCCCTGCCAGGCGGATCCGGTGGTCACGGTGAGTGCGCTGATCGCGGCGAGCGTCGGGCCGGAGCACGGCGTCCAGCCGAGCGCGAAGACGACGCCCACGACGGGCGCCGCCCACATGCCGCCGGCCTTCACCTGCTGCGGCTTCCAGACGCGCTGCAGGAACGAGAACTGCCCGACGAAGACGAGGCCGAGCACGATGAGCACGACGCCCAGTACCCGGATGATCACGTCGCTGTACTGGAGCAGGAACGAGCTCGCGCCGCCCACGATCGCCGTGCCGAGCACGAACACGAGGGTGAAGCCGGCGATGAAGAGCGCGACGCCCGCGATGAGGCGGCCTCGGCCGCGGTCGCCCACGAGCGAGCCGACGAGCCCCAGGTAGCCGGGCACGAGCGGCAGGATGCACGGGCTCGCGAACGACACGAGGCCGGCGAGCAGCGCGATGGGCACCGACACGAGCAGCTGCCCGCTCAGCACTGCGCCCGCGGGGTCGAAGGCAGCAGCGTCGAAGGCGGGTGCGACGAGCGCGAGGGCGGCACTCACCGCTCGAGCTCCTCCCGCAGCAGCGTCGAGAGGATGCTGGTGTCGGTCACCGCGCCCGAGACGCGTGCGGCGACGCGACCGTCGGCGTCGAGGATGAGCGTGGACGGCACGGCGTTCGGCGCGACGATGCCGGTGAAGGCGAGCTGCCCCGAGGCGGTCTCGTCATCGAGGATCGACGGGTACTCGACGCCGAACTGCTCCTCGAAGGCGGCCGCCTGCGCGGCACCGTCGCGCGTGTTGATGCCGAGGAAGTCGACCCGGTCGCCGAGCTCGGCGTGCAGCTCGGCGAGCACCGGCGCCTCCACGCGGCACGGCGGGCAGGCGGCGTACCAGAAGTTGACGAGGGTGACGCCGTCGAGCTCGGCCGAGTCGAAGTCGCCGCCGTCGACGAGCGGGCCGGCGAACGCGGCAGGCTCGGCGCGCTCCTCGGGCGCGATCTCGGTGACGATGCCGTCGCCGGCGATGTAGCCGGCGTCGCCGACCTGCCCGGCGACGCCGTCGGCCGACGCGCACCCCGCGAGCGCGAGCGCCGCGATCGCGATGGCGGCCACGCGCATCCGTCGGCGCGTCACACGGCCCCCGCGTCGATCGCCGACTCGGCGGCGGCGGGCTCGACGTAGTCGACCTCGACGAACCTGCCGTCGACGCGCGCGAAGCTCGTGATCGACGAGAGCTGGCAGCGGCGGGAGCGAGGGTCGTGCCACAGGGGCTTGCCGGCGAGCTCGAGGTGCGCCATCCAGATGGGCGACTGGTGGCTCACGAAGACGATGTCGCCGTCGTCGTCCGACTCGGCGAGCTCGTCCCAGGCATCCTCCATCGCGGCGATCACGCGCTGCGCGATGGCGCGGTACGGCTCGCCCCACGAGGGGCGGAACGGGTTGCGCAGCAGCGGCCACGCGGAGGGGTGGCGCAGCGCGCCGCTCGCCTCGAAGGTCTTGCCCTCGAACTGGTTCGTGGGCTCGATGATGCGGCGCTCGGTGCGGATCTCGAGGCCGAAGGCCTCCGCCCACGGCTGCGCGGACTGCTGCGCGCGCTCGAGGGGGCTCGCGGCGAGCCGCACGACGCTGCGGGCGCTCTCGCCGGTGGCGAGGCGATCGGCCGCCATGGCGGCCATCCGGTGGCCGCGCTCCGAGAGCACGAACCCCGGCATGCGGCCGTAGAGCACGCGATCGGGGTTGTGGACCTCGCCGTGGCGCACGAGATGGAGGCGGCGAGCGGGCATGCCTCGATGGTACCGGCGCTGCCTATCAGCGCCCTACGGCCGCGCGACCGTAGGCTCCGCGCATGCAGGTGAAGGCGTGCCTCAACGGCGCTCGCGACGTCTCGAGCCATCCACGGCTCTCGGCTGATCCCGACGAGCTCGCGCGAGAGGCTGCCGCGGCCGTCGCCGCCGGCGCCTTCGCGGTGCACCTGCACCCGAAGGATGCCGCCGGCCGCGACAGCCTCGCGCCCGACGACGTCGACCGCTTCGTCACCGCGGCGCGAGCGGCCGTCGACGTGCCGATCGGCATCACGACCGGCGCCTGGACGGGCGGCGCCGTCGCACGCATGGCTGCCATCCGCGGCTGGCGCGAGCTGCCCGATTTCGCCTCCGTGAACGCCCATGAGGACGGCGCCGAGCAGGTCGCCGCGCTGCTGCTCGAGCGGGGCGTCGCCGTCGAGGCGGGCGTCTGGCACGACGAGGGGTTGCGCCGATGGATGCGCTGGTCCGACCGGTCGGCGTGCCTGCGCGTGCTCGTCGAGATCCAGGACGCCGCCGATCCGGTCGCCGTCGAAGCGCTCGCGCGGCGGCTCGTCGACGGCGCGCGATCCGCCGAGCCCGACGTGCCGGTGCTGCTGCACGGCGAGGAGCGCGCCACGTGGCCGGCGATCGACCTCGCGATCGCCTGGCGGCTCCCGACGCGCGCCGGGCTCGAGGACACGCTCACGCTCCCCGACGGCTCGGTCGCGGCCGACAGCGCGGCGCTCGTTCGCGCGGTGCTCGAGCGCGCCGGCTGAGCGCGCCGCCGCTGCGCGGAGCTACGGGGCAGCTCGGAACGAGCGCATGACATCCATGGTGGTCGCGTACTCCTCGGTCTGCGTGTGCGCCTCGGCCAGCTCCTTCGTGCCGAACGAGAGCGCCTCATGCGGATCGGCGGCGAGGGTGACGCCGAAGTACCCGCCGGCATCCGGATAGACGACGAAGCTCGGCACGCAGTCCTCGGTGACGCGATCGGGCTCGTAGATCGAGGCGACGACCTCGAACTGCAGGACCTCTGCCGCCGCGTCGTCGTCGTAGACGCCGATCTGCTGGATGGTCGTCGAGAGCGCGAGCTCCTCCCCCGGGTAGGCGTGCGGCAGCGGGGTCGTCTCGAGCACACGGAACCACGGCGCGGTCGGCTCGCACATGCCGGGTGCACCGGCCTCCTGCTCCTTCGACACCCGGATGCGGATGGCGCCGGTCTCGTCCATCAGGAACCGGTCGTTGGCCTCCTCGACGTAGTCCGGGTGGCGCCCGGCCGTCCATCCCGCCGGGACGTCGAAGGTGGCCCAGTCGTCGACGGTGAGCGTCTCCCATCCCTCGGGCGGCGACGTCTCGGGCGGGGCCTCCGGCGCCGGCGCCGGCGTGGCTGTCGGCGCGGGTGTCGGCGTGACGGTCGGCGTGGGCGTGGAGGCGGCGGGAGGCGGCGCGGGCGCCGTCGACGCCGGAGCGTTCGCCGGGCCGGCGCATCCGGCGAGCATCAGCGCCGTCGCGCAGCTCGCCGTGAGCGCGAATCGGGTCATGCGCTGGCGGGCGGTCGAGATCGTCACGGCGGTGCTCCTTCGGGTGCGGCGGTCGGCGGCGAGGCACTCGCCGGTCACCCTGCCATGTCCGGCATCCGGCTCGCGGTTCCACCTGCTCGATCATCGAGGCAGGGGATGATGGTGCGGTGCCCCTCCTCGTCCCGGTCGCGATCGCGCTCGTCATCGCGCTGACCGCATCCCTCATGTGGGTGTGGGCGCGCTACCTGGCGCATCGCGCCTACGCGACGCCCGTCGCCCTCGTCATCGGCGCGCTCGCGGCGATCGGCATCGCGCTGCTCGTCGCCTCCGACGGCCCGGGCGCGCAGGTGCCTGCCGCAGCCGGATGGGCCGTGCTCGCCGCGTCTGCCGTCGCGCTCGTGGGCGGCTGGGTCGCGCTCGCGAAGGTGGCACCCGCGGCGCCGCAGCGCCCGCGCCGCTGAGCCGCCGGGCGCTCGCCAGCCGAGCCGCCCGGTAGGATCGGCCCGTGACTCGCACCCTGATCCATGACCTCGCATCGCTCCCCGACGGCCCCGTGAAGGTGCAGGGCTGGGTCGAGACCGTGCGCGATCAGAAGCGCGTGCAGTTCGTGATCCTGCGCGACGAGTCGGGCTCCGCCCAGCTCGTGAACCCGGTGAACGACGACACGGCAGCGACGGCCGCCACCATCTCGGGCCTCATGCACGGCTCCTTCGTGACCGTCGAGGGCGACCTCAAGGCGGATGAGCGCGTCAAGCTCGGCGGGCTCGAGGTCAAGGTCCGCTCGCTCACCGTCGAGTCGGTGGCGAAGGACAGCCCGATCGCCGACGACTCGTCGATCGACAAGCGGCTCGACTGGCGCTTCCTCGACCTGCGCCGCCCCGAGGCGCAGCTCATCTTCCGCGTGCAGACGACCATCGAGCACGCGATGCGCCAGCACTGGATCGACGAGGGCTTCATCGAGCTCCACACGCCGAAGCTCATGGCGACCGCGTCCGAGTCGCGCGCCGAGCTCTTCGAGGTGCCCTACTTCGAGACCACCGCCTACCTCGCGCAGTCGCCGCAGCTGTTCAAGCAGATGGCGCAGTCGGCAGGCTTCGGCAAGATCTTCGAGATCGGCCCGGCCTTCCGCGCCGATCCCTCGTACACGAGCCGCCACGCGACCGAGTTCACCTCGATCGACAGCGAGATCTCGTGGATCGACAGCCACGAGGACGTCATGCAGCTGCACGAGGCGCTGCTCGAGAAGGCGGTCTCGGCAGTCGTCGAGCGCCACGGCGCCGAGATCGAGCAGCACTTCGGCATCCAGCTGCAGGTGCCCGCACTGCCGTTCCCGCGCATCCCGCACGCCGAGGTCAAGGCGATCGTCGAGGCCCGCGGCCACCGCATCGAGCGCGAGGACGGCGACCTCGACCCCGAGGCGGAGCGCCAGATCTCGGCGCACGTGAAGGAGACGACCGGCCACGACTTCGTGTTCGTCACCGACTACCCGTCGGGCGTGCGGCCGTTCTACCACCTGCGCCCCGAGGGCGACGGCTCGATCACGAACTCGTACGACCTCATCTACAACGGCGTCGAGATCTCGACCGGCGCGCAGCGCGAGCACCGCGTCGAGGTGCTCGAGGCGCAGATCGTCGAGAAGGGCATGAACCCGGCGGAGCTCGAGGAGTACCTCGACTTCTTCCGCTACGGCACGCCGCCCCACGGCGGCTTCGGCATGGGCCTCGCGCGCGTGGTCATGCTCATGCTCGGCCTCGGCTCCATCCGCGAGTCGACGTACCTCTTCCGCGGCCCGACGCGCCTGACGCCGTAGGGCCATCCGCTCCCCTGTTGAGGCTTTGCGTCCGAGTTGCCCTCAACTCGGACGCGAACCCTCAACTGCTGGAGGGACGCGACGAGCTCGTTGCGCGTTTGCGTCCGAGTTGACCTCAACTCGGACGCAAACGCTCAACTCGCGGCAGCGATGCGTGCCCGGATGCGCTCCGTCAGCTTCGCCGCGTCGACGCGCCATGCGGAGTGCGGCCGGCCGTCGATGAGCACCACCGGGATGTCGTCGTGCCACTGCGCCTCGAGCGCGGGGTCGTCGAGGATCGAGCGCTCGGTCAGCGCCACGTCGTCGAACGACGCGACGACGCGCTCGACGATCGGCCGCGCCTCATCGCAGAGGTGGCAGCCGGGCTTGCCGATGAGCGTGATCTCGACCATGCGACCAGCCTAGACACGCGAGAGCCGGGAGCCCGCAGCTGCAGGTCCCGGCTCACGATCAACCGTCTTACTTGCGGTTGCGACGCTGGTGGCGCGTCTTGCGAAGCAGCTTGCGGTGCTTCTTCTTCGACATGCGCTTGCGACGCTTCTTCACCACAGAACCCATAGAGGTTCCTCACTTCCGATCGGGATTGCTCATCGATCTGCGCGATCGTTGACCAGCGCAGGGAAAACGCTCCTGGCATTCTAGCGGAATCCTGCCGACCGCCGCTTGCGAGCCCTCCGAGGGCTCAGTCGAGCCGTGCGTCGTCGTCGTCGCGGGCGCTGCGCCCGTCGTCCGCGGGCTCGTCGTCGCGCCGCATCTTCACGCGCGCGTCGTCGAATCGCTGCGTCGCCCGGGCCTGCAGCTCGTGCAGCCGCTCCTGCACCTCGTGGATGCGGTCGCGGGCCTCCTGCACGCGCTCCTGCACGTCGTGCACGCTCTCGGCGGCGCGGCGGCCGAGGGATGCGCCGACGGGCGCCGGGTGCTCCACGCTGCCCGCCACCCGCGCGAGCGCCTGCTCGGTCGCGACCCGCGCCTGCTCCGCGGCGATGCGGGCCTGATCGGCCGCAGCGCGCAGCGGCGCCTGCACGTTCACGCCCGCCCACGCGGCGAAGGCGGCCGCGCCGAGCGTGGCCTCGTCCTGGTCGCCCTCGGCGAAGATGAACGGCATGAGCCAGTCGTCGATCTCGTCGAAGGGCTGGAGCACGATCGCGTAGTGGCGGTGCTGGCCGTCCTCCCGGACGGTCACGAGGCCCGCGTCGCGGAGCGTGCGGAGGTGCTTCGACACCGTCGGCTGCGGCACGCCGAGCACGTCGACGATCTGGCTGACGCTCGCCTCCCCCGTCGTCCCGCGACGCTCGAGCAGCACGCTGAGGATGTCGCGTCGCGTGCTGTCCGCGATGACGCTGAAGATGTCGGCCATGCGCAAAGCATGCCAGCGCGCCATGGGCCGAGCCAAACGGCGGTCGAACGGGATGCCGCGCGGGCCTCCGCCGCACCCTCCTGCCAACAGGACTACAGTTGGCCCGATCTGCGCGGCGAGCTCTCGAGCGGCCGCGCCCCATTCATGAGAGGCACAGCCCGTGGCGCAGCAGCGGACGTCGCGCGACACGACGTTCCTCGGGCGATCGCGCGACGGGATCGACCGCTTCGCCGGCGCCTACCCCGCGCGCTTCGCGATCATGGTCTTCGCGGCCATGAACGTGCTCTTCATGCTCCTGCTCATGACCCCGTGGGCGACCGCGACCGGGGAGCCGACGGCGCCGGTCGATGCGTTCTTCCAGGCGGTGAGCGTCGTCTGCGTGACGGGACTCACGGTCGTCGACATGGCGACGCACTGGAGCCCGTTCGGCAACGCGGTGGTGCTGCTCGGCGTGCAGGTCGGCGGCATCGGCGTGCTCACGCTCGCGTCGATCCTCGGCATGACGGTCGCGCGCCGGCTCGGCCTGCGGCAGAAGCTCATGGCCGCCGGCGACTCGAACCCCTCGCGCGTGCGGCGCGGCGTGGTGAAGGAGTCGCAGGCGATCCGCCTCGGCGAGGTCGGCGGGCTGCTGCGCATCGTCGCGCTCTCCGTGCTCGTGTTCGAGGCCGCGCTCATCGTGCTGCTGTACCCGCGCATCCTGCTCGAGGGCAAGAACCCGCTCGAGGCGCTCTACGAGGCGACCTACTGGGCGTTCATGGCCTTCACGAACTCGGGCTTCATCCCGACGCCCGAGGGCCTCGACCCCTACGCGACCGACCCGTGGTTCCTCATCGTGCTCATGCTGGGCGTCTTCATCGGCTCGCTCGGCTTCCCCGTCTACTTCGTGCTGCTGCGCCACCTCGGCAGCCCCCGCCAGTGGTCGCTGCACGTCAAGCTCACCATCTCGGTCTCGGTCATGCTCTTCCTCGCCGGCGGGCTCGTGTTCCTCGTGCTCGAGTGGGGCAACCCCGACTCGTGGGGCACGGACGACTTCGGCCAGCAGCTGCTGCACGCCTTCTTCCTGTCGTCGATGGCGCGCTCCGGCGGCTTCGCGATCGATGACCTCGGGCTGCTGCACAACTCGAGCCTGCTCGTCACCGACATGCTGATGTTCGTCGGCGGCGGCTCCGCCTCGACCGCAGGCGGCATCAAGGTCACGACCCTCGCGATCCTCTTCCTCGCCGCCATCGCGGAGGCGCGCGGACGCAAGTCGATGGAGGCGTTCGGCCGACGCATCCCCTCGGACGTGCTGCGGCTCGCCGTGTCGGTCACGCTCTGGAGCGCCACGATCGTCGCGGGCGTCACGATCGTGCTGCTCGAGATCACCGGGGCGCCCCTGTCGTTCGTCCTGTTCGACGTGATCAGCGCGTTCGGCACGGTCGGACTCTCGACCGGCTTCACGCACGGAGGCCTCGAGGACCCCGCCAAGGTCATCCTGGGTCTGACGATGTTCACCGGTCGGATCGGCAGCGTGACGCTCGCGGCAGCGCTCGCGGCGAGCCAGACGACCCAGCTGTTCACCCGTCCCGAGGAGCGGCCGATCGTCGGTTGAGGGACGAGGTGCGACCCCACCGTCGCAGTCCGGCTCGAGGAGAGCCCGGCCGGGCTACGGGGCCTGCATCGCGTAGCCCTCGGTGCCGAGGTACTCCCAGTCGCCCGCGTGGGCGGAGACAGCCGCGTAGCCGTCCCAGCCGAGGAACCGTTGGGCGTCGTCGAGGTAGATCCGGTCGAAGTTGCCCTCGTAGGCGGGCGCGACCGTCTGCTCGAGGTACGCCAGGTCGGGGTCCGCGACGAACATGGCGCGCACCGGGCTGTCGTACCCGGCGGCGAGCGCGTCCAGGTGGACCTCGGCTGCCTGCTGGTCCCCGCGGAGGTGGTCGTTGAATGCGGCCGTGGCGGTGGCCTGTCGCCAGAAGCTGAACGCCTCGGCGACACCGTCGCCCCGCTGCCAGCCGTCGGGCAGGCTGCGGCCCATGAACCGGGCCTCGGCGGGGAACGCGTAGCCGTCGGGCAGGGCGAGGGGGAACACCTGCGCGGCCTCGCGGTACTCCGCGTTGACGTCGTCGATGCCCTCGGTGCCGTAGGGCTGCCCGCTCGTGTCGCTGAACCTGGCGACGTACGCGTCAGCCGTGATCGGAGTGGTGTCGAGCAGCTCGACAGGGCCGGGACTGGCCTCGGCGGCGGCCGCCTCCCACGCCTCGCGTCCCGACTCGTAGGACGTCGGATCCGTGGTCGGCGTCGGCGTCGATGCCGGGGTCGCGGTCGGCGCGGGGACCGTGGCGACCGGTTCGGCGGGCGTCGGGCTGCAGGCCGCGAGCGCCGCGACGGTCGCGGTGGCGACGGCGAGGGCGGCGGCTCGCCTGATGGGGTGCATGGGTCCACGTTCGCATCCGTGCGCCGCCGAAGCCAGCCCTGTGACCGGTGGGCCTACCCTGTAGCCCATGGTTGACAGGATCCCCCACGACGCGCCCGTGCTCGTCATCGGCCTCGGCCGCTTCGGCGCAGCCACGGCCGGCCAGCTCGCCCGGCTCGACCGCGAGGTGCTCGCGATCGACGGCGACATCAACCTCGTGCAGAAGTGGTCGGACCGGCTCACGCACACGGTGCAGGCGGATGCGCGGTCGATCGACGCGCTCAAGCAGGTCGGCGCGCAGGACTTCGCGATCGGCGTCTGCGCGGTCGGCTCCTCGATCGAGGCCTCGGTGCTCATCGTCGCGAACCTCGTCGACCTGGGGATCCCGCAGATCTGGGCGAAGGCGATCAGCCAGTCGCACGGCAAGATCCTCAGCCGCATCGGCGCCAACCACGTCATCTATCCCGAGGCCGAGGCCGGCGAGCGCGTCGCGCACCTCGTCTCGGGCCGGATGCTCGACTACATCCAGTTCGACGACCAGTTCGCGATCGTGAAGATGTACCCGCCGAAGCACATCCGCGGCGTGACGCTCGCGGAGTCCAAGATCCGCTCGAAGTACCACCTCACGGTGGTCGGCGTGAAGAGCCCCGGCGGCGAGTTCACCTATGCCACCCCCGACACCATCGTGTCGAACCACGACCTCATCATCGTCTCCGGCAACCAGGCGGACATCGAGCGCTTCGCGAGCCTCGGCGCGTGACGCCACGAATGACGACCGACGACGCGAAGCGCTGCCCCTGCGGCACGGGCCTCCCCTACGGCGAGTGCTGCGGGCCCATCCACCGCGGCGAGCGGGAGGCGGCGACCGCGGAGGCGCTCATGCGCTCCCGCTTCACCGCCTTCGCCCTCGGCGATGTCGACTGGCTGCTCACGTCATGGCACTCCTCGACCCGCCCGCGATCCCTCGAGCTCGACCCGGGCATCCGCTGGCTGCGCCTCGACATCGGCGGCACGAGCGGAGGCCCGTTCGACCGCGAGGCAACGGTGGCCTACGAGGCGCACTGGGTCGCCGACGGCCAGCGCGGCGTGCTGCGCGAGCTGAGCCGCTTCCGCCGCGACCAGGGCTGGCAGTACGTCGACGGCGACAGCGTCTGAGATGGACGGGACGGGAGCGGACGATCCGCGCGCCTGGAAGGTCGCGCGAGGCGAGGTCGTCGCCATGCGCGGCCGGGCGCGAACCTGGATCGGCGTGCTGCTCGGCGGTGTCGCGTTCACCGTCGCGGGGGCGGCGATGGTGGTCGGGCCGCTCTCCGACCTGCCCTTCGGCTCCAGCCGCTTCGACACGCCCTTCACCGTGCTCGTGGGAGCCGTCGGCGTGCTGCTCTTCGGCGGCGTCTTCGGCACGACCGCGATCCGCAACCTCGTCCGGCTGCCGCGCGCGCTCGTGCTCGAGCCCGACGGCCTCCGCAACCACGGCGGGGAGCTCGTGCCGTGGCACGAGGTGCGCGACGTCACCCTGCGGGCGACGGGTGGCCGGGAGCACGTGCTGCTGCAGCTGGGCGACGCGGGCACTCGGGCGTGGCTCACCGGCGTCGCACCGGCCGCTCGATGGATCGCCCGTCGCGAGCGAGCCGGCATGCCCGTGCCGCCGCTCGACGACCGCGACCTCTACGGCCTGTGGGTGCTGCTGCATCACCTGCGCGCGTCCTCGAGCCGACGGTCCGGCTGACGCGAGGCGCGTCAGTCCGCGGCGAGCTCCTGGGCGCGCGCGAGCGCCGCAGCGGTGGCCCGGTCGAAGACCTCGCCCAGGCGGGCCTCCTGCAGCACGGCGACAGCGCGCTCGGTGGTGCCCTTCGGGCTCGTCACGCGTCGGCGCAGCTCGGCCGGCGCCGAGCCGTCGGCGGCGAGCAGCTCGCTCGCGCCGCGGAACGTGCCCTGCACCATCGTGGCCGCCTGCTCGGCGGTGAAGCCCATCCGCTCGGCCGTCGCCGTGAGCTCCTCGATGAGGAGGAAGACGTAGGCGGGGCCGGAGCCCGAGATGGTCGAGAGCGCGTCGATCTGCGACTCGTCGAGCACGATCACCTCGCCCACCGCCTCGAACATGCGCGCGACGAGCGCCACGTCGTCGCTCGACGCGCGGCTGCCGCCCGCGACGCCCGTCACGCCGAGCCCGACGTGCGACGGGGTGTTGGGCATCGCCCGCACCACGGCGACGGATGCCGGCAGCACGGCCTCGATGGACCCCGTCGTGGTGCCGGCCGCGATCGAGACCACCACGGCATCCGGCGCCAGGTGCGGGGCGATCTCGCGCGCGAGGTCGACGATGCCCGCGGGCTTCACGCCGAGCACGACGAGCCTGGCACCGGCGACCGCGCGCGCGTTGCCGTCGGGCTCGTCGGCGAGCGCGATCGACTCGACGCCCTCGAGCCGGATCGCCGCCGCCTTCTCGACGGTGCGGTTCGTGACGGCGATGCGCTCGGCCCCGTACTGGGCGAGTCCGGTGAGGATCGCGCCGCCCATGGAGCCGACACCGAGCATCGCGATGGGAGGGAGGGTCGCAGGCATGCGGCCAGGGTAGCCGCCGCTGTCGGCAGACCGGCCCGGCGCGAGCGTAGACTCCCGCTCGTGAGCGCATCCCACGGAACGAAGGCAGTCGTCGCAGCATTCTTCGCGAACACCGGCATCGCCATCACGAAGTTCATCGCCTGGTTCTTCTCGGGCTCCGCGTCGATGCTCGCGGAGGCGATCCACTCGGTCGCCGACGCCGGCAACCAGCTGCTGCTGCTGCTGGGCGGCAGGCTGGCGAAGAAGGAGGCCACGCCCGACCATCCCTTCGGCTACGGCCGCGAGCGCTACGTGTGGGCGTTCATCGTCGCGCTCGTGCTCTTCTCGGTCGGCGGCCTGTTCTCGATCTACGAGGGCATCAACAAGATCCAGCACCCGCACGAGCTCGACATCATCTGGCTGCCGCTCCTGGTGCTCGGCATCGCGATCGTGCTCGAGAGCTTCTCGTTCCGCACGGCCATCAAGGAGGCCAACCAGGTGCGCGGGAAGTCGGGCTGGTGGAAGTTCATCCGCACCTCCAAGAGCCCCGAGCTGCCGGTGATCCTGCTCGAGGACCTGGCCGCGCTCGTCGGCCTCGTGCTCGCGTTCGTCGCCGTCGGCCTCACCGCGCTGACCGGCAACCCGCTGTTCGACGCGATCGGCACGCTCTGCATCGGCGTGCTGCTCATCGCGGTCGCCGCGATCCTCGCGGTGGAGATGAAGTCGCTGCTCATCGGCGAGGGCGCCGGCCGAGAGGACAACGCGAGGATCGCTGCGATCCTCAACGCGCACAAGGGCGTGGAGTCGGTCATCCACATGAAGACGCTCTACCTCGGCCCGGACGAGCTCATGGTGGCGGCGAAGGTCGCCTTCCCTCCCCAGGCCGACATCCAGCACGTCGCTCGGACCATCAACGACCTCGAGGCCGACCTGCGCGCGGAGGTGCCGCACGCGCGCGTCATCTACATCGAGCCCGATCTCTACGTCGACCAGCCGGAGATCGCGCCCTCGACGGACCACATCGTCATCCAGTCGGGCAACTGACCGCGCTGATCCTCGACATGTAGGCTGTCTGCATGGACTTCCTGCACTCCCTGCTGCTCGCCGCTCACCTCATCGGGCTGTCGATGCTCGTCGGCACCTTCATCATCCAGATGCGCGCACGGTCGGGCTACAACTTCCCCATCCTGCTGATCGGCGCATCGATCCAGCTCGTGTCGGGCGTCTCGCTCTATGGCCTCGCCATGACCGGTGATGGCGACGTCAACCACATGAAGCTCGGCATCAAGGCGCTCGTCGCGATCGTCGTGTTCGTGGCCGCGCTCATCGGCTTCCTCCGCCAGCGGGCGATCCGCACCGAGAAGGCCCGCCTGACGGCCGGCGGCGCGGTCTCGGTCGGCAACCTCGAGATCGAGCGCAAGCTCGGACCCTTCTTCCACACCGCCGGCGGGCTCGCGGTCGTGAACCTGCTCATCGCGGTCTTCTGGCGCTGACCTGATCCTCGCCGTCGCGGTCTCAACGGCGGTGTGCGAAGAAGGCTCGGAGCTGGGCCTCCGCCTCCTCGGCGAGCACGCCGGCGACGACCTCCACGCGGTGCGGCAGGCGTCGCTCTCGCAGCACGTCGAGCACGCTGCCGGCCGCGCCCGCCTTGTCGTCCCAGGCGCCGAACACGACGCGCTCGACCCGGCTCGCGAGGATCGCGCCCGCGCACATCACGCACGGCTCGAGCGTGACGACGAGCGCGCATCCGTCGAGGCGCCACGAGCCGAGCCGGGCCGCCGCCTCGCGGAGCGCCACGACCTCGGCATGCGCGGTGGGGTCGTGGCGCAGCTCGCGCTCGTTGCGGCCCGTGCCGATGACGGCGCCGGATGCGTCGACCACGATCGCGCCGACCGGCACGTCTTCCGTCGCGGTCGCCGACGCCGCCTCGTCGAGCGCGAGCCGCATGAGCGCCTCGTCGCGTGCCGCAGGCCGCATCCGCCCTCCCCGATCGGGCGCCCGAGCCGGCGCCCACTACCCTGAACCCTATGCGTGTCCACGTCGCCGACCACCCGCTCATCACCCACAAGCTCACGGTGCTGCGGGACGAGCGCACTCCGTCGCCCACGTTCCGCTCGCTCGTCGAGGAGCTCATGACGCTGCTCGCCTACGAGGCGACGCGCAACGTGCGGGTGACGCCGAAGGAGATCACCACGCCGGTCACGACGACGGTCGGCGTCGAGATCGCCGAGCCGCGGCCCCTCGTCGTGCCGATCCTGCGCGCCGGCCTCGGCATGCTCGAGGGCATGACCACGCTCGTGCCGACCGCGGAGGTCGGATTCCTCGGCATGGCGCGCAACGAGGAGACGCTCGAGCCGTACACGTACGCCGAGCGGCTGCCCGACGACCTCTCGGACCGCCAGTGCTTCGTGCTCGACCCGATGCTCGCGACCGGCGGCTCGCTGTCGGCCGCCATGCGGTTCCTGTTCGACCGCGGCGCCGTCGACGTCACCGCGATCTGCCTGCTCGGCACGCCCGAGGGCCTCGCCCGCCTGGAGCAGGACATGGACGGCCACGACGTGACGATCGTGCTGGGCGCGCTCGACGAGCGGCTCAACGAGCACGGCTTCATCGTGCCCGGCCTCGGCGACGCGGGCGACCGGCTCTACGGCACGGTCGGCGACTGAACCGCGGCGGCGCCTGAGCTGCGGCGGCCGAGCGTCGGCGGGCGGACAGCCCCGCGTCACACTTCGTCATACTCGCCCGCCGCGCTGTTTGACATCGCGCGATGCAAGCCGCGATACTGACTGGCATGACCACCACCACTGCCCTCCCGACCGTCTTCGCGGCCGAGCGGACGACCGGCATGATGATGCCGATGGTGGCCATGCGTCGAATGTGTGCTTGAGCAGAGCTCGCACCGTCCGATCGCTCCAGCAGGTGGAGCTGACGCGCTCGCGCGTCGCCTGCCTCAGGCCTGAGCAGCCCTAGAGCGATCCCCGAACCGCACCGCGGTTCGCACTCGACTACCGACACCGTGCGGTCCCACCCTCGTGGTTCCACGCATCCGTGTCTGACGCACCGCGTCGACGGCTCTCATCGCCCTACCCGCTTCGGCGGAGGGCAGCCGCCGACCGCACGCCGGAAGGCCCCTCCCATGACCATCACCGCTCTTCCCACCCGCACCCGCCGCCCCTCGCTCGAGACGCCGCGCACCCTCGGCTCCTCGGCGCTCGCCCCGAAGCGCGCACTCGCCCCGCAGCCGACAGCGGCACCCGCCCGGCCCGCGGCCGTCCGGCCCGTCCCCGTCGGCACCGAGGCCCGCGGCTTCGTGCTCTACGTCGGGCTCGGCGAGGACGCCGCTGCGGCCGATCACATCGAGCTCGCGCGCCTCGTCGGCGAGCTCCGCGCGCTCACGTCGCGGCTCGCGCCGAGCGCCGAGACGCATGCCGCGGTGGCGCTCGCCCCGAGCGGCGCCGGCGGCCGCGACGTCGACGTCGTGCGCCGAGCGCTCCAGGACCCGGCGGTGCAGCAGCCGGTCGCCGAGGCCGACCCGGGCATCGTCATCGACCTGACGCGCAAGCGCGTGGCGATCGGCGACGAGATCGCCGCGCTCACCTACCGCGAGTTCGAGCTGCTGCAGCACATCGTGCTGCGCGAGGGCTCGACGGTCGACCGCTGCGCGATCATCGACGCCCTGTGGGACGCCGACGACGAGAGCCGCCCCAACGAGCGCACGATCGACGTGCACGTGCGGCGCCTGCGCGCGAAGCTCGGCGACTACGCCGAGATCATCCGCACGGTGCGCGGCGCGGGCTACCGCTTCGACCGCCATGCCGACGTCACGGTGCTCGCGAGCGGCCCGAGCCCGGACCGCTTCTAGCGGGACGCAAGAGGGCCGATCGGGTTCTCCCGACCGGCCCCAGTCCCTTGCACCAAGCGAGGCGTTCGCCCCGCTTCCGCCGACCGCCACAGCACTACGATCAACGTGCAGACAACGTATAACGGATCGGTAACGAGGCGACCCAGAGAATCCTGTGAGAACGCTGTGGTGGCCGCTCCCGCCGCGAGCGTCAGGCTCGCAGGCGCTCGGCGAGGAAGCGCGTCGCCGCGCGGCGGAAGGTCCCCGAGACCGGCGCGTTCACGTGGTTCCGGCCCGGGATCTCCTCGAAGCGGCCGTCCGCGAGCAGCGGCAGCAGCTCACGGGTGTCGCTCGCGCGGCGGTCCTTCTCGCCGGTCATGAGCAGCGTCGGCACCGACGGCGGTGCCAGCTCCGGGTCGAAGAGCGTGTGCGAGACCTCGCCCGCGAGCGTCACGAGCGTCGCCGGGTCGTGCTCCGGGAAGATGCCGGCGAGCTCGACGACGAACGACTCCATCTCGCCCGGCTCGGCCTCGCTCCGCAGTGCCTGGTGCGCGAGGTCGGCGTCGAACCGCTGGAACGGATCGCCCGCCGGGAGGCCGCCGAGCACGAGCGCGCGGAACGCGTGGGTCCGCGTGCCCGCGTGACGCCACAGCAGCCGCGCGCCCATCGAGTAGCCGATCGCTCCGGGCGCCTCCGGCAGGGCGAGCTGCTCGAGCACCGCGTCGACGTCGTCGAGGAAGTGGGGCACGGTGTAGCCGATCGACGGACGGTCGCTGTCGCCGTGGCCGCGGAGGTCCATGGCGATGCCCCGCAGGCCCTCCGCGGCGAGCGCATCGCCCCAGCCGGTGTCGATCCAGTTGCGCTGCGCGTTGGAGGAGAAGCCGTGGATGAGCAGCACGGGCGAGCCGTCGGGATCCCCGAGCTCGTGCAGGGCGATCCGGACGCCGTCGGGGGCCATCGCGAAGACGGTCATGCTGCTCCTCCTGGAGCGCGGCTGGGCGCGCTCGCCCGACATAGGCTACGCACATCCGAGAGAGGAGCCCGGTGACGCGATCCGTCCTGTTCATCAAGCACATCGAGTACGAGACGGGCGGGCACGCGACGACGCTCACCTCGCACCTGCCGACGCGTGAGGCGGTCTTCCCCTCGACCCTGCCGCCGCTCGACGAGCTCGCGGGGGTGGTGATCACCGGGGGCACCATGAGCGCCGCGGACGAGGCGGCGCATCCGTCGCTCTCCCTCACCGCCGATCTCGCGCTGCGCGCGATCGACGCGGAGATCCCGGTGCTCGGCCTCTGCCTCGGGCACCAGATCATCGGCCGCGCGCTCGGCGGTGCGCATCGCGAGGGCGCGGTCGACGAGGTGGGCATCGTCGACGTCGAGGTGCTCGAGCCGGACCCGTGGCTCGGCGGCCACGCGGGCGCCGTCGGTGCGATGCGCTGGAACAGCGACGTCGTCTCGCTGCCACCCGGCGCGACGCTGCTCGCGCGCTCCGCGACGGTCGACAACGAGGCGTTCCGCTACGGCACCGCTGTCGGCATGCAGTTCCACCTCGAGGCCGACGACCGGGTGATGCGGCTGTGGGACTCGGTCGCGTCGCCGACGCTGTCGCAGCTGCGCAGCCCGGATGCGGTGGCCGAGTGGCGCACGCACCTCGCGACCGACGCGACGCTGCTCGGCGTCGTCGAGCGGGGCTTCGGCGCGTTCGCGGAGGCGTGCTCGCACCGCCTCTGAGCCGGCGCCCGTCGCGGAGCGATCCCCGGCGACTCCTCGCGATGACCGCCCCCGCTCTGCTACCAATGGCCATGGCCGCCGCATCGAGCGCCCCGGAGCGCGCATCCGACCCCGACCGCTCGCGCCGCGCGCGGCTGTGGCTCGCGCTCGCCGGCGGCGCCTGGGCGCTCCTCTCGCTGCCGCTCGTCGCCGCGGAGTGGTCGTGGCCGTGGATCGCGCAGCTGAGCCGGCTGGAGCCGTGGAGCGGTCTCCGCGCCGCCGTCGCGGAGCCGTACATCGTCTTCGGCGCGCTCGCCGGCGTCTCGTTCCTCGTGATCGGGCTCGCGCTGCTGCCGGAGCTCCGCCGCGCCGGGTGGGGCGGCGTCGTGCTGCTCGCGGCCGTGCTCGCCGGAGCGGTGGTGAGCCCGCTCAGCTACCTCGGCACGCCTTCGACCTCACCGCTGCACGGGCTGTGGGGCGCGGAGGGTCCGCTGCTCGTCGGCGTCGGGCTCGCGGGTCTGCTGGCGGCGGTCACCGCCCGGCGCTGGCCGCGACGGCTGCGGGTGCTGCTCGGCGCGACGCTCCCGATCCTCGTCGCGGGCACGCTGGCGCTCGGCTACTACCCCCACGGGCCGCTCGTGGCGCTGTCGCTCGAGGCGGCAGCCGTCATCCTCGGCGCGCGCCGGCTCGCGGGCGGCGATCGCGGGCGGTCAGCTCTGGAGGCCTCGCCTGCCTAGACGACGGGGCGGAGGCGTCCGACGGGCACGTCGGCGCTCAGCTGCACGAGGCCGAGCGGCTCGGTGAGTCGCTCGAGCGTGCCGACGGGGAGCGCACCCACCCGCTCGAGCAGCGCGAGCACCACCGGCGCACCCGCGCGGCGCGCTCCGTCCGCGACCTTGACGACCGCGGTCGTGCCGTCGGGGGCGACGATCGCCTGCGTGCCCTCCGCGCCGAACTTCGTCGCGCATCCGGTCTCGGCGATGACGATCGCGTCGGGCCTTCCCGCGCCGTCGATGAGGGTCGGATGCGCGCGCATCGCGTCGCCGACGGCCCGGCTGCCGCCGACGCCGTCGGGGGCGAGGCGGCGGAACGCGCGGGCGAGGCCGACCGGCGAGGTGGGGAAGACGAGCGCGCCGCAGCCGTCGTGGACGCTCGTCGTGATCGGCTCGCCCGCGGCCGCCGCGAGGCCCTCGCGGAGCAGCGTCGCGAGCTGGTGGTCATCGGCCCAGTAATCGGCAGAGGCGCCGAGCGACCGCGCTGCTGCGGCGAGCGCGATATGCTTGCCGACGCACATGTGCGCGAATCGGCGCCATGCGCCGTCATGCGACTTCATCGGCGGGCAGTGCAGCGCGTCCTCTGCGACGCCGAGTCGCTCGGCCATCGCCTGAGCCGTCTCGAGGTGCTCCCGATCGGCCCAGTGGCTCGCGCTCGCGAGCGCGGCGTGGGCGGGCTCGAGCTCGAGCAGCCCGGCGTCGAGCAGTGCCGCGGCGTAGAGCGGCTTCACGGCGCTGCGAGCGAGGAACGGCGCGTTGACGTCGCCGTGCGCCTCGATGACGGTGCCGCCGGGGTCGATGACGACCGCGACGCCGCGGTGCTGGGACTCGATGAAGCCGTCGCGCTCGACGACGGCGAGGAGCTCTGTGGAAGGCACCGGACTACGCTAGCGGCCCTCCGCGTGCCCCGCCTCGATGTCGAGCAGCTGCCGCTTCGCCGCGGTCCCGCCCACGTACTGCCCGAGCGCGCCGTCGCTGCGCACGACCCGGTGGCACGGGATCGCGATCGGCAGCGGGTTGCGTCGGCACGCCGAGCCGACCGCGCGCACCGCTCGCGGCGACCCCGCGGCCGCCGCGACCTGCGCGTAGCTGCGCGTCTCGCCGTAGGGGATCTCCCGCAGCCGCTCGACGACGCTGCGCCCGAAGCCGCGCGCAAGCGCGAGGTCGAGCGGCCCCTCGAACGCTCGGGCGCGACCGGCGATGAGGTCCTCGAGCCCGTGCGCGGCGGCGTCGAGCCGCCGCGGCGCCTCGAGCACGCGCGGGCTGATCGCGCTCGCGAGCCGATCGAGCGTCGCGCCGGGATCGGCGCCGTCGAAGGTGACCGAGACGAGGCCGGCGGGCGTCGCGGCGAGCAGCAGCGTGCCGAGGTCGGTGTCGAGCGATCGGTAGGCCACGTCGAGCAGGCCATCCTCCCCCGCGCGCTCGGCGAGCCGGGCGCGCAGCGCGTCGAGGTGCGGCTCGGGCAGCGCACCGAGCAGGTCGAGCTCACCCATCGTCGCCTCCCAGCAGCTCGCGCAGCCGGCGCATGCCGTCCGATGACGCGCGTCGGACCGCATCCGCCGACGAGTCGAGCGTCGCCGCGACCTCGGCGAACGGCAGCCCGCCGAGGTGGTGCAGCACGACGGCCTCGCGCTGCCGCTGCGGCAGCAGGGCGAGCGCCCGCGCGAGGTCGAGGTCGCGCGCCGTCGCGGGCGCGGGCCGGTCGGGCACGTCGCCGAGCACGAGCCGCGAGCGCCGCCGCAGCACGTCGATCGACTTCCGGTGCGCGATCGTCACGAGCCAGCCCTCGATGCTCTGCTGGTGCGCGAGGCGCGGATAGGCCTCGAGCGCGGCGAGGAACGTCTCGCTCCAGGCGTCGTCGGCGTCGACCTCGTCGAGCAGGGCACGGCACACCCGCCACACCCTCGCGCCGTGCAGCGCGACGATCGTCTCGAACGGCGCACGGGTCACGCGACCGAATCTAGCCCGGCGCCCCAGAGGCCCTCGCCTCCGAGGCCGGCGCCCCGCTCGAGGTCGAGCAGGAAGCGCTTGCGCTCGACGCCGCCCGCGTAGCCGATGAGCTTGCCCGTCGACCCGACCACCCGGTGGCAGGGCACCACGATCGAGATCGGGTTGCGGCTGTTGGCGAGGCCAACGGCCCGCACCGCCGTCGGCTGGCCGAGCGACGCGGCGATCCAGCCGTACGTGCGCGTCTCGCCGTAGGGGATCTCGCGCAGCGCCTGCCACACGCGCTGCTGGAAGGGGCTGCCCGCGGGGTCGAGCGGCAGGTCGAACGCCTGGCGCTCCCCCGCCCAGTACTCCCGCAACTGCTGCACCGCATCCGTGAACGCGGCGTCGTCGCGCTCGCCGAACGCCGCCTCGACCGGTGCGGGTCGGTGGTCGGGCAGGTAGAGACCGGTGAGGCTCGCCCCTCCGCCCACGAGCGTGAGCGGACCGATCGGGCTGTCGATGATCGTGTGCGTCATGGCTGCATTCCTCTCATACCCTGCCAACGCGGGGGGCGCCCGGAATGTGAGCCTGTGGATGACGGGCATCGTCGCCGCCCTAGGCTCAGAGCATGGAGATCGCCCTCGTCCGCCACGGCCAGACCGACTACAACCGCGACGGGAAGCTGCAGGGCACGAGCGACATCGCGCTCAACGAGACCGGCATCGCCCAGGCGCACACCGCGGCCCGACTGCTCGCCGACGGCCCGTCCGCCGAGGCGCGATGGGACGCGGTGGTCTCGTCGACGCTCGAGCGCGCGGCCGTCACCGCGGACATCATCGCCGCGGAGCTCGGCCTGGAGGTCGACGGCCGCTACGCGAGCCTCATCGAGCGCGCCTACGGCGAGGCCGAGGGGCTGACGAAGGAGCAGGCGGTCGAGCGCTTCGGCACCGACTGGCCCGGCGAGGAGGACTTCGACGCCCTGCAGCGCCGCGCCGTCGCCGCCGTCGACGAGGTCGCCGAGCGCAATCCCGTCGAGGCGCTCGTGATCGTCACGCACGGCACGTTCATCCGCGCCTTCGCCGACCACGTCTCCGGCCGCGAGACGCGCACGCCCGACAACGCGCACTCGGTGCGCTTCACCGGCTCCCCGGGCGCCTGGCGGGTCGTCGACGGGCTGGTGCTCGCGTGAGCCTCGACGCCCTGCGGGCGGCGCTCCCGCCGCACGTGCTCGTCACCGACACTTCGGCGCTCGACATCGTGCGCGCGGACGAGTCCGGTCATCGCTCGAGTGCCGCGCCGCTCGCCATCGTCGAGGCCGAGGAGGTGGCCCACGTGCAGTCGGCCCTGCGCTGGGCGACCGAGCACGGCGTGCCGGTCGTCCCGCGGGCAGCCGGCACGGGTCTCGCCGGCGGCGCGATCGCGGGCGGCGGCGAGCTCGTCGTCTCGGTCGACCGGATGCGTCGGCTGCTCGACGTGTCGGTCGTGGACCAGTCGTGCCGGGTCGAGCCGGGCATCCGCAACGCCGAGCTCAACGACATGCTCGCCACCCACGGGCTGTGGTGGCCACCGGACCCCGCGAGCCGGGCGATCTCGTCGGTGGGCGGCAACATCGCGACGAACGCGGGCGGGCTGCTGTGCGCGAAGTACGGCGTGACGCGCGAGTGGGTGCTCGCGCTCGACGTCGTGCTCGCCGACGGCAGCCTCATCTCGACCGGGCACCGCACCGTGAAGGGCGTCACCGGGCTCGACCTCACGGCGCTCCTGATCGGCTCGGAGGGCACGCTCGGCATCGTGGTCGGCGCCACGCTCAAGCTGCGCCCGCTGCCCGACGGCGGCGTGTGGACCGTGGGGGCCTTCTTCGACGACGAGGCGTCGGCCGCCGCCGCGTGCACGGCGGTCACGGCCGCACGCATCCGCCCGGCCATCATGGAGCTCGTCGGGCGCGACGCCGTCACCATGCTCGCCGCCTACTCGGGCCAGCCGATGGTCGGCGCGTTCGTGCTCGTGCAGACCGACGAGCTCGGCGCGGCTGCGACCTCGGAGGTGGTGGCCGAGATCCTCGCCGCGCACGGCGGTCGGGTCGAGCGCACCGATGACGCCGCACGGTCGGATGTGCTGGTGCAGGTGCGCAGGCAGGTGCACTTCGCGCTCGAGTCGTTCGGCACCGTGCTCGTGGAGGATGTCTCGGTGCCGAGGTCGCGGATGGCCGACATGTTCCGCGCGTGCGACGCGGCTGCCGCGCGGCACGGGGTGCGGCTCGCGACGACTGCGCACGCCGGGGACGGCAACCTGCACCCGACGTTCGTGTTCGACGGGACGGAGCCGAGCGAGGCGATCTGGGCGTGCGCCAACGAGGTGTTCGAGGCGGCGATCGCGATGGGCGGCACGCTCACCGGCGAGCACGGCGTCGGCATCCTGAAGCGCCGGTGGCTCGTGGACGAGCTCGGCGAGCGGCAGCTCGCGCTGCAGCACGCGGTGAAGGCGGCGTTCGACCCGCAGGGCATCCTCAACCCCGGCAAGGCCATCTAGCCAGTTGAGCGTTTGCGTCCGAGTTGACCGCAACTGGGACGCAAACCCTCAACCGAGCGACGGCGCCCACTCACCGGTCGAGGGATGGGGTGGTCGGTCAGCGCACGGCCACGAGGTCGCAGACGAAGATGAGCGTCTCGTTCGGGCCGATGACGCCGCCAGCGCCCTGCGGGCCGTAGGCCAGGTGCGGCGGGATCACGAGCTTGCGGCGTCCTCCGACGCGCATGCCCTCGATGCCCTGCTCCCAGCCCTTGATGACCATGCCGACGCCGAGCGGGAACTCGAGCGGTGCGCCGCGGTTGTAGGAGGCGTCGAACTCCTCGCCGCCGGAGTGCGTGACGCCGACGTAGTGGACGCTGACCTGCTTGCCGGTCACCGCCTCCTCTCCGTCGCCGACCGTGATGTCGGTGATCTCGAGCTCGGTGGGGGCGGGGCCCTCGGGGGCGTCGATCTGGGGCTTCTCAGTCATGCGCCAATCCTCGCACGACGGCCCGGGCGACGCCTCAGTGCTCGCGCTCGCCCGCCAGCGAGCCCGCGTCCTCGATGAGGCGGAACGCACGACCACGCGGGCGCCCAGGCAGAAGCGGCTCTGGTCACCCGTGGCCACCGGACATAGCCTGGAGCGAGCGCCCGCGACCGCGGAGTGCGACGACCTGGAGGAGGACTCCCTATGGCCATCACCTCGAACGCGAGCACCAGCTGGACCGGCGGTCTCGGCAGCGGCTCCGGCACCACCACGCTCGGCACCGGATCCACCTTCGACCTCACCTGGAAGGCGCGCGCCGAGGAGGGTGGCGCCACGACGCCCGAGGAGTTCATCGCCGCCGCGCACGCGTCGTGCTACGCGATGGCGCTCTCCCACACCCTCGAGGAAGCCGGCCACGCCCCGGAGTCGCTCGACACGTCGGCGAAGGTCTCCTTCGTCGCAGGCAAGGGCATCACCACGAGCGTGCTGACCGTCTCGGGCGTCGTCCCCGGGATCGATCAGGACCAGTTCGCCGAGTATGCGGAGCAGGCCAAGGCCGGGTGTCCGGTGTCGCAGGCGCTCGCCGGTGTCGACATCCAGCTCGGTTCCGCGACACTCTCAGCCTGAAGACAGCACGAACCGAACTTTGCAGTAGCGGAAAGTCCACATTTCCTCTATAAACAGAGCAGACAGACTTCAACCTGACCTGAATCCTGAAGGAGCATCATGAAGTTCAACAAGCCGGGCCGCCGTGGTGACGATTTCATCATCATGGGCGACGACTTCATCATCATGGGTGACGATTTCATCATCATGGGCGGCGGCGACCTCTAAGGTCCCTCGCACTCCGCGGCCGCGGCGCCGACTCCTCGAGTCGGCCCGCGGCCGTCGTGCGTCCGGGGGCGCGGTCGCTCTGGACGCACCGTCCGCGCGCTCGTACCGTGGCGTCCATGGACCACTCCACGGAAGACCAGCCGCCCACGGCGTCGAGCACTGGCGGCACCATGCAGCTCGCAGACCTGCTCGCGGCGCTCGACGCCGGCGAGACCATCTACGGCGGATCGGCCGAGCACGCCGTCATGCTCGCGACGAGCCAAGAGGCGATGCGCATCACCGGCGAGCTGAACGGCGGCTATCACGAGCCCGACCGGGTGCGCGAACTGCTCAGCCAGCTCGTCGGGGCGCCGGTCGCCGAATCCGTGACGCTCTTCCCGCCGTTCACCGCCGACTTCGGCAAGCGCATCATGCTCGGCGAGCGCATCTTCATCAATGCCGGCTGCCGGTTCCAGGACCAGGGCGGCATCACGATCGGCGACGACTGCCTGATCGGCCACAACGCCGTCATCGCCACGCTCCAGCACGACATCGCACCTGCTCGCCGCGCCGACCTCATCCCCTCCCCCGTCGTGCTCGGCCGCAACGTGTGGCTGGGCGCGAACGTGACGGTGCTCCCGGGCGTCACGATCGGCGACGATGCGGTCGTCGGCGCCGGGTCCGTCGTGACGAGGGATGTGCCGGCCCGCTCGATCGTCGTCGGATCGCCCGCGCGGACGGTGCGCTCGATCGACGACTGAGCGGGCACACCGCTCGTCGGACGGGGTGGTGCCGCGCGGCAGAGCGAGGTCAGGCCGGCTGCCGGGCCGCCCGCTCGGCACCCGCCATGGCAGAGCTGCCCAGGTCGCTCCTGCCGAGCGGCTGCGCTGCCTCGAGCGCGGCGACCCACGCGTCGGTGCTCGCGACCGCGGCGAAGTTCGACGCCAGCAGCGTGAGGAGCGTCGTGTGGAGGGTCTGCGCGTCGACGAAGCCGGCGTCGTTCGCGAGATCGATCGCGCCCGTCGCATCCGCCAGCACCTCGGTCGCGAAGCCGAGGCCCTCGCCCTCGACGGCGGTGGCGAGCACGCAGTTGTTGGTCATGAAGCCGATGAGCGTGACGGTGTCGACGTCCTGCGCCCGCAGCCACTCGGCGACGTCGGTCTGGGCATAGACCGAGCCGTACTGCTTGACGACCGGCTTCCAGCTGTCCCGGGCGCGCTCAGCGACCTCGTCGGACAGCGCGAAGCCGTGCGTCTCCGGGTCGAACACCGGGGAGCCGACGCCTCCGGTGTGCTGAACCACGACGACGGGGATGCCCGCGGCCTCCGCGGCGTCGATCGCCTGCGCGATCCTGGGCAGCGACTCGTCGCGCGGCGGGAAGCGGATCTCGAGCGGGCCGGCGGCATAGTCGTGCTGCACGTCGATGATGACGAGGGCGCGGCGGGGAGTGCTCATGCGGTGATCTCCTGGGGTGACATTGGGGCTGCACCGATCGGCAGCGCTTCAAGCATGCCGTCGGCTGACGATCCGCGACAGTGGCACGAGTGCCGCTCTACGATGGGTTCAGGCCAGGGTGAGGAGCCATCGGTGCGGATCGCGATCTACGCCTTCGAGGGAGTGACGATGTTCCACCTCGCCGTGCCGCAGATGGTCTTCGACGAGGTCTCCAGGCAGGGCATCGCCGCGTGGCGGACCACGGTGTTCGGCGAGCAGGCCGGGCGCGTGCGCACGGCGGAGGGGCTGGCGATCGGCGGCGTGCGCGGGCTGGCCGCGATGGAGGACGCCGACGTGGTGGTGCTGCCCTCGTGGCACGACGACGGCCGTCCCGCGAGCCCCCGGCTGCAGCGCGCGCTCGTCGGCGCCCACGCACGCGGCGCGCTCATCGTCGGCCTCTGCCTCGGCGCGATCCCCCTCGCTAGCGCGGGACTGCTGTCGGGCCGCCGCGCGGTCACGCATTGGCGGGCCTTCGAGCTGCTCAGCGGCCAGCATGCGGATGTCGAGCTCGATCCGACGGTGCTCTACATCGACCACGGCGACGTGCTGACCTCCGCCGGCACGGCCTCGGGGCTGGATGCGTGCCTCCACGTCGTGCGCACCCGTCTCGGTGCCGACGCCGCCAACCGGGTCGCCCGCAGCCTCGTCATCGCTCCGCATCGCGAGGGCGGGCAGGCGCAGTACGTCGACCGACCGCTGCCGGCCCACGCCGACCAGCCGATCGCGTCGGTGCTGCAGTGGGCGCTGCAGCACCTCGACGAGCCGCTGCCGATCGATCGGCTCGCGCGCCACTCGCGGCAGAGCCGACGCACGTTCCTGCGCGAGTTCCGCTCCTCGACCGGCACGACCCCCGCCGCATGGATCCGCGCGCAGCGACTCGACGCGGCCCGCCGGATGCTCGAGACGACGGATGCCTCGATCGACGAGGTCGCCGCCTCGTGCGGGTTCGGCAGCGCGGTCACCATGCGACAGTCGTTCGCCGCGGCGTACGGGACGACGCCCTCGACCTACCGCCGGCGCTTCGACGCGCGGGACGGCGCGGGCGCAGCGCCGCCGGAGGCCCAGCGCTGACCGGATAGCGCGCCGACGCCGGGCCACTCGCACGAGAGGTGCCGGCACGCAAGACCCAACCAAGAAGGCCACCTGCTCTCGCAGATGGCCTTCTGTACTGTCTCAACACAGTGCGCGCCCGGAGGGATTCGAACCCCCAACCTTCTGATCCGTAGTCAGATGCTCTATCCGTTGAGCTACGGGCGCAATGGCCGAACGGCCAGGGATCAGTCTATACGATCCCTGGCCGTCAACGCTAATCGAGCCGCGTCACGAGGACGCGACCAGGATCACAGGGGGCGAATGTTCGCAGCCTGCGGGCCCTTGTTGCCCTCGACGATTTCGAACTCGACTGCCTGAGCCTCTTCGAGGGTCTTGAAGCCGTTGGACACGATCTGGCTGTAGTGAGCGAACAGATCCTTGCCGCCGTCGTCCGGAGCGATGAAGCCGAAGCCCTTGCCGGAGTCGAACCACTTGACGGTGCCGGTTGCCATAATTCCTTCAATCTTGCTGTGCGACCTGGGCCGCGTGAAAAGCGCAGAACAAGAACCGTCCTGCGCCACGACCAACCCTAGCGGGTCGGAGCGCCTCCCCGCTGAGAAAGTTTCCTCGGGGTCATCACGACCACTCCCGGAGACGAAGAACGCCCCTTCGTGGCGAGACGAAGGGGCGAACGTGGAGACGGAGGGATTCGAACCCTCGGTCCCCTATTGGGGACTCCACCTTAGCAGGGTGGTGCACTAGGCCGGACTATGCGACGTCTCCGCTGCGGCCTGCAGGCAGGCCGACGGCAACTCTACCAAACGCGCGGGCCCTCGCTCGACGGGGTCAGCTGCCGAAGGGGACGACGCACGACTCCTGCGACGCATCCTGGCCGACGACGCCGTCGAGGTCGTCCGTCGGCACCGGCGTCTCCGTCGCCCCGGACGTCTCGGTCGGCGCGGCGGTATCGCTCGGCACCGGACCGTCGGTCGGCGCCGGCGTCTCGTCGGTCGAGCCGGTGCCGAGCGAGTCCTCCCCCAGCGGGATCGGCAGATCGAGGCGGATGCGTCGCATGAGCTCGTCCGCGCGCTCCGGGTCGGGCACGACGCGAGCGCCGGACGGCACGTTCGGGTACAGCACGAACTGCATGGTCTCGAGCGGGATGTCGGCGAGCACGCGAGCCATCGACACCATCGTGCCGATGTCGCCGAGGCCCGACGACAGGGTCATGTTCTCGATCGCGACCTGCGCGATCGAGTACAGCTTCGTGACGTCGGTGAGCACCGCATCCGACTGCAGCGTGCGCACGAGCGACGACAGGAACACCTGCTGGGACGAGATGCGCGAGAGGTCGGAGCCGTCCCCGACGCCGTGGCGGGAGCGGAGGAACGCCAGCGCCTGCGCACCCTCGAGGTCGTAGGTGCCGGCCTCCTCGATGACGAGCCCGGTATAGGGGTCGTCGATCGGGCCGGCGAAGCACACCGGCACACCGCCGACCGCGCTCGACATGCTGATGACGCCCTGGAACGTGATCATCGCGGCGTACGGCACGTCGATGCCCGTGAGGTCGGAGACGACCTCGGCCACGCACGAGAGGCCGCCGCGGCCGAGTGCCTGGTTGAACTGCACGCCGTTCTCAGCCGGAACCGTCTCGCCGGTCTCCGGATCCTCGCAGGCCGGGAAGTCGACCTTGAGGTCGCGCGGGAACGAGACGACTCGGGCCAGCTCGTGATCCTCGCTCACGCGCAGCAGCATCGTGACGTCGTTGAGGCTCCCGCCGTCGTACGCGGACTCGCCGAACTGCTCGCCCTGGCCCTCGCGCTGATCGGAGCCGACGAGCAGGATCGTGAAGCCTCCGTCGTAGGGGGCGAAGCCGGCCTGCGCCGGCGGCAGGTCAGCGCCGAGGTCCACCGTCTCGATGCTCGTCGTGAACCGCAGGACCGAGAAGCCCACGACGCCGACGATCGCCACGAGCACCACGGCCATGCCGAGCGCGATCCAGCGGAAGACGTGCGCGACGCCCGAGTGGCGGCGGAGCCTGCCGTGGCGCGGCGACATCGCCGACGTGTCGACGACGCTGCCTGAGCGCTCGGTTGCCATGCGATCTCCTTCTCGTGCGGAGGGCGTGGGATTCGAACCCACGAGGCATCGCTGCCCACCGGTTTTCAAGACCGGCTCCATCGGCCGCTCGGACAGCCCTCCCGGCCCTCGACCGCGAGAGCGCGGCAGGCCTGCGCACGATTCTAGGGCGCTGCCGGATGCGCCGAGTGCGTCAGGCGCGCACGAGCAGCGCCTCGAGCACGAGCGCGAGCCCGTCCTCCTCGACCGCTCCCGTCACGTCGCTCGCGGCGTCCTTCACCTCGTCGGGCGCCTGCCCCATGGCGAACGCCCGTCCGCCGCCCTCGACGACCCAGCGGAACATGTCGATGTCGTTGCGGCCGTCGCCGACCACGACCATGCGCTCACGGGGGATCTCGAGCTGCTCGGCGACCAGCTCGAGCCCGGTCGCCTTGTTCACACCGTCGGGAGCGATGTCGAGCCAGGACGAGTAGCCGATCGCATAGGAGACCTTGTGGAGGCCGAGCGACTCGACGATCCGCAGGAACTCCTCGACCTCGTGGTCGGGGCTCATGACGACGACGCGCATCGCCGGCTTCGCGAGCAGCCCCTCGAAGGGCACCATCTCGGCGTCGTCGAGGTTCCAGTCGACCATGCCGTTCGTGTAGCGGCGGTGGCCGTCCGCGTCCTCGACCATGAACGAGCCGGTCGGCAGCACCGCGGCGATCGCCGTGAGGGCGGCCGACGGGTCGAACGTCTCGACGTGGACCCTCTCGTACGCCTCGCCGCGCCGCTCGAGCACGAGCGCGCCGTTCGCGACCACGAGGTGGCTCGGCTCGATGCCGAGGCGCGCCGCGGTCGACTCCGTGGTCGGCTGCGAGCGGCCGGTCGCCAGCACGACGACGTGACCGGCGTCGACGACCGCGCGCACCGCGTCCCGCACCCGGGGCGCGAGCGAGTCGTCCTCGTGCACGATGGTGCCGTCGATGTCGAGGCCGATGAGCAGCTGTTCCATCAGACCGGCTCGATCGTGCTGAGGCCGCCGAGGTACGGCTGCAGGGCGGAGGGCACGCGCACCGAGCCGTCGGGCTGCTGGTGCGTCTCGAGGATGGCCACGAGCCAGCGCGTGGTCGCGGCGGTGCCGTTCAGGGTCGCGACGGGCGCCGTCCTGCCGGATTCGGTGCGGTAGCGGGTGCCGAGCCGGCGGGACTGGAAGGTGGTGCAGTTCGACGTCGAGGTGAGCTCGCGGTACTGCTGCTGCGACGGGATCCAGGCCTCGATGTCGAACTTGCGGGCCGCCGACGAGCCGAGGTCGCCCGCGGCGACGTCGATGACCCGGTAGTCGAGCTCGCACGCCTGCAGCATGCGCTCCTGCAGGGCGCGCATCCGCTCGTGCTCCGCCTCGGCGTCGTCGGGCTGCACGTAGGAGAACATCTCGAGCTTGTTGAACTGGTGCACGCGCAGGATGCCGCGGGTGTCGCGGCCGGCGGAGCCTGCCTCGCGGCGGTAGCAGGTCGACCAGCCCGCGTAGCGCTTGGGCTGCTCCAGGTCGACGATCTCGTCGGCGTGGAAGCCGGCGAGCGCGACCTCGCTCGTGCCGGTGAGGTAGAGGTCGTCGGCAGGCAGGTGGTAGACCTCGTCGGCGTGCTCGCCGAGGAAGCCCGTGCCGCGCATGATCTCGGGGCGCACGAGCGTGGGCGTCATGAGGGGCGTGAAGCCGTCGGCGAGCACCTCGTCGAGGCCCATGAGCATGATCGCCAGCTCGAGCCGCATGCCGATGCCGGTCAGGTAGTAGAAGCGGCTGCCCGAGACCTTCGCGCCGCGCACGATGTCGAACGCCTTGAGGCTCTCGCCGAGCTCCACGTGGTCGCGCGGCTCGAAGTCGAAGGAGCGCTCCTCGCCGTGGGTCGAGAGCGTGACGAAGTTCGCCTCCTCGCCCGCCGGCACGTCGGGGTGCACGAGGTTGCCGAGCCTCGAGACGGCCGCGTCGAACGCCGCCTCCGCCTCGGTCGCGCGGGCCTGCGCCTGCTTCACGCCGGCCGCGAGCGCCTTGCCCTGCTCGATGAGCGCCGGGCGGTCGTCCTTCGACGCGGCGCCGACGAGCTTGCCGTGCGCGTTCTGCTCCGCGCGCAGCCGCTCGAACTCGGTGATGGCAGCGCGGCGGGCGCTCTCCGCCTCGAGCGCCGCGTCGACGTAGTCGACCGGATCGCCGCGGCGCTCCTGACTGGCCCTGACGAGGTCGGGCTGCTCGCGCAGCAGCTGGGGATCGATCACCCCACCAGTCTACGAGCGCGGCGCTGGGTGCCCTTCCCACAGGGCGCGGCATCCTTCCGGGGTTCCCACACGGATGCGGCACTACAGTTCGAGCATGCGCGCTGGCATCGTCTACAACCCGGTCAAGATGGATCGCGATGTGCTCGCGCCCCAGATCGAGTCGGCACAGCCGCTCGAGTGGTCGGAGCCGTTCTGGATCGAGACCGACGCGGACGACGCCGGCGAGGCGGCCGTGCGCGAAGCGCTCGCATCCGACATCGATCTGCTCATCGTCGCGGGCGGCGACGGCACGGTGCGCGTCGCTGCGGATGCGGCGACCGGCGCGCGCGTGCCGCTCGCGATCATCCCGGCCGGCACCGGCAACCTGCTCGCGCGCAACCTCGGCATCGACGTGACGAGCGTGCGGAATGCCGCGGTCACGGCCTTCGAGGGCGCGGACCGCGAGGTCGACCTCGGCGAGCTCGAGATCGAGGCGCCCGACGGCACCCGATCGAAGCACGCGTTCGCGGTGATGGTGGGCTTCGGGCTCGACGCCGAGATGATCGACAAGACCGACGAGGGCCTGAAGAAGAAGGTCGGCTGGCTCGCCTACGTCGACGCCGCCGGACGCGTGATCTCGTCGCTCGACAAGGTGCGGGTGCACGTGCGGCTCGACGGCGGGCGCACCGTGCGCTCCACGGTCAACACGATGGTGATCGGCAACTGCGGCACCGTCACGAACGGCATCATCCTGCTGCCCGACGCCGCCATCGACGACGGCATGCTCGACATCGCGCTCGTGCGTCCGCGCGGCGTCCGCGGCTGGGCACAGCTCGCCGGCTACCTCGCCCGCAACAACATGCTCGTCACGAAGATTCTGCGACGCAGGGGCCACCTCGGGCGCCAGCGCAGCGGTCCGGCGCTCGGCTACGGCCAGGCCAAGGAGACGCACGCGCGCCTCGAGGAGCCCCGCGCCGTGCAGGTGGACGGGGATGTCGTCGGTGAGGCCATCGCCCTGCGCGCGAGCGTGCGCGAGGACGCCCTCGTGGTGCGCGTGCCCAAGGAGCACGCGAAGGACGCCGGCCCCGCGATCTGAGGCGCTGCCCGCTTCACGCAGGATCCTCGACGATCCGCGCCAGGCCCTCGTAGTCGCGCACGATCCCTCCGTCGTCGACGGAGAGCCTGGCCGTGAACCTGCGGTCCGCGCTCGCGTACCGGACCTCGCCGTCGCCCAGCGCGGCGTACAGCTGCTCCTCCCGCAGCACGCGCAGGCTCGGCACCTCGACCCATGCGGCGACGATCGACGTCTCCGGCACGCTGCCTCTCAGGAGCCCGAGCCGTCGGATGGGCATCGTGTTCGTCACCGGGCAGAGCCCGAGATCGCAGTCGATCGCGCCGCGCACCCAGCTCGGATCGGCGAGCCCGGGTGCCGACAGGTCGACGACGCCGCGCGCGTGGGATTCGGCGCGCCACTCGCCACCGGCGCTCCGCTCGAGCAGCAGCGATCGCGACCAGCCCTCCGCCTGCACCGCGACCTCGAGGAGGCGGGTCACCCATCTGTCGCCGACCTCGAGCCGCCATGCGAGGGCGTACTCCGGCGTCGTGGAGGTGCCGTGTCCGCGGAGCGAGTCGGCGCCGAACGTGAGCGTCGCGCGGTCGACGCGCGACGGATCGTCGACGCCGATCCAGCTGCGCGAGGACTGCATGCCGTCACGCTAGGCGACGGCAGGCGCGGCCTCAACCCGCGGCGGCACCGTTCGGCTCGCCGGCGATGAGGCCGCGCAGCCAGTCGCGCGCGTCCTCGAACGAGGCGTCCGAGTAGCGGCGCTCGACCTCGATGCGCTGGCCGTCGGCGCGCGGGTACGAGCCCAGGAACGTCACCGACGGGCTGAACCGCTTGAGGCCGAGCAGCGCATCCGCCACGCGCTCGTCTCGGATGTGGCCGTCGGCGTCCATGACGAAGCGGTAGCGGCCGAGCCGGTCGCCGATCGGTCGCGACTGGATGAGCGAGAGGTTCACGCCGCGGGTCGCGAACTGCTCGAGCATGTCGAGCAGCACGCCAGGCTCATCGCTCGGCAGCTCGACGACGAGGCTCGTCTTGTCGGCGCCGGTCGGCTCCCCCGGCGCGCCCGCGCGGCCGACGAACAGGAACCGCGTCACCGCATCCGGGTTGTCGCCGATCCGGTCGGCGAGCACGTCGAGCCCCTCGACCCACTGCCCGATCGTCGGCGTCGAGAGGGCCGCCTGCGCGGTGCCGCCGGCGGGCGCGAGGTCGGCGGCGGCGGTGACGTTCGACGCCGCCGGCAGGTGCGCGCGGCCCGGCAGCTCGCGCTGCAGCCAGCCGGAGCACTGCGCCCAGGCGACCGGATGGGCGGCGATGACGCGGATGTCGTCGAGCCGCGTGCCGGCGGGCGCGACGAGCGAGAAGTTCACGCTCACGACGTGCTCGGAGATGATGCGGATGCCGGGGGTGGCGGCGAGCGCGTCCTGCGCGGCCGTGACGCCGCCCTCGATGGAGTTCTCGATCGCGATCATCGCGGCGTCGGAGCGGCCCTCGGAGACGGCCGCGAGCGCCTCGGCGACGTTCGCGACCGGGATCCGCTCGGTCAGCTCGAGGCCGGGGACCTGCTCGAGCGCCGCCTCGGTGAACGTGCCGCGAGGGCCGAGGAAGGTGACGACGCGAGGCTGGACCATGCGCCCAGCCTAGAGTCGGCGTTGCCGGCGGGAAGTGCACGCTCTTGTCGCCTCCAGCGGCCGCTTGCGACAAGAGCGTGCATGTCACGCGCGGCGCGAGCGGTCGGGCTGTCACGACGTGCACGCTGTTGTCGCCACCGCGGTCGGCCGACGACGATTGCCTGCACCTCATTGCGGGACAGGTCGCCGTGCGCGCGGCGCTGATCGAGGGGCTGCTCGGTGGTGAGCCCTCCGGTCAACCCGCGGCGGGATCACGCTGTGCGGCAGCACCGCCGCAGCCGATGGCCCAGATGCGCGCGAGGACGGCGCGCGCCAGCGCATGCGTCAGGCGGCGAGGGTGCGCACCGCCGCGAGCGTGCGCTCGATGTCGTGAGGCGTGGTCGCCCACGACGACATCGAGCAGCGCAGCGCCGCCCTGCCGCGCCACTCGGCGCCGGTGACGACCGCGGTGCCCTCCTGCAGGATCGCGGCGCCCAGCGCGCGGGTCGCGTCGTCGCCCGCGAGCCGGAACATAACCTGCGTGTAGTCGACGTCGTTGACGACCTCGACGCCGGGGATCTCGCGCAGCCCGGCAGCCATCGCGAGCGCGTTCGCGTGCAGCCGGTCGAGCAGCGCGGCGACCCCCGAGCGGCCGAGGCTGCGCAGCGCCGCCCAGGCAGGCACGCCGCGAGCCCGTCGGGAGAGCTCCGGGGTGACGTCCCACGGGTCGAGGCCCGTGTAGACGAGGTAGTCGCCGCCGGTGCGGAACGCGGCGATCGAGTCGGCGGGATCGCGCACGATGGCCATGCCGCAGTCGTACGGCACGTTGAGGGTCTTGTGCGCATCCGTCGCCCACGAATCCGCGTGCTCGACGCCCGCGGTGAGCGGGCGCAGCGACGGCGAGGCGGCCGCCCACAGGCCGAAGGCGCCGTCGACGTGCACCCAGGCGCCGTTGCGGTGCGCGATGGGGATGAGCGCGGCGAAGTCGTCGAAGGCGCCGGTGTGGACCTCGCCGGCCTGCAGGCAGACGATGAGCGGCCCCTCCCCGCGCTCGAGGGTGCGCTCGAGGGCGACCGGGAGCATCCGCCCCTGGTCGTCGGCGTCGACGACGGTGATCTCGGCGCGGCCGACGCCGAGGAAGCGCGCCGCGCGGTCGATCGAGCCGTGCCGGTCGGCGCCCACCACGAAGCGGACGGCCGGGGCGGTGCGCAGCCCGCGCTCGGCGAGATCCCAGCCGGCGCGGGCGAGGACCGCGTGCCGGGCCGCGGCAAGGCACGTGAAGTTCGCGACCTGGCCGCCGGTGACGAAGCCGACGCTCGCCGACTCGGGCAGGCCGAAGAGGTCGAGCATCCAGCGGCCCGCGACGCGCTCGAGCGCCACGGTGGCCGGCGTCAGCATCGCCGAGCCGGAGTTCTGGTCCCAGGCCGAGACGAGCCAGTCGGCGGCGAGCGCCGCGGGCAGGGTGCCGCCGATCACGAAGCCGAAGAAGCGACCGCCGGGGATGGCGACGAGGCCGGGATCCGCGCCGGCTGCGAGCTCGTCGACGACCGCCGCCGCGTCGGCCCCTGCGTCCGGCAGCGGGCCGCCGAAGACGCCCAGCATCTCGTCGAGGCTCGCGCGCGCCCATACCGGGCGCTCGTCGAGCGTGCGCAGGAAGGCGACCGCGCTGCGGTGCGCGGCGTCGAGCGCTCGGCCCCGGTCGTCCACGGCCGACAGTGTCGCACCGCGCGGGCCCGGCGACAACGGGTCGATTCCGGCCTTCGCGGCGGACCCTGCGAGCTGCCATCGCGGTCGCGGAGCCCACGGTGCTTGGATGGGGCCATGACTCGAGCCGGCACCGTCGCCCAGCCCCAGGACCTCATCGATGTCGGCGCCCTCGAGCGCGCGTACTTCGAGCTGCAGCCCGATGTGTCGAACCCCGACCAGGCGGTCGCGTTCGGCACGAGCGGGCACCGCGGCAGCGCCTTCGACACCGCCTTCAACGAGGCGCACATCCTCGCGATCACGCAGGCGATCTGCGAGTACCGCGCCGACCAGGGCATCACCGGTCCGCTCTTCATCGGCCGCGACACCCACGCCCTCTCGCTGCCCGCGGAGCGCACCGCGCTCGAGGTGCTCGTCGCCAACGGCGTGCGCGTGTGCGCGGATGCGCGCGGCTCGGTGACGCCGACGCCGGCGGTGTCGCTCGCGATCCTCGCCCACAACCGCACCGCATTCGCATCCCCCGACGGTGAGCAGCGCGACCTCGCCGACGGCATCGTCGTCACCCCGTCGCACAACCCGCCGCGTGACGGGGGCTTCAAGTACAACCCGCCCCACGGCGGGCCGGCAGACTCCGACGCGACGGGCTGGATCGCGAAGCGGGCGAACGAGCTCATCGCCGGAGGCCTCGAGGGCGTGCAGCGGGCCGAGGTGACGGGTGGCAGCGACGCGCGCGTCGAGCTGCACGACTTCCGGGCGGCGTACGTCGACGCGCTCGGCAGCGTCATCGACTTCGACGCGATCAAGGCGTCGGGCATCCGCATCGGTGCCGACCCGCTCGGCGGCGCGGCCGTCGACTACTACGGCGCGATCGCCGAGCGGTACGGCATCGACCTCACCGTCACGAACCCGGCCGTCGACCCGACGTGGGCGTTCATGACGCTCGACTGGGACGAGAAGATCCGCATGGACTGCTCCAGCCCCAACGCGATGGCATCGGTGCTCGCCCGCCGCGACGAGTTCGACATCCTCACCGGGAACGACGCCGACGCCGACCGCCACGGGATCGTCACGCCCGACGGCGGCCTCATGAACCCCAACCACTTCCTCGCGGTCGCGATCGAGTACCTCTTCGCGCACCGGCCGCAGTGGCGCACCGACGCGGCGATCGGCAAGACGCTCGTGTCGTCGTCGATGATCGACCGGGTCGCGGATGCGCTCGGCCGGCGACTGTGGGAGGTGCCGGTCGGCTTCAAGTGGTTCGTCCCCGGGCTGGTCGACGGATCCGTGGGCTTCGGCGGCGAGGAGAGCGCGGGAGCGTCGTTCCTGCGCGCCGACGGCACCGTGTGGACGACCGACAAGGACGGCATCCTGCTGTGCCTGCTCGCGTCGGAGATCCGTGCCGTGACCGGGAAGAGCCCCTCGCAGCTCTACGGCGAGCTCACCGAGCGCTTCGGGGCGCCCGTGTACGAGCGCGTGGATGCGCCGGCGACGCGGGAGCAGAAGGCGCGGCTCGGCAAGCTCTCGGGCGACGCCGTCACCGCCACCGAGCTCGCCGGCGACCCGATCGTCGCGAAGCTCACGGAGGCGCCGGGCAACGGCGCCGCGATCGGCGGGCTCAAGGTGGTGACCGATCGCGCCTGGTTCGCCGCCCGGCCGTCGGGCACCGAGGACGTCTACAAGATCTATGCGGAGTCGTTCGCGGGACCCGAGCACCTGCGGCAGGTGCAGGCCGAGGCGAAGGCGATCGTCGACGCGGCCCTCAGCGCCTAGCCCCGCGTCGCTGATCGAGCCGCACCGACGCGCAGCGGCGGCGCGAGTCGAGACCATCGCCCCGCAGGAGCTGGTCTCGACTCGCGCGGCGCCCAGGGGCGCCGTGCGGCTCGACCAGCAGCGGGTCGACTCGCGCGGCGCCCAGGGCGCCGTGCGGCTCGACCAGCAGCGGGGCTAGCGGGCGAAGGAGTCGGTGACGATCCGCACGTCGGGGCCCAGCGCATCCGTCACGAGCGCCACGCCCGACTCCACCGTCAGGTCGTCGCGCCACGCGGAGCGGGTGATCGGCTCGGCGGCGTCGACGAGCGGATGCAGCTGCAGGTTGCGCCGATGGCTCCAGTCCTGCGACGCGAACTGCTGCGGCGTCAGGTCGAAGTGCATGTACAGCGGCACGGCCGCCGGATCGACGACCTCGACCTCGCCGCCGGGCGTGCCCACGAGGTCGAACTGCGCGACGGCGCTCACCACGCGCGGGATCGCCATCTGCGTCGTGAGCGCGTTGCCGATCGAGTAGTAGACGAACGCGCGCGAGCCGTCCTCGCGCTCGAGCCACTCGGCCTCCTGCAGGACGTGCGGGTGCGTGCCGATGATGACCTCGGCGCCCAGGTCGGCGAGCCGCTGGGCCTGCTCGCGCTGCCGGTCGTTCACCACGGCCGAGTACTCGTCGCCCCAGTGCACGGCGACGATCGTGGCGTCGGCGACCTCCTCCGCCTCGGCGAGCTGCTGCTCGACGAGCGGGTCGTCGAGCCAGGTCACGACGTGGTCGTTCGTCGGCGTGTTGGAGAGGTCGACGAAGTTGACGAACGCGATCGTCAGGCCGTCGACCTCGGCCGTCGGCACCTCAGCCTGCTCGGCCGCGGAGCGGAAGGCGCCGGAGATGAGCAGCGGATCGAGCTCGTCCCAGACGGCGCGCGTGCGGTCCACGCCCTCCTGTCCGCGGTCGAAGGTGTGGTTGTTGCCGAGCCCGATGGTGTTGCATCCAGCCGCATGGAGCCCCTGCGCGAACTCGACCGGCGCGTTGAACGCCGGGAAGTAGGTGAGCCCGAGCTCGACGCCGGCGGACGGCGCCTCCTGGTTGCAGTAGACGAGATCGCTCTCGGCCCAGATCGGCCGCGCGGCGTCGAAGAACTGCCCGTAGTCGTAGCTGCCGTCGGGCTGCGCGGCGTCCATCGTGACCGAGTCGTGCGGCAGCATGTCGCCCATCGCCGAGACCGACACGGTGCTCGGCTCGGGCGTCGCCGTCGGGCTCGGGGCGGATGCCGTCGGCTGCGTCGCGGCGTCGCTCCCGGTGGGCGCGGGGCCGAGCGACCCCTGCGTGCAGCCGGCGAGCAGCAGCGCCGCTGTCGCCGCAGCGATCCCGACGAAGGAGGCGCCGCCCCTGAACCCGCCGCCGCCCGAGACCGATGCTCTGCCCATGGTGGCAGGGTACGACGCCGGGAGGCCCGCGTCGCCCGCCTGGCCGGACCTCAGCCGCTGATCGCGAAGAAGATGTAGACGGCGATGATGATCGCGATGCCGATCACGACGAGCATCGAGTCGCCCGGGGAGCTCCAGCCGCCGCCCGATCCCCCGGAGCGCCGTCGCGACGAGCCCGAGCTCGAGCCCCAGCCCCACGAGCCGCCGGAGCGCCGCGATCCGCCCGATGAGCGACCGAAGCCTCCCCCGCCGCCGGAGCGGGATCCGCCGCCCGAGAACCTGCGTGAGCCGCCCCCGAAGCCGCCGCCCCCGCCTCGTCTGCCGCCGCCGCTGCGCTTGAACCCGCCTGCTCGTGCCTTCGCCATGCCTGCAGGGTACGGCGTGCCCGTGCGGATCAGCCGCTCACGGATCGACGAGCTCGACCTCGGGGCCGAGCGCCGCCGCGATCGCGGCGCGCTGCTCCTCCACGCTCGTCTCCCAAGCCGAGCGCGTGAGCGGCTCGGCGGCGTCCTCGAGCAGGTAGAGGTGCGGGTTCGAGCGCGTTTCGAGGTTGCCCGCCCGGCGGTCGGCGACGCTCCAGTCGAAGTGCATGTAGATCGGCAGCGCGCGCGGGTCGCGGATCTCGATCTCCCCGCCGGTCGCGACGATGTCGAACTGCCCGATCGCGCTGAAGACGCGCGGCACGTCGACCTGCGACGAGAGCGCGTTGCCGAGCGAGTACCAGACGAGCGTCCGCCCGCCCTCGTGCTCGACCCACTCGACCGGTTCGAGCACGTGCGGATGGGTGCCGATGATGACGTCGGCGCCGAGCGAGGCGAGCCACTGGGCGGTGCTGCGCTGCGACGAGTGCACGGTCGGCGCGTACTCGACGGCCCAGTGGGCAGCGACGATCACGACGTCCGCCGCTGCGGTCGCGCTCGCCATGAGCGACTCGACGGTCGCGCGGTCGGACAGCATCGTGAGGCTCGTGGCGGGTCCGGCGATGTTCGTCAGCGCGGTGGCGGAGACGAAGGCGATGCGGATGCCGTCCACCTCCGTGATGGCGGGCCGCAGCTGCTCCTCGGCGGAGCGGGCGGTGCCGTGCCAGATGACCGGCAGCCCGTCGAGCACGTCGAGCGTGGTCTCGAGGCCGGCGACGCCGGCGTCGAGGGCGTGGTTGTTGGCGGTGCTGAACGCGTCGCAGCCGGAGGCGGCCAGGTCGCGGGCGAAGGCGGAGGGGGCGTTGAAGGCGGGGTACGCGCGCACGCCGAGCGAGGCGCCGGCGACGGGCGCCTCGAGGTTGCAGGTCACGAGCCCGCTCTCCTCGAGCACCGGTGCGACATCGCTGAAGTACTGCGCGAAGTCCCACCCGTCGCCGGCCCGGGCGCCGTCGAGGATCGTCTGGTGCGGCAGCATGTCGCCCAGCGCGGAGACCCGCACGACCGTCTCGTCGCTCGTCGGCGCCGGGGCGGCAGTGGGCTCCGCCGCCGGTGCCGTCGTCTGCGCGGGCACCGTGGCCGACGGCGCCGGCGCCGGCGATCCGCCGCTGCACCCGACGAGCGCCACCGCCGCAAGCCCGGCGAGCGCGGCCGCCCGCAGCCTCACGGCGCGACCTCGTCGGCGTAGGCGGGCGCCGGCTCGAGGCCGAAGTGCTCCTCGAGGGTCGCGACGCCCGCGTCGTGCATCGCCGTCGACACCTCGTCGCCGACGTAGCGCAGGTGCCACGGCTCCCACGCGTAGCCGGTCACCGCATCCGACCCCTGCGGGTACCGCACGACGAAGCCGTGCTCCCAGGCATGCGCTGCGATCCACCGACCGGCGGCGGTCTCGCCGAAGCAGCGGTCGAGGCGGCACTGCATCGCGGTGGACATGAGGTCGATCGCGAGCCCGGTCTGGTGCTCGGAGTGCCCCGGTCGCGCGCTCGTCGTGTCGGCCGCCGCCTGCCCGAACCGGGCGATCGCATCCTGGTAGTACTGGGCCTGCAGCGCCGCGGAGCGGTACGACGACGTCACGTACGTGCCCTCGCCGATCGCCGCGCGCATCGCAGCGTCGAGCTCCGCGAGCGCGGCTTCGAGCTCCGGCCGCACGAGCTCGCCGCCCTCCTGCCCCGTCGAGACGGCGACGAGCTCCGGTGCGAAGTCGGGCGGGTCCATGGGGCGCAGCTTGTTCACGACCACCTGCAGGCTGCTCGCCGTGGTGACGTCCCACTGCGGCCGTGTCGGCGTCGGCATCGGCGTCGCCGTCGCCGTCGCCGTCGGCGCCGCGGCGGACGAAGAGGCGGGCGCGGTCTCGGAGGCGGTGGGCGAGGCGGGCGGGACCGACGGCTCCGTCGTCGCGCCGGGCGCGCATCCGCTCACGAGCAGCGCCACCGCGAGCACTGCCATCACCCTTCGCACGGCACCATCGTGGCACGCGCGTCGTGGCGGGAGCGGCAGCGGCGCGGCGAGCACGGGCCGGAGTGGCGCCGGCATAATCCATTCGTTAGACTAACGATCTCTCTCGAACGAAGGACCCTCCATGCCGCAGCGCGACCCGCGCTCCGTCGAGCCCGCCGAGCCCGACGCCCCCCTGATGTCCCGCCGCCAGATCATGCTCGTGCTCGTCGGGCTCATGATGGCGATGTTCCTGTCGTCGCTGTCGCAGACCGTCGTCGGCACCTCGATGCGCACGATCGCCGACGACCTGCAGGGCCTCGACCTGCAGGTGTGGGTCGTGACCGCGTTCCTCATCGTCTCGACGATCGTCACGCCCATCTACGGCAAGCTCAGCGACATCTTCGGCCGCCGGCCGCTGTTCCTCATCGCGATCGCGCTGTTCCTCGTCGGCTCGATCGCGTGCTCGTTCGCCCAGGACATGGTGCAGCTCGCCGCCTTCCGCGCGCTGCAGGGCCTCGGCGCCGGAGGCCTGATGTCGCTGCCGCTCACCATCATGGGCGACGTCCTCAGCCCGCGGGAGCGCGCGAAGTACCAGGGGTACTTCCTCGCCGTCTTCGGCATCTCGTCGATCATCGGGCCGCTCATCGGCGGCCTGTTCGCCGGCGCCGAGGAGATCCTCTTCCTCGACGGCTGGCGCTGGGTCTTCCTGTTCAACCTGCCGATCGGCGTCGCGGCGCTGTGGATGGTGTGGAGCTACCTGCACCTGCCCGCGCACCACGAGCGCGTGCGGATCGACTGGTGGGGCGCCGCGCTGCTCGTGGTCGGCGTGGTGCCGCTGCTGCTCGTCGGCGAGCAGGGTCGGGAGTGGGGCTGGGGCTCGCTGACCTCGATCGCCTGCTACGTGATCGGCACCGCCGGCATCGCGCTCTTCATCTGGGTGGAGTCGCGCATGGGTGACGCCGCGCTCATCCCGCTCAAGCTGTTCCGCAACCGCACGTTCTCGATGGCGACCGTGCTCGGCGTCTTCACCGGCTTCGGCATGTTCGCGGGCATGATGATGATCCCGTTCGTGCTGCAGATCGTGCACGGCATGAACCCGACCGAGGCGGGGCTGCTCACGCTCCCGATGATCCTCGGCCTCATGATCGCGTCGATCGGGTCCGGCCAGGTCATCGCCCGCACCGGCCGCTACGGCTTCTTCCCGGTCATCGGCCTCGCCTTCATGGCGATCGCCTACGGCGTGCTCGTCACGCTGCAGTACGACAGCCCGCTCTGGATGCTGCTCGTCGGTCAGCTGCTGCTCGGCCTCGGGCTCGGCCAGCTCATGCAGACGCTCACCATCGCCTCCCAGAACTCCGTCGAGCCGAAGGACATGGGCGTCGCGACCAGCTCGTCGACGTTCTTCCGCCAGCTCGGCGGCACCGCGGGCGTCGCGGTCGTGTTCTCGATGCTCTTCTCCCGACTGCCGGAGACGCTGCAGACGTCGTTCGGCCGCCAGGACCTGCGGGCGGACGTCGCTGCGGCACTCGAGGACCCGGAGGTGCTCGCGGATCCCGGCAACGAGCGCATCCTCGGCATCCTGCAGGACCCGTCGCAGATCGGCGGGGCGCTGAACGAGGACTCGTCGTTCTTGAACACCGCGGACCCGCGGCTCGCCGCGCCATTCCTCGACGGGTTCTCGAACGCGACGACCGGACCGTTCTGGGTCGCGCTCGTCGTGGTGAGCATCGCGCTCGTGCTGGCGCTCTTCTTCAAGGCGCCGCCGCTGCGGCAGAAGTCGGCGATGGAGGAGGCGATGCAGGCACGCGCCGAGCAGGCGCAGCTCGAGGCGGATGCCTCGGCGCCCGGCTCCGTCGCCCCACCCGTCACGACGGCGTCGAATCCCGTCATCCGGCCGCTCGACGGCGATCGCAGCAGCCCATCCTGACGACGCTCCCAGGTTGTCCCCCTACCGTCGTAGGTGGGAGCAGACAGCTCCCGATGATGAAGGAGGTTGGCATGGGACTCGACGACAAGATCTCGAACGCAGCCAAGGACGCCGTCGGCAAGGCCAAGGAAGGCCTGGGCGACGCCACGGACAACGAGCGCATGGAGGCGGAGGGCCACAAGGACCAGACCGTCGCCAACGCGAAGCAGGCTGGGGAGCACGTCAAGGACGCCGGGGACGACGTCCGCGACACCTTCCGCTGACCTGGACGACATGAAGGGCGGGGCGCCTCGGCGCCCCGCCCTTCTGCATGTCCGCGTCAGTAGTTGAGGCTGCCGAGCTCCGCGGCCTCCGCCTCGATGCCGAAGTCGCGCGCCTGCGTCTGGATCTTCTGCGCCCGGGCGAGCCGCGGCAGGTCGCTGCCGTCGGTGATCTTGCCGCCCGACTCCTCGAAGGCCCGCACGAAGCCGTGCGCCCAGGCGACGTCCTCCGGGCTCGGCGCGAGGCCTGCGTTGATGGTCGCTGCCTGCGTGTGCGTGAGGCACAGCTTGCCCGACATGCCCATCTCCTTCGTGAGCCTCGTGCCCTCCGCCAGCGCATCCGCCGACAGGGTCGGCCCGTCGATGGGCGCGGGCAGCCGGGCCGCTCGGGAGTTGATCACGAGCTGCGAGCGCGCGTAGGCGAGCGCGACCGGATCCTCACCGGTCGCGGTGTCGCGCTTGAAGTCGCCGGTGCCGAACGCGATCCGGAACGTCGACGGCGCGTTCGCGATCTGCTCGACGTGCAGCACGCCCCTGGCCGTCTCGACGAGGGCGAGGATGGGCATGCCCTCCGGCAGCCGGTCGGCGGTGTCGTGCACGTGGCTCGCCGATTCGGTCTTGGCGAGCATCACGCCCTCGAGGCCCGGCACGTCCTTGAGGGCCGCGCAGTCGGTGCTCCAGAACTCGCTCGCGGCATCGTTGATGCGCACCCAGGCGCGGTGGCCGCTCGAGAGCCACGCGACCGTGTCGGCGCGCGCCTGGGCCTTGTCCTTCGCCGCGACGGCGTCCTCGATGTCGATGATGATCGCATCCGCCTCGCTCTCCTGCGCGATCTCGAAGAGCTCCGGCCTGGAGGCCGGCACGAGCAGCCAGGAGCGGGCGATCACGGGCGAGATGTCGGGGCGAGGCACGTGCTCCAGCCTACCGAAGCACGTCCCGCTCACCACCGCGGCCGCTACGCTCGCGGCATGGTCACCGGGACGATGACACCGCTCGTGGTGCTGATGCTGATCGTCGGCGTGCTCGCCATCGCCGGCGGGATCGTGCTGCTCGTGGTCGGGTCGAAGCGGCACGACGACACCACCTCGCGCCCACTGCTCGCCTTCGGCGTGACCGCGCTCGTGATCGGCACCGCGCTCGCCGTGCCGGCGGCCCTGACGCTCGCGATCGAGGCGACGCAGGGGAGCTGAGCGCAGCATCCGCCCGCGTGGTCCGGTCGGGCCGCCTGCGTGGTTCACTGAGCCCATGCCAGCGCCGCTCGTCGTGACCATCGCCGTCCTCGCCGTCGCCCTGGTGCTGACGGCCGCCGGCGTGGTGATGAGCGCGAAGGGCGTCGGCTCGGTGCCGAAGACGGGCGGATGGCTCGCGATCATCAGCGGCCTAGTCGCCGCGTGCTTCGCGGTCGCGCTCCTCGTCATGCTCATCGGCGCGGCCCTGGACGACGTCCCGGGCCTCTGGTAGCGCCGGTTCAGTCGCGACCGCGGAGGCGGTCGATCTCCCGCCGCTCACGGCTGGAAGGCCTTCCCGCGCCGCGCGGCCGATGCGGCACCTGGGCCGCATCGATCGCCGTCGGCCTCGCGGGCGAGCGGTCCTCGTAGGCCTCGACGGCGATGGCGGCGCCGACGCGCTTCGCCAGCAGCTGCCGCACGTCGACCACCCGGTCGAACCCCGAGATGCGCACGCGCACCTCGTCGCCGATGCGCACGGGCTGCGCGGCCTTCGCTGCCTGGCCGTTGAGCTTGACGTGCCCGCCTCGGCACGCGGCCGTCGCCGCCGCACGGGTCTTGAGCAGTCGCACCGCCCAGATCCAGACGTCGAGGCGCACGGATCCGGGCGCGCTCATGACGCCGCCAGCACCTCGAGCACCGCGTCGCCGTAGCGCTCGAGCTTCGCCTCGCCCACGCCCGAGACGGTCGAGAGCTCGACCATCGTCGCCGGCTTCCGCTCGGCGATCGCGGCGAGGGTCTTGTCGTTGAAGACGACGTATGCCGGCACCGCCTGCTCCTTCGCGGTCGCGGCGCGCCACGAGCGCAGCGACTGGAACCGCTGCTGCTGCACGTCGTCGAGCTGCAGCGTGCTCTCGGAGCGCCGCTGCGCCTTGGGCGGCGCCTTCGCCTCATGCCGCAGCCGCACCTCGCGCTGGCCCGCGAGCACCGCGGCCGAGGCCTCCGTGATCGCGATCACGCCGTACTCCCCCTGCACCTTCAGCAGGCCCTGAGCGAGCAGCTGGCGCACGATGCCGCGCCACTGCGCCGCTGGCAGGTCGCTGCCGATGCCGTACGTCGCGAGCCTGTCGTGGCCCTGCGACCGGATGCGCTCGGTGTCGGACCCGATGAGGATGTCGACCAGGTGGCCGGCACCGAACGCCTGGCGGCGCTCCCGCTGCAGCCGCACGATCGTCGACAGCAGCTTCTGCGCGGGGACGGTGCCGTCGTACGACTCCGGCGGCGTCAGGCACGTGTCGCAGTTGCCGCACGGGTCGCTCTGCTCGCCGAAGTAGGCGAGCAGCTGCTGCCGGCGGCACTCCACCGTCTCGCACAGCGCGAGCATCGCGTCGAGGTGCAGCGTCTGGTTGCGCTTGCGCTGGGCATCGCCGTCGCCGTCGGCGATCATCCGTCGCTGCTGCACGACGTCCTGCAGCCCGTAGGCGAGCCAGGCGGTCGACGGCTCGCCGTCGCGGCCGGCGCGGCCGGTCTCCTGGTAGTAGCCCTCGACCGACTTGGGCAGGTCGAGGTGCGCGACGAAGCGCACGTCGGGCTTGTCGATGCCCATGCCGAACGCGATCGTCGCGACCATCACGACGCCGTCCTCGCGGAGGAACCGCTGCTGGTTGGCCGCGCGCACGCCGGCGTCGAGACCCGCGTGGTACGGCAGCGCATCGATGCCCTGCGCCGTGAGCCAAGCCGCGGTGCTCTCGACCGACTTCCGCGACAGGCAGTACACGATGCCGGCAGCGCCCGGGTGCTCGTCGCGGATGATGCGGAGCAGCTGCGCCTTCGCGTCCTGCTTCGGCGCGATGCGGTACTGGATGTTGGGGCGGTCGAAGCTCGAGACGTAGACGCGCGCGTCGTGCAGGCCGAGCCGCTCGACCATCTCCGCACGGGTCTCTGCGGTGGCGGTCGCGGTGAGGGCGACGCGCGGCACATCGGGCCAGCGCTCCCCCAGCACCTGCAGCTGCAGGTAGTCGGGCCGGAAGTCGTGCCCCCATTGGCTCACGCAGTGCGCCTCGTCGATCGCGAACAGCGCGATCGGTGCCGCGTCGAGCAGTCCCTGCGCGACCGGCAGCCGCTCGGGCGCGAGGTAGAGCATGTCGAGCTCGCCGGCCAGCAGGCGCCGCTCGACGTCGCGGCGCTCATCGATCGACTGCGTCGAGTTCAGGTAGGCGGCGCGCACGCCGAGCTGCTCGAGCGCGTCGACCTGGTCGTGCATGAGCGCGATGAGCGGGCTGATGACGACGCCGGTGCCCTCGCGCACGAGCGACGGGATCTGGTAGCAGAGGCTCTTGCCGCCGCCCGTGGGCATGAGCACCACGGTGTCGCGCCCCGCGACGACGTCGTCGATGATCTGCGCCTGCTCGCCGCGGAACGCGTCGTAGCCCCACACGCGCGTGAGCGCCTCGAGCGGCGTCGCGGCCTTCGCCGTCGCGGCGACGCCCGGAGCGCGCACCGGCGAGGGGCGCGGAGGGGTGCGGGCCGTGCGGATGCCGCGCCGCTCGGCGGTGCGGGTCGCGCCCGCTCCGGCGTAGGGGGCCGCGTCGTCCGAGGGCGGCACCCAGCCGTCATCGGGGCCGGCGTCCTGCCAGCTGTCCCAGGGCTCGGGTGCGTCGTCGTCGCTGGGCGGTGCCCACTCGTCGTGCCTCGCGTCCGTCACGCGTCCCCCTTCGCGACCGTCAACCATCCATGCTAGGCGGCACCGGCGACACGCCATGCCGTGGCGAGCACCGCTGGGGACGGCGCTCTCGCCGCCTTCGGGGCTCAGCGCCGCGCGCGCTCGGCTGCGAGCGTCAGCATCGGCACCATGCGCTCGGCGTCGTCGGCCCCTGCCAGCTCGCGCTGGCTCAGCCAGACGGCCACCTGCCGCGCGGCGGGGTAGACGTAGAGCGCGGTGCCGGTGCCGCCGATCCATCCGTAGCGGCCCAGCACCTCCCACGGGCGTCGCTCGACGACGTCGACGCTGCCGCCGAGCGACCACGACTGGCCCTCGAGGAAGGGGTGGTCTGCCGCGGACGGCTCCCCCGGCGCGAGCAGCCGAGCTACCGACGACGCGTGGAGCACCCTGCCGTGCTCGCCCGCGCCGCCCGCCACGAGCATCCGGCCGAAGGCCAGGAGGTCGTCGATCGTCGAGACGAGGCCGCCGGCGCCGGACTCGAACGGGACCTCGCCCGCCCAGCCGCCATCCGGCTCGTCGATGGCCTCGATCTGCCCGCCGCGCTCGGCGTACGCCGTGGCGGTGCGGCCGATCTGCTCGGCGCGCAGGCGGAAGCCGGTGTCGGCCATCCCGAGCGGGTCGAGGATCGTGTCGCGGAGCACCTCGCCGAGGCTCGCGCCCGCCGCCCGGGCGAGCAGCACGCCGGCGATGTCGAGCCCGGTGTTGTACGTCCAGCCCTCCCCCGGCGGGTGCGCGAGCGGCAGCCGCCGCACCTCGTCGAGCCACGCATCCGGACCGGGCCAGCCCGCCGGTGCCGGCGACCCCTGGTGCAGCTGCTCGACCAGGGCGCGGGTGAGCGGCGTGGCCATGTCGCCCGTGAAGCCAAGCCCTCCGCGGAGGGCGAGCAGGTGCTCGACGAGCACCGGCCGGGCGGCGGGCTCGCTGTCGTCGAGCGGCGCTGCCGGGTCGCGCAGCACGCGCAGCTCGGCGAGCTCCGGCAGCCACTCGGCGACGGGCGCCTCGAGGCGGAGGACGCCGCGCTCGACGAGCGCCATCGCCGCCGCGGCCACGATCGGCTTCGTCACCGACGCGACGCGGAACACGGTGTCGCGCGTCATCCGCGCGCCGCCCAGCGCGCGGTCGCCGGCGACGGCGACGGATGCGCGCTCGGCGTCGGCGATGCCGGTCACGACCCCTGGCACGCCGTGCCGCTCGACCGCCGCGTCGGCGATCGCCTGCAGCGCGGCGTCGTCCATGGCGGTCAGCGCCTGCGCGCCAGCCACTCCTCGAAGCTGATCCTGCCCTTGCGCTCCTCGGTGAGGTTCGCGCCGCTGCGCAGGTAGTCGAGCATCGTGGGCGGGAACGGCCCGTTGACGATGAGCCCGCGCGCGCCCGTCGCCGCCTGCCATGCCTTCGCGAGCTCGCGCGAGACCCGCACCTGCGGCCCGGCGATGTCGAGGATCTGCTCACCGGAGGGGGCGGTCGCCTCGTCGGCGACCAGGTCGGCGACCTCGCCGACGTCGACGGGCTGCAGCCTGCCGCCGAGGAACACGGGGATCGCCCCGACGGCCGAGCCGGTCTCGAAGAAGTCGACCGACCACTCGTGGAACTGCGAGGCGCGCACGACCGAGACCTGCATCGACGAGCCGAGGTAGGTGAGCTCCTGCTCCCGCTTCTTGCGGTGGTACTGCAGTCGCGATCGCTCGACGCCGAGGATCGACACCAGCACGGCGCGGCCGACGCCGGCCCGCTCGGCCGCCGCGATCACGTTGCGCGCGCCGATCGTGAAGGGCTTGAGATCGAGCGGGTTGCGCGAGTTCACCGCGTCGACGATCGCATCCGCATCCTCGAGGGCGGCGTCCAGCCCCTCACCCGAGACGATGTCGGCCTTCGCGCCCGGCGCCCCGGCGATGGCCTTCCCGGAGCGCGACAGCGGCACAGCCTGCGCGCCCCTCCTGCCGAGGGCCCGGACGATCGCCGCACCCGCGTTCCCGGAACCACCGATGACCACGACGCGCATGCCCTCACGCTACGCCAGCCCCCTGGCAACGCAAGCCCGACTGCCCCGGGACGCGGCAGACGGCCCGGATCTCGTGGATCCGGGCCGTCATGGGCGCTGCGCGGACTACTCCGCGGCGGTCGCTGCCAGCTCGGCCTCCGGGGAGACCGGCGGCACCGTGAGCGAGTCCAGCACGTCCGACATCGGACGCACGGGGATCATCGGCGCCTTGATCTCGGCCCGCTGCAGCAGCTCCTGCATGCGCTTGCGGCGCGCGGGCGCGATCACGGTGACCACGCGGCCGTTGTTGCCCGCGCGGCCCGTGCGGCCCGAGCGGTGCAGGTACGTCTTGTACTCGTCCGGCGGGTCGGCCTGCACGACGAGCGCCACATCGTCGATGTGGATGCCGCGGGCGGCGACGTCGGTCGCGACGAGCACGTCGATCTTGCCGCGGCGCAGCTTGTCGAGGGCGCGGTTGCGCTGCGACTGGTTGAGGTCGCCGTGCAGGCTCGCAGAGTCGATGCCGGCGTCGCTGAACTGCTCCGCGAGCCGGTCGGCGTAGGCGCGGGTGCGCGTGAAGACGATGATGCGGCCCGGGTTCCGCACGATCTGCTCGAGCACCGCATCCTTGTCGAAGCGGTCGGCGACGAGCACCTGGTGCTCGATCGTCGACGTCTCCTGGTCCTCACCGGCGACCTCGTGCACGGCCGGCGTCGGCAGGAACTCGCGCACGATGGTCGCGACCTCCGAGTCGAGCGTGGCCGAGAAGAGCAGCTTCTGGCTGCCGTGGCGAGTGCCGCGGAGGATGCGCTGCACGGGCTCGAGGAAGCCGAGCTCGCACATGTGGTCGGCCTCGTCGACCACCGCGATCTCGACGGCGCCGAGGTTGAGACGGCCCTGCTCGATGAGGTCCTCGATGCGACCGGGCGTGCCGATCACGATGTCGACGCCGCGACGGAGCGACTCGACCTGGCGGTCCTGCTTCACGCCACCGACGATGACCGTGGTGAAGACGCCCACGGCGCGACCGAGGGTCATGATCGTGTGGTTGATCTGCTGCGCGAGCTCGCGCGTCGGGGCCAGGATGATGGCGCGCGGCTGCCGGCCGATCTCACGGCGCTCGGGGCGGTTGCGCGTGAGCAGCTCGGTGATGGGGGCGCCGAACGCGATCGTCTTGCCGGAGCCGGTGCGGCCGCGGCCGAGCACGTCGCGACCCGCGAGCACGTCGGGGATCGTGGCGGCCTGGATCGGGAACGGTGCGGGTGCGCCGAGCGTCTTCAGCGCGGCAGCGATCCCGGTGCCCAGGCCCAGGTCGGTGAAGCTGACGCCCTCGACATCCTCAGCCCGGATCGACGTCGCCTCGAGGCGGTCGAGCACGACGTCCTGCTTCGGAGCGAACGGCTTGGAGTCGGCCGACGGGTAGTAGGTGCTGTCGCGGCGCGGGCGCTCGTCGAAGCGATCGCGCGGGCGCTCGCCGCGCGCCGGACGGCGGTCGTCGCGAGCGGGGCGGCGGTCGCCGAACGCGCGGTCGTCGCGAGCCGGACGGCGATCGCTCGAGGAGCGGTCGTCGCGAGCCGGACGGCGGTCGTCGAAGCGACGCTCGCCACCGCGGTCGTCGCGAGCCGGACGGCGGTCGCCGAACGTGCGGTCATCGCGAGCCGGACGGCGGTCGTCGAAGCGACGCTCGCCACCGCGGTCGTCGCGAGCCGGACGGCGGTCGCCGAACGTGCGGTCATCACGAGCCGGACGGCGGTCGTCGAAGCGACGCTCGCCACCGCGGTCGTCACGGGCCGGACGGCGGTCGTCGAAGCGACGCTCGCCACCGCGGTCGTCGCGAGCCGGACGGCGGTCGTCGGACGCAGCGCGGCCTCGGCCGTGCTGCTCGTCGCGGGCGCGGTCGAAGGTGCGGGGACGCTCGCCGCGGTGCACGCGGTCGTCGCGCTGGTGGTCGCGGCCGCCCTGGGCCGAGCCGCGGGTGCGGAAGGCGGGGCCGCGACGGTCGTCGCGGCTGCGCTCCTCCGGCGGCGTCCAGTTGGGGCGGCGCGAGGCGCCGTCCGTTGGACGGCCGGGGCCGGACTGGCCGCGGCGCTCGCGGTCATCGCGGTTCCAGCGGCCCTTCGAGGGCTGCTCGTCGCGGTGCCCGCGGTGCCCGGCGCTGCGGGAGCCGGGGCGGCTCGTCTGTCGGTCGGTCGATCGCTGTGCGCCGTGCGGGCGCTGTTCGTTGCGTGCCATCGCTCATCTCGAGATTGCGCGCGAGAAGATAGCTCGCGCGGGTGTGCCGCAGTCATCGCGGCATTGGTCGACCGCGAGGGTGCTCGCGGGATCTCCGGCCGCGGCGACACTCCATGTGGCGCACAAGTACGCGCCTGTCCCGAGCCGACCTGTCCACCTTACGGCAATCGTGCCTCCAGCGACAGGGGCAGCTGCGGTCAGCGGGGCGTGTCCTGCACGCGGACCCCGGCGCGCATCACCGAGGACGTCCACTGCCTGCCGTCGAACCAGCGCGCATCCGACCGCCGATACGGGTCGGGGTACCAGCCCGGCTGCGCCTGGCCCGCGCTCGCGCCAGGAAGCCCCACCGGCTGCGGCGCGCCGTCGTGCGGCGACGCGCCTGGGCGCCCCTGCGACACCCCGGGCGCCTGCATCGCCGCCTGCGCGCGCTGCTGCTCGGCCCACGCCTCGTACGCGCGGGCCTGCGCCTCCTGCGCCTCGCGCTCGAGGCGGTCGAACTCCGCGGGGGTGGGGATGGGCGGCGCCTGGCCGCCGCCCGCGAAGCGCGGACGGCCGTACAGGTCCACCCCGACCTGCGGCGGCTGCCGCTGGCCGAAGGACGGCCGGCCCTGCGACGGGGCGGGCTGCGACGGGGAGTAGGCGGTCTGCATCGGCGCCTCCGCCGACGGTCGCACCGGGTCGACGAGCGCCCCCTGCTCGTGCCCGAACGAGGAGCGACCCGACGGCACGGACCCCGTGGATCCCGGGGCGGGACCCACCGGCGCGGTCGGCACGATCGGCTGCTGCGCCGCAGGGCTCGCCCGCAGGCCGGTGCCCATGGTGGGGGTCGGCACCGAGGAGACGGCGGGCGCCGTGAGCGTGCGCGCGTCGCGCGCGGCGTAGTAGTGCATCGACGAATCGGCCGGCCACTGGCCGTCGATGCGCAGGTGCGACGTACCGCCGGGCTGCAGCGGCGGCACGAAGGTCAGCCGTGTGCCGGTCGCGGCCGGGGCCCGCACCGTGATCGTGGCGCCCTCGACCAGACCGGAGGTGCGCGTCACGAACACGGTCACCGGCAGGTCGCCGCTCGGCACATGCAGGGTGATGTCACCCCAGTCGAGCGGCACGCGCAGGCCTCCGACGTCGAGGGTCGGGGGCTGGCGGTACGCGTCCAGGCGTCCGTCCTGGCTCGCGCAGTGGACGATGAGGAAGCTCGGCACCGACACCCCTCCTTCCGACGCTCGAAGGTCTGCCCATTCAACCAACGCCTGGCCAGACGTCGGCTGTGAGTGCCGTCAGCGTGCGCCTGCCTCCGCGAGCTCGCCGCGACGGTCGGCTCGCGTGCCGCTGCCGGACCGGATGCGCCGGCGCTCGATCGCGCCCTCGACCACCAGGTACAGCACGGGGAGCACGATGAGCGTCAGGATCGTCGAGGAGATGAGCCCGCCGATCACGACGATCGCGAGCGGCTGCGAGATGAATCCGCCCTGCCCCGTGAGGCCCGCCGCCATCGGGATGAGGGCGAAGATCGTCGCGGCGGCCGTCATGAGGATGGGGCGCAATCGCCGCTCGGCGCCCTCGACGAGCGCCTCGCGCACGCTCAGCCCGCGATCGCGGTACTGGTTGACCAGGTCGATGAGCACGATCGCGTTCGTCACCACGATGCCGACGAGCATGAGCACGCCGACCATCGACGCGACGCCGAGCGGCACGCCCGTGAGGAGCTGCATCGCGATCGCACCGGTCGCCGCGAACGGCACCGACACGAGCAGCAGGAAGGGCTGCAGCAGGCTCTTGAACGTCGCCACCATGACGACGTAGACGAGCAGCACTGCGATGAGCGCCGCGATGCCCAGCTGCGTGAACGCCTCCGTGATCTGCGTCGCGACGCCGCCCACCTCGGCGCTCGCGCCGTCGGCGAGCTCGAGGTCGGCGAGCGCCGTCTGGACGCCGCCCGACACCCCGCCGACGTCGGCGGCGTTCGGCGTGATCGTGACGGTCGCGGTGCGCGCGCCGTCGCTCGTCGAGATCGACACGGGGCCCTCGACCTGGGTGACCTCGGCGACGTCGGAGAGCGGCAGCACGCCCGTGGGCGTCGGCAGCTCGAGCGCGCGCAGCTCGTCGAGCGTGGTCGCCGGCGCGATCGCGTCGAGCCAGATGCGCACGAGCGAGCCGTCGAGCTGGATCTCCCCCACTGGCGTCGGCTGCATCGCCTGCGCGACGAGGCCGGAGACGGCCGCCTCGCTCAGCCCGATGCTCGCGGCGAGCTCCCGGTCGACGGCGACTTGCACGAGCGGCTGGGCGCCCTCGAGCGAGTCGGTCACCTGCGCGACCCCGTCGAGGCCCGTCACGCTGTCCACGACGGATGCGGTGGCCGCCTCGAGCGCGTCGGGCGTGGGCGCCTGCACGTCGATCTCGATGTCGCTGCCGCCGAGTCCCGCGGACTGGCCGACGGTGATGTCGCCCTCCGCGCCGTCGGCGGCGCCCAGGATGCGCTCGCGGAGCGCCGGCATGTCCGTGCCCTCGGCAGCGATCACGCCGTAGCTGATCGCGCCGCCGCCGCCACCACCCGTGAATGCCGCGAAGGAGCCGGCGCCGCTCGACACGGTCGCCGAGACGGTCTCGACGCCCTCGAGCCCCTCGATCTCGGCGGTGAGCGACTCCGCGGCCTCGAGCTGCGCGTCGAGCGATGCGCCCGGCTCGAGCGTCTGCGACACCTGCACGGTGGTCTGGCCGTCGTCGCCGAGGAAGTTCGTCGCGAGCAGCGGCAGGGCCGCGACGCTCGCGCCCAGCACGACGACGGCGCCGATGAGCACGAGCCACGGGCGACGCAGCGTCGCGAGCAGGATCGGGCGGTAGCCGCGGCGCAAGCGGTCGGGGCGCTCCGGCAGGTCGGCCGGCTCGTCCGCCGGCTCGTCGTCGGCGACCCGGCTCGCGAGCGCGGGCTGCGCTGCGGTCGCGCGGCGCCGGCCGAGCAGGGAGCGTCGCGTCGGGCGCTCCTCGATGGCGGCCGCGGCGCGGGCGGCGGCAGCCTCCTCCGCCTCGAGCGCCTGCTTCGGCCGCTTGAGCAGCCAGGAGGCGAGCACGGGGACGATCGTGAGCGAGATGACGAGCGACGACAGCAGGGCGATCGACACGGTGAGCGCGAACGGCCGGAAGAGCTCGCCCGTGATGTCGCTCACGAAGGCGAGCGGCAGGAAGACGATGACGGTCGTGACCGTCGACGCGGTGATCGCGCCCGCGACCTCGCGCACCGCATCCAGGATCGCCTTCGACCGGGACGGCTGGAACACGAGGTGCCGCTTGATGTTCTCGATGACGACGATCGAGTCGTCGACGACGCGGCCGATCGAGAGCGTGAGGGCGCCGAGCGTCAGCACGTTGAGCGAGTAGCCGGCCGCCCACATCCCGATGAAGGTCATGAGCACCGAGACCGGGATCGACACGGCGGTGACGATCGTCGAGCGCACGGACCAGAGGAAGACGAGGATGACGAGGATGGCGAAGATGAGGCCGAGCACGCCCTCGACCGCGAGCGCCTCGACCGAGTGCTCGATGTAGGGCGCCTGGTCGAGCACCGTGGTGAAGGTGACGTCGTCGCCGAGCTCGGACTGCAGGCTCGGCAGCAGCTCCTGCACCGCGCGCGAGACGTCGACGGTGTTCGACGCCTGCGTCTTCGTGATGGAGAGGATGATGGCCGGTTCGCCGTCGACGAGCGCGATCGACGAGACCGGGTCCTGCTCGAGGGCGACCTCCGCCATGTCGCCGATGGTCACCGTCTCGGTCGCCGGAGGCGCGTTCGCGGGGTTCGCCGGGTCGGGCTCGGCAGCCTGCTCCCGACTGAGCGGGAGGCTCTCGACGTCCTCGACCGAGCCGAGCCGCTCGCCGATCTGCACGCTGAGCGTCTGGTCGCCGTCGTCGACGGTGCCGCCGGGCAGCAGCTGGCCGTGCTCGTCGATCGCCTCGGTGATGTCGATGCGCGAGAAGCCCGCGGCGCCGAGCGCGCCGTCGTCGGGGCCGATCGTGATGCGCTGCCCGGGCGCGCCCTGCAGCTGCACGGCGCGCACGCCCTCGGTGCGCTCGAGCTGCGGCACGGCGATCGTCTCGATGCGGTCGACGAGCGCCGACTGGTCGCCGGGTGCCGAGATGGCCACGCGCAGCACGGGGAAGTCGGCGATCGAGCCGGTGAGCACGGTCGGCTCGGCGTTCTCCGGCAGCTGCGAGAGGATGCGGTTGACCGCCTGCTGCACGCGCTGCTCGGTGGTCGGGATGTTGATGCCGTAGGTGAACTCGGCGAACACGACGCTCGAGCTCGTCGACGAGGTGCCCGTCGTGCCCTCGAGGCCCGGCACCGACTGGATCGCCCGCTCGATGGGTCCGGTGACGTCCTCGCTCATGATCTCGGGGCTCGCGCCGGGCAGGGTCGTCGTGACGACGACGGCAGGCAGCTCGAGCTCCGGCGTCAGCTCGGTCTTGAGGCTCGTGAGGGCGACCCCGCCGAAGATGGCGATGCAGATCGTCGCGAGGACGATGAGCGCGCGGTTCTTGAGGCTGGCGAGCGAGAGCAGATGCACTCGGCGATCCTCGCACCTGAAACTATGGGGCGGATACGGGGTCGACCCCCCGCATCCGCCCCTGGCCGATCGCGCTACTGCTGCCGCTTCGCCGCGAACGCGCGCATCGCGTCGCGCACGTACTCGGCTCCCTCGGTGCCGCCGTAGTTGGCGGCGAACCGCTCGTCGGCGACGTACATGTCGCCGAGCCCGGCGAACATGCCGACGTCGGGCTCGGCCGTCTGCCAGCCGGCGCCGACCCAGCGGTAGTGCCGCTCGACGAGCGCCTGCACGCGCGCCGACTCGACGGCCTCCCCCGCCTCACGAGCCGCGGCGTAGCCTGCGGCGATGTCGCGATGCTCCTGCTGGAAGCCGCGCTTGTCGTCGTCCGACATGCGCGTCCACCAGTCCTGACCCTGCTTCCAGGCGTCGGCACCCCAGCGCTCGGTCACCTCCTGCTCGTACTGGCGCTGATCGAACCCGTCGAGCGCGTCCTCTGCCGTCATGGCGTCTCCCTTCTCCCGTGCCCGCAGCGTCTGCTCGACGGCGCGGATCTGCCTGCGGATGCGGTCGGCCTCGCGCTCGAGGTCGGCGAGGTGCGCGGCGAGCGCCTGCTCGTCGGATGCGCGCTCGAGGCTGTCGGCGATCGCCGGGATGCCCACGCCCAGCCCGCGCAGCAGCAGGATGCGCTGCAGCCGGGCGAGCGATGCCTCGTCGTACCAGCGCATCCCGCCCGCGTCGGTGCGGGCAGGGGCGAGGATGCCGACGGCGTCGTAGTGCCGCAGGGTGCGGCTCGAGACGCCGGCGAGCTTCGCGATGCGCTGGATCGACCACTCCATGTCGATGACGCTAGAGGTTGACGCTGCGGCAACGTCAAGGCCGCTCCGGGCGTCGCCCTACGCTGGCGACATGCTCTTCGCCCGCTCCGTGCTCGCCGTCGCGGTGGGCGGCGCGCTCGGCACCGCCGCGCGCGCGATGCTCGAGGCCTCGATCGCCGACGGATGGGCCCTGCTCGCGGTCAATGCCGTCGGCTCCGCGCTGCTCGGGGTCGCCGTCGCGGCGCTCGCGGGCGCGCCCGACTGGCTGCGGCACGGCATCGGCGCCGGCCTGCTGGGCGGCTTCACGACCTTCAGCGCTGTGGCGGTCGCGAGCGTCTCGGCGGGCGCCGCGAGCGGCGGCTGGTCGACGCTCGTGCCCGCCCTGCCCGGGATCGCGCTCGCGGTCGGGATGCTCGCGGCGGGCCTCGTCGCCGCGTGGGCCGGCCTCGTGCTCGGACGCCGCCTCGCGAGGGAGCGGGCCGCGTGACGCCGCTCGAGCTGCTGGGCATCGCCGTGGCCGGCGGCGCGGGCGCGGTCGTGCGATTCCTCACCGGAGCCCTGGCGCGCGAGCGGCCGGTGCGCGCGACCGTGGGCGTCAACCTCGTCGCGAGCCTGCTCGCCGGCATCCTCACGAGCCTGCTCGTGCTCGACGACGCCTGGCGCGCGATCCTCGTGACGGGCTTCTGCGGCGGCCTCTCGACCTACTCGGCGTTCGCGGTGCACGCCGTCGAGCAGCTCGACCGCCGTCGCGGCGGCCACGCCATCGCGACGGTCGCCGTCACCGTCGTCGGCGGCGCGATCGCCGCATCCGCGGGCCTCGTCCTCGGTGCGATGCTCGTCCCGGCGGCCCCCGTGTAGCGGTGCGGAACCCTATCCCCACGCATGGCAGTGCCACAGACGACAGGCGGGCGCGATGCTAGGATGGAGGTTGGACTTATCACCGCATTTGTCTCACCGTCCGTCGGCCTCGTGCCGACGCCGTCCGCAAGGGGGTCCAGCATGGGACGTGGTCGCCAGAAGGCCAAGCACACGAAGCTGGCACGCGAGCTGAAGTCGTTCAGCCCGAACATCAACTACAACATCCTGGCGGCAGAGCTGGGCGCGGCCCCCGCGGACCACCCGGAGGCCGAGAAGTGGGCCGACTACGCCCAGTACCAGCCCGACGCTGAGACTGAGGACGACGACTACGCTGACGAGTACCAGACGGGCCGCAGCGCCTGAGCCGCCACCCCGGCTCCGCTGCGCCTCGGCGAAGGAGCCGATCGTGACCTCGCACGTTCCCACTGCCCCGCTGACCGCGCCCGCAGCGCTCGGGCGGCACGCGACCGAGACGGCTCCCGTCTTCGAATCGCTCTCCGTGCTCGACATGTTCAAGATCGGCATCGGCCCGTCGTCGTCGCACACGATCGGCCCGATGCGGGCCGCGCTCGACTTCGTCATGCAGGCGGATGCGTCCGGCCGCTTCGACGAGATCGTGCGGCTGCGCGTCGACCTGTTCGGCTCGCTCGGCGCCACCGGCTCCGGCCACGGCACCGACACGGCGATCATGCTCGGCCTCTCGGGACTCGCGCCCGACACCGTCGAGACGCCGCAGATCGCCGAGACGCTCGAGCGCATCCGCGCCACCGCCGAGCTGCACCTCGCGGGTCGGCGCACCGTGCCGTTCGACGCCGCGAAGGTGTTCGTGTTCCGTCCGCTCACCGTGCGGCCCGAGCACCCCAACGCGCTGCGCATCACCGCCTACGACGCCGACGACGAGACCGTCGCGACCGCCGGCTACTACTCGATCGGCGGCGGATTCGTCATGCGGCACGACGAGGGCGACGTGCTCTCGCCCGTCCCCGAGCCCGCGACGCAGGCGCATCCGGTGCGCTACCCGTTCACGCACGGCGACGAGCTCGTCGCACGCTGCCGCGAGACGGGGCTGTCGGTGGCCGAGCTCATGCTCGAGAACGAGACCGCCTGGCGGCCGCGCGAGCAGACCATCGCGCAGCTCGAGCGCATCTGGCAGGTCATGCAGGAGTGCGTCGCGCACGGCATCGCGACCGACGGCATCCTGCCGGGGGGGCTCGACGTCAAGCGCCGCTCCAAGGACTGGCACGAGAAGCTGCTCGCGCGCGACGCGGCGCCCAAGACCGGCCGTCCCGACCTGCTCGAGGGCATGGAGTGGGTGAACCTCTACGCGCTCGCCGTGAACGAGGAGAACGCCGCAGGCGCCCGCGTCGTCACCGCGCCGACGAACGGGGCCGCCGGCATCATCCCGGCCGTCATGCACTACGCCGACCGCTTCGCGAACTGCGTCGACGACGAGGTGTCGTGGCAGGTGCGCTTCCTGCTCGTCGCGGGCGCGATCGGCATCATCATCAAGTCGAACGCCTCGATCTCGGGCGCCGAGGTCGGCTGCCAGGGCGAGGTGGGCTCCGCGTGCGCGATGGCCGCCGCCGGGTTCGCCGCGGTCCTCGGCGCGACCCCGGAGCAGATCGAGAACGCCGCTGAGATCGGCATCGAGCACAACCTCGGCCTCACGTGCGACCCCATCAAGGGACTCGTGCAGATCCCCTGCATCGAGCGCAACGCGATGGCGAGCGTGAAGGCCATCAACGCGGCGCGGATGGCCCAGCAGGGCGACGGCACGCACTACGTGAGCCTCGACACCGCCGTCGAGACGATGCGCCGCACGGGCGCCGACATGAGCGACAAGTACAAGGAGACCTCGCTCGGAGGCCTCGCGGTGGCGTTCATCGAGTGCTGACGGCTCGGATGCGCTCTGGCGACGCCGGGTGCACCGTGCGACAGTGAGGGTCGAGCGACCCGCGCTCGCGGGCCCGATCGACCACGATGGGACAGCCATGGAGCAGCAGCTGCGCAGCCACCCGGACCTCGCGCACCGGATGCAGCGACCCGAGGCGCGCGGACTCGTCGCCGCGGCAGTGGCGTGGAGCCTCGCGTGGAAGGGCGTGTCGCTCTGGCAGGCGGCGAAGGACGGCAGCAAGCCGTGGTTCGCGACGCTGCTCGTCACGAACACCCTCGGCATCCTCGACGCCGTCTACCTCTTCGGCGTCAGCGAGGCGCGCCGTCGGGCCAGGGAGGATGAGGCCGCGATCCTGGCGCGGACGGGCGAGCCGGAGCAGCTCGGCCACCGGCAGGAGACCTGAGGGCCGACCTGCCGACGGCCGAGCGCACCGCGCGCTGCTG